>NZ_JAFCJJ010000028.1 GCF_018131015.1 Bradyrhizobium diazoefficiens
CCCCTCGTTCAGATCTTTCCGTAGCGCATAGAGGATGACGGCCACCGGCAATCCCGCGTGGGAAAGAAAGAAGATCCACGGCGTGCTTTGGACGCCGGCGCCGAGCAGCCCGGTAGCCGTAAACAGGCCGGGAAAGGTGGCCATGTACGGGATCACCAGCAGCGCGGAAAAGAGGTAGCCGCTGGCTAGGATCAGGAGCGCCGACCGGCCGACGATGGCGAACTGCGAATAGAGCAGGACGGCGGTAATGAGGTCGTTGAGGAGAATTGCCGTCTGGGTGATGGGGATGAAGGCGTCCACACGTGCGAGCCGCTGATCTGCGAACATGACCAGCGCGGCGAACACGATCGAAAGAGCGATTGCGAACGCGCGCGCGAGCCGGGTTTGCCCGGATGACGGCGGCAAGTCCGCCAGCAGGACATGTAGGTCACCCGAATGTTCTCGCAGCATCGCAAACCTGAGGCGTAAAAGGCGCCTGTCCCGCCAGAAACCTGTCGTTGCAGTGAGCTTAATGGGGATCAGGCTTTGCGCAACACCCATTTGCGCGCGGCAATTCGCTCGGCACATCCACTGTCCCTTGTGTGCCCGACGGGCAGAACGCCCGATTTGTCGGTCAAGAGGTGGGAGCCGAAATATTCCACTTTACCGAATTTCGGAATTGTCGTATCAAATCGTCACTCCGGCCCAAGGAAGAGGGGCGTATCGCGATCGTCACGAACGCGGGCCGGGCGGCGGTGGACGCAGGTCCCATCGGCGCGAGAGCTTCGCAGGGCGGGCAACCGTGAGCGGAGGCGTCGCGCACACGACCGGTGTGATCTCGCGTACGGCAAAATCGTGTGGTCCTGGCGCCCGGAGCCTGTGCGCCAAGCGTTGCGGTGATGTGGCGACCCAACCGGGCACGCGCATCGGTCATCCGCAAGGCGACGGGAGCAATAGTGCATCGCTCCCCGGGGAGAGCGCGACATAAGCCGTCAAAACCACTGCGCAGGGAAGTATTTCAGGCAAAAATAGTAGTATTTTCAATGGTATGTGGCGGCCGCTCCACATTTGTGTCGCGATCCGCAAAAGGCGTTGAAAGCTGTGCAGAATTCGCCCGGCGCCAAAGGAGCTGTCGCCCGGCCGCGCTCTGCGGCCTGTCCGGCGGCCTTGCCTGCGCTGGTGAGGCACCAAGTCCCAATGACCCCTGATCACTGGCGTCGGGTTGCCTAAGCTTCCCGAACCGCTAACTTCCCGTCAATTTCGATGCGTGCACAAGTAACTCCGTCTATCAGACAACGCATATATCCAAAGGTTACTCTCATCTGTGGAGGGGCAAGTGGTTCCTACATTGCAGGAATTGACCGGTAGCTGGACTTTGGTTGACGCAAAAGTTGAGTTCGAAAATGGCGAGCAGAAAGACATCTACGGACCAAGTCCGTCAGGTTCGATCATGTTTGCCGACAATCGAATGATGGCCGTTTTGACCAGCAGCGCGCGTCTGCCATCCGCTGCGCCCGATGAACTATTTCGCACGATGATGGCTTACACGGGTACTTTCAAACTCCAAGGAGCTGAGCTTACGATCAATGTGGACACCGCTTGGACGCCAAGCTGGGTCGGCACAACACAGAAGCGGTCGGCATCGCTCGACGACGCTGGCCTCCTTTCACTTCGCACCGAGAAGCAAGGCCATCCTCTCTATCCGGGTCAACAGGTTGTGGGCTTGCTGACTTGGCGCAAATAGATCGAGGTTAATTGTAAGCCAATTTGTCGCAAACCTTCGACGCCGCCCGACTGCGCGGCGGTACCTTGGGCCACGCTCTCGTGCCGCTCCGAATATCCACCTGAACACAAGGATGCGCGCGGCGTCTCTCCTGCCTTTGCGTTGCCTGTCGCGCGGTGCTGATCGCCGAGCGTTGGATGCTTCGTCGCTATCCCAGGACGTCTGGAGAAGTCATCAGACGTTCGGGATCTGTGCCGCTCGTGATGCGCGGCGCATTCTGATGCTGCCGACGCGGCGAGGTGCCGCCCATCGCCCGCGTTCACGGGTCCTCCCGATAGGGTAGCCCCTCGCGGGGAACGCGAGACCGCACCCATGGTGGAAATCTGGTGCGAGAAATTCCGTGGTTGCAGTTACAGCGGGAGGCTCGCCTGAAAATCCGCTATGCCCCGATAGCGATCACGGTTTGCCGTGTAGCGAAATGACGCATGGGCCATGAGGCGGCAGGTGGCCCGTTCTAACTACCTTTACTTTGCATAATGCCACGTCCATCCTTTTGACATCTGCCTCAACGTGCAAATCTGCCCCAAGGAGCCCTTCATGACCCATCGCCGCAATCCTGACGCAGAGGCTGCTGCGCAGTATTTGACGTGGGCACTGGAGGAAATCGAGGGACTTGGTTCTCCAAACGCTGCTCGCCACGCCCGCATTGCGCTGGAGGAGGTGCGCGGCATCTATCCCTCGGCAGACCTGACCCACGAGCACTCGATCAAGTATGCTGAAGAAGCGAGGCGATTTCGCGATAAAGCCGATGAGGCCGAACAGCTATTTGAAATGGTAACACCGTCAAGACGAGCAGCTCTCGTGAGCATCGTGGAAAACTACCGGCGCACAGCAGACCAAATGGACCGCTTGTCTGCCGCTCAGGACAACACGAAAGTCGCCGCGAAGACAGATCGTGCATTCCCATTTTGAGGTAACCAGTCGCAGAGGCATCTTGCCCGCGCACCTCAGTCGGGAAACGTGCAGATGTTCGTTCCGGATCGTTCGCGACCGGGTTATAACCAGCGGCAAGTTCGGGCTTGGTCCTCTATGCTCCTGTAACCACCAACTTCCGCAGCGCAGGCAAATGTCGCGATGGCCAAGAAGCGACATCGGCACGGCCACCAGATTGGTGACCACCGACGGCCCTGAACAATTCCGCCTACTCACCCCGAGGGCGAGTGGCTATCAAGAACGTGGCTTCGATTGATAGCACCACGCTCTTTCGATCATTGATCACTTCGACGCGGTCCTTGATGATCCCCCGTCCTGGCTTGCTCGATGGGCGCTTCTCAATAATAGTGAGGCGCTCGTGCAACCGGTCACCTGCACGAACGGGTTCAGGGAACTTGACGTGCCAGTCCAAGCCTCCCAAGAAAGCCCACGTCCGATCCGGCTGGTTCACGACTTCGTGGGACAACCGATACATCAAGCTGATTGTGTAACCCCCGCTCGCGATCAGCCCACCGAACGGCAATTTGCTCGCGGCCTCTGGATCAACGTGAATAGGCCAAGGATCGTTCGCGCGATTGTAGGCCAGCATTTCTTCTGGTTCGACCAGGAGTTCTGCCGTCGTCCAACTATCTCCAACGTTCAGATCCTCGAAGTATATCGTTGTCATAAGCATCCTCCATCCAAGGGTTTCGGAGGCAGAAAGCGCGGGGCACGGCCAAGGATATTGCAGTGAAATTCTCGTCGAGCGCAATCACAGAGGCGCTCGTAGCGGGCTGCCAGTGGGGAATGTCCGAGTTGGGTCATGCGCGACCGGGTTGGCCAGCGGCAAGTCCAGGCATGGGCTATGCCGCCGAAAGCGGAGCGGCTATTCTGCCGCGACGCAACAGGAATGACGCCGATGTCCGAGACCGTCGAGCCCATCGCCCCTATCCCTCGACCGCGATCCAGAAGGTCCGAGACGGTCAGCGCGTCGGCACTGGCGCAGCACCTCGATTGCAGCCCGGCCTACATCGACAAGCTCGAAGCCGAGGGCGTGATCCAGCGCCAGGGTGACGGCTTCCCGCTCGACCAGAGCCGCATTGCCTATATCCGACACTTGAGGCGCGAGCGGCGGCAATCGCCGCGCAGTGAGGCCGACGCTGCCCTTGTCGCGGCCAAGACCGAGATGCTGCAACTGCGCCTGATGGAGAAGAAGGGCGAGCTGCTATCTCGCGAGGATTTTGATGAGGCCATCGACAGCATGGCCGGGATCGTCGTCACGCATCTGAGCGGCATGGCGGCGCGGTGCTCGAACGATTTGATAGTCCGCCGCAAGATCGACGCCTTGGTGCATCAGGTCAGGCGCGAGTTGGCCGAGCACTGCATCAGGTCGGCCGATAAACGAGGTGAGCGGCCGCTCAGCGAGCTGGGCTGATGGAAGCATCGGTTGGGAAGTCCGCTTTCGGGAACGCAGCAGACGACCTGTGCTCAAGGCGAGTTGTTCGGGTTTTTGACCCTCAACAGACATTCGATCGGCGACTGCTTACGTTAGGAAAGGCTCTGATTATGGCCGATCTGCTCTCATGCGCGGCCGGGTTTTTGCTTCTATGCCCTAGCGTCCTAGTCTAGCGGTGGTAGTGTCCTAGTGTCTAATCGCGGAGGAAGTAGCCATGAAGGCGCTCGAGACGTTCGCGATCTATGTGACGCCGTTCTTGATCTTAGGGGTACTCGCCAGGCTCATGATGAAGCGGTACGCCGCCGATCTAACCGACGTCCAATCGCAGGCTGGACAAAATCGCAAAGCACGAAGGGTGTTTCTGTTAGGCGGTTGGCGGACCGAAAAATAAGGTCGCTCAGCCAGCGGTCGTCTCTTTCATTTTGAATATCACCTGTTGGGCCCATCGCGGACCTCCAGGTAATGAAGCAAGACCGTTGCGCCGACATCGTGCGGCGACCGAAGTGCACGCCGGTCCACGAACTAGAGCGGTACATGCGCTGTGCGGACTGTTCGCGGATCCGGGGGCATCCCTACAAGCGGAGCCATCTGGTGGCGCTGCGGATGACCAGATCAGCGCGCGCGATCCGTGCTCGACATGGTGGCCGGGGGAACGGTGAAGTCAGACACTAGCAAGGAGGAAGCGATGACCCACGTATCGTGCCTGCGGTTCGCGGTCTTGGCGAGTGCGATCTTTCTGTCTGGGACACCGGCGGTCGCGCAATCGACGTCTGTCAGCGCCGAGTATCTGATGACGGTGTACATCGAGAAAAATCCACCTCTACTCGCCGACGCCAATCTTGTGATCTCTCGCGACAAGACAGGTGGATGGATAAGAGGTAAGGTCAGCGGGAGAATTTTGGAGCCATCTGTCGATTGGGTTACGATAATCCCGAGCAATGCCATGCGGCTCCGATTGGACGCCCGCGTAACTATCGAAACCGACGAGCACGACACAATCTACATGAGCTACAATGGCAGAATGAATTGCGACAAGGAAAACGCGAATCGGTTTGCCAAGGGTGAAGTGATCAAGGCCGGCGATTGTTACCTCGTAAGTGCTCCTACGTTCCAGACAAAGTCGGAGAAGTATTCTTGGCTTAATGATGTTCAGGCCATTGGAAAGATGGTGGAGTACAAAAACGGAGACCACCTAATTTACGATCTCTTCGTCGTCAAATAATCTGTCAATGTGCAATCTCTACAGCATCACGACTAACCAAGCCGCGATCATCAATCTGTTCCGCGTCATCAACCGCTATGTCGGCAACCTCGCTCCGATGCCCGGCGTGTTCCCCGACTATCCCGCGCCGGTCATCCGCAACACCGACGCCGGGACCGAGATGGTGCTGATGCGCTGGGGCATGCCGCCGCCACCGCGCACGGGCGGCCCGCCTGTCACCAACATCCGCAACACGTCGTCGCCGCAATGGCGCGGCTGGTTCAAGCCGGAGAACCGCTGCCTTGTCCCGGCCAACAGCTTCGCGGAGTACGCGCCCGAGCCGAACCCGGAGACGAAGAAAAAGGACGTGGTGTGGTTCGCACTCAGCGAGGAAAGACCACTGTTCGCCTTCGCTGGCATCTGGACGACGTTCAACGGTGATCGCGGCACTAAATCAAAGCCGATCCCTGGGCCGCATGAGGTTTACGGCTTCCTGACGACCACGCCCAACGCCGTGGTTGAGCCGATCCACCCGAAGGCCATGCCCGTGATCCTGACGACCGACGAAGAGCGGGACGTGTGGATGCGAGCGCCATGGGACGAGGCGAAGGCGCTGCAGCGACCATTGCCGGATGACGCGCTCAGGATCGCCACGCGCGGGGCCGACAAAGAGGACCGCGCGGCGGCACCGTGAAATGAAGGGGGACAGCTTGGCCGAACAGGATTTCGATGAATTGCCGTTGTACGGCTGCCTAACCGGTTTCACTCTTCCAGTAGAGAATTTCGAAATCTGTCCAGGTCTCCTTCTGCGCCGAACAGCCGTAAGTGTATTCGGCGGTGGAGACATGGCTTTCGCTGCCCCTCGTCTGGTCGCTGCTCGAACAGGCGAATCGCTTGAAGATCTGCATCTAGGAAGAGTTGTTCTGCGCGACAGCAACAAACCATTTCAGGCGCACGTTGAACTTCTCATTTCCGCTGCTTTACCGGATTGCTCCACATTGCCGACGACGGTTGCGTGGCTAGTGGCGTCACTCCTGCGACTGCAAATTGATGCGCCAGTCCGCTTGCCGATGCTTGGAAAGATGCCATTTGGCTCGGAAGAATGGCAACAGCGTGTGGGTGCGATTCCCGGCTGACCCCTCGTTCAGATCTTTCCGTAGCGCATAGAGGATGACGGCCACCGGCAATCCCGCGTGGGAAAGAAAGAAGATCCACGGCGTGCTTTGGACGCCGGCGCCGAGCAGCCCGGTAGCCGTAAACAGGCCGGGAAAGGTGGCCATGTACGGGATCACCAGCAGCGCGGAAAAGAGGTAGCCGCTGGCTAGGATCAGGAGCGCCGACCGGCCGACGATGGCGAACTGCGAATAGAGCAGGACGGCGGTAATGAGGTCGTTGAGGAGAATTGCCGTCTGGGTGATGGGGATGAAGGCGTCCACACGTGCGAGCCGCTGATCTGCGAACATGACCAGTGCGGCGAACACGATCGAAAGAGCGATTGCGAACGCGCGCGCGAGCCGGGTTTGCCCGGATGACGGCGGCAAGTCCGCCAGCAGGACATGTAGGTCACCCGAATGTTCTCGCAGCATCGCAAACCTGAGGCGTAAAAGGCGCCGGTCCCGCCAGAAACCTGTCGTTGCAGTGAGCTTAATGGGGATCAGGCTTTGCGCAACACCCATTTGCGCGCGGCAATTCGCTCCGCACATCCACTGTCCCTTGTGTGCCCGACGGGCAGAACGCCCGATTTGTCGGTCAAGAGGTGGGAGCCGAAATATTCCACTTTACCGAATTTCGGAATTGTCGTATCAAATCGTCACTCCGGCCCAAGGAAGAGGGGCGTATCGCGATCGTCACGAACGCGGGCCGGGCGGCGGTGGACGCAGGTCCCATCGGCGCGAGAGCTTCGCAGGGCGGGCAACCGTGAGCGAAGCGCATCGCGCACACGACCGGTGTGACCTCGCGTACGGCAAAATCGTGTGGTCCTGGCGCCCGGAGCCTGTGCGCCAAGTCCTGCGGTGATGTGGCGGCCCGACCGGGCGCGCGCATCAGTCATCCGCAAGGCGACGGGGGCAATAGTGCATTGCTCCCCGGGGAGAGCGCGACATAAGCCGTCAAAACCACTGCGCAGGGAAGGCCGGTTGTTGGGCTTCACCTGTATGTCGCTGTGCAGATTCCTGTTGCCACCCTTCGCACAGTGGACCGTGGGTGCCCGGCCGGCACCCGGTCTTCCCTGCGCCCTTTTCCATTGGGCGTGAAGCGACGAAGCAAAGCTCGGGCGAAATGAGCCGCGAGGATGCAAAGGTGTGTCTATTGTCAACGGCGATCTCGTGCCCCGGACGCAGCGCAGCGTCTCTTCGACGGTGCGCTGCAGAGCCGGGGCCCACGCGTCAGCGAATTGCTTGGCCTCCTGGGTCCCGGCTCTGCGCCGCACCGCTTGTGCGCTGCGTTGCGTCCGGGACACGAGAGCTTGTGAATGCCGTACGGGCAGGCTCGCCGATTTCGGCGAACGCGCCTCACGGGCGGCGCAGCTCCTGCGGGTAGCAGTCATAGACCAGCGCCTTGAAAGCAGGCGTGATGCGGCTGCGCTCGTTCTGGGTCTGCTGCATCATGAGGTAGACCATGTCGAGCTTGGGATCGATGCCGAAATAGGTGCCGCTGCCGCTGTCCCATTTCAGCTCGCCGATCGAGCCCGGCGGCGGCGGCTTGGCGTTGCCGGGATCGGTGCGCACGCCGATGCCGTAGCCATAGCCGAAGCCGTCGCCAGGGAAATAGAAATAGTCGCGTCCAACTCCGGAGCCGGGCCCGACGTGATCGGTCGTCATCGCCTTGAAGGCGGCGGGGCTCAGATAGCGCTTGCCTTCGAACTCGCCGCCATTGAGCAGCATCTGCGAGAAGCGCTGATAGTCGGTGATGGTCGAGAGCAGCCCGCCGCCGCCGGATTCCCATTCGGGATGAGCGAGGCGATCGCGTTCGCCGGCGAGCAGGATCGGGTCGTTCGGCAGCGGCCGAGCCATGCGGGCGCGCTCCTCCGGAGTCGTCAGCACGAATTTGGTGCTGTTCATGCCGAGCGGATCGAAGATGCGCTGCTTGAGGAATCCGTACAGGGTCTGTCCCGAGATTATCTCGATGATGGCACCGAGCACGTCGGTGGAATGGCCGTAGCGCCACAGCGATCCGGGCTGACGCGTCAACGGCAGCCTGGCGATGCGGTCGGCGAATTGCCGGTTGTTGAACGGGCCGTCGAAAATATCGGCGGCGTCGTAAACCTTCATCACCCAGGGGGCGCCGATATAGTCGTAGCTGATGCCCGACGTGTGCCGCAGCAGATCCTCGATGTTGACGGGACGGACCGGCGTCACGAGGTCGATCAGGTCCTTGCCGTCCGTCTTGCTGATCTCGAGGCCGACCTTGGTGCCGGCGAACAGGGGGATGTATTTCGACACGGGGTCGGTAAGTGCGAGCTTACCCTGGTCGATCAGCATCATGGCGCCGAGACAGGTGATCGGCTTGGTCATCGAATGGATGGCGAAGATCGTGTCCGGCGTCATCGCGAGGCTGGTCCTGGTGTCGCGCACGCCAAAGTTTTTCAGGTAGACCGGCTTGCCATGCTGCTGGACCAGGATCACCGCGCCCGGCAGCCGGCCGCTTCCCACCTCATTGTCGAAATAGGCTGTGATGCGGTCGAGCCCCGCGGGCGAGGGGGCAGGGATGTCGGCGGCGCGGCCCCGCGCCAGCGTGCCCGCCAGCAGAGCGGTTCCGACCAGAAAGTGACGACGCTTCATCCGTGCTTCCTCCCTCGTCGCGAACAAAGCCGCAAGATGTCGAGGGCGTCAACTCGTCTTCGATTAAAATCGCGTCACGATATCCGAAAGGAACGGTCGCGGACGGTCTTCGCTCGGCTTGGTCGGCTTGCCGACATGGACGAAGCCGGCGAGCTTCTCGTCCGGCTTGAGGCCGAGACCATCGAGCACGTCGCGGTCGAACGCGAACCAGCCGGTCAGCCAGCAGGCGCCGTAGCCGAGCGCGGTCGCGGCGGTGACGATGTTCATGGCGCTCGCGCCCGCCGACAGTTCCTGCTCGAAGGCCGGCACCTTCGGATGCGGCCTGGTGAAGCTGACGATGCCGATCACCAGCGGCGCGTCGGTGAGCCGCTTGCGCTCGGTCTCGACATCGGCCGCAGGTGCGCCGGGGTTCTTGCGGGCGAAGACCTTCGCGATCACGTCGCCGGCGCGGAGGCGGGCGTCGCCCTCGAAAATGATGAAACGCCAGGGCGCGAGCTTGCCGTGGTCGGGCACGCGCGCGCCGATGGTGAGGATGGTCTCGAGCTCGGCCGCCGACGGGCCGGGTCCGGTCATCTCGCGCGGCTTGACCGAGCGGCGGGTCTTCAGGAGTTCGATGGCGTCGGGCACGAAGGGTTCCTTATGGCTCACTGCTTTGGCCCCGAGATAGGCCTGGTAACAGACGAATGGAAGCGATTTTAGAGGGATTATGAGATCTACGGTGCGCAGGTTAGAAAACTATGGTCCCAGGTTGGGACTATGCTAAGATGGTTAGAATGAGGATCATAGCGCTCAGCACGATCAAGGCTTTTCTCGATCGGGCCGGTGAGGTCTCTGATGCCCGCGAACCCTTGATGGCCTGGTTTCGGCAGGTGAAGCAGGCCGATTGGGCGAAGCCCGCGGACGTCAAGCGAGACATCCGGACCGCCAGTATCCTCAAAGATGGCCGCGTCGTCTTCAACGTCGCCGGCAACAAGTATCGCGTCGTGGTCTGGATCAACTATCCATATCGCGTGGTCTATATCCGCTTTGTCGGCACGCATCGGCAGTACGACGCAATCGATGCGCAAACCGTCTAGAAGGTCGATGATGGAAATCGCGCCAATCAAGTCCAACCGAGACTATCGCCGCGTCCTCAAGGAAATCGAGACGCTGATGAGCGCTCGACGCAACTCGCCTGAGGGCGACCGGCTGGATGTGCTCGTGACGTTGGTGGAGGCGTGGGAACGAAAGCACTATCGGCTCGATCTTCCGGATCCAGTCGAAGCGATAAAATATCATATGGAGCAGAGCGGCCTGCAGCCGAGGGACCTGATTCCCTTTATCGGCAGCCGAAACCGGGTTCACGAAGTGCTCAATCGGCGGCGTGAATTGACGCTCAGCATGATCCGGCGGCTACATGAGGGGCTCGGCATTCCCGCCGAGTCCCTCATCAAAGTCGGGCAAGATAGAGCCGCTTGAATCCCGTCAGGCCGCCGTCCCGCGCATCCGCTTCACGTCCGGGGGGGTCGCCTCGTCGACCAGTGCGGCGATCGCCTCGGCCGTCGGCATCACCTTCTGGCCGTCGCTGCCGAGGCGGCGGACGGAGACCGAATGCGTCTCGGCCTCCTTCTTGCCGACCACGAGCAGCGCCGGGATCTTGGCCAGCGAATGCTCGCGGACCTTGTAGTTGATCTTCTCGTTGCGCAGGTCGATCTCGACCCGAAGGCCTGCGCGGCGCGCGGCTTCCATCACCTGCTTGGCGTACTCGTCGCCTTCCGAGGTGATGGTGGTGACCACCACCTGCACCGGCGAGAGCCAGAGCGGGAAGTTGCCCGCATAATGCTCGATCAGGATGCCGATATAGCGCTCCATCGAGCCGCAGATCGCCCGATGCACCATCACCGGCGGTTTCTTGCCGCCGTCATGGTCGATGTAGAAGGCGCCGAACCGCTCCGGCAGGTTGAAGTCGACCTGCGTGGTGCCGCACTGCCAGTCGCGGCCGATGGCGTCGCGCAGCACATATTCGAACTTCGGCCCGTAGAAGGCGCCTTCGCCCGGATTGATCTCGGTCTTGATGTGGTTGTTCTGCGTCTGGATCTCGCGCAGCACGGTGGCCATCACGCGCTCGGCGTGATCCCACATCGCATCGGTGCCGACGCGCTTGTCCGGCCGGGTCGAGAGCTTCACCGTGAGATCGCCGGTGAAGCCGAAATCGGCATAGGTCGACAGGATGAGATCATTGATCTTCAGGCATTCCTCGGCGAGCTGGTCCTCGGTGCAGAAGATGTGCGCGTCGTCCTGGGTGAAGCCGCGCACCCGCATCAGGCCGTGCATGGCGCCCGACGGCTCGTAGCGATGCACCACGCCGAACTCGGCGAGGCGCAGCGGCAGGTCGCGGTAGCTCTTCAGGCCGTGCTTGAAGATCTGCACGTGGCCTGGGCAGTTCATCGGCTTCAGCGCGAACCAGCGCTTGTCTTCGGCCTCGTCGCCGGCCGACTGCGCCGCGAACATGTTCTCGCGGTACCAGCCCCAGTGACCCGAGGTCTCCCACAGCACCTTGTCGAGGATCTGCGGCGCGTTGACCTCGCTGTAGTCGCCGGTCAGGCGGCGCCGCATATAGGCGATGAGCTGCTGGAAGATGGTCCAGCCCTTCGGATGCCAGAACACCACGCCCGGACCCTCTTCCTGGAAGTGGAAGAGGTCGAGCTCGCGCCCGAGCTTGCGGTGGTCACGCTTCTCGGCTTCCTCGATCTGCTTCAGGTAGGCGTCGAGGTCCTCCTGCTTGGCGAAGGCCGTGCCGTAGATGCGCGTCAGCATCGGGTTGTTGCTGTCGCCGCGCCAATAGGCGCCGGCCACCTTCATCAGCTTGAAGGCGTTGCCGACCTTGCCGGTCGAGGTCATGTGCGGGCCGCGGCAGAGGTCGAACCAGTCGCCCTGGTAGTAGATCTTGATCGGCTCGGTGCCGGGAATGGCGTCGACCAGCTCGACCTTGAAGGCCTCGCCCTTGTCGCGGAACACCTGTTTCGTCTTCTCGCGATCCCAGACCTCTTTCGTGAACGGTTTGTCGCGCGCGATGATCTCGCGCATCTTCTTCTCGATCGCCGCAAAATCTTCCGGCGTGAACGGCTCGTTGCGGAAGAAGTCGTAATAGAAGCCGTTCTCGATCACGGGGCCGATGGTCACCTGCGTGCCCGGCCACAGCGTCTGCACGGCTTCGGCCAGTACGTGCGCGCAGTCGTGGCGGATCAATTCGAGCGCCTCCGGCTCGTCGCGGGCGATCAGCCTGAACTTCGCATCGGCCACGATGGGGTCGTTGAGATCTGCGAGCTCGCCATCGAGCGTCATCGCGACCGTGCGCTTGGCCAGCGACGGCGAGATGCCCTTGGCGATATCGAGACCGGTGATGTTCTGGTCGAACTGGCGCTGGGCGCCGTCGGGAAAGGTGAGGGTGACTTTGGCGGCGGGGGTCACGGGCTTCAGGTTGCTGAGGGAATATTGGAAGCCGGATTCGGATTTGGGCTGGTCGGACATTGCTTTCTCCTGAGGCTCACTCCTGCGAACGAGCGCAGGTAAGCGGGAACGAGCGATATATCAGGCGATTCGGCCTGTGCAATCAGGCATTTCCAAGAAATCGCCCAAGAAATTGCCCAAGAAAATCGGCCGCAAAGCCGCGGGCCACGCCAACTATTTCATGCCGCGGCCTTTCACTGGCCGTCGCCGTACTCTACATGCATCTGCATGGAAAATACCCGCGCCGGCCGACTCGCGCCCACTGCCCTGATGCTCGGCAATATCGTCACCGGCTGCTCGGTGCTGGCGCCCGCGGGCATGCTGCCGGAACTGGCGACGGGGCTCGACGTCAGCATTCGCGCCGCCGGGCTTCTGATCACCTTCGGCGCGATCACGCTGTGCATCGGCTCGCCGCTGACGGCCTGGCTGACCAGCCGCATCGAGCGGCGAATGCTGCTGACTACGACGCTCGCGGTGCTGGCCATTGGCAATCTCGCGTCGGCCTTCGCGCCAGACTATGCGAGCCTGCTCGTCATTCGCCTCGTGATGCTCGCGGTGGGCGCGCTCTACACGCCGCAGGCCGCGGGCACGGCGGCGTTGATCGTGCCGGCGGAGCGGCGCGGCAGCGCCATCGCCTATATCTTCCTCGGCTGGTCGCTCGCCGCCGCCGTCGGGCTGCCGCTGATCACCTTCATGGCCAGCCGCTATGGCTGGCGCGCCACCTATGGCGGCATCGGCGCACTCGGTTGTGTCAGTCTGCTGTTGCTGCTGTTGCGCCTGCCCGCCGGACTGAAGGGCACGCCGGTGGATCTGAAGACCTGGCGCGAGGTCGGGCGGAGCCGGACGATCGTGCTGCTGCTTGCGATCACGATGCTGCAAATGTCGGGGCAGTTCGTGGTGTTCACCTTCATGGGCCCGCTGCTGAGCAAGCTCACCGGTGCCGGCCCCGATGCGATTGGCCTCGTGTTCGGGATCTATGGCGTCTGCGGCTTCCTCGGCGTCGCCATCGCGACCCGCATCGTCGACAGCTGGGGGCCTTATCGCACCTCGCTGCTGTCCACCTCCCTGCTGCTCGCGGGAATCACGGGCTGGGCGCTCGGTGCCGGCACGCTCGCCCTGATGGCGGGTGCGGTTGCGATCTGGGGGCTCGGCTTTGCCTCGACCAACTCGATGCAGCAGGTGCGGCTGGTTGCGGCGGCGCCCCCGCTCGCACCTGCAACCGTCGCGCTCAACACCTCCGTCCTCTACATCGGCCAGGCCGTCGGCTCGGCCGTCGGCGGGTTGCTGTTCGCCCGCGAGTTCCTGCATACGCTCGGCTTCGTGGCGGTCGGCTTCGTTGTCGCAGCGCTGGTCCTGGTGGTCCTGACCCGGCCCCGGCGGACTGCGGCCGGTCCGGCCTGAAGGCCAGCATTTTCCTGTGCGCAAGGCGCTTGGCAAACTGCGCGCGAGGGCGCTAGAACGCGAGGCATGGGGGACCAAAGAGAGTTGACAGAAATGAGGATGATCCTGGCGGTTGCTGCAGTGCTCTGTTCGACCACTGCCTTCGCGCAAACCGACAAGCCACCGATGGTCGGGGACAAGCCGCTGGTGCAGGTCCAGCCGAAGGGGACCAAGGCTGCGGGGACCAAGGCTGGCGCGGTCACTCCGGCCCCGAAGGGCAAGCCGCAATCGATCGCGGCGCGGCTCCAGGCCTGCCTCGAGATCGACGACGGCACCAAGGACCGCCTGAGCTGCTACGATGCGGTGATCGCGCCTCAGCCGAAGCCGAAGCCGGCGAAGGCCAAGGGCTATGCCGACTGCCGCTTCTTCAAGGAAGAGGACGAGCGGCTGGCCTGCTTCAACGGCTTTGCCGAGAGCATTCCGAAGCTGCCCAAGACCTGATTGTAGACCTGACGTTCGCCGATCCGGCGCGGCGGACTATCGGCGCGGTGCCGACGAGCCGGTGGCCGCAACCCGCGTCAAGGCCAGCGACGGCGTCGCCGACATCTTCACCAGCACGTCCTTGAGCGGGTACTGCGTCCACGCGCGGTTGACGTAGTCGCGATGGGTTATGCCCTCGCCGGTTTCGACGAACACGACGCTGCCGGGACGCAAGGGGCTATCCATGTCCTCGGAGACGCCGATGCCCTTCTGCTTCAGCATGCTCATCAGCTCGCGGTCGCGCCGCGCAGTGCCGCGGGTGTAAGAGCTGACGAAGATGCCGGAGCGGTGGCTTTCGATCCAGGAGGCGAACTTGTCCATTTCGCCATAGATGGCATCGAGCAGCACGACGCCGCGGACGCGGTCGCTGAGGCCGCCGACCTCGAGGCTCCAGGCGGTCGGCAGGAAGCCACCGCTATAGCCGACGATCACGATCGGCATGTTGGCGAAGGCGCGGGCGCTGGCGGGATCGCCGGTGAGGCGGGCGAGGTGGCTCGCCGACTCGTCCATGAAGCGCTTGAGGCCGCCGGGCTGCCAGAATTTGCCAGCGCTGGAATCGGCGGCATCGACGGCCATCTGCGGCGCGAGCAGCACGGCATTGGCGCCTGAATCGGTGATCTGCTGCGGCACCAGCTGGCGGTCGCGGACGTCGCGCTCCAGCGTTGCGCCATTGCCGTGGAAGAACACCACGATCACGCCGGGCTTGCGGGCGTCGAAATGCTCGGGGACGTGCACCAGCACGCGGCTGTCGCTGTAGGTCTCGTCCTGCCAGTAGACGCGTCCCGAATAGCTGCGATGGCCGCGGCGGTCGCCCTTGGAGATGTTGAGGAAGGGCGCGTCGGAGGCGGGGTTGTTGCCGAAATAGGGGAAGGCGGACGATTTCATGCTGACGAGCGCGGTCAGATCCTCGCGCAGCGGGCCCCGGTAAGGAACTTGCGGCGTGAGCGACGCCACCTTGTAGGGCGCCGGCTCAGGCGGCTGTTGCACGGCCTGCTTGGGCGAGAAGTCCGACATCTGCCGCTGCAGGAAACTCTCGCTCGCCGAAGGGAAGCGCTCCCTGAACTGCGGGGCAGGGAAGCGGTCCTCGAACGTGTCGCCGCTTGCGACTTGCGGCCGGCTCTTGGCGACGGTCTGGCTGGCGACCGGGACGTTGGCCTGCGAGTTCGCCGCGAGCGCCGCCGGGTTCGGCGCCTTGCCGCATTGAACCAGTGCCAGCGACAGCGGCACCAAGCCTGAGATCAGCGCGATCCGAAGCGCGCGAGCGCGTGCGCCGGACCTCGTGGTCCGGTCAGCACGCGTATTCGCTTTCACTACAGGAACGGCCCCGACCATTCACCCATGACCCCAACAACCCAAGCCATGAACCCAGTCCATCGGCCATCTCTTAGACAATTGAGCCGACTGGCGTTTAGGTGACGTTAAGCGTCCGGACAAACTTCCCCACATCCGGACGCTCAAAAAGGACCATGCAATCGTGTCGTGATTGTGGGAGGGGAAAGCCGGTTTTTACAGTCTCGGCGCAGCTTTATCGCCCCATAACGTGCATAATAGGTTGTATAGTACCAATTTCGGCCGCCTCATTTAACCCTTGTTAACCCTGCTTGAATTGACTGGACCAATCTGCACCACGCCTCCCACGGGGCGCAGCGCCTGAGGTTTAAGGACGCAGATGACGGCATCAGATGCGCCTACCGCGGCCTGGACCGGCCGGCTGACCGGAAGCGGCGCCGGGGTCTCGGCTTTGGTTGCGACCGCCATCGTCATTGCCGACATGATCGGGGTCGGCGTCTTCACGAGCCTCGGCTTCCAGGTCAAGGACATCCCGTCCGGCTTCTCGATCCTCGCCTTGTGGACGGTCGGCGGCGTCGTCGCGCTGTGCGGGGTGTTCTCCTACAGCGAACTGGGCGCGATGTTTCCGCGCTCGAGCGGCGAGTACAATTTCCTCGGCCGCGCCTATCATCCGGCCTTCGGCTTTCTTGCCGGCTGGGTCTCGGCGACGGTGGGATTTGCAGCGCCGGTTGCGCTCGCCGCGATGGCCTTCGGCGAATATGCCAAATCGGTCATCCCCGACCTGCCGCCGATTCCGCTCGCGATCGGCGTGGTCTGGCTGGTCTCGATCGTGCAATTGACCGGCGTCAGGCACTCCTCGACCTTCCAGCTGATCTCGACCATTTTGAAGGTGGTGCTGATCGTCGCCTTCCTGGTCGCCGGATTCGTCATCGGCGCGCCGCAGCCGATTTCCTTTGCGCCGCAGGCCGGCGACATCGCGCACATCGTCAGCGCGCCTTTCGCGATCGGGCTCGTCTTCGTGATGTACTCGTTCTCGGGGTGGAATGCCGCGACCTACATCATCGGCGAGATGAACACGCCGCAGCAAAGCTTGCCGCGGGCCCTGCTTGCGGGCACGCTGATCGTGCTGGTGCTGTATGTCGCGCTCAATGCGGTGTTCCTCTACTCGACGCCGGTCGGCGCGCTCGCCGGCCAGATCGACGTCGCCAGCGTCGCCGGCAGCGCCATTTTCGGCAATCTCGGCGGCCGCATCGTCGGCGCGATGATTTGTGTCGGCCTGATCTCCTCGATCAGCGCGATGATGTGGATCGGGCCGCGCGTGATGATGACGATGGGGGAGGACATTCCGTCCCTGCGCGTGTTCTCGAAGCGGTCGGCGAACGGCGCGCCGGCCTACGCCATCCTGTTCCAGCTCGCGGTCGCCAACCTGCTGCTGTTCACGCGCAGCTTCGAAGCAGTGCTCGACTTCATCCAGTTCGCGCTCTTGTTCTGCTCGTTTTTCACGGTCGCAGGCGTCATCAAGCTGCGCATCACCGATCCCGACCTGCCGCGCCCGTATCGCGCCTGGGGATACCCGTTCACACCGCTGGTTTTCCTGCTCGTGACCGCGTTCATGATGTATTACCTGTTGACCGAACGGCCGTTGCAGTCGCTCGCGGGGATGCTCGTCATGTTGTCCGGCCTGTTGATTTACGCTGTTTTCCGCAGGCGGCCGGCCGCCGCTGCCACGTCACACAATCGCGAATAGACATGTTTCGAGCCATGAGAATTGCGGCCGTCGCCCTTGCCCTGCTGGCTGCGGCCGTCTCGCCGGCGCCCGCCGCCGAGGTGACGTTCGATGACACCGCGCGCTTCCTCGCGGGCATGCAGCCTTCGGCGGACTCACCGCTGTTGGCGCTGACGAAGGATCCCGCCTGGCAGCGTCACGCCAAATTCTTCGACGGAGCGTTCGCCCAGCTCGAGCAGCGGCAGCTGTCGAAGATCCGCAACTGGGCCGACGTCAATCTCGCCGCGCCCCGGCCGACCATGTTCTACATGTTCAGCGGCCCGGATTTCCTCTACGCCGACGCGTTCTACGCCAAGGCCAGCACCTACGTGCTCGGCGCGCTGGAGCCGGTCGGCGCAGTGCCCGACCTGACGCGGCTGCCGCGCGGCTCGGCCGGTGCCGCGCTCTACAGCGTCGAGCGCTCGCTCAGCTCGATCCTGAGCTTCTCGTTCTTCATCACCAAGCAGATGAAGGTCGACCTGCATACCCACCAGGTCAACGGCACCTTGCCGATCCTCTATGTCTTCCTGGCGCGCTCCGGCAAGACCATCCGCAATGTCGAGATGGTCGGGCTCGATGCCAGGGGCGGCATGCACGTGGGCAACGACAATCCGGGACCGAACGCGACGCATGGCGTCCGCATCACCTTCGCCGGCCCCGACGGCGAAGCGCGCACGCTGTATTATTTCTCGACCGATCTCTCGAACGCCGGCGCCCGCGCGACCGGCTTCCTGAAGTTTTGCGAGACGCTCGGGCCCGGCAACAGCCTGATCAAGAGCGCGTCGTATCTGCTGCATTCCGGAAATTTCACCGTCGCCCGCGACTGGCTGCTCGCCAACAGTGCGACCATCATCCAGGATGATTCCGGCATTCCGCTCGCGAACTACAATGCACGGCAATGGCGGTTCTTTCCGTTCGGCCGCTATCTCGGACCGATCGACGAGTTTCCCGGCCGCTACCAGGAGCGCTACGCCGCCCTGTTTACGCGCGCCCAGCCGATCGATTTCGGCGTCGGCTATCGCTGGCGGATGCATGAATCGAACTTGCTGTTGTCGGTGAAGGTCCCGGGAAGCGAGACCATACCCTCGGCGGAGACGACCTCGTCGGCCGAGTTGCCTCCCAAGCCGCCGCGTCCGAAGCGGCCAAGGCCGCCCGAGCCCCCGCCGCCGCCTGGACGGTTCTTCTGGTTCCGCTAGCTACCAGTGCACGCTCTGGCTCGGCACGATGAACGCCGCGGTGGTCGGTTGCGTCGCGAAGCTCGCCGCCAGATACCAGCCGGAACCGAGGACAAGCGCGAGCAGCGCAACGATGGCGAGCATGTCGATGGTTCTGGGATCGTGATCCCGCGGATCAAACTTGAGGTGCGGACCAAATCGAAAGTGAAAATGGGGGCTGATTTTCCAGCGCATTGTTGTTTCCTCCCGGGGGAGCATCAAAACAATGCGAACGGAGAGTTCCGGTTCCGGTCAGGGCAGTGATGCGCGAAGCGCTGCAGCAGGCTCAGGGGGCGTTGACGCCCCGCCAGCGCCCGTAGCGCCAGGGCAGATACCACCGCGCCGCTCGCG
Source organism: Bradyrhizobium diazoefficiens (assembly GCF_018131015.1). Classification (GTDB taxonomy): domain Bacteria; phylum Pseudomonadota; class Alphaproteobacteria; order Rhizobiales; family Xanthobacteraceae; genus Bradyrhizobium; species Bradyrhizobium diazoefficiens_B. The sequence goes on from NZ_JAFCJJ010000028.1 coordinate 19,140, forward strand.
GCAAGGTGAGGGGCACGTTGTCGATGCCCGACGTGCCGAAGGGATTACAGCGCAGGAAACGCGCGAGCGTCATCCAACCGCCCGCCCACAGCCCGAACCGCTCGATCGCCTCGTCGCCGTAGACGGAGCAGGTCGGCAGGTGCCGGCAATTGAAGCCCACCAGCGGCGACAGCGTGTGCCGGTACAGCCAGATCAGCGCGCGGCCGAATCTGCGCGGCAGTCGAAGCGCGCCGGTGACGGGATTGGAACAATGCTCGCAGTCTGGATGCTTCATGTGCGTCTTGCTGCGATCGTAGGCGAGGTGTTGCGCGGTTCCAGCGCAGGGAACAACAAGCTGTTGTTTACGCGCCATATTTTGCATGTTTTTTGGGAGCAGTGCAGCAAGTACCTATGGACGATCTGTATTCCCACGGATACCATTTTTATGACGTCCATGTGTAGACTCACGGGACACAAAACGGGGCTTGCCTGAACAGCCTTGGGGCTTGGGGGAAGGGACCAGTTTGAAACTTCTTAAGTCGCTCAACCTTCGCGGCTGGTTCTTGGTGGGAACCGCTGCCTGTGGCGTCCTGCTGGCTGGAGCCGTTGCAAACTTCGGCTCGTCGGCGAAGGCCGGTGCCGCCCTCGAAGAGCGCAAGCTGCCGATGAAATTCGAATGGGTCGCCTGCGAGCCGAACTGCCGCGGCTGGGTCAGCGCGGTCGGCATCATCACCTCAGACACCCCCAAGGATTTCGACGAGTTTTCCCGCGGACGCCAGCTCGGCGGCGCCACCGTCGTGCTCGACTCCAGTGGCGGTTCCGTCAATGACGCGATCTCGCTTGGCCGGCGCTTCCGCAATCTCGGGCTTCTGACCACGGTCGGCATCACGCAGCGGGACCGCGGACAGGATGCCCGCCCGGCGGTCGCGCCGGAAGCCTATTGCGAATCCATGTGCGTGTTCCTGCTGCTCGCCGGCAAGAAGCGCTACGTGCCGGACGCCGCCCATGTCCGCGTCCACCAGATCTGGATGGGCGACCGTGCCGACGACGCCAAGGCCGCGAGCTACAGCGCGCAGGACCTGATGATCGTGGAGCGCGACATCGGCCGGCTCGCCAAATACACCTTCGACATGGGCGGCGCCGGCGATCTCTTGTCGCTCGCGCTCAGCGTGCCGCCCTGGGAAGACCTGCACGAGCTGGACACAGCCGAGCTGAAGCTCACCAACCTCGTGACCACGGATCTGGTCGCCGACGTGCTCCCGCATGTCGACGTCACTGCGCCGGCGATGGCGGATCTCGCGCCAAAGACACAGGAGCGCTTCGGCGCTGAACCCGAGCATTCGGCCAAATCGACCAAGACGGCCGAAGCCCTGGTGCCGACGGGGGCCGCAGTGCCTGGCCCGGGCCCGCAGAAATAGAGATTGCAAAGATAGTCCTGGCGGGAAGCGGTCAGCCCTGCGCGGCGGCCGGTTGCTTCGCCTTCGCTTCGATCTGGCCGATGGCATCGACCACGGCATCGAAGGTCAGAAGGGTCGAGGCGTGGCGCGCCTTGTAGTCACGGACCGGCTCGAGGAACTTGATCTCGTCCCACTTGCCTTCGGGCGGGGCGCCGTTCTCCTTCAGCATCTTGCGAACGGTTTCGCGTAACTCACGGAGTTCATTCGCAGTCGAGCCGACGACGTGACTTGCCATGATGGATGAAGAGGCTTGTCCCAGCGCGCAGGCCTTCACGTCGTGCGCGAAGTCGGTAACGGTGTCGCCATCCATCTTGAGATCGACCTTCACGGTCGAACCACACAGCTTGGAGTGGGCGGTGGCGGTGGCATCGGGGTCCGGCAGCCGCCCGAGGCGCGGAATATTCCCGGCCAGTTCGATGATCCGCTTGTTATAGATGTCGTTCAGCATGTGATGGAGTCCAGCACTTCCGCGTCGGATCGGCCTTGGCGGGCGCCGTCCACGGTCCTATATAGGGCTGGAACTGGCGGAAAAACAGTCCAGCGGTGCGGCGACGGTGATCCAGATCTGCGCTGACGGCGTGATGACCCCGGGGGTTTTTTCGTCAAAACTGTAGTCTTCAGGCGTCCGGCGGCTTGGCCGCCCCGTCTGCCGGTGACACTCCGGCCGCAAGGCCGTCGAACGGAGTCGATATGGACGCCACGATCAAATCCATCCGCCCCAGCAAGCCTTCCGACCGGCCGTCCGAGGGCCGCCCGGCGGAGCTTGATCCTGCCGAGTTTCTGGCGGCCGCCGTCCGTGCCGACCAGCCGCGCCCGGCGCGCGCCGAGGCGGAAGCGGCGGTGAAGACGCTGCTCGCCTATATCGGCGAGAACACCGGGCGCGAGGGCCTGCTCGATACGCCGCGCCGGGTGGTCGAAGCCTTCGACGAACTCTATCAGGGTTACCACCAGTGCCCGGCCGAGGTGCTCGACCGCACCTTCGGCGAGACCGCCGGCTATGACGACTTCGTGCTGGTGCGCGACATCGAGTTCACCTCGCAGTGCGAGCATCACATGATGCCGTTCTACGGCAAGGCGCACATCGCCTATACGCCGGTGGAGCGCGTCGTCGGCCTGTCGAAGCTTGCCCGCCTCACCGATATCTTCGCCCGCAGGCTCCAGACCCAGGAGCACCTGACGGCGCAGATCGCGGCCGCCATCGACGAGATCCTGAAGCCGCGCGGCGTTGCCGTGCTGATCGAGGCCGAGCATACCTGCATGTCGGTGCGTGGCGTCGCCAAGCATGGCGCCTCCACCTTCACCAGCCGCTTCACCGGCATGTTCCGCGACAATCCGGCGGAGCAGGCCCGCTTCCTGTCCCTGGTGCGAGGCCTGCAGCGCTGACCTCGCGAACCTATTAGGCGAGGGCGCCCGTGTCCGCTCACTCCCATGAGATCGAGGAAGGCCTCGCCTTCCTCCCGAAGTTCGACGCGAGCGGCCTCGTGACCTGCGTGGCGACCGACGTCGCCACGGGCGACGTGCTGATGGTCGCGCACATGAACGACGAGGCGCTGCGCAAGACGATTGCGACGGGCGAGGCCTGGTACTTCAGCCGCGCGCGCAGTGCGTTGTGGCGAAAGGGCGAGACCTCCGGCCAGACCCAGCGCGTGGTCGAGATCCGCATCGATTGCGATCAGGATGCTGTCTGGATTCGCGTCGAGCAAATCGGGGCAGCCTGCCATACCGGACGCCGGTCCTGCTTCTATCGCAAGGTCGAGGCCGAGGGAGGCGGTGCGAAGCTCGTGTTCGTGGATGCGGACAGGCTGTTTGATCCCAACGCGGTCTACAAGAAGTAGCCCTCCGACCGCCACGGAATGACGGCGACGGTCGCATTAACCCGGCGTTAACCATACCTGTCCCACGGTGACGCGACGGGGCGCCGGATTGCCGGCGTCGTTCAACGCCGCGCGGGGCGGGCACGCAGATCATGTCGGTCGACAATTCCAGTGCGTCTCGGACGGCGGTCCTCGATCCGTCGCGGGCGCGCGTCGCCGGCGCGATCAAGCAGGTCGCCAACCGGACCGGCGTCAGCTTCCAGTACATGCTGACCACCGCCAAGATGGAATCGGATTTCGATCCGACCGCAGGCGCGACCACGTCCTCGGCCCACGGCCTCTTCCAGTTCATCGACCAGACCTGGCTCGGCACCGTGAAGGAGGCGGGCACCCAGCTCGGCTATGGCCGCTATTCCGACGCCATCACCAGGACGTCGTCGGGCGGCTACGCCGTCGACGATCCCGTGATGAAGCGGTCGATCCTGAAGCTGCGCGACGATCCCGAGGCCGCCTCCAGCATGGCCGCGGCGCTGACGCAGTCGAACGGTTTCAAGCTCACGGGCCTGCTCGGCCGCCGGCCGTCCGACAGCGAACTCTATATGGCGCATTTCATGGGCGTCGGCGGCGCAGCCAGGCTGATCGCCAACGCCGAGGACAATCCGCAGGCTATCGGCGCGCGGCTGTTTCCCAATGCCGCCTCCGCCAACCGCTCGATCTTCTATGCGCAGGACGGCCGCGCCCGCAGCGTCTCGGAGGTCTACTCGGTTTTGGACGCGCGCTATGCCCGCGCGGCAAATTCGACGACGACGCGCAGCGCGATGGCGATGTATGGCAATACGCCCTCGACCACGCAGGTCGCGAGCGTGAGCAGCGTGCAACCGGCCGCGCCGGTGATCGACAATGCCGCTCTCCTTCAGACCTTTCCGGATGCGCGTGGCGTGACGCCGGTGAGGGCGACGTCGTCAACGACGGTCGCGGACAATTCGCCGGTCGCGCCGGCATTCCGTTCGATCTATCAGCCCGGCGATGCCACGCAGCCGGTCTCGACCACGGTGCAGAAATTGTGGGGCGACAACGCCTCGCTCACGTCGGTCGCACCCGCGACCTCGGTCGCGCCAGCGACCTCGGTCGCATCGGTGACGCCCGAAGTACGGCCGCCGCAGCCGCTCGATCTCTTCAGCGATCGCTTCGGCACGTTCTCGAGCTAAGCGCGCGCTGCCCGAGCGGCTCTGCTCTCTTAATAAAACGTCAATAAAACCAGCCGGTTATGGTGAACGCTTTGTTAAGCGTCGTGGTTTATTTTGTGTTGCAGGTGACAAGCCGTCACCGCTTCGTCGTCGTTGCGTAAGCCGGAAGCAGCATGATCGTTCGGCAGTTCATCAATTGGATCAGGACGGCGCCCGCCGGCGAGCGGGCCGAGGCAACGCGGGCATTGGCCCGGGCCTGGCTGATCTCGGATCTCTCCCACGACGACCGCGTTGCCGCCGAAGGCGCGCTTCTGATGCTGCTCGACGATCCCTCGCCTCTGGTGCGGCAGGCGATGGCCGAAGCATTTGCGCGCAGCATCGAGGCGCCGGCTGCGATCGTGCGGGCGCTCTCGGCGGACCAGCCGTCGGTGGCGCTGCCGGTGCTCGAACATTCGCCGCTGCTGATCGACGCCGATCTCGTCGACATCGTCGCGACCGGGAACGGCGAGGTGCAGTGCGCGATCGCCCGCCGCCTCGCGCTGCCGGTCTCGGTCTGCGCCGCGATTGCCGAAGTCGGCTGTGCGGCGGCGGCGCTCGAACTGATCGAAAATCCCCATGCCGAGCTCGCGCCGTTCTCATGGGACCGCATCGTCGAGCGTCATGGTCATCTCGCCGCGATTCGCGAGGCGATGCTGGTGCTGGACGATCTGCCCGCCGCGACACGCGCCGCGCTGGTCGCAAAGCTCTCCGAGACGCTCGCGCAATTCGTCGTCGCGCGCAACTGGCTGAGCGCCGATCGCGCCGAGCGTATCACGGTCGAAGCGCGCGACCGCTCCACCATGAACATCGCGTCGCGCTCGCGCGGCGAGGACATGCTGGGGCTGGTGCGTCACCTGCGCATCACCGGCCAGCTCACCGCGGGCCTGATCCTGCGGGCGCTGCTGTCGAGCAATCTCGGGCTGTTCGACGCGGCACTCGCCGAGCTCGCCGATCTGCCGCTGGCGCGCGTCTCCGCGCTGCTGCACGATCGCGGCGGCAACAGCCTGCATGCGCTGCTTCGCCGTGCCGGGCTGCCCGAGGCGACCTTCGCCGCGTTCCAGGTCGCGCTCGATGCCTGCCACGAACAGGGATTCGCCGATACCGACGACGGCGCGGCGAGGCTGCGCCGGCGCATGGTCGAGCGCGTGCTCACCCATTGCGAGACCGACTACGACGTCACCGAGCCGTTGATGATCCTGCTGCGGCGCTTCGCGACCGAGTCCGCACGCGAAGAGGCGAGGCTGTTCTGCGACGAGATCGTGGCAGACGAGGCGGACGATCCCTTCTATGACGATCTGATCGCGGCGTAGTTCGACGCCGTAGGGTGGGCAAAGGCGCAGAGCGCCGTGCCCACCTTTTGACCGTGCAATTGGAATGGATTGATGGGCACGCTTCGCTTTGCCCACCCTACAGTTTTCGCGACAGCGAGCTTACTCTAGCGGCGCGATGCTGGGCGCCAGAACCGCTTCGAGATGCTCGGGGCGGTCGCGGTTGACGTGGGCGAGATATTCGTCGGCAACCTTGCGCAGGCGGCGGCTGAGCTCCGAGGAGACGGTGAGGCTGTCGAGCCTGGTGTTGTCGTGCACGATCGCCAGGATGGCGTTGATGTGATGGGTGAACAGCTCGGCCGGCACCTTTTCGAAATCGGGCGCGTGCTCGATGACGCGGCAGAGGCTCTCGGCAATTTCCGCAGCCACCGGAAAGCCGAACGTGGCGGCATCTCCCTTGATGTCATGCGCGGCGCGAAACAGCTCGTCACGCCTGTCCTTGGTGAAGCCGTCGTTGCGGATCGCGCCGTAGGCGGTCGACAGCCGGTTGACCTCGTCGGCCATCCAGTCCTTGAACTCGCCGGACAGCCCCGCCAGCGCCTGCTCGGCGCGGGCGACCGGATCGTCCAGGTCCTTTTCGCTGAGATCCTTGTCCTCGACCCGGCGCAGCACCTTGCGCAGCGGATTGGGCTGCGTGATCACCTGGTGCGTGGCGAAGGCCTTGACCTCGATGTCCCTTGCGCTGTTCTTCGCCATGATGCCTGCCTCGACCGCGTGAGACGTTGCGCTAGATGGAGGAGCGGGCCTTGTCGAGGAGCGAGGGCTGCTGCAGCACCTCATGCTTCTCGCCGACGCGGCGCTCGGGGCCCATATAGGCCGAATTGGTATTGCGGCGCCGGTCCGGTCCGAAATAGGTCTTGGTCTTGATGAAGGGCCGGGGATTGGCGACCACGTTGAGGATGCGCTGGTAGAGGCCCTTGGCCGAGATCGGCTTGGCCAGGAATTCGGTGACGCCGGCATCGCGCGCGACCGTGACACGGCGCTTCTCGGAATGGCCGGTCAGCATGATGATCGGCGCGTAAGGGTTACCCTTGGACTCCGGTTGCCGGATCATTTGCGCGAGCTCGAGCCCGTCGAAGATCGGCATCGCCCAGTCGGTGATGACGATGTCGGGCACGTAGTGGCTGTACATCTCGAGCGCGGTGGCGCCGTCCTCAGCCTCGTAGACCTCGCGCGCGCCGAACGAATGCAGCAGCGTGCGCAGGATGCGGCGCATGTGCGGATTGTCGTCGCAGACGAGGAAGCGCAGCTTGTTGAAGTCGATGCGGAACATGGCGCCCGGGCCGAAGCGGTCAATCTTCGTTAACCATATCGTGCCGGGGGTTAACGAAGGGTTGCCGCGGCCCACGGTGACGCTGCGACCTGCGTCCTGTCGTATATCGTAATTTTGCCATTTTTTATCGTAAAACAATAATAATATTCAATTGAACGGGAGCAAGGTCCAATGAGCGTGATCGCGTTTCCCTGTCCTGCACCGGTCGAGCCGAACCGGTTGCGGAGCATCGGACGAATCGTCAGCATCAGCGCGCTCGTCTGCGCCGCGGGCGGGGTGCTCGCGGTGCCGCTGCTCTGGTCGAGCGACGAGACGCTTCGGCACTGGATCGCGACGCAATCCCCGCTGGAGGCGCGCCCCTTCACGCTCGACCTCGGCACGCGCTTCGCCGGTGCGCTGCTCAGCCTGATCGGCCTTGCACCTGTTCTCTACGCATTGCTGCAGCTCTCGATGCTGTTCTCGCGCTTCGCGCGGGGCGTGGTCTTCGCGACCGAAAACGCCCGGCGCATCCGGCGGATGGGCCTCGCGCTGATCGTCAATGCGGTGATGTCGCCGCTGGTCCAGATGCTGATGACGATCAACCTGACGTGGGCCAACCGACCCGGCCAGCGCGTGGTGATGTTCGGGATCGATCAGTCGCATGTGCTGTCGGCGCTGAGCGGCCTCGCGCTCATCGCCTTCGCGACCGTGATGGCCGATGCCGTCCGCTTGTGGCACGAGAACAGCGAGATCATCTGACCATGCCGATCATCGTCAATCTCGACGTCATGCTGGCCAGGCGAAAGATCAGGTCGCGCGAGCTCGCCGCGCGCATCGAGCTCACGGAAGCGAACGTCTCGTTGCTGAAGTCCGGCAAGGTGCGCGGCATCCGCTTCGACACGCTGGAGCGGATCTGTGCCGTGCTCGACTGCCAGCCCGGCGATATCCTGGAATACGTTCCGGACGATGCGAACGACGCGCTCGAGTCCGGCGCGGCGCGCCGAGACTCAGCCTAGCGCGACCTTCAATTCCAGACTGGAGAAGCCAGCGATGAACCGCCTTGCGCGCGTTCTAGCCAGCGCGGCTGCGCTCATGGTTGCCGGTTGCGGCTCGGTGCCGCTGACCTCGATCCCGCCGCTTGCCCGCATTGATGCCAGGACGACGGATCTGTCGGTGCTGCGCGTGGCCGTAGAGCTGCCCGACGCACTGCGGCCACGGTCGGGCGGCGTCAAGCTCGATGTCGTCACCAGGGTCAAGGGCGAGGCGGAAGCCAGGACGAGTTTTGCCATGACCGAGATGAGCGACGCGCGCGAGCGCGCCGGTCTGCCGGCGGCGCCGCGGGGGTCGTCCACCTACGCCTATCGGCTGTCGCCAAACGACGCCGCGCGCTTCGAGGCGCTGCGCACCTCGATGATCGAACAGGGGAAGAACGGCAGGCGGGGGTCGATGGGGCTCGGCGTGGCGGCGAGGGAATTCTGTCGCGCGAACGCTGGCCTGCAAGGCTCGCTGCGCGTCACGATTTATCTCATGACATCCGAGACGAAGAGCTTCGTTCCCGTCGTCAGGGATTTCGATCTGCTCAGCGATCCCGCCATGGCGGGAGGCCTGGAATCGATCGAGCCGTGCGGCGAGTGATCCGCAGCGGGGCTCAATAGCCGAATTGCTCGCGCAGGATGCGCTCTTCCAGGCTGTGGCCGGGATCGAACAGCATGCGCATCGAGATGGTCTTGTCGGACAGGACCTCGACGCGGCGGACGTCGCGCACTTCGTCATGGTCGGCAACCGCTGCGACCGGCCGCTTGTCGCCCTCCAGCACCTCGATCACGACATAGGCGGTGTTGGGCAGCAGCGCGCCGCGCCAGCGGCGCGGGCGGAAGGCGCTGATCGGCGTCAGCGCCAGCAGCGCGGCGTTGATCGGCAGGATCGGTCCCTGCGCAGAGAGGTTATAGGCGGTCGAGCCGGCCGGCGTCGCCACCATGATGCCGTCGGCGATCAGCTCGGGCATGCGCTCGCGCTCGTCGATCAGGATGCGCAACCGGGCCGCCTGATAGGTCTGCCGGAACAGCGCGACCTCGTTGATGGCGTGGTGCAGATGGACGCGGTCGTTGACGTCGGTGGCGCGCATCAGGAGCGGGTTGATCTCGGATTCATGCGCGGCGTCGAGGCGGGCATGAAGATCGACCGTCGAGTACTCGTTCATCAGGAAGCCGACCGTGCCGCGGTGCATGCCGTAGATCGGCTTTCCCGAGTGCATGTTCTGATGCAGCGTCTGGAGCATCAGCCCGTCGCCGCCAAGTGCGACGACGACGTCGGCCTCCTTCGGGTCGCAATTGCCATAGGCGTCGGTGAGCTGACGGAAGGCGGCCTGCGCCTCGCTGCTCGGGCTGGCGACGAAGGCGATCCGGTTGTATCGCGAAGATCTGGTCATGGCTTCCGGGCAGTTGCCGCTGTCTCGAGAAAGGTCCGTCGGGCTCGTCTATACGACCTGGACCTGCATTGTCGAGGACGACCGTCCGGTTAGGGGGCCAGCCCGTCGCATTCATGGTAAAGGATTGGACCTTGAACCGCCCGGACCTGGTCCGCCAAACCGTCGCAATTGAGCGCGAGACTGGGGTGGTCGCTCGCACGCAATTGATCACACCGGCGAGCGACCGCCGGAAGGAGAACGATCATGGTCATGAGTGTGCAGGCGCTGTGCCGTGCGGGGCTGGTGCTGGCCGTGGTCGCCTGCGCCGGCGCCGTTCACGCGGACGATCCGCCGCAGCCGCGCTCCGAGACGGCCGCGCCGGCCGGGCAGAAGGGCGGACGCGGCGCCAACGCGCAGAATGCCGCGTCATCGTCCGCCGATTTGCACCGCCTGCCGTCGGACTCGACCACGAAGCAGAGCCTCGATCTGCCGGGCCGCACCCTTAATTTCGCTGCAACGGCAGGCTCGATCCGCGTGTTCGACGGCAAGGGCGAGCCGGTGGCCGACATCGCCTATACCTCCTATGAGCTCGCCGGCGTCGACCGCGCTTCGCGTCCTGTCACGTTCCTGTTCAATGGCGGCCCCGGAGCATCCTCGGCGTGGCTCCAGTTCGGCGCGGCGGGTCCGTGGCGGCTGCCGCTCCATGGCGAAGCTCTGTCGCCGTCGGCCTCGCCAGAGGTGAAGCCGAACGCGGAGACCTGGCTCGACTTCAGCGACCTCGTCTTCATCGATCCCGTCGGCACCGGCTACAGCCGTTTCGTCGCGAGCAGCGAGGAGGCGCGCAAATCCTTCTATTCCGTCGATGGCGACGTCAATTCGATTGCGCTGGTGATCCGCCGCTGGCTCGAGAAGCACGACCGGCTGACCTCGCCGAAATATGTCGCGGGCGAAAGCTATGGCGGCATTCGCGGGCCGAAGGTGGTGCGCCAGCTGCAGATTCAGCATGGCGTCGGCGTCAGGGGATTGATCCTGGTGTCGCCGCTGTTCGATTTCCGCGAGTTCACCGGCACGAGCCTCCTGCAATATGTCGCGACCCTGCCGAGTTATGTGGCGGTGGCGCGCGAAGCCAAGGGACCGGTCACCCGTGCCGATCTCGCCGACGTGGAGGCTTACGCCCGCGGCGAGTTTCTGTCCGACCTCGTCAAGGGCGAGGCGGACAAGGAGGCGACCACCCGTCTCGCCGACAAGGTCGCCGATCTCACCGGTATCGACCAGGCGGTGAGCCGCAGGCTCGCCGGCCGGTTCGACGTCGGCGAATTCCGCCGCGAGTTCGACCGCAAGAACGGCAAGGTGACGGGGCGCTACGACGCCTCCGTGCGCGGCTTCGATCCCTATCCGGATTCGAACAGCTCGCGCTTCGGCGATCCGTCTGGCGATGCGCTGCAGGCGCCGCTGACGAGTGCGGCGGTCGACGTCCTGACGCGCAAGCTGAACTGGCGGCCCGACGGTTCCTATGAAATTCTCAATGGCGCGGTCGAGGGCCACTGGGATTTCGGCCGCGGCATCAACCCGCCGCAGTCGATATCGGAGCTGCGCCAGATCCTCGCCGTGGATGCCAGGCTGAACGTGCTGGTCGGCCATGGCCTGTTCGATCTCGCCACGCCGTATTTCGGATCAAGGCGGGTGCTCGACCAGCTTCCGGCCTTCGCGACCCAGCGACTGAAATTCGTCGTCTATCCCGGCGGCCACATGTTCTATTCGCGCGATGGCGCGCGGCAGGCGTTCCGGAGCGAGGTCGAGGCGCTCATCCGGGAGTAGGGCGGCGCTTGCGCGGCGGATAGCGGCGGGCGATCTCGCGTGCCACGACCTTCCCTGGCTTGAGATTGGCGCCGGCGAGCCAGATGTCGCTGACCTTGCCGCGCTTGTCGCGGACACGGCGCACCGGCTCGCCGTGACTGGCAAAGCCGGCGGCCCAGGCGAACTTGCCGCGGTCGCGACCAGTGACCTCGATCTCGGCCGCATCCACGAACGGGTTGTTGAACTGCGGATTGGCGACGAGCACCCGGTTGCCGGCCGGCACGAGGTCTGTTGCGCCCCAGATCGTCCACCAGCGGCCGGTCCAGTCGCGTACGCGCCGGTCGGGTCCACCGCGGGTCTGGAACACGCGAAGGATCTGCATCGCGCCATCCATCCAGAACGGCGCTGCGCCGTCGATGGAATTGCTGAGAATGCTGATCGCGAGGTCGCAAGCGGGAATCGAGCAGGTCCGGGAGATGTAGCCCTGAAAGTGGCCGCCATGGCCGAACCAGTCCCAACCGCCGGTCTTGCCGACGTCGATGCCGAGGCCGTAATGAGCTTCGAAACTCACGGGGATGCGCCAGTGAGGCCGCGTCATCTCGCGGCGGCTTGCGGCCGACAGCACGCTCTTCCTGGCGTTCGGGGCGAGCTGCGCGAAGAACCTTGCCGTGTCGCCCGCGGTGGCGACGAAGCCGGTGGCGGACGCCATCGCGTGCGCCGGATTGTCGCCGGGGATCACGCATCGCTCGCCAAGCGGCACCTTTCGCGTGTGGCCGCGCGCGAACGGCGCACCTTTGGGAAGCGGCGTACTGGACTCCGTCTCGCGCAAGCCGGCCGCCTCGATGATCTCGCGCCTGATCCAGACGGCGTAGCGCTCCTTCGTGATCGCCTCGATGAGGAGACCGACCAGGCCAAAGCCGTGATTGGAATATTTGAAGCGCATGCCGGGCTCGATCGCCGTCGGCAGCTTCAATTCCGCGCGGAGCTCCTCCGCGCTGAGATAGGGACGGCGGTCGATGAACTGGCCGGAATCCGCGCCGTCGCGCGTCAGCCCCGCGCTGTGCGAGAGCAACTGCGCGATCGTCACCTCGGCAACGCGCGGATGCAGGCCATCGACATATTGGCCAACAGGATCATCGAGCCGCAGCTTGCGCTGCTCGCGCAGCTTCATGATGCCGGCCGCGGTAAAGCTCTTCGAATGCGAGGCGATGCGGAAGCGGTGGCGTGGGGTGAGTTTTTCGCCGGTGTCGAGATTGGCGAGGCCGAAGGCCTGCTCGGCGATGACGTTGCCGCGATGGGCGAAGGCGACGACGACGCCCGGCTGCTGGATTGTCGTGAGCTGGTATTCGATCCAGGAGCCAATGTAGTCGATCGCGGATCGCAGCCACGGGTCCATTGCGCACCAATTTTGCGAGGGGAACGGCGTGATAGCGTAGCCGAGAAAGCGGAACGGGCACAACCCTCTGGTTGTGCCCGTTCGCTTCGTTCAAGGATGGGATCGTCTCAGTAGACGAGCGTCGCGCCGGTCGGCTTGTCGAGAGCATCGGCAAGCGAGCGATACTCGGAGCTGCCGGTGCCGGCGAGCGAGGCGATCTTGTTCAGATGGTACTGCGCCTGTTCGCGGTTGCCCTGTTCGAGCTGCCAGAGGCCGTAATACTGCCAGGTGCGGACGTGGTTCGGATCGTCCTTCAGCGCCAGCTCGTAATAGACTTTGGAGGACTGGTAGTCGCCGAGCTTGCGATAGGAGTAGCCGATCAGGTTGACGACGTCGGCGACGTCGTCGCGCTTGAGCGACTTCAACTGCTCGATCGCACCCGCATAGTCGTGGCGGTCGTAGATGGTGGTGTAGGCCGTGCGATAGGCCGCGAGGAATTTGGGATCGCTGACGGAGGAGCTCTTCTTCTTTCCTTTCTTGGACGAGCTGTCCGACTTCGGCGGCGAGGGCTCGTCGCTGCCGGCGGCATAGGCGCTCGTCAGGACCGGCCCGGCCGCCAGCGCCATCGAGACAAGTGCCGGTACGAGAAGCATGGAAAGTCTGCGCATCTAAGTTCTCCCGTATGGAACGTGGCGATCCTACACGATTGCCCGAAGACCGGAACACCCGTCCGGCAAAAACATTCCCGGATCGCACGACCCAGTCGGGCTGGCGCAAATGACAAACGTGTCATCGAAGATGAACGGGAGCCTGCTGCGGGCTTCAGGCTGGGTTCAGTGCGTGCCGCCTAGGCTGCCTTCCACGATCGAAGGGGTGGCGAGAGGGCGCCCTTGAGATCCTTCCAAGAGGAGACCTCAGATGTTGAAGACCATTTCCGCAGCGTTGCTCGCAGCTTCCGTGATCGCGGCCCCGGCCTTCGCGACCGAGACCACCAAGACCACGGCGCCGGTGATCAAGGCGGACCAGACCCAGACCAAGGCACTGAAGTCCGACGCCGGCGCGAAGGCGGCCGACGTCAAGGCGGACACCAAGACCAAGGCGATGAACGCCAACGCCGCGGTCACGCCCGCCGGGCACAAGACCGTGCGCACGCATCGCCATCACCACAAGCAGGTGTCGGCGAAGAAGCCGCTCAAGGCGCAGCCGGACGTGACCAAGCCGGCGACCGCCGACAAGCGCAGCTAAGCCACTGATCCCGCGCGTCGGCATCCCTGCATTGCCCCGCTGCCGCGTGCGGAGTTCAGGCCCGGCCCGTTCGTCACGCCTTGTGCGCGAGCCCAAGGTGCGGACGGCGGGCCGGTGCCGGGGCGCAAGCGAATTCCCTTCGCGCAACCCAGGGGCTAGAAACATCCCCGAATGGGAACGAGCGGAGAGCGTGAACTGTGGGACGATTGGCGAAACGTGCGGCGAGGTTGGCGTTGACGCTGGCACTCCCGCTGGCGCTCGCGGCTTGTTTCGGCAGCGACAGCGAGCGTCCGGCCCTGATGGGCGGGGGGCAGGCCGGAGGCCCGCAGCCGTTTCCCGACAATTTCCGCAGCGACACCCTGGCCCTGATGCGCACCTATCTGAACAACCCGGTCGGCGTTCGTGAGGCCAGCATGGCCGATCCGGTGCTGCGCGAGGTCGGCGGCCGGCAGTTCTACATCGGCTGCCTGCACTTCACGCCCCGCGAGACCGATGGCAGCTACAAGGCCATGCGCGAGCGCGCTGTCATCTTCGTCAACGGACGGGCCGACCGCGTCGCCGAGCGCGCCGGCGAGTTCTGCGCCGGGGCGGTTTACGCACCCTTTCCGGAACTGGAAAAGATGGCGCGGTAGCGCAAAGCCGGCCTTCATCGCGCGGTACTAGGACACTGGCTGCCGGAGCCGCCGGATCACATTTTGGCGAGCTTTGAACGGGACGGTCTCGCGTTGCGACAAATTGTTACGGCTGGGCCTGCGCCGACGACAAAATCTGTCGGCGCACGCGGATGTGACGGAACAAAAACGCAGCGTTGCCGTCTCGTCACAGTCACGAAGGATCAACGTTCCGGTATCGCCGCGAAGCAACCCAATTCACGCCACGTTGTTTCCGGAGTGTCGAAATTGAAAGAACGGGGATGATCATGAAATCGATTTTGCTGGGCGCGGCCGCTGCCCTGCTGGCGCTGGCGGCACCGGCTGCCGCAGCCGACATGCAGCCGCGCACTTACGCCAAGGCGCCGGCCTACACGCCGCCGCAGCTGATCTACAACTGGACCGGCTTCTACATCGGCGGCCATATCGGCGGCGCCTTCGCCGGCGACAGCACCTTCCAGTCCAGCGACGCCCGCTTCCTGGGCGGCGTGCAGGGCGGCTTCGACTACCAGTTCGCGCCCAATTGGGTGGTGGGTGTCGAGGCCCAGTATTCCTGGCTGCCGACCAACAGCAACGGTGTCCTGTTCCCGCTGGGCACGCAGGTGACATCCAACACCGACCAACTCGGCTCGATCACCGGCCGTATCGGCTACACCTGGGGCCCGACGCTGCTTTACGCCAAGGGCGGCTACGCCTGGCGCAACAACGGCCTCGGCGTCAACATCGCCGGCGTGCCGCAGGCCTTCACGACCACGGGCAACAGCAAGGACGGCTACACCGTCGGCGCCGGCCTGGAGTACATGTTCGCGCCGAACTGGTCGGCCAAGGCCGAGTACCAGTACTATAATTTCGGCAGCACCACCTTCACCTCCGGCCCGGCCGACATCGTCGGCGTGCGCGGCCGGGAGGACGAGCATACCGTCAAGGTCGGTGTGAACTACCGCTTCGGCTGGGGCGGCCAGCCGGCCTCCCGCTACTGACGCAACAGGAAGCGATCGCAATCCGAGGAAGGCCGGCTTGTCGCCGGCCTTTCGCTTGTCCGGCCTCATCCTGGCGCCCGCCATCTGGCGCGTCGTTTGCAGACAAACATTCTGAGATGTGCCTTCTCATGCGCGTCATGGGACTGAGGTAAAGCAAAAATAATTTTTGCGACTTACGGAACTCGCGCGCCGGATCGCGTTATTATCGAATTGCCGGGCAGGTGGGACAACGAATATGCGTATCTTGGCGTCCGTGGCGGTGGTCTCGTGCTTCGCGGTGTGGCCATGCGCTGCCCAAACAATCCTCAAATCCGAGCCTTTGATGTTGGCACCTTACGAGGTCGCCTTCGTGAAGGACGCCTCCTGTCCGTCCGGCAAGGTGCTCAAGGTCACCGGCGCGATCCGCGGGCTGCACCGGCGCAAGGCCTGCGTGGCGCTTGCTGGCGAGCAGGCCTCGCTGGCGACCGCGACACCCTGAGGCATTTTGGCCTCCCGTTCGGTCGGGCACACCGGCCTCAAGAGTTGAACTGAAGCTCCGTCCGGGATTGCCGCTCGGCCTCCGCCTTGTTTCTGGCGGGATCCTCGCCCTGCGCCGCCCGGCAGGGCCTGATCTCGTAGTCGTTGTCGAGCACCCGGCGCGGACCCGGCCGCTCTTCGTCGGCGCTTACGTCCACGACCAGCCCGCTTCGCTGTGCAAGCATCCAGACATCGGCTTCGCTCGGATAGGCCTTGCTGATCTGGGCATCGTTACAGAACAGGGCGTAGGGCATCGTTCCCGCCTTCATCGACGACCTCGTTAACGATCTGCCCCTGTGAGGGTTTCTGGCGAAACCGCCGATCACGGGGGCGTGATCAGGGCCTCCGGCCCTGAGTCGTAAACGAGTCCTGAATCCCAAAAAAAAGAATCCCCGGGACTCATCCGCTGGAATCAGCGGATGTTTCAGGCCATGACGATCGCGCTGAAAACCTCCTGTGAGCTGGTGCACCTGCCGTTGACGCTGGCGTTGCTCGGCGCCTGCACGGCCAACCTCTGGTTGGTGTGGTCCTGGCTGTAGGGATCGTGCCCGCAAGGGATCGTGCCCGCAGGGGATCCTGACCGGCAGGTTGGCGGCAGCTCCCTTACTTCTCCGCCGGCCGGTCAGACGGCGCCTCGCGAATGGCCGCGCGGACTTTGCTGAGCGTCGCGGCGCAATATTCCTCGCGCTCGCGCTCGAACCGCTCCTGGTGCTTGCGGAAATTGGCGATGCGATCCTGCATCTCGCTGCGGAAATCGCTGGCCCGCGGCGGCGCGAGTTGGACCGGGGCCTGGACCACGATCTGGACGGGCAGCGGCTGGGCCGGGGAGGCCGGCGGCGGCTCGGCCTCGACTGCAACGGTCCGTACGGCGACGAATTCAGTCGTCACGGCGAACGCAGCCGTTTCGGTCCCCGGCGAATGCAAGCCATCCTTCTTGCCGGTCACCGACTGGATGAAGGCCATCGTCTGCGCGATCAGTGCGTCGCGCTCCCTGATCCACTTCATGGTCTACCCCTGGTTGGACCCATTCCAGCAAAGCGGGTGCGGCGAATCAAGAAGAGTCGTTGGCGGGGATTGCATATTTTTCCCGTACGCCCGACACTGTTCCGATGGAACTCCGGGAAGACCAGTCCGACGAAGCGCAGGGCCTGAGGCTCGTGCGCGCCTTTCTGGCGCTGCCGCCCGACAAGCGGGCAGAGGTGATCGCATATGTCGAGCAACTGGTGGGGGCCCAGGACCAGCCCGGGCAGGCCGAAAAGGCCTCCCCGGCGTGAGCTATCGCTGGGCGGAATTGACGGTGGGCGCGAGATAACGGGCGCCACCGGCTGCACCGAGCCGCTTCGCCAGCGCGAACCTGACATGAGGCTGACGTGACCGCCCAGAGCTCGGTAGTTTCCCGCAAGATTATCCGCGTCATTTAATATCAAATTTTAACGTTAACGGGTTCCAATCCGGCTGGGACTGCTTCGGTCGGTTTGACCGGACAATCAAAATCAACGGGCGGCTGGAATGAGCTTTTTGAACAATCTGAAGATCGTGTTGAAGGTCGCGCTGATCGTGGCCGTGATGGGCTGCGCACTGGTCGCCGTCGCTGCCTTCGGCACAAGGGAGCTCTCCTCGACCGTCGACGGGTTCAACGAGCTCTCGGCTGCGCAATCCTCGGCGCTCAACATCGTCCGCGCCCAGCGCCGCGCCGAGACCTACCACGCCGCGCTCTACGCGTTGATCACCGAGTTGACCGAGGCGGGCAACGCCAATCGCGTCAAGGTCGCCAAGCAGAACCGCGATGAAATTCGCCAATATCTCGATGCGGCGATCCAGGACGATCCGGCGCGCGCAACCGAGATCAAGGCCATCGACGCCCAATTCAAGGCCGTGTTCGCAGGCTGCGACCCCGTGCTCGAGGCCGGCGCAGCCGCAAGCAGCACGGAGGAGAACATCAGGGTCGCCGAACGCGCCCACAAGGAGTGTGATCCGCTGATCGACGCGATTCTGGAGCGTGTTTCTGCGTTCTCGAACGAGACGGCGAAGGCGGTGGCCAAGCAGAAGGAGGCGATCAGCCGCGACGCCAGATCCGCAACCTGGACCGTGATGGGCGTCAGCGTCGGCGGCCTGCTCGTCGGCATCGCGATCGCGCTGTTCATCGGCTTCAAGGCGATGTCGCAGCCGATCGCCCGGCTCAAGCTCGCCATGGAAGGCCTTGCCCGCAACGACCTCAAGACCGACGTGCCCGAAAAGGACCGCCGTGACGAGATCGGCGACATGGCCAAGACGGTCGAGGTGTTCAAGACCAACGCGCTCGAGGTCGAGCGGCTCAAGGCGGCGCAGGTCGAAGCCGAGAAGCAGGCTGCCGAGCAGCGCCGCCGCGACATGTTCAACCTGGCCGACGGTTTCGAGCGCGCGGTCGGCGAGATCATCGACACCGTCGGATCCGCGTCCACCGAGCTCGAGGTATCGTCCTCGACACTCGCCACCACCGCGAAGCGCGCACAGGAGCTGACCTCGGTCGTCGCGGTCGCCTCCGGCGAGGCCACCGGCAACGTCCAGTCGGTCGCGACCGCGACCGAGGAGCTGTCCTCCTCGGTCACCGAGATCAGCCGCCAGGTGCAGGAATCCGCGCGGATGGCGGGCGAGGCCGTCGGCCAGGCCCGCACCACGACCGAGCGGGTTAGCGAGCTCTCCGTCGCTGCGACGCGGATCGGCGACGTCGTCGAGCTGATCAACACCATTGCCGGCCAGACCAACCTCCTGGCGCTCAACGCCACGATCGAGGCGGCGCGCGCCGGTGAAGCCGGCCGCGGCTTTGCGGTCGTCGCCTCCGAGGTGAAGACGCTGGCCGAGCAGACCGCCAAGGCGACCGGCGAGATCAGCCAGCAGATTTCCGGCATCCAGAACGCGACCCAGGAATCCGTCACCGCGATCCGCGACATTTCCGCCACGATCGAGCGGCTGTCGGAGGTGGCCTCGACCATTGCCGCCGCCGTCGAGGAGCAGGGCGCCGCGACCCAGGAGATCGCCCGCAACGTGCAGCAGGCGGCCCACGGCACCCAGCAGGTCTCCAGCAACATCACCGACGTGCAGCGCGGTGCGGCCGAGACCGGCTCGGCCTCCTCGCAGGTGCTTTCGACTGCAAAGATGCTGGCGACCGACAGCACCCGCCTGAAGGACGAGGTCGGGAAATTCCTGCGGACGGTGCGCGCCGCCTGAACCTGCGCGGCGGCCACTGCCCGCCGTGCGTTCGCCTGCTATCGCGCCAGCAGAAAACCGAGCGCGAGCACGAACAGCGTGGCCGTCATGATGACGGCCGCAGCCGCACCGGCAGCGATCCTGGCCTTCTCTCGTGGCGTGGCGGGGCGCATCGGATGCCGATGCTACCTGATGTTGAACTCCGGTCCAATCCGTGGTCAGTAGCCGTCCCCGCCACGCGCGCGGGCAACGTCCGTCCCCGAAGGCTACCCCATGAACGAGGATGTCAGCGACGGCTGGGCCGAGTCTGCGGCCGCCTGGATCGTCGAGCAAGGCGAGGACGGCGACTATGGCCGTCGCTTTGTGCTGGATGCGCCGATGCGCGAGCGCATCGAAGGGCGCGGTTTCCGCAATGCGCTGGATGTCGGCTGCGGAGAGGGGCGGTTCTGCCGCATCCTGCAGCGCGCCGGCATCCGCACCACCGGCATTGATCCGACCGAGGCGCTGCTTGCGCGCGCCAGGGAGCTGGACCCGAACGGCGACTATCGGCTCGGCCGCGCCGAGACGATGGATTTCGATGCGGAGTTCGACCTGGTCGTCAGCTATCTCAGCCTGATCGACATGCCGGATCTTGCCGCTTCCATCGCGAAGATGGTGGCGGCGCTGCGGCCGGGCGGCACACTGCTGATCGCCAACCTGACCAGCTTCCTCACGGCGGGACCGCCTGAGGGCTGGACGCGCGACAGCGACGGCGTTCTGCGCTTCGCCATCGACCACTACATGGAGGAGCGGGTGGCCTGGGTGAGCTGGCGCGGCATCCGGATTCAGAACTGGCATCGTCCGCTCAGCCATTACATGACGCTGCTGCTCGATCATGGCCTCCAGTTGCGATTGTTCGTCGAGCCGACGCCCGCAGGCGGCGATCCCGGCAGGAATGCGCTTCATCTCCGGGTGCCGTATTTCCACATCATGGAGTGGCAGAAGCCGGCTTGAGGCAGGACGAGGTTTCGAACGCGACGCCTCGCATGTATGGTCAGCCCGCGATGGAGTTCTGATGTGAGCCTCGTCCGATGATCGCCAGACGCCCCCCCGTGCTCGCCCACGAGCGCTTTGTCGCCGACCGCGCGAACTTTGCCGGCCTCGATCTTGCCGCGCGGTTCGAGCGGATCGAGCGGACCAATTTGTGGGGCGCTGCGACCTCGGTGTCGGGCCTCGGCTCGGAGGACCGCGCCACCGCCACGATCCGGGACGCGCTGCCGTCGCTGTTGCAGCGGCTCGGTGCACGGTCGCTGCTGGATGCGCCCTGCGGCGACGCCGGCTGGATCGGCCGACTGACGCGCGATGTCGCCTACACCGGCATCGACATCGTGCCGTCGCTGATCGACGCCAACCGCGCGCGGGTGGCGCGGGGCGAATTGGCCGGCCGCTTTCTCGTCGCCGACATCACCCGCGATGCGCTGCCGCGTGCCGAATTGATCCTGTGCCGCGACTGCCTGGTGCATCTCAGCTTCCAGAACGTCGCCCGTGCCGTCGCCCGCTTTCGCGCCAGCGGCGCACGCTTCCTGCTGGTCACCACCTTTCCGGAGTGGGATGACAATCGCGATTGCGAGGACGGCGATTGGCGCGCGCTCAATATGGAGAAGCCGCCCTTCAACTGGCCCGCGCCGCGGGAGATCATCAACGAGGCCTGCGAGGAGGGCGGTGGCGGCTGGCGCGACAAGAGCCTCGGGCTGTGGTGGCTGGATGAATTGCCATAGCACGTCGAAGGCCGCGGATATGTGACGGACACGGCGCAACGTCCGTTGCTTCGGTCCTTGCCGCCGCGGTAGACTTCGAAAGGCGTTGGCATTCTGATGCTGGAGCGGGCGATGAGGCCGAGTGTAGCGATAGCTGCCGTGCTGATCTGGTGCGGCGCGCCGGCGCTGGCGCAGCAGCAGGACGGCGCCGCGCTCTATGCGATGTATTGCTCACAGTGCCATGACGGCACGGACGGTCAGAGCCGGGTGGCGGCCCGCAGCGCCATGCAGGCGATGTCGTTCGAGCACGTGCTGGGGCAGCTTTCCTCCGGCAGCATGGCTGTCATCGCGAAGGACCGCAGCGATGCCGAACGTCGCGCGATTGCATCCTTCGTCACCGGCAAGAGCGCTGCCGTGGGTGCTGCCGACGCGCAGGGCGGCTGCACCCTGAAGGCCGGCGGTTTTCCGCAACCGCTCGACGGTCCGCGCTGGAACGGGTGGGGCGTCGATTTCTACAACAGCCGCTTCCAGCCCGCCGACATGGCAGGGCTCACGGCTGAGCAGGTGCCGCGCCTGCGGCTGAAATGGGCTTATGCGTTCCCCGGCGCCTCGGCCTCCTTTGCGCCGCCGACCATCGTTGGCGGCCTGCTCTTCATCGGCGGCACCGATCGCAAGGTGCACGCGCTCGACGCGCGCAGCGGCTGCACGCTGTGGACGTATCCGACCGATGGTGCGGTGCGCGCCGCGATCAGCTTTGCGCCGCTTCCCGGCTCCGATCAGTTCGCGATCTTCTTCGGCGACTTGCAGGCCAACGCCTACGCCGTCAACGCGCTGACCGGCGCGCTGATCTGGAAGACGAAGGTCGAGGCGCATCTGGCCGCGCGGATCACCGGGGCGCCGACGCTGCATGCCGGTGTTCTCTACGTGCCGGTATCCTCGCTCGAGGAAGCCGCCGGCTCGCAGGCGAGTTATGCATGCTGCACCTTCCGCGGCAGTGTGGTGGCGCTCGAAGCCGCGACGGGCAAGCCGGTCTGGCAGGCCTACACGATCCCGGACGTGCCGCATCCGACCGGCAAGAACGCCATGGGCACACAGCTTTTTGGCCCTTCCGGCGCCGCGATCTGGTCGGCGCCGACCATCGATGCGAAGCGCAACGCGATCTATGTCGCGACTAGCAACTCCTATTCCAATCCGCCGGCCGCAACGGCCGATGCCGTCCTCGCCTTCGATCTCGCGACCGGGAAGCTGCTCTGGCAGCAGCAGGCCACGCCGAAGGATGCCTTCATCGTGGCGTGCTTCAGCGCGGACAGGACCAATTGTCCCGACGATAACGGGCCCGATCATGATTTCGGCCAGTCGCCGATCCTCGTGACCTTGCGCGACGGCAGGCGCATGCTCGTCGCCGCGCAGAAATCCGGCGTCGTACACGCGCTCGATCCCGACGAGGGCGGCAAGATCCTGTGGCAGACCCGCATCGGGAAGGGCGGTCCGCTCGGCGGCAGCGAGTGGGGCTCGGCGGCGGACCAGGACCGCATCTATGTCGCAAACTCCGACGTGCGCTTCCGGCGCGACGGCACGCTGCAGCTCGAGCCCAGCCAAGGCGGCGGACTGTTCGGCCTTGATCTCGCCACCGGGAAGATCGCGATGCAGGTGCGGCCTGTTGATTGCGGCGATCGCCCGCAATGCAGCCCCGCGCTCTCGGCTGCGGTGAGCCTGATCCCCGGTGTCGTGTTCTCCGGCAGCGTCAGCGGCTTCCTGCGCGCCTATGCCGCCAGCGACGGCAAGCTGTTGTGGGAGTTCGACACCGCGCGGGACTTCAAGGCCGTCAACGGTGTTGCCGCCCATGGCGGGGCGATCGACGGCCCGGGGCCGGTCATCGCCGGCGGCATGGTCTACACCAATGCCGGCTACGGCCAATGGAGCGGCATCGCCGGCAACGTGCTGCTGGCATTCGAGGCAGGGACGGAGTGAGGGCTTGCTCATGTCCCGGACTCGCTGCAACGCTCTTCGCGTTGCTGCGCAGAGCCGGGACCCAGGAAGCCACAGCATCCGCTGATGCATGGGCCCCGGCTCTGCAGCGCAGCGCTGCGCTGCGTCCGGGGCACGAGAGCTTTGTTTGACGATAGACAAGACTGATCATCCTCGCGGCTCATCACCCGAGCTTTGCTTCGTCGCCTCACCCCCGATGAAAGAGGGCGCAGGGAAGACCGGAAGCCGGCTGGCTCCCACGGTCCGCTGTGCGCAAATGCGCTGAAAACAGATGCACAGCGGCATACAGGGCAGCCTGGACATCCCGGCCTTCCCTGCGCAGTGGTTTTGACGGCTTATGTCGTGCTCTCCCCGGGGAGCGATGCACTATTGCCCCCGTCACCTTGCGGATGGCTGATGCGCGGGGCCGGTCGGCCAAGCACATCACCGCAAGACTTGGCGCACAAGCTCCGGGCGCCAGGACGACACGATTTTGCCGTACGCGAACCATACCGGTCGTGTGCGCGACACCTTCGCTCACGGTTGCCCGCCCTGCGAGGCTCTTCGCGCCGATGTGGCCCGCGTCCACCGCCGTCCGGCCCGCGTTCGTGACGATCGCGATACGCCCCTCTTCCTTGGGCCGGAGTGAGGCGATGCATACGCTATTCCCGAAATTCGGTAAAGAAGAATATTTTTGAGATGGCGACTTGACGCCGCAGCGAAACAGGCGCGCAGCGCCTTGAGGAACAGACACAAGGAGCGGATCCGATGATCGAGGCCAGATGTAGTTGCGGCGCTGTCGCGGTTTCGCTTCCGGGACCAACCGACCGGGTCGCAGCCTGTCACTGCATCGCATGCCAGCGGCGCTCCGGCGCGCCGTTCGGTGTCGGTGCCTTCTATCCGCTGCAATCCGTCGAGATCCGGGGCACGCCGAAGGAATATGTTCGTGCCGCCGACAGCGGCGGCAAGGTCCGCTGCTATTTCTGCACCGAGTGCGGCTCGACGGTTTACTGGAAGGCGGACAATCTGCCGGCGATGATCGGCGTCGCCCTTGGCGCCATCGCCGACCCCAACTTTCCGGCGCCGATCAAATCGGTGTTCGAGCAGTCGAAGCACGGCTGGGTCGAGATCGGCGGCGCCGCTGTCGAGCATCTTCAGCAAGGCAGCTTCCGCAAGAATTCGGGCTGAGGGGCCGCGCGAGGGCTTGGTGCCGGCTGAGGGGATTGAACCCCCGACCTTCGGTTTACAAAACCGCTGCTCTACCGCTGAGCTAAGCCGGCATACCCTTGAATATTCTGATGAAAATCCTGGCGATCGGTTCCAGCAGCCGCCGCCCACCGCGGCCCTTGCGGTCCACGCGGTTCGTGCGCCTGTCTATGGCAGCTTGCAGCGCCTCGTCAATCCGTTCGGCGCCGTTCCTTCTCCCTGCGCGGGACTGAAGGATGATGGCCGGGCCATCCGAGCGGACATGGAGGCTCGTCAGCCCGGCTTTGCTTCGTGACCGAACCCTCGCGAACCGCCATCAACGTGCGAAACGGTCGCTGGGCCCAATCGTTCGCAGGACTACCGCCTTACGCCAACGCGATTGACGCCGCCATTGAGATTGCCGCCGACGTTGTGGCGGACCGCGGCGCGCGCGACGGGCCGGGGCCGCAGCACGACGCCGGCCCGCACGACACAACCGACGGGGTAGTCAACATAGGTGCAGTACACGATCGCATGCGCCGGTTCGCTGGTGAAAGTCACGCTCGCAAGTCCGAGCATTGCGCTGCAGGCAAGTCCAGCCAATGTAATTCTAGAAATCGATTGCCGCATGATCGCCTCCTGGTCCCTGATTGAAATGGGTGGCAGCCTCCGGGCGCGGTTTTGCACCCGACGTTGCAGATGATCGAGTTTCATGACATGGCGGGGGTTGACTTAGGTCAAGGGGGGAAGGCCGATGTTCGATGTCGGCGGCGAATGAGCGGTACCAACGTCCTGACCATCCCGCGCAGAATGGACCAGTGGTTTCATCGGTGCGGTGCAATAGTCCTTCGCGGCTTGATGTGGATCAACCGCGCCTCGCAGGCGAGGCAGAGCATCGGCTTCGTTGTATTACCCTGTGCAACGGAGAAGGCATATGAAGCATGTAGGAAAGGCTGCGATGGCCGCTTGCGCGTTCTCGTTTGCGGCAATGTTCTCTCTCAGTTGGTCCGAACAAGGAACTGTCTCATTGTCGGTCGGAAGCGCGGAGGCGCGGGTCGGAAGGCCGCTCACGCCGGTGAGCGTCGCCGGCGTGTCGCGCCGCCACGCGAGGCGCGCTGCGTATGGGTATGGGTATGGCGCGGTCGGCGTCGGCGCAGCGGCGGTCGGCACAGCAGCGGCGGTCGCCGCAACGGCGGCCTATCCGGGATGGGGCAACGCTTATGCGGCCCAGACCGATCCCTATTTTGGGCAGCCGAATTACATCCATAGGGCCTACTATGAGCATAGCCCCTATTACGGCTACAACGGATGGACCGATTACTCCGGGCGCAACGGCATCAAATGCGCACCGGGCGGCATGACGAGACTCGATGACGGTCACATGTATGTTTGCCAGTAGGTCTCTCGGCTGGTCGTCACGTTCGATTTGATACGACGGGCCCCGGTTCATGCCGGGGCCCAATCTCATGAAAGATGACGCGTGCCCGGTTCATTCGCTCAATGGAACGCAGCCACAACGGGGATGCTGCCATGAGCGCCAATGCTGCGGATGGCCAAAAGCTGCCAAAATTGCCGCTGCTCGCTCTCACGGCCATGGTGGTCGGCGGCACGGTCGGCGGCGGCGTGTTCTCGTTGCCGCGCAACTTCGCCAAGGACACCGGCGTCTGTGGCGCGCTGATTGCCTGGACCATCGCCGGAGCCGGCACGCTGATGCTGGCGCTGGTGTTCCAGGCGCTGGCCAACCGCAAGCCGGATCTCGATGCCGGGGTCTATGCCTATGCGCGGGCCGGCTTCGGGCCCTATGTCGGTTTCTTTTCCGCGCTCGGCTATTGGGCGAGCGCCTGTGTCGGCAACGCCTCGTTCTGGATCCTGATCCAGTCGACGCTGGGGACGTGGTTTCCGGTCCTCGGTCACGGCAACACGGTGGCCGCCATTGCGCTCTCCTCGTTCGGCGTCTGGGCTCTTCACGCCCTGGTGTCGCGCGGCGTCAAGGAAGCGGCACTGATCAACCAGATCGTCACGATCGCCAAGCTCATTCCACTCCTGCTGTTCGTGGTGCTGGCGATCTTCCATCTCAAGCTGGACGTGTTCATGTCCAATCTCTGGCGCGGCGCAGGTGCGGGTGACGGCGAGCTTTACCGGCAGGTCAGCGCGACGATGCTGGTGACCGTGTTCGTGTTCATGGGCATCGAGGGTGCAAGCAACTACTCGCGGTTCGCGCAGAGGCGCGAGGACGTCGGTATCGCCACCGTCACCGGCTTCCTGAGCGTGCTGGCGCTGTACGCGTCGGTGTCGATCCTCGCCTACGGCATCCTGCCGCAGGATGAACTGGCGCAATTGCGCCAGCCCTCGGTCGGCGGCGTGCTCGAGGCCGTGGTCGGCCATTGGGGCGCCGTGCTCATCGGTGCCGGCGTGATCGTCTCGGTGCTCGGTGCGTCACTGGCCTGGACGATGTTTGCGGCCGAGGTGCTGTCGGTGGCGGCGAAGCGGCAGGACATGCCGTCCTTCCTGGCGCGCGAGAACGCCAACGGCGTTCCCTCAGCCGCGCTGCTCGTCACCTCGCTGCTCGTGCAGGCCATGCTGATCGCGGCGTTGTTTTCCGACGATGCCTACATCTTCGCGCTGTCGCTGTGCAGCCAGCTGTCGCTGATACCCTACTT
This sequence comes from Bradyrhizobium diazoefficiens, assembly GCF_018131015.1. Lineage (GTDB taxonomy): Bacteria > Pseudomonadota > Alphaproteobacteria > Rhizobiales > Xanthobacteraceae > Bradyrhizobium > Bradyrhizobium diazoefficiens_B. The sequence goes on from NZ_JAFCJJ010000028.1 coordinate 45,901, forward strand.
CCTCGCCGCAGGCTTCATGCTGATGCTGGTCGTCCGCAAGGAGACTTACGACAAGGCACCGGGCGACCTCGGCAGGGACAGGATCATTGCGGCGCTGGCGACGGCCTACACTGTCTTCCTGCTGTTCGCCGCCGGCATCAAGTTCCTGCTGCTCGGCTTCATCATCTATGCCCCGGGCACGATCCTTTACCTCATCACGCGCAGGGAGCTCGGCAAGCAGCTCTTCTCGCCGGCGGAATGGATCCTGTTCGGCGTGTCCGTCGCCGGATGCATCTTTGGCCTCCATGGCCTCCTCACCGGCTACATCACCGTCTAGAGAACCCGGGAGCGGTGTTGCGGGCATGAAGCAGGCGGCCCTGGGGCCGCCTGATCGACGCACTCGACTTGCCGCTTATTGGCAGAGATGCCGGCGGCCGTCCTCGCCCTTGATCCACGTGCCGGGCCGGCACACGATGCCGTTGCGGGCGGCGTAGGCGTCCCAGTTGCCGTACCAGCCCGGACCGCCGCGATCATAGCTCGCATAGGAATTGCCCCAGCCCTGGAACGGTGCGGCGGCGACCGCCGCTGCCGTGCCGACGGCGGCACCGGCGACCGCGCCTGCGGTGGTGACCGGCCAGAAGCCGGACTGATCATCCGGATTCACCTGCCGACGAGCCGCGTGGCGATAGCGGCGGTCGGCGGCGCGATCGCCGGGGCCGAGATTCCGGCAGTTGGGATCCTGGAAAAGCCCGGTGCAGCGGGCCGAATTGTCGACCGTGGTTTGCGCGAAGGCCGGTGTTGCCAGCGTGGACGCAACGATTGCGGCCAAGCCAAGAAGCTTCAGGCTCGTCATGGCATTTCCTCCATGTTGTTGAGACCCTTGCTAAGTGCGGCATCCCGACGTCGTTCCGCAGTTTCTCGCATTCAGGGTCACATCGACGTGACCGCTGAGGATGCGCGGCTTGTGCCATGCAACCGCATGTGAACCTGCGGTGGCACTGCGCCCCGGTTAACGCTTCGATAGCGCAGCAGGGGGATTCGAGAGGCATGGGATCCTTACGCGTTAGGCTTACCGGAATTTGGTGACGCAGCCTTAACCCTCTCCGCGGTGCAATCAGGTAGGTTGCGGGCCGGATAACCGGGATTACTCCCATGCGTGCTGTGGCGTTCGCAGCCATTCTCAACGGATTGCTCAACGGATTGCTCATCGGATTGCCCGCGACCGCGCTTGCCGGCGGCGGCTTCGACATCGTCGTGCCCGGCCGTCCCGGCGTGCCCATCATCATCAACAATATCGATGCGTCCTATGCCGTGGTCGAGGGCACCTGGGGCCTCGGCAAGAACGTGCAGGTGCAGCCGACGATCTATGGCGGGCGCTACGTTCCCGAGCGGCAGCCCCCCGAGGTCGGCCATTACTACCCGACGCTGGGCCTGCGTCCCGCTTACGGCCGTCTCGAAGTCGAGCCGCCCGCCAACCGCAAATTGCCGCAGCCCGCTGAAAGCTATTACCGGAGCTGGGGCGCGCAATCCGCGCCGCTGCCGCCGCAAATGGATATTCCCGCCGATCCGCCGCCGGTGATCGTCGCACCCGAGTTCAACGTCAATCCGCAGCACCATCGGCCGCGGCCGCGTGCCGGCGCGCCCGCCAAGCCACCCGGTTAAATACAAGAAACGTCACATCCAACAACAAACGAATATCAACAGGAGAGAGTAATGCGTCAGACGATTTCGGGACTGGTCGCGGCGGCTGCCGTGATGATTGCGGGCAGCGCGCCGGCCATGGCTTGCGGCTTCTCGACCTGCGCGCCGGTCGCGCCGGTCTATAGCGGCTGCAACACCGGCTGCGGCGGCAGCTGGGGTTACGGCGGGGGCTATGGCGGCTTCGGCTTTACGCAGCTCGCCGAGCCGGCCACGCAGTACTATTACGTCAACCAGGGTCCGACCTATACCGGCCCCGGCGCGTTCGCGCCGTATCCGACCTATCAGGAGGACGCGGTCGTTGCGCCCGCCAATTACGGCTATGGCGCCGGCTACGGCTATGGTTACGGCCGCGGTTATGGCTACGGCCACGGCGCGGTGGTCGGCCCCTATCATCGTCCGTACTATCGGCCGTACCGCTACGGCTATGGCCCGCGTTATGGCTACCTGCCGCGCGTCGGCTACGGCTATGGCGCGCGCTATGGCTATGCCCATCGCCACGCGCCGTATTACGGCCGCCCGCTGCGCCGCTATTACTGATCAGTCGATCGGTTGAAAACGAAGCCGCGCCCGTCCGCGTGATGCGGACGGGCGCTTCTTCTTGTTATCGCTTCATCAGCCCCAGCCGGCTGGCGCCGACATAGAGCGAGAGCACGGCGGCGTTCGACACGTTGAGGCTCTTGATCTCGCCGGGCATGTCGAGCCGCGCCACGACGCTGCAGGTCTCGCGCGTCAGCTGCCGCAGGCCCTTGCCTTCGGCGCCGAGCACCAGCGCGAGAGGCTCCTGCAGGGCGATGTCGGAAAGGTCCTGAGCTCCCTGGCTGTCGAGGCCGACGGTCTGGAAGCCGCGCTCGTTCAGCGCGGTCAGCGCGCGGGCGAGGTTTTGCACGGTGACCATGGGCACGAGCTCGAGCGCACCGGAGGCGGCCTTCGCCAGCACGCCGGTCGCTTCCGGGCTGTGGCGGGCGGTGGTGACGATCGCCTTCACCGCGAACGCCGCGGCCGAGCGCAGGATGGCTCCGACATTGTGCGGGTCGGTGATCTGGTCGAGCACCAGCACCATGCCTTCCTGCTTCAGGGTCTCGATGGCGGGCGAGGGCAGGGGATCGGCCTCGGCGAGCAGGCCCTGGTGCACGGCGTCGGGCGAGAGCAGGCGGTCGATCTCCTGGGGCCGCACGATCTCGGGCGCGATGCGGGTCTCGATGTTCTCCTCGGTGAGGCGCCTTGCGGCATTCTCGGTGAGCGTCAGCTTGCGGAACCGCCTCGCGGGGTTGGCAAGCGCCATCGTGACGGTGTGCCAGCCATAGAGGATGACGGGCCCGTCGGCGTTCGAATCACGGTCGCGCCAGGCTGGCCGGCCGGCCGATTTTCCCGGCCTGTTGAAGGGCTTACCGCCGCCGCGCGGGCCCTTGGGGACGAATTTTCGATCCTTCATGGGCTTGGTTGTGTCACGGGCGCCGAAATATCGCAATTTGAGTGCGAATGGAGGCGATTTTAGCGGTTCGCCTCGGTTGACTTTGCCCCACCGCTTCGCCCATAAACGCGCCCGGCCGCTGCCCCCTGTCCGGGCTGTCCGCGGCCTTCACGTTCCATGGCCGTCATCGGTCCGCCGGGCAAGGTCCGGCCCGATTGTGCTGCCGTCGAGCGGGGGAGTGTCCCGAGTGGCAAAGGGAGCTGACTGTAAATCAGCCGCCTCATGGCTTCGCAGGTTCGAGTCCTGCCTCCCCCACCAGCCTGATTTTTCAGCCATTTTCATCCGGATTGCTGGCTCCGACTTTTGGCTGGTCGAGAAACCGGGTCACGGCTCTCATCCATGGCCAGGCCTCGCCTAAATTAGACCATCCGAGCGCGCATGCAGTAGGAAACCAATCCTGCGAAAAGTTGGGTTCCACAAAATGCTTGATCGTTAGGTATAATGACACTCAAATGTGGTGCGGATTCGCTGAGTTCCCTACACATTGAGGCGACGCTCTTTTGTCGCCGCAAGCTTTAGTTGTTGCTTAATCCAGTTGCGTTCCTCCGGTCGTCCCCCCAATGGCAAATACCGATTCAGGCGCGCGGTTCGATGAAGACGTTCGTGCTCTCGGCAATGTTGGCGATATTTGCATTGTCGCTGGCTCCTGTTCGAGTCCTTGCTCAAGCTGCCGGCGGCGCGGCTCCGATGCTTGATACGAACCCAATCCCGTTTCCTCGCATCGGCGGTCTCGCTAAACCGTCGGTTGAGGTGCAACCCGGTGCGCCCTATGGCGATTTTACGGTCGCAGGGACTGGTCTTGCCGTGACAGGTGGATTCGCCAGCCGCTTCGTCGCCGAAGAGGCCGCCAACGTCTACTCCGGCAATTGGGGTGTTCATTTTGATACCTCTCACAATTGGCGCGAGGAAAATGCCGATTTTGTCGTGGGCGGAGTTTCCTATGCGGTCACGCCCACGGTTCGGACCAAGGTTCTTTTCGGCAGCAGCAGCGAGAATTTGGGAATCCTGCCGAGGACCTATGTTCGCGGTGAACTGGAGTGGCAATCGCCGGGCACTGCCGGATCGGCCGGAATCCTGGCGATTCCCTCGATCACATACCGCGAGTTCCGCAACGGTGTGAAGGAGACCGTGCCGGCAATCGACATCGCGTTCTATCTTCCGGAGTTTTCCGATCACAGCTACGTCGTGATGGAAGCCAAGGGCCTCGCCACGTTCGTGGAGGCGGTCTCCGGGGTCGGATATGAGATTGGCGCCAGTGCCACCTATGTGATGCCGAAGCAGGGCACCTTCGGTGCGGAAATACTCGGCGGCCGCATGGTCTACGATAATACGCTTTGCCTCACGCTCTGTTCAGTCGTGAACAAGTTCGTCGGCGTTCGTCCGCTCGTCAGTTTCTATCTCGATCACACCGACAAGTATGAGCTGATCGTTCGTGGCGAGGTCGCCGCGACCGACTTTTACAACATCTACGGCGGGACCGTAGGTTTGAAGACCAGATTCTAGTTTTACTTTCTGCATGCATGCGTTGAATTTGAGAGTAGCGTCATGGCCGAGTACCTGGCAGCGATGCCGTTTTTCATCATTTTTGGCGCGACCACGCTCCTCACGACTGTTTTCCTGATTCGGCAGATCGCGTTCTCGCTCTATATCTGCTTCACGCGGCGATCGAGCAAGTTCGCCGACCTCATTCCACATCGCTGGCCGACGGTCACGGTCCTCATTCCCGCGCACAATGAAGAGCTCGTCATCGGCGGTTGCCTGGACGCGATGCGCAATCTCGATTATCCGCGAGACAGCCTTTCGATCGTGGTCATCAACGATCGCTCGACCGATCGCACTGGCGAAATCGCGCAGGCCAGGGCGGCCATCGATCCGCAAATGAGGGTGTACAGCCGCAGCGCGCAGGCTACGCCCGGCAAGCCCGCGGCGATCGGCGAAGTGATCAATCAGATCGACAGCGAAATCGTCGTGTTCTTCGACGCCGATTATCTTCCCACGCCGCCGTTGTTGAAGCTGCTTGTGGCGCCATTCGTCGATCCGGAAGTCGGCGCGACCATGGGGCGGGTGGTTCCGTACAATACCAACGTCAATCTGCTGACGAAGCTGATCGATCTGGAGCGACGCGCGGGCTACGCCGTAGATCAGCAGGCACGGGCACTGCTCAACATGCTTCCCCAGTTCGGGGGCACCGTTGGCGGCATCAGGCTGTCGGCGCTGCGTGCGATCGGCGGCTGGCGCGAAAACATCCTCGCTGAAGATACCGATCTGACTTATCGCCTCTTCATCGCCGGCTGGACGGTCGAGTACCTCGAGCACGCGATGTGCTACGAGGAATCACCCGAGACATGGCAAGTCAGATTCAGGCAGGTTTGCCGTTGGGCCTACGGCCACAACGAATGCGCGCTGAAGTATTTGTTGCCTATTCTCGGCATTCGGGGCCTGGGCCTGTTTCGCCGCATCGATGCCATCGTGGTGCTGCTGTTTTACGTCTATCCGGCGCTGACCTTGGTGTGTCTGTTTGCTTCGCTGGCCTATCCGCTGTTCTACGACTACCCGCCGTTCAACTTCACCGCGCTGTCGGTTCTCTCGTTCTTCGTCGGTTTCGGGAATTTTTCTCCCTACTTCCAGATCGCGGTCGCGGTTCAGCGTGACCGTCAGGAGGATGCCGCCGCCCTGATGCCATTGATCTTCGTGTCCTCGGCCATCAGTATGCTGGCGTCGTCCTACGCATTGCTTCTCTTGATCAAAAATCGCCTGAGCGGCAATCGGTTTGACTGGAGCAAGACGCGGCGATTTCGGGTCAGCTCGACATGAGTGCCTGGCTCACCCCCTTCGGAGGCCTGGCTTTTCTCGGTTTTCTGGTCGCGATTCACTGGAGCTATTTCCGGTCGAACTTCTCGGGTGACGGGCGCGTTACGATTCGGCTGCCGCTCACGCTCGACACCGGCGCAAAGCGCCTGCTGCTTCGTCCTGCCGCGCAGAGCCATGCTGTTGCCGGCTCGCTCCCCTCCATTCGCGGCAGAGAAGGCGCGATCCAGGCGCAGTTGGATGACATTGCGCCGCTGCTGGCGGGATCAGTGCCGCCACTGGATCCGATGTCGCTGCCGCAAACTCCTGCGCCATTGGCGCCCGTGACGGGCAACGGCCCGGTTGACCGCCTGATCATCAACGATGCTCATCTTCTGCTCGACGGTATCGTGACGGAGACCGAGCTCGTTTGCTGGGGTGATGTCGATATTGCAGCCGGCTCCGTCATAGGCGCATGCATGAAGGTACGCGGCAACATGCGTGTTGGCGCCAACGTCACGTTTCTGGGGACCGTTGTGGTCAACGGAAACATCAGTGCAGGCGAGAACTGCGTGTTCTTGTTCGATGTGGTGTCCAAGGGAAAGGTTTCGATCGGAAAAGGTGCGCGACTGGGAAGTTCGACAAGCGAACTCGCGGTGCCAATGGAGCGGAGGCGCATAACCGATCAAATACCTCTCGAGATCGGAGCGCTCCTGAGCTCGCAATACGAAATGCGCTATGAGTAGAGCTGTTGCGCTCGCCAGGATCATGGCCCTGGTTGTGGTCAATCTGGTGACGGCCGCGCTGAGCATCGAGCCGTACGCAACTGCGGTCGAGGCCCTCGGGCTCGGCAGTTGTGTTTCAGACTACGTGACATTGTCATGTGATCTCGTTCGCGAGCCGGCGTTTCAATGGTCTTCCCATCTCGTCCTGCTGGGCGCCGCGCTGGCGGTGCTTGCCGTAACTTCGATAGGTCTAATCCGGCTTTCCATTGCGCCATTCCTGTTTCTGATGATCGCGGCGCTTCTGTTCTGCTTGTCCTTCGACATGGCCTTTCAGCTTCATGTCAAGAATTTCTCTCGCTTGTTCAGCAGCACATTCAATCTGACGACGCTCGTGATGTTCTTCAGTTTCCTGTTCATGATGGTGATCATGCGCTTTGAAATACGTCTGGGGTGGCGATTTATCGGAGCGATGCTGCAGTCCTATTTTACGCGCGATGTCGCGTTTCTGTTCTATGCCGCAGTGCAGGGCGCCTATATCGGAACGACCGCTCTCTATCTGTTGTTCATCGCCTTTGCGTTTGGCGCCTTTACGATTCACATCATGTCAATTGCGGGTATTTGCCGTCACAGTGCCCGGTTGCGTAACATGGGCGCAGCATAGCGATGCAATCGTCGGCGCCCAGGATACTGGTGTTGTTCGGGACGCGACCGGAGGCCATCAAGATGGCGCCCGTGGTCAATGCATTGCGAGAATCGGATCGTTTCGCCACGGGAGTGTGCGTTTCCGGCCAGCACCGGCAAATTCTGGATCCAGTATTGAGATTGTTCGACATCGTTCCGGACCTGGATCTTGGCGTCATGCGACCAAATCAGAGTTTGGGCGGGCTGCTGGCTGAACTGGCGGACAGGCTCGGAAGCGCGCTTGACGACTTCAAGCCGTCTCTTGTGCTGGTTCATGGTGATACGACGACGGCCATGGTCGCGGCCATCGCGGCCTTCTACAGGAATATTCCAGTCGGACATGTCGAGGCAGGACTGAGGACCGGTTCATTGACCGCGCCCTGGCCGGAAGAATTCAATCGCCGCGTCGTCGCACTCGCTACTCGATTTCATTTCGCGCCAACGGAGCAGGCGCGATTGAATCTTCTGACAGAGGGCGTTTCGGGCGACCATATTCACGTAACTGGAAACACCGTGATCGATGCGTTGCGCTGGGTGACGGCCCGGACCTCCGCCTCTGAAGAGAGAGAGCGATCGTTTGAGAGCTTCTTCAGCTATCTCGATCCTGCCCTTCGCTTGATCGTCGTAACCGGCCATCGCCGCGAAAATTTTGGCGACCCCATACTGAATATCTGTCGGGCAATCCGCAAACTCGCGTCCCGCACGGATGTTCAGATCGTCTATCCGGTTCATCCGAACCCCAACGTGCGCGATGTGGTGAAGGCCGAACTCGCTGGCCTGGACAGGGTGTTTCTGATCGAGCCGGTCGATTACGAGCCGTTCGTCTATCTCGTGAACCGGTCTTACTTCCTGTTGACCGATTCCGGGGGGCTTCAGGAAGAAGGGGCCTCTCTTGGCAAGCCGGTGCTTGTGATGCGCGACAGGACCGAACGGCCGGAGGGACTTCGCGCCGAAGCCATCCGGTTGATTGGCTCGGAAACCGAGCGGATCGTCAGCGAGGTCGAGCGACTGCTCGACGATGAAATCGCCTATGCCTCGATGGCCCGTTCGTCCCTTGCTTTCGGCGACGGAACGGCGGCAATGCGCATTCGGGGCGTGCTCGAACAGAACCTCGATAGATTCTATCGTTGACGGTCTCGGAGCATCGCCGATCGCAAGCTATTGCTGCTTGATGTCCGTCCTGGCTTTCGGCAGTCCTGCACCGGGGCCAAGATGGACGACCAGTGTCTTGCCGTCAGTCGCCTTGATTTTCCAGTCCGAGCCCTCGAGAGTAATTTCCGCCGTTCCTTCGATGAGGCGCGGCTCAATGAAGTGATGGGCAGGGACCAGCCACGTCATATCTCGCAGCGAATTTGAATTCTCGGCCTTCAGAAACAGATCGTTGCCGTCGCGGCGCGAGATGCTCCACTGCGTTTCTTCGCGTCGGCTCAGAAAGCGGGACAATTCCGCCATTGTATACCAGCGAAAGCGATCATGAAGGCTTCGTGCCTCGGTAATCATTGCCGCCACTGAAGGTTCGAAGAGATGAACGCCGGTGGGATGAAAATAGAACAATCTCACTTCGTGCTCGTCGGCAGTAAAGCGCGTCAAGCTCGTCAGCCATGGCGTAACCTGAGTTTGCTCGTCGAGCTTGGCCCAGAACATCTCCTCGAAGGAAGCCGTCTCACCACAGATCGCGATTGGGAACGACCAGACACCAGCGTCGACGGGCTCGCCGCGGCGATATCCGCGGGTAGGGGCCGAGTCGCTGTTGGCGGTGGTGTAATAGGCCAGAAAATCATGTTGCCGCAGCCAGTCTGTGACCCACACGGGATGCTGGCCGCCAGGGGCGGAATAGACGCGTATCGGCTCCTTCGTCGCTGACGCGAGAGCATCTACGTTCAATTCAAGCAGGTATGCGTCCCGCTCGGCGCTTCCTTCATTGACCTGCTTGGCCCAATAATTGTGAATCCAGCCGCCGTGGCTGCCGACTTCATGGCCCTGCAAGGCCAGATTTCGGAGTACGGTTTGGATCGACTTGTTGTGCGGGACGTCTATTCCCTTCTTGTCGCCTTTTTCGTTGACGTCAGGACCCGCGGTCACATGCACCGAGAATGGGCCGTCGTTGAAGAATCCGCTAGCGACCATTTTCTCGAGTGGCTTGATCGCGGAAGCAGCGTCAACGTGAATGTTCAACACCATGCCGCCGACTGCGCCGGGCGTCATGGCGAGGACCGGCAATCCGCTTTCGATCGCCAGCAAGCGCAGGAAGCGGTGAAGCGGCCAGCCGTTGGTGCTGGTCAGCTTCAAGGTTCCGATCGGCAAGTTGGCGAAGATGATGCGGCCTTCCCCGTGCTTGCGAATCCCGGCGACGATTTGTCCGTCATGTCCGACGAGCAAGGGTTCGCCGTCATAGGGCCCGTCCGTCTCCAGGGAAGCGGTTGTCCATTCCGGATAGGAGTAGGTTCTGAGCCGCAGATTGAATGGCGCTTGCGCAGCGGCTTCTGGATCCTCAACGGCAAGGCCCGGGGGCAGACCAAGCACCTTGGCGCTGGCGCTGGACGCGAACACCGGACCCCGCCGAAACATCTTGTCGCCAAGCCGTTCGGACATGGCATAATTGACGCCGACCAGCCCGGAGAGAACTGATCGATCCAGGGCATATCGCCCGTCGGGGCGCATCAGCGCGGCATCGAACACAACGAGCAATCGACCGCCATGATCGACGTATTGTTGAAGTCCCGAGACGAATTCTGACGAAACGTTTCGGGCGAGTTCGTCGGGCAGCACGAGGCCTGCAAAGCGGCCCTGTTGGTCGCGCCAGTCGGATACGACCTGGCCGGCGGTCACGATGCGTGCCGGCAGGCCTTGCTCCCGGGCAGCGTTCAACCACATCTGAGCAGCCACCGACGCCTGCTCGGAATCAGCAACGACGATGCCGATTTCGGTCGGCAGGTCCGGCTTTGTCTCAGCGGATTGCGCCGGAGCGAGGGCGATGGATATGGCGGCGAAGATGAGAGCCAGAGCCGAAATCCGGGGCGAGCGTTTCATGGCCGAGGCAATTGCCTTCTGAACAATATGCATTTGACCTCAACGGACCGCTTCTTGCCCCATGGTCTGACGGCTCCGATCGGCCGTTCACAACCCAGGTCGCCGGTTAACCAAAATAGTTCTCTCGGGCTGCTGAGCTGAGTGTCAATTTCATAGCAGACAATGTCATTGCCCAAAAGCAGGGTTGCCGAACGGCAATCCGAAAGCACTGGTGTGGTGAATGAAGTCGATGCCGGCGCGCGAAGTAGTTCACGGCGACGCAGAAGCGCGTGCCGGCCGACATCTGGGGGCAGGACCTCCACGCCCAAGGGAAGCTACATTCCCCCGGACTGGACCATCGGTGGCGGCGCCATCAGGTGGCCTGACATTTTCGACCCGGGGGCCCGGCACGTCTTTCACCAACGCGGCGGGACCGAGGTGCTCATGAAGCCGGGTTTCGAGACCGACGAGACCGGTGCAGGAGTGCATAGCCCGTCCGGAGACGGTGTCGATCCCGTCCCTGCGTTATTCGACGGTGATCGCCGTGACCTGGACCCAGTCCTTGCCGTCGAACTTTTGAACGACCAGTCGCTTGAACGGCACGTAATTGTCCGGCGAGGTGTTGTAGGTCGTGCCCGGCAGCAGGGACGGGGCCGCCACGTTGTTCAGGTGCGTGGCCTGGTACAGCAGATTCTCCCGCGTCAGATTGTCCCCGCACGCCTCGATGATCTTTCCCATGATGTAGGCGAAGGAATAGACGGCGAAGCCGATCTCGTTCTTGGGATCCTCGTTCGGAAGGTACTTCTTCATGAAGGCCTGGTAGGCAACGACGTCAGCGTCCTCCGCCCATTTGGGACTCGAGACCTGCTTGTAGGGCGTGGCCGCGATGATCCCGGTCACGGCATCGAAACCGGCGGCCTCCAGGAATTGCCGGCCGACGGACGGGCTGACGACGAGCTGCAACGGCTTCCAGTCGAGCTCAAAGGCCTTCTTCATCGATTGCGAGGCGGCCTTGCCGAGCGAGACGTTGAAGAACACGTCGGCGCCCGATGATTTGAGCTGCGCGACCTGCGAATCCATCGTGGGATCGGTGAGTTCGTAGGTGACCTCCTTGACGATCATGCTGGAAGCCTTGTCGCCGAGGCCCTTCTTGAATCCGGACACGTAGTCGCGGCCGAAATCGTCGTTCTGCATGAGGATGGCGACCTTCGCGTCCGGCTTCACGGACAACAGATATTTTGCGAGGATCTCGCCTTCCGTTCCATAGAGGTGGAAGGCCGGCGTCGACCATCTGAACGCCTTGGGCTGATTCCACTTGTTGGCGCCGGTCGAGACCAGGAGTTGCGGCACGCCCTTGCCGTTCAGGTATTTCTGCACCGAGGATTGCGCCGCAGTCCCGGACGAGCCGAACAGCGCGAGCACGCCGTCGCTCTCGACCAGCTTGCGGGTCTGCTCGACGGTCTTGGGCGGCGAGAACGCGTCATCGAGCGAAATCAAATTGATCTTGCGGCCGTTGATGCCGCCCTTTTCCTCGTTGAGCATGCGGAAATAGGCGACCTCGGTGCGGCCCTGGATGCCGTGGACCGACAGGGGACCGCTATACGGCATGGTTTGCCCGAGCCTGACTTCGGTGTCCGAGGCGCCCTCGTCGTATTTCTTCTCGGCGGCCATGGCGCCGTTTGCGATGAGGAAACCGGCCGCGAGGGCCGCCGACAAGATACTCTTCATTTCGTTCTCCCGAGTTTTTCTTGTTCGTTCGCTTTCATGCCGATGCGCTTGCCATTGATGCGAGCTCCTCGCGGAGTTGCCGCTTGACGATCTTGCCGCTCGCGGTGCGTGGCAGCTCCTCGATGCGGATGTCGACGGTGACGGGTAGCTTGAAGGCGGCGAGAAGCGGGCGCAGATGTTCGATCACCTGCTCGGCGGTCAGGCGCGATCCGGCCCTTGCGCGAACGACGGCGCCGACGAGCTCGCCGAGCACGCGATCGGGAATGCCGACGATCGCCGCCTCGAGGATATCGGGATGCGCGAGCAGCGCGTCCTCGATCTCGACGCAATAGATGTTCTCGCCGCCGCGGATCAGCATGTCCTTGGCGCGATCGAGCAGATAGACGAAGCCGTCTGCGTCCATGCGAACGATGTCGCCGGTGCGATACCATCCGTCGCGGAACGCGGCTGCGGTCGCCTGCGGATTGTTCCAGTATCCTTTCACGACGTTGCCGCCGTAGATCTCGAGTTCGCCGATGGCACCTGGGGGCAGCGTGTTTCCTGCCTCGTCGATGACGCGCAGATCGCATCCGGGAACGGCCGGTCCGACGGAGTCCGGCCGCGCGAGATAATCCTCGGCACCGTTCGAGGTCGAGACCGAGGACGTCTCGGTGGCGCCATAGCCGGTGCCGCCGAACTTGCCCGGAAACAGCGCGGCGATCTTCAGGGTGAGCTCCGGCGATGCGGCGGCGCCGCCATAGGAGAGACCTTCAAGGCTCGAAATGTCTCGGCGCAAAAAGTCCGGCGACTCCAGCAATTGCCACGTCATCGACGGCACGCCGGACACTCCGTTGATGCGCTCGCGCTCGATCAGCTCGAGCGCGGCCTCGGCATTCCATTTGTACATGAGCACGATCTTCGAGCCGTTGGCCAATGCCGGGATCATGATCGAGTGGCACCCCGTGACATGGAAGAACGGCACCGGCAGCAGCACCGCTTTCTGCACCTCCGGCGGTGCGGGCAGGGGATCGCCGCGCCGGAGCGCGGCCCGCGCGCCCGAGAACGTGATGTTCACGAGATTGCACATGATGTTCCGGTGCGTTCCGAGTGCGCCCTTGGGACGGCCGGTGGTGCCTGAGGTGTAGAGGATGGTCGCGTCGTCGTCCGGCTGGATGTCACGGTCGGGTGGCGCGCGCTCCGGCAAGCTGTCGTAGTTCGATGACGGTCCGATCAGATCCGCCAGCGCGACCGCGTTTCCGTCGGGATGCCCGGGAGTCCGAACGGTGATGAGGGCGGCGGCATGGTCGCCAGTGGGGCGGGATTTCAGGCGCTCGAAGCGCTCGCTGTCGACGATCGCGACCTTCGCGCCGGAATCGCGCAGTCCGTAGGCCACATCATCTCCGGTGCCCCAGGCATTGAGCGGCACGGCGATGCCGCCGATGACTGTCACGGCCCAGAACGCGATCGGCCATTCCGGCAGATTCCGCATGGCGATGGCAACGCGATCACCCTTCTGCACGCCATAATCGTCAGCGAGGCGCCAGGCGAGGGCCGATGCTGCACGATAATGCGCGCGATACGAGAGGCGTTCGTTCTCGAAGACGATGAAGGTACGGTCACCCCACGCCTTGTTGGCCTCGAAGATCGCGCGCAGGTCCCGGTGTGCCTTCTTGTAGGCGCGGATGGGGCGACCGGAGACGGTGACCGTCTCCATCTCGAATGGCGCGCCCGGCGCGGTCAACCGGCTGTACGTCTCGGCGAGCGAGAGCGCGGGCCATTCGCGGACCTCACTGGTCATCATGGCACTCGCGCAGGCATCGCGGCGTCATGCGTTTCCTCCGTTGCACACGGCTTGTTCTTACGCGCCGACTTCTTGTTATGACGCACGGTTCGCGCGCCCTTCGTCGACAATGTTGGTCAGCGCTTGACGGTGCTGCTTGCGTTGAGGTGCTGGTACGCGAGCCGGACTCGCGAGGACATATGAGCAATGCGCGCGGCTCATAAACGTGTCGCGGAACGGGCGTTTCGCCGGTATTCGGCGGCGCGCGCCTGGCGATCATGTCTCGTTTCAATCCACCTGCCAGCGTCTGAACGCAAGGCGCTGCCGACCAGGGATCGCGAAGTTCGAGCCACACTGCTGGCCCGCGTGAAATGACGATTGACAGGCGGCTTCGGCCACTTTAGTCAACCAATTAACTAGTTAATCGCTTAATTAAACGGCCTTGAGCCGTGGGGAGGAAACCGCCTGATGGAGGCCGGCCAGCGATATCCAAAGCTGTTTGCCCCGCTGGATCTCGGCTTCACCAGGCTGAAGAACCGGGCGCTCATGGGCTCCATGCACACCGGGCTCGAAGAAGCCGAGAACGGATTTGCTCGGCAGGCCGCCTTCTTCGCCGAGCGCGCCCGGCACGGCGTCGGCATGATCATCACCGGGGGCATTCCGCCGAATGTCGAGGCCAGCGGCCACGGCATCAAGCTGTCGACCCCCGAAGAAGCCAACGAGCATCGCCAGATCACCGACGCGGTGCATGCCGCCGATCCCGACGTAAAAATCTGCCTCCAGATCCTGCATGCGGGCCCGCTCGCGCGCACGCCGAACTGCGTCGCGCCCTCGGCAGTGAAGTCGCGGATCGCGGCCTACGTGCCGCGCGAGCTGGATGACGCGGGCATCGAAAAGCAGATCGCCGATTTCGCCAATTGCGCCGCGCTGGCAAGGTCAGCCGGATATGACGGCGTCGAGATCATCGGCTCGGCCGGCTATCTGATCTCGACCTTCCTGGTCGAGAAGACCAACCGTCGCACCGATTGCTGGGGCGGTTCGTTCGAGAACCGCATGCGATTCCCGGTCGAGGTCATCAGGCGCGTTCGCGCCGCGGTCGGCAACGACTTCATCGTGATCTTCCGCATCTCCGCGATGGACATGCTCGAAGGCGGGCTTGCCTGGGAGGAGGTCGTTGCGCTCGGCAAGGCGGTGGTTGCGGCCGGCGTCAACATCGTCTCCACCCATTTCTGCTGGCACGAGGCCTTCGTGCCGACGATCGCCACCATGGTGCCCCGCGCGGCCTTCACCCAGGTGACCGGCCGGCTGCGCAGCGAGCTCGGCGTGCCCATGATCACGTCGAACCGCATCAACATGCCGCAGGTCGCCGAGGACGTTCTTGCGCGCGGCGATGCCGACATCGTCTCGATGGCGCGGCCGATGCTTGCGGATCCCGAGCTCGTGCGCAAGGCGGCCGAGGGACGCGAGGACGAGATCAACACCTGCATCGCCTGCAACCAGGCCTGCCTCGACCACACCTTCACAGGCCGCATGGTCTCCTGCCTGGTCAATCCGCGCGCCTGCCACGAGACCGAGCTGAGCTCTGATCCGACGGGGGCGCCCAAGCGCATTGCGGTCATCGGCGCCGGACCCGCGGGGCTCGCCTTCGCCACCACGGCGGCCGAGCGCGGCCACAAGGTCACCCTGTTCGAGGCCGGCTCCGAGATCGGCGGCCAGTTCAACCTCGCGCGGAAAATTCCGGGCAAGGAGGAGTTCGACGAAACCTTGCGCTACTTCCGTCGCATGATCGCGGTGCGCGGCGTCGAGCTGCGCCTCAACACGCGCGCCGACGTCGATGCGTTGAAGGCTGACGGCTTCGACGAGGTGATCGTGGCAACCGGCATCGAACCGCGCGTCCCTGACATCGAGGGGATCGATCATCCCAAGGTCGTCAGCTACATCGACGCCATTCGCGGCCGCCGCGAGATCGGGCGGAAGGTCGCCATCATGGGCGCCGGCGGCATCGGCTTCGATGTCGCCGAGCTCATCACCCATGCCGGCACGTCGGCCGCGCTGGACGTCGAGGCCTTCGCGCGGGAATGGGGTATCGACTTCAAGAACCATCCGCGCGGCGGCGTGACCGGCGTCAAGCCCGAGATCGCGAGCTCCGGCCGCGAAGTCTATCTGATGCAGCGCAAGTCCGACGCGCTCGGCCGCAATCTCGGTCGCACCACCGGCTGGACGCATCGCCTGGTGCTGCAGCGGCGCGGCGTGCACATGGTGAGCGGCGTCGAATATCTCAGGATTGACGATGCCGGTCTGCACACCCGTATCAACGGGGAGCCCCGGCTGTTCGACGTCGATACCGTTATCGTGTGTGCCGGGCAGACTTCGTTGCGCAAGCTCTACGACGAGCTAAGGGCGCATGGCGTCAAGGCGAGCCTCGTCGGCGGCGCCTTTGAGGCCCTCGAACTCGATGCCAAGCGCGCGATCGATCAGGCGACGCGGCTGGCCGCGGTGATCTGATGCATCGCGCTTGGCAGGGATGCGTGTGCGTGTGGAAAACTCTAACTGAGGTGTGAGCGATGGGACGACGTTCTGAGAAGCTGATGCAAGGAAGCCTGGCGGGCACGGAAACTGCGCATGTGATCCAGGTCGTATCGCGCGCATTCGACATTCTGCGCTGCTTTGAGAGCCCGGAGATGCGCCTGGGCAATCGCGACATCGCCGACCGCTGTGGCCTGCCGCGATCGACGGTCTCGCGCCTCATGTTCACGCTGACCCGGATCGGCCAGCTGATCTACCTGCCGCAGGAGCAGAAATACGCTCTCGGCCCCAATGGCATCGCGCTCGGTGCCTCGCTGTTTGCCGAGAGCTGCGACACGCCGGTGCGTGCCGGTGAGCAGGAACGCCACGCGAGCACAAGCGTCCGCATGACGGCGGATCAGTTCGCGCTCTGATTTCGAAAAATCGGCGCCGCTGCCTACTCAAGCATGAACGTTCGAAACGAAGGAAATCGCATGTCTGAAGCCTACATCATCGACGCCGTTCGCACGCCGCGAGGCATCGGCAAGCCGGGAAAGGGAGCGCTGTCGCACCTGCATCCGCAGCAACTGGCCGCAACGGTGCTCAAGGCACTCAAGGAGCGCAACAAGCTCGACACCTCGACCGTCGATGACATCATCTGGTCGACCTCGACCCAGGAAGGCAAGCAGGGCGGCGATCTCGGGCGCATGTCGGCGCTCGCGGCCGGATATGACATCAACGCCAGCGGCACGACGCTGGATCGCTTCTGCGGCGGTGGCATCACCTCCGTCAACCTGGCGGCCGCTTCCATCATGTCGGGCATGGAGGATTGCGTCATCGCCGGCGGCACCGAGATGATGAGCTATCAGCAGGTTCTGGCCGCCGAGCGCTCCAAGGCGGGGCAGCCGGCGCGGATGATGGGGTCCGGCAACGCGGTGCTCGACGCCATCCACCCGCAATCCCATCAGGGTGTCTGCGGCGACGCCATCGCGACCAAGGAGGGCATCAGCCGGGAGGCTTGCGATGCCCTGGCCCTGGTCAGCCAACAGCGCGCCAAGCGGGCGATCGATGAAGGCCGCTTCGCCAAATCGGTGGTTCCCGTCCTGAACGACGACGGCAGTGTCGCCCTCGATCGCGAGGAATTCCCGCGCCCCGAGACCACGGCCGAAGGCCTTGCCGGACTGAAGCCCAGCTTCGAGCAGATCGCCGAGTTCGATCTCGGCAACGGCTCGACCTTCAAGAAGCAGATCCAGCGCCGCTACCCGGACCTGCAGTGGAAGGGCGTGCATCATGCCGGCAACAGCTCGGGCGTGGTGGACGGCGCCGCCGCGGTCCTGATCACCTCGAAGCAATATGCCGAGAAGCACGGCCTCAAGCCGCGCGGCCGGATCGTGGCCTATGCCAACCAGGGTGACGACCCGACGCTGATGCTGAACGCGCCCGTTCCTGCCGCCAAGAAGGTTCTCGCCAAGGCCGGCCTGACCAAGAAGGACATCGACGTCTGGGAGATCAACGAGGCCTTCGCGGTCGTCGCCGAGAAGTTCATCCGCGACCTCGATCTTGATCGTTCCAAGGTCAACATCAATGGCGGCTCCATCGCGCTCGGCCACCCCATCGGCGCGACCGGATCGATCCTGATCGGCACCGCGCTCGACGAGCTCGAGCGCAGCGGCGGACGCTACGGCCTCGTCACCATGTGCGCCGCCGGCGGCATGGCGCCGGCCATCATCATCGAACGCATCTGACAAAAGAGGATACTGTCATGAAACTCGATTCATCGATCGTCGCCGTCGTCACCGGCGGCGCATCCGGCCTCGGCGCGGCCACCGCGCGAGCACTCGCTGCGCAGGGCGTGAAGGTCGCGATCTTCGACTTCAACGTGGAGAAGGGCGAAGCCGTCGCCAAGGAAATCGGCGGCGTATTCTGCAAGGTCGACGTCACCTCCGACGAGCAGGTCGATGCGGCCTTCGCCAAGGCCCGCGCCGCGTTCGGCCAGGAGCGCATCCTGGTGAACTGCGCCGGCACTGGCAACGCAGTGAAGACCGCCGGCCGCGACAAGACCACCGGCGAGCCCACCCACTTCCCGCTCGATGCCTTCAACCGCATCATCCAGATCAACCTCGTCGGCACCTTCCGCTGCATCGCCAAGTCGGCGAAGGGCATGCTGTCGCTGGCCCCGCTCGCGGACGGCGAGCGCGGCGCGATCGTCAACACCGCATCGGTCGCGGCCGAAGACGGCCAGATGGGGCAGGCGGCCTATTCGGCCTCCAAGGGCGGCGTCGTCGGCATGACCCTGCCGATCGCGCGCGACCTGATGAACGAGGGCATCCGCGTCAACACCATCCTGCCCGGCATCTTCAACACGCCGCTGCTGCAGGGCGCCCCGGAGAACGTCAAGGCCGCGCTCAGCGCATCGGTGCCGTTCCCGAAGCGCCTCGGCCTGCCGGAGGAATATGCCCAGCTCGCGCTGACCATGATCACCAACGGCTACTTCAACGGCGAGGACGTCCGCCTCGACGGCGCCATCCGCATGGCCCCGCGCTAGGCGATCGGACGCAGGGGAGTAGCAAGCAATGTCCGAAGAAGCTCCGGTCCTGACCGAAGTCCGCGGGCCGATTCTGATCATCACGCTGAACCGGCCGGAAGCCAAGAACGCCGCCAACCTCGCCATGTCCAGGGGCGTGGCGGCGGCGCTCGACCGGCTCGACGCCGACGATGCGCTCACGGTCGGCATCATCACCGGCGCCGGCGGTACGTTCTGCTCGGGCATGGACCTCAAGGGGTTCTTGAAGGGCGAGCGGCCGTCGATCCCGGGCCGGGGCTTTGCCGGCATCACCGAGGCGCCGCTGAAGAAGCCGGTGATTGCGGCCGTTGACGGCTACGCACTCGCCGGCGGGATGGAGGTCGCGCTGTCCTGCGACATGATCGTCGCCAACCGCAACGCCAAGTTCGGGATCCCCGAGGTGAAGCGCGGTCTGGCGGCGGCGGCAGGCGGGCTGACGCGGATGCCGCGCCAGATGCCGTATCGCGTGGCGATGGAGTTCGCGCTGACCGGCGAGTTCTTCGGCGCGGAGCGCGCCTATGAGCTCGGCATCATCAACCGCGTCACCGACGGCCCGGCTCTCGACGCCGCGCTCGAGCTTGCATCGAAGATCGGCGCCAACGGCCCGCTCGCGGTGAAGGCCTCCAAGCAGGTGATCGTCGAATCCCGGCTCTGGCCGGACGATCAGATGTGGAAGAAGCAGCAGGAGATCGTCGCTTCCGTCTTCACATCGGAGGACGCTCGCGAGGGCGCGGCTGCCTTTGCGGAGAAGCGCGCGCCGAACTGGAAGGGCAAGTGAAGCATTGCTTGCCTCGATAAGGGAGCCTCGGTTCTGAATTCAGTCAGAATCGACGCTCCAAGTTTTTGTGCCGATGCCGCTGCACGCCGGCCGGTATCCACGTCGCAGCCATTGGGTGAGATGATGCGCAGCTTTACCGAAGACCAGGTCATCTTCCGCGATGCCTACAGAAAATTCATCAATAGCGAGATCGCGCCCCACATGGAGGAATGGCGGGACGCCGGCATCGTCGATCGCAGCGCTTTCAAGAAGGCCGGCGACATCGGCTTCCTGATGATCTGGCCCGAGGAGAAGTACGGCGGAATGGGCGATGCCGACTTCCGCTACGAGCAGATCATCATCGAGGAGACCGCGCGCGCCGGCTGCAAGGGCTGGTTCAACACGCTGCACAGCCGCCTGGTCGGCTCCTATTTCAAGCGCTTCGGCACCGACGAGCAACGGGACCGGTTCCTGCCCAAATGCGTCAGCGGCGAGACGATCCTTGCCATCGCCATGACCGAGCCCGGCGCGGGCTCGGATCTCGCAGGCATGCGGACGACGGCGGAGGACAAGGGCGATCATTTCCTGCTCAACGGCTCGAAGACCTATATCTCCAACGGCATCAATTCCGACGTGGTGATCGTGGCGGCGCGGCTCGCGGGGGCCGAAAAGAAGCACGCCATGGTGCTCCTGATCGTCGAGCCGGGCATGGAAGGCTTTGAGCGCGGTCGCAATCTCAAGAAGATGGGCATGCCGGCGCAGGATACGGCCGAGCTGTTCTTCCAGAACGTGAAGGTCCCCAAGGCCAACGTCCTCGGCGAGCCCGGCAAGGGCTTTTACTATCTGATGGAGGGCCTGGCCGAGGAGCGGCTGATCTCCGCGGTCGGCTCGATCTCCAACGGCCGCAAGGCGTTCGATATCACGCGCACCTATGTCATGGAGCGCAAGCTGTTCGGCAAGCCGCTCGCCGAGCAGCAGAACACCCAGTTCCGCATGGCGGAGATGGATGCCGAGCTCGACCTCGTGCAGATCTATGTCGACCACTGCGTGGCCGAGCACAATGCGGGACGGCTGACCAGCAATATGGGCGCCAAGGCCAAGATGATGGCATCGGAAGTCGAATGGAAGATGCTCGATCTCGGCGTGCAGCTCCATGGCGGCGCGGGATACATGGACGAATACCCGATCAGCCGCATGTTCACGGATGCGCGCGTGAACCGAATTCTGGCGGGAAGCTCCGAAGTGATGCGGCTCATCATCGGCCGCGATGTCTTCTCGGATAACTACAAGAGCATTCTGCAGTAACCCGAGCGCGCCCGCGACACTGCCGCGGGCGCTCTCGATGGTTTCCTCGCGTCAGCTCCCAAAGCTCTCCCAGTTCTTGCCGTTGAAGCGTTCCAGCGTCATGAACTTCACGACGCGGTAGTCGGTCGGGCTGGTGTTGATGAGACTGCCCGCCAGCAGTCCGGGATTGCGGAAATCCTTCAGATTGGCGGCCTGGCGCATGATGTTCTCGCGGGTCAGGTCGTCGCCGCACTGGCGCAGCACCTGCACCAGCATCTGGCTGAAGGTCCATCCCGAGAGGAAGAAGGTGTCGGACGCATTGGCGTTCGGCATGTATTCCTTGAGCCATTCGTAGAACGGCTTCAGCTCCGGATCGTTCTGCCAGCGCGGGTCAGACGGGTCCTTCATGTAGCGCACGGTCTTGATGCCGGCGCAGCGTTCGAGGCCCGCAGGGATCAAGGTCGCGCTCATCGAGGCCGAGCCCGAATGCAGGTAGGTGTCGGGCTGCCAGCTCAGCTCGTAGATCTTGCGGATCGCCTGGGCCGCCTGTTTGGCATAGGCAAACAGCATCACGGTGTCGGCGCCGGCCGACTTCAGCTTGACGATCTGTGAATCGATCGTCGGATCGGTCGGGGTAAAACTCTCGGTCGCGATGATCGCCGAGGCCTTGGCGCCCAGGCCGTCTGTCAGTCCGGACAGCATCTCCTTGCCGAAATCGTCGTACTGGTAGATCACGCCGATCTTTGGATTCTGGTTCACGGCCAGGATCTGCTTGCCGAAGAACGTGCCCTCCGAGCGCAAGGTCGGCTGAAAGCCGATGGTCCATGGAAACTTTTCCGGATTGGCGAACTGCTCGGAGCCGGCGGCGACGAAGAGCTGCGGCACCTTGTGCGAATTCAGGTAGGAGCGGGTGGCGAGATTGAGCGGCGTGCCGAGCATGCCGAACATCACGGCGACCTCGTCCTGCTCGACCAGGCGGCGGGTCTGCTCGACCGCCTTCGGCGGGCTGTAGCCGTCGTCGAGCGAGATGAAGTTGATCTTGCGGCCGTTGATGCCGCCGCGATCGTTGATCGCCTTGAAATAGGCGGCTTCGGCCTGGCCGAGCTGGCCGTAGGCCGAGGCCGGGCCGCTATAGGCGATGGTCTGGCCGACCTTGATCTCGGTGTCGGTGACGCCGGGGCCGTATTTCTTCTCGGCCCGGGCGGATTTCGGAGCCAGCGTGGTGGCGAGTGTAGCAAGCGAGGCGAGCGTGATCGTTCGCCGAGAGAATTCCGGCATGGTGTCCTCCTTGTGCTTCCCTACGTCGTCCGCCCGCGCCGTTCGCGCGGGCGGATCTGGTTTCAGGCCCTCTTGTTGGGACCCATGAAACCAAACAGATAACCCGCCACCTTGCGCATCTGGATCTCCTCGGAGCCTTCGGTGATCCGGTAGCGGCGGTGATGGCGGTAGATGTGCTCGAAGGCCTTGTGGCGCGAATAGCCGATGCCACCGTGCACCTGCATGGCGCGGTCGGCCGCCTCGCAGCAGAGCCGGTTGGCCCAGTAGTTACACATCGAGACCTTGTCCGAGAGCCGCTTCTCGACCTCGGGATGGGGCATGCTGTCCATCTCCCAGGCCGTCTTGCGTATCAGCAGGCGAAGCATCTCGATCTGGGTGGCGAGCTCGACCAGCGGGAACTGGATGCCCTGGTTGACCGACAGCGGCTTGCCGAACGGCTTGCGCTGGTTCGCGTATTTGACGCTCTCGTTGACGCAGTAGGCAGCGGCACCCAGCGAGCTTGCCGCCTGCCGGATGCGGTTCTCGTGCACGAAGGCCTGCGCCAGCGCCAGCCCGCGGTCGATCTGTCCGAACATGGCGCTCTCGGGCACCCAGACGTTCGTGAAGCTGACGCGGGGATGATCCGTCGGCATGTTGAAGGTCCACATGTACTCCTCGACCTTCACGCCCGGCGAATTGGCCGGCACGAGAAACGCCGTGATGCCCCTGGCGTCGCCATCCTGGCCGCTGGTGCGGGCGAACAGGCAGCAGTGCGAGGCGGTGTGCATGCCCGTCGTCCACATCTTCTCGCCATTGATCAGCCAGCCGACGACGCCGTCGCGGGTCTCGCGGACCGCGCGCGTCTCCATATGGGTGGCGTCCGAGCCATGATGCGGCTCGGTGAGACCGAAGGTGACGCGGATCTTGCGGTCCAGCGAGCCGCGGATGAATTTTTCCTTCTGCTCCGGCGTGCCGAAATCGCGCAGCATCACGATGAAGGGGAAGTTGCCGACCACGGAATGCTCGTTCTGCAGGTCGTTGTGCAGGCCGAGGCCCTGGGTCGCGAGATGCTCGCGGATCACGGCCATCCAGAGATTGCCGCCGCCCTGGCCGCCGAACTCCTTGGGCAGCGAGAAGCGGAAGAAGCCGGCCTTGTCGGCCAGCGCCTTGGCCTTCTCTAGCAGGGCTTCCCATTCCGGGCGGGGCAGGCCGTCCTTGTCGAAATCGGTGCGCGCCCATTCGCGGCGATGATCGAAGAAGCGCTCATTGTCGTCCTGCGCCTGCAGCGGCTTGATCTCGGCCTGAACGAAGGCGTCGATCTTGGCGAGATAGTCGACGAGATCCTTGGGGATACTGAAATCCATCGCTGATTAGTCCTCTTGCTTGGTTTGTCGTTGGCCGGCGCGCGTTTCGAGCGTGCGGCGATAGCTGGCATAGGCGGGCTGGTCGATCTTCATCTTGTCGAGCGTGGTCTGCCAGAGGTGATCGGCAAGGCCCTCGCTTTGCAGGTCGAGCTCGCCGCGGCGAATGCGGCCCGACAGGTCGGCCTCCAGCTCCGCCAGCGAGCCGTCGCGGCCGAGCAGGGACTGCAGTCGGCCGAGCGCCTCGCGCTCGACGGTCTCGCCAAAATTTATTTCGCGGGCGACGAGATCGATTGCATTGGCCGCAACGCGCGCCTGGAAGGCGGCGTTGGCGGGCAGTTGCGGCATCAAGGTCTCGCGCAGGAGTCTTGAGACCGCTGCAAGGATGTCGGCGCCACGGGGTTGATCCAGCATGTCAGTCGGTCCCGGTCAAAATGCGCATCAGGTCGAGCTCGTTCTCGGACACGCGCCGCGCGATCATGGCGCGCTCCACGCTTCCGTCGCGTCCGCTGGAAAACCATTCGAGCATGCTGGCGCAGCTCACGCCCCAGCGCAGGCTGCCCAAAACCTCCCAGTAGTACACGCGAGCAGGATCGACGCGCTCGCCGCTGGCCGCCTCGTAGGCGTCGAATAATTGCCGTCGCGAGCCGAGGCCGCCGACGGGGCGGTCGAGCTCGCCGAAGCGCCATGGCGGTGTCGAGATCCAGGCGAGATCCTCCGCGGGGTCGCCGATATGGGCGACCTCCCAGTCGAGCACCGCGCGCACGCCCTCGGCTCCGAAGATGATGTTGCCGTTGCGGTAGTCGCCATGCACCAGGCGATATTGTTTGAGAGGGGCGGGCGCGTTCTGCTCCAGCCAGCGAAACGCGAGGTCGAACACCGGCCGCGCCACGCCGAGGCTGTCGTAGCGGCTCGCGAGCCGCGCCACGATGATTTCGGCCGGCTTGAACGGCAGCGGCGGCAGCCGCGCCGTGTCGACCTTGGTCATGGTGCCGCGGATGGTGCCGAACTGCGCGGCGAGGCGAGGGCGGATGCTCGCGAATTGCGCATCGCGCAGCACCTTGCGCGCGATCGTCTCGCCTTCGATCCGCGTCATCAGAAAGCCGTCGCCGAGATTGTCGGCAGCGACCAGCGTGTGCACCACCGTCGGCACCGGCACGCCGCTGCCGTCGAGCACGCGGATCAGCCCGGCCTCGGCCTCCAGCGACAGCGATTCGGCGCTTCGCAGGCCGCCGGGCGAGCGGCGCAGGATCAGCTTGTGCAGCACCCTGTCGCCGTCGACCGCGTCGAACGACCAGGTCTCCAGCGTCGCGCCCGCCGACAGGCGCCGCAGGTCGGCGATGCCGCGCGCGCCCGGCACGATGCGCGCCGTCATGGATTCGAGGGCGTGGCTAAAGGTATTGTCCATCGCGTTCATGCTTCTCGCACCGGCATTGCCGCCTGCTTATTCCGCTTGAGGCCGCCAGCGAGGGCTGGCGCCTTCGCGGCCTCCGGCATCAGCGGCCGATCCGGATCGACATAGACCGCGCGGCACCAGATCTCCGTCACCTCGGTGCAAAGCCTCTTCAATTCGAGCGGCCGCTCGAACGGCTCCATCTTCAGGATCGCGAAGGCCTGCGCGGTGCCCTCGACCATCATGGCGAGCGAGAGCGCGGATGCATCAGGATCGATCGGCAGGCAGCCGCCGCGCTGGCGCTGGCGTTCGAGATGATCGCGCACCCTGATGATGTAGGCGCTGCGCATCTCGGCGCGCATCCGCCCGATCTCGGGGTCGACATAGCTCGCCTCGAAGAAGGCGCGCAGCAAGCCGCGGTTGGCGCCAAAAATCTCGAAATAGCGCAGATTGCTGTCGTAGACGCGCTGGCGCAGCGTGCGGCCCGAGCGCACCCGGGAGGAGGCGACAATATCGTCGACGACCTTGGTGATGGTGCGGACGAAGATATCGTCGGTGCTGCGGAAATACAGGTAGAACGCGCCGCGGCTGAGCCCGGTGGATTCGATGATGTCCTGCACGGTGGCGCGGATGTAGCCCTTGTCGGCGAACACGCGCCTTGCGGCATCGAGCAGGACCTGTTCGGTCGCCTCGGCCGAGTTGCGGGTCCGTCGCGACTCCGCCGGAAGCGCGCCACGGCGCACGGCCGACCGCGTGATGCGTCGTTTCCCTGCCAAATCTCTTCCCCTGTCACGCGTGCATTTTGATGCACGTCATCGTTTCCGGTCCTCAAACTGACACTGATGTCAGTGTCAGACTTGCGTCTTCTGGTCGCCGGCCTCGATCATTCTCTCGATCCTCAGAAAGATGATTCCGCATCCGCCATGCGCCTGACTCGTTTGACGGGAAGAGCGGGGCACTGCGCCTGAAACGCCTTCAGGCGCTTGAGCATCAACTGCTGTCCCTTCGCCGTCGCAGCGCCGCGCAATGCGAGCGCGTAGCCGTAACCGACCGCGGGCTGGATATCGTCCAGCTCGATCTCGGCGATGACCCAGTGCAGCATGACGGAGCGGAAAGTGTAGTCGAGGCTGCGCAGCAGCACGGCGGTGTCGATGTCGGGCAGCAGCAGACCCTCGTCGACGGCATCATCGAGCAGCTTCGTCCAGAAATCGTCGCGCTTCTGGTTGAAGATCGCGCTGCGCTCTTCGGACGCGGATGCGGCGAGAATGCTGGTCCACAACGCGCGATAGAACACCGGATCGGCTTCGTAATAGCTGACGGCGAGCTTTGCGGCGCGCAGGATCCGCTCCAGCGGATCGAGCGATTTGAAGCTCGCAAAGCGCGTGCCGAATCCCTTGATGTCCTCGAGCACGGCGACGAGCACGGCGCGCTTGGAGCCGAACAGATTATAGGGCGTGGCGAGGCTGACGCCGGCTTTCGCCGCGAGCGCGCGCATCGACAGACCGGCATCGCCGGTCTCGCGGATCAGGTCGCGCGCCGCCTTGATGATGCGCGAGCGCCGCTCCGCCTTGGCCGTGTCGCGTCGGTTTTCCATTCTCGCCTGCCTGCCATGACTCGTGTGAACGATAGGTCCTGGTTGACACCCTGACAAATTTATATCACGTTATAAGAACGCGTTATAAAAATATTTCGGCGGACGGGCGGTGATGGAAACGCCGGCCCGGAAACCGCCGCTACGGGAGAAATGCCATGCGCTTCTGCAATGGATCGTGGCTGGCGTCGCACGCCTGCATTTTGCTCGCCGGTGTGACGCTCGCGCTCCAGCCGGACTCGGTCCGCGCAGAAGCAGCGAAGGCTGACATCAAGATCGGCAACATTGCGCCCTACAGCGGCCCGGCATCGGCCTACAGCGCCTTCGCCAAGACCGAGGCCGCCTACATGAAGATGCTCAACGACAAGGGCGGCATCAACGGACGCAAGATCCAGTTCATCTCCTATGACGATGCCTACAGCCCACCGAAGGCGGTCGAGCAGGCACGCAAGCTGGTCGAGCAGGACGAGGTGCTGGCGATATTCCAGGCGGTCGGCACGCCTTCGAACGCCGCCATGATGAAGTACATGAATGCCAGGAAGGTGCCGCAGCTGTTCTCCGCGACCGGCGCGACCAAGTTCGGCGACCCCAGGAATTTTCCGTGGACGATGGGCTTTTCCACCTCGGTCTACCGGATCGAGAGCGCGATCTACGCGAAGTACATTCTGGCGAACTACCCGCAAGGGAAGGTCGCCGTGCTGTTTCCCAACGATGATTACGGCCGCGACATCTATGGAGGATTCAAGGACGCGCTCGGCGCCAGGGCCAAGACGATGATCGTCGCCGAAGCCTCCTACGACAGCACCGAGCCGACCATCGATTCCCAGGTCAGCAAGCTGAAGGCATCGGGGGCGGACATCTTCATGAACTTCTCGACCCCGCGCTTCGGCGCGCTGGCGATCCGCAAGGTCGCCGAGCTCGGCTGGAAGCCGCTGCATTTCATCAACACCACGGCGGCGTCGATTGCGAACTTCAAGCCCGCAGGGCTGGAAAACGCGGTCGGGCTCCTCACGGCGACGTCGATCAAGGAGCCTCGCGATCCCCGCTACGCCGACGATCCCGGCGTGAAGGAATATCTCGACTTCATGAAGCGCTATAATCCGGAGGGTGATATCGCCAATGGCCAGAACGCCTACGGCTTTCTGGCCTCGCAGGTGCTGCAGAAGGTGCTCGAACAGTGCGGCGACGACCTGTCGCGCGACAACATCATGAAGCAGGCAGCCAATCTGAAAGACCTCAAGTTCGGCCTGCTGTTCGACGGCATCACCGTCAACACCAGCCCGACCAACTATTTCCCGATCACCCAGATGCAGCTGCTGCGCTTCAATGGCGAGAGCTTCGACAAGGTCGGCCCGATCATGTCGGAGACGGTGATGCAGCCGGAAACGAGCAACTGACGGGGAGCAGCTAGCCATGACCGTGCAGCCGAAGATCCCTCCTGCCGACTTCGAGTGCCTCAAATACGAGGTAACCAACCACATCGCCGTGGTCACGCTGAACCGGCCGGAGCGGCGCAACGCGCTCAACCGGCGCGCCTATGACGAGGTCGAGGCCTCCTTCCGCGCGGCCTCCGTCGACAACGAGGTCCGCTGCGTCGTCGTCACCGGCGCCGATCCCGCGTTCTGCGCCGGCGAGGACGTCAAGGAGATGATGACCGGCGAGAAGCGGGCCACGACGCCGGTGGTGCGCCGCCCGCCGACGCCGGCGGCGATGTCCGCATTGGAATGCCAGGTGCCGGTGATCGCCGCCGTGAACGGCTCGGCGGTCGGCTGGGGCATGGAGCTGGCGCTGTACGCCGACATCCGGCTGGCGTCCGAGAAGGCGAGCTTTGCCGAGCTCTTCATCCGGCGCGGGCTGATTTGCGACGTCGGCGGATTGTTGCGCCTGCCGGCTATCGTCGGCCCGGCCAAGGCCGCCGAGTTGCTCTATACCGGCGATGTCATCGACGCGCAGGAGGCTGCGCGGATCGGCCTGGTCGGCGAGGTGACGGCACATGCCGATCTGATGCCGAAGGCGATGGACCTTGCGGGGCGCATCGCGCGCAATTCGCCGCTGGCGCTGCGCTTCATGAAGGAAGGCCTGCGCCGCGCCACCCACGGCGATCCAAGAGAGACCGGAAGCTGGGCCATCGAAATCATCTACAAGCTGTTCGACACCGCGGACCACCGCGAGGGCGTGCGCAGCTTCCTCGAAAAGCGCGAGCCCGTGTTCACGGGCCGCTGATATCGGAGCAACATGCCGGGAGGCGCGCGATGAGTTCGTGGGTCAGGATTGGCGATCGCGTCAAGACCAAGGCGGAGATGGACGCGCGCGCCCAGCGCGCCGCGCGCGGCTATGCCAGCCTCGGTGTCAGCCAGGGCGATGTCGTCGCGGTCTATATGCGCAACGACTTCACCTTCATGGAAGCCTCGCTCGCCGCCGGCCTGTGCGGCGCCTATGTCGTGCCGGTGAACTGGCACAACACGCCGGACGAGGCCCGCTACGTCATCGACAATTCCGGCGCAAAAGTGCTGGTCATCCATGCCGATCTCTGGCGCAACATCGGCCACGCCGTGCCTGCCGGAGTCAACGTGATCGTCGCCGAGACGCCGCCGAGCCTGCGCGGCCCGTATCGCGTCTCCGACGAAGCTGCAAAGGTGCCGGATGCGATGACCGATTGGGAAAGCTGGCTTGCGGGCTTCGAGCCCGCGAGGCCGCCGTTCCCGACCTCGCCGGGCTCGATGATCTATACGTCGGGCACCACCGGCCATCCCAAGGGCGTGCGCCGGCAGCCGCCGACGCCGGAGCAGGCGCTGGCGAGCCAGCAGATGATGCGCGTGGTCGGCGGCGTGACCGATTGGGCCGATCGGCTGAACGAGGTGGTGCTGCTGATTCCGGGGCCGGCCTATCACTCGAGCCCGAACGGCTGGATGTTCTCGTTCTACAACATGGGCGCCAACATCATCGTCGAACCCCGCTTCGATCCGGAGCGGATGCTGGCGACGATCGAGACGCATCGCGTCACCCACGCGCTGGTGGTGCCGACCATGTTCGTGCGGCTGCTGGCGCTGCCGGCCGAGACGCGCGCGCGCTACGATCTGTCGAGCCTGACTTTCGCCATGCATGTCGGCGCGCCCTGTCCGCCGCACGTCAAGCGCGGCATGATCGACTGGTGGGGGCCGGTCATCACGGAGCACTATGGTTCGACCGAAGTGGGCGCGGTGACCTTTTGTACATCCGCCGAATGGCTGGCCCATCCCGGCACCGTCGGACGGCGGCTGCCCGGCTGCGCCGTCGTCATCATGGACCAGGAAGGCAGGGAGCTGCCGCTCGGACAAGCCGGCGAGATCGTCTGCGGGCGCGACCTCTATCCGGAATTCACCTATCACGGCGATCCGGCCAAGCGGCAGCGGTCCGCGCGCGGTCATCTGGTCGCCACCGGCGACGTGGGCTTCTTCGACGCCGACGGCTTCTTGTATTTGTCGGGCCGCGCAAGCGACATGATCATCTTCGGCGGCACCAACATCTATCCGGCCGAGATCGAGTCGGAGCTGATGAAGGTCCCCGGCGTCGCCGACTGCGCGGTGTTCGGCATTCCGGACGACGAGTTCGGGGAAAAGGTTTGCGCCTTCGTCCAGCCCAGCCACGGCGCCGTGCTGAACGAGGACATGATCCGTTCCGAGCTGAAGTCCCGGCTCGCCGGCTACAAGATTCCGCGACGGATCGAGCTCTGCGCCACGCTGCCGCGCGAGGACACCGGAAAAATCTTCAAGCGAAAGCTGAAGGAGCCGTTCTGGCAGGGCACGGGTCGCACGATCTGAGGAGAGTCTGGTGGATCAGCAATACGCAACCTATGGCAACATCACCTGCGCGATCGACGGCGCGACCCTGGTGATCACGCTCAATCGGCCGGACAAGCTCAACGCCTATACCGGCGCGATGGGCTCCGAGATCGAGGACGCCTTCCGCAAGGCCGACACCGACGACGCCATTCGCGCGATCATCGTCACGGGGGCGGGCCGCGCCTTCTGCGCCGGTGCCGATGTCTCCGGCGGCGCGTCGAGTTTCGACACCTCGGGCGCGCACGGCGCCGGTGTCTTCGGCAACCGGCTTGCGAGCGGCGGGGCGCGCTCCGGCAGCGGCTTCGTCGACGCGATCTTCCGCTGCCGCAAGCCGTCGATCGCCGCCATCAACGGTCCCGCCGTCGGCATCGGCATCACCATGACGCTGCCGATGGACGTGCGTATCGCCGTCAAGGGCGCCAAGATCGGCTTCATCTTCGCGCGGCGCGGCCTCGTGCCCGAGGCCGGCAGCGCCTGGTTCCTGCCCAAGCTTGTCGGCCTGCCACAGGCCCTGCGCTGGGCGATCTCGGGCCGCACCTTCGCCGCCGAGGAGGCGCTGGCCGGCGGTCTCGTCAGCGAAACCACCGAGCCCGCCGATCTGCTCAGCCGCGCCAGGGAGATCGCTCAGGAATTGACCGCCGAGACCTCGGCGGTGTCGGTCGCGCTGACCCGGCAGATGCTGTGGCGCTTTGCCGGCGCGCCGGATCCATTCGAGCTGCTGGGGATCGACGGCCCGATTTCGCGCGAGCGCGGCGGTCACGCCGATGTCCGCGAAGGCGTTGCCTCCTTCCTGGAGAAGCGCCCGCCGGCGTTTCCAGGCAAGGTCTCGACCGACATGCCCAGCCAGTATCCCTGGTGGCGGGAACGCTGAGCGGGGTTTCGGCCCGTAAATCCCGCAAATCCCCGGCACGGACGCCTTCGCAAAACTACGGAAACCGCGAAGGAAGCCTTTACCATCACCGGCAGTCCCGGTTGAGGCGATGAACGTTTCGGAGTTATGGAAAAATTCTGCGGGATTCGCGTCGGCGTTTTACCAATTGGTTGGAGGCAGCGTGCGATACTCCCCGCAGAGTTGGGGAGCCTTAGAGTTATGCGCGAGCTTCGTGGCGCAGTCAGACATCGCACGTTGAGAACCGGAATCGTCGAATTCAATTCCGGGAAGAGCAACGTCATGAGCATCCCCTGCGCGATCCGCGATGTCTCCAGCACCGGCGCCCGCCTGGAGCTCAACAGCTCGCTCCAGCTCCCGAAGCGGTTCACGCTGATCTTCAGCGACGGATTGCGCAAGACCTGCCAGGTCGCATGGCGCAAGGGCAGGATCACCGGCTGCGCCTTCGCGGACGGACCTGCGTGCCCGGACGAACAGGCCATGATGTACACCGAGATAGAGCAGGCGCGGCACAGGCAGCAGGTTGGTGCGCGCATCAGAAAGGCGCGTGAAGCCCGTGCCTACAGCGAAGCCAAGCTGGAGGAGCTGATCGGTGCCTCGTCCGGGTTCATTGCGCTCGCCGAGAAAGGCGAGACCGAGATTCCCCTCTACCAGCTCATGCGTATCGCCGACCTGCTGATGCTCAACCTCGACCGGCTCGTGGCCGGCCCGGCCAAGATCGACGCGGCCTAAACCGCCGCTACCGCCACATCCCTCGCATCCGCGCACCAATGTCGATCTTCGGGCCCTGCGCCGCGCTCCGTGCAGCGCCCGCGGTGGCCTTCGGCCAGGCCGTGCGCTCGAACAGATGGACCAGCGGCTCCGGGATGAAGCGGGTGCGCGAGGCGTAGACGTGGCGGTCGCCCCTGGCGGCCTGGCCATGGGTGAAGAAGCGCTGCGGCACGACGAGGTGGAGATCGTCCTTGGCGCGGGTCATCGCGACATAGAGCAGGCGGCGCTCCTCCTCGAGCTCCGCGCTGGTGCCGGCGCCGAGGTCGGACGGCATGCAGCCGTCGACGACGTTGAGCACGAACACCGACTTCCACTCCTGGCCCTTGGCGGAGTGGATGGTGGAGAGGATCAGATAGTCTTCATCCAGCAGGGGCGGGCCGAACTTGTCGCTGGTCGCATCCGGCGGGTCGAGCGTGAGCTCGGTCAGGAATTTCTCGCGCGAGGGATAGCCGCTTGCGATCTGCTCGAGTTGCATCAAATCGGCGCGCCGCGTCTCGGCATCCTCGTGGATGCGGTCGAGATGCGGCTCGTACCAGAGCCGCACGCGCTCGAGGTCGGCCGGCCACTCCGAATAGCGCAGATTCTCGATCGTGCGGACGAAGCTGGTCCAGTCCGCGCCGGTGCGCGGCGGCACTGGCAGCCGGCCGAGGGCGGCCAGCGGATCGGGGCTCTCCGCCATCTGGTCGAGCACGCGCTGCGCGGTCGCCGGCCCGACGCCCGGCAACAGGTGCAGGATGCGAAAGCCCGCGACGCGGTCGCGCGGATTTGCGGCAAAGCGCAGCAGCGCCAGCACGTCCTTGACGTGCGCTGCGTCGAGGAATTTCAATCCGCCGAATTTCACGAACGGGATATTGCGGCGGGTGAGTTCGATTTCGAGCGGGCCCGAATGCGAGGACGTCCTGAACAGCACCGCCTGGTGCTTCAGCAGCGCGCCTTGCTCGCGGTTGGCCAGCACCTGCTC
This sequence comes from Bradyrhizobium diazoefficiens, assembly GCF_018131015.1. Classification (GTDB taxonomy): domain Bacteria; phylum Pseudomonadota; class Alphaproteobacteria; order Rhizobiales; family Xanthobacteraceae; genus Bradyrhizobium; species Bradyrhizobium diazoefficiens_B. The sequence goes on from NZ_JAFCJJ010000028.1 coordinate 78,894, forward strand.
GACGATGTAGCGGGCCTGGTCGGCCTCGTCGTGCACGGTCACGAGCTGCGGCTTCTGGGCCGAGGTGCGGTCGGTCCAGAGGTTTTTTGTGAAGCGCTCGCGCGCAAGGCCAATGACGCCGTTGGCCGCCGACAGCACCGGTTGCGTCGAGCGGTAGTTGCGGTCGAGCGTGATCATCTCCGCGCGCGGCGAGAAGCTCTGGGGAAAGTCCAGGATGTTGCGCACGGTGGCGGCGCGGAAGGAATAGATCGACTGGGCGTCGTCGCCGACCACGGTGAGGCCGCGTCCGTCCGGCTTGAGCGCCAGCAGGATCGAGGATTGCAGGCGGTTGGTGTCCTGATATTCGTCGACCAGCACGTGATCGAAGCGGCCGCCGATCTCCTCGGCGATCAGCGCATCGCTCATCATCTGCGACCAGTAGAGCAGGAGGTCGTCGTAGTCGAGCACGTGCTGGGACTGCTTGGCCTCGACGTAAGCCGCGAACAGGCCCTTGAGCTCGGCGGCCCAGCCCGCGCACCAGGGATAGTGCGCCCCCAGCACCTTCTCGATCTCCATCTCCGCGTTGACGCAGCGGGAGTAGATCGACAGGCAGGTGCCCTTGGCGGGAAAGCGGCTCTCGGTCTTCGACAGGCCGCGCTCGTGTCGCACCAGGTTCATCAGGTCGGCGGAATCCTCGCGGTCGTGAATGGTGAAGGCGGGATCGACGCCGATCCGCTCGGCATATTCGCGCAGCAGCCGCGCGCCGATGCCGTGGAACGTGCCGGCCCAGGTCAGCGCGTCGCGCATGACCGCGGCGTTGTTCTCGCCCAGCACCTTTCGCGCGATGCGCTCGACGCGCCCCGCCATCTCGGCCGCGGCGCGCCGGGAGAACGTCATCAAGAGGATGCGGCGCGGATCGGCCCCCGCAACGATCAGGTGGGCGACGCGGTGGGCGAGCGTATTGGTCTTGCCGGAGCCCGCGCCGGCAATCACGAGCAGGGGGCTGCCCACGGTCGATCCATCGGCGACGCCATGCTCGACGGCGCGGCGCTGCTCCGCATTGAGCGTGTCCAGATATGTCGCCACGAATCGCCCCGGTGAAAGCGCGAGACTCGGCGATTTGCCCGCGAATCGCAATGCGGCTGGACGGCTTGAGGTTTTGGATTTAGGGGAAAGATCCCATAGTTCCAGCCCGCAAGCCTCAGGAATGACCGAGCTCAAGCCCGACCAGTTCGAGATGCGGCGGCTCGAGTCGCTCAGCAACACCATTTTCGGCGTCGCCATGACGCTGCTGGCCTATGACCTGCCCAAGGCCGCGGTGTTCAAAAGCGCGCCGGACTGGAACGATCTGGCCCAGGCCTATTCCGGCAAGCTCGCCGGCTTTGCGCTGAGTTTCATCATCGCCGGCCTGTTCTGGATCAGCCATCACCGGCGGCTGGCGCGCCAGCCGGTCGGCAGCCGCGGTGTTGTGATCCTCAATCTGCTCTTCTTGCTCTCGATCGTGCTGCTGCCGGTGACCAACGGCCTCTACACCAATTACGGCATGAGCAGCGCGGTCGCCGTGCTCTATGGCCTGCACCTCACCGCGATCGCCGGCCTCAATGCCTGGCTGTGGTGGGTGATCCTGGGCGGCTGGCGTCGCGAGCTCATGGCTTCGCTGTTTCCGCTGCTGGTGTTCATCCCGGGCACGGTGGTTGCGGCCTATGCACCGTCTGTAGCGCCATACGTCTGGAACATCGCCTTCGCCGGACTCCTGATCCGGCGCTTGTACACGACGCGGACCGAACCTGACGCGTAGCGGGTCATCCAGCCGGCGCCGCCGCGCCGAATCCGTCGGCCGGCACGTAAAGCATCACCGGGCGGATTTCGTAGGCCGCGGTCGGATTGACCTGGCGCAGCTTCCGCGCCGCCGCGACCGCCTCGTCATCGGTGGCGCAGTCCACGATGTGGAAGCCCAGAAGCTGCTCCTTGGTCTCGGCAAACGGGCCGTCCAGCACCATGCCGGCGCCGGGGCCACGCAAGGTGCGCGCCTTTCGGGTCTCGTCCAGACGGGCGGCCGGCCCCAATTGGCCGCTTGCCCGCATCGGCGCCTGAACCTCGATGACTCTCGCGACGACCGCGGCGTCCTCCTCCGGCGTCCAGGACAGGATCTCGTCTTCCACGTGGTAGGCCAGGATGGCGTAAAGCATCGTCACCTCGTTTGTTGTTCAATCTCGCTGTCCGAAGGACGTAGCACCGCCGCCGAACCCGACAATACCGTAGACCAAAATATTGCGTTGCCGTGCGGACCACGAAACCGTCCCGAAACCCGATTGCCGCCCTTGCGATGTGAACGCCGTCGAAAATGGCGGCGACTGATGGCCACGAAGAACAGAGAAGGCAAATCGGAGGCGGCCATGTCGACCATCAAGATCATCTGCGACGCCCGTCGGGCGGGAAAGCCGGATGTTGCGGATCCGAATGACCAGGGTGGCCATCACCGCTATTACGGCAGCTCCGCCGAAAATGGCGGCGAACGCATCGTCGAGAGCCGTCGCGGAAAGCGGCCGCGCACGCCCAACGTCTGCGGCTTCTGACCGCCTTCATCCCAAAAGAAAAGGCGCGGCGGGCAGTTGCCCGTCGCGCCCGATTTCTTGCTCGCTGGTCCAGGGCTGAGAGCGCCCCGATGCCAAGCCTGGTTAGAAGCTCAGCGGGCGATCCCAGCGAGGTGACAGCGCTTGAAACAAGACACTGGATCACCTCCTTTCGTTGGTTTCGGGAACCCTCAATATAGGCCGCAAGACCGCCTCTGTTAAGAGCCAGCAGGCCGGGGAACCGGCCGGTCGGGCGCCGGAAAACCGCCAAAATGCCCCGGGGAAGTTGCCTTTTGTGCGGTTGAGGCCGTCGCGCCGCCGTGTTAGGGGAGCCGGAGACGCGGGTGTAGCTCAATGGTAGAGCAGCAGCCTTCCAAGCTGAATACGAGGGTTCGATTCCCTTCACCCGCTCCAAATCCGGTGCGCCGTCCTGACGGCGAGAGGCATTTCGCCCGGTTGCGGGCCACTGCCCTGCCTTGATTGCCTTCCTCATCTCCCAATCGAGTTGACCGCGGCGACTGTTCTGTCCAAAGAAGGTATCCTTTCGCAGGTGGGCCCGACCGGCAGGCCGAATTCGCGAAATTGTCTTCGGGATCAAGAGGTTAAATGGCCAATCGTGTCGCTCTCATCACCGGCGTGACCGGGCAGGACGGCGCCTATCTCGCCGAATATCTGCTGTCGCTCGGCTATGTCGTGCACGGCATC
>NZ_JAFCJJ010000029.1 GCF_018131015.1 Bradyrhizobium diazoefficiens
GCGGTCCTCCCATTCAGTCGGACCATACGGAATCAGACATCCTTCCCGTCTTCAACCGCGATGTGTGAATGCCATAGCCCACAAGGGGGGAGGGAGCGAGAGGCCGATGCCCGCCTCACACGCAAATTTTCGTCTGAAATTCTCCAATGATTTCAATGCCATTCATCAGTGCATGGGGTTGTTTTCGACATTTTTGACCGGGAGGCCCGCTTGACCGCCCAGCCCCTGCTCGAGGTCCAGGACCTCACCGTCGAATTCACCACCCGTCGCGGCATCGTGAAAGCCGTGCAGCATGTCGACATCTCCGTCGCCAAGGGCGAGACGCTCGCCATCGTCGGCGAGTCCGGCTCCGGCAAGTCGGTGACATCCTATGCGGTGATGCGCATCCTCGACCGCGCGGGGCGGATCGCCGAGGGCTCGGTGATGTTCTCCGGCATCGACGTCAAGGCTGCGACCGAGGACCAGATGCGCGATTTGCGCGGCCGCGAAGTCTCGATGATCTTCCAGAATCCGCGCGCGGCACTGAATCCGATCCGGAAAGTGGGCGACCAGATCGAGGACGTGCTGCGCACCCATGTGCAGCAGGCCCAGGTCGCCGATCGCGGCGAGAAGGCAATCGAGGCGCTGGAGCAGGTCAAGATCGCCCGTCCGCGCGAACGCTACCACGCCTATCCGTTCGAGCTTTCGGGGGGCATGTGCCAGCGCGTCGTCATCGCGCTCGCGCTCGCCTGCAATCCGCAGCTTCTGATCGCGGACGAGCCGACCACCGGCCTCGACGTCACCACGCAGAAGGCGGTGATGGACCTCATCGTCGAGCTGACGAAGCGCCGTGCGATGTCCACTATCCTGATCACGCACGATCTCGGCCTTGCAGCCGCCTATTGCGATCGTGTCGTGGTGATGGAGAAGGGCCGCGTGGTCGAGACCGCGACCGCCGCCGACATCTTTGCGAGCCCGCAGCACCCCTACACCAAGAAGCTGATGCGCGCGACGCCGCGGCTCGGGGTGTCGTTGCGGGATCTGCTGCCGGAGGAAGACGGTGCGTCCTTCGCCTCTCCCCGCGTGCGGGGAGAGGCCGACGCACGAAGTGCGGCGGGTGAGGGGGACTCTCCGAGCACCGTGCTCGCGGAGACTCCCCCTCACCCCGACCCTCTCCCCGCAAGCGGGGCGAGGGAGAAGAGCGAACAACCCCTCCTCCGCATCGAAAAGCTCGTGAAAGAATATCCCCGCCAGGGCGCCACCGCCGTGCTCGGAAAGCTGTTCGGCCGCAAGCCGCCGGTCGAGCCCGAAATCTTCCGCGCGGTGGACGGTATCAGCTTCTCGATTGGCCATGGCGAGAGTGTTGGCCTTGTCGGCGAATCCGGCTGCGGCAAATCGACGACGTCGATGATGGTGATGCGCCTGCTCGACCACACCTCCGGCCTGATCCAGTTCGACGGCGAGGACATCGGCGGCATCCTGCCTGCCGCCTTTGCCCGGCTGCCGCAGCGCAGCCGCATCCAGATGGTGTTCCAGGACCCGACGGACAGTCTCAACCCGCGCTTCACCGCGGTGCGCGCCATCGCCGATCCGATTCTGCAGCTCGGCGACATCCGGGGGCGCGACGCCCTCCGTGCCCGCTGCGAGGAGCTCGCCACCATGGTCGGACTGCCGCACAACCTGCTCGACCGCTTTCCGCATCAGCTCTCCGGCGGCCAGAAGGCCCGCGTCGGCATCGCGCGCGCCATCGCGCTGCATCCAAAGCTCGTCATCCTCGACGAGCCGACCGCGGCGCTCGACGTCTCGGTCCAGGCCGTGGTGCTGAACCTGCTGCAGGACCTGAAAGCGCGGCTAGGTATGAGCTATCTGTTCGTCTCGCATGATTTGAACGTAGTGCGCTTGCTGTGCGATCGTGTCATTGTGATGCGGACGGGGCGGATCGTCGAGGAGGGGGCTTCCGAGAAGGTCCTGAGCGATCCGCAGGACGACTACACCAAGGAGCTGCTGACGGCGATCCCGCATCCGCCGTTGCCGGTGAACTGAAGAAACGTTGGGAGCGAGATGGCCGAGCCGCTGGACGACTATATCGACGCCGTATCGAAAGCGCTGGCGCTGCCGGTCGAGGAGGCCTGGAGGCCGGCGGTTCGCGCCAACCTCGAAGTCTCGCTGCGGCTCGCCCGCCTCGTCGACGAATTCGCGCTGCCGGACGAGACCGAGCCGGCGCCGATCTTCACGGCCTGATGCTGCCATGACCGCCAAGCCAGAAATGACGGCCGCCGGGATCGCGAGCGCGGTCAGGGACCGCAAAATGTCCGCGCTCGATGCCACCGAAGCTGCGCTCGCGCGCGTCAAGCAGCACGACGGCATTCTCAACTCCTTCACCGACGTCTCCGCTGATCGCGCCCGTGCGAGAGCACGCGCGATCGATGCCGACATCGCCGCGGGCAAAAAAATCGGCCCGCTCGCAGGCGTGCCCTTCGCGGTGAAGAACCTGTTCGACGTGGCAGGGCTTCCGACCCGCGCCGGCTCGAAGATCAACCGCGACCTCGCGCCGGCAAAGCGCGACGCGACGCTGATCGAACGGATGGAGGCGGCCGGCGCGGTCCTCGTCGGCGCGCTCAACATGGGCGAGTACGCCTACGACTTCACCGGCGAGAACGTCCATGACGGCCCTTCGCGCAACCCGCATGACACCACGCGGATGACCGGCGGCTCCTCCGGCGGTTCGGGCAGCGCGGTGGGCGGCGCGCTGGTGCCGATCGCGCTCGGCTCCGACACCAACGGCTCGATCCGGGTGCCGTCCTCCTTCTGCGGCATCTTTGGCCTGAAGCCGACCTATGGCCGGCTGTCGCGGGCGCGCTCGTTCCCGTTCGTGGCGAGCCTCGACCATCTCGGCCCGTTCGCGCGATCCGTCACCGATCTCGCGCTCGCCTATGACGCGATGCAGGGGCCGGATGCCGACGACGGTGCCTGCACCACCCGTGGCGTCGAGCCGGTCACGCCGCTGCTGGAACAATCCATCTCGGGCCTGCGCGTCGCCATCGCCGGCGGATATTTTCAGAAGAACGTGTTTCCGGAAGCGGTCGAAGCCGTCGGCCGCGTTGCCAAGGCTCTCGGCGCGACGCAGGTGGTCGAGGTGCCCGAAGCCGCGCGCGCCCGCGCGGCGGCCTATGTCATCACCACCACCGAAGGCGCCTCGCTGCATCTCGACCGCCTGCGCAAGCGACCGAACGATTTCGATCCCGCCGTGCGCGATCGCCTGATCGCGGGCGCCATGGTGCCGGCGCCGATGATCGACCGCGCGCAGAAATTCCGCCGCTGGTATCGGGCGCAGCTCGCCCAAATCTTCAAGTCCGTCGACGTGCTGCTCGCACCCGCGACGCCTTGCACGGCACCAAAACTCGGCCAGGTGAACTTCACCCTCGACGGAGTCGAGCTTCCGGTGCGCGCCAATATCGGCGTCCACACCCAGCCGATCTCCTTCATCGGCCTGCCTGTCGTCGCCGTGCCGGTGCCGCTCGAGCCGCTGCCGATCGGCGTGCAGATCATTTGCGCGCCCTGGCGCGAGGACATCGCGCTGCGCGTCGCGCACGCATTGGAGAAGATGGGCGTGGTCGCGGCGCCCGCGCCAAGGGGACTTTGAGGGGACTTTTGAGAGGAATTTGAGATGGAGATCGATCTCCCCGACGTGATCGCGGAAGTCAAGGCCGCGTTCGAGCGCTACGAGCAGGCGCTCGTCAGCAACGACGTCGCCGTGCTCGGCGAGCTCTTCCGCAACGATCCCCGCACGCTGCGCTACGGCATCGGCGAGAACCTCTACGGCTATGAGGCGATCTCCGGCTTCCGCGCCGCCCGCTCCCCGGTCGGCCTCAACCGCCGCAGAGCGAAAACCGTCATCACCAGCTATGGCCGCGACACCGCGGTCGCTTCCACCCTGTTCTATCGCGACACCGCGCCCGGCCGGGTCGGCCGGCAGATGCAGACCTGGATCCGCTTCCCCGAGGGCTGGCGCGTCGTCGCCGCCCATGTCAGCATCATCGACGAGCCGAAAGGGACCGCATGACGCTTGACGACCTTCCGCAGGGAACACTGCCGGCCGAGCCGGTGGTGCCGCGCGTCGATCGGCCACTGCCGTCGGTGCAGAAGGTCACGCGCGCCGAAGAGCTGCGCCTGCAGCTCGCGGACGAGATTGTGCGCGGAAGCCTCGCGCCCGGTGCGCCGCTGGACGAAACCGACATCGCGCGCCGCTTCAGCGTCTCGCGCACGCCGGTCCGCGAGGCGCTGCGCCAGCTCGTGGCGAGCGGCCTCGTCGAGGCGCGCGCGCATCGCGGCGCGGTGGTGGCGCAGCCCTCGATCGAGCGGCTGAAGAGCATGTTCGAGGCGATGGCGGAGCTGGAGGCGCTGTGCGCTGGCCTCGCCGCCGAGCGCATGTCGGCGACCGAGCGTCACGGCCTCGAGGCGATCCACGAAGAGCTGCGGGTGCTGAGCTACACCGGCAACCCCGAGCGCTTCCACGAGGTCAACGAGCGCTTCCACAATGCGATCTATGCGGGATCGCAGAACGGCTACATCGCCGAGATCACGCTGGCGACGCGGGTGCGCGTGCAGCCGTTCCGCCGCGCCCAGTTCCGCAACCTCGGCCGATTGGCAAAATCGCAGGCCGAGCACGACCGCGTCGTCGTCGCCATCATGCGCGGCGACAAGCATGGCGCCGCCGCCGCCATGCGCGCGCATATCGAGCTGGTGCGCGGGGAGTACGAGATTTACGCGGTGTCGGTGTAGGGCGACACACTCGGTACCCTACGAAGGGTTACCTTCCGCCATATACTTCCGCCAGCCGCCATACGCAGTGATGTCGCGCGCCTCGCGCAGCACTTCGGGCTCGACCAGAAAGCCTTTCACGCTGCGGCCGTCGGCAAGCCGGATCGTGCCGATCGCCATCGGCGCGGGAATCGCGTTGACGAACCTGCCGAAGGCGGACGGCGACAGCGACCAGATTTCCAGCGCGATCGACGCGCCCGCGCCGGCCTCGACGCGGAGCAGGCCCGGCTTCGGCGGCGTCGTCTTCAATGCATAGAGCTTGTAGTCCGGCGCGGTCTTAGTCGCTTCGACCAACCTTGCGTCGAGCGCCTTCAACTCGCCGTTCAGCACCATGCCGGAGAGATGCGCGCCGACCACCGCGATCGGAATCTCGTCGCCCGTGCTTGCGGTCAGAGGCACGAGCGGCGGCTGCGCCACGCCCCTGGCGCCAACCGTGAGCTTCGTATCCGCATGAAACACACGGCCGATGCTCGCGAGCAGCGCATCGCGCCCGGCGGGCGCAAGCAGTGTGATGCCGAACGGAACGCCGTCGCCGCGGATCGCGGCCGGCACGGCGAGGCCGCAGAGGTCGAGCAAATTGACGAAGTTGGTGTAGGTGCCGAGCCGGCTGTTGAGTTCGATCGGATTGGCCAGCACCTGTGCAGTCGTGTACGCGGTCGGTGCGGTCGGCAGCACCAGCGCGTCCATATTGGCGAAGGTGCGCGTTGCGATCTTGCGCAGGCCCTGCAGTCGGTAGAGCGCGGAAAAGGTTTCCGCGGCCGTGAGCCGCGCGCCGGCGGCGGTGATCTCGCGCGTCACCCGATGGATCGAGTCGGGCGCAGAGGCCAGCAGGTTCTTGATGACGAGATAGCGCTCAGCGACCCATGGCCCCTCATAGAGCAGCCGCGCCGTCTCGTAGAACGGCTCGAGGTCGAACTCGACGAGATCAGCTCCGAGCGCGGACCAGCGCTTCAGCGCCTCGCCATAGGCGGTTTCCGCCTTCCGGTCGCCGAAGAAGATCAGTTGCCCGTTGCGCGGCACGCCGAGGCGGACGCTCGCGGGAAACGGCGTGATGGCGCCGAGCGGCCGGTCGCGCGAGAACGGATCGGCCTGGTCCGGCCCCGCCAGCACGGACAGTGCGAGTGTGGCGTCGTCGACCGTCAAGGCGAACACCGAGATGCAGTCGAGCGTGCGGCAGGCCGGCACCACCCCCGCGGTCGAGATCATGCCGAGGCTCGGCTTCAGCCCGACGATGTTGTTGAGCATCGCCGGCACGCGGCCCGAGCCCGCGGTGTCGGTGCCCAGCGACAGCGGCACGAGCCCTGCGCCGACGGCGACTGCCGACCCCGAGCTCGATCCGCCCGGAACGAGATCGTCGCGGATCGGATTTTTGGGGATGCCGTAGGGCGAGCGCACGCCGACGAGGCCGGTTGCGAACTGGTCGAGATTGGTCTTGCCGATGATGATGGCGCCGGCCGCGCGCAGCCGCTCCACCGCGGTCGAGTCATGTGCGGGCGTGTAGGCGAAGGCCGGGCAGGCGGCCGTGGTCGGAAATCCCAGCGCGTCGATATTGTCTTTCACCGCCACCGGCACGCCGTACAGCGGCAGCTCGGCCGCGTCCTTGCGCGCGGCGAGCTTCGCGGCCTCGGCGATCGCGTCCTTCTCCTCGCGCAGGCTGATGAACACGGCCGGATCGTCGTGGTCGCGGATGCGCCGATAGGTCCGCGCGATCGTCTCTGCCGGCGTCATCGTGCCCGCGCGATGCGCGGCCACAATCGCGGCGATCGTTTCAGGCTGTTCGGCCCCCATGGCGACAAAACTCCGGCAACAGGTCTCACCCGGATTGAAGCAAGCGATGTGCCATTGTGTACAGAATCCGGGCACGCGCGGCGTTCCGGATATTATCGTGGGATCATGCGGTTAGGGCAATCTTTCGCGTCCCGAGGCGCCGCGATGCCCGCGCCTCGTCGCGGGCATTTGCGCAAATTTTGGGCAGTTGCGGATCAGGTGAAGCCAGCGAGGATCTGCAGCAGCCGTTCCCGGTTCTCCTTGCCGATCCTGTCTTCGACATTCCGCTCATGCCGGGCCGCGAGCCGCTTGAACCTGGTGATCTCTGTCTCGCCCTGCGCGGTGAGATGCAGCGCGTGCGAGCGCCGGTCCGCCTTCGACTTTATCCGTTTCACGAGCTTGCGCTGCTCGAGGCCGTCGAGCAGGTGCACCAGCCGGGCACGCTCGATGCCGAGGCGCTTGGCCACCGCCATCTGGGACAGGCCGGGATTGGCGCCGATCACCGTCAGCACCGAATATTGCGTCGGCCTGATGTCGACCTCGGCGAGGGTCTTGATGAAGTCCTGGAAGATCCAGAGCTGGAAGCGCCGCACCGCGTAGCCGGCGTGCCCGACCAGCGCGTCGAGCCCGATCTCGTCGGCGTCGTTGCGTCGTGTCGCGCCATTGCCGGCGCGCTTGCGCAGAGAAGTCCGGGCTGCTGTCACATTGTATCTCCCGCCATCCTTGTAGCGCCTTCGAGCCGCGCGCGAAAGATTGTTGTTGACGACAACAATTGCCGTGCCCAACATTATCGCCAAACTGGCCCGGAACGACGGCCGAGGAGGAACCCCATGACGACCGCCTCACGCGAGGACGCCACGAGCCTGTTCGCGACGCCGAGGACGCTCGCCGAGCATCGCGCCGACGGCAGCATCGTGCTGCGCTCGCCCGAGCCCCTGGGCAAGGATGCGCGCTGCATCGGCGACTGGCTGGAGCAATGGGCGCGGCAGACGCCGGCCAGGATCTTCCTCGCCGAGCGCGGCAACACCGAAGCGCCATGGACCACGGTCACCTACGCGCAGGCGCTGCGGCAGGTGCATGGCGCGGCGTCCTGGATCCTGGCGCAGGGCCTGAGCGCAGAGCGGCCGCTCGTGATCCTCTCGGACAACAGCATCGACCACGCGCTATTGGCGCTTGCCGCACAGCATGTCGGCGTTCCCTCCGCCGCGATCTCGCCGGCCTATTCGCTGATGTCCCGGGATTTCGACAAGCTCAGGAGCATGGTCGCACTGCTCGAGCCGGGCGCGATCTACGTTTCCGCAACCAAGCCTTTCGCCGCGGCGCTGGCGGCGATCGAGCCGTTGCATGGGGCGCAGATCATCAGCGGCGATCCCGATGATGCCGATGCGATCGCCTTCCGCGCCGTCGCGGCGACGCCCGAATCGCCGGAGGTCGCAACGGCCTTTGCCGCGGTGACGCCGGATACGATCGCAAAATTCCTGTTCACCTCGGGCTCGACCGGCACGCCGAAGGCCGTGATCAATACCCAGCGCATGCTGACATCGAGCCAGCAGGCCAAGGCCCAGACCTGGAGGTTTCTTGATCAAGGCGCGGGCGATCTCGTTCTCCTCGACTGGCTGCCCTGGAGCCACACTTTCGGCGCCAACCACAATTTCAACCTCGTGCTGCGCAACGGCGGCTCGCTCCATATCGACGGCGGCAAGCCGGCGCCCGGCCTGTTCGCGACCTCGCTCGCCAATCTCAGGAGCGTGATGCCGACGGTCTATTTCAACGTGCCGCGGGGCTTCGACATGCTGATCGCGGCGCTGCGCGGCGACGAGGAACTGCGCCGGCGCTTCTTCAGCGAGGTCAGGTTCGCCTTCTATGCCGGCGCGGCATTGCCGCAAAATCTCTGGGATGGGCTCGCGCAGCTCTCCGTCGAGACCGTCGGCCGGCCGCTGCCGATGGTGTCGGCCTGGGGCTCGACCGAGACCTCGCCGCTTGCGACCGACTGCCATTTTCTCGCAGAGCGCTCCGGCAATATCGGCGTGCCGATTCCCGGCACCGAGCTCAAGCTCGTCGCCTCCGGCGACAAGCTGGAGGTGCGGGTGCGCGGACCCAACGTCACGCCGGGCTACTGGAAGGCGCCGGAATTGACCAGGCAGGCCTTCGACGAAGAAGGTTTCTATCTCATCGGCGACGCAGTGAAACTCGTGGATGCCGAACGGCCGGAGCGCGGCCTGTTCTTCGACGGCCGCGTCGCGGAGGACTTCAAGCTCAATTCCGGCACCTGGGTCAGTGTCGGTACGCTGCGCGTCGCCGGCATCGCGGCCCTTGCGCCGCTGGCGCAGGACATCGTCGTCGCCGGCCATGGCGGCGACGAGGTGCGCTTTCTGGTGTTTCCGAACATCGCCGCCTGCCGCGCCCATGCCGGCCTGGCCGAGACGGCGGCCGTGAATGAGGTCCTGGCCCACGACAAGGTCAGGGCCGCAATCGCGCAAGGCCTTGCAAGGCTGAAGCAGCAGGGCGCCAATTCCTCCGGCCATGCCACGCGCGCGCTGCTGCTCGCCGAGCCACCCTCGGTCGACGGCGGCGAGATCACCGACAAGGGCTACATCAACCAGCGCGCCGTGCTGACGCGGCGGGCGGATGCGGTGGCGCGACTCAACGACGATGCGTCGGGCGAATGGATCGGGTGTAGCGGTTGAATTAAATGGCTCTCATGCCCCGGACGCGGCGCAGCGCTTCTTCAGCGGTGCGCTGCAGAGCCGGGGCCCATCTCACCGCACACCGTGTAGCCTTCTGGGTCCCGGCTCTGCGCAGCAGCGTTTCACGCTGCAGCGCGTCCGGGACACGAGAGCTGGGCCAGCCCTTCTGTCGCATTATCCTGCCGATTCTTTTGTTGCCCAAGCAACTAATTTGTGCGAACCGTTCCGGACAAGGATGACGGCGGGGCAACCGCCGCGTCGATCCCGGAGGAAACTATGCTCGGCAGAGAGGGTGCCGCGGGCAAACGCTGGCGCTTGCCTGGAAGGGACGCAGAGCCGCGCCCGGCGCGCGGTCGGTCAGATTTCCGTGCCGCCGGTCACCGCGCCGAGATTTTCGTGCAGCCGGCGCAGCAGGTCAATCAGCACCTCGCGCTCGTCCTTCGACAGGCACGACAGCAGCCGCCGCTCGCGCTCGAACGCCGCGATGATCACCTTGTCGTGGGTGGCGCGGCCCCGCGCCGTGAGCGAGATCGAATGGGTGCGGCCGTCGTTCGGGTCGGTGCGGATCGAGACCAGTCCGCGCTTCTCCAGTCCCGCGAGGGTGCGGCTCACCGGGCCCTTGTCGAAGCCGATGACGTGGCAGATGCGTGCGGCGGGAATGCCCGGCTCGATCGCCAGCAGCGCCATGACCCGCCATTCCGTGACGTTAACGCCGAACTGGCGCTGGTAGAACGCGCTCGCGCTGTTCGAGAGCTTGTTGGCGATGAAGGTGATGAAAGCGGGGACGTAACGATCGAGATCGAGCGTCGGCCCGGCCTCAACTGGCGCGGGCTTCTGGCGGGCTCTGGTCGGGGACGGCGGCATAGGGGGCGTCTTACTCGCGGCGTGCCGGACGACCTAAGGGCATGCGCCGCCTTTCCACAAGATCAAAGTGAGGGAGGACTCCCATGAGCGCAACCGGCTCGGCTGCAACCGGCGTCCCGCATCTCGACGTCGACCCCTTCGACATGAAGTTTTTTGCCGATCCCTACCCCACGCATGAGTTACTGCGGGAGACGGGGCCGGTCGTCTATCTCGACAAGTGGAAGCTCTATGGCGTGGCGCGCTATGCCGAGGTTCATGCCGTCCTGAACGACCCCGCGACCTTCTGCTCCAGCCGCGGCGTCGGCCTGTCCGACTTCAGGAAGGAGACGCCGTGGCGGCCGCCGAGCCTGATCCTCGAGGCCGATCCGCCCGAGCACACCCGCACCCGTGCCGTGCTCTCCAAGGTGCTGTCGCCGACCGTGATGAAGGGCCTGCGTGACCGCTTTGCCGCGGCGGCCGAGGATATCGTCGACGCGCTGCTGGAAGAGCGCAGTTTTGACGCGATCACCGATCTTGCCGAAGCCTACCCGCTCTCGATCTTCCCGGAAGCGCTGGGCCTGAAGCCCGAGGGTCGCGAGCACCTCATTCCCTATGCCAGCGTGGTGTTCAATGCCTTCGGGCCGCCGAACGAGTTGCGCCAGGAGGCGATTGCGCGCTCGGCGCCGCACCAGGCCTATGTCACCGCGCAGTGCCAGCGCGACAATCTCAACCCCGGCGGCATCGGCGCCTGCATTCACGCCCATGTCGACGAGGGCGCCATCACGGCGGCCGAAGCACCGCTGCTGGTGCGCTCGCTGCTGTCGGCCGGCCTCGATACCACCGTCAACGGCATCGGCGCGGCGGTCTATTGCCTCGCGCGCTTCCCCGATCAGTGGCAACACCTGCGCGAGGATGCCTCGCTCGCGCGCAACGCCTTCGAGGAGGCCGTGCGCTTCGAAAGCCCGGTGCAGACCTTCTTCCGCACCACGACGCGCGAGGTCGAGCTGTCGGGCACGACCATCGGCGAGGGCGAGAAGGTACTGATGTTTCTCGCTGCCGCCAACCGCGATCCGCGGCGCTGGGACCGGCCGGACAGCTACGACATCACCCGCCGCACCTCCGGCCATGTCGGCTATGGCTCCGGCATTCACATGTGCGTCGGCCAGCTCGTGGCGCGGCTCGAGGGCGAGACCGTGCTCGCGGCGCTGGCGCGCCGCGTCGCGCGCATCGAGATCACGGGCGAGCCGAAGCGCCGCTTCAACAACACGCTGCGCGGGCTCGACAGCCTGCCGGTGACGATCACGCCGGCCTGACGCGGCGGTACGACAACAACAAGGGGGGAGGGAGCAATGAAGAACCTGAAGTGGACGCTTGCGCTGGCCGCGAGCCTGATGGGCGGCGCGGCAAGCGCGGAGATTTCCGACAATGTCGTGCGCGTCGGCGTGCTCAACGACATCTCCGGGATTTTCCAGGACACCAACGGCATGGGCTCGGTCGAGGCCGCGCGCATGGCGGCCGAGGATTTCAACGGCGGGGCTAAGAACATCAAGGTCGAGATCGTCTATGCCGACCACCAGAACAAGGCCGACGTCGGCAACGCGATCGCGCGCAAATGGCTGGATGTCGAGGGCGTCGACGCCATCGTCGACGTGCCGAACTCGGCCGTGGGCCTCTCCATCAACACGCTGTTGCGCGACAGCCGCATGACCTTCCTGGCGTCCTCCACGGCAAGTTCCGATCTCACCGGCAAGGCCTGCTCGCCCAACACCATCCAGTGGGTCAACGACGCCTGGGCGACCGGCAACACCACGGCGGCCGCGATGATGTCGCGCGGCGGCAAGGACTGGTATTTCCTCACGGTCGACTACGCGCTCGGCAAGGGCATCGAGGCGGAGGCGCAGAAATACATCGAGGGCCATGGCGGCAAGGTGCTGGGCTCCTCGAAGCACCCGCTCGGCACCTCCGACTTCGCCTCGTTCCTGCTGCAGGCGCAGGGCTCGAAGGCGCAGGTGATCGGCCTTGCGAACGCCGGCGGTGACACCATCAACGCGGTGAAGCAGGCCACGGAGTTCGGGGTGCAGCGGAACGGGCAGCAGCTCGTGGCGTTCCTGCTCTTCATCAACGACGTCCACGGCATGGGCATCAAGGTCGCGCAGGGCCTCCAGCTCATGGAAGCCTTCTACTGGGACATGAACGACGACACCCGCGCCTTCGCAAAACGCTTCGCCGCGCGGCCCGGCATGAACGGCAAGATGCCGAGCGGCAACCAGGCCGGCGTTTACGCCGCGACGCTCGCCTATCTCAACGCGGTCGCCGCCACCGGCAGCGACCACGCCCGGGACGCCGTGCCGGAGATGAAGAAGTTTCGGGGCAAGGACAGACTGTTCGGCGACACCGCGATCCGCCAGGACGGCCGCGTCGTGCATCCGATGTACCTGTTCGAGGTGAAGAAGCCGGAGGAGTCGAAATACCCCTATGACTACTACAAGCTGGTCTCGACGATCCCCGCCGACCAGGCGTTCCGGCCGATGGCGGACGGCGGGTGTGAGCTGGTGAAGTAGGAGGTCTTTCACCTCTCCCCGTAAGAACGGGGAGAGGGAGAAGCCCCGCTACACCACCTTGCTTGAGCCCTGCGTGATCAGGCGTGCGGCGCGCTGGTCGCGGACGTAATTCCAGAGCCAGCTCAGGGCGACGCTGAGGCGGTGGCGCAGCCCGATCAGGAAGTAGATGTGGGCGATGCCCCAAATCCACCATGCAATCGCGCCGCGCAGCTTGATGCGGCCGAAATCGATCACCGCGAGCCGCTTGCCGATCTGGGCGAGGCTGCCGGAATGCTTGTAGCGGAATGTGCCGGCCGGCTCGCCGCGCAGGCGCGCCCTGATGGTCGTTGCGACATGGCGGCCCTGCTGCTTGGCGGCCGGCGCGATGCCGGGCACCGGCTGGCCGTTCCAGGCGTTGATCGAGACGGTGTCGCCGATCGCGAAGATCTCGGGATGGCCCGGGATGGTCAGGTCGGCCTCGACCTGCACGCGCCCGGCGCGATCGGCCGGCGCTCCGAGCCATTCGGCGGCGGGCGAGGCGCGGACGCCGGCGGCCCAGATCCGGGTCTTTGCCTCGAGCAGCTTGCCGCCGAACACCACGCCCTCGCGGTTGATCTCGGTGACGGCCTGCCCCAGCACGACCTCGACCCCGATCCGTTCGAGCGAGGCCTGCGCATAGGCCGAGAGGTCGTCGGGAAATCCGGCAAGAACGCGCGGGCCGGCCTCGATCAGCACCACCCGCGCCTTGTGGGTGTCGATGTTGCGGAAGTCGCCGGGCAGGGTGTGATGCGCAAGCTCCGCGATGGTGCCGGCGAGCTCGACGCCGGTCGGGCCGGCGCCGACGATGACGAAGGTGAGTCGCGCGGCGCGCCTGGCCGGATCGGTCTCGCGCTCGGCGCGCTCGAACGCCACCAGGATGTGCCGGCGCAGCGTGGTCGCGTCCTCCAGCGTCTTCAGTCCCGGCGCGAACTGCTCCCATTCGTCGTGGCCGAAATAGGCATGCCGCGCGCCGGTCGCGAGCACCAGCGTGTCGTACGGCACCTCGCTGCCGTCGTCGATCAGCACGCAGCGCCTGCCTGCATCGACGCCGCTCACGGTCGCGAACAGCGTCGTCACGTCGGGACGGTCGCGCATGAGATGGCGGACCGGCCAGGCAATCTCGCTGGTCGCGAGCGAGGCGGTCGCGACCTGGTAGAGCAGCGGCTGAAACAGATGATGGTTGCGGCGGTCGATCAGCGTGATCGCGACCGGGCTGCCGGCGAGCCGGTAGGTCGTCTCCAGCCCGCCGAAGCCGGCGCCGACGATGACAACGCGATGGGGATTTGCGGCCATGTGCTTGGACCTCTCTGCTCAGCTACCTTCCATTTAAGTGCAAATCGGCCGCCGCGGTCCAATAGCCGTCATCAATGGGCGGATAAGCGTGCGCTATCGAACACCCCGCGAAAAAGCGCCGCAGCCTCGTCTAAGTGAGTAGAACTATAATTCTTGCCATTAACGTTCGGAGCGAATTATGGTGCAGGGACGGGCGCTGGGGCATTGACGGCTCTCGCGATTTCGCGCCCTAAACAACGTAGCCGGACGGGCGACCGCCACGTCACGCAGAAAAAGAATTGAGGAGGGGAGTGGTTATGAAGACAGCATTCTGGCTGGCGGGTGCGGCTGCGCTCGTGCTGGCAAGCCCGGCATTCGCCGGCGACACCATCAAGATCGGTTTCGTTTCGACTTTCAGCGGCCCGACCGCCGTGATCGGCAACGACATGCGCAACTCCTTCGAGCTCGCGCTCGACCATCTCGGCCGCAAGATGGACGGCAAGCCGGTCGAGGTGATCTACGAGGACGACCAGCAGAAGCCCGACGTCGGCAAGCAGAAGACCGAGAAGCTGGTGCAGTCCGACAAGGTCGATTTCATCGTCGGCTACATCTGGTCGAACGTGCTGCTGGCCTCGCTCAAGACCGCGGTGGATTCGCAGACCTTCATGATCTCGGCCAATGCCGGTCCGTCGCAGCTCGCGGGCGAATTGTGCAGCCCTTACGTGTTCTCGACCTCCTGGCAGAATGACCAGACGCCGCAGGCGATGGGCCTCTACATGAACCAGAAGGGCGTCAAGAGCGTATTCCTGATCGGCCCGAACTACGCCGCCGGCAAGGACATGCTCGCGGGGCTGAAGAGCACCTTCAAGGGCGAGGTCAAGGGCGAGGAATACACTGTCTGGCCGAGCCAGCTCGACTTCTCCGCCGAACTCTCCAAGGCGCGTGCCTCGGGCGCGGATTCGATCTTCGTGTTCTATCCCGGCGCCGCCGGCGTGCAGTTCCTCAATCAATATGTCCAGGCAGGGCTGAAGAGCCAGATCCCGCTCTACACCGCCTTCACCGTCGACGAAATCACGATACCCCTGCAGAAGGACAATGCGTTGGGGATCCCGGGTGCACAGGAATGGGTCAACGACCTGCCCAACGAGCAGAACAAGAAGTTCGTCGCGGACTATCGCAAGAAGTATCCCAATGTGCGGCCGAGCTATTACGGCGCACAAGCCTATGACGCGGCCCAGCTCATCAACAGCGCGGTGGTTGCGGTGAAGGGCGACACCAGCAAGAAGGACGCGATGAAGGCCGAGATGGAAAAGGCGAACTTCAAGTCGCTGCGCGGCGCGTTCAAATACGGCAAGAACCACATCCCGATCCAGAACTTCTACCTCCAGGACGTGGTCAAGGACGCCGAAGGCCAGCTCTCGCTGAAGACGGTCGCCACCATCGTCGAGAACGACCAGGATCGTTTCCACGACAAGTGCCCGATGAAGTGAGCTGAGTAGCGCCACATACGATGCCGCCCCTTCTCCCCTCGCAAGGGGAGAGGGAAAGAGTCTACGACTCCACCAGGAACTCGACTCTTTCCGCGGCAAACCGCGAATGCTTGGTCACCAGCGGCTTGCCGTCGAGATCGTGGTCGGTGGCGTCGACCACCAGGATCGGCCGTCCCAGCGCGAGGTCGAGCCGCGCCGCGTCGGTGGCGTCTACGATCCCCGCGGTAATCCTCGTCGCGCCGCGGCGATAATCGCGGACGCCGTAATGCTCGAGCAGCTTCGTCATCGAGCGCGTCGCGGCGAACACCTCGCCTGCGCCCGGAAACAGCTCCGCCGACAGCCAGGTGGTGGAGACGCAGATCGGCGTGCGGTCGGCGAGCCGTATCGCCTCGATCCGCAACAGCGGCGCGCCGGTCTTCAAGCCAAGCTCGCGCGCGAGCTCGCGCGTCGCGACATCTTCGGTCGCCTCGATCAATTGCCCGCGCGGCTCGCGGCCGCCCGCGCCCACGATCTCGGAAAAGCGCGTGCGCGAGCGCAAGG
The DNA here is from genome assembly GCF_018131015.1 of Bradyrhizobium diazoefficiens. Classification (GTDB taxonomy): domain Bacteria; phylum Pseudomonadota; class Alphaproteobacteria; order Rhizobiales; family Xanthobacteraceae; genus Bradyrhizobium; species Bradyrhizobium diazoefficiens_B. The sequence continues at coordinate 15,979 of NZ_JAFCJJ010000029.1, forward strand.
GATAGGCCAGCTTCTGTGCCTCGACATAGGTGCCGCTGCCGCGTTCGGCGCGCACCAGCCCGCGCTCGGCCAGCGCTGCGAGCGCGCGCCGCACGGTGTGGCGATTGACGCGATAGGTTTCGGCGATCTCCACCTCGCCCGGCAGCTTGTCGCCGGCGGCAAAGCGGCCGTCGGCGATGCCGCGCTCGATGCCGTCGGCGACGAGGCGCCACAGCGCGACGCCCGACGAGGCAGTATCCTGCATGCTCATGTTGCCGGTCAGCCTAGCCCGGAAATCACACCGTTGTCACGAAACAGTCATGGCGCTTCCGTATCAAGTTGTCTAATATCATAGACAACTTGAATTCGGCAAGGTCGGTGTTTCCGTGACCCAGCACACTCCCCAGCAAGCCCAGCGCAAGGCCGCCATGGCCGTGCTGGCACACGCGGAGGCGGGCGAGATCGCCGCTCGCCTCCGCGCGATTCCCCTGCCTCGTCATGAGGATCTGCGCGCGCCGGAGCACGGCCTCGTCATGCTGCGCGGCCGGGTCGGCGGCGATGGCGCGCCGTTCAATCTCGGCGAGGCCACGGTGTCGCGCGCGGCTGTGAGGCTTGCCAGCGGCGAGGTCGGCTTCGGCTATACGCTGGGGCGCGAGCCTGAGAAGGCGCGGCTGATCGCGCTGTGCGATGCGCTGGTGCAGTCGCGCGAATTCGGCAGCCTGGTCGAGCGCGACATCATCGCGCCGTTGCGTGAGCAGCTTATGACCAGGCGCAAGCAGGCGGCGGCCGAGACCGCCGCGACGAAGGTTGATTTCTACACCATGGTGCGCGGTGAGGGGTGAGGCCATGACCACGATTGCGGAACTGCCGCCGGGGTTCGCCGACAAGGTGCTGTCGGCGCAATCGACCTTTCGCTCGGTGATGTCTGCGATGGCGCGGCCGGGCTCGGTCCAGCGCATCGTGCCGATGGCAGGCGCACCCGGCATGATGATGCGCGGTACCGCCGCGATCGCGCTGACGCTGTTCGACCACGACACGCCGCTGTGGCTCGACGCGCGGATGACCGAGAGCTCCGACATGGTGAAGTGGCTGAAATTCCATACCGGCGCGCCGGTGATCCAGGATTCGACGATCGCAAGTTTTGCGCTGGTCAGCGACGGCGCTCTTCTGCCCCCGCTCGAGCGCTTCGCGCTCGGCACCAGTGAATATCCGGATCGCTCGACCACGGTCATCATCCAGGTCGAGAGCCTGGATGCTGGCCCCAGCTACGAGCTGCGCGGTCCCGGCATTGACGGCGTCGCGACGCTGCAGGCGTCGATCAAGCCTTCCGAGCTGTTCGAGCGCCTGCGATTCAACGAGACGCTGTTTCCGCGCGGCGTCGATGTGGTGCTGGTCGCCGGCGACGCCGTGGTCGCGATCTCGCGCACCACGCGCGTCGTGAACAAGGGAAGCTAGTCACATGTATGTCGCAGTCAAAGGCGGCGAACGCGCCATCGAGAATGCCCATCGGCTGCTCGCCGACGCGCGGCGCGGCGACAGGAGCGTTCCGGAAGTCACGCTCGACCAGATCTCGGAGCAGCTCGGTCTTGCCGTGGACCGCGTCATGAGCGAGGGCTCGCTCTATGACCGCGAGCTCGCGGCGCTTGCGATCAAGCAGGCGCGCGGCGATCTGATCGAGGCGATCTTCCTGGTCCGCGCCTTCCGCGCCACGCTGCCGCGCTTCGGCGCCAGCGAGCCGGTGGACACCGGCGCGATGCGGGTGCAGCGGCGGGTGTCCTCGACCTTCAAGGACATTCCCGGCGGCCAGATCCTCGGGCCGACCTTCGACTACACCCATCGCCTGCTCGATCCGGCGCTGGCCGAGGGCTTTGTGCCGGAAGCGCCCGCTGTGGCCGAACCCTCGACCGCGCCGACGCCGCGCGTGACCGACATTCTCGGCCGCGACGGCCTGATCGAGCCGTCGCCGCAAGCCGAGGCGGGCGACAGCGTCGGCGATCTCACCCGCGAGCCGCTGAACTTTCCGGCCGATCGTGACCTCCGCCTGCAAAATCTCGCGCGCGGCGACGAAGGGTTTTTGCTGGCGATGGGCTATTCGACCCAGCGCGGCTACGGCCGCAACCATCCCTTCGCCGGCGAGATCCGCTTCGGCGAGGTCGAGGTCGAATTTTCGGCTGAAGACGTCGGCTTTGCCGTGCCGCTGGGCGCGATCGAGCTGACCGAGTGCCAGATGGTCAACCAGTTCAAGGGTTCAGCGACCGAGGCGCCGTGCTTCACCCGCGGCTATGGCCTCGCCTTCGGCCAGAGCGAGCGCAAGACCATGTCGATGGCGCTGGTCGACCGCGCGCTGCGCGCCCGCGAGCTCGGCGAGGAGGTGCGGGCGCCAGCGCAGGACGAGGAGTTCGTGATGTCGCATTCGGACAACGTCCAGGCGACCGGCTTCGTCGAGCATCTGAAGCTGCCGCATTACGTCGACTTCCAGTCCGAGCTCGGCCTGCTGCGCAAGCTGCGTCAGGAATTTGCCGAGACCAACGCGCCCGATGCCCTGAAGGAGGCCGCGGAATGAACGCGCCCGCCTACAATTTCGCCTATCTCGACGAGCAGACCAAGCGGATGATCCGCCGCGCCATCCTCAAGGCGATCGCGATCCCCGGTTATCAGGTGCCGTTCGCCAGCCGCGAGATGCCGATGCCCTATGGCTGGGGCACCGGCGGCGTGCAGGTCACCGCCGCGATCCTGGGACCGCAGGACGTGCTGAAGGTGATCGACCAGGGCTCCGACGACACCACCAATGCGATCTCGATCCGAAAATTCTTCGCCAAGACCGCGGGCGTCGCCACGACGACGTCGACGGAGGAGGCGAGCGTGATCCAGACCCGTCACCGCATCCCGGAGGCGGCGCTGCACGCGAACCAGGTGCTGGTCTATCAGGTGCCGATCCCCGAACCCCTGCGCTTCCTCGAGCCGCGCGAGACCGAGACTCGGCGCATGCACGCGCTCGCCGAATATGGCCTGATGCACGTGAAGCTCTACGAGGACATCGCCCGCTTCGGCCACATCGCGACCGCCTACGCCTATCCGGTGAAGGTGAATGCGCGCTACGTGATGGATCCGTCGCCGACGCCGAAATTCGACAATCCCAAGATGGACAATTGCCCGGCGCTGCAATTGTTCGGCGCCGGCCGCGAGAAGCGCATCTATGCGATCCCGCCCTACACGCAGGTGGTGTCGCTCGATTTCGAGGATCATCCGTTCGAGCCCTACCGCTTCAACGCGCCCTGCGCGCTCTGCGGCGCGGAAAATTCCTATCTCGACGAGATCGTGACCGACGACAAGGGCAGCCGCATGTTCGTCTGCTCGGACTCCGACTTTTGCGAGGGACGCCAGGCCGAAGGCCATCACGGCGCCTTGAGTGCCGCGCCGTACAAGGACAAGGCGCAGGGAGAGGCACAAGGGAAAGACAATGGCTGACCAGGATCTGCGCGACACCGACCGGCCGCTGCTGGTCGCCAAATCCCTCAGCAAGTCCTACGGCCGCATCGCGGCGTGCCGCGACGTCTCGTTCTCGCTCTATCCCGGCGAGGTGCTGGCGATCGTCGGCGAGTCCGGCTCGGGCAAGTCGACGCTGCTGCAACTGCTGTCAGGCCAGCTCGCGGCCAGCGGCGGCCACGTGTCGTACCGGATGCGCGACGGCGTCACCCGCGATCTGGCCACGCTGGGAGAAGCCGAGCGGCGCTTCCTGTTCCGCACCGACTGGGGCTTTGTGCACCAGGATCCCGCGCAGGGCCTGCGCATGGCGGTCTCGGCCGGCGCCAATGTCGGCGAGCGGCTCATGGCGGTGGGCTGGAACCACTACGGCCGCATCCGCGACACGGCTTCCGACTGGCTCGGCCGCGTCGAGATCGATATCGCGCGCATCGACGATGCGCCGCGCACCTATTCCGGCGGCATGCGCCAGCGCCTGCAGATCGCCCGCAACCTCGTCACCGAGCCGCGGCTGGTGTTCATGGACGAGCCGACCGGCGGCCTCGACGTCTCGGTGCAGGCGCGCCTGCTCGATCTCCTGCGCGGCCTCGTTGCCGAGCTGCATCTTGCCGTCATCATCGTCACCCATGACCTCGTGGTGGCGCGGCTGCTGTCGCATCGCGTGATGGTGATGAAGGACGGCCGCGTCATCGAGACCGGTCTCACCGACCAGGTGCTCGACGATCCGCGCGAGCCCTATACGCAACTCCTCGTCTCCTCGATTCTGCCGCCATGAGCTTTCGAAATATGAGTTCTTCGATGACCGCCATGGTCGACATCGCCGACGCCCAAAAGACCTTCACGATGCACCTGCAGGGCGGCATCGAATTGCCGGTGGTGCGCGGCGTGACCTTTCAGGTCAATCCGGGCGAATGCGTCGTGCTGTCCGGCCCGTCGGGCGCGGGAAAATCGTCGATCCTCAAGATGATCTTCGGCAATTACCGTTGCGACGGTGGTCGTATCGGCATCCGCCATCGCGGTGCGCTGATCGATCTTGCTACTGCCGAGCCACGGCAGGTCCTCAACGTTCGCCGCGCGACCATCGGTTATGTCAGCCAGTTCCTGCGCGCCGTGCCCCGCGTCGCCACAATCGACGTCGTCGCCGAGCCCCTGATCGTGACCGGCTTGACGCGCGGGGATGCGCAGGCGCGCGCCGGCGAGCTGCTGCACCGGCTCAACATCCCCGAGCGGCTCTGGCAGCTTCCGCCCGCGACCTTCTCCGGCGGCGAGCAGCAGCGCGTCAACATCGCGCGCGGCTTCATCCCGGACCTGCCGATCCTGCTGCTGGACGAGCCGACCGCTTCGCTCGATGCCGCCAACCGCGCCGTCGTGGTCGAGCTGATCGCCGAAAAGAAACGCCAGGGCGTCGCCATGGTCGCCATTGTCCATGACGACGAAATCCGCCATCTGATTGCCGACCGCATCGTCGATGTCACCAGCTTTGCCGCCGCGGCCTGAAGGGAATGGAAATGAATGCCAAGCCGAAAGAGACATTGATCGCCAACGCCAGGATCGTGCTGGCCGACCGGGTGATCGAGCAGGGCTGGCTGGCGCTTGCCGATGGACAAATCGCGGAGATCGGCGAGGGCAGGGCGCCTGCAGGCGCCGAGGATGCCAGCGGCGATCTCCTGATGCCCGGCCTGATCGAGCTCCACACCGATCATCTCGAGGCGCACTACGTGCCGCGCCCAAAAGTATTCTGGAATCCGGTCGCGGCCGTCGTCTCTTATGACGGTCAGCTCGCCACGGCAGGTATCACCACGGTGTTCGATTCGCTGCGGGTCTGGCGCGAGGACGGCGCCGAGGAGGTCGATGGCCGCGCCGGCGTGCTCGCCGCCGCGATCACCAACGCGCGCGACGCCGATCTGCTGCGCGCCGATCACTTCCTGCACCTGCGCTGCGAAATCCCGATGCCGAGCGTAGTCGAGGAAGCGAAGGAGCTGATCGACCGTCCCGACGTCAAGCTGATGTCGCTGATGGATCACACGCCGGGCCAGCGTCAGTTCCGCGACGAGGTCAAGCTGCGCGACTATTATCGCGGCAAGGGCGGCGGCATGACCGACGCCCAGCTCGACGAGCTGTTTGCGCGTCGCTTCCAGTATCAGCAGGCCTATGCCGCGGCCAACATGCGCGAGATCGTGGCGCTGGCGCACCGCTACAACATTCCGCTCGCGAGCCATGATGACACCACCGAGGAGAACGTCGCGGACGCCGTACGCGACCGCGTCGCGGTGGCGGAATTTCCGACCACGCTCGAGGCCGCGCGCGGCCTGCACCAGGCCGGCATCGACATCCTGATGGGCGCGCCGAACGTGGTGCGCGGCGGCTCGCACTCCGGCAATATCGCGGCGGTCGATCTCGCCCGCGAAGGCCTGCTCGACATCCTGTCGTCCGACTACATTCCGTCCAGCCTGCTGATGGCGGCGCTGCAATTGCCGGAGCATGTGCCGGCGATCAGCCTTCCGGCGGCGGTTCGCACCGTGACCAAGGCGCCCGCCGAGGCGGTCGGCCTCACCGACCGCGGCGAGATCGCGGCCGGCAAGCGCGCCGATTTGATCCGCGTGCATGTCGCCGGCAGTGTCCCCGTGGTCCGCAGCGTCTGGCGCGAAGGAAGCCGCGTCGCATGAGCGGGATGGAGGAGGCAGGCAGGATCGGGCCCGGGCGGCTTGTGCTCGTGATCGGTCCCAGCGGCGCCGGCAAGGACACCTTGCTGCGGCTGGCGCAGGCGGCCTGCACCGACGACCGCACCATCGTCTTTCCGCGCCGTATCGTGACGCGGGAGCCCTCCGCGGACGAGGACAATATCGCCGTCAGCCCCGACGAATTCCGCCGCGCGCTCGACCGCGGCGATTTTGCCGTGCACTGGGAGGCGCATGAGCATTGCTACGGTCTGCCGCGGCAGATCGACGACGACATCCGCGCCGGCCGCACCGTCGTCGTCAATGTCTCGCGCACGGTGATTGCGGCGTTGCGTAAAGCCTATGCCAACGTCACCGTGGTCGCGATCACGGCGCCGCCGGAGGTGCTGGCGCAGCGGCTTGCTGCGCGCGCGCGGGCGAGCGACGGCAATCTCGCCGAGCGCCTTGCCCGCAGCGTCGATGACGCGGCGACGCAGGCCGATATCACCATCCTCAATACCGGCAGAGCCGAGTATCACGGCCGGGAGCTCCTGCGCGTGATCAGGAATGAAGACCGGCGCGAGGCGCCATAAGGAGAGTGGAATGACGGTGATCAGGACGGTCGAGCAGCTCGAAGCCATCTACGGCGCCACCAATGACGCCTCGACCGTGAAAGTCGCCGACCACGTCACGCCGCTCTACCGCATCTTCATCGAGAAGGCGCCGTTCGCCGCGCTCGCCACCATCGGGCCGGAGGGCATCGACTGCTCGCCGCGCGGCGACCTGCCCGGCTTCGTCCGCGTTCATGATCCGAAGACGCTGATGCTGCCGGATCGCCGCGGCAACAACCGAGTCGATTCGCTGCGCAACATCGTGCGCGATCCCAGGGTGTCGCTGATGTTCCTGATCCCCGGCTCCGGCAACGCGGTGCGCGCCAATGGCCGCGCCCATCTCTCCGTCGATCCGGACCTGCTCGCCTCGTTTGAGGTCGAGGGCAAGGCGCCGCGCAGCGTGATGGTGATGGAGGTGGACGAGATCTACTTCCAGTGCGCCCGCGCCATCGTCCGCTCCGACCTCTGGAATCCCGGCAAGCGCGTCGACCCCAGGACGCTGCCGACGCCCGGCCAGATCCTCGCCGAGATGAGCCAGAACCGGGTCGGCGGCGAGGAGTACGACCGCATCTGGCCGGAGCGGGCGAAAGCTACGATGTGGTGAGCCCGCGCTCTCTCGTCTCCCTCGCCCCGCTCTTGCGGGGAGAGGGCGGGGTGAGGGGCCTCTCTCGACACGTGAGATATTCGTGAGACCTGTACCCCCTCACCCGGATTGCATCTTCGATGCAATCCGACCTCTCCCCGCAAGAGCGGGGCGAGGTGAAGAGAGGGCCGGCCGCTTTCGCCTCAGTTAAACGCCATCCCGCCGCTCAGCGCGATCGTCTGCCCGGTCATGTAGGCGTTGTCGACCAGCAGCATCACGGCTTTCGCCACTCCCATAGCGCGGGTCAGTCGTCACTCGTAAACCATCGAATCGAATTCTAAAGAAGTAGGCTTTGTACTTTCTGTCGTAGAGGCCCTCGTCGCATAGCAGATAGCGAATCTTGTCATCTGCACAAAAGAAGCAACGATGATTTTGCCCACAATCCTTCCCCAAGTCTCTTCGATACCTCCCGGTCAACCTCATGCCTCAAAACTGAGGTATGGCAGTCCGAATCTCGGCAACGTTCAGTTCAGGCATTTTTCCAACAGGGGCGTAGAGGTCCCATTTTTGAATTGCCCGTCCTCGACAGTGACAAATTCTCCGTCGGGCGAACGGTATTCAATTGTTCGTATTTTTGAACCGACTTTCTCCAACGTGACAATGAATCGAGACCCGAATATTCCCTCGCGCGGCTTATCTACGCTGTCCACTTTGACTTCGACTGGATTAATCGCCAACCGGATCTTCTGGTCGGTGAGTCTGGTTGCGCTTTCGATTTCAAACTTGGAGAAAGTGGTACGGTTATTTGCGAAACGGTTTTTCGCAGTGAGCGTAGCGGCATCGACCAGAGGTACGGCATAGATGAAACGGCTGGCGGCTTCCTTCTCAACGTCCTTGCCGCAGTCCGGAGACCATGAGCCGATTAGACCAAAATCGTTGAGAGCCCCTCTGATCGTGTCGGCAGATGCAGGCGTACACATCAGACCAAGGCACAGGACCACTCCTTTGCAGCGCATATATTCTCCCCCGGGCAGCCAACGGCGTCCAGTTTCACGATGCAGACATTGATTGCAAGTGGCTAACGAAGCTGCCGAGAGGGACCTCTTCCCACAAGGGGAGAAGGAAGAGCAGCACCGTCTCGCACTCAATTGAACGCCATCCCGCCACTCAGCGCGACCGTCTGCCCGGTCATGTAGGCGTTGTCGACCAGCAGCATCACGGCTTTCGCCACCTCCTCCGCGGTGCCGAAGCGGCCGAGCGGGATGCGGCTGACGAGCTGGGGCTGGCCGCTCATCATGTCGGTCTCGATCAGCGACGGCGCCACCGCGTTGACGGTGATGCCGTCCTTGACCAGCCGCGCGGCATAGCCTCGCGTGAGGCCTTCCATGCCGGCCTTGGACGCATTGTAGTGCGGGCCGATCGCGCCGGCGCCGCGCGCGGCACCGGACGAGATGTTGACGATGCGCCCCCATTTTCGGGCGCGCATCGACGGCAGCACGGCCTGTGTGCACAGGAAGACGGATTTCAGATTGACCAGGATGGTGCGGTCGAAATCGTCCTCGGTGAGGTCGTCGACCCCGCGGGTGATGGCGATGCCGGCATTGTTGACGAGGATGTCGATCGGCCCGAGCCCGGCCGCGACGCGCTCGATCATCCCGGCCACGGCCTCGCGCTGCGACACATCCGAGGCAATGGCGATGGCGCGTCCGCCTTGCGCATTGATCTCGGCGGCTAGCGCCTCGGCCTGTCCGATCCGCTCGCGGCAATTGATCGCCACCGCCGCACCGGAGGCGGCAAGCGCGCGGCAGACCGCCGCGCCGATGCCGCGCGAGCCTCCGGTGACGAGCGCCGTGCGCCCCTTCAGATCATCCGCCATGTGCTGACCTCCCAGATCGTTAGACTTGTTTGCTGCAGCGAACCTATCACGCCGGCCTCGCGCGGGCGTTGAATTGATCGCGAGATGAATCCGGCTGCGGCTGCTTCCACACACAGAAGCGCCCGAGCGCACCGCCGCCAAATATGGATAGCCATTTCATTGACCGAATCCGCCATTCGCCCGATACTCGCAGCATCGAAACTGCTCCCCGACCTCGACGCCGCGACATGAGAACCGATCACCAGCGTAGCCCCTGCAACATGCACGACTGCATGATGCGACGCTGTTTCTCGGCGGCCACGGGCGCCTGTTGTTGTTGCTGATCCCGCACTAGCAACAACCGACCACGCAAATTCCCAAGACAGGAACGCCGAATTCCGGCGAACGAGCAGCCATGTCCCAGGCCAACGCCTACATCATCGAGATCCACGACCGCGCCGCCGGCATCGTCACCCGCGATGCGCGCGGCTTCCGCTTCTTCTCCTCGGAGCGCCTGTTCGACAGTCTCGAAGGCCGCCAGTTCCGCTCGGCGCGCGAGGCCGAGCGCGCCGCGCGTGCGGTTTTCTCCGCGCGCGGCCGTCGCCCGAGTTGATCAACCGCGATGCCGCGCGCGTGTGCGCGCCGCCTTCTTGGCAGCCGTGGAGCGGGCCTTGGCGCCCTTGGTGCGGCTGGCCTTGCGTGCGGCGGCCGATCGCGACGCGGCGGTGCGGCGGCTCGCGGCGCTCTTCGCCTGCTTCGACAATGCGCTGCGCGAGGCGGTGGAGCGCGGCTCCTTCTTCAGGACGTTCTCGACGGCGCGCGACACGCGCGGGCGACGTTTTGGCGTGCGTTTGCCCTGGCCGACCTCATAGGCGTATTTGGCGCTGCGGCGCATTGACTTCTTTGCGCTGCCCTTGCGCGGTGGCGGCAGGTCGACGCCGGCGCGGCGCGCTTCGGACAGGCCGATGGCGATCGCCTGCTTGGTCGAGCGCGCGCCGTGCCTGCCCTTGCGGATCTTGTCGATCTCGTCCTTGACGAATTCGCCGGCTTGCGTGCTCGCCGATTTGCCGGCGCGCTTGTCCTGTCTGGCTTTGTGGATGATGTCCTGTCTTGGCATGGGTCGAGTTCCCCTTTTTGAATCGCAGGGCTATCCGACCGCAACGCGTGAGACGGAAGATTGATCCTGTTCAGCCCGTCAGCGCCGCCAGCAACTCGTCCGGGCGCTCGGCCATGACCATGTGGCCCGCCCCCGGCACCACGATGGTCTTCGCATGCGGGATCGCCGCGGCCAGCGCCTTGCCTGCCTTCGCCGGCGTCATCATGTCGCGTTCACCGAGAATGAGCGTAGTCGGCACCTTGACGCTCGCGGCGGCCTGAAGCGCGTTCGCGTAGGTGTTGCAGGCCGACAGATCCCTGAACAGCACGCCCGGCTCGCAATGCTTCAACACCGCCTGCGCGCCGCCATGCATCCACAGGCCCGGCGCGAGGCTGCCGCCGAGCTCGGCCTTGAAGCCGAGGCCCCAGATCGAGACCATGTCGTTGGCATCCTGCGAGTTGGCCTCGGCCGCCTTCAACAGGTCCGGGCCGACCGTCATGGTCGCCGCCGTTCCGATCAGGCTCAGCGCGGAGACTTTTTCGGGATGCCGTGCGGCCGTTTCCAGCGAGATCAGCGAGCCCATGGAGTGGCCGATCAGATGCGCTCTCGCTGCGCCCGCCGCATCGAGCAGCGCGGCCGTCCAGTCCGCCATCTCCGCGATGCTCGCAAGCGATGGCCCGGCCGAGCGGCCGTGTCCGGGCAGGTCGGGCGCCAGCACGCCAAACCCGTGATGGGCGAACCAGCGTGTATGCAGCGCCCAGGTCGAATGGTCGAAGCCGGCGCCGTGGATGAACGCGACGGTCGGCAAGGATTTGTCGAAGTCGCGGCCGCCGGTTGCGACAAACACATCAGTGCCGTTGACGGAGAGCTTCATGGGGTCAGACCTTTTGCGAGATGCGCAGCGCCTGGGAGAGATCGTCGATGATGTCGCTTGCCGTCTCGATGCCGACCGACAGCCGCACCAGCTCCTCGCCGATGCCGGCGGCCTTGAGCTGCTCGGCATCCATCTGCTGATGCGTGGTCGAGGCGGGGTGGATCACCAGCGTCTTGGCGTCGCCGACATTGGCGAGATGGCTGATCATGCGCAGGGACTCGATGAACTTGCGGCCTGCGGGCCGGCCGCCCTTGATGCCGAAGGAGACGATCGAGCCGGCGCCGCGCGGCAGCAGCGTCTTTGCGAGCTGATGGTCGGGATGGTCCTCGAGCGAGGGATGCAGCACCCAGTCCACCGCCTTGTTGGACTTCAGCGCCTCCAGCACGAGGTGCGTGTTCTGCATGTGACGATCCATGCGCACCCCTAACGTCTCCACGCCCTGCAGGAGCTGGAATGCGTTGGTGGGCGACAGGCAGGCGCCGAAATCGCGCAGGCCCTCGGTGCGCGCGCGCATGATGAAGGCGGCCGTGCCGAACTGCTCGTCGAAGACGATGCCGTGATAACCGCCATAGGGCTCGGTCAGCACGCCGAATTTTTCCGACGCGCGCCAGTCGAAGCGGCCGCCGTCGACGATGGCGCCGCCGATCGCGATGCCGTGGCCGCCGATCCATTTGGTCGCCGAATGCATGACGATGTCGGCCCCGAGCTCGATCGGACGGCTGAGATAGGGCGTTGCGAAGGTGTTGTCGATCAGCAGCGGAATTTTGGCGTGATGCGCGATCGCCGCGACCTTGGGGATGTCGAGCACTTCCAGGCCGGGATTGCCGATGGTTTCGCCAATCACGAGTTTCGTGTTCGGCTGGATCGCAGTGCGGAACCCGTGGAGATCGCGGGGCTTCACGAAGGAGGTGGTGATGCCGAAGCGCGGCAGCGTGTGCGCCAGCAGGTTGATGGTGCCGCCGTAGAGCGAGCTCGACGCCACGATGTGGTCGCCGGAATTGAGCAGCGTCGCGATAGCCAGATGCAGCGCGGCCATGCCGCTCGCGGTGCAGATCGCGCCGACGCCGCCCTCCAGCGCCGCAAGCCGCTCCTCCAGCACGCCCGTGGTCGGGTTGGAGATGCGCGTATAGATGTGGCCGGCGCGCTCCAGGTTGAACAGCGCCGCCGCGTGGTCGGAATCCTGGAACACATAGGACGTGGTCTGGTAGATCGGCACTGCGCGGGCGCCGGTTGAGGGGTCCGGATGCTGACCGGCATGCAGGCTCAGGGTCTCGAAGGCGGGCGGCTTGGGCGCGGGCATGCTTGGCCTCGTTAATCCTTGAGTAAGATTCTGGAGAACTGCCACAGATCGGGCGGGTGCGTCAGCCGTCGACGGCCGATTTGTGCGTATTTCTGCGCAGCTGCGGACGCGCAATATATCTCAGTTCTTAACGAATTCGCTCTAATTCTGGCATTCCCACCCGAGAATACCTTCGCCTGGCTTATGGGCGCGCGGCGCCCCGCAACCCGAAGAGGCAATATGTCGGCTCTCAAGAACCTTGTTTCGTTCCGCTCGATCGGCTCCAAGCTCTTCATCATGAACGTGGTTGGCGCGATCTGCATGGTGCTCGTTGCCGCCACCGTGCTCTGGATCGCGCGCGGTCAGCTCATCAACGAACGGGTCGAGAAGGCGCATGCCGCCGTCGACATCGTCTGGAATCTCGCGGACGGCTACTACAAGGCCTACAAGGCCGGCCAGATGACCGAGGAGGAGGCCAGGAAGCGCTTCCTCGAGGCCAACAATTACGTCTGGTACGAAGACCACAGCAACTACGCCTACATCTACGACTACGAGACCGGGCTCTGCGTCTCCAACCCCGGCATTCCGCAATTCGTCGGCAAGGACATGCGTCCCAACAAGGACGCCGACGGCAATCTCTTTGCCGTCACCCTGATGGGCCTTGCCAAGAAGGGCCACGGCACGCTGAACTATTCGTTCCGCCGCAGCGGCACCGATCCGACGCCGCTCGCGAAGGTCGCCTTCACCCGTGGCTTCGCACCGTGGAATCTGATGATCGCCTCGGCTCAGTACATGTCGGAGGTCGACAACTCGTTCTGGTCGATGGTGCAGACGGCGTCCATGGTCATCGCCGTGCTGATGCTGATCTCGATCGCGATCACCTGGGCGGTCGGCCGCAGCGTGGTCAAGCCGCTGACCGGCCTGAAGGAGCGCATGGAATCGCTCAGCGCCGGCCAGCTCGATGCGCCGGTCGCGCATGCCGAGCGCCGCGACGAGATCGGCGAGATGGCGCGCACCGTGCAGGTGTTCCGCGACGCCATGGCCGAGACCAACCGCCTGCGCGAGGAGCAGTCCGCCACCGAGCAGCGCCAGGTCGAGGCGCGCAAGGTCGACATGAACCGGCTGGCCGATCAGTTCGAACGCGAGGTCGGCGAGATCATCGAGCAGGTGTCGGTCGCCGCCGGCCAGCTCGAAAAATCGTCGACGACGCTGTCCAAAACGGCCGATACCGTCACGCAGGTCTCCGACCGCGCCTCCACCGCGTCGGGCGAGGCGTCGACGAACGTGCATTCGGTGGCCGCCGCGAGCGAGGAGCTCGCCTCCTCGATCGGCGAGATCAGCCGCCAGGTCGAGAGCTCGGCACGAATCGCGGGCGAGGCCGTCACCCAGGCGCAGAAGACCGACACCCGCATCAGCGAGCTGTCGCAGGCCGCGGGCCGGATCGGCGACGTCGTCGATCTGATCCAGACCATCGCCGGCCAGACCAACCTGCTGGCGCTGAACGCGACCATCGAGGCCGCGCGGGCCGGTGAGGCGGGCAGGGGCTTCGCCGTCGTGGCCTCCGAGGTGAAGTCGCTCGCCGAGCAGACGGCGAAGGCCACCGACGAGATCAGCCAGCAGATCGCGGACATCCAGTCGGCGACGCGGGATTCGGTCGCCGCGATCAAGGAGATCGGCGCGACCATCGGCAAGATCTCGGAAATCTCGGCCGCCATCTCGGCCTCGGTCGAGCAGCAGGGCAACGCGACGCAGGAAATCTCCCGCAACGTGCAGCGCGCGGCCGCGGGCACCTCGCAGGTCGAGGCCAGCATCGCCGACGTGCAGCGCGGCGCCTCCGAGACCGGCAGCGCCTCCGCCCAGGTGCAGTCGGCCGCGCAGTCGCTCGCCAACGAGAGCAGCCGCCTCAAACGCGGCGTCGCCGGCTTCATGAACACGATCCGGGCGGCGTAGATTCACCTCTCCCTGCGGGAGAGGTGCTGCGAGTCCCCTGGCTCACACCGGTTCGACCAAAGCGCATCGCGGCTGTCGTGGCCGCGAGAAGTGATCGATGGTGCTTGTTTTCTTCCAGCCTGAAGCGGCTTACGATTGACAACTTCATTCGGGGGCCACGCATGTCCGACCTTGAAGCGACCGCAAGCCACTGGATCCACTTGGTTGGCATATGCATCGAACCCGACGCGCTCTCGCCCGCCAAATGCCTATTTCATGGCCGCCAGGGCTTCCACAATGGGACCATTGGTCACCGTGATGAAGCCGAGTTGCGGATAATCCATATCGATGGTCATCCACAACGCGGCCGCGAGAACGGCGCCGAAGACGCCGTCGAGCAGGGAGAACCGGCGGCCGATGCGACCGTTGCCGAAACCGATGATGCCGAGACTGATGGCTGCGGTCCCCAGCAGCACCGCCATGACCGGAATCGGCAGATGTCGTCTCGCCATGGCAAGGTGTGTCGCATGCAGATCAATGACATCGTTGACCGGTGGCAGAACCACGGCCATCAGGGGTGCGTTGTCCTGCGTGGCCGTCACCGCCGACCGCCACATGCGTTCATGCAAACCGCTCACCTTCGCGAGCAGAGGCTCGATCTGGTCGCGTCCATCGCGGCCGAGGAGTGTGACCCGGTCGGCAGTGTACTCCTTCAGTGCAGCCTTCAGCTCGGCGCGCCAGGGCTCGGCCACGGTGTCGGCTCTCAGATAGGCGGTTCCGAGCGCGTTCGCTTCCGTCACGATCAAATCGATCCTGTTGGTGAAACGCGTTGCCGCCCCCGAAAACGCAAAGCCGACCAGGAACGCAACCAGCGCGGCTGTCGAGGTTCGGACCAGGTCTATCTGCCGATCGAGCGGCTCGTCGGCACTGCGCCGGAGCAGACCCAGCCGGAAGCCGATCTCGTGCGCGGCGAAAACTCCGACGATCAGGCCCGTCGCGACCAGTAACTCAGTCATCGTAGCCTCCAACGCGGTGCCTTCCCGGGGCCGCAATCGGCCTGCGCTCGGCACACGTCACCGCTCCCATCCGGCCTTTGTCAAGCGCGTCAGTCGCGTCACCGAATGAGACGGCAGGTCAGCGGTCAAACGGCCGGCCGCGCCAGCCTGTCGCGCACCCCGGTCGCGATCTCGAACGAGCGCAGCCGCGCGGCGTGATCGTAGATCTGCCCCGTCGTCATCAGCTCGTCGGCGCCGGTGTCGGCGATCAGCGCCCTCAGCTTTTCCTCGACGACGGCGGGCGTGCCGACCGCGGAGCACGAGAGCGACTGGCCGACGCCGGCCTTCTCGGCCGGTGACCACAGCGCGTCCATGTCGTCGACCGGCGGCGGCAGCGGACCCGGCGTGCCGCGGCGCAGGTTGATGAACTGCTGCTGCAGCGATGAGAACATGCGCTGCGCCTCGACATTGCTGTCGGCGGCGAACACATTGACGCCGACCATCGCATAGGGCTTGTCGAGCTGCACCGACGGCTCGAAGCGCGCGCGGTATTCGCGCAGTGCCGGCATCATCATCTGCGGGGCGAAATGCGAGGCGAACGCGAACGGCAGCCCGAGCATCGCCGCAAGCTGCGCGCCAAACGTGCTCGAGCCGAGGATCCAGAGCGGAACCTTCGACCCCATGCCGGGCACGGCGCGGATGGCCTGGTTCGGTTGCACGTCGCCGAGCAGCGCCTGCAGTTCCAGCACGTCATGCGGAAAGTTTTCGGCCGCGGTGGCGAGATCGCGGCGCAGCGCTCGCGCCGTGAACTGGTCGGTTCCAGGCGCGCGCCCGAGCCCGAGATCGATCCGCCCGGGATGGAGCGCTTCCAGCGTGCCGAACTGTTCGGCGATGACCAGCGGCGAATGGTTCGGCAGCATGATCCCGCCGGAGCCGACGCGGATCGTATTGGTGCCACCCGCGATATGCGCGATCACGACCGAGGTCGCGGCGCTCGCGATCCCCGTCATGTTGTGATGCTCGGCGAGCCAGAACCGCTTGTAGCCCCAGGCTTCGGCATGCCGGGCGAGATCGAGCGAATTGCGGAACGCCTGCGCCGCATGGCTTCCCTGCTGGATGGGCGCGAGGTCGAGGATGGAAAAGGGGATCATGCGAGGGGCCGGATGAGGCGCGATGCGCGCCGGGCCCTCACATATAGGAGCAAAACATCGGAATACCAGCGAAGCCGATGGCAGGCAGATGATCTCGATTTTCAGTTGCGTCCGTACGGTTGACAACCATCTTGCCAAAATTACAGTGCATGACGATTGCGCGGATCGATTTTGAAGAAACACCTGATGTTTTGCGCCGGCTTTCCGTTGAGAGGCAGATCATGAAGCCCAGTCTGGACGCGCTCTGGAAGGCATTTCCGGATCACACACAATACCCGACCATGAGCGACCTCTTTACGATGCTGGGCGGCGAGCCGGAGAAGAACATCAACGAGTCCGGCTTCGGCCCCAACGGCAACACCTGCGCGAGCCGGCTCAGCATCGCCTTCAACACCGCTCACGCGCCGATCCGGCTTGTTGACACCAAGGCGGTCCATGCGGCGACGCTGCGGGCGGCCGACGGATCGCGCATCATGTTCCGTGTGTCCGACTTCCGGAATTATCTGGTGCATATGCTGGGCAAGCCGACGGTCGACAATGCCGCCCCCTATGACGATAAATTTCAAGGCAAGAAGGGGATCATCGCGTTCACGGTGAATTGGCACGGAGCGACCGGCCACATCGCGCTGTGGAACGGCACCACATATCGCGAGCCGGCCCATGACGATTATTCGAGTTACAAGGACACGGCCAATCCGAATGTCAGGACGTCCCGCGGGGAGTTTTGGGAGTTGCGCTAGCCATGCGACATCTGTTGCCCCGGTTCGCAGGCGTCCTGCTCGCCGTCGCCGTCATCGATCCGGCCGGCGCGCGCACCGCGCTTCAGCGCGACGTCGAGGACTATGCCGTTGCGAGCTGTCTTGCGAACCAGGATCAGGCCTACCTCAGGGATCAAGGCGATGGCTGGGCCTCCGTGATCGTCCAGCGCGCCAAGGGCGGGCTGGAGCCGCTCAAGGCCGTTGCCGCCGCAGTCAAGACCGAGCTGGCCAAGGGCAACATGCCCGTCATCCGAAGCGAGAGCGAGCCCGGCAAGGGCAAGGCGCTGCCGGTGCTCTATTGCAGCGAGATCGTCGATACCCCCGCCGTTCGGGCCGCCGTCGACGCGGCGATGAAGAAGCTTGCGGCGTCCTACCGGTCGCGGTGATCCGCCGCATCCTGCGGCGCTGTTTGACCTGCGCCTCGTTCACAACGCTGTTATTGCGCCCCGGTGCGCCCTTCGTCTCAATTGGGCGTCTCGCGCTTGTTGTTGTATGCTCACGGTACCGCCCGCCCGGAGGGACTGACATGACCACGGTCGTATTCAACCGCCGCAACCTCCTCATCACTGGCGGCGCCGTCCTCGCAACCGGAGCGTCCGGGCTGTTGCTGCCGGTCCGCGCCGACGGTCTTGCAGCGACCGATTCCATGCCGGGCGGGGCGAACAACTACCGCAAGGGCGCGGCGATCGTGGACCGGATCGGCAAGGGCGGCTTCTGGATGAGCGGCACCGTGCGCCGCGCCGGCGACGGCGCGCCGCTGGCCGGGCAACGCATCCAGATCTGGGCGCATACCGTCGAAGGGCAGGAGCACGAGCCGCAGAGTCACGGCGCCACACTCACCGACAAGGACGGAAAATTCCGGCTCGAAATGCCGCAGATCATTCCGATCTTCGGCCAGCCGCATGGTCACCTCGCCTATGACAGCGGCGAGTTCAAAACCGTTTTCCTGCGGCCGGTGATGCGCAGCCCGAAGGAGACGAGCCTCGAGGCGCATTTCGTCCTGCAGCCGGCCTGATTTGCGAATGAATGGGTGGAAACGGCCCCGGGTGATCCTGATCTGGGCCGCCCTTGCGCTGGCCATTGGCCTGCCGATCGCCGCTGCGGCCATGAGCGAGCAGCTCGCCTGGCGCGGTCCGGTCTACATCCTCGCTGGATTCGCCGGCATCGTTGCGCTGGGTCTTGTACTGGTTCAGCCGCTGCTGATCGGCGGATACCTGCCGGGATTGTCGGCCTATCGCGGCCGTCGCGCCCATCACTGGATCGGCGGTGCGCTGGCGCTCGCGGTGGTGATCCACGTCGCAGGCCTCTGGATCACCAGTCCGCCCGACATGATCGACGCCCTGACTTACGTCTCGCCGACGCCGTTCTCACCGTTTGGCGTGACCGCGATGTGGGCCATCTTCATCGTCGCGTTGCTGGCGTCCCTGCGCACGCGATGGGGATGGCGGCCGCGAACCTGGCGCTTCGTCCACATGCCGCTCGCGATCGTCATCGTCGCGGGCAGCGTGGTCCATTGCCTGCTGATCGAGGGGACGATGGAGAAGGTCTCGAAGATGGCGCTGTGCGCGCTGGTCGTCGCGGCGACCGTCAAGGTCATGGCGGACCTGCAGGTGTGGCGGAAGCGCAGGGCGCTCCGCCGCGAGAGCGTTGCCCGGCAATAGCGGGAGAGCGGCCCTGCTAGCCAGCAGGCGTGCGGACGAGGTTGTCGACGATGCCGCTTCCCTCGTCCATGAGCTGTTGCGCGCTCATCCAGACGTCGCGACCCCTGACCTTCTTGCGCATGGAGGCGAGCCAGACCCCGTTGACGCCGCGGATGCCGATGTCGTCACGGAACAGCTCGTCGGTGGCTTGCGTCTCCAGGGTCTTGACGACCTCCGTGAACAGAGCCTTCTGGGATTCGGTGAGCTCCTGGCGCTTCATGTCGCCCTTCGGGTTCTCCTTCATATTGTCCTTCATGTTGCCCCTGGCACTGGCGTTCAGGCTGGCCTGGTGAAACATGAAGTAGGCATCGGGATCGGCCATGCGCCTTGTCCCGGCGAGAAAGATCGGAACGCACATCGAGGCGCAGACGCCGGCCTTCTGCACCAGCGTGTCGATCGCCTGGTTGCGCGCGCGGATCGCGGCGACGACCTTGCGCCCGTGCTCGATCGAGCCGCCCGGCGAGTTGAGAATGAGGACGAGCCGGCGCCGGTCGGCCTTGTAGCGCTCGAAAGCCGCCGCGATGCGCTCACTCATCGGCTCCTGCACGGGCCCGCTCCAGCCGAGCACGATGCGGTCGCCCTCTTCGTTGATCGACAGGGTTTGCCGGGAGGCCACGTCTGCGGAGCCGGACGGCCATTGGAAACTGGCCCAGACCAGCAGGATGGCGCCGGCGCCGCCAATGAATTTGAGCAGTGACAAGTCCATCACCTCAAATCAGCGGGGATCATCGGTCCGAAAAGGTATTGGCCGCTCTCCAGAAGATCAGCAGCGCGCCGAAAGCAAACAGGATCAGAAAACCAGTCGAGACGATGAACGTCAGCGTCCGGTTCCAGAGCTTGGTTTCCGCTGAGTAGAAGATCGAGACCGCGTCGCGATCTGTCGTCGAGCGCACCGGCACCAGCGCCTCGCCGCCGCCACTCGAGAACAGCATGACGAACCGGTAGGTCGTCGGCGCCTGATGGGGCAGGGCGACCGACCTGATCTTGACGCTGCAGAAGGTGATCACGAAGTTCGTGCGCTCGCACTTGCCCTCCGAGGCCTGCAGGTCATAGGCCGGCTGCCAGGTCCCGGCCAGGCGATGGTCGCGAACAATGTCCGGACCGTAGCTCACGAACAGGCCGTAAAGCATCGCGGCAATGGCGAGGAATACGATCAGCCATTTGATCGGACTGCCCGGGGCCGGGGCGGTTTCACTCTGGTCCCTTGCCGCAGCCATGCCGGCATTGAGAGCAGTGGCACCACTTGCGGATTGACGCTTGCCGAACGCCATCGTGGTCACTCCTGACACGGAAAGCCGGCTGCTACTTAAGGATGAACCCTATAAGACTTCGCTAAAGGGCATCGGCGAATTCTCAGGATGCAAGCGTGGTTGGTCTGGACAGGGTGCCTGACCCATCCTGCTTCGCCGTCGGGACACTGGCCCGAGGGACAATGCACAAGAGTCCAATTCACGCCGGCGTTGCGATGTGTCGTGATCCGCACTGCCTGCCGATGACCCCTGATCCGGCCGACAGGTGGTGTTCGCCCTTGGCCTCGCAAGGTCCCCTGGACCTCGGCCAAGGGCGGGCGCCCGAACCGCGTGGGGACTTCTCGTCGCTGACAATATCAGGTCCACCCGATCGCAAGCCCTTGCCATCATGCCTTCCCCAGCGGTTAGGATGGGATTCGTTTCGCGCTATCCATCCTGCGAGCTTGTCGAAAGGGCCATTGGATGAGTGATGAGCAGGACAAGCAGCGTTCCGACGCCGAGGCGGCAGTCGAGCGCGAAATCCGCCAGGGCCGGAAGTTCACGGCGCAGGAGGCCATGGGGCGGATGGTCGGCCCGGGCTCGATGAAAGGCGGCTCCGCGGTTCCCAGAGACCAGGAAGCCGAGATGGCGATCGGGACCTGGCTCGCAACCAACCTCACGGATTCGACGGGATCACTGCAGGCGCTGCTGCATCGCCGGCTCAGGCAAAGCGCGCTGCTGCAGAACAACCTCGACCAGCCGCTCGTTGCCCTGGCGGGTTACTGCCAGCAGGTTCTCGCCTCGGATTATCACCTGACAGAACTCGTCCGTGAAGCGGATGTGGAATGGGGGCGGCGGATGGACGAGCGACCCCATTTCAACAGGGAAGGTTCTGAGCCGGATCCGGACGACCCCTACACCAACGAGTCCGTTCGCGCGGCATTGCGCGACATCGTGGCGAAGATTTCGGGGGCAGGGTAGAGGTCGTTCTTCCAGCGCGTAGCGCGTCGGATGGGTCGAGCGACGCGAAACCCATCACGACCTGGTGCGGCATGCATGATGGGTTTCGCAAGCGCTCAACCCATCCTGCACGGGCTTCACCTAGTATCCCCGCGCCTTGTTGTCAGCCACCCAGGCGTCCATGCTTTCCTGGCAGGCGGCACTGATATGGCCGCGCCGCTTGTTCAGGCAGGCGACGATGCGGCCGCCGCCGGCTTCGACTGTCGGGCAATATTTGAAGTAGTCCACCCTGCAGGAGATTTCCATTGGCTGAGCGGCGAGAGCGGCTTGGGAATATGCAATTGCGGCCACGGCCCCGACGAGGCAAAGCTTGGTCATGACGATCTCCCATTCGCATCTGATCGACCGTTGCAAATGGTCGCATCTCGACACGCCGACGTCAACGATCAGCGAGCGGCGCGCGGGATTTCAGAAGCGTTTGCTTCGCAGAAGGGTCTCGGACGGAAGTTCGCCAAACGTAGCCTTGTAGGAGTGGGCGAGCTCGCCCATGTGAAAGAATCCGTTCGCGAAGGCCGCCGACGACACCGACGTCATCGGCATCCCCTTTGCGAGCTGGGCACGTAATGACCAAAGCCGTCTGTTACGGAGGTGCTGATGCAGGCTCGCGCCATGAACTGCGTTGACGGCAAGTTGCAGCGTTCGGATCGAGGTCCCGAGCTCATGCGCGAGGGCATCGCTGTAAAGCGGCGTTTCAGGATGCGAACGCGCAAAATCATCCAGCCGGGACACCAGCTTGCAGTGCCTTTCGAACGCGCGGGGACTTGCGCGTCGCGCCTTCCTGGAAACCAGCACGTGATCGAGCGCATCGATCAGCTCGTGCCGGAGCGCCTCGGCCGCGAACCCGAATTCCAGGCGCGGGATGGGGCTCGAGCACAGGGCCAGGATGTTTCGAATGACACGTTGCAGCCGCGAGAGATGCTCGTCACTCGCGTTGTGCAGATGCAATTTCCCATCCGACTCCTCCCACCCTCGATTTTGCATGTCGGACGAAAAGCGGATGACAGCAAACGTATTCGGAGCCGGTTCGCGAGCGTCGAAAAGAATTTCGCTCCGGAGCAATCCAACCTCGGACGCGCTCCAGGCCTGTGCGTTGAAGACGGTCTCGCCTTGCGGGCCCATCGGCACGATCACCGTGCAGCCCATCGCATACATCATCGCGGAAAGACTGCGAGGTGATGTTTGTTCGAGTATCAACAGGACGCCGGGCAGCGCGGTAATCGCGCGACGGTGGCAATAGGGTCCGAGCAAGGCCTGCCGCTCGATGTCCAGGAAGCCGATCGCCTGGAATTGGTCGGGGTCCGCCACGCGCAGCAGTCTCAGATGCGCGGATTGCTTCAGGTTCGCAAATGGCAAGAGCTTGCACCTTACCCGGTTGAGCAGGATCGATTTCAGCCGAATTCCGATTGGAGCATTCGTTGCCCTTTATATGACTCGCAGCATACTATCAACATTGTCATCAATGGGAGGAGGCTCGGCATGCCCGGCAAGATCGTACCCCTCAGTCAACAGGCCGCATCCTCCGCCGCGGTCGCGACAGAGCGCCTTTGCAGCATCCGGGCCGAGATCGAGGCCTCTGTCTCCCACCTCGAATTCAAGCGCCTGACGCCAAGCGAGATGGCGAGGGCTTTGCGGATCTTCGACGCCGCCAACGCATGCATCCGGATCGTGCTGTCGGATTTCGGCAAGGACCCCGCGATCAACCATCTCATCGACCAATCGCACGGAATCAAGGCGCTGATCGAGACCGCCCGTGAGCACTTGGCATGTCTGGACGCTGAGTCGCCGCGGGTTCCTCAGCATGGATCGGATCAGAGGACGGCTTCCGGCAGGCTTGATCGGAAGCTGGCGATCTGCCGATTTCCGGCGGCTTGCGCAAGCGAGGCTTGGCGCCGACCAGTTAGATGGTGTCGATAGCTCATCCGCGTGTGTTTGAGGTATCTCCGCGCCATCCTACCGGAACGGCGGCTGACAAGGTACGCGGCGCGTCGCAAACGCTGAGCGGAGAGACGGGACGTCTGACGGAGGCGGTCCGGCGGTTCGCGGAGACGATCAGGGCTGCGTGAGCGCGAGAGCGTTGAGCCACATCAAGTCGCTCGTCGCCTGGTGCGATACCTTCTCCGATCTGGAGGGTCGCAATCATGCTTCCGTTCAGTCGCGAGCAATTTCTGTCCGTCTTCGTGGACTACAACAGCGCGATCTGGCCGGCACAGGTCGGGGCCTACCTGCTGGGCTGCCTGGCGATCGTCCTCTTGTTCGGGAAAGCTGCGTACGCCGATCGCATGATCGCCGGCGTGCTGGCGACCATGTGGCTCTGGACCGGGATCGCATATCACGAGGTTTTCTTCTCGACCATCAACAAGGCCGCCTACCTCTTCGGTGCGTTGTTCGTCGCCCAGGGCGCTTGTCTGCTTTATTCGGGCGTGTATCACGATCGCCTCCGTTTCGGTTTTGAATCCGGGGCAGCCGCATGGGTTGGTATGGCGCTGGTGACGTACGCAGCGATTGTCTATCCGTTGATCGGGATGACGACCGGCCATCGGCTTGCCGAAACGCCGATGTTTGGTGTCACGCCATGCCCGGTGACCATATTCACGTTCGGACTGCTGTTGTTGACCGTGCGTTCCGTCCCGCGTTGGCTGCTCGCCATTCCCTTTGCCTGGTCACTGATCGGCGGCAGCGCCGCCATCGTTCTCGACGTGCCGCAAGACTGGCTGCTCCTCGCAAGCGGCTGGATCGCCCTGCCGCTGGTCGTCTTGCGTGATCGGCAGGCGGTGGAGCCCGCGTAGGATGGCTGGAGCAGTTGCGAACCCGCTTGCTTCGCACTGAACAAGTCCTCGACGGGTTTCGCTTCGCTCTACTCTTCGACGAGCTTGTTCAGCAGGTCGGTCGGAATTGTCACACCGATCCTTGAGCCGCTTTGAGATTATCGTGTACCGCTATTCGATCACGAAACCGACCCGCACGTTTCGTTTCCAATAGTCGTAACCGAACCAGCCATATCCCTTGTTGCCCCAGCCGGTCCCATACGAGTTCTGAACGAGGAAGGCACGCTTGGCGTTGTCGTAGCCGACGACGGCCATGGAGTGTCCCTCCCCCGGAATGTCGTCGTCCTGCAGCACGTCGTCCCCGCGCAGCTGGTTCAGTTTGGGCGTCGTGTGCGTTGCAAAGATGACTGGCACGCCTCGCGCCAATTGTTCCTTCACCTTGTCGACCGAGCTGGCGTCGAATGCGCTCCAGGCCCTGATGCGAAACTGCCGGGCAAGGTCGATCTCTGCCGCCGTCGGCTTTCGCGCGCACGAGCCGGCATCGAAGGCAAATTGCTCGAGAGGTAACGCGCCGACGTCGCGGAGGTAATCAAGAGTCGCCGAGATGGATGTGCCCCGACCGCACCAGCGATCACCCGAAACCGCATTATAGGTGAAGGCTGGCGAAAGCCGTAAGTCGGGATCAAGTCCGCGCTTGCGCAACGCGAATGAGGCCGCGACATATGTCGCGCTCCAGGAAACGCAGGTGCTGGTTCTCGATTGCGCGCGGACCGAAGGCAGTTTGGAGGACAGGTCGATTTTCTCAGGCAGCACCCCGCGGTAAACTTGCGGCTCTGCGGCCTGCTTGAGACCATCCAATGTTTCAATGATCGCACCTTGAGCTGAAGCCCCGCTTGGCGCGGCCAGTGCAACAAGGAAGGAGACGGCGATTCTCTTCATC
Organism: Bradyrhizobium diazoefficiens; assembly: GCF_018131015.1. Classification (GTDB taxonomy): domain Bacteria; phylum Pseudomonadota; class Alphaproteobacteria; order Rhizobiales; family Xanthobacteraceae; genus Bradyrhizobium; species Bradyrhizobium diazoefficiens_B. The sequence continues at coordinate 40,883 of NZ_JAFCJJ010000029.1, forward strand.
GCAAGGGCTCCGTGCGGTGCTGGCTGAGAACCAGCCGGTCGTTCACGGCATAGACAAAACAGGGGTATGGATCCTGATCGTCGTTGCAGGCTGCCAGGGCTTTCTCTTGAGCCTCCGTCGCGGTTTTTCCCGTTGCCGTTCTGACGCGAGCGCCATTGGCCCGAACGGCCATGGCCTTTGGATTGGACAGGGCCCCGTAACCGGTCAAGAACCCCTCCTTGCCCGAGTACATCGGGACACCATCAGGCGAATAATTGCCTTCGCGCGACAATCTCGGCATGTCGCGGCGAGGGGCCTTCCACGGATCGGGCGCCACAAGTGTGTCGTCGCTTGCCAGCAACACGCAGGGTGCCTGATATTGGAGTTGGCAGCCCTCCAGTGCTTTTTGCTCGGCCTCCGAAGCGGACGCTTGATGGTCAAACCAGAAAGTCCGGTTTGTTTCCGGGACGATCGCAAGGGCCTTGTGCGGCACGATCTGCTGGGTCAAAAAACTACGAGGCACCGTGTTTCCGAAGTAATCGAAGGCTTCAGCCAATGTCTTCGGCAGCGGCCTCGGCTTGGTTAGGCGCCGTGTCAAAACCACGTTGTCCCCGACTGCGTAGAGAAAGCAGGGACCATCGCGGCCCTTGCGTCCTGGATCGTCGTTGCACAGACCAAGCGCCTTCTCTTCGGCTTCGAATTGCCCAGGTGCATCCGTCACGGTGAACAGCCTGCCCCAGGGATGAAAGGCGGCGGCTTTCGGCTTGGCCACTTGTCGATAAGAGACGACGTCGGGACGTTTCGGATCGTCGAACGGAATGCGCTCCGGCTCGAAGCGGCCGGTATAGCGGGTTCGTGTCATGTCCCTGGGTTGGGTGGCCGTTACGATCTGGTCGCCCACTGCCACAAGAATACAGGCCTCCTCGAAATAGACTTGGCAGCTCTCCAGGGCCGCGTCGCTGGCGGCCTGCTGGCTCGCACGGGATGTTGACCGCCAGGTCAGCCGCTTCGTTGGTGCGACCGCCATCGCCTTGGAATTCCTGTCGCCGGCATAATCGCGCGATCTCGCATCGGCTTCCTGTTGCGCGACCGAGAGTGCCACAAGGCGGCTGCGGACGGCTTCCAGCAACGCCGGTGTCGGTGTCGGCGCCGGTGTTGGGGCGGGCGCAGCTTGCTGCTTCGGTTGTGCCGGTTCGGTTGGAGACGGCGACGGGTTCGGCGTTGGCACCGCAGCAACCTTCGGGGCAGCAGGCGGCTCCGGCCGGGGCGATGCGTCGGGACGGGGCGACGCTGAAGTCGCTGCGGTCGGCGTGGCTGACGGCAGCTTGGCGGCTTTCAGCTCCTCGATTCTGACGCGGGCCAGGTCTGCATAGAAATTGTCGTTGTAGCGTCGAATGAAAACGTCCAGCGCTGCGATGCTGGGGTTGGCCTGGACGGCGGCCCATGCCCGCTCGACCTCGGTCAGCGGCTGCGGCGGGGTCACGCTCGCGGACGCCGGGCCGGACGCCGGCGCCGGCGGCTTGAGATAGATCGGAGTGCGCGGCAACGATCCGTAGACGAAAGGCTGCTGCAGGCGCTTGGTCGCCGACATGACTTCGTCGCGAACGGACGCAAGAAGAAACCTGATTTCCAGACCTGCCTTTTCCAGATTGTTGAGCAAGGCCGCCGTGAACGGCGAATTGCGACCTTTGCCATCTGCCGCGATGGTCCCGTCCTTGGCCGCATAGGCGACGAGGACGTTGTCGGTGGGCTCTATCCGCGCCAGACCGCGATCGACCGAACGGCTGCGGGAGCCCCGCTGCATCAACGCTGCAAACGGGTTGTCCCGGCAGGAGTCCAGGATGACGAGGCCGAGCGTTCGTGCGCCGGCAGCCTGCAACATAGCGGACTTCAGTGACACCGCCTCGCTTTCGGCGTCCATGTCGGAGCGTAGCTCCGCGTCGATCGGGATCAGCCAGTTCTCGCCGCCGACCTCGATTCCGTGGCCGGCGAAATAGATGATCGCCATGTCGGCTTCCCGTGCATCCCGACCAAGCTGCAATATGGCGCGGCGCATGTCGTCGAAGGTGCCATCCAGGACCACCTTGGACGAAAATCCCAGCCGCCGTAGCGCAGCCGCGACGTCGTTCGCATCGTTCGAGGTGTTCGGCAGGCTCGTGATCTTGCGGTAAGCACTGTTGCCGATGACCAGCGCAACACGATCATCCGCCAGCGCCGGCCTGGCCAGGACCAGGCCACCCAGCAGCAGACCCAAAATGCCATAGATGAAGGGCCGCATAGCGATTATCGCCAAATGAAAGCGATAAAAGATCAGGGTTGCCGGCGACAGGTCAAGTGTTTTTGCGATCGAGTGATCATGGATAGTCGTCCCGGGCGAAACACCCAAAACACCCGGTCAAGCCCTCGCCGCAAAAATATTCCGCTTTACCGAAATTCGGAATTGCGTTATCAGTCCGCCATCCCGGCCCAAGGAGAGGGGCGATCGTACGTCGTCACGAACGTGGGCCGGGGAGCGGTGGACGCGGCAGCGCCGGCGCGGATGTGGCGGGCAGGGCGAGATGAACCTCGCGAGCTCGCGCAAGCCGTGTGAACGAACGGCGTCAAAAGTCCGGCGAAGCCCCTCGGGGCGGAGGCGGATAGCTGCGTACGGCAAAACCATGTGGTCCTGACCGTCGTCGCTACGGTCAAGCCTTGCGGAGATGGTTCGGGGCTCAACCGGGTCTCAAGCCATCGCCAATTCGCAGAGGTGACGGAGGCCAGAAGGAACTCGGCTCCGGGGAGAGCAGGCATAAGCCGTCAACCCACCGCGCAGGGAAGGCCGGGTGTTTTCCGGCCCACCCGTTTTCCCGCCTGCGCATTTGCGCGTGCAAATTCTTCGCGCAGCGGATCATGGGTGCCAGCCGGCACCCGGTCTTCCCTGCACCCTCTTCACAAGGGAGGGTGAAGGAGAACAGCAAAACTCGGGCGTGTCATGCCGCGAGAATGCTGATCCATGCGTACTTTCGGGAAAAGAATGGTGCTGCCAGACAGGATTGAACTGTCGACCTCTCCATTACCAATGGAGTGCTCTACCACTGAGCTACGGCAGCATGTGCTGGGATCAAGAATCGGCCGCCAAGGGCGCCTTCCAAGCGGGCCGATATCTGCCACAAGGCCCCCCGCTGTGCAAGCGCGGCAGTCCCTCGAAATCGACAAAATCGGGCCCGACACGGGCGAAATACGGGTGTTTTCAACCCGAAACGGCTGGCTTTGGCCAAGTTCGGTTCCCGATCCCCGCCAACTGGCCAGTTGGCCGCAGCCGGTGAATCGCACGATTTTCATGCGCGGTCCCCCCTTGAGCTGTCGCGATCCGATGGCATGGTGTCGCCGACCTCCGTGATGAGCCCTCGATGACTGACGAGACCGACAAGACCAAGAGCCGCGACCCCAGGCAGGACCGGCTGAAATCGGCGCTGCGCGAAAACCTCAAGCGGCGGAAGACGCAGGCGCGCGAACGCGCCGCGACGGCAGGCTCCTTGCAGGACGATGACAGCCCCCCACCTGAGGAGACCGCCGGAAAGACCGGCCGCTAGATTTTTTGGAGTGCGCGACTGTGGCAAACGAACAAAACCAGCCGGAACCAACCGACGGAAACATGTCGCGCTTCACGCGCCCCGAGCAGACCTTCCCGACACTGACGGAAGCCGAGATGGCGCGGATGCGGCATTTCGGCGAGCCTCGCAGCTATGCCGACGGCGAATTCCTGTTCGAGACCGGAAAGCCCGGGCCGGGCATGTTCGTGGTGCTGAAGGGCCATGTCGCCATCACCCAGCGCGACGGGCTCGGCCATGTCACGCCGGTGATCGACCAGGGGCCGGGGCAGTTTCTGGCCGAGCTCGGCCAGCTCTCCGGCCGGCCGGCGCTGGTCGACGGCCGCGCCGAGGGCGATGTCGAAACGCTGCTGCTGCCGCCGGACCGCCTGCGCGCGCTGCTGGTCGCCGAGGCCGATCTCGGCGAGCGCATCATGCGCGCGCTGATTTTGCGCCGGGTCAACCTGCTGCAGGACGGCATCGGCGGCCCGGTGCTGATCGGGCCGTCGCATTCGGCCGGCGTGGTGCGCCTGCAGGGCTTCCTCACCCGCAACGGCCAGCCACATCATCTGCTCGATCCCGACCGCGACCATGACGCGGCCGAGGTGATCGCGCGCTATTCGCCGAAGCCGGAAGACTGGCCGCTGGTCGTCGCTGCGGGCGGCGCAGTGCTGCGCAATCCCAGCGAAACCGAGCTCGCGCGCGCGATCGGCATGATCGGCGGGCCCGGAGGCGACCGCATCTACGACGTCGCTGTCGTCGGCTGCGGCCCGGCGGGGCTCGCCACTGCGGTGTATGCGGCGTCCGAAGGCCTCTCGGTCGCCGTGCTCGACAGCCGCGCCTTCGGCGGCCAGGCCGGCGCCAGCGCGCGCATCGAAAACTATCTCGGATTTCCCACCGGCATTTCCGGCCAGGCGCTGACCGCGCGCGCTTTCACCCAGGCGCAGAAATTCGGCGCCGACATCATGATCCCGGTGACGGTGAAGTCACTCGACTGCAGCCGTGCCGACGGCGCGTTCAAGGTCGCGCTCGATGGCAGCGACGCGTTGCGCTCCCGCGCGGTCGTGGTTGCGAGCGGCGTGCGCTATCGCCGGCCGGAGATCAAGAGCCTCGACAAGTTCGAAGGCCGCGGCGTCTGGTACTGGGCCTCGCCGGTGGAGGCAAAGCTCTGCGCCGGCGAGGAGGTGGCCCTCGTCGGCGCCGGCAATTCGGCGGGGCAGGCGGCCGTGTTCCTGTCGGGCCACGCCAGGAAGGTGCTGATGATCATTCGCGGCGGGGGCCTGGGCGCCAGCATGTCGCGCTATCTCATCGAGCGCATCGAGGCGACGCCGAACATCGAGCTGTTGTTCAACACCGAGGTCACCGCGCTCGAGGGCGACGAGGCCTCGCTGCTGCGGCGCATCCGCTGGCGCAGTCGGCTCGCGAGCGAGGAGGATTCCGCCGACATCCGTAACCTCTTCCTGTTCGTCGGCGCCGATCCCGCCACCGGCTGGCTCGACGGCTGCGGCGTCACGCTCGACCGCAGCGGCTTCGTCGTCACCGGCGCGCAGTCCGAGCTGAACCAGGGCAGGCCCGTGGCTCCGCTCGAGACCTCGGTGCCCGGCGTCTTCGCCGTCGGTGATGTCCGCGCCGGCTCGGTCAAGCGCGTCGGCGGCGCCATCGGCGAGGGCGCGCAGGTCGTGGCGTCCCTGCACGGCTATCTCGGCGACGCCGCAAAACCGGCGCTTTAGCAAGAAGAAAACAAGCAGACGGCAAGCGGATTGTGACTTGCAGTCTTGCCGCGTCCCACGGACTATCGCGTCAGCCCGCGCTACGTGACACCGCGGAGCAAACAACGACAATTTTTGGGAGGACTAAATGGCTGAACTCGTCGTGCTCTACAAGACACCCAAGGACGCCGCGGCCTTCGACAAACACTATGCCGAGACCCACATTCCGCTCGCCAAGAAACTTCCCGGCCTGAAGAAATACGCCGTGAGCAAGGGGCCGGTCGGCTCTCCCGCCGGTCCATCCGGCATCCATCTCGTCGCGATCCTCTCCTTCAACAGCGTCGCCGACATCCAGGCGGCCTTCGGCAGCGACGAGGGCAAGGCGGCCGCGGGCGATGTGCCGAAATTCGCCAGCGGCGGCGCCGATCTCCTGATCTTCGAAACCAAGGACGTCTGAAGCCCGTTTCGCATCGGCCCGCCGATCGCGGGCCGATGTCGCGGCGATCGATTCGACTTTCGTCGGAACCTGCCGTCGTTTGTGACAGCGGTGCAAAAAATTCAGTCATGCGTTTGTCGATTCGCACGATGACGCATGGCTGCGCGCGGGCGTGTGCGCTGGCGCAGGTGGCAATCCGATGAGGCGCGTAATACGATTCTCGCCGTTGCAATGGGGAGAGTTGCCATGGTCCTTGGGTTGAGCCTGCCCGCCTTCACGATGGTTCACGTCGTCATAAGCCTGATTGCCATCGCCGCCGGCCTCGTCGTCATGGGTGGTCTGCTCGGCTCGAAATCGATGCCGGGCCTGACGGCGATCTTCCTGCTGTTCACCATCCTCACCAGCGTCACCGGCTTCCTGTTTCCGGTCAAGGAGCTGCTGCCCTCGCACATGGTCGGTATCCTCTCGCTGGTGCTGCTCGCGGTCGCCTGCATCGCGCTCTATGGCATGAAGCTCGCCGGCGCCTGGCGCCCGGTCTATGTCGTGACCGCGATGGTCTCGCTCTATCTCAACGTCTTCGTGCTGGTGATCCAGTCGTTCCTGAAGGTGCCGGCGCTTGCCGCGCTCGCGCCCGCCGTGCCGCCCGCGCCGCCCTCGGGCCCGGTGTTCGCCGTGGTGCAGGGCATCGTGCTGGTGTTCTTCGTGATCGTGATCATCGGCGCGTGGCGCCGCTACCGGCCGATGGCGTTCGCCTGATTGTTTGCGCGCAGAATGATGCATGGCGACGACGACCAGATTGTGCCTTACGCCGATTCCGCGCCGTTGTCGGCGAAGCTCCTGAAGAACGGTACGCTGAAGACCTACAAGGGCTTTCCGCACGGCATGCCGACCACGGAGGCTGCCACCATCAACGCGGACCTGCTGGCGTTCTTCAAGGGTTGACCCCGGCCCGCGGGATCTTGCCCGGCATGGCCCGGGGCGGGTGTTCGGTAAACGGTTGAATCTCACGCCACTTTTCCGCTGCGGTTCCGGCTTTCGCCGGGACCGCACCTGCGGAGGGTTGACGGCGGGGGGCCGTCGCGCCATGAGCAGGGGGCGCGTGACGCCAATCCGCCCAGCCAAAAGACACCTGCAAAATGCCCGTTCGCCTCGACCGCAGCAGCGCCGATTTTGACCAGCGATTTGCGGCCTTCCTCGCCGCCAAGCGCGAGGTTTCGGCCGACGTCGAGGCCGCCGCGCGCGCCATCGTCGATGACGTGGCGAGGCGCGGGGATGCCGCCCTGCTCGAGGCCACGGCCAGGTTCGACCGGTTGACACTGGATGCGGCCTCCTTGCGCGTCACCGCCGCCGAGATCGAGGCGGCCGTGAAGGCCTGCGATGCCACGACACTGGATGCCTTGAGCCTCGCGCGCGACCGCATCGAGACCTATCATCGCCGCCAGCTTCCGAAGGACGAGCGCTTCACCGACCCGCTCGGCGTCGAGCTCGGCTGGCGCTATACCGCGATCGAATCCGCCGGCCTCTACGTGCCCGGCGGCACGGCGGCCTATCCGTCCTCGGTGCTGATGAATGCGGTGCCGGCCAAGGTCGCCGGCGTTGCGCGCCTCGTGATGGTGGTGCCGTCGCCCGACGGCAAGCTCAATCCGCTGGTGCTGGCGGCCGCATCGCTCGGCGGCGTCACCGAGATCTATCGTGTCGGCGGCGCACAGGCCGTGGCCGCGCTCGCGCATGGCACCGCGACGATCGCGCCGGTCGCAAAAATCGTCGGACCCGGCAATGCCTATGTCGCTGCGGCAAAGCGGCTGGTGTTCGGCAAGGTCGGCATCGACATGATCGCCGGCCCTTCCGAGGTGCTGGTCATCGCCGACGACAGCAGCAATGCCGACTGGATCGCCGCCGATCTGCTGGCCCAGGCCGAGCACGATGCCAGCGCCCAGTCGATCCTCATTACCGATTCGGCGCGCCTTGCCGCCGATGTCGAGAAGGCGGTCGAGGCGCAGCTGAAGACGCTGCCGCGCGCGGACATCGCGGGCCGCTCCTGGGCGGATTTCGGCGCCGTCATCATGGTGAAGAATCTCACCGAGGTCATTCCGCTCGCCGACGCGATCGCCGCCGAACATCTCGAGATCATGACTACGGATCCGGATGCGCTCGCCGCAAAAATCCGCAACGCCGGCGCGGTGTTCCTCGGCGCGCATACGCCGGAGGCGATCGGCGATTATGTCGGCGGCTCCAACCACGTGCTGCCGACGGCGCGCTCGGCGCGATTCTCCTCAGGCCTCGGGGTGGCCGACTTCATGAAGCGCACCTCGATCCTGAAATGCGGCCCGGACCAGCTGCGTGCGCTGGGCCCGGCTGCGATGACGCTCGGACAAGCGGAGGGGCTGGACGCCCATTCGCGCTCGATAGGATTGCGCCTCAATCTGTCATGACAAAGCCGCCCGAACAGGACGACTCGACCAATCGCATCGTCGCGGTCACCCTCGACGAGGACTCGATCGGCCGTTCCGGGCCCGACATCGAGCACGAGCGCGCGATCGCGATCTACGACCTGATCGAGCAGAACCTGTTCGCGCCCGACGGCGCGGACGGCAAGGGCCCGTTCACGCTGCATATCGGCATCACCGGCAACCGCCTGATGTTCGACATCCGCCGCGAGGACGGCGCGCCGGTGGTCGCGCATCTGTTGTCGCTGACGCCGTTCCGGCGGATCGTGAAGGACTATTTCATGATCTGCGACAGCTACTACCAGGCGATCCGCACCGCGACGCCGGACAAGATCGAGGCCATCGACATGGGCCGCCGCGGCATCCATGACGAGGGATCGCGCACGCTGCAGGAACGGCTGAGCGGCAAGGTGCGGGTCGACTTCGAGACCGCGCGCCGGCTATTCACGCTCATCACCGTCCTGCACTGGAAGGGTTAGGGCATGGCCCGGAAAAGTGTGCAGCGGTTTTCCGACAAGGCCATGCCCTCTATCAAGTGGGCCTAAGCGCGATGGCGGCGCCGCCACGCGCACGCGATCCGCAATCGGTGCTGTTTGCCTGCGCGATGAACAGCGTGCGCTCGCCGATGGCCGAGAGCCTGCTGCGGCACATGTTTCCGCAAGGCCTCTATGTGAAGTCGGCCGGCGCGCGGAAGGGCGAGCTCGATCCCTTCGCGGTGGCCGTGATGGCCGAGCTCGGCCAGGACATCTCGACCCACAAGCCGCAGACCTTCGAGGAACTGGAGGACTGGGAGGGGCTCAATTTCGACCTCATCATCTCGCTGTCACCGGAAGCGCACCACAAGGCGCTGGAGCTGACCCGCACGCTCGCCGCCGAGGTCGAGTACTGGCCGACGCAGGATCCCACCACCATCGAGGGCAGCCGCGACCAGAAGCTCGCGGCCTATCGCGACGTCTGCGACCAGCTCCTGATGCGCATCCGCAGGCGCTTCGCCAAGGTGGGCGCGGCGAGCGGGTGAACCGTGGTCCGTTACACCGGCGTCACGGAGCGCAGGCACACGCATGTCGAAACCTTCGAATCACCAAAGCCGGGGTTCCGGGTTGTGAAACCGGTCCCCTTCCGATAGGTTCCGCGCGCAATTCACCCCCTGCCTCATCCCCCAAATCACCTGATGCTCGGCCGCCCCAAATTCGTACTTGCCTCCGGTTCGCCGCGGCGCCTGTCGCTGCTCAACCAGGCCGGCATCGAGCCGGACGCGCTCCGGCCCGCCGACGTCGACGAGACGCCGCGGCGGGGCGAGCTGCCGCGCGCCTGCGCCAACCGCCTCGCGCGCGCCAAGGCCGATGCGGCGCTGAAATCGGTGCAGCTCGACGACGAGCTGCGCGGCGCCTTCATCCTCTCCGCCGACACGGTGGTGGCGGTCGGCCGCCGCATCCTGCCCAAGGCCAATCTGGTGGACGAGGCCGCGCAATGCCTGCGGCTGCTGTCGGGGCGCAACCACCGCGTCTACACCGCGATCTGCGTGGTGACGCCGCGCGAGGCCTTCCGCCAGCGCCTGGTCGAGACCCGCGTCCGCTTCAAGCGGCTCTCGGAGGACGACATCCAGGCCTATATCGGCTCCGGCGAGTGGCGCGGCAAAGCCGGCGGCTACGCGGTGCAGGGCATCGCCGGCTCGTTCGTGGTCAAGATGGTAGGCTCCTACACCAACGTGGTCGGCCTGCCGCTCTACGAGACCACGACGCTGCTCGGCGGCGAGGGCTTTCCGATCCGCTTCGGCTGGCTCAACGCCGCCGGCATCTAGGCCGGAACAAAAACATCGAAAACAACCCCATGCACCGTAGAATGGTCGCGCGGGGTCCTGCCGGGAAACCCCGCGCCGCCGCCTGAGGAACCGCTGTACCGACAGGCACTTGAAGTTCCTCACCCCACGCAAGCTGTGCCCATCATGGACGACCAGGTCGAAAAGCCCACTGCCCCCCAAAAGGCCTGCCCGATCTGCGGCAAGCCGCAGTCCGAGGCGACCCGCCCGTTCTGCTCCTCGCGCTGCCGCGACGTCGACCTGAACCGCTGGCTGAAAGGCACCTACGTCATCCCCGGCCGCGACGACGAGGTCGATGACGTGGAATAGTCAAGTATTTCAATTGTTTGCACAGCCGAACCGCGCCCGGCGAAGCCACTTGGCGAAGCCGGGTGGACAGGCCGCTCTCCGCCCACTATAAACCGCCCGCTCGATGGGCCTTGGGTCCTTCGCTCAGCACGCCCAGGTAGCTCAGTTGGTAGAGCATGCGACTGAAAATCGCAGTGTCGGTGGTTCGATTCCGCCCCTGGGCACCATTTTCGATGTTCGCCGGACTTCGCCAGGCCTCGCAAGAGCTGAAGAACGGCGACGACACCCAACCCCTGTGCGCGCTCTCCGGCTGACCACCCCATCTGCCGTTCGCATGGTTAATTTCGCAGCCGATCGCGCGCGGCGATCCTGGCATCCTGCTTGCTGAATGTGAGCCAAAACCAGGCCTCAGTGGAGAGGCCGTTTCAGGTTGAGGCAAATGATGCAGGAAGTGTCCCGTTCCGGTGCTGCTGACGATCTGCGGCTCGATGGGTTGATCGCCGATCTGTGGTGGCGGGTTCGGCTGTTGAACACCGACATCCTCGAGGAAGAGGCCAAGGCCGGCGTGTTCGACGTGCAGCAGCCGACCTATCCGATGCTCGCGCTCAACCTTCGTGCGCGACGCGACAATCTCGTCTCCACCATTGGCGTGCTGGAGCAGCGCGCGAAATCAGCGACGGAAGCGGCGTGAGAGCGGGCTTGGCTGAGCGCGGCGATCCATCGGAGTTGCTGTGATGCTATTTGGCATCCGTTGCATCACCGAATTTGAGCTCATCGGCTGCAGCTAAGCATCCTTCCTGCCGCGCCCCAGCGCGAACTGCCCGACCGGGCCCTCGACGTGGAAGTCGAGCCCGGTCATTTTTGCAAACCGCTCGATATTGCCGGTGCCGATGGCGCAGCCGCCGAGGCCCATGTCGGTGGCCGCGAGGTAGAAGGTCTGAAGCAGGACGCCGGCGTCCTTGAGGATCAGGGAATAGGCGATCGAAGCGTACTTCCACGAAATTCGCCCGAAGCGCGCGGCGATGGTGATCAGGACCTGCGGCGGGCCGGATGCGCCCATGGCGTACGCGGCGGACGTGAACATCGCATGGAGTTGCTGCGGCGGGACGTCGATCGCGGTCAGGGCGTGGCCGCCCGCGTCGTAGTGATAAAGCCCGCGCGCCAGCCCCTCGCAGTTAGAGACTGCGAGGTAGAGCTCGAGCTCATAGGCGCTGCCGGCCGCGGGATACGGCCGCGAGCTGTAGGTCACCTCGGGGACACCGTCGACATCCCTGCCGCCCTTCCATTCCGACAGTACGCGCGCGGTGGTGCCGAGAAACTGCGCGAGTTCGGCGAGCGTGACCGGATTCCGGTCGTCGAATTCCCGCGTCGAATGGCGCTCGCGCAACAGCCTTGCGAAGGGCGATGCCGGCTCCGGCGCAGCGAGCTTGCCGAGGGCGATCGTCTTGCCGGGCCAGGGTGGACGTACCGCAGGCAGCGGCGGCATGACGCCCGCATAGGCGTAGGTGCCGCCGACCGGATCTGTATGCCGGCCTTCCGTACTGCGCGTGTGAAACAGGAGATCGTGGAAGTCCCAGAGCACGAGGTTGGGATCGCCTTCGCTCGCGCGGAGGCCGTCGCCGTCCTTCGCGCCGAGCTTGAGCAGCATGGCGCTGTCGAGCAGCAATCCGAGCAAGTCGAAATTGAGCGAGCCGACTTGCTTTCGGAGCTTGCCGATGCTGTGGGGCCGTGACAGGAGAGCCAGCGCGGCGGCGATGGCGGGATCGCAAATCCGGAACAGCGCGCCGGCGCGCGGCGATTGCAGCACCATCTCGTTGCCGCGCCGGTGCAGATAGGCAAAGCGCGACAGCACGATGGTATCGCTGCTCGACAGCTTTGCGGCTTGTGGCCAGTAGTCCGCGACCTGCGGCTCGATGACGACCAGGTCCTGCGCACCGCCTGGCGGGCCGAGGTGATAGTCGAGCAGCCCGTGCTGCGCCAGTCTCCGCACCAGGGCATGAAGCTGTTTCGCAAGCGCGCTCTTGCCGGCCAAGGCGGCGAGCGGCAGGCCGATGGCGAGATGGGCGGCGCGCGCGGTCGCTGCCGCGCTGAATTGTCCGAGACCGACCGAAAGATCGGCCGAGACGGCGGCAACGCTTCCGTCGGCCTGCATATGCAGGGAGAAGCGGCCGTTGAGCCGGGCGGCGATGATGGGTGTCTCGGTTCGCATTTTCCGGGGCGCGCGCAAGCGAGGCCAGCCTTCAGGTGTGCGGCAGGAACGGCGTCAGCTCGCTCTCCAGCCGCGGGCGATCCAGCAGGCCGAGCCTGACCGGGACATCGTAAAGCCGGCCGGGCCCGAAGCGGCGATAGAAATGCCGCAAGCCAGGCACGAGCACCCTGACGACGGGGACCTCGACGTCGGGCCGCGTCTGGTCGAGCACGAGGAAATCATATCCGGCGCGCGTTGCGATCTCGACGCATGCGTTGACCTGGTCGCGCGTGTTGTCGTGAACCGTCAGGCCCGGCGCCGGCGGAATGACCGGATTGCGGCTCGGGATCAGGAACGGATAGTCCTCCAGCCGCAGCGGCGTGACGCCGTCGAGCGACGGCTTCTCGCCGCTGCCGCCGTCCATCATGCCGATCGACATGAACTGGGTCAGCTCGGTGAGCGAGCGCAGAAGCGCGATGCGGCGATCGAAATGCGCGCCGGAGCCGAACTCGATGTTCTCGTGCCCGTTCTGCATCCAGTGCGTGATCGCGACGTAGGAGGGGATGCCGAGGTCGCTCGTGATGTCGAGCACCCAGAGCCTGCGCCCCACATCGGCGAACTGGCTCTGGAGATCCCGCACATAGGAATCCTCGAATTGCGAGAGGTCGAGCTCGGCGCGCTGCACGCGATTGTACCACCAGATCGCATAGGCATCGCGCTCGACCAGCTCGAGGAAGCCCTGCACGATGGCCTCCTCACGGGTGTTGCCGGCCGCGCATCCGTTGGAATCGGTGTGGAAGCCGCCATAGAAGAAATACAGAAGTCCCGTCGGCAGATATCTGAAGCGCTTGTCGCGCAACGACCAGACCGGCGACCATTCGGTCCTGGTCGCGGCATCGAACGGTTCGGGCACAGGATGTGAATCGTCAGCCAGCGGGAGGTGCCGGTTTTGAAACTGCGCCTCGCTGAAGAGCTGGACGTCGTTGGGAAGCAGCGCATCGCCGGGCGCGAAATCGGCAAAGCGGCGCATCGCCCTGATCTCGTCGCCCTGGAAGATGCCGGAATAGCGCTCGATCGCCTCCATCAGCGCGCTGGCCTCGCCCTGCTCGGCGGTGGAGCCCTTGCCAAAGCTGCCGCCGCTGAGGCCGGACCTGAGCTGGTCGACGTTCCAGGCCGGCGCGGAGAAATTGTGGTAGGCGAAGAAATTGGTGTTCATCGGCAGATCGGCCTCGATCCGCTCGAGCCGCGACACCACCCCGGTGAGCGGGCTGACGTGCTTGCGGAATCGCGCCACAGTGGCCCGCGAGGTCACGGTGCGGTAGCCGCCGCTGGTCATGACGAGCTTTTTGCCCTCGGCAATGTCGATCGGCCTTGCTGCCCGTCGCGGGTTTTGCAGCTTCTTGCTGCCGCAGGTCCGGCATTGCGGACGCTTCGCGACGAAGTGTTTTGCGATCACGGCCCCGGTCAGGTCGAAGCTTGCGATGTGATCGCTGAGATCGGTGCGGAAACCGGAGGCGATCGCCTTGGCGATCTCGACGGCCGCGAAATGGATCCCGGTCTGTCCGACCGTGTCGCTGACCAGAGGCGATACGGCGACCGGCTGCGCCGCGCCGCGGTCGAGAAATCCCTTGATCTCGCGATTGCGGATCATGCGGTCGAACATGCATGCCCAGCAGGCGCTCTCGCCCGGCCTGAACACGGGCCCCACCAGCGGAAACACGCCGGACGGCTGCACCAGCAGCCAGGGCGTCCCGGCGGCCACGCGTTCCTCGTTCAGTTCGGCGAGCTGGTGCTCCAGATAATCGTTCACCAGCGTGACGACGAGCCTGGGCTTTTGCTTCGTGACTAGAACCCCGAGCCTGCCCAGCGCCGCGCTCAGCTCGGCTGCGCCCTTGACGTCGATCGAGTCCACCCGCACCGGCCAGTTGCGCAGGTTCTCCTCGGCGATGTCGGGAGGCAGGCCGAGGCTTGCCCAGTATCCGTCGACTGCGCCTGCATAGGCGCGCGGTGCCGCGCTGATGACGTAGCCGCGCTCCACGAGCCGCCTGATCGCCTCCTCGGTCTCGGCGGCGGGAAAATGTTTCGAAAGCCGGCGCACGATGTCCGGCGCGGCCTTGCCGCTTTTCCCGATCGCGCTCGCCAAGGCGCAATAGAGTTCGCCGTGCAGGAAGAATTTTCGGTTCTCGGAATAGAGACAGACCGCGTCGGGCGGAAGCAGATAGGCGGTGAAGTTCGGCGCGAATCGCAAAATGCTCTTGCGGCTCTGCCTCGCAGTGCGGCGCTTTCGATTGGCTGTCATCGGGTCAGCACGCTGATCCTGTTCGCGTCATATCCATTGCCGGTGCAGGCGAGGTTGCCCCGCGTGCACGGGGCCACCGGCATTCCTGCAATGAAGTTGGAACATACTCGCTCGCCATCGGCAAGCCGAGGCGCCGGGCGAAGCGAACGCGGTCATGAAGACAGCAGATTGGCCGGGTCGCTTGCGCGCCCGGCCAATGATATTTCGCGACCTGTCGATATCCGTTCAGGGAGCGCCAGCTCCTAGCAATAGCGGCAGTAGCCCCACGATGCGCAGCAACTCGTGCATGTGACGGGCACGCCGATAATGCCAACGCCGCAGCCGACGCCGCAACGGCAGGCTCTGACCGCGCAGCCTCTGCAGCCCGCGCAACCCCTGCAGCCACCGCAGCCTCTGGCCGCGCAGCCGCCGCAACCCCTGCCGCAGCCACCGCATCCCCGCGCCAGCAGCACGCCGCTCAGGGTCTTCTCCTGGACGGCGAGATGGAAGGTGGCGAGGCTGACGTCGGCGAGCTCTTCCTCGCTGAGTGCCGAGAACTGGCCGGGCGTGAAGTTCGGCCTTTGTTGAGGCTCGCCAGCCGGCACGGCGGACGCCGCCGCGCTTCCCGCCAGCGAGAAAGTCAAGCCGGCGATTCCGAGCGCCGGTCCTGCGGCTTTGGTGATCCGCTTCTTTTTCGAAGCTTGCTTCGTCCGCTGCATGCCCGCATCCTCCATGGTCGGAAGAACGATCTCGTGGGATCATCCTACGCCGAGCAGGCAAGTCGGGCAAGATTCACGTGCGCACGAATTGTCGTGTGGCTCATTCATATTCATGAACGGCATCGCGGCAGTTTGGTGTCGATGACACCGAAGTCAGGTTGTGATGCAGTGCGCAATCGAACGGGGAAGCGAGCTTGGTCGATCAATCCGGACGTTTCGTTTGGTATGAGCTTCTGACGACGCACATGGCATCGGCGGCGGCTTTTTACGCCGAGGTCGTCGGCTGGGCGGTAACAGATGCCTCGCGCCCGGAGCTGGCCTACAAATTGTTGATGGCAGGCGACGCTCCGGTCGCCGGTGTCATGAGTCTCCCCGAAGAGGGGTTGCGACTGGGCGCAACGCCGCGATGGGTCGGCTATGTCTCCGTCGATGACATGGATGTCAGGGTCGCGCAAATCCGCCGGCTTGGGGGCGCCATCCTCGTGCCGCCGACCGACAGCAACATCGGCCGCATTGCGGTGGTCGCCGATCCCCAAGGCGCGACGTTCGCGCTGGTCGCCGGGCTGACATACGGCCAATCGCAAGCGGCCGGACCGGACGAGCCCGGGCGCGTGGGCTGGCACGAATTGCTGGCCGAAGACCGGAGCCGGATCTTTCCGTTCTACGGCGAACTGCTCGGCTGGCAACGGGTCTCCGCCGCGAGCGATGAAGACAGCGTCTATGAATTGTTTTCGGTGGCCGGGCAGACCCTCGGCGGCATGCTCACCAAGCTTCCGAGCGTGCCGCATGCGGGCTGGCTGTTTTACTTCAACGTCGACGACGTCGGCGCTGCGGCCAGGCGGGTCGACGCCGCCGGGGGGCGGGTTCTGCAGGGGCCGATCGAGTTGCCGGACGATTGCTGGATCGTGCGATGTGTCGATCCACAAGGCGCGCTGTTTGCGCTGGAGGGCGGGTGGGATGGAAAGTCCGTCGTCCCCGAGATCAGCTGGTCCGCCAAGTGGGGCGGCATTTCATCGCATGGCCGGATGGTGCTCGACAAGACGAAGCGATAGAGCGCGGCGTCAACGCTGAAAGTCGAGGCCACGCTCTTCAAAGGTAGAAAAAACCCTGCTGGCTGGCGGCCCTATCCAGAGGGAAATCCTGCTCGATACTCAGGAAGCCAGGGGCGTTTCCGGGAATGAACAGCTGATGGATGCGGCGATCGGCGACGTGGTTCTGTTGCGCCATTCTGACCGCCGGCCCGTCATCCGCTGCCTTCGTGACGACCGAGTTGGCGAGGCCCCGCCATGCTAGCAGTTGCGCATTCGTGCGGGCGCGGATCAGGACGGTCACCTCGCTCCATTCCGGCGGCACCAGGCACAAGTACCGCAGGGCAAGTCCGATCGAGCACTCATGCACCTGTGCAAAGTTGGCGAGCTTCTCGAAAGCCGCTCGCTCTAGCCACCAGGCGCCGAGGGCAACGCGGCGTACGCCATGGCTCATGTTGCCGAAGCGGTACAATTTAGTGCCGGGAAGGATCTCGAAACGGGTCGGCGCGATCATGCCTCCGGTTTGTGCGTAGGCCAGAACATTGCCCCGCAAATCGACGATTGCGTTTGACGCGCGGAGGTCGTTTCCAGCCGCCATCTGACGACTGCCGGGATTGTTGAAGGCGCCCTGATTGCGAAAAGCCACGATTGCGCCCCCTGATGATCGAATCTTTCTTCGAAGAAGGTGATCTGGCGTGCGGCACGCGAGTTCCGAAAAAGAAGCGATCCAGGCCGGAAAGTCAACCGCGCCGATACGCGCTGCCTGGCGGCGCCTACGGCCCGGCCTTCGCCAAACTCGCAAGACTCGCGGCTAGCTCGTCGCTGCGGAACGGCTTTGTCAGCCGCGACAGGTCCGGCGTGATGCCTTCGTTGTTGGCGTAGCCCGAGACGACGAGGATCTGAAGCTCGGGATATTGCTCGCGCAGCGCGAGGCCAAGGTCCGTTCCGCTCATGCCCGGCATCAGATGATCGGTGACGAGGAGGTTCGGCCGCAGGCCTTCCCTGACGCGCTGAAGCGCTTCCTCCGCCGAGCCTGCTTCCACGACGGAGTAGCCGAGTTCGCTCAGCATCTCGGCGGTGCTCATGCGCACCAGCGGCTCGTCATCCACCACCAGGGCCGTGCCCGCGGGGAGCCGCTGCAGCTTCGGCTCCGCGGCGGCATCGACCGCGCTCGCCGCCGCATGGCTGACCGGCAACCACAGCTCGACCGTGGTGCCTGCGCCCACCGCGCTCCGGATCGTCAGCGCGCCGCCGAGTTGTGAGGCAAGGCCGTGGACCATGGACAGGCCGAGGCCGGTGCCTTGCCCGATGCCCTTGGTCGAGAAGAACGGCTCGACGGCGTGGGCCAGCGTCGTCTCGTCCATGCCGACGCCGGTATCAGTGACCGAGATGCAGACATAGGCGCCCGGCGCCAGCTCCGCATTATGCTCGCTGACGACGGTACGGGCCTTGGCGGAGATGCACAGCCTGCCGCCATCGGGCATGGCGTCGCGGGCATTGACGCTGAGGTTCAGGATCGCCATCTCGACCTGGTTCGGATCGGCCATGGCCTCGGGCAGCCCTTCCGGCGTGTCCACCGTCACCTCGATCTGCGGTCCAGTGGTGCTGGAGATCAGCGCGCCCATGTTGGCGACGAGCCGGCTGATATTGACCGGAACAGCCTGAAGCGGCTGTCGGCGTGCGAAGGCGAGCAGGCGCTGGACCAGCGTCTTGGCGCGCTCGGCCGCCTGCGATGCGCCGGCGATCAGGCGATGCTCGCGTTCGCCGCCGATGCCCTTGCGCTGAAACAGGTCGAGCAGGCCGACGATCGGCGTCAGCAAATTGTTGAAGTCGTGCGCGACGCCGCCGGTGAGCTGGCCCATGGCCTCCATCTTCTGGGCCTGACGCAGCTCTTCCTCGGCCTGCGCGAGCCGCGCCTGTTCCTCCAGACGATCGGTCAGGTCGGTGCCGGTCAGGAAAGCGCCGATCCGCGTGCCGTCAGGAGCCCGCAGCGCCTCGAACTTCATCTCGTAGACCCGGCGGTCGAACTCGGGGTCGCCGAACTCGTCGATGTTGGTGAAGGCTTCGCCGGCCAGCGCGCGGTCCCAGACGGCCGTCGCCGCGGCGAGATGCGTGGGGCGGTCGGCCAGGAATTCGTGCAGGGAATCGCCGACCTTCGGCCGCTTGCCGTAGATCCGCTCATAGGCGTCGGCGCAGGAGGTGTTGATCGCGAGCCAGCGGTAGTCGAGATCGAGGGCCTGGATCTGGCCGTCGGTGGTTTCCACGATGGTGGCGAGCAAATGACGCTCCGCGGTACGTTCGGCGACGCGCTGCTCGAGCGTCGTGTTCAGCTCCTTGTAGCGCGCCTCGCTGGCGCGCAGCCGCGTCTCGCCCAGCACGCGTTCGGTGGTCTCGGAGACGATGCAGAGCACGCCGCCGACCGAGCCGTCATCGTCGGGCACGGCCGAGTAGGAGACGTCCCAGTAGCTGGTCTCGCCATAACCGTGGCGCTCGACGTAAAAGGGACGGTCCTTGGCGGCGAATGTCTTTCTCGTTTGGCGCACGCCTGACAGCAGCGGCTCGAGATCGTCCCACAGTTCGCCCCAGTTCTCGATCGCGGGCCGGCCAAGGGCGCGGGGGTGATTGGCGCCGATGCCGGGCGCGTAGGCGTCGTTGTACAAGGCGACGAAGTCAGGCCCCCAGAACAGGACGATCTGGGCCCGCGCGGCCAGCAGCATGCCGACCGTCGTCTTCAGGGCCTGAGACCATTGCTGGGGAGGGCCGAGCGGCGAACCCGACCAGTCGAGGGCGTGCATCATCACACCCAGCTCGCCACCGTCGGCGAGGAAGCTCACATCAGTTGACTGCCGAGCGGCGTTCTCAGACAGCACCTGTCCCCCTCGCGACGCATGACTTGGGCATGCTGCCCATTCGAGCCCGGACTTCGAGGACTCGTACTCAAGGAACGATAACGCCCGGCACCGTGTCTGGGTTCCCAATTCGGTGGTCTCCCGCCATCCTTGTGCTATTGCTGCGTGCGCAGGGGCGTGAGAACAAGTTTCGGAGAAGCTGCATGAAGCCTTACGTCATCTGCCTGATGCATTCGAGCCTGGACGGCCGGACTCACCCCAGCCGCTGGCGCCCGAAGGGGACGGGCGACTGGTTCGAGAAGATCCATGAGGAGCTCGGCGGCGATGCCTGGGTGATCGGCCGCGTCACCGGCGCGGAGTTCGCCAAGGGCAAACCCTATCCGACCGAAGCGCGCGAGACGTATCCGCGCGAAAACTGGTTCGCGCGGCGCGATGCCAAATCTTACGGCGTCGTGCTCGACGCACATGGCAAGATCGGCTGGGGCCGCTCCGACATCGGTGGCGACCCCATCGTCGTGGTGCTGACCGAGAGCGTGCCGGATTCGCATCTGGCCGGGCTGCGCGGCGAGGGCGTGTCCTACATCTTTGCCGGCAAGTCCGAGATCGACCTGGCGCTGACAACCGAGATCCTCAACCGCGAGCTCGGCGTCAAGCGCCTGCTGGTCGAGGGCGGCGGCGTTGCCAATGGCGCCTTCCTGCGCGCCGGACTGATCGACGAGTTCAACCTGATCCTCAGTCCCGCCGTGGATGGCGCCCGCGGCGCGCCCTTCGTGTTCGACTCGACGGAGGCGGACAGCGACCAGCGCGCGCCGCTGGCGGCGATGACGCTGGCGAGCACGCGCGATCTCGGCGGCGGTGTCCTCTTGCTGCGCTATCTGATCCAGAACGACCCGCAAGCCGTCGGCAGGTGACGCGGGGCATGTCGGACAAGTCGGGACACATCATCATCGTCGGCGCGGGTGCCGCCGGTCTGATGGCCGCGCGCGAGCTCGCGCGCACGGGCACACGCGTGACGATCCTCGAAGCGCGGGACCGCTGCGGCGGTCGCATCCATTCATTGCCTGCGTCGCGGTTCGGCTATCCCGCCGAGGGCGGCGCCGAGTTCGTCCATGGCGAGGCACCGGTCACGCGCGGTCTCCTGCGCGAGGCCGGGCTGTCGCTCCAGGCCATGGCAGGAACGCCGTGGAGCTTTGACGGCGCCAAGCTCTCGCCCGGGGGGCGGCACAATCCGCATGAGGCCGAACTCCAGGCCGTGTTGCGGGGACTGCACGAGGATCTGACCGTCGCCGAATTCCTGCGCCGGCACTTTGCCGGCGATGAGTATGCCGAGATGCGGCACGCCATCACGCGAACGGTCGAGGGTTACGATGCCGCAGATCCCGAGCGCGCCTCGCTCCTGGCGTTGCGCGAGGAATGGATGGACGGCGGCCACCGCAACCAGGGACGCATCGACGGCGGCTATGGCGCGCTGGCGGAATTCCTGGTGGCGGAGTGCCGCAAGCTTGGCGTGGCGATCCGGCTCGGGGCCGTGGTGGCGGCGATCGAGGAGGACGGCGCGGCAATTGCTGTTCGCTGCGCCAATGGCGACGTGCAGCGAGGTGATCGCGTGATCCTCACCGTGCCGCTGCCGCTCTTGCGCGAGATCGCGCTGCCGCCGAGCGCGCGCGAAAAGGCCGCGGCCGCGGACGACATCGGCTTCGGCAACGTCATCAAGATACTGCTGAGCTTTTCGCGGCCGTGGTGGGGCGATCGTGCGGAAGGTCTCGCCGACCTTTCCTTCCTGTTTTCGGATGAGACGATCCCGGTGTGGTGGACGCAGCGCTCGTCCGATCATCCCGCGCTGACCGGCTGGCTGGGCGGTCCGCGGACGGCGGAGCTGGCTCACCTCGATGCGCAGGGGCTGATCGATGCCGGGCTCAAGTCGCTCGCCGCGGTGTTCGGTATGTCGCGCGAAATTATCACGCGCGAACTGGTCGCGGCCGAGGCCGCCAACTGGGCGCACGACCGCTTTGCACGCGGCGCCTATTCCTGGGCGACGCCGCAGACGCGCGCGGTGCAGGCGATTCTCGCCCGCGCCGACGGCGCGGTGTTGTTCTCCGGCGAGGCGCTCTATCGCGGCCACGACATGGGGACGGTCGAGGCGGCGCTGGCGAGCGGCCTCGAAACTGCGCAGATGATCTTGCGCGAATGACAAAAGGCCCGCGCACGCGGGCCTTTCGCTCACTTCTGTCCTGTTACCAGCGGCCGGAGCCGAAGCTGAAGGTCACGCCGGGGCCACCGCCGTAATAGGCGTAGGGGCCCCCGCCATAATAGCCGCTGTGCCGCGGATAATAGCCGTAGCTCCGGTAATGCGGACGATAATAGCCGTGATGGTGGTGCCGATAACCATGATGGCGGTGGCCATGATGGTGATGCCGGTGCTGCGCGCTGATGTCGGTCGGCGCCTTCTGCTTCGCGCTGGCCCTGTCGGCCGCGTTGGCTGCGGTTCCGCCGGCCAGGGCCGCGGCGCCAACAGCCATCGCGACAATGAGATACTTCATGTCATCACTCCAGTTGGGATGTGATGGGACAACGGACGCTCGTCCCGGCCGTTCCGGCGGCTGCGGGCGTCGAAACGACGCAGTTGACGAGATGGTTTGTTCAGCGCGCAGACATCCGCGCCAGCGCCCAGCGCAATACGAGGCCGAGCAGCACCGCCGGCACCACGATCACCGCGCCGCTGATCGCGCCGAGCACGAGCTCGAACGGCCAGAGATTGTGCGAGGTCGGGTCGCGCGCGGTGTCCTTGGCGACGGAGACGCAGACGATCACGGGCACGCAGAGCAGCATCGTGATCGCGGTCGGTTCCGCAGGTGCCACCTCGGCCACGACCAGGACCAGGGTCAGGAAGCCCAGCAGCAGGGCGCCCGGCAGCACGGCGAAATGTCCGCGGTTGAGCTCGTCATAGGGAACGCGCCAATAGGGAATGCCCGCCGCGAGCACGACGACGGCGAACGCCAGCAGCACCCAGATGAAGCCTGATACCTTCATGCTGCGATGGTACCGCAACCGCCTTAACAGCTTCTTCAGCAGGGCACTTAAAGCGCGGCGACGGCCTCTCGCGCCGTAACGATGCGGGCGAACTCGCCGTTGAGGTTCGACAGCGTCATCGCATGGATCGCCTCGGCCGTATGCGCCTCGCCGTCGGGGCCGACGCGATCGAACGTCCAGGTCGCATCGCGCACCAGGCGCGCGTCGAAGCCGAGATTGCCGGCCATCCGCGTCGTCGTCTCCACGCAATGATTGGTGGTGGCGCCGCAGATGACGAGCGTGGCGATGCCGGCCTCGCGCAGACGGCTTTCGAGGTCGGTGCCGATGAAGGCGCTGTTGACGCGCTTGACGATCACGGGCTCGCCGGCCTGTTCGCGCGCCTCGTCCCTGACGGCGTAGCCGGAGCTTTGGGGGAGAAACGACGAGCCGGGCTTGGTGCCCTCGTGGCGGACGTGGAAGACCGGCGCGCCGCGTGCCCTGAACGCCTTCAACAGTTCGGCAATGTGCGTCACCGCATCCGGATTGTTGCGCCGCTTGCCCGCCGCCTCCCATTCGTCGAAGGCGCGCTGGACGTCGATCACGATGAGGGCGGGGAGGGTGGTCATGGTGGACGGCTTTCAGGCTTGCTTGCCGCGTCAACTATGCGAGCCAACGGAAGCACGCAATGTCGATTTTCCCTCGTTTCGGGACGGCTCTCGTGCCCCGGACGCAGCGCAGCGTCCCTTTGACGGTGCGCTGCAGAGCCGGGGCCCATGTCTCCGGCGTGCTCTTTGCGGCATGGGTCCCGGCTCTGCGCTGCAACGCTAAAGCGCTGCAGCGCGTCCGGGACACGAGAGCGTCCACCTCACGGATGCGGATCGGGAAAGCCGTGTCGCTCCGACAGTGCGGCGAGGATCGCATCCTTGTCGGCGATGAAGGCGCGGCCGTAGTGGCTGCCGGTCTGGTGCGGCGAGGTCGCGCCATCCGCGAGCACGAGCAGCGGCAGCGACTGGTTCTCCTCGCTGACCCAATCGATCACTTCCCGCCGTGGCCGCGGCCATGCGATGCGCTCGACGTCGAGCTTTGCGGCGAGCAGGGGAAACGAGGCGAGCACGCCTTCGATCAATGCGCAGTGCCAGCAGTAGAAGCGCTGGCCCGGATAGGCCGGATCCTCGAAACCGGGGCGCAGCAGAAACAGGCGGTCACGCGTCATGGGGTTCTCCCGAGCATGACGGCGAACATACACGATGACGACAATGGGGGACGAGCTACTTGAACGGATCCTGGATCGACGGCGCCGACTGCCTGATCCGGCGCACGCTCACCGGCGTGCCGTCGGAGACGAACAGCAGCTCATAGGTCCGCCCCTGGTTGTCGGTCGCGGAGCAGGTGACGTCCTTGACCTTCCTCGCGGCGAAATTGCCGGTCTGGCGGCAGGTGCCGGTCGAGGTCTGCTCCGCCGGCACCGGCAGGCCGTCGACCTTCGGCCGGTCCTTCGAGTTGAGCAGCATGCGGTCGACCGGCAGCTCGTAGGAATTGTCGTCGGCGCGTTTGCCGTTCTCGCCGGAGAACGACACGACGTGGTTGGCATCGGTGGGATCGTCGACGGCGACCGCGAAATTGACCCGGCCCTTCTCGCCATGAGCGTAGGCCACCGTCTTGCAGGCGTAGGTGCGCCCCGCCACTTTCAGCGTCTTGCAATGGCCGGACATCAACGCCAGGAGGTCGATGAAGGAATTCTGCTGCGCGGGCGGATTGTTGGCCCGGATCGGCGCGGAGGATTCGGCCAGGCAGGGGCTGGCGAGCGCCGTGGACAGGACCATGAGGGCTGCGGCCAGGACCGGTCGGCGGAGGCGCATCGTCGGGCTCTCGGGGACCACGGAAAAGTTCCGTCCAACAACCATCGAACCACGAATTGGTTGCGATCCCGTTTGTGTTGCAAGGCCTGACTGGAATACCACCGCGCCACCCGTCGGCGATTCGCCCCAATCGCCCCGACCCGGACCATACTAGCCGCCCGGCCAATGTTTTTTTCGTGGCAGAGCTAGCCCATCGCCGCCTGCCAGCGCCTGTCGCGCAAGGACGGCCGGCGGTGCAGGCGGGCGTCGAGAAGCTTGCGGGCGCGCGGCACCTCGCCGCTGCGCATCAGGGCGACGACGAAAGTGTCCTCGATCAGCTCGCGCTGGGCGTGGCTGCCGCCGATGCGCACGACCTCGGCGACGACAGGGGCCAGCGCCTGCGCGCAGGCCGCATAATCCTCGTCCGCGAATTTCGCCAGCGCACGGCAGATCGCCGGCACCACGGGGCCGGCCGGCAGCTTGCCGTCGCCGAGCCGCTGCTCGATCACGCCAAGACGCGCGGCGAGCGCCTCGCGATTCTGCGTCGCGGCCGCGAACAGCGCCATATGAACGTCGGCAAAGGGCAGGCCCGATTTCGGAAACAGTTTTTGCGCGGCGGTGTCGGCCTCGGCCCAGAGCGTCTTCGGCACGGCATGGCCGTAGGCGGACAGGCGCCACAGCAGCGAGGCGCCGTCGGTGATGGCATTGAGCGGCGGCGCCTGCGTGGCCGCGGGCTGCAGCACGTCGGCATAGATGTCGAGCGCGCGGGCCGCATCGCCATGCTCGAGCGCGCCGAGCGCCTGGTGCCAGCGGATATGGCCGTGCAGGATGCCGGCGCGGCCGTAAGACGGAATCCAGTCGTCGACGAGACGGTCGGCCTCGTCGATCGAGCCGTCCTCGAACATCGCATGCAGCACGGCGTGCGCGGCATGGGCATTCTGCCGCCGCAGGTCAAAGCCGCGCTCGGTGACGCCGCGGCCGCGCGCCACATCGCCGTTCTCCGTCATCGCCCAGCCATACATGGTGAGGAACCACCAGTCCTCGCCATAATGATGCGCGAGCCGCTCGCACAAATCCTGCCGGGCCTGGTCGTGGTCGGCCATGCCGGAGAAGGCGAACAGGCCGAACGCGCCGAGCGGCAGCGACAGCACGACGGCGTCGCGCGGCCATGCCTCCAAATGTCTCAGCGTGGATGCGAGCGCCTCGGGCAGCCGGCCCTCGATCGCGAGCGCCAGCGTCTCGACATGCGATCGCTCGCGCTCCGTGCCGCGCCTCGCCACGAGCTCGCGCGCCACCGCAGCCTTCCGCCGGGCGAGATCGCCCTGCTGATAGAATGAATGCAGCCGCGCCCGCGCGATATGCGCGAGGGCGAAATCGGGATCGGCCGCGATCGCGCGTTCCAGCGTCTCCGCCGTGCCGGTCCAGCCCGCGAGCATGAGGTCGACGCCCTCGCGATAGGCCGATGCCGCGTCAGGCGAGGTGGTGGAGAGCGGAAGTCCGCCGCGGTCCTCGAATGCCATCGTTGCCCCTCACGCCGTCCGCGCCCGCCGCCCTTCGATCGGATAGGCAGGATCATTGTAGCCCGGCGTCGAGGGATGGCCCGGCGTCACCAGGCGGTCGATCAGCGCCTCGTCCTCCGCGGTGACACGGTAGTCGAGCGCGCGGATGTAGTCGTCCCACTGCTCCTCGGTGCGGGGCCCCGCGATCACGGACGACACGAAGGCGGAGTTGAGCACCCAGGCGACCGCGAGCTGGCCGGCGGTGATGCCTCTTGCCTCGGCGTGGCTCTTGATCTCCTGCGCCAGCTTCAGCGATTCCGGCCGCCACTCGGTCTGCATCATGCGGGTGTCGTTGCGGCCGGCGCGCGTCTCCTTGTCGGGGGCGGCGTCGGGCCTGTACTTGCCGGTGAGCACGCCGCGCGCCAGCGGGCTGTAGGGCACGATGCCGAGGCCGTAATAGCCGCAGGCCGGAAAGTGCTCGACCTCGGGCATGCGGTTCATGGCGTTGTAATAGGGCTGGCTGGCCACGGGGCGGTCGATGCCGAGCCGGTCGCAGATGTTGCAGATCTCGGCGACGCGCCAGGCGCGGTAGTTCGAGACGCCGAAATAGCGGATCTTGCCGGCGCGGATCAAATCGCCCATCGCGCGCACCGTCTCCTCCAGCGGCGTCTTGTGGTCTTCCTTGTGCAGATAGTAGACGTCGATGTGGTCGGTGCCGAGCCGCGCCAGGCTTTCGTCGGCGGCCTGCAGCACCCAGCGCCGCGACAGCCCGCCGCGATTGGGATCATCGCCCATACCGGTATTCATGGGGTTGGCGAGCTTCGTCGCGAGCACCCAGGCGTTGCGGTTGTTGCCGATGGTGCGTCCCACGACTTCCTCGGAGATACCTTTCGAATAGGCATCCGCCGTGTCGATGAAATTGATACCGGCTTCGTGTGCCTTCGCGATGATGCGTTTCGAGACGGCCTCATCGGTCGGTCCGCCGAACATCATGGTGCCGAGACAGATCGGCGATACTCTCAGGCCGGAGCGGCCGAGCTGGCGGTATTGCATGGGCGGGGTCCTCAACGCTTCGGTGGAGGGCAGCATAACCGTCCGGTTTCGTCATTGCGAGCCCGGCTCCCTCTCCAACGTCGTCCTGGCGAAAGCCAGGACCCATAGCCACCGAACGTGATTGGCGAAGGCTCGTGGTGACGTTTTCGTGCGACGACTTCTCCCCGGGGTAATGGGTCCTGGCTTTCGCCAGGACGACGACAGAGAGCTACTCCGGCCCCTTCAAAATCTTGAACACGCCGTTGGCCATCACGACGCAGCGGCCGTCCACGCTGATCTCGGTGCTCATGAAGATCAGGCTGCGCGTGGTGCGGACCACGCGCGGGCGGGAGATCAGGATGTCGCCGATCTTGCCGGCTTCGACGAAATGCGTGTCGAGCTGCACGGTTGCCATGTACTGCTTGCCGGTCTCGTAGCGGGCGGTCATGCCGCAGGTGCGGTCGGCGAAGGTCATCATGACGCCACCCTGGACCATGCCGCGGCGGTTGTGGTGCTTGTCCTCGGTGGCGAGCGCATATTCGAAATGGCCGTCGGTCTTGCGCTCCCAGAGCGGGCCGATCAGGTGGATGAAGCCCGAGGTGTCGACGATGGTCCAACCGTCTGATTTGAGTCGTGCGGCGGTCTTGTCGATCATCTCGCGGGCCTATCCCTTGGCTTGCGCATATCTCGTCTCGTTTCATCAGGCGCGGTCCTGGTGTAGTCAAGCATCATGAGATCTTTCGACGATGCCACCAGACGGAATATCGCGGCGGCCTGCGCGGCTTTCGCGCGGCTGTCTGATGCTGCCGATGCGCCGGCGCTGAAGCGAGCTGCGGTGGTGCTGGCGCTGACCGCGTCCAGTGACGGCGACGACACCGCCTTCCTGCTCACCAAGCGTGCGCCGACCTTGCGTGCGCATCGCGGCCAGTGGGCGCTGCCGGGCGGACGCTGCGACGCCGGCGAGACGCCGGTCGTGGCGGCGCTGCGCGAGCTCGATGAGGAACTCGCGCTCAAGCTCACTTCCGACGCCGTGCTCGGCACGCTCGATGATTACCCGACCCGCTCGGGCTATCTGATCACGCCGGTCGTGGTCTGGGCGGCGGACAGCGCCGCGATCCGGCCGAACCCGGACGAGGTCGCCTCCGTCCATCGCATTGCGCTTGCGACCATCGAGCGCGACGAGGCCTTCGATTTCACCGCGATCCCCGAGAGCACCCGCCGCGTGATCCGCTTCCATCACCAGATGAGCCTGATCCACGCGCCGACGGCCGCGTTGATCTACCAGTTCCGCGAGGTGCTGGCGGGGCGGCACACCCGCGTTACCGACCTGGAGCAGCCGGTGTTCGCCTGGCAGTGACGCGAGAAAAAAAGTGGTAAACGGCACGTTAACGTGACGGTTACCGGATGCCTGCTAAGAGGACGGCATGCATCGATCGATTCGAAAACATCTGGCGCTGGTTCCATTCGCGCTCGTCCTGCTCGCGCTGCCAGCGCGCGGCGGCGAGGCCGATGCGCTGTCGCCGTCCGTCAGCAACGCCAAGGCCCAGCTGCTGTCGCAGTTTTTCGCGCAAGGAGCGGGGGCATCGCCTGCCGTGCTCGAATATCGCCGCAAGCTTGCGGAGTATCAGGCCGCGCGGGCCGCTTTCGACGCGGAGGCCGGCGCCTATTGGGGCCAGATCTCCGAGAAGCGGAAAGGTCGCAACGCCAAGCGGCGCAGCGGGCAGCAGGTCACGCTGGATGACTATGTGCTGGAGCATCCGCCGCTCTATAGCGGGCCGAAGCGGCCGGTGAACCCGGAGCCGGAGGAGGAGCCGGAGCGCCCCGCCAGGAAGCCGATCCCCGTGGCCGCCGATTTCCTGCGCGCGGCGCAGGAGCTCTACCAGTTCACGCCGCAGCGGCCGGCCAGCGAGGTCGAGTTCAAGCGCGCCTATGCCCGCTACGCGCTCGCCTCGGGGCTGACGCGCGAGCAGGCGGTGCGGGTCTATTCGTTCGAGACCGGCGGCACCGGCAGTTACGACGTGCAGGCCGGCATCGAGCATGGCGGCAGGCGCGCGATCTCGACGGCGATGGGCTACAACCAGCTCCTGACCACCAACAGCGTCGAGCTACTCGCCGAGCAGGGCCATGAATTCATCCGCGCGCTCTCCGACAAGGTGGCGCGCACCTCTGGTCCGGCGCGTCAGTCGCTGGAGCACAAGCTCGCAGTCCTGAAGAAAATGGTGGCGCATGCGAAGTCGGTGCCCGACACCTGGTCGGAGCACGAGAAGATCGGCAACACCGCGCAGGGCTGGGCCATGCATGCGATGGTGCTCGACGTCGATGTCGGGCCGATGCTGCAGACCCACAAGCTGCTGACCTCGGTGCTGTTCGCGCGCGCCAAGGGCTACAGCCGCCCGCTCACCGCCGCCGAGCTCGAGATGATGAACCTCACCGGCGACGGCACCGGCCTCGACATGGTGACGATGCCGCAGGGCATGCGCGAGCAGGTGCCGACCTCGAACTTCTTCCAGCGCGGCGGCTACGAGCGCAACCCGGTCGCGATCCGCCACAACACGGTGGCCAAGCTGCTGGCGGTGACCGACGCGCGGATGGATTCGAACAGCGGCAATGCCGGCGCGAAGGAGCTGGCGGGGGCGTTTTAGGACGCTGCTTCACCTCTCCCCGCTTGCGGGGAGAGGCCGGATTGCATCGAAGATGCAATCCGGGTGAGGGGGTACAGGTCCCTCGACAATCTCATATGCGGAGGCAGCCCCTCACCCCAACCCTCTCCCCGTAAGAACGGGGCGAGGGAGCGCACCGCCGTCGCCCTTACTGGTCCGGCCCGAACTTGAACTTGCCGTCGCCTTCGAGATACGGGCCGCTGCGCATGTAGAGCTGGCCGTTCTGGCCGATGAAGAACAGCGTGCCCTTCGGTACCTTCTTGGCGCCCTTCAGGAGTTCGCCGGCGTTGCTGGTGCCCATCTTGTAAGCGAAGGCCTTGCCCTCCTTGTCGTAGGCGTAGCCCATGTCGGACCTGAGCTCCCACGGCTGAGCCCCGGTCGGCGCCTGTGCGCAGGCGGGCGCGGCGAACGCGCCGAGGGCGATGACCATCGCAGCCGGACCAAGTGCAAATGTCTTCGTTGAAAATGCCATCTTCCATCCTCCCCGCCATTGGGGCATTCGTCTTGAACAAATCACGAACGGTATTTTCAGGTCAATTCGCAATGACGCCGCAGCGCATCACGTCAAGCCCCAGCAGTTTGTGATTTTCCGTTCGTCCCCGCGCGACTATGGTCCGCTTTCCGTCTAGAACGCAACTCGACAAAATGAATGGTGGGGGATGATTCGGATGCGCCATGTGATCAAGATCTGCTGGGCTATCGCGTTGTCGCTGACGGTGCTGGCGCCGGCCGCCCGGGCCGATGATTACCAGCTCAGCCACAACCAGCGGATTTCCTGCAGCCGCGGCCTTGCCCCGGGCAAGCTCAACACCGCGACCTGCAAGTCCTACACTTACCTGTTTAACACCAAGACCTCGGAATATTTCCGCTGCCAGGTCTCGCTGGCGCTGACCCGCGACAACAAGGAAGTCATCAACGTCCAGACCGACGGCGGCTGCACCAAGAAGCCGCGCATCTTCGAGACCGACGGCAAGTATGATTTCGACGCCACCGAGACCGAGCCGCCGAACACCAACTCGTTCTTCGGCCCCGGCGGCTACTCGGTCTGGGCCGCCGACATGACCGCGCAGAAGATCCGCGGCTGCATCACCATCTCCTCGGGCCTCGGCTCCGACATCTCCAAGTGCCTGGACATGACGTTCCAGTGAGGGCGGTGCACTCCCTCCCCCGCTCGGCAGGCGGGAGAGGGGAAGTGCGCCACCTCGCCGCAGCCGCCGGGTTCCCCAAAAGTCGAGCCGGAACGGCCCTTTAGCGCAGTCCTGTTGTGCCTTTTGGATGGGTTGACCCGTCCGCCTCATCCGGCCAATTTCCCCGCCGGTTTGGGGAGAAGAACAACCATGAAACGGACGATTCTCGGCGTGGCCGCAGCACTTGCAATGGCGGCGTCGGCACCTTGCGCCCATGCGCAATCCTTCATCAACGTGCTGACCGGGGGCACCTCCGGCGTCTACTATCCGCTCGGCGTTGCGATCGGCAAAATCTACGGCGACAAGATTCCGAACGTGAAGACGCAGGTGCAGGCCACCAAGGCGTCGGTCGAAAACCTGATCCTGCTGCAGCAGGGCCGCGGCGAACTGGCGTTCACGCTGGGAGACTCGCTCAAGGCCGCTTGGGACGGCGAGGAGGAAGCCGGCTTCAAGACCAAGCTGGACAAGCTCAGGACCATCGGCGCGATCTATCCGAACTACATCCAGATCGTCGCAACCGCCGAGAGCGGCATCAAGACGCTCGCCGACCTCAAGGGCAAGAGCCTGTCGGTCGGCGCGCCCAAGTCTGGCACCGAGCTCAATTCCCGCGCGATCCTCAGCGCCGCCGGCATGAGCTACAAGGACCTCGGCAAGGTCGAGTACCTGCCGTTCGCCGAATCCGTCGACCTCATGAAGAACCGGCAGCTCGCAGCGACCCTGCAATCGGCCGGCCTCGGCGTCGCCTCGCTGAAGGACCTCTCGACCTCGAGCCCGATCATCGTGGTCTCGGTGCCCAAGGAGACCGTCGACAAGATCGGCCCGCCCTTCATCTCGACGGTCATTCCCGCCAACACCTATACCGGCCAGGACAAGGACGTGCCGACCGCGGCCGTGGTCAACTACCTCGTGACCTCTTCGGCCGTGTCGGACGACCTCGCCTATCAGATGACGAAACTGGTGTTCGAGTCGCTGCCCGAGCTCGCCAACGCGCATGCGGCCGGCAAGGAAATCAAGCTCGAGACGGCTGCAAGCGGCAGCCCGGTTCCGCTGCACCCCGGCGCGATCCGCTATTACAAGGAAAAAGGGCTGATCAAGTAAGATCAGTTTTCGGTGTCGGACGTCATGGCCGGGCTTGTCCCGGCCATCCACGTTCTAGGACCCGGCGAGGAAGATCGTGGATGCCCGGGACAAGCCCGGGCATGACGATTTGGATACGCTGTGCCAATGTCACAAGCGCGCGACGATTGGGGACGATTTGAGATGCTGGAAAAGGCTGAGGGCACCGCGGCGCCCATCAAGGTCGAGTTCGACAATTTCGAGCACGGCTTTCCCGAAGGATTCGGCCCGGGCTGGTGGGGCCATCTCGCCTACTGGACCGGCATCGCCTTTGCGACCTTCCAGCTCTATGTCGCCGCCTTCAACTATCTGCCGAGCCAGGTGGTGCGCGGCGTCCATGTCGGCTTCCTGGTTCTCCTCACCTTCGGCCTGATCGCCAATTTCACCGCGAGGAGCGCCTTCGGCCGCGCGGCGGGCTGGGTGATCGGCGGCGCCGGCTTCTTCTGCGGCCTCTACCAGTGGATCTTCTATGCCGACCTGATCGCGCGCGACGGCGATCCGACCCGGCTCGATCTCGCCGTCGGCACGCTGCTCGCCGTGCTGATCTTCGAGGGCACGCGGCGACTGATGGGCGCGGCGCTGCCGCTGATGTGCGGCGCGTGTCTCGTCTACTGGTTCTTCGGCCAGTACCTGCCGTCCCCGCTCAACCATCGCGGCTACGATTTCGACCAGATCGTCACGCATCTGTCGTTCGGCACCGAAGGCTTCTACGGCGTGCCGATCTATGTCTCGGCGACCTACATCTTCCTGTTCATCCTGTTCGGCTCGTTCCTGGAGCGCGCCGGCATGATCCAGCTCTTCACCGACGTTTCCCTTGGGCTGTTTGGCAGGACCCGCGGCGGACCGGCCAAGGTCGCGGTGTTCGCCTCGGGCATGATGGGCACGATCTCCGGCTCCGGCGTCGCCAACGTCGTCACCGTCGGCCAGTTCACCATTCCCTTGATGATCCGGTTCGGCTACCGCCGCGCGTTTGCTGCGGGCGTCGAGGCCACGGCGTCGATGGGTGGCCAGATCATGCCGCCGGTAATGGGCGCGGTCGCCTTCATCATGGCGGAGACGCTCGGCGTCCAGTACTCGGAAATCGTCAAGGCGGCGGCGATCCCCGCGATCCTGTATTTCGCCTCGGCGTTCTGGATGGTGCATCTGGAAGCCGGCAAGCACGGCCTCGTCGGCATGAAGCGCTCGGAGATCCCGAGCGCCTGGAAAGCGCTGGTGACGCGCTGGTACCTCGTGTTGCCGCTGGCTGCGCTGGTCTACATGCTGTTCGAAGGCTTTACGCCGCTCTATGCCGGCAGCATGGGCCTTGCGCTCACGGTGACGCTGATCCTCGGCACCGCCATCACGACGGGCGCCTCCTCCAACGTGGTCCGCACTATCTTCTGGATCGGGCTCGCGCTCGTCGTCGCCGCGCTGTCGCGTGACGGCCTCCAGATCGTGCCGGTCGCGAGCGTCGTGGTCGGCCTGATCGTGATCACGGCGTTCGTGCGTGGCGGCATGGCCGCCTTGCGCGCCTGCCGCGACTCGCTTGCCGAAAGTGCCAAGTCAGCCATCACCGTCGGCATGGCCTGCGCCATCGTCGGCGTCATCATCGGCATGATGTCGCAGACCGGCGTCGGCACCATTTTTGGTAGCTGGGTGATCGGGCTCGGCGAGAAGAGCCTGTTCCTGGCGCTGATCATGACCATGCTGCTGTCGATCCTGCTCGGCACCGGCATTCCGACCATTCCGACCTACATCATCACCGCCGCGCTCGCGGCGCCCGCGCTTGCAAAACTCGGCGTGCCGCTGATCGCGAGCCACATGTTCGCGTTCTATTACGGCATCATGGCCGACCTCTCGCCGCCGGTGGCGCTGGCGGCGCTTGCGGCAGCCCCGATTGCGAAGGAGAATCCGGACAAGATCGGCTGGGAGGCGATGCGGATCGCGCTCGCCGGTTACGTCATTCCCTTCATCTTCGTCTATTCGCCGGCCCTGATGCTGCAGGCGGGCGATCCCATGCAGGCGAAGCTCGGTTTCTACGGCGCGGTGGCGCTGGCGACCTTCAAGGCGCTGGTGGCGATCGCCCTGTTCGGCATGGTCGCGATCGGCTTCCTGTTCACGCGGCTGACGCTGGTCGAGCGCGTGGTGGCGCTCGGCGCCGCGATGTGCCTGCTTGGCGACTTCGCCTTCAGCGACACCGCGGGCTTCGTGCTCTCCGCCGCGCTTCTGCTGTGGCAGTGGCGGCAGCGTCCGCCTTCCGTCGCCGAAGCCGCGTGAGCCTCTGCCTCGCAACAGCCGGAGGCGTGAAGGCGCTGGCGCTGTCCGCCTTCACGCTGGTGTGGACGCATTCGATCGCCAGGGTCGACTGGCAGGAAGACTGGCGCGTCACGCCTGCCGGCCTCGAGCTGGTGCAGGCGCGCGTCAAGGGCACAGGTCCCGGCATGGAGCCGCCGCCGGAGGCGCGGCTCGTCGACGGCTGGTTTCAGTGGAGCCCCGAACGCGCGCCGATGCCGGAGGTCGTGCTCGGCAATTCGGGTGCTGCCGGTGAATGGCGGCTATGCCACGGTGGAAAGTGCCAGACGCTTTCCGAGATTGTCGGCCATCCGATCGGTGCTAACGTCACGAAGATGAGCATCTGCGAGCAACAGCAGAACTAAGGGAGACACGCGATGGACCGGCTCAAGGGCAAGGTTGCGATGGTGGTCGGCGCCGGCTCGATCGGGCCCGGCTGGGGCAACGGCAAGGCGACCGCCGTGACCTTCGCGCGCGAGGGCGCCGAGGTGTTTTGCGTCGACCGCAATGGCGCGGCCGCCGAAGAGACCGCGAAGATCATCACGGACGAAGGTGGCAAGGCGACCGCATTCACGGCCGACGTCTCCCGGGCGGCCGAGATCGAGGCGATGGTCGCGGCGTGCCTGAAGGCTTATGGCCGCATCGACGTGCTCGACAACAATGTCGGCATCGCCGAGATGGGCAGCGTGGTCGACGCCGGCGAGGAGAGTTGGGACCGGGTCTTCACCGTCAACCTCAAGAGCGCCTTTCTCGCTATGAAGCACGTCATCCCCGTGATGGTGCAGCAGGGCGGCGGCTCGATCATCAACATCTCCTCGATCGCCTCGATCCGCCATGTCGGCATTTCCTATGTCAGCTACAACGCCAGCAAGGCGGCGATGAACCAGCTGACGCGCTCCACCGCGATCGAATTCGCGAAAAGCCATGTGCGGGTGAATGCCATCCTGCCCGGCCTGATGAAGACGCCGATGGTCGAGCATTCGGCTGGGCTGGCTGCCAGCTATGCCAAGGGCGACGTCGAGGCGATGTGGCGCGCCCGCGACGCCCAGGTGCCGATGGGGCACATGGGCGATGCCTGGGACGTCGCCAACGCCGCGCTGTTCCTGGCCTCGGACGAGTCGAAATATGTGACGGGGATCGAGCTCGTGGTGGACGGCGGCATCACCTGCAAGGCGGGGGCGTAGGATTTCCGTCGCCCTGGCGAAAGCCAGGGCCCATTACCACAGGGCGTGGTTTGGCGAAGGCTGGGGCTCCAGCCCTCTTTAACAATTGGCATTCGGGGTAATGGGTCCTGGCCTTCGCCAGGACGACATTATCACTGCGCCAGCGCCAGAATCCCGCCGGCGAACGAATGCCACGCCGCGGTCTCGCTGACCGGCCAGTTCAGGAATTTCACCGCCAGCAGCGCGAGGGTGCCGTAGACGTAGACCGGGTGGACGCGGCCCTCGCCGCGCCAGTCGCGCACCATGGCGACGACGAGCAGCAGCGAGGCGACGACCGCAGGCGCGATCGTGACCGGCACCGGCGGCGGGCCGGGCGGTCCGGGAGGGGCGAGGAAGGTCAGGAACCAGCGCGCGATCGCGGCATCGAGGATCGAGGCCGCGGCGAGCAGCACCAGGCGCTTGTGGATCTCGGGCCTGCGCGTGTTCATGATCGCGAGCACGAACACCACCGCGAAGAACGCAATCCCGGTCATCGGCACGATCGAGAAGACGATGCCGGCGTCTTTCTGCCCGAGTGCGGCGGAATGCTGCATCACATGTACGGAGGCAAGGAAGCCGAAGATCGTCATGGCGGTCGCAAGCGACACGCCGACGATGCCGAACGCGCGGTGGTTGACGACGCGGCCGGAGGCGGCGAGCCAGGTCTGGACCACGAAATAGATCGACCAGGAGAAGAACAGGAGTCCGTGAAAATGGATCACCGGGCTTGCGGAAAAGGTCCGGTGGGCGAGCGGCATGAAATAGGTCGGTGCGAAGCCGATAAAGGCTGTGGCCGCGCAGGCCAGCGCCATGTGGAAGTAAAAATGTCGTGCAGGCGACGCATCACGCGCGCGGATACGACGGTCGTCGATCAATGTTGTCATCAGGAGTAAGTCTGGATAGGTGCAATCAGGTTCAACCACCTGACCACCTGGATAGGTCAGCACGCTGCTCGATGCCCGATTCACGACAGTGGAGCTAACCGCCCGCGCTCAATTCTGCGAGATCGAGCTCTGCCTCGATGCGGTGGAAGGCGTCGTCGCCTATCACCTCGCTGGCGCGCAGATCGAAGATCGATTTTCGCGCGGCCTCGATGGCGCGGCGGCGTAAGGGGTCGGCCGGCAGCTCGCCATTGGCGATGCCGCCGTTCGGATCGTCCTCGGCCTGCATCAGGATGGCGCGGTATTCGAGCCGCAGGATTTCCGCTTCCTCCGACGGATCATCCTCGATCGCATCGAGCGCGGCGCGATAGGCGACGGCCCGGGCGCGCGCGACCTCGGCGCCGACGGGGTCGTCGTCCTTGAGGCCGAAGGTCAGGATCAGCGGCCGCAGCGTCAGGCCCTGGATCACCAGCGATCCCAGCACCACCGCAAAGGCGATGAAGACGATGAAGTCGCGATAGGGAAACTGTTCCGGAAGCGCAAAGGCGGTGGCGAGCGTAACGAGGCCGCGCATGCCGCACCATGAGATGATGAGGCCGCCCTTCCGCGAAGCGACGGCCTTGGGATCCTTCGGGTGATAGATGCCGTGCGCGATCAGCGTGCGCAGCGTCGTGCGGTAGAACGTCACCCAGGCGAGCCGCACCAGGATCACCGTGAGCAGGATCGAGCCTGCAGCCAGGCAATATTCCCAGCGGACTTCCTCGCTGAGCCGGGTCCAGATCGGCCGCATCTGCATGCCGATCAGCATGAAGGCGAGCACGTTGAGCACGAACACCATGGTCTCCCAGACCGCATAGGACGGCACCCGTAGCCGCGCCGGCATGCGCTGCCCCGCCGTGCGCGCGAGGGTGATGGCGTAGACGACGATGGTGAGGATGCCGGAGAGACCGAGATGCTCGGCGCCGATCCAGATCAGGAAGGTGGTGGCGAACTGCACGATGATCGCGCTCGGCGCTTCCTTCACGCGCTCCAGGAACAGCGGGAGGATGCGCGCCGCGAGAAACCCGGCCAGCACGCTGCCGACCAGCACCAGCGCAATCGTCGGAGCGATCTGGCTCCATTTCAGATGCTCAATGGCGATCGCGCCGACCGCGATGCGGTAGATCAGGAGCGCACTGGCGTCGTTGAGCAGGCTTTCGCCCTCCAGCACCTTCACCATCCGGTGGGGCAGCTTCACCTGGCTCAGGATCGCGACCGCGGCAGCAGCATCCGGCGGCGCCACGATCGCGCCGAGCGCAATCGCGGCGGCCCACGGCATGTCCGGCATAAACCGGTGCGCGACGAAGGCGACGCCTGCCGTGGTCAACCCGACCGCCACGACGACCAGGGCCGAGACCGGAACCCAGTTGTTGCGGAGATCGCGCAGCGAGGTGTCGAAGGCGGCATCCAGCAGCACCGGTGCGACAAAGAGCGCCAGCGCCAGGTCGGGCTCCAGCGTCCAGGACGGGCTCGAGGGCACGAAGGCGACCAGCGCGCCGCCGATGGCCAGGAAAGTCGGGTAGGGAACCTTGATCCGTCGCGCCAGCGCCGATAAGGCAACGGCGCCGAGCAGGAGGGCGATGATCCATTCGAATGTCGACACCTAGATCCCCGAAGAAGGATTTGAGCAGCGCAATACACTAGCATCGATCCGGCCGTTTGATGGATAGTGCGGCCAGAAAGCAAGAACTTCCGACTGCTGTGAACATGCGTTCCTCCTTCCTGATTCAATTGTCCGCTTTGGCGTTGCTCTGCGCGCTCTCGCTCCGTCCGTCCCAAGGCGCGACCGGGGGCGAGCCGGCCGCGGTGGCGCAGGTCGATATTGCGCCGTGCCTTGCTGCTGCAGCCGCCGATGATCTGGACAAAGCGAGCCCGGCCTGCGCCGCGGTGATCGACAACGAGAAGACGGAAAAGCCCGATCGGATCAAGGCGCTGATCGCGCGCGGCGCGCTCTACGCGCGGCATGACCAGATCGACCGCGCCATCGCCGACGACAGCCGCGCGCTGCTGCTCGATCCCACGCTCGCCGACGTCTTCAACGCCCGCGGCGAGCTCTGGCTGCGGAAGGGCGACCGGCCCAAGGCGGTGCAGGATTTCGGCGCCGCGCTCCGCATCGATCCGAACCATGAGAAGGCCCGGGCCAATCACAAGGCGATGGCGCGTGAGCTCGAGCAGATCGGCGCGCGGATGGCGGTCGCCGGCAAGCCCAGCTTCAATTGCGCCCGCGCCGGGCGCGCCGTGGAGAAGGCCATCTGTGCCAATCGCGAGCTCGCCGATCTCGACCGCGAGATTTATGCATCCAACGCGCGCGTGATCGGTGAGGCACGCAACGCGGGCGAGGCGAGGGCGCTCCAGCGCGCGCAGGATGAGTTCGTCGCTCGCCGCAATGCCGGCTACGGGCGGCCCGGCTACGACCTGAAGAAGGCGATGCAGGAGCGGCTGCAGCGGCTGAACGGGGTCGACGGGTATTGATGCTTTTCGCCTCTCCCCGCGTGCGGGGAGAGGCCGGAATTTGCGCAGCAAATTTCGGGTGAGGGGGAGTCTCCGCGAGTCCAGCGCTCACCGTCTTTGCGGATGCAGCCCCTCACCCCAACCCTCTCAGCGCGAGCGAAGCTCGTCGCGGCCCCGTAA
Organism: Bradyrhizobium diazoefficiens; assembly: GCF_018131015.1. Lineage (GTDB taxonomy): Bacteria > Pseudomonadota > Alphaproteobacteria > Rhizobiales > Xanthobacteraceae > Bradyrhizobium > Bradyrhizobium diazoefficiens_B. The sequence continues at coordinate 79,557 of NZ_JAFCJJ010000029.1, forward strand.
GAACGGGAAGAGGGAGGAAAGACTTCATCCTTTTCGGCTTGAACCGCAGCCCGAACCCGGGAAAATACCCCGGAAAACAAGGCCGGCAATTTGATCCTGGTCATGGCGGGACGTCCATCCTGCCGTCAGGTCAGGTCCAGGCAATAAAAGGGAACGGGAGCGCGGGAATGAATGTCCAGGGACAGAGCAGTTATCACGAGGTCTATGCCCGTTCGCTGGCCGATCCCGAGGGTTTTTGGGCCGAGGCGGCGAAGGAGATCGACTGGATCGAGCCGCCGAAGAAGATCTTCGACGCCGCACAGGGCGTCTATGGCCGCTGGTTCCCCGGCGGCGTCGTCAACACCTGCTACAACGCCCTCGACCGCCATGTCGAACGCGGCCGCGCCGGCCAGGTCGCGCTGATCCATGATTCGCCGCTGACCGGCGCGATCACCAAATTCACCTATGCCGAGCTGCTGGCCGAGGTGCAGGCGCTCGGCGCCATCATGCAGGATTTCGGCGTCGTCAAGGGCGACCGCGTCATCCTCTATATGCCGATGGTGCCGGAGGCCGTGGTCGCGATGCTCGCCTGCGCGCGGATCGGCGCGGTGCACTCCGTGGTGTTCGGCGGCTTTGCCGCCAAGGAACTCGCCACCCGCATCGACGACGCGCAGCCAAAACTCATTCTCTCCGCGAGCTGCGGCGTCGAGCCCGGCCGCATCGTGCAGTACAAGCCGCTGCTCGACGAGGCGATCAGGCTCGCATCCGCAAAGCCGAAGGCCTGCATCGTGCTGCAGCGTCCGCAGCTCATCTGCGATCTGACGCCGGGACGCGACTATGACTGGGCGAGCCTGCGCCGCAAGGCGATCAACGACGGCAAGAAGGCGCCCTGCGTGCCAGTCGCCGCGACCGATCCGCTCTACATCCTCTACACCTCGGGCACGACCGGCATCCCCAAGGGCGTCGTGCGCGACAATGGCGGGCACCTGGTCGCGGTGAAATGGTCGATGTTCAACCTCTACGGCGTCAAGCCCGGCGAGGTCTGGTGGTGCGGCTCCGACATCGGCTGGGTGGTCGGCCACAGCTACATCATCTACGGCCCGCTGATGCATGGCGCGACCTCGATCATGTATGAGGGCAAGCCGGTCGGCACGCCCGACGCCGGCGCGTTCTGGCGTGTCATCTCCGAGCACAGGGCGGTCGCCTTCTTCACCGCGCCGACCGCGTTCCGCGCGATCCGGAAAGAGGATCCGGAAGGAAAATTCATCCGGCAGTATGATCTGTCGAAATTCCGCACGCTGTTCCTCGCCGGCGAGCGCGCCGATCCGCCGACGGTGGAATGGGCGGAAGCGCAGCTCAAGGTCCCCGTGATCGACCATTGGTGGCAGACCGAGACCGGCTGGTGCATCGCCGGCAATCCGGTGGGGCTGGGCACGCTGCCGGTGAAGCACGGCTCGCCGACCGTGCCGATGCCGGGCTACCAGGTCGACGTCGTGGACGAAGCCGCAAGGCCGGTCGGCGCGAACACGATGGGCTCGATCGTGATCAAGCTGCCGATGCCGCCCGGCTGCCTGCCGACGCTGTGGAATCAGGACGCGCGCTTCAAGGAGGCCTACCTCACGGAATTCCCCGGCTACTACAAGACGTCGGACGCCGGTTACAAGGACGAGGATGGCTATGTCTGGGTGATGGGCCGCACCGACGACATCATCAACGTCGCCGGCCATCGCCTCTCCACCGGCGGCATGGAGGAGATCCTGGCGTCGCATCCCGACGTCGCCGAATGCGCCGTGCTCGGCATCAAGGACGCGATCAAGGGCGAAGTGCCCTGCGGCTTCCTGGTGCTGAAGGCCGGGGTGAAGCGCGCGCCCGCCGAGATCGAGAAGGAGATCATCGCGCTGGTGCGCGACAAGCTCGGCCCCGTCGCCGCCTTCAAGCTCGCCATCACCGTTGGCCGACTGCCCAAGACGCGCTCCGGCAAGATCCTGCGAGGCACCATCAAGAAGATCGCCGACGGCGAGTCCTGGGCCATGCCGGCGACGATCGAGGACCCCAAGGTGCTGGACGAGATCGGGGAAGCACTGAAGGGGAGGGTGTGACGCGCCGGTCGTCAGGCCAGCGACGTGCGATGCCAGCCACCAACTTCGGTGTCATCGCCCGCGCAGTGTTTAGACCGGAGACATAGCTGACACCTGTTCGGACACATCACTGACAGGTTGGTCATTGGTCAAGTCGATTGATG
>NZ_JAFCJJ010000003.1 GCF_018131015.1 Bradyrhizobium diazoefficiens
CATCAATCGACTTGACCAATGACCAACCTGTCAGTGATGTGTCCGAACAGGTGTCAGCTATGTCTCCGGTCTAAACAGAAGGCGGGTGATCCAGTGTTCCAGAGGCAGTGTGGAGATACGGAGACGCCGCGGCGTACTGGATGCCCCGCCTGCGCGGGGCATGACAGTAGGGAGGGGCGGGCTACGCCTCCACAAACTCGTCGCGCTTGTACCCCTGCGCGTAGAGCAGCGCGGTGAGATCGCCGTGATCGATCCGCGCCGCGGCAGCCGCCGCGACCGCGGGCTTGGCGTGATAGGCCACGCCCAGCCCCGCCGCCTGGATCATCGCAAGATCGTTGGCGCCGTCGCCGACCACCAGCGAGTCGACGTCGTCGAGGTCGAATGATTCCATCAAATCCACCAGCGTCGCGAGCTTGGCGGCGCGGCCCAGAATCGGCTCCTTGACCTCGCCGGTGAACTTGCCCTCGCGCACCACGAGCTCGTTGGCGCGGTTCTCCTGGAAGCCGATCCGGGCGGCGACCGCCCGCGTGAACAGGGTGAAGCCGCCGGAGACGAGGCAAGTGTAGGCGCCATGGGCGCGCATGGTCGCGACCAGCTCACGGCCGCCGGGGGTCAGGGTGATGCGCTTGTCCAGCACCTCGTCGACGACGCTGGCCGGAAGGTCCTTGAGCAGCGCCACGCGCTCGCGCAGCGCGGGCTCGAACTCGATCTCGCCGCGCATCGCCCGTTCGGTGATGCCGGCGACATGGGCCTTCATCCCGACGAGATCGGCGAGCTCGTCGATGCATTCCTGGCCGATCATGGTGGAATCCATGTCGGCGAGAAAAAGCTTCTTGCGCCGGAAGCCGGCAGGCTGCACCACGATATCGATGGGAAGGTCGCCGCGAAGCTCGCGCAACCGCTGTTCGATGGCGTGACGGTCGCCCCCGAGGTTACTGTCGGCGCCGAAGGGGATGTCGACCGCAACCCCGTCGAACAGCCAGTGCGCCGGCTGGGCCTGCGGCAGCACCGCGCGGGCGCCGTCGACGATGGTGGAGTCGAGCGCGGGATTGTCGGGATTGCAGATCAGCGTGGCGACGAGGGACATTTGAGGTTTTCGTGAACGAGGGGCAAGTCAGGCCTGTCGGCAAGGCCGTGCTTATCGCAGGCCCGACCGCCAGCGGCAAGTCGGCGCTGGCGCTCGAGCTTGCGCTCGCCGCGGGCGGTGTCGTCATCAATGCCGATTCCATGCAGGTCTATCGCGACCTCCGCATCATCACCGCGCGCCCCACGCATGACGACGAGGCGCGCGCGCCGCATCGCCTGTACGGTCATGTCGATGCGGCCGTGAATTTCTCGGCCGGCGCCTGGGTCAGCGACGCGGCCAAGGCGCTCGACGAAGCCCGCTCGGAAAGCCGCCTGCCGATCTTCATCGGCGGTACGGGGCTATATTTCAAGGCACTGACGGCGGGCCTCTCCGTGGTGCCACCGATCCCCCCGGAAATCCGCGAGGATGTGCGCGCGCGTCTGGAGCGCAACGGCGTCGAAGCGCTGCACGCGGAACTTGCGCGCCGCGACCGGCGCGCCGCCGAACGATTGAACCTGCGCGACCGCACCCGAATCGCGCGCGCACTCGAAGTGGTCGAGGCGACCGGCCGCTCGCTACTCGACTGGCACCGCGAAGGCCAGCCGCCGCTGTTGCCCAGGGACAGCTTTCGCGCCGTGTTCCTCGCGCCTGAACGCGACGCGCTCTATGCCCGTATCGACGCCCGTTTCGACGCGATGCTGGAGGCAGGCGCGCTGGGCGAGGTCGAGCGGCTGGCCGCCCGCGGTCTCGACCCGCTGCTGCCGGCCATGAAGGCCCATGGCGTGCCGGCCCTGATCCGCCATTTGCGCGGCGAGCTCAGCCTGGACGAGGCGGCCACGATCGGCCGGGCCGACACCCGCCACTACGCCAAGCGCCAGTTCACCTGGTTCCGGCACCAATTGCCGGAGTTCGAATGGGTGAAGCCAGAGGAGGCGGGGGAATGGCTCGCGGCGGCGGCGGACGCGGCCAAGAACGCCGACTGACGCGCTTTTGCGCCGGGTTCCGGATTTTACCTCTCGCCGAACCCGGGGAACGGCGCTACACTGGCAAAATCGCGCGGGAACGGCCGCATTGCCTTGACATCCGGGCTTTGGCCGCTATGTTCGCGCAACCTTTGGGAAGCCGAGCGCCTGAAATGCGTAACATTATTACCAAACTCCTTACCGCCGTCGTACCCAGGCACACCGCCGGGGGTGGCTAGCTGCCACCCACAAGACAGGCGGTGTGCATGGGCCCTCTTCGGGGCCTTTTTTATTTCCCGAACCCGACACAAACGAAGCCGCTGACAACAGCGCATCCGGAGCAAGCCAATGAGCGACAAGAGCCACGATCCGAACCAGATGACCGGCGCCGCGATGATCGTTCGCGCGCTCATCGATCATGGCGTGACCGACATTTTCGGCTATCCCGGCGGCGCGGTGCTTCCGATCTATGACGAGATCTTCCAGCAGAGCGAGGTCCAGCACATCCTGGTTCGCCACGAGCAGGGCGCGGGCCATGCCGCGGAGGGCTATGCGCGCTCGACCGGCAAGCCGGGCGTCGCGCTGGTGACCTCGGGTCCCGGCGCCACCAACATGGTGACGCCGCTGACCGATGCGCTGATGGATTCGATCCCGCTGGTCTGCATCTCCGGCCAGGTGCCGACACACCTGATCGGCAACGACGCGTTCCAGGAATGCGATACGGTCGGCATCACGCGTCCCTGCACCAAGCACAACTGGCTGGTGCGCGACGTCAACGATCTCGCCAAGGTGCTGCACGAGGCCTTCTACGTCGCGACCTCGGGCCGTCCCGGCCCCGTGCTCGTCGACGTGCCGAAGGACGTGCAGTTCGCCACCGGCACCTATCATCCGCCGCGCAAATCCGACGTGCACCGTTCCTATGCGCCGCGCGTGAAGGGCGATGCGACGCAGATCCGCAAGGCGGTGGCGTTGCTCGCGGGCGCCAAGCGTCCCGTGATCTACAGCGGTGGCGGCGTGATCAATTCGGGTCCCGAGGCGACCAGGCTCCTGCGCGAGCTGGTCGAGGTCACCGGTTTCCCGATCACCTCCACGCTGATGGGCCTCGGCGCCTATCCGGCGTCGGGCAAGAACTGGCTCGGCATGCTCGGCATGCACGGCACCTACGAGGCCAACATGACCATGCATGACTGCGACGTCATGCTGTGCGTCGGCGCGCGCTTCGACGACCGCATCACCGGCCGGGTCGACGCGTTCTCGCCGGGCTCGAAGAAGATCCACATCGACATCGATCCGTCCTCCATCAACAAGAACATCCGCGTCGACGTGCCGATCATCGGCGATTGCGGCAACATCCTCGGCGACATCCTGCAGGTGTTCAAGGCGGAGGCGAAGAAGCCCGACATCAAGGCGTGGTGGCAGCAGATCGCGCAGTGGCGCGCCCGCAACTCGCTCTTTTACAGGAAGAGCAACGACGTCATCCTGCCGCAGCACGCGATCCAGAGCCTGTTCGAGGCGACCCGCGGCAAGGACACCTACATCACGACGGAGGTCGGCCAGCACCAGATGTGGGCGGCGCAGTTCTTCGGCTTCGAGGAGCCGCACCGCTGGATGACCTCGGGCGGTCTCGGCACCATGGGCTACGGCCTGCCGGCCGCGGTCGGCGTGCAGGTCGCCCATCCCGACAGCCTCGTCATCGACATCGCGGGCGATGCCTCGGTGCAGATGACGATCCAGGAGATGTCGACGGCGGTCCAGTACGAGCTGCCGATCAAGATCTTCATCCTGAACAACCAGTACATGGGCATGGTGCGGCAATGGCAGCAACTGCTGCACGGCAACCGCCTGTCGCATTCCTACTCGGAGGCGCTGCCGGATTTCGTCAAGCTCGCGGACGCCTATGGCGCCGTCGGCCTGCAGGTGCACAAGCCCGGCGATCTCGACGGCGCCATCCAGGAGATGATCTCGGTCAAGCGCCCGGTGCTGTTCGACTGCCGCGTCGCGGCGCTGGAAAACTGCTTCCCGATGATCCCCTCCGGCAAGGCGCACAACGAGATGCTGTTGCCCGAGCAGGCCAACGACGAAGCGACCGCCAAGGCGTTCGCCGCCGGCAAGGCGCTGGTGTGAGCTGGTGATGACGCAGCCGAGACAAGTGGTCTTCCTTCGCCTCTCCCCGCTTGCGGGGAGAGGCCGGATTGCGCGCGAGCGCAATCCGGGTGAGGGGGAGTCTCCGCGAGTCTCGCTGTTATCGTCCCCGTGGAGACTCCCCCTCACCCCAACCCTCTCCCCGCAAGCGGGGCGAGGGAGCAGACCAACCGCGGAGCTACCATGTTCGACCTGACGGAGCTCGAGCGCGCACATGCGATTGTGGGACGGGCGGTGCCGGCGACGCCGGCGCATGCCTGGCCTTTGCTCGCCGAACGGCTCGGAACCGAGGTCGTGGTCAAGCACGAGAACCACACGCCGATCGGCGCCTTCAAGGTCCGCGGCGGGCTGGTCTATCTCGAACGGCTGAAGCGCGAGCGGCCGAACGTCCGCGGCATCATCTCGGCGACGCGCGGCAATCACGGCCAGAGCCTCGCCTTCGCCGCAAGCCGCCACGGCGTGCCGGCCGTGATCTACGTGCCGCGCGGCAACTCGGTCGAGAAGAACCGCGCGATGAAGGCCTTTGGCGCCGAGCTCGTCGAGCACGGCGAGGATTTTCAGGCCGCTCGTGAAGAAGCTGAGCGGAGGGCCCAGTTCGCCGGGCTCCACATGGTGCCCGCGTTCCACCCGGACCTCGTGCTGGGCGTTGCGACCTATGCGCTCGAGTTGTTCAGGGCCGCGCCCGATCTCGACATCCTCTATGTGCCGATCGGGCAGGGCTCCGGCATCTGCGGCTGCATCATGGCGCGCGATCTTCTCGGCCTGAAGACGGAGATCGTCGGCGTGCAGTCGACCGAAGCGCCGTCCTACGCGCTGTCGTTTGCGGCCGGCAAGATCGTGACGACCGAGACCAGCAACACGCTGGCCGACGGCATGGCGACGCGCATTCCCGATGCGGATGCCCTGGATCTGATCCGCAAGGGCGCCTCGCGCATCGTCGAGGTGACCGACGACGGGGTCGCGGCCGCGATCCGCGCCTACTGGACCGATACCCATAATCTCGCCGAAGGGGCCGGCGCGGCCGCACTCGCGGCGGCGCTCCAGGAAAAGACAAAGCTGTCAGGCAAGCGAGTCGGCCTCGTGCTGTCCGGCGGCAATATTGATTTCGATCTGTTCCGCCGTTGGGTCGGGACGGACGCGCCGGCGATGGCGTGACGAAGAGACAAGAGGGGACGACAATGAACCAGCCCGCATCCGCCTACTTCATCGAGGACCGTCACGATCCCAACGAGACGCACACGCTGTCCGTGCTGGTGCAGAACGAGCCGGGCGTGCTCGCGCGCGTCATCGGCCTGTTTTCGGGGCGCGGCTACAACATCGAAAGCCTCACGGTCTCGGAGACCGAGGCCCAGAAGCATCTGTCGCGCATCACCATCGTCACCACGGGCACCCCGATGGTGATCGAGCAGATCAAGCACCAGCTCGACCGCATGATTCCGGTCTACCGTGTCGTCGACATGACGCTGACCCGGCGCTCGATCGAGCGCGAGCTCGCGATGGTGAAGGTGCGCGGGCAGGGCGAGCATCGCGTCGAGGCGCTCCGGCTCGCGGACGCGTTCCGCGCCCGCGTGATCGACGCCACCACCGAGAGCTTCGTGTTCGAGATCACGGGCAATACCGAGAAGATCAACCAGTTCATCGACCTGATGCGGCCGCTCGGCCTCGTCGAGGTGTCGCGCACCGGTGTGGCCGCGATCGGCCGCGGGCCCGAAGGGATGTGAACCATGCTGGCGCGCGACTGGTACTATAACGAGCGGAACCGGATGGGCATCGAGCCCGCGGTGGCTTCAATCTACGACGCCCAGGACGATGCCGATCTGCGCGCGCGCGCTGCGCTGAAAATGCTCGGGGTCCAGCGCGGCTGGCGCATCGCCGACATCGGCTGCGGCAACGGCGTGCTCGCGACCGAGGCCGCGCTGATGGGCGCCGAGGTCGACGCCATCGACATCTCCCCGGCGATGATCGCGCTCGCCGAGATCTATGCACGCGACCGCAAGGCGCCCGTGCGCACCCAGTCCGCCGGCCTGCTCAGTTTCTCCTACCGGCCGGACTCCTACGATTTGATCGTCAGCGAGTTCACGCTGCATCATCTGCCGGATTTCTGGAAGGTGGTGGCGATGTCGCGGATCTTTCGCGCGCTGAAGCCGGGCGCGAGCTTCTACCTGCGCGACATCGTCTATGCCTCCATGCCCGACGCGGTCGAGCGCGACGTCGAGCAATGGGCCGACTACCAGATCAAGAACCACGACTTTTCCCGCGAGGGCGTGGTGACGCATATGCGCGACGAATATTCCACCTTCGGCTGGGTGATGGAGCGGATGCTGACCGACGTCGGCTTCACGCTGGTCACGGCCGACTATCACGCCCCCATGCACGGCACCTATCTGCTGCGGAAACCGAAAGCCGGCGAGCAAGGCTAGACCACAACAACAGGGCTGCGCGACAGGGCAGAGCCGAGAACAACAATGAAGCCGGCCGACATCCTCATCGCCATCCTGGTGGCGGTCATCTGGGGGCTTGCCTTCGTGGCGAGCCGGATCGCGCTCGACGAATTTTCGCCGGAGCTGATGACGGCGATGCGCTTCATCATCGCGGCGGTGCCGTGCCTGTTCATCCCAAAGCCGAAGGTCGCCTGGTCGCTGCTGATTGCGATCAGCTTCACGCTGTTCCTCGGCCAGTTTCTGAGCCAGGCCTATGGCATTGCCCATGGTGTTCCCGTCGGGCTGACCAGCGTCGTGGTGCAGAGCCAGGCGCTGTTCACCATCGGCTTCGCCGCGGTCGCATTCGGCGAGCGCCCGACGCCGGTACAGACGCTCGGCATTGGCGTGGCAGCAGTCGGTCTGCTGATGATCTGCGGCACCGTCGGTTATGATTTCAGCGTGAGCGCGTTCGCGGTGCTGATGGTCTCCCCGATCTGCTTTGCCGTCGGCAACCTGCTGCTGCGCGGTGCCCGCGGGGCGCCGATGTTCGACCTGTTTGCCTGGCTTTGCCTCGTTTCAGCGGTGCCGTTGTTGGTGCTGGCACTGGTCGTCAACGGGCCGGCGCCGACCTTCCAGTCGCTCGTCCATATGTCGCTCACCGGCCTCGTCTGCCTGCTGGTGATCGGTGCGATCTCCACCAGCATCGCCTATTGGCTGTGGGGCCGGCTGCTGCGCGATTATCCCGCAGCCCAGGTGGTGCCGTTTGCGTTGCTGGTGCCGTTCGTCGGCTCGGCCGCCTCCAGCGTCGTGTTCGGCGAAAAGTTCGGGCCCCTCCGGCTCGCCGGCATGCTGACCGTGATCGGCGGCATCGCGGTGATGGTGCTGGCGAACCGGCCGCAGCCGCTCCCGAAGACGGCCTGAGGTTGATATGTCGCACTCGCTATTCTGGGCCTTTGTCGTCTTCGCTGCCGTGATGGCCTTCACGCCGGGCCCCAACAACATCATGCTGTTGTCGTCCGGGGTCACCTACGGTTTTCGCCGCACAGTGCCCCACCTCGCCGGCGTCACCTTCGGCTTTGCCTTCATGGTCGGCGCCGTCGGCCTCGGCCTTGGTGCGGTGTTCCTGACCTACCCGGTGTTACAAACCGTCCTGAAATACGCCGGCGCTGCCTATCTGATCTATTTGTCGGCGCTCATCGCCGTGTCCGGCCCGACCAGGCCGGGCGAGGGGAATGGCCGAGGGCCGATGACCTTCTGGGGGGCGGCGATGTTCCAATGGATCAACGCCAAGGGCTGGGTCATGGTGATTGGTACCATCACCGCCTACGCCGCCATTGCCGGCTATCCCTGGAATATCCTGGTCCAGACCGCCATCGCGTTCATCATGGCCGCGCTGTCCGCCGCGGCCTGGGCTCTCTTTGGCACGGCCTTACGGCCGGTCCTAACCTCGGGTCGGCTGGTCCGCGCCTTCAATATCCTGATGGCGATCCTGCTGCTCGCCTCCCTCTACCCCGTTTTCATGGATGCATGATGTCGCGGATTTCCATGCAGAAACGGGTTTCCCTATGGGCTGAAAATGCTCTAGACAGCCCCCGAAATCCGCAAATTTCACCTTATCGACACTGACCATCGGCCGATTCAGGCCCTGAACGAGGAAACGACCCATGCGTGTTTATTACGATCGCGACGCCGACCTGAACCTGATCAAGGGGAAGAAGGTCGCCATCGTCGGCTATGGCAGCCAGGGCCACGCCCATGCGCTGAACCTGAAGGACTCCGGCGTCAAGGAGGTGGCGATTGCACTGCGCAAGGGGTCGGCCTCGGCCAAGAAGGCGGAGAACGCCGGCTTCAAGGTGATGGAAGTCGCCGAAGCCGCCAAATGGGCCGATCTCGTCATGATGCTGACCCCGGACGAGCTGCAGGGCGACATCTACCGCGAGCACCTGCACGACAACATGAAGAAGGGCGCGGCCCTGGTATTCGCCCACGGCCTCAACGTCCACTTCAACCTGCTCGACCCGCGCGCCGACCTCGACGTGCTGATGATCGCCCCCAAGGGCCCCGGCCACACCGTGCGCTCGGAATATCAGCGCGGCGGCGGCGTGCCCTGCCTGATCGCGATCGCCAAGGACGTCTCGGGCAACGCCCATGACCTCGGCCTGTCCTACGCCTCCGCCATCGGCGGCGGCCGCGCCGGCATCATCGAGACCACCTTCAAGGAAGAGTGCGAGACCGACCTGTTCGGCGAGCAGGTCGTGCTCTGCGGCGGCCTGGTCGAGCTGATCAAGGGCGGCTACGAGACCCTGGTCGAGGCCGGCTACGCCCCCGAGATGGCCTATTTCGAGTGCCTCCACGAGGTGAAGCTGATCGTCGACCTAATCTATGAAGGCGGCATCGCCAACATGAACTACTCGATCTCCAACACCGCCGAGTATGGCGAGTACGTCACCGGGCCGCGCATCGTCACCGCCGAGACCAAGGCCGAGATGAAGCGCGTTCTCGCCGACATCCAGGGCGGCAAGTTCGCCCGCGACTGGATGCTCGAGAACAAGGTCAACCAGACCTCGTTCAAGGCGACGCGCGCCAAGCTCGCCCAGCACCCGATCGAGGAAGTCGGCGCGAAACTCCGCGACATGATGCCCTGGATCAAGAAGGGCGCGCTGGTCGACAAGACCAAGAACTGACGTCCACCCGGAATGGCGAGCGACGCATAATTGCTTCGCTCGCCAAACCAAATCTTAAGTCTTCCAGACTATTTTCGAGCGAGATCGCAAACAGCGGTCTCGCTCTTTTCATCTCGCGCTAAGCATTGCTGCTTCATTCAAATTCTTCGCGAGCTGAAGTGCTCTCTGAGCACGAAGAACTGACGCTTCAATCACATTCTTGATCTCGCGTCGTTTCTCAGAAAATTCCCGCAGGTGTCCGAACGCCGAAACGCGCGCCTTGTCAGAGGCCAAGCGTCGACTCTTCATCCGCGCTCTCACGGCGCGGACAGTCCTGCCGCACGGCTTCGACGCGTCTCCTCGTTTCTGAGAATCGACATCCGCGGCGCTTTCTTGCCGCCGCCTTGTGCGCAGAAGGAGGGCAGAAAGAGTCTTGCCGACGTACCGCCTGAGGATGTCGGCATTGCGCAGCCCTGCCAGCCTCCTACATGATCGGCAGCTCAAAAGGGGGACTAGGCATGCGATCCGTTGTCGTCACTGGTGCGTCCACCGGCATCGGCTGGGCCGTTGCCAAGCATCTGGTCGAGCGCGGTCATCGCGTTTTCGGCAGCGTCCGCAAGCAGGCCGACGCCGATCGGCTCAGGAGTGAGTTCGGTGCGAACTTCACGCCGCTCCTGTTCGACGTCACCGACGAGGCGGCCGTCCTCGCAGCCGCGCGAAAAGTCCGCGAGGCGCTTGCCGGCGAGACGCTGGCCGGACTCGTCAACAATGCCGGCGTCGCGGTCGCCGGTCCTGTCCTGGAATTGTCGGCCGATGAGTTTCGCCGCCAGATGGACATCAACGTCATCGGCCCGGTGATCGCGACGCAGGCGTTCGGGCCGCTGCTCGGTGCGGATCCGTCGCTGAAGGGGCCGAAGGGGCGGATCGTGATGATCAGCTCGGTCGCGGGCAAGAACGGCAATCCGCTGTCGGCGCCTTATTGCGCCTCCAAGCACGCCGTCGAGGGACGGTCGGAGAGCCTCCGCCGCGAGCTGATGCTGTTCGGCATCGACGTCATCATCGTTGCGCCGGGCGCGGTGAAGACGCCGATCTGGAGCAAGGCCGAAGAGATCGATCTCTCCGTCTACCAGAATTCACCCTATCTGCCCGCGCTCAAGAAGGTCATGGCGTTCATGATGGATCTCGGCGCCAAGGGCCTGCCGCCCGAGCGCATCGCCGAGATCGTGTTCGAGGCGCTGACCGCGGCGAGCCCCAAGGTCCGCTACCAGATCACGCCGGACCCGATGCGCCATCTCATCGGGGCCGTGCTGCCGAAGCGGACGGTCGATCGCATCATCGCCAAGCGCCTGGGCTTCATGCCCCAGGGCTGACGTTCAGCCCGCTGCGATGGTCCGCCCGCGTGGATGGGCGGCCATCGCAATCAGCCGCAGCGCCATCACGGCGAGCGGGGGGATGAGGAATGCGGCATAGAGCGGCATCGCCGGCACGCGCTTGCCGAACGAGACCATGAACTGGAGCCAGAGGTAATAGCCGCCGGTGAGGTGCAGCGCGCGCCAGGCCCGGGGCCCGAGCAGTGCCGCGGTGCGGTCGAACGAGGTCGCGCTCATCGCGATGATGAAGGCGTAGCCGATGCCGCCGAAGATATAGGAGGCGGCCGAGGTTGCCTCCGCAAAACCGGCCGGATCCATCCGGGCGAAGATGACGATCGCCATCGCGTGGATGGCGTGGGAGGCCGCAAAACTCAGGCCCAGATAGCGGCGGTTGCGCTGCTGCCAACGCGTCCAGGCATTGGGCCACAGCCGTGCCAGCGCGGTGGCGCTGAAGGCGAGGCAGAACAGCGTGAGCGAACTTCGTGCGGTGAAGCGGATCACCATGCGTACGCCCTCGACCTCGAACTGCCGCATCGAGGCGATCCAGAGGCTCAACGCGATCAAACAGAGGGTGAGGACGGCCAACAGCCGCCAGCCCTCGAACCAGTTTTGACGTTGCGGCATGACGAGTTCCTCCGTTATGTAATCATCGATTACATTTCGAGGGAGCGCTGTCGTCAACGGTGTAATCGCTGCTTACATTCACGTTCGGGTGATGCTAAGAGGCGCCATGCCCGCCCGTCAGACCCGCAAGCCTCGCGTTCGTCGCCCAACATCGGACGCCCGGTCCTACCACCACGGCGACCTCCGCCGTGTGCTGATCGATGCTGCGCTGCAACTGGCCACCGAGGGTGCCGAGGTCTCCGTGCGCGAGGCGGCGCGCCGGGCAGCGGTGTCGCCGGGTGCGCCGTTCCGCCACTTTCCCAACCGCGATGCGCTGATGGCGGCGGTGGCCGAGGAGGCGCAGCGGCGCTTCCGCGCCGAGATCGAGGCGGCGCTGGCAGCAGCGCCGCCCGCCGACCCGCTGGCCCGCCTCCGCGCCTTTTGCCTCGCCTACCTGCGCTGGGCGATGCGCAACCCCGCGCATTTCGAGATCATCTCCACCGGCCGCTATTTCGTCCATGGCAGCTCCGCCGAGCTCACGCGCGACAATGCCGAGCTGGTCGCGCTGACCGAGCGGGTGCTGACGGAGGCGGGCGAGCAGGGGCTGCTGCGGTCCGCGGATCTGAAGCACATCCAGATTACCGGCCGCGCTCTGGTTTACGGTTTCGCCCGGATGAATCTCGACGGCCATTTTCCGCGCTGGGGAGTGGGGGAGGACGAGGTCGAGCGGATGGCCGAAGCGGTGGTCGACGTGTTCATCGCCGGGATCGCCAAACGCTAGCCCCGCCCGTCGGCCCATTTGCGGACCGCTAATATTAAGCGAAGGTCGCATCGCGCCCCGCGTTGCCTGCCCGCGACGGTTCCATTACAGTTTTGTGACGCGGTGCAGGCATCCGGCTGCGCCGGGCGCCTTGGCCGTCGTTAGCCGGCCAGACGGCGAGGCATCACCCGCGCCGGACCGTCTGTAGCGTGTCGTCGATGGCGTCCGCGCCCAATCCAGGCCCATCTGCCGCAACCGCCGCGCTGGCGAGCGTCGCCGCGCTCGGCATCTGGCGCCTGCTCGCGGTCGCAGCTCCGCATTTCGCGGCGCTTGCCCTGATGTACCAGACCGAGACCGATTTCGGCTCGCGCCTGTCCTTCGCGCTGGCCTGGGGCATCCTCAACTTCTTCTGGATCACGCTGTTGCGGCGGCCGGCGCTGTCGGGCGCGCTGTCGCTGACCATGGTCGTGGTGCTGGTGCTGCTGTCGCGGCTCAAGCACGAGGTCGTGCAGATGACGGTCAACTTCATCGACCTGATGATGATCGACCGCGACACCGTCGGCTTCCTGTTCACGATCTTCCCGAACCTGCGCTGGTCGGTGATCGTCGTTGGCCTCGTCACCCTGCCGCTCATGTACGCGCTTTGGGGGCTCGATCCGTTCCGGATCCGCCGCCTGCCGGCGCTCGCCTGCAAGCTTGCCTGTCTTGCGGCCCTGGTCGGCTATTCGCTCTATCGTCCGGACGAGGCCTGGCGCGGCTATTACGACGACGGCTATCTGTCGAAATTCTTCCGCTCCGGCGTCACCGCGGTCTCCGACTTCGTGCAATCCGGCTTCATGGAATCGGCCGCCTCGACCAACGAGCGGCTCAAGCTGCCGCTGCTCGATTCCTGTCATCCCGCCGGCCGCCGGCCGAACATCATCATGGTCCATGATGAATCGAGCTTCGACATCCGCGCCGCGGAAGGCATCAAGGTGCCGCAGGGATATGGCAGCCATTTCAAGTCCTGGGACGGCAAGGAGCGCACGTTCCTGGCCGAGAGCAATGGCGGGCCAAGCTGGTTCACCGAATACAACGTGCTCGCAGGCCTGTCCTCGCGCTCGTTCGGCCGCTTCGCCTATTTCGTGACGCGCATTGCTTCGGGCCGCGTCGAACGCGGACTGCCGCTGGCATTGCGCCGCTGCGGCTACGACACCGTATCGCTCTATCCGGCCTTCGGCGGCTTCATGGGCGCGCGCAGCTTCCAGATGACCACCGGCATCGAGCGATTCCTCGATGCAAAGGATCTCGGCGCGAAGGATGTCGAGCCCGACAGCTTCTTTTACGACAAGGCGCTGCAGTTGATCGGCCAGCAGCCACCGAACAAGCCGCTGTTCGCCTTCGTCTATCTCGGCGCCAACCATTTCCCCTGGGAGACGCGCTTCCGGCCCGAGCTGACGCCGAACTGGCGCGCGCCGGGCAATGTGGCGTCCATCGACGAATATCTGCGCCGGCAGGCGATGAGCGCCGAGCAGTACAAGGAGTTCGTCGCGGGCCTGAAGAAGAGGTTTCCGGGCGAGCCCTTCCTGATCGTGCGCTATGGCGATCATCAGCCGGAGTTCGCACCGCAGATCCTCGAGCCCGGGCTCGACGAAGGCGCCATCGGCAAGAAGCTCGACGCCTACGATCCACGGCTCTACGCGACCTACTACGCGATCGACGCCGTCAATTTCGAACCGGTGAAGAGCGAGGCCGTGATGGACACGGTCGACGGCCCCTATCTGCCGCTGGTCATCCAGGAAGCCGCCGGCATTCCGCTCGACCCGTCCTTCGCCGAGCAGAAGGAGATCATGCTCCGCTGCAAGGGCATCTTCTACGGCTGCAGGGACGGCGCCGAGGCGCGGCGGCTCAACCGGCTGCTGATCAATGCGGGCATGATCCGCGGGCTTTAGCCTCTATCGCCCGCCCACCTTCTCCCACAGCCATTTCGCCACCGCATCCGGCGACGAATTCGCGTCGTTGCCGGCCGCGCGCAAATTCGCCTCGCGCATCGTGGTGACGTCGATCCTGCCGAGCAACGGCTTGAGCGCGGCCTGCAACCGCTCGTCGCCGGCGCGTTTCGGCGCGAGCAGCAGCACCGCGTCGTAGGGCGGGATCGCGTGCCTGGGATCGTCGAGCGCGACCAGATCGTATTTCGCGATCAGGCCGTCGCTGGTGTAGCCAGCGATGACGTCGACCTCGCCGCTCGCGACCGCGGCATACATGAAGTCCGGCTGCATCTGGCGCTGGGCGCGGAATTGAAGGCCGTAGGATTTTTGCAGCGCCGCCCATTCGGGGCGCGAGAAGAATTCGTAGTCGCCGGCGATCGACATTGTGGGCGCGTGCGCGGCGAGATCGGCGATGGTGCGGATGCCGAGCGCCTCGGCGCGCTTCCTCGGCATCACCAGCGCATAGGCATTCTCGAAGCCGAGTTCGCCGAGAAGGGTGATGTTATCCGTGGCAAGAGCCGCCTTCAGCTCCGTCACAATTTCCGCACGTGGCTTGATGTCGGTGCGGTGCAGCTGGTTGGCCCAGAGCGTGCCGGAATAGTCGACATAGAGGTCGATGTCGCCGGCCTTCAGTGCTCCAAAGATCACGCTCGAGCCGAGGCCCGATCGCGCGGTCGCGGAGAGGCCCGCGGCCTGGAGGCGGTCCCTCAGCAAGGCCGACAGCACATATTGCTCGGCGAAGGTCTTTGCGCCGACGACATATCCTTGTGATGAACGCCCCATCGAGGGCACCAGCGTCGCGGCCACGAGCGCTGCGATCCCTGCCGCTCCGAGGCCGGCGCGCAGGCGGCTGCGGCGGCGCAGCCCGTTCTCGATCAGGCCGAGCAACTGGTCGACGGCGAGCGCCAGCAGCGCCGAAGCAAAGCAGCCGAACAGCACGAACACCCAGTTCTGGGTTTGAAGCCCGGCAAAGATGTAGTTGCCGAGACTGGTCTGCCCGATCGGCGTCGACAGCGTCGCGGTGCCGATCACCCAGACCGCGGCGGTACGGATCCCGGCCATCATCACCGGCAGCGCCAGCGGCAATTCAACCATCACGAGCGACTGTCGCGGGGTCATGCCGACGCCCTTGGCAGCCTCGATCAGCGCGGGATCAATCCCGTTGAGTCCCGTGATGCCGTTGCGCAGCACCGGCAGCATCGAATAGAGCGCCAGCGCCAGCATCGCCGGCAGGAATCCGAAAGCCGAGAAGGCGACGCCGAACCAGGTGAGCGTCACCGAGGCGGCCGCGAGCAGCAGCGGATAGAACAGCGCCAGCAGCGCCAGCCCCGGCACGGTCTGCACGATGCTCGCAAGCGCGAGCAGGATGCCGCGCGGTGCCGGCCGGTTGCGCGTGAGGATCGCGAGCGGCAGGCTGACGGCAAGGCCGAGCGCGAGCGCGGCGAGGCTGACCCGCACGTGGTTGCCGAGATAATCGGGAAGATGCGACAGCGCCTCGCCCCACCGCGGATCGGACAACAGGCTCATGCCGCACCGCTCTGCGGCAGCAGCGTGTTCAATCGCTCGACCTGGCGGCGGGGCGTGCCGAGCAGCTCCAGCACGTAGGCCTCGCCGCTTCCGGACAATTCCGCCGGCGTGCCCTGCGCGAGCAGCTTGCCGCCGCGCATCACCGCGACGCGGTCAGCGAGCAGGATCGCTTCGGTCATGTCATGCGTGATCATCATGGTGGTGAGGCCCAGCCTGCGGTGCAGGTCGCGAAAATCCTCGCCCAGCGCATCGCGGGTGAGGGGATCGAGCGCCCCGAACGGCTCGTCCATCAGCACGATGCGGGGACCCGCCGCCAGCGCCCGCGCCACGCCGACGCGCTGGCGCTGACCGCCGGAAAGCGCCTCGGGCAGGCGGTCGCGGTGCGCCGCCCGGTCGAGCCGCACCAGATCGATCAATTCGTCGACGCGCGCGGCAATCGCTGCGTCCGGTTCGCCGAGAAGCTTTGGCGTGATCCCGATATTGTCGGCGACGCTCAAATGCGGGAACAGCCCGCCGCTCTGGAAGACGTAGCCGATCCGGCGCCGCAGCGCGACCGGATCGATGTCTTGCACGTCCTGGCCTTCGACCATGATGGTGCCGGAGCTCGCCTCGATCAGCCGGTTGGCGAGCCGCAGCAGCGTCGTCTTGCCCGAGCCCGAGCCGCCGACGATGGCGAGGAATTCGCCCTCGGCGACGTCGAGCGACACGTCGTCGACGGCCACGAGCGGGCCGAAGCGCTTGCTGACATGGGCATAGCTGATCATCGGCCTGGACGGCATCGGACGCACTCGGTTCACTGGCCCTCCGTGGAGGGGCAAGGCCTATGCGTAGCACGCCTCGCCGGTTGATTGAACTTGGCCGCGCGAGCGGCTAAGGCATCGATTGCGGGTTTGGAGGGAACACATGACGACGCCCACGGCAGTGGCGCTGGAAGATACCAAGGTTGCGTTCCGGCTGGGGGACGGGCGGGTCTATACGGCGGTGGAGAAGGCGCACCTTAACGTGGCGCCGGGTGAGTTCGTCGCGATCGTCGGTCCGACCGGCTGCGGAAAGTCCACCCTGCTGAACGTCGCGGCCGGCCTGCTCACGCCTGCCGCCGGCAGCGTCAGGATCTTCGACCGGCCGCTCTCGGGGCTGAACCGCGAGGCCGGCTATCTGTTCCAGGCGGACGCGCTGTTTCCCTGGAAGACCGCGCTCGACAACGTCGCGATCGGGCTCGAGATCAAGGGCACGCCGCGCGCCGAGGCGCTGCCGCGGGCGCAGCAATGGCTGACCTCCGTCGGCCTCGGCGCCTTCGCCAACCGCTACCCGCACATGCTCTCGGGCGGCCAGCGCAAGCGCGTGGCGCTGGCGCAGGTGCTGATCCGGGATCCGAAAATCCTGCTGATGGACGAGCCGTTCGGCCCGCTCGACGCACAGACGCGCCAGGTGATGGGCAACCTGCTGCTCGACCTCTGGAACGCCGACCGCAAGGCCGTGCTGTTCGTCACCCATGATCTGGAAGAGGCCATCGCGCTCGCCGACCGCGTCGTGATCATGTCGGCGGGGCCGTCCTCGCGCATCATCGGCGACTGGCGCGTGAACTTGCCGCGCCCGCGCGACATTTTCGAGGTGCGGCTGGACAAGGAGTTCCACGCCCTGCACCGCGAGATCTGGGGCGTGCTCAAGGACGAGGTGATGAAGGGCTACGCGCAATCCACCCACGCAGCGGAGGTGGTCTGATGTCGCGCGTGATCCTGCTTGCGCTGCAAGTGCTGGTCGCCGTCGTCTGCCTGACGCTGTGGCAATTGCTCGCGACCTATCCGGTGTTCGGCAAGATCCTGCTGCCGCCGTTCTTCTTCTCCAACCCGGTCGATGTGGCCAGCCAGATCGTCAAATGGTTCGCCTCCGGCGTGATCTGGAAGCATCTCGGCATCACGCTCGCCGAATCGATCCTGGCCTTCGTGATCGGATCGCTCGGCGGCGTCCTGGTCGGCTTCTGGTTCGCGCGCCAGCCGCTGGTTGCGGCGGTGTTCGATCCCTACGTCAAGATGGTCAACGCGCTGCCGCGCGTCGTGCTGGCGCCGATCTTCGCGCTGTGGCTCGGGCTCGGCATCTGGTCCAAGGTCGCGCTCGGCGTGACCCTGGTGTTCTTCATCGTGTTCTTCAACGTTTACCAGGGCGTCAAGGAGGTCAGCCGCACCGTGCTCGACAACGGCCGCATGCTCGGCATGAGCGAGCGGCAGTTGATGCAGCACGTCTATTGGCCCTCGGCGCTGTCCTGGATGTTCTCCTCGCTGCACACCTCGGTCGGCTTCGCCGTGGTCGGTGCGGTCGTCGGCGAATATCTGGGCGCGGCCGCGGGGCTCGGCTATTTGATCCAGCAGGCCGAAGGCATGTTCGACGTCGCCGGCGTGTTCGCGGGCATGTTCGTGCTATCGGCCTTCGTTATCCTGATCGACTTCGGCGTCACGCTGGTCGAACGCCGCCTCCTGGTGTGGCGGCCGACCGCGCTGGACGGGCACGGCTGACCAGCAATGCGGGGGCCCGCGCATGGCCGCGAGCCCCGATCGCGAACGCTCAGTTCAGCAGCTTGGTATCGTCAGGCGCCTGCGGCGGGGTCTTGATCGCGATCGCCTTGACCTGGCCGCTGATCGGCTTGGTGCCGCCATGCGCCGTGCCCTTCGGAATAATGACGAGGTCGCCCGGCTTCACCGTGACTTCCTTGTCGCCGAGCCAGATCGTTCCGGTTCCGTCCAGGATGTACTGGATCTCGTTGGTGTTCGGATGCATGTGCTTGGGCACGTTGCCGACCTGGATCGAAATGGTGGCGCCGTCGGCGCTCATGAACATCTTGGACCGGAAGCCGACATTGTTGGCTTGCCCGAGCGCATCACCCTCCATCTCGCCGGTATGGATGACCTGCGCGGTGATGTTCTCCGCGGCCAGTGCCGGGCCGAGCAGGTGGGTGGCGCAGCATCCGGCGGCAAAGGCTGTGGCGATCGACAGTCCGGCAGCAAGGCGATTCATGGCAGATCCTCCCGATCCGAGATTGTTGTTGTGCGCGCATGCTATTGCGCCGAATGGACAATGACCAGTGCGCTTCTCAAGCCAGTCCCGCTGCTCTATGGTGCCGCCAGCCGAACGGAGGAAACCAATGAAGAACACGATTGCCAGGCTCGCCGGCGCGCTGCTCGCGCTGACGCTCACCACCTCGCTTGCCGCGGCGCAAAGCAAGGTGACCATCGCGGTCGGCGGCGGGTCCTGCCTGTGCTACCTGCCGACGGTGCTGGCCCGGCAGCTCGGCGAGTACGACAAGGCCGGCCTCAGTGTCGAGCTGGTCGATCTCAAGGGTGGCTCGGACGCGCTCAAGGCTGTCCTGGGCGGCAGCGCCGACGTCGTCTCCGGCTATTTCGACCATTGCGTCAACCTCGCGGCCAAGAAGCAGGAACTCCAGGCCTTCGTGGTCTATGACCGCTATCCCGGCCTCGTGCTGGTGGTCGCGCCCTCGCGCACCAATGACATCAAGTCGGTCAAGGATCTCGCCGGCAAGAAGGTCGGCGTCAGCGCGCCCGGCTCGTCCACCGACTTCTTCCTCAAATACATGCTCAAGAAGAACGGGGTCGATCCGGCCGGCACCGCCGTGATCGGCGTCGGCCTCGGCGCCACGGCCGTGGCCGCGATGGAGCAGGGCCAGATCGATGCGGCGGTGATGCTCGATCCCTCCGTCACCGTGCTCCAGGGCAGCCACAAGGATTTGCGTATCCTCAGCGACACCCGCACGCAGAAGGATACGCTGGAGACGTTCGGCGGCGAATATCCGGGCGGCGCGCTTTACTCGACCGTGGCCTGGATCAACGGCCACGAGAAGGAGACGCAGGCGCTCACCAATGCGATGCTCGCCACCCTCGCCTGGATCCATTCGCACACGCCCGAGGAGATCATGGCGAAGATGCCGGAGGAAATGGTCGGCAAGAACAAGGATCTCTATCTGTCCGCGCTGAAGAACACGATCCCGATGTTCTCCGAGACCGGCAAGATGGACCCGAAGGGCGCGGACGCCGTGCTCGCGGTGTTCAGCGTCGGCTCGCCGGAGGTGGCGAACGCCAAGATCGACGTCAGCAAGACCTTCACCAACAAGTTCATCGACCAGGCCAGGAAGACCACGGGGATGAACGCCAAATAGCTGTCGCGATCGTGCGGTAATCAGGCGTCATGACGTCACCGGTCATCCATCGTGTCACGACGCTTGATCTCGCGGTGCGCCCGTTGGCGTGGCCGTTCGCCGAGGAGCGGCGCGCCGATATCGCGGCGCACTTTGCCGAGAAGCAGCGCGAGCGGCCAAGAATCTGGAACGGGCGCGTCCTGCTCGGCCGGGACGCCGTGTTCAGGGGCGGCCACTTCTCCGCGACCTATTTCGAGACCGATTTCGCGAGCTTTCTCGCCTGGCGTGACTGGGGCTATCCGGACACGACCGTGTTCAACGGCTTTGGCATGGGCGCGCTGCGCACCTGCGACGGCGCCTTCGTGATGGGCGAGATGGGGCAGCACACCGCCAATGCGGGCCGCATCTATTTTCCCTCCGGCACGCCCGACCTCGACGACGTCAGGGACGGCAAGCTCGACGTTATCAGCAGCGTCGTTCGCGAGACGGAGGAAGAGGCCGGACTGACCGCGGCCGACTACCGGGCCGAGGCGGACTGGCATTGTGTCGTCGTCGGCCAGTCGATTGCAATGATCCGGATCCTCAACCTTGATATGCCGGGCGAGGCGGCCCGCGCCCGGATCGAAGCCAATCTGGCGGGCCAGGACGAGCCCGAGCTTTCGGCCATTCATCTCGTGCGCGGAATGAGCGATCTCACGCCGACCATGCCGCGATTTGTCACGGCCTTCGTCGCGCAGCAGTTTGCGCCGCGCTGACGCGCGAGGCTTGACATCGCTTCGCGCAGCCCATGTGATGGGCAAAAAAGCAAAAGCAGCAAGACTGCAATGCACAATCGTCCAGGAGGTTTAGATGCGCTCGAGCATGGCTGCCCGCTTGGTTCGTGGGGTGTTGATCGCGATTGCCGCGACGGGCCTGGCGGTGTCCGCCGAAGCCCAGGAGAAGAAGATCAAGATCGGCGTCGTCTTCGACCTGACCGGGCCTCTCGCGGGTGGCGGCTCTGAGCTCGGCTATATCGGCGCGAAAATCATCCTCGACCATTTCGCCAAGACCGGCGTCGAGGGCTACAAGGTCGAGGCGGTCTACGCCGACGCGCAGAGCAAGCCCGACATCGCCATCAACGAATCCGTCCGCCTGCTCGAGCAGGAGAAGGTCGACATGGTGCTCGGCTTCTTCTCCTCGGCGCAATGCGTGCCGGTCGCCGCCCGCGTCGAACAGCTCAGGAAGTTCATGTGGATGACGACCTGCATCTCGTCGGCGGTGTTCAACGAGAAAGGCTACAAATACGTGTTTCGCCCGCAGGCGAGCGGCGACCAGTTCGGCATGATGACGATGGAGTTCATCGCACAGAATGCCAAGGAGAAGTTCGGCAAGGAGGCCAAGGACCTGCGGGTCGCTATCATCCACGAGGACGGCGCCTATGGCGTCGACGTCTCCAGGGGCAACGAGGCCGGCGCCAGGAAGGCAGGCTTCAACGTCGTGCTGAAGGAAGGCTACTCGGCGACCGCGCCGGACCTCTCCGCGCTGGTGACCAAGCTGAAGCGCGCCAAACCCGACGTGATCTTCCACACCGGCTACAATCCCGACATCACGCTGCTGTTGCGCCAGGCCCGCGAGCAGGGCCTGAAGTTCGGCGCGCTGATGGGCCATGGCGCAGGCTACGGCGTCTATGAGAAGCTGAAGGAGGGCATGGGTGCGGACGCCACCTACATCTTCAACACCGACCCGATCTCGATCTGGCTTGCCAACCAGAAGACGATGGATCCGAAGCTCCCGCCCGTGATCAAGATGGTCGGCGAGGAGTTCGACAAGATCAGGCCCGGCGTTGCCATCCGCTCGGCGCATGTCGGCATCGGCGCGTCCAACACCTATGTCTTCATGTCCGATGTGTTGCCGCGGGCCATCAAGAAATATGGCGGGGTCGATCCCGACGCGCTGCGCAAGGCCGCGCTCGACACCGACATTCCCGAGGGCGGCACCATGCTCGGATTCGGCGTCAAGTTCTATGGCGAGGGCACGCCGATGGCGGGCCAGAACGAGCGCTCGTTCCCCGTCGTCATCCAGTACATCGACGACAAATCCCATGTGGTATGGCCCAAGAGTCAGGCACAGCGCGAGGCCGTGCTGCCGTTGCCGAAGGGCACCACCTACAGCAACCAGTAGCGCAATACTTTTGACAGGGAGAGCGGGGCGGTGCTGGAGGTCAGCGGGCTGGTGAAGCGGTTTGGCGGCTTCACCGCCGTCAACAACGTGTCGTTCAAGGTCGACCAGGGCGAGATCCTCGGCCTGATCGGCCCCAACGGCTCGGGCAAGAGCACGATCTTCAACATGCTCTCCGGCACGCTGGCGCCGAGCGCCGGATCGATCCTGTTCGCCGGCCACGAGATCGCGGGCCTCGCGCCGCACCGGATCATCAATCGCGGCATCGGCCGCACCTTCCAGATTCCGCGGCCGTTCCGCCGCCTGACCATCTTCGAGAACGTCGCGCTCGCCGGCTTCTACGGCCAGGGCCGCCACAGCCGCATCAAGGCCGAGGAGGCGGCCGAGCGGTCGCTTGCGATGGTCGGCCTGCCGACCGATCGCCAAGCCAGCGTCGATGGCCTCGGCGCGGCCGGGCTGAAGAAGCTCGAACTCGCCAAGGCGCTCGCCACCGCGCCAAAACTGCTGCTCGCCGACGAAAGCCTCGGCGGCCTCGACGAGGCCGAGATGGAGCAGGCCGCCGACATGCTGCGCAACATCCGCGACGAGCTCGGCATCACCATCATCTGGGTCGAGCACATCATGGGCGTTTTGATGCGCGTCGTCGACCGCGTCATGGTGCTCGACCACGGCGAGAAGATATCGGAAGGGCTGCCGAGCGCGGTGGCCGGCGATCCGCGCGTCATCGAGGTCTATCTCGGTACCGACGCCGAGACCACCCAGGCCGCGGCCGCCGAAGCGCGCCGCCGCGCGGGAGGGCAGTGATGCTGGAGCTGCGATCCGTCAATGCGGGCTACGGCACCTTCCAGGCGCTGTTCGACGTCAATCTCGACGTGAAGGCGGGTGAGGCCGTCGGCGTCATCGGCCCGAACGGCGCCGGCAAGACCACCTTGATGCGCGTCATCTCCGGCCTGATCCGCCCCTCGCGCGGATCGATCGCGATGGAGGGCGTCGATGTCGTGGCGACGGCGCCGCACCGGATCGTCAGCCTCGGCATTGCCCATGTGCCGGAGAACCGGCGGCTGTTTCCGCAGCTCTCGGTCGACGACAATCTCAAGATGGGCGCCTTCATGAAGGAGGCGCGGAACTTCTACGCCGAGCGGCTGGAGGTCGTGTTCGACCTGTTCCCGCGCCTGAAGGAGCGCCGCCACCAGATGGCCGGCACCATGTCCGGCGGCGAGCAGCAGATGTGCGCGATCGGCCGCGCGCTGATGTCCAATCCAAAGCTCCTGCTGCTCGACGAGCCATCGGCCGGGCTCGCCCCGGTCGTGGTGCAGCAGGTGTTCGAGCTCGTGAAGCGGATCCGCGCCAGCGGGCTGACCGTGCTGATCGTCGAGCAGAACGTGCAGCAGGTGCTGCGCGTGGTCGACCGCGCCTATCTGATCGAGGCCGGCACGATCCGCAGCTCAGGCACGTCGGCGGAGATGCTGGCGAGCGACACGGTCAAGGAAGCATATCTCGGGGTGTGAGGAAGCGGGGCGAAGGGGCGCATGCAGGCATTCCTGGACATATTCGACATCTACCTGCTGGAGGCCGTGATCAACGGCATCCTGCTCGGCGGCGTGCTGGCGCTGCTCGCGCTCGGGCTCAACCTGATCTTCGGCGTCATCGACGTCACCTGGATCTGCTATGCCGAGCTCGTGATGATCGGCATGTATGCGATGTATTTCATGGTGCAGTATTACGGCGTCAGCTATTTCGTCGCCGCGCCGCTGACCATCCTGCTCGTGGCGGTCCTCGGCGCCGCCCTGCATTACCTCGTGATCGCGCCGCTGCTCACGGCCCCGCCGATCAACCAGCTGCTCGCGACCGGCGGCGTGCTGTTCGTGCTGCAAAGCTTCGCAACCGTCGCCTTCGGCATCGACTTCCGCAATCTCGGCATCCGCCTGCCGGTGCTCGCCTTCGGTGACATGAACTTCAGCTACGCACGGCTCCTATCGTTCGTGGCTGCGCTGGTCGGCATGGTCGCGGTCTATCTGTTCATGACGCGCACCTTCACCGGCACTGCGATCCGCGCCATCTCGCAGGACCGTCAGATCATGGCGCTGATGGGCGTCGACACCAGGCGGATCTACCTCATCACCTCGGCGCTCGGCGGCGCGCTGGCCGGCCTCGCCGCCTGCCTGCTGGTGCTGCAATATGACGTGCATCCTTTCGTCGGTCTTTCCTTTGGTCCGATCACCTTTCTCATTTGCGTGCTCGGGGGACTCGGCAATTTCATCGGCGGATTCATCGCGGCCTTCGTCTTCGCTGAGATCATCTCGCTCGGCGGGCTGTTCTCCGATCTCGAGTGGGGCTACGTGCTCGCCTTCGCCTTCTTCATCGTCATGATGTTCATCCGGCCTGCGGGCCTTCTCGCGAGGCGCCGATGACGGGGCAGGGGCGGCTTGCGGCGTGGGGGGTGGGACTGGCGGCACTGGTCGCGCTGCCTTTCTTCTATCGCGATCCCTATCATCTGCACATCCTGGTGCTGATCCTGATCTGGTCGTTTGCCTATACATCGTGGTCGCTGATGGGGCGGTTCGGCCTGGTCTCGCTCGGGCACGGCGGCTTCATGGGGATCGGCGCCTATGTCACCGCGCTGCTCTGGAACCATCTCGGCCTGTCGCCCTGGATCGGCATTCCCATCGGCATGGTCGCGGCCGGTGCGCTGGCGCTGATCGTCGGCTATCCCTGTTTCCGCTTCCGCATCACCGGGCACTATTTCGTGCTGGTGACACTGGCGCTCTCCGGCATCGTGCTTCAGGTCATCACCGCCACGCGCGACTATACCGGCGGCTCGCTCGGCTATACGCCGAACCGCGCCTCCGGCAACAGGCTGCTGGCGCTGCAATTCGACGACAAGACGACCTGGTACCTGATCGCGCTCGGTGTCTGGCTGTTCGGCATCGTGGTCTGGCACTGGGTCGACCGCAGCATGGCGCGCTACGCGCTGGAGGCGATTTCGGAGGACGAGGATGCCGCGGCCGCCGCCGGCGTCGACGTCACCGCGGAGAAACTGAAGATCACGCTCATCAGCGCGCTGATGACGGCCCTGGCCGGCGCGATCTACTGCCAGTACCAGATGTTCATCACACCCGACACCGTCTCCGGCATCGCCGTGTCGCTCCAGATGGTGTTCGCGGCCATCGTCGGCGGCCTCTTCGTCTCGCTCGGCCCGACCGCCGGCGCCGTCATCACGATCCTGCTCGCGGAGACTTTGCGAATCAAGTTCGGCACCAGGGCGGTCGGATGGGACAACCTCGTCTACGGCGTGCTGCTCGTGCTTTTCATCATATTCCTTCCCAAGGGCATCCTTGGTAGCTTGCTCGACCGACTGAAGTCGCAACGCAAGGTGTCCCGCGCTCATGAGCAAGAAGCCGCACAAATCGCTCACCCAGGAACTTGACCGCTACATCACTCCGTTCCGCTATGACGGGTCGGGCAAGTTTCACCTCAAGGACTACAAGACCAACGAGAAGGGTGATCTCGACAAGGAGAAGGCGCAGGAAATTCTCGACGCCAACAAGAAGCGGCTCGTCGAGTTCCAGGAAAAGCTGTACGCACAGGATCGCTGGTCGCTGCTGATCGTGTTCCAGGCCATGGACGCCGGCGGCAAGGACAGTGCGATCAAGGCGATCTTCGAGGGCATCAATCCGCAGGGCTGCGAGGTTCATGCCTTCAAGGCGCCCAGCAGCAAGGAACTCGACCACGATTTCCTCTGGCGTCACATCGTCGCGCTCCCCGAGCGCGGTCATATCGGCATCTTCAACCGCTCTCATTACGAGGAATGCCTGGTGACGCGCGTGCACCCGGAGATCCTCGCCAAGGAGAAGCTGCCGCCAAGGCTCGTCACCAGGAACATCTGGAAGGAGCGGTTCGAGGACATCTCGGCGTTCGAGCGCTATCTCTCCCGCAACGGCATCGTGGTGCTGAAGTTCTTCCTCAACGTCTCAAAGGACGAGCAGCGCAAGCGTTTCCTCGATCGCCTGGAGGATCCGGCCAAGCAGTGGAAGTTCTCCATGGATGACATCAAGGAGCGCGCGCTGTGGCCGCGCTACCAGGCCGTCTACCAGGACATCGTCCGGCATACCTCGACGCCTCATGCGCCCTGGTTTGTCGTGCCGGCCGACCACAAATGGTTCGCGCGCGTGGTGATCGGCTCGGCGATCGTCGCGGCGCTCGAGAAGCTCGACCTGCGCTTTCCGCGCGCTGACAAGGCGTCGCTGGAAGAGTACGAGGCGGTGCGCAAGGCGCTCCAGCGCGAGGGGAAGGGGAAGCGGTGATGTCGAAGTCCATTCTCACCGCGTTCGTGCTTGCTGCGTTCATGACCGGTGCACCCGCGCGCGCTCAAACCTACGCTCCCGGCTCCCCGGTCTGCCTGCATGTGTTCGGCGAGCTGGAAGGCGAGCGGATCGATTGCATCTTCGCGTCCTTCGCCCAATGCCAGGCCGCCGCATGGGGGCGGCCTGCGATGTGCGTGACGAATCCCGCCGCGCAGGCGATGAAAACAGGACGGCGGGTTCAAGAATCGCGAAAACAACCCCATGCACCGTAGCGGCGGGCAGCAAGATCAATGACTTGCCGGCGACCTTGCCGCGAATCGGATTTTACGAAATAGGCTTGACACGTCGGGCAAAACAGGAGCATGATGTCACCATCGCGCCGGCGCGCCCCCTCAATAGCCGCGGCCCCACCAGTAGCAGAAGCGCTCGACATTGGCAGGCAAGCTCGTCTCGTAGTTATTCCACTTCTCGTACTTGGGCAGCTTCACTTCCTTCATCGCGGTGTCGAAGCACTTGCCGGCGTCGGCGGCCTTCTTCACCTCGGCGGAGAGGTCTTCCAGGTAGGCGACGTCGTCCTCGATGTCCTTCTTGGTGCCGAAACGGCCGCCGGCATAGGGATGGCCGGGGATCATCCGCTCCCAGTCGAGCGAAGCCAGCTTCTTCAGCGAGGCGATGTATTCCAGCGGCGAGGCGTTGTCGGGTATGTTGCGGAACTGGACCGACTCGATCGGCGCGAAATCGACGACGAAGACGATTTTCTCCTTCGGCAACCGCATCACCAGCGAGTTGTCGGAATGGTTGCGGCCGACATAGTTCAGCTCCAGCGTGGTGCCGCCGAGCGTGATGGCCTTCTTGCCGTCGACCACCTGGTCCGGCATCACGACATCGGCAAGCAGCGCGTTCTGCTTCTTCAATTCGAGCAGCCGCTCCTTGGTTCGTCGATGCGCGATGAAGGTGGCGCCGAGATCCTTGAAGGGCTGGCCGCCGGCGATGTGATCGTAATGGTGATGGCTGTAGATGACGTATTTGATCGGCTTGTCGGTGACGGCCTTGATTGCGTCGATATAGGGCTCGGCGGGGCGCAAATAGGAAATCGGATCGGTCGCGATTACGCCCTGCGGCGTCACCACGAACATCGACTGATGGCCGCCATAGCGGAAGATGTAGACGTTCTCGGTGCCGTCGACCTTCCTGGTCGATGTCTGCGGCGGGGTCTGCGCCAACGCCTGCGTCAAGGCCTGCGTCAAGGCCGATCCGGTCACGATGGCCGCGAGGGCGGCGATGCAATGGTTGCTTTCATCTCTGGCTTTCTTGAAAGGATTGACGTGCTGGAGTGGCGAACATTCTCTCCGACACAAACGCTGCGGAAGGGAATTTATTCCGCCGTCTGCTGCGAGGGCGGCGTCTTCAAATGTGATGTACGTGCCCGTTGATCCGGCTTGACAGTTTTATGTCACAGGAGGAGCATGGTTGTGGTCGCAGACAAGCGACGCGTTACGTCCATCTCGTGAGCACGGGGAGGTCTATGACACCACCTCCGCAAAAGCAGCCGCGTTAAATGCGATGGAGCTCGTTCGGACTATCGTATAGCGGCAAAAACCGCGAACGGCACGCCGGGCTTAGGTTTAGAGGGCTGCATCAGTAAGGCAAAGCCCCTACCTGCCCGGCGCTGTGCTTTGTACTTTCTTCTGCACGCCGCTATGCTTTCTTCTGCACGCCAAAGATCTCACCGAGCCATTGATAATAGACGGGCTGCTTGTCACGCAGCGTGGCGCGGTTGAAGGGTGGCCGATCGACATTGCCCCAGAGGTAGAGGCTTCCCGTCACCGCAAAATACTCCTGCACGTTCTTCAATACATAGGCATCCGGCGGATAGAGCTCGTTCTGCCTCGCGATGCCGTAGAAGCGCAGGACGTCCGGGTTCTGCAATGCGCCGGGCAGGACGCGGACGTGATAGGCATGAAGCAGTTCGTGCAACAGCACCGGCTTCTCGGGTGCAACGACGGCGGCATCGACCGTGACGCCAGTTTCCCTGGACGAGAAATGCCCGCCGCCGTCGCCCTGTCCGGGCTTGACCGAAACCGGCTGGCTCTTGAAGAAGGTCATGACCTCCGCCTTCGCGCCGCAGTCGGCGACGATGTCGATCTGATGCTTGAACGACGCAACGACCTCCTTGAGATTGGGCTGTCCTTGCGCCGCGCTGGTGTCGACGGTGATGCCGCGATAGGCGAAGGTTGCTGCGTCTTTCGCAATGGCGGATCGTGTGCCGATCAGGGCCGCGCCCCCTGCGAGCACGAGCCGGCGCCGGTCGAGTGATGTCATGATGGTCCCCCAAAAAGTCTGCCGCTATCTCGCATGTCTTTGCGACACTGGTTCCATCATGCCTGTGTTGCGGCAAATGCCAAGGGAATGTCGCCTCACCGGCAAACTTCCGACACAGGTCGGAGGCGAATAACGCCGATCCGAGATGAGGCATGCGCTTCGCGCGGTGACGCTTTTGATTCCGACGGCGCATGTCATTGTTCAGGGAATCCCGCGTGTCGCATAAGCTTGTTACGGCGCTTCTCGCCGTCTTCCTCGCAATCTCGTCCCTCTCGATCGCCCGCGCCGGTCCGGCTGCGCCGGGCACCGACAATGCCGCTGCACTGTCGCCCGATGCGGCCAAGCGCGCGCTGGAGACGCTCCAGGACGATCAGAAGCGCGCCCAGATGATCGATACCCTGCGCGCGATCGCGAATGCATCCGGCGGGCAGCAGGCGTCGGCTCCCGAGTCGAGTTCGCCGATCCCGCTGTCGGCCGACGGCCTCGGCGCGCAACTCCTGCTCACGGTGTCCGAGCAGATCGGCGAAATCTCGCGCGAGGTTGCCGACGCGGCCCGGACGCTCACGCATTTTCCGGCGTTCTATTACTGGGTCGTGCGGACGGCCAATGATCCCGCCGCCTATCACCTTCTGATCGAGATCGCCTGGAAGCTCGCACTGGTGCTCGGCTGCGCCCTCTCGGCCGAGTGGGTGATCGTCCGGCTGATCCGGCGACCGGTCGCGTTCCTGGAGGGACGCGTGCCGCAAACCGTGCGCTTGCCGGCGCAGACGCTGCCCTTCGCCGATCCGCCGTCGTCGGTTGCCGATGTCACCCCCGCGCCCGAATTGCACAGGCGCCGCCACAGCCTGGCGCGCGCCTGGCAAATGATGTTGCGGCTGCCTTTCGTGCTCGGGCGTCTCGCGCTCGAACTGCTTCCGGTGCTCGCCTTTGCCGGCCTTTCGACGACGCTGCTCGGGACGGAGATCGGCGAGCCCGCGACCGTCCGCCTCGTCATCCTGGCGGTCGTCAACGCCTATGCGGTCTCGCGCGGCATCATTTGCGTCGTCCGCGCGCTGGCGGGGCCGTTCGGCCTGCTTCCGGCCCGCGCCGAGACGGCGGCCTATATCGAGATCTGGGCGCGCCGCATCGTCGGCGTCGGCGTGTCGGGCATTGCCTTTGCGAACGTGGCGCTGCTGCTCGGCCTGCATCGCGCCGGCTACGCGGCGCTCCTGCGCATGGTGATGCTGGTCGTGCATCTCTTCATCGTCGTGATCATCCTGCAGTGCCGGCGTCAGGTCGCCGACGCGATCCGCGCGCCGGCGGACCGGCAGGGGATCGCGGCGCGCCTGCGCGAGCGCATCGCCGGCGGCTGGCACTATCCCGCCATCGCGCTCGACCTCGCATTGTGGGCGGTCTGGGCGCTGAACATCCGCAACGGCTACTCGCTGCTGCTGCAATATTTCGTCGGCACCATCGCGGCGGCGCTGATCACGCGCGTCGCCATCATGGTGACGCTCGGCCTGATCGACCGCGGCTTCCGCATCAATCCGGAGATCCTGCAGCGATTTCCGGGGCTCGAGATCCGCGCCAACCGCTATCTGCCGCTGCTGCGCAGGATCGTCTCGGGCGTGATCGCCTTCATCGGCCTCGTGGCCGTGCTCGAGGTCTGGGGCGTCGATGCCCTCGTCTGGTTCTATGGCGGCGAGATCGGAAGCCGGCTGCTCTCGGCGGTGGTGACGATCGGCATTTCCGCAGCCCTCGCGGCGGCGATCTGGGAAGCCAGCAACGCGCTGCTGGATCGCCAGATCAACACGCTGTCGCGGGACGGACATTATGCCCGCGCCGCGCGGCTGCGCACGTTCCAGCCGATGCTGCGGACCGCACTCCTGTGCCTGATCGCCACCGTCGTCGGCCTGACGGCGCTGAGCGAGATCGGCGTCAATGTCGCGCCACTGCTCGCGGGCGCCGGCATCGTCGGCATCGCCATCGGCTTCGGTTCGCAGAAGCTCGTGCAGGATCTCATCACCGGACTGTTCCTGCTGCTGGAGAACACCGTGCAGGTCGGCGACAGCGTCAGTGTGTCGGGACTGTCCGGGGTCGTGGAGAACGTCTCGATCCGCACCATCCGTCTGCGCGCCGGCGACGGCGCCGTGCACATCGTGCCGTTCAGCGCGGTGACCACCATCACCAATTCCAGCCGCGGCGCCGGCAATGCCTCGGTCAGCGTCAACGTCGCTTACAAGGAGGACACAGACCGTGCCGGCCAGATCCTCAAGGATGTCGTCGACGAGATGCGCCGCGAGACGGAATTCCGCAGTCTCATCCGCGGCGATCTCGAACTCTGGGGCATCGACAAGGTCGACGGTGCCATGGTGTCGATCGTCGGCCAGATCCGTTGCACCGAGGCGGGCCGCTGGCCGGTCCAGCGCGAGTTCAACCGCCGCATGAAGCTGCGCTTCCAGCAGAACGGCATCGAGATCGCGTCCGCCACCCAGACCATCTTGATGCAGATCGCGGCGCCGGCTGACGGCTCGGCCCATCTGGTCCCGCGGCGGGCAGTCGGATAACCACCCGGCAGATTTTCAGCCCTGCTTCTTTCCTCAGAGGATCCGCGCGGCGTTAACCCTTTTTACCGCGCGCAAGCTGGGATCTCTCGCAAAAATCTCGCTGCGGTGCGAGATCACAATCGGTCTGCGTATTGCTGCGTCCTTGATCTCGATGGGGCGCTGGCCGACAATGCCCATGGTTCAATAAGAAACTTTCTTGGGGGAATTCGTGAATAGATCTTCGGGGGTCGCGGCCCAACCGACCTCGTCCAATACCGCTCGCGGCATGAGCTTGCTGCGCGATCCCTTGCTCAACAAGGGCACCGCCTTCACGGAAGCGGAGCGCGCTGCGCTCGGCCTGCGTGGGCTGCTTCCGCCTTGCGTGCTGACAATGGAGACGCAGGTCGATCGGGTGCTCACCAATCTGCGCATGCTGCCGACCGATCTCGAAAAATACGTCGCGCTGAACGCGCTGCACGACCGCAACGAGGCGCTGTTCTTCCGCGTCGTCGTCGACAACATCGACGAGATCCAGCCGCTGATCTACACGCCGACGGTCGGGCTTGCCTGCCAGAAATACGGCCTGATCTTCCAGCGGCCGCGCGGCATGTTCATCTCCTCGCGCGATCGCGGCCAGATCGCCGAGATCCTGAAGAACTGGCCCTATCCTGCAAAGCTCATCGTCGTGACCGACGGCGAGCGCATCCTCGGGCTCGGCGATCTCGGTGCCAACGGCATGGGCATTCCGGTCGGGAAGCTGTCGCTCTATTCGGCCTGCGCCGGCGTGCATCCCGAGCATTGCCTGCCGATCGTGCTCGACGTCGGCACCAACAACGAAGAGTTGTTGAACGATCCCTATTATCTCGGTCTGCGCGAGCGGCGCCTCAGCGGCGAGGCCTATGACAGCTTCGTCGACGAGTTCA
Source organism: Bradyrhizobium diazoefficiens (assembly GCF_018131015.1). Lineage (GTDB taxonomy): Bacteria > Pseudomonadota > Alphaproteobacteria > Rhizobiales > Xanthobacteraceae > Bradyrhizobium > Bradyrhizobium diazoefficiens_B. The sequence goes on from NZ_JAFCJJ010000003.1 coordinate 31,856, forward strand.
TGGTCGCGGCCCGGAAGACGTTTCCGGGCGTGCTGATCCAGTTCGAGGATTTCGCCAACCATTCCGCGTTCAAGCTCTTGCACAAGTACCGGGACGAGGCCTGCGTCTTCAACGACGACATCCAGGGCACGGCGGCGGTGGCGCTGGCGGGGCTGTTCTCGGCACTGCGCGTCTCCGGAGCGAGGCTGAACGACCAGAAAATCCTGTTCCTCGGCGCGGGCGAGGCGGCGACGGGCATCGCCGATCTCGTGGTCTCCGCCATGATGGCAGAGGGGGCTACCGAGGCCGAAGCGCTCCGGCGCAACTGGCTGGTGGATTCCCGCGGCCTCGTCGTGGCAGGGCGCGCCGGCCTGTCCGGCCACAAGCTGCGCTATGCCCATGGCGAGCAGGAACCGATCACCGACTTCCTCACGGCGATCAGAACGCTGAAGCCGACGGCGATCATCGGCGTTGCCGCGGTCGGCGGCGCCTTCACGCCGGATGTGCTGAAGGCGATGGCCGAGCTCAACGAACAGCCGATCGTGTTCGCACTCTCCAACCCGACCTCGAAGGCCGAGTGCTCGGCTGAGGACGCCTATCGCTACACCGGGGGCCACGCGCTGTTCGCCTGCGGCAGCCCCTATGACCCGGTGAAGCTCAACGGCCGAACCTTCGTGCCCCGGCAGGGCAACAACTCCTACATCTTCCCGGGCGTCGGCCTCGGCGTCATTGCCAGCGGCTCGCGCCTCGTCACCGACGAGATGTTCATGGCGGCCGCTCATTCGCTGGCCGATTGCGTCGGCAAGGAGGATCTCGCGCAAGGCAGCCTCTATCCGGCACTGCCGCGCATCCGCGAGGTCTCGGCCCGTATCGCCACCGCGGTGGCCGACGTCGCCTATCAGCGCGGCCTTGCCGACGGACCCGCGCCCAACGACGTGAGGGGGCTGGTGCAGTCGCAAATGTACGAGCCGCGGTACTGACTGCCTCCACATCGTCATGGCCGGGCTTGTCCCGGCCATCCACGCCTTGCCGCGCGAAACGAAGAACGTAGATGCCCGGGACAAGCCCGGGCATGACGACTGTCTGAAAGTAGCCCGTTAGGTCAGCACGGCGATACCATTTCAGGTGGAATCGCCGTTGCGTGGCGCGATGGCATATGCGACGATCTGTAGCGTTACAAGAAGATTCCAACCGCAAGGCAAGACACCATGGACGATCGTTTGCCCGAACTGGGCGACCTCGAGCGCGAGGTCATGCAATTGGTTTGGGCCCACGGTCCGGTGACGGCCGAGGTCGTGCGTGAGCGGCTGTCGCGGCGCCTGAAGGAATCGACGGTCCGCACCGTGCTGCGCCGGCTGGAAGAAAAGGGTTATGCTCGCCACACCGTGGACGGACGTACCTATGTCTACCACGCCGCCGAAGAGCGCGCGCGCGTCGCGGCCAAGGCCGTGCAGCGCATCGTCGACTGGTTCTGCAACGGTTCGATCGAGGAGGTCCTCGTCGGCATGGTGGACAACGCGATGCTCGACCAGCAGCAGCTGCGCACGCTGGCCGACCAGGTGGCGAAGGCTAAAAAGACGAGGGGAGTGAAGAAGGAATGATCGCAACTCTGGCGGAGGCGGCGCTGCGCTCCCTTGTGCTGGGAGGCGTCGTCTGGTTCGGTCTCAATCTCTTTCGCGTGCGCAATCCGCACGTGCAAATGACGGCGTGGGTCGTCGTGCTGCTGGCCTCGCTCGCGATGCCGTTCGTGATGCATTGGCCGACGCTCACCATCGATCGGCTGCCCGCGTTCGTGCCGGTGGTGCCGGACGTAGTGGGGCCGGCCGACATCTCGACGCTGGAAATGCCGCAGTCGGCCCTGCCGATCGCGCCCGGCGCCGTCGCCGTGCCGCCGGCAGCAACTGCTACGTCGATCAACTGGTGGCTGCTCGCCACGATCACCTATGCCGGTGTGGCCGGCTGCCTGCTGCTGCGGCTTGCGATCGGTCTCGGTCTGACCTGGCGTCTAGCGCGGGCGGCAAAGCCGATGAAGGGCCCGCACATGATCGGCGCCGATGTGCGCGTCAGCCGCGATGTCGGCGGTCCCGTCACCTTCGGATCGACCATCCTGGTGCCGCCGCAATTTTCAGGCTGGGACGCCAAGAAGCGGCTTGCTGTGCTCGCGCATGAGGGGGCCCATGTCGCCAATGGCGATTTCTATGTCCTTCTGCTCGCGTCCCTCAATCGCGCGCTGTTCTGGTTCAGCCCGTTCTCGTGGTGGCAGCTTGCCCGCCTTGCCGAACTCGCCGAGATCATCAGCGACGCCCAGGCGATCGAGGTGATGGACGACCGGCTGTCCTATGCCGAGATCCTGCTCGATTTTGCGGCCACCGTGAAACCGCGGCCGGTGGAGCTCGCGATGGCGCGGGCCTCGACGGTGCGGGCCCGCGTCGAGCGCATCATTGCGGCTGCCGCCATGCCCGCGGCGGTCGGCTGGCGCAAGCGGCTGTCGATCGCGGCTGCGATCGTGCCGGCCGTGATCGTCTCCGCCGGCATGATCGCCTATCGCACGCCGGACCCGGCGCCCGTCGCCGCGGATCTCGGCGACGTGCCGGCCCAGCATTACCGCCCCTTCGTCAATTTCTATGCGATGGGGCCGGCTTCGGTCTTCGCCGTTTTCCGCGAGGGCGGCGAGCTCTACGGGCAGCTCACCGGACAGCGCAGGGTGCGCCTCACCATCGGCGATGACGGCACGGCGTCCTACAAGGCTGCCTTCGGCGAGATCAATTTCCCGATCGCCGCGGAACGCCGCTCCTCCGAGCTGATGCTGCGCATGAACGGCCGCGACGTGCGCGCGGTTAGCCTCGTCGAGATGCCGACGGCAGCCACCGATCCGGCACCGCTCGATCAGTATGTCGGCTGGTACCGGACCGCGCCGGACCGGGGGCTCTCCGTGCGGCGTGACGGCGATCGCCTCTGGCTGCAGGAGACCGGACAGGGTGCAATGCAGGTCATCCCCGAGGGTACTGATGTCTTCTCCTTCCGTGGCGACCATCTGCTGATCTTCCTGCGCGATGAGCAGTCGAAGGTTTCCCGCCTGCTGGTGCAGAGCGCCGTTTTCGGGGCCCGCCTCGCGCCGCGTATCGATGCGGCGGTCGCCCAGACGATTGAGGCCGACTTCGCGCGCCGCCTCGCGCAAGTTCCGGACCGGTTCAAGGAGCAGGTCCCCGCCGCCGGCGGCAGGGAGATGATCCTGCGCGGGATTGACGGCTTGCGCCGCGGCGCGCCGCAATACGAGCTCATGAGTGCGCCGCTTGCCGCCAAGATCCATCTGCATCTCGAGGAAATGCGCACGACCTTCGCGGCGCTGGGTGCGGTGGAGACGCTCTTCTTCCGCGGCGTCAGTCCCTTTGGCTACGACATCTATGGCGCGAAGTTCGAGAACGGTACCGCAGAATTCCGCCTGCTGCTCGAGCCCGACGGCAAGGTTGGCGACGTGATCTTCCGGCCCGACGGCAATGACGAGCTCGGCGGCATCGTGCCGTGCTCGGTGGAAGCGAGCGTGCGCGGCCGTGCCGACACCTCGCCGATCCGGATCATGATCTATAACGAGCTCGGCGACGACATCCAGGTCTTCAATCTCGACGCCGGCGGCAATCGCGTGAAGCAGAGCGTCGTCAGGCACAACGTCACCTGGGCTGCCCTGACCACCGTGAATAGTCCCTGGGTGATTGCAGACAAGTCGGGACGGTGCATGGAGATCCTGGTGCCGGGCCGGCAGACGCGCTTTCACAATGTCGAGGTGTCGAACCTCGGCGCCCGGCCGGGGCGCGCGGCGCGGCGTGCCGTTCCGATCGTCAATGGCGAGGAGACGCTGCGGCGCTACATCGAAGGCCTCGGCAAGGGCGAGCCAGACTACGAGCATATGACGCCGGAAGTCGCCAATATCACCCGTCAGCAGCTGGCGGTCGACCAGGCGATCCTGGCGCGGCTCGGCGCGTTGCGCGCGGTCTCGTTCCGCGGCGTCACCGGACTCGACAGCGATATCTACCTCGCGCAGTTCGCCAATGGCTCGGCGGAATGGCGCATCGGCGTCAGGAACGGCATGATCACGAAGATCGCGCTCGGACCGAACTACTAAAACCGGCGGGCATTCGCTGAACTCGCGGATGCCTGCGCAACGGCGGGACAGCTTGTATTGCTGCAATCTCAGCTTGCGCCTGCGCGCCCGCAATGTTACGGTATGTAGCACTACAGGTCGTAGTCCGGTAAGCCGTTTCGCGAGCGCCGGGCGGCCACGAAGGAAATCGGGCGGTCGCCATGAGCAATTCTGCAAAGGCCGAGGCTGTGCTGGCGCTTCATCGCTTCGGGATGGGGCCGCGACCGGGATCGATTGCGGCGGTCGGAAGCGACCCGCGCGGTGCGCTGATTGCCGAGCTCGATCGGCCGCTCGCGCTCGCCGCCGCCGACGGCCTTCCCAACAGCGCGAAGGCCTATCGCACGGTGGCCGATGCCAATGCACGGCGAGCCGCGCGCGCCAAGCAGGCGCAGCAGCAGGCGAGGAAGCAGCAGACGGCTGCGACGCCCGCCATGTCGGAAGACCAGATACAGGCGCCGACGCAGAACCAGGAGAAGGATGCGGCCGAGAAGGCGGCGAAGCAGGCGGCCGACGCCGTTCCAGATCCTGGACGCCCGATTTATCTGCAGGAAGCCAAGCTGCGCATGGAGGCGGCGCTCGCCGCCGAGATCGGTTTCGCCGAGCGGCTGGTGTGGTTCTGGTCCAACCATTTCTGCATCTCGGCCAACAAGATCCAGAGCATGTCCGGCGCCTATGAGCGCGAAGCGGTTCGCGCGCACGCGCTCGGTCGTTTCGTCGATCTCCTGCTGGCCGCCGAAGGCCATCCGGCGATGCTGTTCTATCTCGACAATCTCAACTCGATGGGGGCGAATTCGATCGCCGGCATCAATCGCAGTGCCGGTCTCAACGAGAACATCGCGCGCGAGATCATGGAGCTGCATACGCTCGGCGTGCGCACCGGCTACACCCAGGACGACGTGATCAGTTTCGCCAATGTGCTGACCGGCTGGACCCTGGTGCCGCCGGGCGCCGATCCCCAGCATGGCGGCGAGTTCGTCTTCAATCCCCGCCTGCACGAGCCCGGCGGCCAGACCGTGCTCGGCAAGCGCTATGAGCAGGAGGATGACGAGCAGGGCCGCGCCGTGCTGCGCGACCTCGCCGCGCATCCGGCGACCGCGACCCATGTCGCGACAAAACTCGCGCGCCATTTCGTCGCCGACGAGCCGCCGCCGATCCTGATCGAGCAGATCGCGAAGCGCTTTCGCGATACGGAGGGCGACCTCAAGCAGGTTGCGGTCGCGATGGTGTCGTCGGACGAAGCGTGGCGCGGGCCGCCGACCAAACTCAAGCGTCCGACCGAATGGGGCATCGGCATGATCCGCGCGACCGGCATCACGGTGATCGATCCCGGTCGATATGCCGCCGGTCTGGAGTTGCTCGGCGAAGCGCTGTGGCGTCCGTCGGCGCCCAAAGGCTATCCGGATGACGAGGCGAGCTGGATCGACGGTATCGGCCGGCGGCTCGACGTCGCCAACAATTTTGCCGAGCGCATCAGCGGCACGGTCGATCCGCAAGTCATCATCGAGGACGTCTTCGCGTCCGAGATCGCGCCCGAGGTGAAGCAGGCGGTCGGCCGCGCCGAGACCCGGCAGCAGGCACTCGCGCTGCTGTTCATGTCGTCGGATTTTCAGAGGAGGTGAGCATGGGCTTCGACAATCATTTGCCCACGCGGCGCGAGCTTCTGGTCGGCTCCGGTGCACTGTTCGCGTGGAGCCAGATGCCGCGGCTTGCGCGCGCCGAAGGGCGCGATCCGCGCCTGCTCGTCGTCGTGCTCCGCGGCGCGCTCGACGGCCTTGGCGCGGTCGCGCCGGTTGGCGATCCCGACTGGATCTCGTTGCGCGGCGATCGCGCGCTCGTGCTGGACGGCAAGCCGCCGGCGCTGCCGCTCGATGCCTTCTTCGCGCTCAATCCGGCGATGCCGAACCTGCACCGTCTCTACAAGACCGGCAAAGCCGCGATCGTCCATGCCACTGCGACGCCCTATCGCGAACGCTCGCATTTCGACGGCCAGGACGTGCTCGAGAGCGGGTTCACCAGGCCCGGTAGGACCGGCTCGGGCTGGCTCAACCGCGCGCTGGTCGCGCTCGAGTCAGGCGGGCGCGTCGATCCGCGCGGCAGCCGCGCGCTCGGCATCGGCTCGGTGACGCCTCTTGTAGTGCGCGGGTCGGCGCCGGTGATGACGTGGGTGCCGCAGAAGCTCTTGCCGGCGAGCGAGGACACGCAGAGCCGCCTGCTCGATCTCTACCGGCACACTGACCCGAAGCTTGCCACCGTGCTCCAGGCACGCATGAAGCTTGCCTCGCTCGGCGGCGCGCCGGGCAGCGGCGATCCGATGTCGGACGATCCGACGCTGATGCCGCCCGGCATCGGGCGCGTGCGCGCCTATTTCGCCGAGGCTGCCGGCACCGCCGCGCGCTATCTCGCAAAGGCCGACGGCCCGCGCGTCGGCGCCATGGGCTTCGTCGGCTGGGACACGCACATCGCCGAAGGCGCAGCCTCGGGCCAGCTCTACAATCTGCTCGGTGCGCTCGACGGCGCCTTTGCCGCGATCGAGACCAACATGGGCGAGGCCTGGCGCGAGACGGTGGTCGCCGTCGTCACCGAGTTCGGGCGCACTGCGCGCATCAACGGCACGCAGGGCACTGATCATGGCACCGGCACGGTCGCCTTCCTCGTCGGTGGCGCGCTTGCAGGCGGCCGGGTGATCGCAGACTGGCCCGGCCTGAAGCCCGCGCAGTTGTTCGAGGACCGCGACCTGAAGCCGACCACGGATCTGCGCGCCGTGTTGAAAGGCCTGCTCAGGGACCACCTGCGCGTCGAGGAGAAGGTGCTGGCTGAAGCGGTGTTTCCCGGCAGCGCGGACGTCAAGGCAATGGATGGCCTCGTCGGCTGACGGCACGGCGATTGCAACGCGATCGGTTCATGATGTGCACGCTGACGCAACGGGAGCTCGATTTTCTCGCCAGCCTGAAGACAGGCTGGCGGCGGCTCTATCGGCGTGAGCTGTTGCGGCTCTTGAGGGGTGACGCCGAGGCTGGTGACGCTCAATCCGACCCGCGCCCGATCGTCTTCCGGGTCGTGTCAGGCTGAGTTCTCGCGCGTTGCGTCCTGATGCAGGACAATCGGACTGTGGTGGAATCGTCACAGCGGCTGCGAAACGGCTGCGGCCGCAGGGCTGCTTTCGTTCCGACAAGGTTCTGCCCTCATTGCCCACCGAAACTCACGGCGTTCGGAGGGGCGTATCATGTCTCGCTTTGCAAGCACAGAAAGTGCCCGGATTTCCCTCGCTAACCCGCGCTGCCGGCCGGCCCGGCTGCTGCTCGCCATCATCGGCGCCGCCTCGCTCGCCGCCTGCGCGCAATCGCCGGTCGGTCGCCAGAAGGCCGATCTTGCCGGCGGCACCCGGCAGGCTGCGGTCGAGCGGCCCCACAGGGTGGCGGCGCTGCATCCGCGGCCGATCAGGCGGGCACGTTCGTCTGACCAGGCAGCGAGCGGCACGCGCACAGCTTCGCTGGGCGTTGCGAGCTTCTACTCCGATACGGAAACCGCGAGCGGTGAGAAGTTCGACGGCAACGAGCTGACCGCGGCCCATCCGACCCTGCCATTCGGCACAAAGCTGCGCGTCACCGACGTCTCCTCCGGCCGCTTCGTGACCGTCAGGGTCAACGATCGCGGGCCCTATGTCCGAGGCCGTGTCGTCGATGTCTCGCCTTCCGCAGCGGAAGCGCTCGGCATTGTCGACAAGGGCATCACGAATGTCAGGCTCGACGTCGTCCGATAGATCGCGTTTCGTCGAATCCTCAGCGCCGTGTTTACCGGCTGTTAGCCGTTCTGGCCGCACCATGCTTGACCAACCAGATCGGGTGCTCCAAATCGCGGGCGTTGGGGAGGGTGGCGCTTGAACACGATCCAGTATCTCGAAGATCAGGCCGCGCGTGCCGAGCGGCTCGCCAAACGGATCACGGATACGCCGACGATCGAAAAGCTCCTGACCTTCGCGGTCGACCGCCGCCGTGAAATCGAGGTCATCGCCGGAAAGCGGCGCGCCTGATTCTCCCTTTGAACCATGCAGTGAACGCATTCGTCCACGCCGGAAGGCGCGGAACTTCTTTTCGTCTTCCGCGTCATCAGGGTGATGCAAGAGGAGGAGAGGATCATGGGTTTTGGACGAGGTGCTTTGCTTTGGCTGCTGGGCGTGCCGCTGCCGATCATTCTGCTGCTGGCATTGTTCTGGCATCACTGAGGTAGCCGACACGAAAAGCGCCGCAGCAGCGGCGCTTTTTGCTGTCTGCGTCATGGAGCGGTTCGGCGCAGCGGCTGTGCGGTCAGGTGTGGCTGTCGACGAAGTCGCTGAGATAGTCGGGCAGCGCCGTACCGTCGATGTCGCAGCGCGTGCGGATTTCGCCGGCGACGTCGGTCGAGATGTCCTTCATCCAGTGCTCGAGCGTGTTGAACGACATCACCCTGACTGGATCGTTGAAGCAGCCTGCGACGAGCTCGCCGATCGTGGCTTCGAGGTCGTTGCGCTCGATGCGGATTTCGGTCGCGTTGTCGCGGCGGTCGACCACGACGAACAAGGTTTCGTCTGCGCCATAGGGCACGATCGAGGAGGGCAAGCGGGAGTCAAGCATGTCGAGGCACTCCGATCTCCGACAACGGGAAGAACCGGAAGAAGGTTCCTGCTTGGCGACGCAAGCCAGCGAGATTGTCGTGCGGTCAGAGAAATTCCCGCAGCCGTGACAGCTCGGTCACATGCTCGGGCGAAAGGATCTCCGCGACCAGCGGCGGTTGTGCCGCGGTGTGGATTTCGTAGAGATGCCTGGTCGCCGCGGGCTTCTGCATGAAGGCGGAAATGCACGCATCGAGCGTGCCCTCGTGCACCTGGTAGGGGACGCGGTCGAGGCGGCGCCGATTTGCGAGCGATGGCCATTTGTGCAGGACCGCGGGCGCGCCGAAGTCGACCTTGGTATCCGATGCCGAAATATCCCCCATCACACCCTCACGCAAAAAGAACCCCGGCGCGCAAGTCCTGCGTGCCGGGGCCTACACCCTCACTGCATCTCAATGCCATTGCCTCACCAACGTGTCGGCCGGGAAATTGTTCCCGGCCGACCTGTCATTCAACTCGCCGCCGCGGCGATCTTCTGCCCCGGACTGGTATGACCGTAGCTGTCGTCGTCGCCGCGCTTGATCTCCGGTGGCAGCCCGGCAAAGCGCCGCAAGGCCTCGGCCATTTTCGTCCGGCCCGGGACGCCGGTAATCACCACGTCGACCATCGTAAAGGATGAGTGGAAATGGCCGTGCGCCTGAAGCTGCTCGACCGGGACGCCGGCTGATGCCATCGCCTCGGCATAGGCGATGCCCTCGTCACGCAAGGGATCGAACTCGCAGGTCGCCACGAAGGCCGGGGGCAGGCCCGCGACCTTGCCCCGTAGCGGCGAGACGCGCGGATCGGTGCGGTCGGCAGGCGAGCAATAGAGGTCCCAGAACCAGTCCATCAGCGAGCGGGTCAGGAAATAGCCGGTCGCGTTCTCGGCGTAGGAGGGACGATCGAAGCTGCTGTCGGTGACCGGGCACACCAGGAGCTGGCCCGCGATCTGCGGTCCGCCGCGGTCGCGCGCGAGCTGGCAGGTGACGGCGGCGATGTTGCCGCCGGCGCTCCAGCCCGCCACCAGCACGGGCCCTGGCCTGCCGCCGAGTTCGGCCGCGTGCTCCGCAATCCAGCGCGTGGCCGCATAGCCGTCCTCGGCCGCGGTGGGGAAGCGGTGCTCCGGCGCGTGGCGGTAGCCGACGCTGACGAAGATCATCCCGGTCCGCCGCACCATGTCGCGGCAGAACGGCTCGTCCGACTGTTCGTCGCCGAGCACCCAGCCCCCGCCGTGGAAATAGACCACGATCGGATGCGGTCCCGCCGCCGCGGGCTTGTACACGCGGTAGGGCAGGGGACCATCGCTGCCGGGCAGCGTCCCGTCGACGATGTCGCCGATCGGCCGCCCTGCGGGTCGGCTCTTGTTGAACTCGTTGACGAAGGCGCGCGCACCAAACGCCCCCATCGACTCGATCGGCGGCAGGTTGAGCGTTGCGAGCAGGTTCAACACCAGCCGCACGTCAGGCTGCAGGCGCACGACCTCGCCGTCATTGCATTGCGTGGCGACGCCGGGGCCGGAGAGCTTGAAGCCGAGCATGCCGCCGTTCGTGACCTCGTCGCAGATACTGCGATAGGGGCCGACGCCGCCGGTATAGGGCATCAGCGCGTGGACTTTGCCGGGCACGTTGGCGCCTGTGTACCAGGTATTGGCGAGCCGGTGCAGCGTCAGCATCGAGCAGTCGGCCATGTGCCGGCCCCAGCCGGCCTGCGCCGCCTCGGTGGCCTCCATCGTGGTGAAGCCGGCGTCGCGCAGGGCCGTGATCCGGTCGACCACCCAGTCGACATGCTGCTCGATCGACACCGCCATGTTCGACAGCACCGACGGGCTGCCGGGCCCCGTGATCATGAAGAAGTTCGGGAAGCCCGCGACCGTGAGCCCGAGATAGGTCTGCGGTCCCTGCGCCCAGACGTCGGAGAGCGATTTTCCGCCGCGTCCCGTGATCGGGTGCACGGCGCGGATCGCACCGGTCATGGCGTCGAAGCCGGTCGCGAACACGATGACGTCGACGTCGAAGCTGCGGCCGTTGGTGGAGATGCCGCTCGCCGTGATTGCCTTGATCGGTTCCTGGCGCAGGTTGACCAGCGTGACGTTCGGCCGGTTGAACGTCGCGTAGTAGTTAGTGTCGAGGCAGGGACGTTTGGCGCCGAAGGGATGATCGTCCGGCATCAGCGCCGCCGCCGTTTCGGGATCCCTGACCGCGGCGCGGATCTTCTCGCGGATCAGGTCCTGGACGATCTTGTTGCCGTCGACATCGACTGCCTGGTCGGCCCAAAGCTGCGTCAGGATGTGGACGAGGTCGCCCGCCGCCCAGGCACGTTCGAACCGCTCGCGACGCTCGGCATCGCTCAACTGCCAGCTCACGGCCATCTCCTGCGGATAGGGCACGCCCGCCATCGACTGGCGCGCCTGCTCGCGATAGGCCGCGCGGTCGCCCTGCAGCAGGCTCATGCGATCGGCCGGCGGGGGGCCGTTGTGCGCGGGCAGCGCGAAATTCGGCGTGCGCTGGAACACGGTCAGATGCGCGGCCTGTTCGGCGATCAGCGGGATCGACTGGATGCCGGACGAGCCGGTGCCGATCACCGCGACGCGCTTGCCGGCGAGATTGACGCCGTCATGCGGCCAGCGGCCGGTGAAATAGATCTCGCCCTTGAAGTCCTTGACGCCGTCGATCTCGGGCGGCTTGGGCGCGGAGAGGCAGCCGGTGGCCATGATGTAATGGCGGCAGGAGACCGGCGCGCCATTGTCGGTGGCGAGCTGCCAGCGTTCGGACGCCTCGTCCCATGTGGCTCCGGTGACCTTGGTCTTGAAGCGGATGTCGGGCCTCAGACCATAGCGGTCGGCGACGAAGCCGAGATAACGCAGGATCTCGGGCTGGGTCGCGTACTTTTCCGACCAGGTCCAGGCCTTGTCGAGCTCGGGATCGAAAGTGTAGCTGTAGTCGATGGTCTGGATGTCGCAGCGCGCGCCCGGATAGCGGTTCCAGTACCAGGTTCCGCCGACGTCACCGGCCTCTTCGAGGCCGACGGCCGAGAAGCCGGCCTTGCGCAGGCGGTGCAGAAGATAGAGGCCGGCAAAGCCCGCGCCGACGACGGCGACATCGACCTGCTGGGATTTCGCGCTCGCGTCAGAAGCCCGTGCGGCGACCATTGCGTCCGACATGCATTCCTCCCGTATGTTTTGTTTGGCCGGCAGGCTATCGTCGCCGGCCCGGCTTGTCATCAGAACAAGGTGCAATCCCCGGTAGTCGTTTGTGGCGTCATTTTGGCGGCGCCAACATCGCGATGCACAATGGGCCGTGATTGCCCGGGGCTAATCAACTACGTTCCGTCTGTGTATGCTTGCGGTTACAAGCCACGCGTACCCGGCCGGGCGTCATGACAGAGTTGAGTGAGCGGACAAAAGCGAACATGGACGTCGTCCTGGAGGAGACGTGCCGCCAGTTGCCGCATGGCGGCGACCACGACAGCCGCAGGTTCATCGCCGAACGCCTGATCGAGGCGGCGCAATCCGGCCATTCGACGCTCGGCGAGCTCGGCATCATCGCACGGCGTGCGCTGGCGGAGATCATCGCCAAAGGTGGGTAGAGGCGGTTAGTGCAGCCACGAGGCTTGCCCCGCCGGCGGCCGCGGACGTAACCTCCGAGGGAACCTGTCCGCGTATCGAGATCCCGGGATGCGGTGCCTGCTGGCGCTTGTTGCGGCTTCCGCCGTTCTCTGCTGCGCCGTTGCGGCGCAGACGGTCGGCCAGTTTCCGTTTGCGTTGACCCGCGAAGGCCAGATGCTCGGCGCTGTCGAAGGCGAGGTGGCGTCCTTCAAGGGGCTCGCTTATGCGGCGCCGCCGGCCGGTGAGTTGCGCTGGCGTCCGCCGCAGGCCCTGCCCGAGAGTTCGGAGATGAGCACGGCCTACGACTACGGCGCGCCGTGCCTGCAGCCGTCGCTGCCGGCCGCACGCGAGGCTTGCCTCACGCTCAACGTATTCCGTCCCTTCGGCGTCGACGGGCCGCTGCCGGTGATGGTGTTCGTCCATGGCGGCGGTTTCGTTACCGGCACGGCCAACGATCCATTGTTCGACGGCGCGAAGCTCGCGCAGGCCGGGCTCATCGTCGTGACCGTGAACTATCGTCTCGGCGCGCTCGGCTTTCTCATGCATCCCGCGCTGTCGGACGGCGGCTCCGGCAATTTCGGCCTGATGGACCAGATCGCCGCGCTACGCTGGGTGCACGACAACATTGCGGCCTTCGGTGGCGATCCCGGAAACGTCACCTTGTTCGGCAACGGCACTGGGGCGACGTCGATCGCGCTGCTGATGCTGTGCGCCCAGTCGCGCGATCTGTTTCAGAAAGCCATTCTGCAATCGCTGCCCGGACGCGCGCGCCTGCTCTCGTCGGAGGAGGCCGCGGTCGTTGGCCGACAGTTTGTTGCCGCGCTCGGCGAGACCTCGGATGGGCGCCCCGCTGAACCTGCGCGTCTGCTCGCCACGGCAAAACGCCTGCGGGACAAATCGCCGCGCAGCTTCGCGCCGGCGCTGGATGGAAACCTGGTGACGGAAGACATCGCCGCGGGATTTTCGGCCGGACATGAGAGCCGCATTCCACTGATCATCGGCTCGAACGACGACGAGACCCAGTTCGACAGCGCGCTGGAGATCAAGGAGGCGCTGTCATCCTCGGGCGAAAGCATCGACGAGTTGCACCGGCTCTATTCCGATGCCGCCAACCCGATCGACCTTGCGGCCAGCCTCTATACCGACAAGGTCTTTTCCGAGCCGGCGCGAATGCTCGCCCGCCTTCATGCCGCAAACGGCGCACCGACCTTCCGCTATCGCTTTGCCTATGTGCCCGAGGCCCGGCGCGGCAATCCCGACGATGGCCACGGGCGCGAGCTGCAGTTCATCTTCGGCGTAGAGGGCGTGCCGGGTGCCGGCATCTTCTCGCGCAGGGATCGCGAGGTCGCGCACCGCATGCGCGCCTACTGGATCAATTTTGCCAGGAGCGGCGATCCCAACGACGGCGAGCTGCCGCATTGGGATAGAGCCGTGGACAGCGACCGTCTGCTGCTGATCACGAACGATCGCATGGCGAGCGGCGACGACCCCTGGTCGGAGCGCCTCGACCGGCTCGCGCGCGAAAAGAATTGAGTTGGACTTAGGCCGCGAGCTCGACGCGGGGTGCCGGCGTCAGCCGGTCTTCCTCCAGATAGTCCATCGCGCCGTCCTTCTCGACGGCGTAGAACTGGGTGCCTTCCCTCGACTTGAAGGCGGCGCGGACGACGCCGCGGCGGCCCTTGTCACTGTTGACGACGTCCCCCAGCGAAAACTTCCTCATCGTACGTCCCTGTCTTCTGGCCGACTGCTTCGACCACGGGCGGGATTCTGCGAGGCAAATCGTTAACGGCTTGCTAACCAAGACGGTTTGCCTATGCTCGGCGCCGATCGCGCGGGCGTTTTCGCGCGCGCCTGTTGCCGACGAGACGAACATGACGAGACGAATGCCATGACGCGATTTCCAACCTTCTTCCTGTCGCACGGCGGCGGACCGTGGCCGTTCATGGAGGACCGGCGGGTGCAATATGCGAAGACGGCCGAGGAGTTTCGCCGGCTGCCGCAGCTTCTGCCGGCGCGGCCGAAGGCCGTGCTCGTCATCACCGGCCACTGGGAGGCCGACGCGTTCACGGTCTCGACCTCGGCGCATCCGCCGATGGTGTACGACTATTACGGCTTTCCCGAGCACACCTATCAGCTCAAATATCCCGCGCCGGGCGATCCCGCGCTGGCTGCGCAGGTGAAGGCGCTGCTCGCGGTGGCCGGCCTCGACTGCCGGGAAGACGCCAATCAGGGTTTTGATCACGGCACCTTCGTGCCGCTCGGATTGATGTATCCGAACGCCGACATGCCGATCGTGCTGTTGTCGCTGAAGTCGAGCTACGATGCGGCCGAGCACATCAGGGTCGGGCAGGCGATCGCCGCGCTGCGCGACCAGGGCATCCTGATCGTCGGCAGCGGGCTCACCTATCACAACATGCGCGGCTTCAACCGCGCGGAGTCCAGGCCCGTCTCCTATGATTTCGAGGCCTATCTGAACGAGGCGATCAGCGCGGGCGATGCGCGCCGCAACGCGATGCTGGTGGACTGGGAGAAGGCGCCGAGCGCGCGCCTGGCCCATCCCCGCGAGGACCATCTGCTGCCGTTGATGGTGGCGGCTGGCGCCGCCGGCCATGACACCGGCCGCCGCGTCTTCGTTGACGAGGTCTCACAGGTCGCGATGGCGTCGTACGTGTTTGGTTGATGCCCCGGCACGACTCAAACTTGCGAAAACAACCCCATGCACTGATTCCGGGCCCAGCAATTAAAATGGCTTAGCAGGGTGCTTTTGTCTGCCCGACAGGCACCCTCGCGACGTATGACACGTCGGGCAAAACGGGAGCGGAATTCGATCAGGCAGCGGTCGCCACGCGATCGCACGGCCTCACCCATATTTCAGCTTCATCACCAGAATGCCGCCGGCGAGCAGCATGGTGATGGCGTTGGCGGCGACCAGCGGCGCATCGCCTGAGAGCAGGCCGTAGACCAACCACAGCGCGAGGCCGAGCAGCATGACCAGGAACATGCCGAGCGAGATGTCGCGCGCCGAACGGGTCCTCCAGACCTTGATGAATTGCGGCGCGTAGGCGACGGTGGTGCAGGTCGCGGCGGCAAAGCCGAGCAGCTTGATCATGAACGGTTCCATGCCGGCTCTATAGCATGGATTCGACGTTGTCCTGCGCCCGCAACAGGGCATCTACTCATAAACCTAGTATGCACGTGCTGGAGGGATGTCCGCTATACCCTCAAAGGTGTTCATCGCCGGCGCAAGAAGGGATGTCAGCCAAGGGCCAGAAGCCGACCTAAACCACCTGTCTCGTCTCACAACGGAGCGCCAAAACCTATCTTGCGGCAAGCCATCCACAAACGATGCAGATCGTCGTCTGATGGAGCCTCCGAATGCTCCATGCCGGTTTCGATGCACTCTTTCTTCAGTGCCCTGTATTGCGGTGATCCGTAGAAATAGAGGCCTACAAGCATGGCGACCACCACGCCTACCATCATAGCGCGCCTCATTCGCCTTCCCCGTCAGTCACGGAGTTCATTGTCGTAGCTTCGTGGAGAGCCGTCGGCGTGGACCGTTTGCAAGTCCAAAGCAGGAAAGGTGGCGGCCTGCTTGATGCGGTCCACAACCCATACGCAATCACATGGGTAGTTGCTGCGGTTAGACAGCCACAAATGCTCGGGCCATACCCGCTCAATCATCATAATAGGGCCGCCGCTCTTATGCGTTACGAGATTTCCGGGTCTAAGGCGCATGACTGCTAACTTACTTACACCACGTCAACGTGCTCTTTCCCCGTCCAGCCGAAAACGGCCGCGCTCGCTTAAGACGTTGACAACCATGTGCGTCCGCAATGGGTCCTCGGCGGGCGTTAGCCGGGAGGTCTGGTTTGCTCCGATGAGCGGACAGCGTCGGCTTGATCGCTGACGTCCGAAAAGGGCCACAAGCAGACCCGATCGGGTACTTAGGGTTTGGTCCACTCCGGGCCAGTACCTGTAAGGCGGCACTCGCGGACACCAAACTCGTTTTTCACGCACTTTGCGGTACTAAAAATGTCCGTTTGCTTTTGCGAGAATTCTTTGGACCACGCTCGCATGTCAGCCCTCTCGATTGCCTCTAACATAACTCCGCGCTGAGGATCGTCACGAAGCTTTCCGAGGACAATACCCTGTCCGATGCCAACGCGGGTGCAGCCTCCTTTGTAGACAAATATCCTCAAGTACTTGGCGACTGATCCCTTGATCACTCGATCAACCCGCGCGTTCATAAGGACCATCTGATCGCCACGGGCGTCGCCCACTTGCGTCTGGTCATAGATCGTCGCTTCTATGACGACCGATGCGTCGATGTCGGTCGGAACGTGCTCGAATAAAATGCCTCGTTCTGTACTTGGCGTGCAGGCAACTGCGCTGGTGCAAGCAACGCAATAAACGGTCAAGCAGAGCGCCCATGCACGCATATCGGCAAGCCTGTCGTTAACATTGCACGACGATGCCAACTATCAGCGAAGTCTGCAATGGGTCACAAGCGGTCCTATGGCGATGACGCTCGACGGGTCGCCTAAGGGCCAGCAGGCGACATGGCTACGCTTGAAGGATGTGCGGTCTTCACCGCGTGATGTAAAGCAGTACAAGAAAGCCCGCTATCAAAATCAGGTCGATGCTGTACAGCATTTTGTCAACGACAGCATAGGTCTTTGGGAAGCGCCGCTTGGCAGCTCGTCCAATGCAAAACGCCGTCACAGCGAGCCCAACGAAAATGCATAAGCCGGTCAGGAGCGTCCACATGCTCCTAGGGATACAGGCAAATTTGTTGAACGAAAAGTCCGCTTCGGGTCACAGGCGGAAGAAACCGGGTTGAGCATATTAAGTCCGCTATGCCCACTAAACGGACTTCAACAACGGGCGTCGCCACTTCGCTGATGGTCCAACAGCCGACATCGAAGGCTTGTCCTGACATGAAAAGTCCGCCAGACTAGCCTTATCGACATGAGAAAAATCTACGCATCCGTTGATCTTCCTGACGACGCCGGTCTTTTGGTCGTCTTTGAGTGGGGCCCGGGTGCTGAGCGCGATGAGAATTTGGTGTGTTTTGAACCTGACGGGCGCGTGAGGTGGAAGGCGACGCTTCCCACGAGCAACGCGGGCGATTGCTTTGTCGGTGTAGCCCTTGAAGGCGATCTGATCCGAGCCAACAGCATGAGTTGTTATGCCGTTTGGCTTGATCCGAGGACGGGTGAGGTGGTTGCTACACAATTCACAAAATGACGGAGCGCATCGCTTTTGATCGGATGTCCGCTCCGGGTCAATCCCGAAAGTCGGAGCCAGCACGAAACATGTCCGGTCTGCCCCAGATAGCCGACATATAGGCGAACGTTAATTTTCATCGCTGAGGGCCAGAAGGCGACGTCGCAGCATTCATCAGGTATGAATGAGGTCGTGAACGAAGTAGCGATGAGGATTGCGCTGATGTCCAATTTCAGCCGCCGATATCTCTGGGTACTTTTCGCTCTGTGTTGCGCGAACGTCTTGGCCTATTTCATTGTTTCTTTCGGGATCGGTGGAGATGCCCTCAAAGGTAAGGTGATTGATGGTCACTTCTATGTCCGGCACCAAGGAGAGTTTGTCGAGGTAAGTGAGGCCACATACACTTACGCCCGATGGCATGGGACCAGCCTTTTCCTCACGCTTCCATTGATCGGTTTGATCGGATATCGGCTCAAGACGGCGAAGAGGGGAAGATGACCTGTCAAGGTCATCGGCGCGATCTGGCTAGGCGGGCTTAGGCGCGGCACGCACCACTCTCGTACCGATGCGAGGTCCGTTCCGGGTCACAAGGCGACATTCCACGATGTGGGACCTCAGGTCCGTTTTGCCCTCGAAAGCAGACATCTGAAGTTTATGAGTACGTGCCTAGCCGCGCCGGGATACCATCAGGTCGCGATAGAGCGCGGCGTATTCGCCGGCCCGGTTGCGCCAGGAGACGTCGGTCGCAAGGCCCGCGAGCTGCAAGGCTCGCCAAGCCGGCTTGTCGTGGAACGCGAAACTCGCCCGTTCCAGCGCGGCCGAGAGATTTTCCGGCGTGACCGGCCCGAACGTGAAACCCGTCGCCGCGCTTCCCGCTTCGCCGGCATCATCGACAGTATCCGCAAGCCCGCCGACGCGGGAGACGATCGGCACGGCGCCATAGCGCAGCGCGCAGAGCTGGGTCAGGCCGCAGGGTTCGAACCGCGACGGCACCAGCAGCGCATCCGATCCCGCCTGGATCAGATGGGCGAGCGCCTCGTCATAGCCGATCACCGCCGCGATCCGGCCCGGATGCGCGCGGGCTGCGGCCTGGTAGCGATCCTGCAGGTCGGCATCGCCACTGCCGAGCAAAGCGAGCTGCATTCCGTCGCCGAGAATCACCGGCATCGCCTCGAGCAGGAGATCGAGCCCCTTCTGCCAGGACAGGCGGCTGATGACGCCGAGCAGGAACGCATGCGGCCGCGGATCGAGCCCGAGCCGGTGCTGCAGCGCCGCCTTGTTGGCCGAGCGGAACGACAGCTCGTCTGCGCCGAAGCGATAGGCGATGTGCGGATCTGTCCGCGGATTCCACACCGAAACGTCGATGCCGTTGAGGATGCCACTCAGCACATTGGCGCGCTCGCGCAACAGGCCGCCGAGGCCCATGCCGCCTTCGTCGCTCTGGATTTCGCGCGCATAGGTCGGCGACACCGTGGTGATGCGGTCGGCGAGCTGCAGCCCGGCCTTGAGGAAGCTGATGCCGCCGAAAAATTCGAGCCCGTGCACGTCGAACGCGGCGTCCCGCGGCAGGCCGATTGCACCAGCGAGCTCCGGCGCGAACTTGCCCTGGTAGGCCATGTTGTGGATGGTCATCACGGTCCCCGGCCGCGGGGCGTTGTCGTAGTGCAGATAGGCCGGCGCGAGCCCGGCCTGCCAGTCATGGGCGTGCACGACGTCAGGCACGAAGGCCGGCACGAGGCCGTGGCCGATATCGGCGGCGACGCGCGACAGCGCTGCGAAGCGGACGCCGTTGTCCGGCCAGTCGAGACCCTCGGCGGTCACGTAGGGGTTGCCCGGCCGCGCATAGAGATGCGGCACGTCGAGCACGAACAGGTCGAGCCCGTCATGCGCGCCGGCAAGCAATCGGCCAGGCCCGCCGAAATAATCCGGCCAGCGCCGGACTTCCCCGGCGCCCGCCAGGTGCCGCATCACGTCGGGATAGCCCGGCATCAGCGTGCGCATCTCGACGCCATGCGCCTTCAGCGCCATCGGCAGCGCGCCGGCGACGTCGGCGAGGCCGCCGGTCTTGACGATGGGATAGACTTCGGATGCGACCGCGAGGACGCGAACAGGCATCATGTATTGAGCCTGTCGAGCATCGGCTGGGTGATCAGCGAAATGCCCTGCTCGGTGGTGCGGAAGCGCTGGGCGTCGAATGCGGGATCCTCGCCGACCACCAGCCCCTCGGGAATCTCGACGCCGCGGTCGATCACGACGTTCTTCAGCCGGGCGCCGCGGCCGACGGTTACATAGGGCATGATCACGGCGTTCTCGACATTGGCATAGGAGTTGATGCGCACGCCGGTGAACAGCAGTGAGCGGCGCAGCGAGGCGCCCGAGATGATGCAGCCGCCCGAGACCAGCGAGCTCACGGCCTGGCCGCGCCGGCTCTCCTCGTCGTGGACGAATTTCGCCGGCGGCGTGATCTCGGCATAGGACCAGATCGGCCATGCCCGATCGAACAGGTCGAGCTCCGGCACCACGTCGGTAAGATCGATGTTGGCGGCCCAATAGGCGTCGACCGTGCCGGCATCGCGCCAGTAGGCGCGGGGATCGCTGCCCGAGCGCACGCAGGAGGTCGAGAACTGATGCGCGATGGCGCGGCCGTGCTTGACCAGATACGGAATGATGTCCTTGCCGAAATCGTGGTTGGAATTCGGATCAGCGGCGTCGCGCTTCAACTCGTCGAACAGGAATTTCGCGTTGAACACGTAGATGCCCATGCTGGCGAGCGAGACGTCGGGCTTGCCCGGCATCGGGGGCGGATCCTTGGGCTTTTCCAGGAATTCCTGGATCCAGCCGTTCTCGTCGATATGCATGATGCCGAAGCCCGAGGATTCCGCCCGCGGCATTTCGAGGCAGCCGACGGTGACGTCGGCGCCGCTCTCGACATGCTGGCGCAGCATCACCTCGTAGTCCATCTTGTAGATGTGGTCGCCAGCGAGCACCACGATGAACTGGCAGGCATGCGACTCGATGATGTCGATGTTCTGGTAGACGGCGTCGGCCGTGCCGACATACCACATGTTCTCGGAGACACGCTGGCTGGCGGGGAGAATGTCGAAACTCTCGTTGCGCTCGGGGCGGAAGAAGTTCCAGCCCGTCTGCAGGTGCCGGATCAGGCTGTGCGCCTTGTACTGGGTGGCGACCGCGATGCGACGAATGCCCGAATTGACGGCGTTGGACAGCGCGAAATCGATGATGCGGGATTTGCCGCCGAAATAGACCGCGGGCTTCGCGCGCCGGTCGGTCAGCTCCAGGAGGCGGCTGCCACGTCCGCCGGCCAGGACGAAGGCCAAGGCCTGGCGAGCAAGCGGCTCACTTCTGGCGGCACTCATGTCGATCCTCCCCACTCACCTGACGCGAACCGAAGCCTGTCGTCGCGAGAAGCCGCGCCCGGCCCCGCGCCGTTCGGACCGAGTGTAGCGGCACCAACAATAAATCGGAAAGGCCGTCCTTGGTTGCGAACGAACGACAGGCTTAATGCATTGTGGTGGTTGCGGGTCCGCCGTCCTGCCGGTGCCCCCGGCGCGCAGCCTCGGCCGGCGGATCACAATTCAGGCAGGTGAGCATCTTGTGCGCTGCACGCGAAAATCCAGTCTTTGACTTGACGCAAGGATGCCCGATCATGCCGATGCGATCCTTTCCCAAGAAGACGTCAGACAGGAGGTAGGACGATGAGTATCTGGAAGACGGCAATTGTCGGCTCGCTGGCGGCCGCGGTCATGGCCGGCCAAATTGGGCAGGCGGCGGCGGCACCGATGCCGACCAATGTCGCGACGATGAAGGCCGCGGCGGGGGATGGCGCGACCCAGGTGCATTGGCGCGGCGGCGGATGGGGATGGGGTCTTGGCGGCCTCGCGGCCGGCGCGATCATCGGCGGCGCCATCGCCAGCAGCGCGGCCTATGGTTACGGCTACGGCCCGTACTATGGCGGCTATGGATATCCGGGCTACGGCTATGGTTACGCGCCCGCCTATTATGGCGGCTACTCCTACGGCTATCCCGGCTATTACGGCGGCTATCGCCGCTATTACAGCTACCGGCCATATTATCGTCCATATGGCTACGGCTATGGCTATGCCCGGCCGTACCGGGTCATTCATCGCCCGTACTACCGTCGCGCCTATTGGTGATCTCGCTCCGTAGGCTAGAGCGAGGCATGTCTCGGGTGTCCCGGACGCGCTACAGCGTGAAACGCTGCTGCGCAGAGCCGGGACCCACGCCGCACGGAATGCTTTCAGCAGGATGGGCCCCGGCTCGGCGCCGCACCACTGCGTGGTGCGCCGCGTCCGGGGCACGAGACCTCACAGACTCTTCAAGCGTCCGTGAGATGAGAAGGACAGTTTTCATCCGATAACACTTCGCGACAATTTCCTGCTGCATTCTCCACTGGCCGCGACATCGGCATTGCTATTTGCATCGCCTCCCTTGCAGCGCACCGCATCCCGCCAAAGATCAAACCGACGACCACATCGGGAGACCGGCCATGGGCCTGCAAGAAACAAGAATCGAATCGCTTCCCTTCGTCACAGCCGAACTCAACTACCTCGCGCCGGTCGCGGGCAAGCCGCGCACCTACGCGTTCGATCCGCCGCCGGGCGAGCCGAAGACGACATCGCTGCCGGAGCCGCACCAGGTCCCGATCTTCGACGCGCGCCTCATCGCGCAGAATTTCTCGCTCGATCGCGAGGGCTTTGCGCTGGTGCGCCATCCGACCCGCGTGAAGGATTTTTATGACGAGGCGGAGATCCGCGCCGTCTATTATCCCGCGGTCGAGGCCTTCCTGCGCGCGACGCTGAAAGCCGACCGCGTCGTCATCTTCGACCATACCGTGCGCAGGCGCGTCGAGGGTGCGGCCGACATCCGCGGCGCCGGTCCGCGCCAGCCTGCGACGCGGGCCCATGTCGACCAGACCGTGATCTCCGGCGCCAATCGCGTGCGCGAGCATTTGCCTGCCGAGGCCGACGAGTTGCTCAAGGGCCGCGTCCAGGTGATCAATCTCTGGCGCCCGATCCGCGGACCCTTGCGCGACTCGCCGCTCGCGATGGCCGACGGCACCACGGTCGCGCCCGACGATCTCGTCGCCTCCGACCTGATCTATCCCAACCGAAGCGGCGAGATCTATTCGGTGAAGTACAATCCGAACCATCGCTGGTTCTATGTCCCCGACATGACCCCGGACGAGGCGCTGCTGCTCAAGTGCTACGATTCCGCAACCGACGGCCGCACCCGGTTCGGGCCGCACACCGCCTTCGTCGATCCGACCACGCCGGCGAATGCTGCCCCGCGCGAGAGCATCGAGGTTCGCACCCTGGTCTTTCACAAGCAGTAACAATGTGTGATGGCTCTGCCGCGCATTGCGCGGCAGAGTTCCGGGAACCATTGGAACAAAAAGAACGTTTGCAGCGCCGGGCAGGGGCCAACCGGGGAGCGGTGCCGTGCGCGCGCAGACGACCTTTTTGGTTTGCTTGACGACTTCATTTCTCGCCCTCGTTTCAGGTGCCTGTGCCGAGAGCGGGCTTGCCTCATATTACGGATATGGAAAAGCCGCCAAAAGCGGCGAGTTGACCTGCGCCCACCGCACGCGCCCGTTCGGCAGCGTGCTCAAGGTCTCCTGGAGCGGACGCACCATTCAGTGCCGCGTCAATGACCGGGGCCCCTTCATTCGCGGCCGCATCGTCGATCTTTCGGTGCCCGCGGCGCGCGCGCTCGGCATGATGAGCGCGGGCGTGGTGCGGGTCTCGGTGCAATAGGCCGGTAGGCCCGCTATAGTGCCCCTCAAGCACAGGTTGGGGGGCGTCATGGCTCGGATAAGGGTGGGACTCGTCGGCTGCGGCTTCGTGTCGGAGCTGCATATGTATGCGTACCGGCGCGTCTATGGCGTGGACGTCGAGGTCGCGGCGGTCGCCGCGCGCGGCGACAAGGTCGTCGAGTTTGCCGGGCATCACGGCATTCCGCGCGTCTATCGCAGTTTTGCCGAGCTGATCGCGGACCGCGAGCTGGACGTCGTCGATATCTGCACGCCGCCCAACCTTCATGCCGGGATGATCGTCGGCGCCATGCAGGCCGGCAAGCACGTGATCTGCGAAAAGCCGTTCGCCGGCTATTTCGGCCGTGACGGCGACCGGCAGCCGATCGGCAAGCACGTGCCGAAGGGGCTGATGTACGAGCGCGTGCTGGAGGAGATGGAGGCGACGCGCGCCGTGATTCTGCGCACCGGAAAACTCTTCATGTATGCGGAGGACTGGGTCTATGCACCCGCGGTGACCAAGATCGCGGAGATCATCAGGGCGACCAAGGACAAGATCCTGTTCATGAAGGGCGAGGAGAGCCATTCCGGCTCGCACGCCGCCCATGCCGCGCAATGGGCGATGACCGGCGGCGGCTCGCTGATCCGGATGGGCTGCCATCCGCTCTCCGCGGTGCTCTACCTCAAGCAGGTCGAGGCGAAGGCGCGCGGCGAGAGCATCCGCGTCGCCAGCGTCACCGGCGATGTCGGCAACGTCACGGCCGCCCTGAAGCCGGAGGAGCGCACCTATCTCAAGGCCAATCCCGTCGATGTCGAGGACTGGGGCACGCTGACCGCGACGTTCTCCGATGGCACCAAGGCGACGGTCTTCTCCGGCGACATGATCATGGGCGGCGTACGCAATCTGATCGAGACCTACACCAGCGGAGGCTCGCTATTCGCCAACATCACGCCGAACACGCATCTGATGAGTTACCAGACCTCCGAGGAGAAGCTCGCAAGCGTCTACATCACCGAGAAGGTCGACCGCAAAACCGGCTGGCAATATGTCTGCCTGGAGGAGGAATGGACCCGCGGTTATCTGCAGGAGATCCAGGATTTCATGGAATGCGCCGCGACCGGGCGGCAGCCGCTGTCGGACCTGGCGCTGGCCTATGAGACGATCAAGGTGAACTACGCTGGCTATTGGGCGGCGGAGGAGGGCCGGCGTGTGGTGCTGTAGTCGTCGCCTACCAGGCTCCGACGGCCATCAAGACGGCAATGGTCATGCACGAAAGGCAGGCGATCGACGCAGTATAGAATTCGGGTGTGTTCAAAATGGCCTCCTGAAAAATGATCGCCTTTCCTGATTGCAGCCGGGTGTGACCACTATTTCCTTGCGCGGTTCAATTCGACTTCGGCCTGCGTATCCGCTCCGTCGACGCCATCGGCAGAATCGTAATCCGCTTGCAGGTCTCCAGCATGCTTTCCCGTGAGCAGGAGTTGTTTGCGCATTTCGGCAAGGCGTGCGCGACAATATTCGCGATAGAGCAATTCGAGCAGGGCGGGCATTTGCTACTCCCACCGTTGAAATCAATTCTCTGAAAATTCCCGATCACCGCTGATGGCTCCGCGATGAGAGCCGGTTCGCCGATCCGCCGATTCAAAGCTAAAACGCTCTGGGTTGACCGGCCTGCAGGTACAAAAAAATGAGCAGAGCTGATGATCCGGGGGACACTCTAGCCGGGGCGTGTTTCAACAAGACTTCGTCCCACAACCTGCGCGCGCGCCCTTGCGGCCAAAAATCCAACTACAACGCGAAGAGAATGACCACAGGATGCAGGCAGCCGCGGCTGCAACGCCGTCAGCCTGGCGAGACACCCTCTCCCGCGAAGGGAGAGGGTGCACCGCCCGCGCCGCCCCCTACGCCCCGTAGGTCGAGCCCTTCGGCAGCGGGAAGATAGGATCCTGGGTTCGAATGTTGGTCGGCCACACCACGGAAATATGCTCGCCGGCGTTCTGCATCACGACCGGCGTCGAGCGTTCGTTTTGGCCGGAGAGCGGCGTGCCCGGCGGGAAGAACTTGACGCCATAGCCCTGGATGGTGCCGCCGGCGGGGATGTCGACGTCGAGCGCGGCCTTGCGGATGGCCTCGGGCTCGAAGCTGCCGTACTTCTCCTTGGCCACCGGCAGCACGTTGTTGAGCAGCACCCAGGTCTGGTTGAAGCCCATCGAGCAGTGCGGCGGCACGTCGGTGGCGCCGGTCTTGGTCTTGTAGCGCGTGACCATCGCATTGATCAGCTCGCCCATGCCCGGCGCGAGCTTGGCCGGATCGAGCAGTTGCGCCGGCACCGGGTCAACGTTGCAGAAATTGTCGATGTCGGCGCCAAAGGTGGCGCGCAGCTTGTCGAGCTGGCTGTAGCCGGCACCGGCCCCGAACAGCATCTTGAAGCGCAAGCCGCTCTCGCGCGCCTGGCGCAGGAACAGGGTGATGTCGGGATTGTAGCCCGCGTGCGAGATCACGTCGGCCTTGGCGCGCTTGATCTTCGTGACCAGCACCGAGAGGTCCGGCGCGGAGGCCGAATAGCCTTCGCGCAGCACCACCTGGATGCCGGCCTGCTTGGCGTAGGCCTCGTCGGCCGAGGCAACGCCAACGCCATAGGGGCCGTCCTCGTGGATCAGCGCGACCTTGACGTCCTTGGGGTCCATCCCGAGCTTGCCCTGCGCATGCTCGGCGAGGAAGCCGGCGAATGCCTGGCCGTACTGGTCGGAGTGGATCTGCGCGCGAAACACGTATTGCAGGTTCTTGTCCTTGAACACGGCGGTCGACACCGCGGTCGTGATCCAGAGGATCTTCTTCTGCTGCTCGACCTTGGCCGCGAGCGGCACCGCGTGCGAGCTCGCATAGACCCCGTTGATGATGTCGATCTTTTCCTGGCTGATGAGGCGTTCGGCCTCGTTGATCGCAACATCCGGTTTGCTCTGGGAATCCGCGGCGACCGGAACGATCTTGGTCTTGCCGCCAATGCCGCCCTTCTCGTTGACGAGATCGATGGCGATCTGCGCGCCGACCGAGGAGGCGACCGAGCCGCCGGCGGCAAATGGTCCGGTCAGGTCGTAGATCAGGCCGATGCGCAAATTCTCGGCCTGCGCCTGGGCCCGTGTCCAATCGAGGCTGAGCGCGGCGGCGGCAGCCGCCGACGTCTTCAGCAGCTGCCTGCGTGAAGTCGGCATTCTATCCCTCCCTCAAAACCGTCTTGTGATTGGTCTCCTTTTATTTTTGCGAAGTATTTGGAGGGGATGGTGGAAAGTCAACATGCGCCGCACTAGGCAATTCGGACATTGCGCCGGCCTGTCGGCCCGGCGCGTTCGCAGAGTGGTTCGTCGGCATGATCGGCAACCATTGCCAAGGCCTACGGGTGGCCCGCATCGCCGCGCGAGCGGCGGCGCCGTGCAGAGTTTTCCCTGAGTCTCATTCTTTAACGGCGCGCGCGGCGCGGCGAGCGGCATCCGGCTTGTGCGCATCGGAGGTTGCGTGTCATTCTAGCCGGGCAAATTGCATGGGAAGCCAATTCCCGGCATGGCCGATTGAGCCAGTTTTAAGGGATGGAACGCAATCAAGGAGAAGGGACATGGAATGGACGCATCGTCTTGCGGGGCTGGCTTGCGCCGGTCTTCTGCTATCCCCGGTCAGTGCCTTGGCGGGTCCCAAGGTAGTGTCCGGTCCGGGC
Source organism: Bradyrhizobium diazoefficiens (assembly GCF_018131015.1). GTDB lineage: Bacteria > Pseudomonadota > Alphaproteobacteria > Rhizobiales > Xanthobacteraceae > Bradyrhizobium > Bradyrhizobium diazoefficiens_B. The sequence continues at coordinate 58,931 of NZ_JAFCJJ010000003.1, forward strand.
GCCGATCCCGGGTGTTTCAAGCCTTGGTCCAGCCAGACCAAGTTCTTCCAGTGGGATAAGAAGCCCGGGCCTTACAAGATTGCCCTCGTCAACGGCTTCGTCGGCAACACCTGGCGCATCCAGATGGTGAAGACGGCAAAGGCTTTCGCCGAACAGCCGGGCATCAAGGAGCACATCAAGGAGTTCAAGGTGGTCTCGACTGGCACCGATGTTGCGGCGCAACTCGGCGCGATGGAAGACTTCATCAACCAGGGCTTTGACGGCATCGTCACCATCGCCGTGGCTCCCGACGGCTTCGACCGCATCATCCGTCTCGCCGACAAGAACAACGTGGTGGTCGTTCCCTTCGACAACATCCTCGACACCGACAAGGTGATGATGGTCAACGAGGACCAGAAGGAAATGGGCCGTATGTCGGCGAAATGGATCATGGATGAGAGTGGCAAGAAATCCGGCGACATCCTGGAGGTCCGTGGGCTTCCCGGAAATTCCGTCGACCGTGACCGCCATCTCGGCTTCCGCGAGGTCATGGAAGCGCCCGGCAACAGCTTCAAGATCACCGAGGTGGTCGGCAATTGGGATACCGGCACCTCGCAGAAGGTGACGGCCGACGCGCTTGCGGTGCACGGCAAATTCGATGGCGTTTTCACGCAGGGTGGCTCCGACGGCACCGTGCAGGCGATGATGTCGGCCAAGCATCCCTTCGTGCCGATGTCGGGCGAAGGCGAGAACGAGTATCGCAAGCAGATCGCCGATCATGCCAAGGACGGCCTCAAGGGCATGTCCTACGGTCAGTCGCCGGCCCTGGTTGCCATCGCGATGAAGGCCGCGATCTCTGCGCTGCAGGGCAATCCCATGCCGCAGCTGATCTCGATCCCGATTCCGGTCGCGACCTACAAGGATCTCAAGCCCGGCACCAACTACTGGCCGGATCTCAACGCCAATTTCTTCGCGCCGAACCAGTTCACGCCCTGTGGCGTGAATTTCACGGCGCCGGAGATCATGTCGCAAAGCGAAAAGAACACCCAGTGACAGAACTGGCGATGCCATGCTGGCGGCCCGGCCTCGGCCGGGCCGCCGCTGCGTGAGCCGCAACATGCCCGATGCGGTTGCGGCGCAGGGAGCCTTTCTCGAACTGTCCGGCATTTCCAAGCGCTACGCCGGCGTGCGGGCGCTCGAGGGCGTCGACTTCGCCTGCGAGCGCGGCAAGATCCACGCCGTGCTGGGCGAGAACGGCGCCGGCAAGTCGACGCTGATCAAGATCATTGCAGGCGTGGTGCAGCCCGACAGCGGCCGCATGCGGCTCGCCGGACATGACGTGACTTTCGCGACGCCATCGGCGGCCAATGAAGCGGGGGTGGTCTGCATCTTCCAGGAGCTGTCGCTGATGCCCGACCTGTCGGTCGCGGACAACATCTCGATCGCCTCGCCGCCGCGCCGGTTCGGCCTGATCGATAATCGGGCGCAGCGTCGCCGCGCCGAGCAGCTGCTGGCCGAGATCGGTTGCGAGGATATCAACCCGCTGATGCGCGTCCGCGACCTGCCGTTGTCACGCCGCCAGATCGTCGAGATCGCCAAGGCGCTCGGCAAGAGACCCCGGCTCCTGATCCTGGACGAGGCGACCTCGGCGCTCACCAGTGCCGACGTCGAGAAGGTCTATGCGATGCTGGCGCGGCTCAAATCCGAAGGCGTTGCGATTCTCTACATCTCGCACCGCATGCATGAGGTCGAGGCGCTTGCCGACCGCGCTTCCGTGTTCCGCAACGGGCGCCATATCGAGACCTTCGACAAGGGCGGGCGCTCGACCGCGGAGATCGTTCAGCTCATGATCGGCCGCGACATCGCGACTCAATACCCCGTCAAGCCGGTCCGCACCTCGGTGCGGCCGATGCTGGCGCTCGACAATCTGTCCTGGGAAGGCCGTCTCGACCGCATTTCGCTCCGCGTCGGTGCCGGCGAGATCGTCGGTCTCGGTGGCCTCGACGGCCAGGGCCAGAAGTCCCTTCTGCTCGCGCTGTTCGGCGTGCTGCGCGGCATCACCGGACGCGTCACAGTCGAAGACCGCGACATCCGCCCAAGCTCCCCGGCCGCGGCGAAGTCGGCAGGCATCGCGCTGGTCCCCGAGGATCGCAAGACCGAAGGCCTGATGCTGCCGATGTCGATCGTAGACAATCTGGTGGTCGCCTCGCTCGATGCCATCTCGACCGGCTCCCTGGTCGACCGGGCCAAGGAGCGCGCGGCCGTCGAGCGCGCCATTGCGCGGCTGCAGATCAAGATCGGCGCGCCCGGCGATGCGGTCTCGACGCTCTCGGGCGGCAACCAGCAGAAGGTGGTGCTCGCCAAATGGCTGATGACCGAGCCGCGCATCATCCTGCTCAACGATCCCACCCGCGGTATCGACGTCGGCACCAAGCAGGAGCTGTACCGGCTGATGCGCGAGCTAGCCGACCAGGGCGCCGCCATCCTGTTCTACTCGACCGACTATGACGAATTGATCGGCTGTTGCGACAGGGTGGCGATCATGTATGACGGCCGCATCGTGCGCGAGCTTCGGGGCAGCGACCTCACCGAGACCAATATCATCGCGAGCGCGCTGAACATCGATGCCGCATCCGCGGCCAGTGCCGCCCATGCTTGACGATCTCGCCATCCGCGTCCGCCAGAACGTTGGCATCGTCACCGCGGTCCTGTTGTTCTGCATCCTCTATGTCCTCTACAACCTCGCGCATCCCAAGGGCTTCTCCTCGGCCGTTCTGGTGCAGAACAGCGACGAGATCTTTGCGCTTGCCATGCTGGCGATGGCCCAGACCGTCCCGGTGCTGGCATCGGGGCTCGATCTGTCGGTCGGTGCCGTCATGACCATGGTGGGCTGCTTTGCGAGCTATCTGCTCACGGGAACGGCGGCAGGCGCGCCGCTGCATCTCGATATCTTCGGCCTGCATCTGTTCCTCGGCAGCTTTCCCGGCGGCATCAGTGGCATCCTGCTCGGGATCGTCGTGTGCCTCGCCATCGGCGCGGCCGCCGGCTTCGTCAATGGCTGCGTGGTCGTCTATGGACGCATCCAGCCGATCATCGCGACGCTTGCCACCGGCGCGGTCTATATCGGCATCGCGCTGTTCCTGCGGCCGACGCCGGGCGGCAAGATCGACGAGGATCTCAACTGGGCGCTGACCAATTCGCTCGGCGATTTCGCCCAGACCGTGCACATCTTCGACGACGGCGCGGCAGGCTGGTTTGCGCCGTTGGCCTGGATCCCGGTGCCCTTCGTGCTGCTCGTCCTGATCGCGCTGCTGGTCTGGATGCCGTTCCGCCGCTCCGTTCTCGGCCGTGCCGTCTACGCGGTCGGCTCGGCCGAAGGCGCCGCCTACATGTCGGGGCTGCCGATCGACCGCGCCAAGATCGCGGCCTTCACGCTCGCCGGGTTCTTCGCCGGCTGCGGCGGGCTGTTCCTCGCCATCCAGACCTCCTCGGGCAATGCCGACATTCCGCAGGCCGGCGCCTATACGCTCAACTCCATCGCCTCGGTCGTGATCGGCGGCACCTCGCTGCTCGGCGGCACCGGCAGCGCGATCGGCTCGATTTTCGGGGCCATGATCCTGCGCGTGATCTCCTTCTTCTTCCGCATCTTCGACATCGCGCCGCTGCTGCAGCCGCTGTTCGAGGGCCTGATCCTGCTGGCGGCGGTCAGCATCGGCGCGCTCGGCGTGCTGCGCGTCAGGAACACGCTGGAGCTGTTCCGATGACGTCAGTGTCGCTCAACCTCTCGCGCGACGACCGCCCGATCCTGATCGCGGCGCTGTTCATCCTCGTCATCCTGGTGGCGGGCACCGTCTACACCTTCGCCCGTTTCGGCAGCGCGCCGCTGCTGTCGCCGACCTATCTGCTGCAACAGCTGCAGATCGGCGCCTTCCTCGGCATCGTCGCGGCCGGCATGATGATCGTGATCCTGATCGCGCAGATCGACCTGTCGGTGCCGTGGACCCTCGCAGCCGCCGCGATGATGGCAACCTCGATCGGCGGACCGCTCGCTATTCCCGTCGGCCTCGGGATCGGGCTTCTGGTCGGGCTCGTCAACGGCATCGGCGTTGCTTATTTGCGCGTGCCCTCGATGATCTTCACGCTGGGCGTCAACGCGGTGATGCGCGGCCTGATGGTGGCCCATACCGGCGGCTATGCGCCGCAGACCGCCGCCACCGACCTGATGCGCTCGCTCGCCGCCGACCGTACGCTCGGCATTCCCAATGCCCTGTTCGTCTGGGCTGCGGTCTCGGTGCTGGTCGCGATCCTGCTCCAGCGCACGGCGCTCGGGCGTTACATCTACGCCATCGGCAACAAGGAGGCGGCGGCGTACCTGGCTGGCGTCGACACGCGTCGTGTCACCGTGATCTGCTTCGTCATCTGCGGTGTCGCGGCCGGGCTCGCCGGGGTCCTGCTCGCAGGCTATTCCACGAAAGCCTATCAGGGCATGGGCGATGCCTATCTGCTGCCGTCGATCGCGGCAGTAGTGATCGGCGGCACCAACATCCTGGGCGGCCGCGGGCGCTATCTCGGCACGCTGGTCGGCGTCGTGCTGATCGTGCTGCTCAACAGCGTCCTGTCGATCATGGATATGCCGGAAGCCGGCCGGCAGGTGATCTACGGCCTCGTCATCATCTTCATGCTGCTGGTCTACGGCCGCGGCGAACGCGTCACGAGCTAGGTCGATGGGTGAAGGGAAGCGCGCGTCGTTCGTCGTCGCGCTCGCAGGTTTGGTGGGCTTCGTAATTGGAGCAGCCGCACTTGGATATGGGGCCTTGGTGGTTGGGGTATCTCTTCTTGCTCATGCGCCGGGAGGTATTCACAGTGACTGGACCGCCGCCGTCCTCATTGGAACGCTTGTGTGCCTCGGTCTGGGCGGAGTTGCAGGTGGCAAAGGAGCCGTCCGTCTTGTCAAGTCGTGGATTGATCGGACTACGTAACTTCCCAGATTAGCCGTCACATGCGCCGTCGTAAGGGCGAACCCGCAGACCGATCTTCGACCATCTTGGGATGTCTCGAGCCGACATCGGGGCACGGGTTCGCGAACAGCTAAACCGCCGCGCGCGTGTTGAGGTAAATCGAATACAGCGAAGTCTGGCCGCAGATGTAGAGCCGGTTGCGGCGGGGGCCGCCGAAACAGACATTGGCGACGATTTCCCCGACCGGCACCGTTCCGATATGCGTGCCGTCGGGCGCGTAGCAGAATACGTTGCGGCCCGCCGAGGTCCAGATATTGCCGAGTATGTCGCAGCGGAAGCCGTCATAGAGACCATCGGGGCAGGTCGCGAACAGCGTGGCATCGCCGGTGGTTTGCTGTCCCTCGACCTTGTAGGCCCAGATCGTTGCGGGCAGGCCGGGGACGTGCGTCGCGCCGGTGTCGGCGACGTAGAGCCGTGTCTCGTCGGGCGAGAAGGCGAGGCCGTTGGGCTTGACACGGTCGGATACGACGCGCGTGATCTTTCCGCTGCCACCGTCGACCCGGTAGACGTTGCTGGCGCCGATCTCGGACGGGCTCTGCTGCCCCTCGTAATCGCTGTCGATGCCGTAGGTCGGATCGGAGAACCAGATCGAATTGTCGGAGTGGACCACGACGTCGTTGGGCGAATTCAGCCGGTGGCCCTCGAACCGGTCGGCCAGCACGGTGATCGCGCCGTCATGCTCGGTGCGGGTGACGCGCCGCATGAAATGCTCGCAACTGACCAGCCGCCCCTGGCGGTCGACCGTGTTGCCGTTGGAGTTGAAGCTCGGCGAGCGGAACACCGACACCGAGGCGTCGGTCTCGTCGAACCGCATCATGCGGTTGTTGGGAATGTCGGACCAGACGAGGTAACGGCCGGCCGGGAAGTAGGCCGGCCCTTCGGCCCAGCGGCAGCCGGTGAAGAGTTTTTCGAGATTGGCGTGGCCGATGACCAGCCGCTCGAAGCGCGGGTCGTGGGTGACATAGGGGAGCATGGGGCCTCCGCGACGGGCCGCGGATTCTGAAGAATGCCCGCGTGCTGCTGTCCGTCACTCTGATCGAGCCTGCCGGATTTGCAAGGGGGGCTTCGTCGTTCTTGCCGGCGATCTTATCGGCATCGGTGCCGTGACGTTCAGCGCGCCTGCAGCAGCGACGGATCGAGCGGCGGGAGCCGGGTGGGATCGAACGGCGCGAGGTCCACATGGCGCGTCGTACCCTCGGCGATCAGTTGCGCCATGGCCTCGCCGGTGGCGGGCGCATTCAGGATGCCCCAGACATTGTGACCGGTCGCAACGTAAAGGCCTTCACTCTGTGGCACCCGTCCGATCAGCGGCAGGCCGTCCTGCGTCACCGGCCGGAAGCAGGCTTGTCGCGCGATGATCTTCTCCGGGCGGAACAGCGGCGACAGCCGCTCGGCCATGGCTTGCAGGCGCGCGATCGCCTCGGCGTCCGGCGTCACGGCTGCGGGATCGATCGGGAGCGGCGCGATGTCGGAGAGCGCGGTGACATGCGTGCTGCCGTCGGCGCGCGGAAACACCTCGATCGATACGGCGCCGCCGCCGTCCTCGTGCTCCAGGAAGAGCGCGTCGGCCGGCACCTCGGCGCCGAGGTCGTAGACGATGCTCGGGCTGCGCTGGCCATAGACCGCGGGCAGGCTCATCCATTGTGCCGCGAGCAGCGACCACGGTCCCATCGCGATCACGACGGCATCGGCGGCAATGATTTCGCCGTCGATCTCGACGCCTGTCGCGGTCGCGCCATCGCGCGCGATGCCGATGCGCTGTCCGATGACGACGCCGTCGCTGAGCCAGCCCAGCGCGGACGATTTAGTCCGGCGCGGGTCGCCGTCGGCCGCGACGAAGCCGCTATAGGCGCTCATCGCGCGATAGCCCCAGTCGCCCGCGATCTCCCCCGGCAGTTGCGTGTGAAGCGCGAAGCTGCGGCGCGCCAGGGCGTCGAGCGGCGAGCCGGCGCACCAGTCGCGCGCCAGGAAGCCACCGGCCTTGCCCGAGGCGGCCGCCGCCACCGCGGTCCGCTCGACCACGACGACGTCGATGCCGTGGCGGCGGAGAAAAAGGGCGATGCAGGCCCCGATCACACCGCCGCCGCAGATGACCACCCGCATGGTTTGTTTCCCGATGATGCCTTTTGCATCAACGCAGGTAACCAGACAATACGGCGCCGGCGAGACGCCGGCGCCGTATCGTCGTCATGCTTGCCTCGTTCAGCCCGGCCCGGCACCTTGCGTCGCGGTGAACACGGCATAGAGCGACTGGCTCGCGGCCATGAACAGGCGATTGCGTTTCGGTCCGCCGAAGGTGATGTTGCCGCAGACCTCCGGCAGGCGGATGCGGCCGAGCAGCTTGCCGTCCGGCGACCACACCGTCACGCCGCTGTAGCCGACGGAACGGCCGGCATTGCTGGAGGCCCATACGTTGCCGTTGACGTCGCAGCGCACGCCGTCAGGTCCGCATTTCACGCCGTCGATCATGCAATCGGAGAACAGCTTCTGATTCGAGAGCTTGTTGTCGCTGCCGACGTCGAACACGAAGATCTGGCCCTTGCCGCCGGGCCCGGTGTCGCCCGGTCCCTTGCCGGTCGAGACGACGTAAAGCTTCTTGTAGTCGGGCGAGAAGCACAGGCCGTTCGGATCGGGCACCTGCTCCTCGGTGACGACGAGATCGATACGGCCTGAGGGGTCGATGCGATAGCAGTTGGTCGGCAGTTCGCGCTTGCCCGGCGCGAAGCCGGCCGGCTGCCCGATCCGCGGATTGAGCTTGCCGCCCGCATTGCTCGGGCCGCCCGCGGCGTCCGGCTCGCCTTCATAGAGCTGGCCGCCATAGGGCGGGTCGGTGAACCAGTAGCTGCCGTCGGGATGCGCGGCGATGTCGTTCGGCGAGTTCAACTTCTTGCCGTTGTAGTTGTCGCAGAGCACCGTGGCCGTGCCGTCATTCTCATAGCGCGTCACGCGCCGCGTCAGATGCTCGCAGGAGAGCTGCCGGCCCTGAAAGTCGAACGAGTTGCCGTTGGAGTTGTTGGACGGCGAGCGGAATACGCTGACGTGACCATCGTCCTCGCTCCAGCGCATCTGCCGGTTGTTGGGAATGTCGCTCCACAGCAGATAGCGCCCCTGCGCGCTCCATGCCGGGCCTTCGGCCCACAGCACGCCGGTGTAGAGACGCTTGATTGAGGTGTTGGGCTGGGCGAGGTCGTTGAAGGACGGGTCGACCGCGAGAATGTCGGGGTCCCAGAAATAGGTGGTCGGCGCGCCGCGCGGGCTGAAATCGCGCGGCGGGGTGGTGATCGTGGTCGGCGGCGCCGCCGGGCCGTTCTGGGCCAGCACCTCTCCCGCGCCGGCCACGGTGGCTCCGGCACAGAGGGCAAGGCCCTGGACAAGCGTTCGTCGTGAAAGCGCAACATCCTGGTCACGCTGCTCGTGGTCACGAGCCTTTTGGCGTGTCATCGCGTCCTCCCGCTCATGTCTGGCTGGCCGGTTGATCCGGCCCAGCGGGAACCAAGGTTAGTCCGGTCTGCGTCCAGTTGCGAGGGCCGGCTTCGCATCCTCTGCGCGACATCACGTCTTTGCCGTCGGATGCGTGCAGTGCGGTCGAGTGACGCCACAATGACGCGGCAATTCGCCCGCCTTTGCGCCACCGTCCGAGCGGGGTCCTTGGATATGTCAAGCCTTGACCTCATGCGCAGGGCTGCGCGAGAACCGGCCCCGGGGCCAACGCCGGAGCCGATCGTGCAGGGTGGCATCGTCATATTGATCGCATTGCTCGGGATCGCGTTCGCGGCCGGCTACTTCACGCGCGATATGAAGTCGCGCAAGCGGCGAGAGCAGGCGCGGCGCTGGCGCGACTATACCGAGCCGGACTGGCTCCGCGCCGCTGCACCCGCCAACACCAACGAGTTGCCGCCCTTACCCGTCGGCGAGCTCGGCCAGATGCTGGATCGCTGGGAGAGCAGGGCGCGCGCCCGGCGTACGGGGTAGCCGGGGCAGAACCAGCAACACACTCGCCCGACAACCGCTCGCGGCTGCGGGGTCGGCGGCGAGTGAGCCGCCGCCGGTTCCTGCGAAGCAGCAGTCACGCGTGCGTACCCACCTTGTGACCGCACCAGCCCGAGACGAACGAAACGCCGTACATCCCTTCCCCTTTCCAGACGACACGGCAGACGATGGTTCGATGAAAGCCGTCGAACGACAGCTTGAACTCGCTGGCAAAAAACGGGTGCGGTATCGAAATGCAGGCGCCTGCAGCGCTGATGTTGCGCACGGTGGCTGGATGGACGCCCGGTATTCCATCGAACACCACCAGGGCCAGTTGGTTGAGCGGTGTGCGCTCGAGTGCACGACGTTCAATCATGGCAGAACACTCCGGATTCCAACTTTCCAACGAAACGACCTCCAGCCTTCCGCCGACGACTGGTGGGTCGATGGATTTGGGGTGTACGGGGTGCGTTGAGAAGCAGCGTCGCTGTCCTATCGTGGTGACGACGAGGTTCTTGGTGAACACGATGCTAGCGATCACATCATCAGGCGTGAAGCCGAGATGGGATGCACGTCTATGTAGTGCGACATTTCGTCTGCAATGCACAGTGGCGTGCACAAAGAGATCCGCGGGATCGAGACGGGCGCTTGCAGCGGGGTGGCGTGCAAGCGAAAGCATTATACCGTTTTACAGAAATTCGGATTTGCCGTTCATGCTGCTCATCTGGGGCCCCCGGCGCCCGGCCGGAGCATCCGCAACCAGGTCAGCTCTCCTGACCATCTTTTTGGCGTTGCAGTTGCTCCTGTTTCTCGTCTAGAAACGGCGCATCGAGCCGCCCGGCAACGAACCGTCAACGGTTTTGCCCGAGGATTTGATGGCTCAAAAGGGTCTGGCAATGCTGATTCGCGGCCAAATCGATGGGATTTCGGGGGGGGTGGCTCTGGCCGCCGCCACGATCCCGGCCGCGCTGCCCACCCTGCTCCTTGGCGGGCTTCTTCTTAGCTGCCCCTGAGGGCCGGCTGGGCGCCACGCGCCTGGGCACTCAGGGGTTGTACGAGATCACCGGACCCTGACAGCGCCCAAGCAATCACCGGCGCGAAAGCTCAAAAGGAAATTTGAAATGGCCACCGTGAACAAGTCCGACAAGGACCGCGTCATCATTTTCGACACCACGCTGCGCGACGGCGAGCAATGCCCCGGCGCCACCATGACCTTCGAGGAGAAGCTCGAGGTCGCCGAACTGCTGGACGATATGGGCGTGGACGTCATCGAGGCCGGCTTCCCCATCACCTCGCAGGGTGACTTCGAAGCCGTGAGCGAGATCGCACGCCGTTCCAAGAACGCCGTCATCGCCGGCCTGTCGCGCGCCCATCCGGCCGACATCGACCGCTGCGCCGAAGCTGTGAAGTTTGCCAAACGCGGCCGCGTCCACACCGTGATCGCGACCTCGCCGCTGCACATGCGGGTGAAGCTGAACAAGACGCCGGAGGAGGTGTTGGAGACCTCGGTCGCGATGGTCGCGCGCGCCCGCAACCAGATCGACGACGTCGAATGGTCGGCCGAGGACGGCACCCGCAGCGAGATGGACTATCTGTGCCGCATCGTGGAAGCCGTCATCAAGGCCGGCGCCACCACGGTGAACATTCCCGACACCGTCGGCTACACGGTGCCGGAGGAATACACCCATTTCATGAAGACGCTGATCGAGCGCGTGCCGAACTCGGACAAGGCGGTGTTCTCCGTGCATTGCCATAACGACCTCGGCATGGCGGTGGCGAACTCGCTGGCCGGCGTGGTCGGCGGCGCGCGCCAGGTCGAGTGCACCATTAACGGCATCGGCGAGCGTGCCGGCAACGCGGCGCTCGAAGAGATCGTGATGGCGATCAACGTGCGCAACGACAAATTCCCGTACTGGAACAAGATCGACACCACGCAGCTCACCCGTGCCTCGAAGGTGGTGTCGGCGGCGACCTCGTTTCCCGTGCAGTACAACAAGGCCATCGTCGGCCGCAACGCGTTCGCGCATGAGAGCGGCATCCACCAGGACGGCGTGCTGAAGGACGCCTCCACCTACGAGATCATGCGGCCCGAGATGGTCGGCCTGAAGCAGTCCTCGCTGGTGCTCGGCAAGCATTCCGGCCGCCACGCCTTCGTGCACAAGCTGGAGGAGATGGGCTACAAGCTCGGCCCGAACCAGCTGGAAGACGCGTTCACGCGGATGAAGGCGCTCGCCGATCGCAAGAAGGACATCTACGACGAGGACATCGAGGCGCTGGTCGACGAGGAGATGGCGGCCTCGCACGACCGCATCAAGCTGACCTCGCTGACCGTGATCGCCGGCACCCATGGCCCGCAGCGCGCGACCATGAAGCTCGACGTCGACGGCCAGATCAAGATCGAGGAGGCCGAGGGCAACGGCCCGGTCGACGCCGTGTTCAACTGCATCAAGCGCCTGGTGCCGCACGACGCCAAGCTCGAGCTGTACCAGGTTCACGCCGTCACCGAAGGCACCGATGCGCAGGCCGAAGTCTCGGTGCGGCTGTCGCAGGACGGCCGCTCGATGACCGCGCGCGCGGCGGATCCGGATACGCTGGTGGCCTCGGCCAAGGCCTATCTCGGGGCGCTGAACAAGATCGTCATGAAGCGCCAGCGCGACAATGTGACGACGGCGGCGGCGAGCTGACGCGCCTTCGCACGGCTATTCGGTGGAAACGCGGCGCCCCGGCGCCGCGTTTTTCATTTGGCGGCGTGAGCGAGCGCCTCGAGCCGATATCGTGCCGGATACCGCATTTTTGCAGGGAGCCCCCTGCTAACGGGCAATAGTACCGGTGCGCGCTGACATATAATGCTAACCTCAAGTCCAGGCTTCACGGCTTGAAGTCATGGTTTGGGGCCGGCGGTCCGCGCCCCACACAAACGTGCGGGAGGAAGCATGCGGAAACTCATTTGGGCTGCGGCATCGGTTATGGCCCTGGCGTTCACCGGGCCGGCATCGGCCCAGTCGCCGATCATCATCAAGTTCAGCCACGTCGTCGCCACCGACACGCCGAAGGGCAAGGCCTCGGAGAAATTCAAGGAGCTCGCCGAGAAGTACACCGGCGGAAAGGTCAAGATCGAGGTCTACCCGAACTCGACGCTCTACAAGGACAAGGAAGAGCTCGAGGCGCTGCAGCTCGGCAGCGTGCAGATGCTGGCGCCGTCCAACTCGAAATTCGGGCCGCTCGGCATCCGCGAGTTCGAGGTGTTCGATCTGCCCTACATCCTTCCCGACCTGAAGACGCTGCGCAAGGTGACGGAGGGCCCGCTCGGCCTGCGCCTGCTCAAGCTGCTGGACTCCAAGGGCATCACCGGCCTTGCCTACTGGGACAACGGCTTCAAGCAGATGAGTGCGAACAAGAAGCTGGTGACGCCAGCCGACTACCAGGGCGTCAAGTTCCGCATCCAGTCCTCGCGCGTGCTGCAGGCCCAGTTCAAGACGCTCGGCTCGCTGCCGCAGGTGATGGCGTTCTCTGAAGTCTACCAGGCGCTCCAGACCGGCGTGGTCGACGGCCAGGAGAACACCTGGTCGAACATCTATACCCAGAAGATGCACGAGGTGCAGAAGTACATCACCGAGACCAATCACGGCTATATCGGCTACGTCGTGATCGTGAACAAGAAGTTCTGGGACGGCTTGCCGGCCGACATCCGCGACCAGCTTTCCAGGGCAATGAAGGAAGCGACCGACTACAACAACGCGCAGTCGCAGAAGGAAAACGACGACGCGCTCGCCGAGATCAAGAAGAGCGGCAAGAGCGAGATCATCAAGCTGACGGGCGAGCAGGACGAGGCGATGCGCAAGGCGATGGAGCCGGTGTACAAGGACGCCGCAGGCCGCGTCGGCCAGCCCCTGATCGACGAGTTCCTGAAGGAAGCCAAGAGCACGACGAACTGATCCGGACCGGCGATGAAAATGAATGAGGGCTTCCGTGCGGCGCACGGGAGCCCTTCTTGTTACGAATGATTTCCATGTGCGACTGAACGGGCGTTCAGCGACGTGACATCTCCGTAAGACCGTCCTTCCTGTCCAAGTTGTAAGTTGCAGGCGAGCGCTTCGGCGCTCATCCTCGCGGCATCCTTCCAGAGGAGGTTCGGATGAGGAAATTCACCATCGCCGCCATTGCCGTGCTCAGCATCGCCGGCTCGGGCGCGGTCTATGCCCAGTATCATCACCCGTGGATGGAGCACATGCGCCACATCCGCATGAACCCGGAGGACCGCGCCGCCCTCGTCGACGCGCGGATCGCGGCCGTTCACGCCGGGCTGAAGCTCAACGCGGACCAGGAGAAGCTGTGGCCGCCGGTGGAGGCTGCCGTGCGCGACTTCGCCAAGCTGCGCATGGATCGCGCCAATGCCCGGATGAATGCCGGCCCTGGCGATGTCGACGGGCCCGAGGATCCGGTCGCCCGGCTGCGCCAGCGCGCCGAGGACATGGGCGCAAGCTCCGCCGCCCTGAAGAAGATCGCCGATGCCGCCGATCCCCTCTACAAGACCCTCGACGACGGCCAGAAGCGCCGCCTCTCCATGCTGACCCGGCACCACGGTCCGTTCGGCGGCGGCGAAGACGGCCCGCGGCACCACCGCTTCATGGAGCGGATGGAGCGTGGCATGGACCGCTTCCATGACCGTTTCGACCGCGACGGCGGCCCGGATCGGGACCGCGAGGGCCGGCTCTGAGCCGTCCGGAGTTTTGCGGGGATGCACCTTGGCGGAAGCCGCTGGAATCCAGCGGCTTTTCGCATTCCCGGGGATGTGGACGATCCCTTGGAAAACCTTCGCCGCATCGCTTGCCAGACCCGGATCGCTTTGCTAAACGACCGGCCTCGCAAGGCATTGACGCCTTTCGGGCGCATAGCTCAGTTGGTAGAGCAGCTGACTCTTAATCAGCGGGTCCCAGGTTCGAGCCCTGGTGCGCCCACCATTTATCTCCCCAAGATCAACGACTTATTGGGCGGCGGCAGAAATCCTTTGCCGTCAGGCGAAGTTATATAAAGAACGACGACTTCTCTGATCGCGCTCGGCTATCCGATCGCGGACAGCTGTCGTCTACTCCCCACAACAATGTTGCAGAAAAGCTGTCTGGCAGTTTGCTCTTGAAGCCGCCCAGCTTCGTTAGCCCAAAAAAGGGTGCCTCCAAAACGGAAAGAATGGGCGGGGAGAGGGACAGATGCGCCGACTATTTTGTTCTCTGGCAATCCTGGTGTTCTTGGTCGAACTGGCGGCCGCGCAGCCCGCGCTGACCTTCGAGCAATTGCCAAGAGAGGTTCGCGAGCACGCGGCCGAGGTCAGAAAATCGTGCAAGGACTATGAGCCTTCCTTCAAGGTCCAGAACGACATGCAGGGGATCGACATCCTCTCATTGAAGGGAGATGGCGCCCGCGATCTCGTCGTCGACAACGAGGGGCTCTGCCGCACGCAATGGGCTGGAGCAAATTGCTCGAACCGTGCCTGTGAAATGAGGATCTACAAGGAAGTCGCGCGTGGACAATGGCGCAAGGTCTTTGATGAGCGTCTTTATGCGAAATACCTGGTCATCGACTACGAGCGAATGCGTCTTCAGATGATCGTTGCCGCGATTCATGCAGGCGATCCAAGATGCAAGCCAAACCCTCGCAAGGATTACACCTCTGGAATGAGCTGCAATCTGCTCGTGACATACACGGACAATGGATGGACCTGGCAGAAAGTGCCGTAACGGTTGGTCGCGGTCGCCAGAACAGCTCCACGCGAGCCATCCGAACTATCCGAAGATTGTATCAAGCAGCAATTGCTTGACGTCGGTGGCTGCGATGCGCTCGCGGTCGAGCAACTCGGGCCGGCTTGCGATGACCAGGGGACCATCGGCTTCGCTCTCGGTGAGACGGCCGTGCGAGCCCCGGACAAGCGAGGCGTCAAGCGGGATGACGTCCATCAGCGCCCTGAATCCCAGCTTGCGGAGCAACAGGCGTTTGCCGATGGCGACTTTCGGCATCGTGATGGAAGGGTCCAGGAACAATTCCACCGGGTCGTAGCCCGGCTTGCGGTGGATCTCGACCGTGCGCGCAAAATCGGGCGCCCGGCGGTCATCCTTCCAGTAGTAATAAGTAAACCAGGAACGGGCGTCGGCCATCGCGACGAGCTCGCCGGAGCGCGCATGGTCTAAGCCGATCGCACCCCGCTCGCTTCCCCCGAACACATGCTCGACACCTGACAGGCTCGCGACGAGACGTCGCACGTCCGGCAACAATTCAGGCCGCGCGACATAGACGTGAGCGATCTGATGGTCCGAGATTGCAAATGCCGACGAAGCCATCGGATCGAGCAGCTCGGCGCCGTCTTCCTCGCGGATGGCGAGCAGTCCTGCCTCGCGCAGTGCCCTGTTGATATGGATCGGCCGATCAACCGGCGTGATGCCATACTCGGAGAGTACGACGACGGATCTGCCCAATGCTTGCGCGGCGTCAGCCAGATCGCCAGCCACGGCGTCGATCTCTGCGAGCGATTGCCGCACTGCGGGGCACGTCTCGTCCGGGCCAAAGCGCTGCAGATCGTAGTCAAGATGGGGAAGATAGGCGAGCGTCAGGGTTG
Organism: Bradyrhizobium diazoefficiens; assembly: GCF_018131015.1. Lineage (GTDB taxonomy): Bacteria > Pseudomonadota > Alphaproteobacteria > Rhizobiales > Xanthobacteraceae > Bradyrhizobium > Bradyrhizobium diazoefficiens_B. The sequence goes on from NZ_JAFCJJ010000003.1 coordinate 74,504, forward strand.
GATCGTGATCGGTCATCACGATCTTCGTTGCCTCGGCAATCCAGCGCGTCGACGCGATCGTTGTCGCCGGACCCCAGAACTGAAACAGGGGGAATGGCCCGAGACGCTCGATCAGGCGCTCGCGCAACTGCGCCGGAACGGTGTAGCAGTCCGGCAGCTTGCGGCCGTCGGCCTTGTAGATCGGCCGTGGTGTGGCGCCGATATCGTGGCTCGATGCCATATTGTACCACCAGAACATGTTGGCACATGTGAATGAGCTGTCGCGCTTCTTGCCGGCCTCCCAGACTTTTTCGCCATTCACGAGCCGGTTGGACTGCCGCCAGAGCAACACCTCCATCTGGTCGCGGAACAGCCAGCCGTTTCCGACGATGCCGTGCTGTTCTGGCGCAACGCCCGTCATGAACGTCGCCTGGACGCTGCAGGTCACGGCCGGCGTCACGGTCTCCAGACGTGCCATCCGTCCCTGCCGTGCCAAGGCGGCCAGACGCGGAGTGAGAGGACCCAGATGCCGTGGCGTCAATCCGACCACGATCATGGCGAGCACTGGTTTCAATGTCTTCCCCCGAGCCGATCGTGCCCGCTGCGCTTATACAGCTAGAAGGCGAATTGGCTTGTCAAACTGGCAAGTAAAGTGGCACGCTGTCCAGCAGATTTAGATCATGCATTGCGGTGGATAAAATCGACATGCTGACCGGTGCGTTTGCGGGACCAGGGCCCGGTTCGGTCAGAGACGACGACGAGCGTGCCTGCGCGGGAGAATGCCATGCTTGATACGCCATCCCAGGCCGTCGGGGATGTTCGCTTGCAGTCCTTCCGTGTCGCCTACGATTATCCGGTGGTTTTTACTCTGGAGGCATTTTCGCCCGGCAATCGAAGCCTGATTGATGTCCTCGCGCGGCGCGAGCCCCACAAGCGGCACAGGTGCCTGGTCTTGGTGGATCAAGGAGTTTTGGCTGCAGTTCCCGGCCTCTGCCACGATATCGAGAGCTACGCCGCGGCGCATGCCGGGCATATGGAGCTGATTGGCGCTCCTGTTCCGATTGCCGGCGGAGAGGCCTGCAAGAATGAGCCTGACACGATCCCGCGGCTGCTCGAATTGCTGTCGCGTCGCGCGGTCGATCGGCATTCCTATACGATCGCGATCGGCGGCGGCGCTGTGCTCGATGCCGCCGGCTATGCGTCCGCGATCTTCCACCGGGGCGTCCGCCATATCCGGTTCCCGACCACCGTACTGGCGCAGAATGACAGCGGTGTCGGAGTCAAGAACGCCGTCAACTATCTGGGTGTGAAGAACCTGGTCGGTACGTTTGCCCCGCCGTGGGCTGTCATCAACGACAGCTCCTTCCTCGAGGTGCTGCCGCCTCGCGAGAAGCGGGCCGGCATGGCCGAAGCCGTCAAGGTGGCCTTGATCCGCGACCGTCGCTTCTACGAATGGCTCGAGCGTCACGCGCACGATCTCGCCCGATTTTCGTATCCCCACATGAGCGATCTGATCAGGGATTGCGCGGCGCTGCACATGCGCCAGATCGGGCAGGGCGGCGACCCGTTCGAGGCGGGGTCGGCGCGGCCGCTCGATTTTGGCCATTGGGCCGCGCACAAGCTCGAACAGATCACGCGCAACGGGTTGAACCATGGCGAAGCCGTAGCCATCGGCATCGCTCTCGATACGCGCTATTCCGTGCTTTCGGGCCATCTGGCCCCCGGCCAGGATGATCGAGTCGCAGCGCTGCTCGAACGGCTGGGCTTCACCCTGTGGCATGACGGGCTCCGGCAATGCGACGCACAGGGCCGGCCGGACGTTCTCAAAGGCCTTTCCGAATTCCAGGAGCATCTGGGTGGAGAGTTGACCATCACGTTGCTGGCTGGAATCGGCGAGGGCGTGGAAGTCCACGAGATGAATGAAGATCTGGTTGCCCGGTCGATTGACTGGTTGGAAGCGCGAAGGTGACAGCGGATGAAACTTGAACAACTTCCCGGCGACGTTCATCTGACCTACTGCACGAATATCCACGCCGGGGAATGTTGGGAAGACATTCGCGCCAGCCTCGACGAACACGTTCCGGCGATCAAGTCGGCCGTTGCTCCGAACCAGTCGATGGGATTGGGATTGCGGCTTTCAGGGCAGGCGGCCGCTAGTGCGAGACACCCCGAGGCGATTGCCTCCTTTCGCGAGCAATTGGCAACGCTCGGCGCCTATGTCTTCACCATCAACGCGTTTCCGTACGGTCCGTTTCACGGCGCCCGCGTCAAGAAAAACGTCTATCTGCCCGACTGGCGGGACCGCGAGCGCGTTGCCTTCACGGCCAACAGTGCTGCGGTTCTGGCGGCCGTTCTTCCGGATGGGATGGACGGCAGTATTTCAACCGTCCCCGGTGCATTCAAGCCGAACGGCCGGTCCGGTGAAGCGATCACCGCCATGACCGCCAATTTGATGATGGCGGTGGCCGATCTCGTCGATGTGGAGCGGAGGACGGGCAAGCGACTCGCGTTGGCTCTCGAACCGGAGCCGTGCTGCTATTTGGAAACGACGGATGAAACCATTGCCTTCTTCAAGGATCAGCTGTTCACGGCGTACGCGCAGGACACCTTGGTGAAGTTGACGGGGGCTTCCCGGAAGGAAGCGGAGGTGCTGCTTCGTCGTCATCTCGGCGTCTGTTACGACGTCTGCCACGGCGCAGTCGAATATGAAGATATCGTTGCGGCGCTGGATCGGTTGCTGGCTGCGGGCATCGAAATGCCGAAGATCCAGCTGTCTGCAGCGATGCGTGTCCCGGACATGAGAGAAGATCTCGTGGGCGCCGTCATGAAGTTCAACGACGGGGTGTACCTGCATCAATCGATCGTTCGTCGTGACGGCGGTCTGGCCCGCTACGTTGACCTGACGGACGCCGTGGGTGCCTTCGACGAGGGAGCCGCAGACGGAGAGTGGCGTATTCACTGTCATGTGCCGGTATTTTTGGGCGATCTCGGCGAGATCGGCTCGACGCGTCGCGATCTGGTCGCGACGCTTGCAGCGCTGCGCCAAAAATCGCGCTCGTCCCATCTCGAGGTCGAAACATATACGTGGGACGTTCTGCCGGAGCAGCTTCGAGGCGGCTCGAAATCGGTGGCCATCGCCCGCGAGATCGCATTCTGCAAGCGGGAACTCGTCGGATGACGCTGGTCGCGTTGCCTACGCCAAGAGCGCTCACCTGGTTGAAGCTTGGCCGGGTTTCCAATCTGCCGACGGTATGGACCAACGTGATCGCCGGCGCGATCATCGCCAACCCCAATGCGCCCTTCGCTGATCTCGTGACGATCGGCCTTTCGATGACGTCCTTCTATGTCGGCGGCATGTACCTGAACGACTATTTCGACCGGGAGATTGACGCGCGCGAGCGTCCCGGCCGGCCAATCCACGCCGGCGAAATCGGTGCCCGAACCGTCCTGATCATCGGCGTTGCCCTGCTTGCGCTTGGCGTGGGACTTCTGGCGCCGTTCGGCCGGCTGGCGATGGGTCTCGGCCTCGTGCTGGCGGCCGCCATCCTGCTTTATGATCTCTGGCACAAGGGAAACGCCGTTGCGCCGGTCATCATGGGGCTCTGCCGCGCCTTGGTCTATGTCGCCACCGGCGCGGCCATCGGCGGCGATATCCATTCGTCGCTGGTTGCGGGCGCGATCGCACTTGCCGCCCATGTCGTGGGGCTGACCTACGCTGCAAAACAGGAAAATCTGAATGAAGTCGGGCATCTCTGGCCGCTCGCCATTCTGATCGTTCCAATCCTGATGGCGGTGACCGGACTGGCGAACGGATTGGCCGTGATCGTTGCCGTCCTGTCGCTGTGCGTGGCCGATATCGTCGCTGTGCGTCTGCTGGCTGCGCGCGCGGTCCCGGGTGCGGTCCCGCGTGCCGTCTCGATGCTGATTGCCGCGATCTGCCTGGTCGACGCTGTGGCTGTCGCACTGTATGGCGGCGGCGTAATACTGGTGAGTCTTTGCATCGGCGGTTATGTTCTCACTCGCGCTTTCCAGGCGTATGTCCCAGGTACGTGATGCAGACGACAACCCTTGGAGCGGCAGCTCTCGAAGCCATTCGCGGCCTGTTTGACGACTGGATTTCGCGGTCGGTGACCGTTCCTGCGATGGAGTGGTATCGTCGAACGATCGAAGAACTCCGGCACGTTGCGGATGCGACCCAGCTCGCCATGGCGATCGGCACCGCACCGCGGCGCCTTGGCCGGTCGGATCTGCTCCTGACCGCCGAGGATCTGGAGCGGGTAAGAACATTGCGGCCGAACTTCGACCCGCAATACCTTAGCGTCGACCAGTTGGCCCGTATTGCGTTCACGGTCGCGAGCTATCGCGGCGACGACGGCGCCTTTGCAAGCTGGTTCGATAAATTTTGTGCGACGGCGGGGATCAACGAGCTGATTGCTCTTTGCCGCGGGTTGCCGGTCTATCCGGCAGCAACGCTGCTGGAGCCCAGAGCCCGGGAAGCGGTTCGTTCAGGAATGAAGCCGGTCTTCGAGGCCGTTGTCCATTACAGCCCATATCCGGCTGAGTACTTCGCCGAAGATGCCTGGAACCATATGGTCGTCAAGGCGATCTTCATCGGCTCTTCGCTGTGGCCGATCCAGTCACTCGATCAGCGTCGCAATGCCCATTTGGCCCGCATGCTCGTCGATCTTGCCCTGGAGAGATGGGCCGCCGGGCGGCCTGTCAGCGCCGAGGTCTGGCGTTGCGTGGCGTCGCATGCCGATGCGGCCGGCGACGCTGCCCTGGTCCGTGCGTTCGAGACGGGAGGCGACAAGGACCAACTGGCGGTCGCCCTTGCGTTGCAGCAAGGAGCCGAAGACCGGGTCGACCTGCTGTTCGAGAAGCCGGGATTGCGAGAGAAGGTCAGGCAGCTCCAGTCTCGATTGATTTCCGAAAGAATTGGCTGGGAAGCACTCGCGTGAACGGCCGCGGCGGATCCGAGTTGTGCGCCTCCGAATGTACTCTATGATCTCTGGATGCGCCGCCGGAACGGCGCAACCACATTGTCGCAGGCGGCATTGGGCAGGACGACAGGCTCAGGCCGTCGCTTAGGTGAGGATACCCGGCAAATGACAGGATCTGGTTCCCCCGGTGGTTCCCTTGGGCCCTTCGTCTGTGATGTAGGAACTCTGCAGGAATTGATGGCCGGACGAGAGCTGGCCTGCCCATGCTGTAACGGGACACTTACACCAGAGAAGGCCGCCCGCCTGCTGGACGAGATCCAACGTCTGACGACGATGAAAGAAGCGCAGCCGGGCCGCGGACCGGTCGCAGCAGGCGCCCCGACGCGGATGATCATCGATCCGCATGCTCACATGATCTCGCGCACGACCGACGACTATGAGGCGATGGCGAAGGCCGGCGTCGTTGCAGTCATTGAGCCGGCGTTCTGGCTCGGCCAGCCGCGCACAAATGTCGGGAGCTATATCGACTATTTCGCGATGATCTCCGGCTTCGAGCGCTTTCGCGCCGGGCAGTTCGGGATCCGCCACTACTGCACGATCGGCTTGAACCCGAAAGAAGCAAACAACGAAGCGCTGGCGGAACAGGTGATTGACGCCTTGCCCCACTTTCTCGTCAAGGAGGGGGTCGTTGCAATGGGCGAGCTCGGCTATGACGAGCAGACGTCGCTGGAAGATCGGGCCCTGAGGCTACAGATCGAGCTGGCCAAGGAGTACGGGCTTCCCATCATGATCCACACGCCGCATCGCGACAAGCGCGCCGGCACGTTGCGAACCATGGACGTGCTGAAGGAGCACGACTTCGACCCCACGCGATGCGTGATCGACCACAACAACGAGGAAACGATCCGCGAGGTGCTCGACCGCGGCTACTGGTGCGCCTTCTCGATCTATCCGCAGACCAAGATGGGCAGTGAGCGCATGAGCGCGCTGGTCGAGAGCTACGGCCCCGATCGGCTGATCGTCAACTCGGCCTGCGATTGGGGTGTGTCGGATCCGCTGGCCGTTGCGAAGACGGCAAGGCTCATGGCGCAGCGTGGCGTCGGCTCCGACGCGATCCACAAGGTCGTCTACGGCAATGCGCTGGCGGTGTACGGGTTGAACGGCGAGATGGACGAGCAGCATTGGCTTGCCCCGGCGGCGATCGATCAGAGGACCCTTTACGAGGGTAACTCCGTCCTGCGCGGCGGGCAGACTCCGAGAATCGAAGAACCGGGACGTTCTGCCGACGATTTGCAGATCGTTTAGCTGAAGAACAGCGGGTTCAGATGCTCACGGTGGACAGCCGTTCGCGATCCAGGCCGCGAATGCGTCGGTGAAGGTCTTGGGAAACGGGTCGAACGGCGGCGGCGGCATGCCCGGTGGATCGCCCGTGATCTGGTCGGCGATAATCTTCGCGTTCGCCTTCACGTCCTCATAATTTGCAAGGTCGAACCTCCATGCCATCTGGCCGCGGTATTTGAACAAGGTCGGCGCAATATCGTTGGCAAAGGAGACCGCAGCCATGGATATTTTCCCTCTCAGTTCAACTTGACGTGCCAGATCTTGCCGGAGCCGGCCTTGGCATCCAGGCCGCGTTCGGCCCGCATCTCGAAATGGCCGAAATCGACGACCAGCAACGTGCCGTCCGGCCTTGCGACGACATCAATCGGTCGCTCGAACGGGCCGGCTGATACCGCATGCTGCGACCAGTCGCGCGGATCGATGCGCAGCAGGTTGCGGCCCACGCGCGGACCATCCGGCGCTGTCATGGGCTTCTCGTCGCCGAACATCGCGACGATCATCTGCCCCGGCCATTGCGCCTTTTCCGGCAGCACGGCGAATTTCGTCGCCGCGGCGTTGACTGCAAACTCGACCATCGGACGCTGCCGGGGCGGAAGGGCGTCATGATTTGCGAGAATGAACCTCGGCTGCGGGCCCCGTTCCGGCTTGAACGCAGCATCGGTCACGGGCCGTCCGCAGACGAAGTCAGGCCAGCCATACCAGGCGCCCGCCTCGACAACATAGAGACTGTCGGGCGCATTTCCGATCGGGCGGGATCCGCGATCATCCGCGCCTTGATCCGTCGCCACCAGCCGGCCATCGGGCAGGAAGCCGAGGCCGTAGGCGTTGCGGAGCCCCCAGGCCACCAGTGACAGCTCGGAGCCGTCCGGCCGACAGCGCAAGATCGCGGCGGTGCATGGCAGGCGGCCTGACAGCGCGGCGTCCGGCGCGCGGTCGTCGCCGAACGGCGCGAACGCGGTGGTCGCCGCGCGGCGTCCCGGTTGAAACGGGTCATCGGTGTCGAACACCTCACCGGCGAGCGTGACGTCGAGGCCCGGCAGATCGCAGGGGTGAGGGAGCTGCTTGAGCCAGGCCAAATCGTAGGCATCGAGCCCAACCACGCCGGAATTGGTCAGGGCGCCCTGGCTGAAATAGAGCCAGCCATCAGGCCCCGTCGCCACCATGTTGACGTGATAGTTGCCGTGGCCCGGAAGATCGTCGAGGACGGTTTGCCGCTCGCCTTCAGGCCGCCAGCGACTGATCCTGCCGGGAAAACCGCCCTCGGAAATCAGGAAGCCGCCGTCATGCCAGGTGAGGCCGTTCACCGGCGCGCGCAGTCCTTCGAGAACGGTTGTTGAAGACCCGTCCTGCCCGATCCGCACGATACGGCCGCCCGGCTGCGCGCCGCCGAATGGCAGGCCGCTCTCGGCGACATAGAGTTGACCATCATCGGCAAACGCGGCGCTGGTCGGGAAGTTCAGGCCTTCGGCCAGAAGTTCAGTTCGAAGCGAACCTGGTGCCTGATCATCGATGGCACAATCGTCCGCTCCGGAGGTGATCTCGATGCGATGTTGCATCGCTCACGTCACCCTGGAAATTGCAAGGCCCGCCAGCATCAGAGCCGAGAGCGTTGCGCTCGCCCGTACTGGCAGCGGGGACATGGTGCTACCCACCGCGCAGGCCGCACTCGCGAGCGCGCCGGTCAGCGCGCCCGCGGCTATGAGCGAGGCCAGGGAAACGACCAGGCCTTCCGAGCGACCCGCGACGAGATTGTCGATGCCAAGCAGCAACGACATTCCCAGCAGTGCCCATGGGTTCGCGACGATATCTGTCGGCCGGGACTTGATCCAGGCCAGCCCGATCACAACGCTGGCGATGGCGAGCAGTGCAGCGGCCTGCGCGGTCGCTGTTGCTGCCGACGGCCCGACGAAGCCGCCCGTGGTCGCACCAAGCAAGGACATGCCTGCCTCGGCGACACCGAAGATGACGCCAAGCAAGCCGATGCGGCGCCATCCGAGCCCGAGCGGTCCCAGCGCAAATGCGATAGCGATATTGTCGAGGCCAAGCATGCTTACGGTCATGTCGAAACACCTCCCGGGGCCGAAGAGATTCCGTAAATGCGCAACACGCCGCCGTCGCCGCCGAACACCAGCGCTCCAGCCACCACATAGTTTCCGCACACGGCGGGTCCCATGCAGTAGCCATAGCCGCCGTTGAAGCCACCGGTCTGTTCGCCGAGCCGGTCTTCAAACAGCAGCGAGCCGTCGCTGACCTTGAAGGCATAGAGCGAGACGAAGGTGGTCGACATGAAAACCACGTCATTGACGACCGCCGGCGAACTGAGCCCGGATTCGGTCGTGTTGGAGTAGAGCGGCGGCCGACCGTTGACGTAGCGCCGCGGATTGCCGTCATCCACGGGCCACGCGTCGGCCAGCGTGTCGTAGTCGAGCGCACGCATGAACGGAGTATTCTCGGTGTCGATGCCGGCGGCAACGGAGTGATAGTTGTTTCCGCCGATGCCGACGAAGATCTTGCGGCTGCCCGGATGGATCGCCGCCGTGCTGTAGATGCCGGAATAGTTCTCGCCGTCATCGTCATCGGATTGCCGGTTGGCAATGCGCGGGTTCTGCGTGCTGGCGTTCTGCTGCGCATCGTCGGGATGCGGATCGACCGTCGGGATCTGCGTGCCGTCGTTGAAGGTCGGCAACAACTGGCGCCATTTGATCGGCGCAAGCGTGTCCGCATCAAGCACGTGGTACGACCCGTTCTTGCACCCGATCCCGACCGCCCGCCGCGGGCCGAGATCGAACAGCGTCGGCGAGGCGCCGACGTCGACATCGATATCGCTCTCGCGATAATTGCTTTCGCGCGGCATCTGATAGAAGGCCTTGAAGGCCCCGCTGGCGGCATCGAGCGACAGCAATCCGTTGGACCAGCCGGGGGTCGGCAGCCGTCCGTCCGGAACGCCGTTGCCGGTCGGACAATAAAGGCGATTGAGCCTCTCGTCGTAGGCGATGCATCCCCACACCGAGCAGCCCAGCGTTATCGGCGTGCCGTAGTAGACGGTGTAGCCCGGCGGCAGCGGTGTGTCGCGCACGACCTTGTCCGGCAACTGGTTGGGCTGATTGACTTGACCGCAGGCATATTGGTTGGTGCAGAATATCCACACGACCTTGCCGCTGCCGGCGTCGATACAGAACACGAAGCTGTAGAGGTTCGGGTTCTCGCCTTCACCGATCCCTAGATAGATACGTCCGTTGACGACAAGCGGGGCCGACCATCCCGCCGCCGGCGGATTTTGGTCGGCCTTGTCGTAGTTCTGGACGGGCTGGTTCTGCCCAAGGTCCCGATTCCGCAGGTCCGTGACCCAGATCAGCGAAAGATCGCTGCCGTTGAGGCAATAGAGCTTGGCGTTGAAGCCGACAAAGTAGACGCGGCCGTCGACCACGCTCGGCGTAGACCCCATGCCGCAAAATCCGTGAGCATCGCGTTCCTCCGGGTCGATCTTCCAGGTGTAGCGCGCGACGGTTTGTCCCGATGCGAGCTCGATCTTGAGCATCGAACCGCCGAGCTCGCCGGCAACCGCCCGCGAATTGGCAAGCCCGACATAGATGTGGCCCCCGGTCACCGCCGGGACGGACAGAATGGAGCCCCCGACGTTGAGCGTATGCAGCACCTCGAACTTGCCGGCGGACAAGGCGGCTGCGTCGATCGCGCTGCCCGCACCCACGAAGCCGGTGTGCGCCGGGTCGCCGTGATACATCCACCAGCCACTGCTCGTCGTCATCGCAACTGATCTTTCTCTCGACGGTTCCGCTATCTCGATCGCAACACCAGTGACCAGCTGAAATCGGCGAGGCCCGCGCCGTAGTGGCACTGCATGCAGCTATTGCCGCCTGCGCCCGCTGCATCCGACTGCGATTGGAAGAACGTCTCCAGGGCCGTGTTCACGGCGTTGTTGACGGGGAATGGGCCCCCGGCGTCTTTCGGGTAGACGCCTTGATTTTCCTTCGGCTTGAACTGGCTCTGCGGCACCGGCGTGGCCGGCCATTGCGTGATGACCAGCTGGTAGTTGGTCCAGACCGTACTCGCCAACGCCTTGCGATAGGCCGTGTTGATATCGGCGGTGGATCGGCCGGACGGCGTCGTCGGAATCGGGTTGAGCCGCGTGACCTGCGCCTTGACGCGCTTGTCGGGCGCGAGCAGGTGCTTGCTGTCCGGCCGGTTTGCCCAGCCGCCGTCGGTCTTCGGATCGGCGGATCCGTTGTTCAAGGTCATTCTGTTGGTCGGCTTCGAGCCGTCGTCGTTGGGGACGTTGTCGATTTGCTCGAAGCTTGACCAGATCCACTGCGCGAACCCGTCAACCTTGTGGCCGATATGAAACCCGATCAGGCCCATGGTCACGTCTCTGCAGACGGGTTGGCGTTGCGACGTATCGTAGATCTTGGCCTTCACCGTGTAGTAGCGCGACGGATCGTCGCTGGACGTCATCTGTTTCCACGCCGCCTTGAGCATCACCGCACCTTGCCGGTACGGCTGGGCGGAACTGATCGGCATCGCGATCGGCGCCTTCATCTCGGCGGCCATCAAGTTCTTGCTGAGATACAGTCCATTGCTGCGGACGAATTCGTACTGGTCGGCGTTGAAGCGAATTTCGTAGTAGACATAGTTGTTGTTCTGATCGACCAGCGGGTACGAGAAAGCCTGGTCGACGTCTTGCAATAACGAGCCGGATTTGGCGGCCATCAGCAGGATTTTGGTTCCGGATGCCGCAGGTCCGCATACGGTGTTGGTCGTCGCAGCGCCGTCGAAGGCAATTGGGGCCGCGTCGGTCCGGTACAGCTCGTAGGCCTCACGATAACTGCCCCATACGGTCGGATAGGACGTGCCGGCCGTCAAGAAGACCTTGGGGTCGTTCGGCGATTTCGGCACGCCGTGTTGACCGGGGACGGCTGGCCAGTTGAGCGCGATGAAGGAGCGCCAGGAGAAATCGTCAAAGAACGGACGGGCGTCTTCGGGACTGGTCACGCCGGGCGGAATATTGACCACGACTGGCAGTTTGCCGCTGGGCGGAGCAACGGCGCCGGAAGATGCCGGGGACGCGGAGCCGGATCGAGCCGGCACGGCGTTCTGCTCGGCCCTGGTTTCTCGATCGCCGACGAGCGCGCACACTACGGCAACGACGAGGGCGATGACACCAAGCCGGGTGCTTTGGCGTCGAGATTGAAAGTGAGCCATCACGCCGCTCCGGCAGATCGCCGATCGATCACGGACTTCATCCTCTCTAGCCACAGGTTGAATGTCAATAGTTGCTCGCCTCCGGCGACATGCGCTCGCGCCGCGTCGTCAGCTGTTCAGCGCGATTTTGTCGTGATCTGTTTCCGGAGCGATCAAGGTGATCTTGCTCAAGCCACCGCCGATCCAGCGAGGACCTTCCGGCACCAGGCCTGAAGCAGCGTACGTCGGCTGGCGGACATGTCGCGGGTGCGCGGCATGTATCCGCCCGACATCCATTGCTTCGGGTCGGTCAAGCCGAGGATGGCCTTGGCGTGCTTGGCGACGTCCGGCTCCGAATTGAGCGGGAAAACCAGATTCATGATTGGATACAGCAGATAGTAGGTGCGCAGCACATTTTGATAGACGACGTCGAAGGTCAGTTGGTCGTTGCCCACCGGTGCAGCGGCGTGCGGGTCGACGTAGTATCTGCTGAAATCCACGCCGTTGGGCAGGATGCGCAGGCTGATGGACGGGGCATTCGTGATGAAAGGAGGCAGCATGAACGTATTGTAGCTCTTCGGGGGAAAGCCGGTGATGCAGGGATTGGCCACATCGTCGATACTGAACGTCAACAGGAAATTGCCCGGCTGACTGGTGTCGATGTGCAGAGACTGGCCGGGCTTGAAACGCGTGGCGATGGCTTCGACGTTTCCAGGCGACTGAATCGGTACGGAGCGGTACTGCCAGACCGTGATCGCAGGGCATTCGGCTGCGCTGAGTTCACGACCGCGATGGTAGACCGCGATCTTCGCAGGTTCCGAGGTGCCCTGGTTCAGGAAGGAATCCGCCGGCCCGTTTTGCTCGGCATAAATACCCTGCTGGTTCGAGACGAAATAATAGTCGGTCTCCGCCAGCACGGTGCCGTATTGCGCGTGGTGCAGGCTGAACTTTGCCGACGGATCCTGCAGGATTCGCTGGGCGGCAGTATTCGATGCGATGTCGAAATCGAAGATCCAGCCGCGCCGGTCACCGGAATCGGTGTTGGCGTAGTCGACAGGGCCGACAGGCGCGCTGTCGGTGGCGTTGCTAACCATGAGCGTGACCGGGCCGAAGTCGTATTTCGGATTGGACGGCGCCTGAAAATAGTCGGGAAAGGTGCCGGAGAAGTCAGCGGATATCGTGTGTCCCTTGTACTGCAGGACAGCGGGGGCGAGCGCGACGAAGCCGTTGCCGTTGTTGCGGGTGCCCGCAGGGGCGGGGATATTGGTAACGTTCGAAATCAGCAGCCGGCCGACCGGGCCCGTGAAAATGGTTTCGCCGGCAAGGAGAGGCGCGAAGGTTCCGACGATTTCGAGGGTCGCGGGATTGTTGCGCTGCTCTTCGTAGAGCTTCTCGATTGCCGCGTTGGCGGAAGCCCCGCCGGCGCGACGGTAGAGATAATAGCGGCAGATCACGCCGACGATGCGGGGATCGTCGAATCCCGGAAGCTGGATGGTTGTCCCCGGGTCACTCTTCCTCATGACGTGGTACACGTAGCCGCCGGCGCCGCCATCCGCCGTGAGATTGACGTTCCGGTAGAAATTCAGCCACTGGCAGGCGCCCTTTGATGCTGCGCCGCTGAGGAATGTCGTCGCATTGTTTCGCAGTGTCAGGCCGTGGATGAAGAATTGCGTGGCCGGCGGCGAGCCCTCCGAATTGACGTCCGTGATGTTGCCCGAGTAGTTCAACGTTGCCCCGATCACTGCGCTCGATGGAACGCCCGAGCTCACGTCGGTGTAGATGTGGCCAGGCCCGGTCTGGATGCCGATGATCGAGGCCTGGGTTTCCGGAGCCGCGGCGTGATCGATGGTCGATTCCATGCCGCCGTAGTAGTTCCACTCGGCGGGTATGACCTTGGTGGTTTGTCCGGGGCTGCCGGAGACGTCGAATGTCTGGGTTTTCTGCACCCACGCGATGAAGGCAGCGTCCGACATCCCGAAGGTTCGGGCCTCAACGGCCTTGGAGTCGATCAAACCGAGTGCCTGGCCGGCATAGGGAGGCCCAAAACTGGCGGGGATCAACGCTGCACCCGGCTGCTGGGCGTAATCATCGTTGTTTGCCGTTCCAGGATTGAGCTGGATGGTGCCCTTGAAGTTGATCCGCGGATAGTCGAACAGGCTCATCGGTCCATCGCTCCCTTGTTCAGTGACACGTCGTTGCTGAAGGCCCTCAGCCGTCGGATCACGACCGTTCGACGAGCAGCATCCGAAGCCGTCTGCTTGCCAGGTCGATGATCGATACGGTGGCCAGGATCACGAAGAGAATGGCAACGGCTTCCCGATATTCGAACAGACTGAAGGCCGTGATCAGCTCGAGCCCGAGGCCGCCGGCGCCCACCATGCCCATGACGGAGGCGGCGCGGACATTGTGCTCCCACCGGTACAGCGTGAGGTCGACGAGACGCGGCAGAACCTGAGGAACCAGACAGAAGCGTATGATCCCGGCGCGCGATACGCCCTGGCTTTCCAGCGCTGCCGCGGGAGCCTGATCGAGATGTTCGAGGTGCTCGGTGGCGAACTTGCCGAGCATGCCGACGGAATGGCAGGCGAGCGCCAGCAGTCCCGCCAAAGGGCCGAATCCGACAGCGGCGACGAAAATGATGCCGAAGACCAGTTCCGGGATCGAGCGGGCGATATTGAGCAACAGTTGCGCGGCGCCGGCGACCGGCTTGGGGAATCGGGTGGTTCGGGCCGCCAGCAGCGAGAGCGGAAACGCCGCAAGCCCGCTGATCAGGGTCGCGCCCACGCTCATCATCAGCGTCTCGAACAGCGGTTTGAGCCAGGCAGCGCCGCGCGCGAAGTCGGGTGGCGTCGCATCGGCAAGCAGCTGGATGATGGTGCGGCCCGCGTCCGCGTAGCGCCGCAGCTCGAGCCCTCCCGAAGCCGCGAGCGACACCAACAGCAACGCCGCGATCGCAATTCCCAGCAGTATCCGCAGGCGGTCGCGGCGACGGCACTCCGCCAGGACCTGCGTCAACTCCAGATCGGGCGCGCGCGCGGCGGCATTGCTCAATGGGTTGCCCTCTCGCTGCGGAGTTCGTCGACCCACGCGCGCACCGGCTTCATGTCCGTATCGCGCGACGGAATGAAACGCTCGGCCTTGAAGATACCGAGTACGGCGGGATCGTCGACCGCGTAAAACGCCTCCGCGACCCTTTGCCTGAAGGCCGGATCAAGTCCGGCGCGGAATGTCCACGCATATTCCGGGATCGGACGCGTCGCCATCAAGACTCGTACCCTGGCAGGGTCGATTTTCCCATCCGACAGCAGCCGATCGTAGACAGGGCGGCTGATACCGCCTGCGGCCGCCTTCCTGTTGGCAACGGCAAGCGCCACGGCGTCATGCGCGCCGAGATAGTGCGCCTTGTAATCGTGGCCTTCGCGCAGCCCGGCCGCCAGCAGTTCATAGCGCGGTACCCACGAGCCGGATGTCGAGGCGGGGTCGCCGAAGGCGATATTCGTCCCCTCGAGATCCTTCAGGGTCTTGGCGGTGCTGTCGGCCGGTACGATGATCGCCGCCTCGAACAATGCGCCAACCTTGGCGTGGCTCGGCGTTGCAAAGGTCACGAGCTCGACCTTCTCGCTCTGCAGCACATAGGTGACCGGGCCGAGATAGGCGATATCGATCCGGCCGAAGCGCAACGCCTCGCCGGTCGCGGCATAATTGGTGCCGACCTGCAACTCGACAGGCATGCCAAGTCTGCTCTCGAGCTGTCGGCGCAGGGGCTCGAACAGACGCATCACCGTGAGGGACGACTCACCCGGCAGGAGACCTATCTTCAACCGCTTCGGAACGGCATCGTCGGCGCGCGCGCCGAGCGTGGCGATCGCAACGAGCAATGGGACGAGCAGCAGCCGAAGCAAGCGAGCCATAATGGTCTCCCTTTCAGATTGCGCGTGCCAGCACCGGACGTGGCAATGACGGGAAGATGTTGCTGAGTGAGCTCGTGAGGAATTCCGAAGTCGGGCCGCAGAACAGAACCTGGCCGTCGGACAGCCCGACGATCCAGTCCGACATTTCGAGGGCGAGGTCGATCTGATGCAGCACCAGGATGGCGGTGGCGCCGAGCCGGGTCACGTTGTCCCGGATCAACTGGCACAGTGTGCGGGTCAGGATCGGATCAAGCGAGCTGAACGGCTCGTCGGCGACCAGAAGCTCCGGTTCGCGCACCAGGGCGCGGGCGATGCCGACGCGCTGACGCTGGCCGCCGCTGAGGCGGGCGACGCGCTGATGTGCGAAGGGTAGCATCTCGACCTCGCGCAACGCTGCGGCCGCCGCCATCCGGAACTCGAACGGCCATGGCGTCGGGTCCCAGGGCGAGCGCAGATGCGCAAGGCCAAGCTGCACGTTCTCGATCGCGGTCAACCGGTCGATCAGCGCGTGGTCCTGGAACACCGCTGCAGTCTTGTGCCGGTGCGCCGCGAGTGCCCGCGGTTCGTCGAGCGTGCCGTGCTTGGTGATGATGTGTCCGGCAGTCACGGGCAGAAGACCTAGCAGGGCCTTGATGAAGGTCGTCTTGCCGGCGCCCGAGCGGCCCAGCACGGCGCACACGCAGCGTCGTGGAATCGACACCGAAATGCCTCGCAGGATGTCGGTATCGCCGCGGCGCACCGTGACTCTGTCAAATCCAACGGCAAGACTCATACGCTGCGCCTCATGCCGACCGAAGGGATGCTGCAGGGGACCGGGCTTGCAATTTCCAGGTGCTTTTCCAGGCGACGGACGCGCGGCAGGATCTCCTGCCCGAAGAATTCCATCGACTGTGCCTTCGGCCAGCCGGACAGGATGAACTGGCTCGCGCCGGCATGTTCGAAATCGATCAATGCAGCCGCGATCTCATCGGCGCTTCCGACGAGCGCGACGGCAGGCGCGCCATGCGACGGTACCAGGCCGGTCCACAGCGCGGGGGTCAGCCATTCCACTCTTGCGGCGTCGTCGTGCATGGCCTTGAACGAAACTGAATCACTGCGCGCGATGAAGTTTCCTTCGAGGCTCCGGTCCGGCACCGTCCGGTCGGCGCTGTCGCGCAACGCGTGGGCCATCTCCAGCGCCTCGCTGCGCTTCCTGGCGCCGATGATCGCAAGTCGCAGTCCAAGCGTTTTGCCGGCTGCCAGAACCGGACGTGCGGCTGCCTCGAGCGTCGCCGGCGCCTCAGGCAGGCGCATCCAGCAATCGCCGTGAGCCATGGCCAGGTCGCGCGCCGGTGCGGAGCCGCCGGCGATCAGAAGTTCCGGCCGATGGCGCCGTTGCGATTCGAACGTCGAGCCAAGCTCGCCGTTCTCGACTCTATAGTAGCGGCCATTGTAATTGACCCGCTTGTCGTGCCGCCAGAACGCTTCGCAGACCTCGAGAAATTCGGCGGTGCGCTGGTAACGCTCGCCGTGATCCAGGAAGTCGCCGTAATAGCGCTGCTCGGCCGGCGAGTACCCGGCAACGACGTTGAGGATGACGCGTCCGCCGGACAGCGCCGAGAGGGTGTTGATCTGCTGGACAAACACCGCGGGCGATTGCAGGCCGGAGCGGCACGCGACGATGAATTCGATCGAACGGGTCTTGAGCCCGAGCGCGCTCGCCAGCACGATCGGATCCGGCTTGGTCGCTCCGATGTCGATCAACAGGCCGGCGAAACCGAGGTCCTCGGCCTGACGGCAGAAGGCGATTTGCGACGCCAGATCGGGACGCGCCGTCTCCGGCCGCAACGCCATCGCGGCGCGCGATGCGGTGCCGGTTTCTCCGCTTTGCAGCATTCGCCAATGGACTCTCAGCAAGGCTCCATCTCCATTTCCCGCTCGCGGACCCGAGGCGCCAGCTCGCTGCCGAAACGCTCCATCTCATCGAGGTCCGGCCAGCCGAGGAACAGGAATTCGCGGATCCCCAGCCGCCCGTAATCGACCAGCGTGTCCGCGATCTCGTCATAGGAGCCGAGCAGGGCGGTGGCCGAAGGCCCGAGGAATGGAACCGCACCGGTCCAGAGGCACGGAGCCAGCCATTCGCATTCCAGCGCCCGATCGAATGTGGTGGCGAAGGCGGTCGAGCTCGAGCTGGCGCGGAACGAGCGATGGACCGCCTTCGCGGTGGCGGCGGTCCGCTTCAGCAGCGCGTCGGCCGCAGCCAGCGCAGACTCGCGGGTCTGCCGCGCGATGAGCCCGACGATCAGGCCGGCACGTCCGCCTCTCGCGCGCAACGGGGCAAGGCGGGCCGCCAGTTGCTCGTCCGGGGCCGGTGTGGTGAGCAGACAGGCGTCGTGCCTGGCGGCGAGCTGCACCGCCTGCGGCGATGCGCCGCCGACATAGAGCTCCGGCGCGCTGCGTCCTGGGCTGCGGAACGGCGTGTTGAGCACGGCGCCCTCGATACGAAAGTACGGCCCGCTATGGGTCACGGGGCCGCGTCCGGCCCACAACGCGCGGCAGATGCCGATGAGCTCGTCGCTGCGGGCGTAGCGTTCGGTTTGTTGGAGGAAGTCGCCGTAATAGCGCTGCTCGCTTTCGCTGTGGCCGTTGACGAAATTCAGGGCGACGCGGCCGCCGATGAGCAGCGCCAGCGTATTGATCTGCTGCACGAGTGCGGTCGGCGAGCACAGTCCCGAGCGGACGGCGACCAGAAACTTGATCCGTTTGGTTATCATGCCCAGTGCGGTGGCGAGCACGACCGCGTCGGGACGGTGGGCGCCGAACGCCGTCAGCAGGTATTCGATGCCGGCGCGCTCGGCGGTTCGGCAGAACTCAACATGCGCCTCGACGTCGGGTATGCCCGACACCTCGGCCCTGGCCTTGGTCGCGCGCGAGGGATCGCCGGCGGCGGACATGCTCCAGTGGAAGCGCAACCGCGCTTTTTCATGCGCGGGCCGACCGGAAGAACGAGACATCTGTTTCCTCACCGAGCACGCTACGCCCGATTGTCGCCAGCACCTGGTCGTCGCTGTCGTGGCGGAAGTAGAATCCGAGGTCGCGATAGATGCGCTCGACCGGGCTCGGCCGGATCAGGCTGCGGGCCCCGCAGGCGCGCATGCAGTGTCCGACGACATCCTCGGCCAGATGTTCCACGGCGTAGCGGACGCGAGCGGCCGCCAGCTGCGCCGCCTCGTCCTCGCCGCCGGTCCACAGCCGCGCGACGCGATAGAGCCACAGATGCGCCGCCTCGATCGCGATCGCCATGTGGCCGGCATGATGCTGCACGTAAGGATCGGCGCGCCGGTCCGGTGCCGAGAGCACGGTCAACGCATAGTCGTACGCGGCTTCCGCGGCGCCGAGGAAGCTCGCGGCGTATTGCGGCGTGAAGCGCGTCTGCCATTTTCCGGCGAAGAAAGCGCCGCCGGGGCCCAGCTGGTTGTCGTCGGGAATATAGAGATGGTCGAAATGGGCAAGGTGGCTCGCGGTCGCGCGCATGCCGACCGGATCCCACCAGCGTGCATCGAACTGCACGCGAGGATTGGGCAGGTCGCACACCAGCATCAGCAGTTCGTCGGCATTGCCGGTTCCATGGCGGGCGGCGCCTGGACCTGCAGTGCTGACCAGCAGGATGGCGTGGTTCACACCGCCGCCGCCGGTCGTGAACACCTTGGTGCCGTTGACGACGTAGCCGCCGTCGACACGCTCGACCGTCGTGCCGAAGCGCGCCGCCTGGCCCGGGACGCGCGTCTGCGGCTCACCGCTCCAGCACGACCAGACTTCGCCGGCGCCGAGCACGCCGCCGAACCAGCGCTGCTTCTGCGCGTCGGTGCCCACCCCGTCGATCAGCGTCATGGCGTTGCCGTGGCCCTCCCAACAGCGCGCCAGTGACAGATCGGCCTTCGCCAACTCCTTCGTCATCATCCACAGTGCGAAGGGATCGCTGCTGTGCGGCTGAAATCCGAGGCCGCCCCAGCCCTTCGGAATGGCGGCCCCGAGCAGCCCGGCTTCGTGCAGGTCCACGAAGTCGTCGGCTGGAAATTCGGCGGTGCGATCGAATTCGGCGGCGCGCGGCGCGAAGCGGCCCGCGGCCAGGGCGGCCGCGCGCGCGATGATGGCACGATGTGCCGGGTCGAGGTCGAAGCCGAGCAGGGGATCGGTCGACCGGAACGGCTCTTCTGGAAGCTTGAAGGTCGAATGCATGGCAAGCCCCTCACTTCCGATAGTAGAACTCGCGGTGAAAATAACTGGATCGCCCGTCGCCGGCGTCGAATTGGTTGAACGTTGCCACGACAAGCACGCCCTGCTTGATGTTTGCCTGCAGTGTAATGTCGCGGTCGCTGGCCCGGAATCGCGCACTGAACGCCTTGGCCAGGCGCGAGCCCGACCCCAGTGCGAACAGGTCCGCCTGCGTCGATCCCCATTCGACCGGCTCCGGCCTCTGTGCGCCCCAGAGACGAACCGTGGCGCCGTTGTGCCCGTTGCCCTCGATGTGCAGGCGGGTGATGGCATGGGAATCCGGATTGGTGTTCCACCAGTCGCCGAACATCTCCGAGCCTTCGAAGGGCAGGGCGGATGTTGCGGCTGTGGACCGGTCGGGATCGTCGCCGCCCACGCGTCCATCGGTCGCGCGCCAGGTTGTCACGGCGGGCGCCGTCGAGCGGTCGCCCCTGCGGTAGAATTCGCGCGCGAAATAGTCGTAGCCGCCCTGACCGACACGATTGAAGCTCGCGACGACCAGAAGGCCGAGATTGACATTGCCCTGCAATTCGACCTGATGCGCGCCGAAATCATATCGTCCGGTGAATGACATTGCGGTTCGTGCGCCTGGGTCGGCGCCGCAGATCAGATCGGCCCGAGATGTTCCCCAGGCGCGTAGCCCATCTTGCGCGGTGCTTACCGCACGCACCTCGACGGCACCGGAATCGATGTCAATCGTGAATTCCTGGACGCCGTTGCTATGCGCGTTGGTGTTGATCCAGCGGCCGGCCATGGCTGCGGGGTCGAGCCCTGGGCGATCTATCCTGACCGTAGCTGGGCCTCTGTCCTGAAACACCGCCATGGCCTAAATCCTCTTTCCAAAAATTCAATCCGGACCAACGGCGGCTAACTCGCCATATCCTTGAGCTTTATGCGTGAAATGAAACCGATAGCTGCGGTCGAACTCGCGCTCCCGCATCTCGTCGAATTCGGCCATGCGTTCGTATTGGTGGCGGACCTGGTGATCCAGAATCTCCAGGCCGTCGATCACGGTGAGACCACGGTCCCGCGCTGCCGTGACCAGCGGCGTCACACCGGGGCCATAGACGAGGTCGATCACGATCGAATTCGGGGCGAGCTCGCGCGGGTCCATCGGTGAGTGGACGCCGTCGGCGCCGACCGGCGTCGCGTTGACGAGAATGCTGTACGCCGCGGGGCGCAGCGCCTCGAGAGGCGTGAAGCGCACCGAAAGCTTGCTGGCGCAGATGCGGCCGGCGCGGGGGGTGCGGTTGGCCAGCGTTACAGAGGCCCCGGCGTCGCGCAGGGCGGCGGCGATCGCACGACCGGCCCCGCCACAGCCGATCACGACTGCCGGGACACCGCGGAGTGGCACTCCGCGGGCGGCAAGTGCGTCGAGAACGCCCTGGGGATCGGTGGTTTCCGCGCGCCAGCCGACGGCGCGGCGAAGCAGGAGATTGGCCGAGCCGGCCGTCTCGGCGGGTGCGCTGCGCGACTGTGCCAGGGCCAGCGCCGTCTCCTTGAATGGCGCGACCACCGTGAGCCCGCGCAGGTCGAGGTTCAGATGGGCGAGTTCCGCATCGATCGCCGGATCGTCGCACAATTCGGCGGGCTCGGTCGCAGGAATGGGAACGAACATCGCCGCGCGTCCGCTGCGACGGTATTTCTCATTGTGCAACCGCGGCGAGAGCGAACGCAGCGCCGAGCAACCGACGATCGCGTAAAGCGCCGTGACAGGCGAGGGGGCAAGCAGATCATAATCGTCGATCAGGGCCGTGATCCGGCCGGGATCGGACTCGATCGGAGTTTCAGCCGCGTCGACAAATACCGCCGGAGCACCAAAGCTTGGCGCGATCACGCGCGTCCAGAAACCGGCCGGGCTCGTATCATACGCGACGACGTCGTCGCGGGCGAGGCCCTTGAGCAAGTGCAGCGGCGCGAAGGTCTCGGCAAAGCGCCGCGCACGGGGAGCGAGCACGTAGAGTGCTGCGGGAACCTGCTCCATGGCTGCAAGCCGTCGCGCGAGCGTTGCGGCGTCGCAGGCCGCGCCTTGCCAGGAGATCAGGCGGCGGGAAGGTTCGATGGCACTGAGCAGGTGCGGAACGAGATCGCTGTCGGCATCAAGCTCGACAAGATCGAACTGCCGGGCGCTCTCGAGCAACCGTTGATGACGCGCGCCGTCCGATCCGGCGTCGCCACGACGGCGCAGATTGCAGATCAACGGAAGCCGGCAATGTTTCCGAATATGTCGGGGATCGGCGTCGTCATCGGCGTCTGCGCACAGCCGCACCGCGGCAACGCCTTCCGGCAGGCCCTCAGTTGCGGCGACCATTGAAGCGTCTGCTGCGCTCAACGACACGATCAGGCCGGTCAGTCCCGACATGAACCCGCTCACAACTGAAGAGAGAAAAATCTTGTCAGCGGAGTATACACAATCTAAGGTATAGCACAATCTCAAACAGATTGACGGCAGAGCGCGCGAGGTTTCGATGAAGCGGCGCAGTTGGAACGACGCAGTGTCGGTCTTATTGCTTCTCGCACTGACCTCGATCGGCGCGCTCCTTCTGCCGGGTACAAGGGACGCGCGTGGTGCGAGCGGGGCGCGCGACTATTTCACCGATACGATCCTGGTCGATCAAGACGGACGCTCGCATCGATTTTATTCCGATCTGATTGCCGGCCATGTCGTGATCATGAACGTGATCTTCACCGGCTGCCGATCGAGCTGCCCGATCATCATGGGCCGGCTGGTGGAACTGCAGGATCTTCTGGGGCCGGACCGCGGCAAAGTGTCCATCCTGAGCATCAGCGTCGATCCGCTGCTGGATACGCCGCAGATGCTGCACGCTTATGCGGAATCGCTTCAGGCGAAACCTGGGTGGTACTTCCTCACCGGCGCAAAGGACGCGGTCGATACCGTGCTGCGCCGGATCGGCAATCGATCGTCGACGCCAGAAGATCATAGCGACGTCATCGTGGTCGGCAATGATGCGACCGGAGCGTGGATCAAGCTGACCGCAGTTGCATCGACCGATGACATCGCGCAGGCCGTTGCCGAAGTTACCAGGAAGGCGACCAATTAGGACGACAAACCGAATACTGAAGCGCTTTAGCTGATTGAAAATATGGTGGTGCCAATGAACGACAGCAAGAAGCTCGCGCCCCATCGATCGAACAAGGTCAGAAACGGAAAGTGCAGCCGTATCGCCGGCACCGCACTCGTCGCCTTATCTGCGCTTTGCGCCAGCTACGGCATCGCCCGTGCGCAGAACTGCACCGAGACCGTCGTCGCCAAGGTCGTCGCGCTCGACCAGGCGTTCTACGTCAACCGCTATGGCGCATTGCAGGCCGGCGGAATGGTGTTCGCGCTCGAGCGCGACGTCGTCAGCACGGACGGCGGTCCGGCCCTGCAGGCCGGCAAGGTGATGATCCGGCCCGACAAGCGGCCCCGGCCGCTGACGCTGCGGGTCAACAAGGGGCAATGCCTCCAGATCCAGTTTCGCAATCTGCTTGCGCCGAAGCCGGTCAACCAGGACGTCAAGGTCTTCCCGCCGATTCCGCCGGCCGGCTACCAGCCGAACCAGCAGACCCTGGTGCTCAGCGACGGCAAATTGTCGGACCAGAATGGCAACCAGAGCCCGCCGCCGACCCGCTATGCGGGTGTTCATGTGGCCGGCATGGAGTGGGTCAGCGCGAGCACGGACGACGGCACTTTCGTCGGTGCCAATGACGTGGCCGCCGCCGATCTCGGCGGCAGGGGAAAGCTGAACGGCCTCATTCCGCCGGAAACGGCTCCTTTGAACCAGCGGATCACTTACACGCTGTTTGCGGCGGAGGAGGGCGCGTTCCTGCTCACGTCGGGCGGCACGACGGTCGGTGACCGGCTCGATTTCGGTGGCCAGGTTTCGGAAGGGATGTTCGGTTCGGTCATCGTTCAGCCGGCGACCGCGGAATATTATCGAAGCCAGGTCAGTCGCAGCGATCTCGACGCGGCGACCGTCAAGTCCGGCGCCTTGCCCGAAGGCTGGCGCCTCGGCCCGCCCGGTCCGGCGTGCGCCCCTTACAAAGGCTACGGCAATACGCTCCAGGAGTTGGCGCGCTATCCGAAGGACCCGCGCGATCCCAATCGCGGTGTGAGCTGCGTCAAGGTGCTGGCCGACGGCTCTCTGAATACGATAGGTGACCAGCCGGTCATCAATTACGATGCCGTTTACGGGCCGCAGACAAAGCGTGCCGGGACGCCGGTGCTGTCGATGCTGGCAGGACGCCGCGGCGATGCGAGCCGCGAACTCGTCTCGAGTGACCTGACTGCGATGATCACCGGTCCATATGCCGGGGCGTTCGGCCAGCAACAGCCGCAGACGCCAAACCAGACCTATCCCGAGCGCCAGCAGCCGTATCGCGAATTCGCCATCCATTATCACGATGACTTCATGGCGATTCAGGCGTTCTCCGCGTTCCGCAAGGGCGGCATGCAGTACACCCTGCAAGGCGGGCGCGACTTCTTTGCCATCAATTATGGCATGGGCGGCATCGGTGCGATCGTCTGGGCCAATCGCATGCAGGTTGGTCCCGCCAGCGAATGCGCCACCTGCAAGTTCGAGGAATTCTTCCTCAGCTCGTGGCCCAACGGCGATCCCGCCATGGTCGTGGACCAGCCCGCCAACGTCTCCGAGGCGACCGGCAAGAATACGCCGGCGACGAAGGCGTTCTATCCGGATGATCCCTCCAACGTCTATCACAGCTACCTGCGCGACCACGTCAAGTTCCGCATCCTGCATGCCGGAACCAACATTACCCATGTGCACCACCAGCATGCACATCAATGGCTGCATTCGCCCAAGAGCGGCGTGAGCGCCTATCGCGACAGCCAGATGATCAGCCCGGGCGCGGCGTACACCCTGGACATGGTCTATGGGGGCAGCGGCAACAAGAATCTCACCGTCGGCGACTCGATCTTCCATTGCCACTTCTATCCGCATTTTGCGCAGGGCATGTGGGCGCTGTGGCGCGTGCACGACGTGTTCGAGCAGGGCACGCGGATCGGACCGGATGGAAAACCGGTTCAGGACGATGCCAACCGCGCGCTGCCGGACGGCGAGATCGCCGCCGGCACGCCGATCCCCGGCTTGGTGCCGCTGCCGACACTGGCGATGGCACCGATGCCGGCGCGCGTCGCGATCAAGCCGGTGCAGGAAACGGCGCCGAACGGCACGAAGGTCAGCAGGAACGAGGTCGCCGTCAACGCGGACGATCTGAAGGCTGGCCTGCAGCCCGGCTACCCCTTCTACGTTCCCGGCGTCGCCGGCCAGCGCGCGCCGCATCCGCCGATGAGCTACGCGCCGCAGCTCGACGCCAGCGGCAATCAGGTCGAGACCGGGGGCGAGAAGCAGCGCCTCGACGGCGGACTGCCGCGCAATGTGGTTTTGGCCGAGCTCGGCACGGCCTATCAGCAGAGCAACCGCTGGGACTTCAGCAAGGACAATGACAAGCTGTTCGCGCGCGAACTGGAAGAGGAAGGCACCGCCGTCGAACGGGCGACGATGAAGGTCTACCAGCAGCGCAACCATCCGAGCTTCACGTCAGTGGGCGCGCCTGCGCCGTTCGTGTTCAACGGGCAGCCGGCGGTGCGCGGGGCGCCGTTCGCAAATCCGGCGGTGCACTATAACGGCGATCCGGTCAAGGTCTGCGAGCCGAGTGCTCCGAACTGCAACAGCAAGGACTACGAAGGATTCAAGCTCACCTACAAGAGCGCGAATATTCAGACCGACGTCGTGCTCAACAAGAAGGGCTGGCACTACCCGCAGCAGCGCATGAGCGTGCTTTGGGACGACGTCAAGCCGACGCTGGATGCAAAGCGCCGGCCCGAACCGCTGTTCATGCGCGCCAATTCCGGCGACGTCGTCGAGTTCTGGCTGACGAACCTCATTCCCAATTATTACGAGCTCGACGACTTCCAGGTGCGCACGCCGACGGACGTGGTCGGACAGCACATCCATCTGGTGAAGTTCGACGTGCTCGCGTCCGATGGCGCGGGCAACGGGTTCAACTACGAATCCGGCTCGCTGGCCGCCGAGGAAGTGCGCGGCCTGATCGGGGCCGTCAACAAGGCCGGCGGAATGGTCCGTCCCGACGGCGGCGTGAAGACGCTTGCGGCGAAGTCGATTCCGGACCTCGCGCAGAAATTCCCGAACGGCGATCCGCTGGTTCTCGGCGCGCAGGCGACGGTGGAGCTCTGGTATGTCGATCCGCTGAGCAATGCGTGCCTGGACGACCAGAAGGGCGTGTGTCCCAAGGAGGGGCTCGATCGCACCATGGGGACCGTGTTCACCCATGACCATTTCGGGCCGTCGACGCATCAACAGGCCGGACTCTATGCCGGCCTGATCATCGAGCCGAAGAACTCGCAATGGCTCACCGCCACGACGCTGGCGCCGATGGGCGGAACGGATCCGAAGACCGGCAAGCCGATTGCGACCCGGCCCGACGGAGGTCCGACCAACTGGGCCGCGGTGATCGACGACGGTGCGAAGCGCCATCGTGAATTTCTGCTCGAATTCCAGGACCGGCAGCTGATCTATTCGGCCGCCAGCCGGGCGCAGCCGAAGCCATACCAGCGCTACCAGCCGGCGACGCCAAGCCTCGTGAGCCGGGTCAACCCCAGTGGCGCGTGGGGCTGGACCGATACCGCGTCCGCGGTCAATCCCGCGAGCGGCGGCGGCCAGTTCGCGCCCAACCCGCAACTGGTCACCAACGCGTTTGGTGTCGGCGGCTGGTCGGTCAATTACCGGAACGAACCGCTCGACTTTCGCCTGGCGGCGGCGACGCCGAGCCAGCCCAACGCCACGGACACGGCATTCTCCTTCTCGTCGATCAGGCGCAACGACCCGGCGCTCAACGTTCAGCCGATCGGGCCGATCGTTCCGGTCGACCCTTGCGCCGGTGTGAAGGCCGACGTCACCATCCTCGGAGACTTGGCGCCCGGTCCGGTCTGGATGGTCAACGGCAAGGTGTTGCCGAACAACGGATCGGTGCCGCTCAAGGCGGGGCAGGTCGTGTGCTTCGGGGTCAAGTCCGGCAGGCACGGCCTGTTGTTCCCGACCAAGGCCATCGGTGATTCCGTTTTCGACATTTCCGGATCGCCGCAGGCCGCCGCCTTCGTTCCCAATCCGGCCGGACCGTCGACCTGCGGAAAAGCCAACACCTACGGCACCGTGCCGCAGACGTCGGGAATCATCGCGATCCTGCACGTGCTCGGCAACGTCTCGCTCACCACGCCCGCGCCCTTCGAATGTTCGCAGCATTGCGCCAACATGGCCGGATCGTTCACGATCGACGACACCCTGAACATTGCCGGCGATCAGGACGCGAGCACCAACGCTCACTTCTGGACCGTGGACGGCAAGCGGCTGGAGAACAACAGCAGCGTGCTGCTCAAGCGCGGGCAATTGGTGCGCTTCACCGTCAAGGCCGGCACGCACGGCCTGCTGTTCAAGGACCAGGCGTCGGCGCAGGCGGTGTTCGACATCGCCGGCTCGCCACAGGCCAGCAAGTTCGTCCTCAACCCGAACGGAACACCCACCTGCGGTATCGCCAACGCCTACGGCACGGCGCCGCAAACGGCCGCCGCGAATCCGACGCCGGGACAGAATACGATCGCGGAACTGCGCGTGCTCGCCAACGCCACCATCGGTTCAGACGGGCTCGATTTCGAGTGCTCCCAGCATTGTGCCAACATGGCCGGCACGTTCGTGCTCGATAAGGTTCTCGACATCGTGGCCGATCAGGACACGTTGGGTAACCACTGGACCGTCGATGGCAACCGCATGGCGAACGGCGATACGTTGCACCTGACCGCCGGTCAAAAGGTTCGCTTCTCGGTCAAGGCCGGCAAGCATGGCCTGCTGTTCACGGACCAGGCGACAGCGAACGCCATCTTCGACATCGCCGGCTCGCCCCAGGCCAGCAAGTTCGTCCTCAATCCGAACGGAACACCCACCTGCGGCATCGCCAATTCCTATGGGACCGCGCCGCAAACGGCTGTCACCAACCCGACGGGCACGCAGAACGTCATCGCGGAACTCGTGGTCAAGCAATCGATCACGCTGACGCAGCCGGGCGGATGGATGTGCTCGCAGCATTGCCAGAACATGCAAGGCCTGTTCGTGCCGGCGGATACCGGTTTCGTCACGGCCGATCCCGCCAATGACCGATGGCTGGTCAACAACGAGGAACTGGCCAACAACACCTCGCTGCCACTGGTGCCGGACAGCAAGCTCCGTCTCTCGGCCAATGCGCCGGGCGACACGCTGTTCTTCCCGGACAAGACCGCGCCCGCCGCGTTGTTCGACAACGCCTCCGGATTCACGTCGATGAATCAATGCGGGTTCAATGACGGCGTCGGCCTTGCTCTCAGCGCCGGCAGTTTCACCGAACTCACCGTCAAGAGGCAGGCCAACTTGCTGTCGGCGCGCTTCATGTCGGCGAGCAAATGCACGCGCATGGAAGGGCTTGCCCAGCCGGTCGTGCCGGTGCCGCCGTTTACCTACACGGCCCCGTTCGAAGGGGCGGAGCCGTTCGACCCCTATACGCCGCTGATGCGCGCCTATCCCGGCGATACGGTCGAGGTCCGCACCTTGGTCGGCGCGCACATGGCGCCGCATTCCCTCAACATGCACGGTGTCAAATGGCTGTTTGAGCAGAACAGCCCGAACTCCGGTTTCCGCAGCACGCAGGGAATGGGCATCTCGGAATATTACCATATGCGCTTCGACGTTCCCGCGACCAATGGCGGAGCGGACTATCTCTATGCCCCGACCTCCGACACCAAGGGTCTCGAATATGGGCAATGGGGCTTGCTGCGGGCCTATCATGCAGTGCAGCCGGACCTGCCCGCGATCGCGCCCGCGCCCGCAAAGACGGCCGACGTCTGTTCATCCGCGGCCCCGGCCAAGAGCACCTACAGCGTCAGCGCCGTGGCTGCGGCGCTTGCGATCGACGGCGGCCAGCTCATTTACAACAGCCGCGGGAGCGACCCTGACGGCGGCACTACCGGTCAGATCTACGGTGAGGGCGCCTTGCTGTACGTCCACGACGAGGATCTCGATCTCACCGCCAATCCGATCCGGATCAAGCCCGGCAAGAAGCTCGAGCCACTGGTCCTGCGTGCGGCGGCCGGCGACTGCATCGAGGTCCGGTTGACCAACCGGCTGCCGGCCAGCCTGAGCCAGTCGCGGAAGGGATCCGGCACCTTCTCGAACATCACGATCGCGACGTCGCTGCAGGCCGGGTTGCATCCGCAACAGGTCGGCACGGACATTCTTACCGGCAACGGCGTCAATCTCGGCAAGAATCCGACGCAAACGATTGCGCCAAATCAGTCGCAGGTCGTCAAATGGTATGCCGGGTCGATCGCGGCCGACGGCACCCATACGCCGGAAGAACTCGGGGCCATCGGCCTGTCACCGGCCGATCCCCTGATGCAGCACCCGTTCGGCCTGCTTGGCGCGCTCGTCGTCGAGCCGCCCGGCGCGACCTGGCGCAGCGACGACAACAGCCGTTCGCAGGCTACCGTCACGCTGCCGTCCGGAAAGACGTTCCGCGAGTTCGTTGTCGTGCTGCAGGATGACGTCCTGAACCTGAAGGTGATTGACCCGAAGGTGGTGGCATGCGCCGTGCAGAATCTCACTACCGTGGCAGTCAATTACCGGACCGAGCCGCTGTCCTGCCGCTACGGTCCGAACGCGCAGACCTTCGATACGGCCGACCCCAAGCTCGCGCCGATCGGCATGGCCCGCGCGCTCTCCGACTCTCAGGTGCTGGGCGATCCGCAAACGCCGGTGCTCGCCGTGTCGAAGGGTGTGCCGACACGGCTGCGCGTGGTGCATCCGGGCGGCCTTTCCGAGCAGGTGTTCACGCTGGCCGGCCATCCCTGGCAGGAGGAACCGTTCATCAACAACAGCCGCGACATCGGCGACAATGCGGCGTCGCAATGGTTCGGCGCGCGCGACTCTTTCGGCGCCAACGATCAGTTCAACATCGTGCTGAACTCGGCAGGCGGTCGCAAGCAGGTGGCCGGCGACTACCTCTACCGGAGCTTCATCGGGTCGGAGTTCGCCAACGGCCTCTGGGGCGTGATGCGCGTCGGAGAGCCGGGCAGCGACACCGTGGCGATCGCACGGGCCACGAACAGCGGTTCGGGTTACGTCATCAGTGGCGCCAACACGGTCAATCCGAACACCGGCAAGATGGCGGCGACCGTCACTATCACCGCATCCAACACCAAGGATCCGAAACCGGTGGCCTGCACGGTGCCGGTCGATCCGGTGAGCGGGGCCTGGGACACCGACAGCTGTCTGCCGGCGCAGCAGGGTGTGCTGGTGGTCGATGCCGGCCACCCGGTCGTCGTGGTATCTGCCGAGCGCGGGCGTGCGTCGGTGAACGGTCCCATTCCGTCGAAGGCACCGGCACCGCTGTCGCCCCTCGCAATGGCTAAGGCAATCGAGCTGAGCAAGCAGACCGTCAATCCTCTCCAGGAACGGAAGGAAATCACCCAGTTCAGGGGCGCGCCGACGCCGCTCGCAACGATCAGGCCGCTGCAGATCGAAGCGCCCGCGCGCCGGGATCCAATCGCTCCGACGGGACGAGCGGCACCTGCTCCCCCGGTCAACGACGAGGGATTGGTTCAGCCCCCGACTCCGTCGGCAACGATTCACAACCCGGGTGATCATTGACGTGGATCGGGATGTCCTTGCGTGGCGGGCCGGGGTGACGATCCGCCGGGCCTTTCGGTTGCTGCCGGCCCTGGCGTTGCTCGTTGCCGTCACGCCGGCGGCCGCGGCCGATCCCGCCTTCAGCGCGCGCGCCGAACATGGCGGCCTCGTCGTTGACGCCACGATATCGCGGGCGGCTTCCGGGCCGGGCCGCGACGTGCCGCTGCGGGCGGGGGAAGCGGTCACCGTGCGTTTCGCCGTCTCCGACCTGTCCGGCAAGGCCATCGGCGGCGCGTTTCCGAGCGGCTGGATGGTGCTGAGCGGCATGGGCAGCCCGATGGCCGGAAATCCGGATGCTCGCTGCCGTCGCGTCCTGGCGAGCCTTCAAGTCTCGAGCCTGCCGGATCAGGCCGAGGTCGATCTCAACACGTTCCTGGTGCTGGTCCTCAATGAGGATGCGACGATCAGCGTCGTCGATCCTCGCGGCGGCTTTGGTGGAACGCGGTTGCTCGGTCTGGTGGCGCTCGACGGGGTCGGCGAGGACTGGGTTCAGCTTCCGGACCAGGAGCGCCTCGCGGTCACCGTGCCGGAGGCGAACGCAGTCGACATCGTCGACATGCGAGCCTGGAATGTCGCGGTGAAGCATCTCGAGATCGGCAACCGTCCCCAGCGCCTGGCGTTGCAGCCGGATCGTGCCTTCCTCTGGGTCGACACGGTCGATCCAGCGACCGGCGTGGCGCAATTGGTCGCGGTCAATGCCGACACGCTGGCGGTGGCGGGCCGCGTTTCCGTGGGTTCGGGCCCCCACGATTTTGCGTTCAGCGGCGACAGCCGTTTCCTGTTCGTCGCCAACGCGGGTGCGGGAACGGTCGGCGTGATCGACCTCGGTACCTTTGCGCAAGTCGCCGAACTGAAGACCGGGCCGCGCCCGGTCTCGCTGGTTTATTCGGACCTGGCCAACGCCGTCTATGTTGCCGATGCCGAGGAGGGATCGGTGACGGTCATCGACGGGCGGACGCACATGATGCGCGCCCGCATCGCCGGAGCGCCGGGTATCGCGCAGATCGGCTTTGAACCGGCTGGACGTCATGCCTTCGTCGTCAATCCGCAGGCCGGCACCATCACCATCATCGACTCGGCGCTCGATCGCGTGATCAACACGATCGATTCCGCGCTCGCCCCCGACCGGGTGACGTTCACCAGCACGACGGCCTATGTTCGCCAGCGGACCAGCGCGAATGTGATGATGCTGCCGCTTGACCAGATCGCGGCCGATCCGGCCAAGGTGCCGGTGTTTGGATTTCCAGGCGGCAGCCGGCCGCCGGCAACGGAAGACTGGCCGAGCCCGGCACCGCCGATCGCGCCGGTGGCCGGAGACCGCGCGGTGCTGGTCGCCAACGCAGGGGATCGCGAGATCTATTACTACCAGGAAGGCCTCGCGGTGCCGATGGGCAGCTTCAGCAACTACAAGCGCGTGCCACGTGCCGTGTCGATCGTTCGGCGTGACCTGCGCGAGACCGCGCCGGGAATCTACGAGACGAACGCAAGCCTCGGCCGCCCGGGGAACTACGACCTCGTCTTTCGGCTCAATCAGCCGCCGTTCTACCACTGTTTTCCATTGGAAATCGCGCCGGCGTCTTTGCGCCAGGCCCAGCGACCGCCCCGCATCGCGCCGGCGGCGCCGTTCGAGGCCGCAACGGCCGGTCATCCCGTCAGCCTGGATTTCGTCGTCACCGACGTGACCACCGGTGCACCGGTCGGTGATCTCACCGATCTCACCGTGCTGGTCATGACGCCGGCGTGGCAGACAAGGAAGGTGGCTGCGCCGCTGGGCGGCGGCCGCTACAACGTGGAATTGGCGGTGCCGATGCCGGGCCTCTATGCGGTGGTCGCCAGTAGCGCAGACGCAGGGATCGACTATCAGCCGATGCCCGCCCTGAACGTCGTCGCGCAGCAGTGAACGCTCCCGTCCAGTCGCTTTGGATCGGAACCGGTCTGTCGGCGCTCGAGAAACTGTCGATCCAATCCTTCATGGATCACGGGCATGCGTTTCACCTTTACGCCTATCAGCCATTGCCGGACGTGCCGGCCGGCGCGGTGCTGAAGGACGCCAACGACATTCTGCCGTCATCGCAGATCTTCCAGTACCGCGATCGCAAGAGCTTTGCCGCCTTCGCAAACGTGTTTCGCTACAAGCTGCTGCTCGAGCGCGGCGGCTGGTGGGCCGACACCGACATGGTCTGCCTGCGGCCTCTCGACATCGGCGAGGAGCATGTCTTCGTCTCGGAAACCGTCGAATGGCGCGGCGCGTCCGGACCGCAAACGGTCGTCGGCAATTGCATGATCAAGGCGCCGGCTGGAAGTCGCGCCATGTCGCTGGCGCTCGATCGGAGTCTCGCCTGCGACCGCGACACCGTCAAATGGGGCGAAATCGGTCCAAAACTCGTCGGCCAGGTGATCGAAGCGGAGGGGCTGCAGCGCTTCGTAAAGCCGCCGGCGGCGTTCTGTCCGATCGGTTACCGCGACTGGCGCAAGCTGATCGACGCCCATCCTCCATCGCTTCCGTCCGAAGCCTATGGCCTTCATTTCTGGAACGAGATGTGGCGGCTCGACGCTCAGGACAAGGATGCCGAGTATCCGGCCGACTCGATCTATGAGTGCCTCAAGCGCCGCCATCCGGGTCGAACAGATACGGAGCGTGACGCAACATCCGGCGGTGGCGGTGGATCGCCCGCTGGTACTCCCGGACCAGTTGATCATCGAGTTCATACGCCGCCATGACGCGGCGCATCTGCCCTTTCCAGGCTGTGCGTTGGCGTGCCCCCACGCGTGATGCGCGGTAGAGGCCGACCACAGCGTCCCAGGCCGGTGCCGAGTTCACGAAGGTTTTGCGAAATTGCGAGCGGATGCCGGCATCATCGCGCAAATGCGCGAGTGTCAGGCGATAGCTGCGGCGCAGCTCCTCGATCATGCGGTCGTGACCGAGTGCCCTGACCGCCGTATCGGGGCGGTAGATCGCCGCAAGGGTGGCGACCGTTCCGTTGCGGGGGACGCCGCCGAGATGACCGCCGACGATGTGGACCCAGTCCTTGTGCACGCCTTGTAGCGCCGCCTTCGGATGGAAATGCCGCATTCGCCGGCCAATGACGTTGGTGAGCTCATGATCCATGAAGATGATCCGGACGGACCACGCGCCGTCCGCCCAGACCGCACGCAGGCCGACATTGCGTGCCACGAACGATTCACCCTCGGTGTAGCCGCGCAGGCCGAGCAGCGTGCCCCACATGCGGCCGAGCGACGTGAGCACCCCGACGTAAGCGCGGTCTGCGGCTTCGCGATTCCTGGCGAAGGCAGCCGACAC
Organism: Bradyrhizobium diazoefficiens; assembly: GCF_018131015.1. Lineage (GTDB taxonomy): Bacteria > Pseudomonadota > Alphaproteobacteria > Rhizobiales > Xanthobacteraceae > Bradyrhizobium > Bradyrhizobium diazoefficiens_B. The sequence continues at coordinate 108,177 of NZ_JAFCJJ010000003.1, forward strand.
ATAGGCGGCGTAGTGGTCCGGCGCCGCGGGCGGTTGATAGCTGTCCAGAATGTCCATCAGGATGGCGTCCGCGAAACCGCAGGCTTCTGCCTGGGTCGGCCCGCGGCCGTGGACGGCGGAAAAGTACGAGTCCGCGCCGGAGCCGCCAAGCCACGCAGCCGCGGTGTCGAGCCGCAATGCGCTGGTGCCGATCAGCGTGCACTGTGCCGGTGTCTGCGCGCGCAGGAACGCCCGGGTGCGGGCCGTGGGCAATCGCGGCACGCTGCTCAGGACGTAGCGCTCTCGCACAAAGCCATGCAGCGATTGTGTCATTGCACGTCGCATGGCTTGAAAGCCCTCACCGAAGGCCTCGGGACGCTCGAACCAATCATGCAGCGGCACCGTCGCGCCGTCCGAGCGCGGTACGGACGTGACCTTGCGCAGTTGCGCCACGTGGGACATCGGCGGCGCTTCGTGATGGATCCCGCGGTACAATCTCGACAGCAACGCGGAATTCCTGGCCTCCCATTGCAGTATCGACAGCGACGCGCCGCCCTGCAGGCGATGCGAGGGCGGAATCGGTTCGCCGCCACGCTCGTACAGAACGGTCAGCGCACGGCTGCCGCGCATGCCGATGCGCTTGATCTCGAATTCGAAGGTGCTGCCAGGCGGCCGGATGATCAGCGCGCAGGTGCCGACGGGGCAGGAGACCAGCGCGTTATGCTTTGCCGGAGTTGCCGCGCTGAACCACCAGCTGCGTACCTCGCCGAGCAACCGGGCCAGGATGTCAGCCTCGTATTCTGGCAGCAGAGCGATGGCTGCGCGCGCTTCGCCGATGACCTGTGCGTTATCCTCGAACCTTTCGATCTCCGCCGATGTGACGCGAACCCGGCGCAGGATCTCGGTGAACACCTCGTCCGGACCGAAAGCGGCGCGTGCAAGGGCAAGCAGGCACTCCTGGCTCGCAAGCTGGCGGAATCGCGCGATAGCGTCGCTCGCCGTCGCGGAGCTCCGGAGGTTCCGGTGGACTGGAGCCAGACGGGACAGGCGGCTGACCAGTTGGTGGAAAAAAGCTGCCGGCTCCGTGCTCGTGTAGCCCTGTTTCAGCACGTCGCTTCGGCACGCTGTACCGCCGGACGGGACGAAGCCCAGGCGCATCAACAACGGCCCGATCTCGTGCATTGCCGTCGGGTCGAGCGCCAGCAATTGGCTTTCGAGCGCCAGGACGGCCACGCCACGAACCGGCCAGTCCGCGGCGCGATTTTGTGAGAGATCGAGGAGTGCGTGAGCGAATTCGCGATCGTAGCCGCGGCGCTCAATCAACGCGGCGACAATCGCGCTTCCATCGCGGTCCCGAACATGTTCCATCAAGCGTTGACCACGCCCACCATGCGAGGGATCGGCATTGGAAGCCACCGCGCGCTGGCGGCGCCAGCCACGTGGCGGCCCGGAGCTCGCTGCCGGACTTTAGCGCCCGGTCTATTTCTTCTTACCCTTGTTCTTCTTACCCTTGCCCTTGTTTTTCGGCTTCGGTTTCGGCTTTTTGCCCAGCTTGCCACCGAGGGCTTTCGGTTTCCCAGCCATGTTTCAACACTCCCTTTGCGAGTTAACCTGATCGTGAATTAACCTGAGGGTGTATGGATGCAAGAAATGTATCAGACATTGAATATGGTTGCACGGATTTTCTCCAGCAGGTAACTTGCGCTTGTCGCGGTATTCGACGGCGAAGCTCCAGACATATTCATCGACTTGCAGCGAGAGTGGAATGAAGGAGCAGGCGTCGAAACGATATCGTTGGCTCCGGCGCACGGGGATGGCTTTGCTGGCGTTTCTGGCGGCGCTGCCCGGGATGCGAACCGAAGCGCACGACCACCATCACCACATGGCCGAGGTCAGCACGCAACAAGTTCGTCTGCGGCAGATCCCCGACCTGAGTTTGACCGATCAGGATGGGCACCAGGTTCGTTTCCTGACCGACGTGCTGCGCCAGCGTCCGGCGATCATCAGCTTCATCTATACGCGCTGCACCACGACGTGTCCCCTGGTCGGGGCGACGGTGGCGACCGTAACCGAGAAGCTGCACGCTCCACCCGAAAAGCTCGCCATCGTCTCGATCTCGATTGATCCGGACTATGACACGCCAGATCGCCTGCTCGAATGGCGCAAGCTTTACGGCGATATTCCGCAATGGACGCTGCTGACCGGTCCCAAGCGCGAAATCAACCAGCTGTTGCGCGCGTTCGGCGCCTATTCATCCAACCTGGAAGATCACTCCGAGATCCTGCTGATCGGCCCGGACGCATCAGGCCAGTGGATCCGAATGAGTTCGCTGGAGGCGTGGGAAAACGTCGCTGCGCAGGTTCGTGCTGCGGCCCTTGCGCAGCCCTAGAGCATGATCCGGAAAAGTGCGCAGCGGTTTTCCGAAAAGATCATGCTCAAACAACAACCTAAAGCGCGATGACGATTCATCCCAATCTCATCACGCTTTAGCTCAGTCGAGTTCGACATTGACCGCCCGCTGCACCGCCTGGCCGCCGTGGGCATCGAAATACAGGATCTGTGCTCCGGTGAAGCCGACGTGCTGTTGCGGTCCATAACTGACCGGCGCTCCGTAGCCGACATCGAAGCGTTGTATCGTTTCGAGGGAGTCGACGAGTCTGGCGCGGCTGACGTCGCGCCCGGCGCGGCGCAGTCCCTCGACAACCAGCCGCGCCGCTGCCAATACTGTCCGCTGAACTGGCTTGGGCAGGGTGTCGCGCTGCACGAAGAAGGCGCCGGGCTGGTAGGCAACCAACATCCGCGTTGGCGCGTCCGGCAAGGCGTCGATCAGCGAACCCGGCAGCAGGACAAGGGCGGGGTCCAGGCGTGCGAGCAGGCCGGGCGCACGCTGATCCCATCCAGCGAACAGGACGGCATCGCTTGCGCGGACGCGGCGTACCGTCTCGTCCGCGGCTGCGTCGGAGCGATCGGCAAGCGGCACGGCGTCGAATGTCGGCCCACCATTGCGAAGGAGCAGGCCTCGCAGGTCTGCCAGAAGTTGGCGGCCTGCATCATCGTCAGTATGGAGGACAGTCAGGCGTGCCGTGGCGCCGAGCTCTCGCGCCGCCTGCATTGCAAGCGCGCCCAGTTCGCCGAGCAGGCCTGCACTGACGTAAAAGGCATTCGGCCGGCGTGAAATCGCGTCCGAACGCACTGCAACGAGCGGGATATCATCGCTCAGCGCCGTCGGCGCGACCGCACCGCCAACCACGGCCGCCAGGATGTTCTTGTCGTGCAAAGCCCCGGACTGACCGGAAAGCGCGTGATCGTCCTCGAACGCAAACACGATACGGCGGCCGAAGATACCGCCCCCGCGATTCACTTCTTCGCCATAGAGGTTGAGTGCCGTGCGCACGTCCGCATCAAGCTCCGACGTCCGTGGCGACAGCGCGATGCCGATGGTGATTTCCTGCGCCGTGATCCCCGGATCGGTCGTGGTGCCCAGCTCGCGCATGTACGCGAGGAGGTCGGCGCCGTCACCGGGCGTCAAGCGGAAGCGCGGCATCGCCGTCCCGAGCTTCTGATTGCTGGAGTCGATGCCGGTCACGACGGCCCGCAGAAACAGAGCTTCATCGTAGGGTAGGCGGCTTCGCCCCGCGCGGGCCTGCAGCGCATAGGGCTTTGTCAGGTTTTGCCAGCTGATATTGGGCGGATCGATGCCCTTGACCGGGCGGCCGGTAGCGTCCCTGCCGTGACAGCCGGCGCAGGACAGCAGCTTGCCGGGGACCGGAGTTCCGGAGTCGGTGAACACCGCGACGATAGACTGGCCGTCGCGACCGACACCGGTCTCGAACAGCCGGCGTCCGCGCGCCGCGGCCTCATCGTCCGCCAGAGCGCAACTGACGGTCAGGCAAGTTGCCAGCGTCACGACGAGATGGAAGGCGCCGCCCAGCCACAGGCGAGAGACCGCCGGCTTGCGGCGCATCATCCCCGGCATCGCTTTCGCCATGTCTCGTTTTCGCTTTGCACGTTACAACCTTAGATAATATCATGCATGCAGTGTTTGTCACCCGCAGAGGGGGGCGTCATGCATTTGCCATCGGCCGACGAAAGCATGCCCGCCAGGGATTCGGTCGACAGTACCGAGGTGACGAGCGGTCTCACGCCGTCGGCCATCGGGACATATCAGCGCGACGGCATCCTGTTTCCGGTTGCAGCGTTGTCGCTATCGCGAGCCGAGCGGCTGCGTGAGTCGCTCGAAGCCCTGGAGGCGCAACTCAGCAAGACGCCCGCGCCGATGCGGTGGACCAACCTTTGCTTCGGCTGGGCTTATGACATCGCGATGGATCCCGTGGTGCTCGACCGCGTCGAGGCGCTGCTCGGGCCCGAAATCATCGTCATGGGGTCAAACGTATTTTGCAAGCATCCCGGGCATCATGCCTATGTCGGCTGGCATCAGGACAGCGTCAACGACGGGGAGGACGCGGCGCCGGCGGTTTCGGCCTGGATCGCCGCCACCGACAGCACGCGGGCGAACGGCTGCATGCGCGTCATTCCAGGGACGCATCGCGAGCGGCTGGAACATCGCAACGTGCCGGACCCTGCCAATCTGTTGCGCGGCGGGCGCATCCTGGCTGACCCTGTCGACGAGCGGCAGGCGGTCGACGTGGAGTTGCGCGCCGGCGAGATGTCGTTGCACCACGATCTGATCGTACACGGCTCGCAACCGAACTGCGGTGGCGGCAAGCGTATCGGTTTCGTGATCCGCTACACGACGCCGGCCGCGCGCAGCCGTGGCTTTCCGGTGGTTCGCGCGCGCGGCAGTGCAGCCTGCCCGCAGCTCGAACTGGCCGGACGGCCACCGGATGCCACGCCTGAAGCGGCTTTCACCTCCTATCTCGCCTTCGCGGAGGCAAGGGAGCGTGAGATCGCGCGCAAGTCGGCAGCGGCCGGGTCCCGGGGCGGCTGATGCATCTCAAGATCATCGTCAATTGCGGACCATGCGAGGATTACATCGGACTCTGCCTGGAGTCGCTGCAGGCGCAGACTTATCGAAGCTGGGAAGCATTCGTCACGATCGACGCCTGCGACGACGACACGCCGAACCGGTGCTGGTCGGCGAGAAGCGGTGACGGCCGCATCGATATCAAGGTCAACGCCGACCGGCGTTACGCGATGAGCAATCTCGTCCACGCGATCGGGCGCAGCGGCGCCAGGCCGGACGACGTCATCGTGATCCTGGACGGCGACGACTGGCTGGCGAATGATCGGGCGCTCGAACGGATCGTCGCCGAGTACCGGGAGCCCGCGTGCTGGATGACCTACGGCAGCTGGGTGACGAACGACCCGAGCCGGATCGGTTTCTCGGCCGGCCGATGGCCTGCCTACCCGGAAGGCACGACGAATTTCCGCGAAGTCACCTGGCTCGGCACCGCGGTGCGAAGCTGGAAGAAGTGGCTGTGGGATCTGGTCGACGACCGGCACTTTCGCGACGAGGACGGCAACTACATCCTCGTCACCGAGGATCAGGCGACGATGTTGCCCATGCTGGAAATGAGCGGCACCGATCGGGCGCGGCATATACCCGACGTGCTGATGATCTACAACCGGCTTACGCCGCACGCGTGCGGCAAGGTTCATTACGACTTGATGCTTCGAACCGCGACTTATGTGCGAAGCCTGCCGTCCTATGCCCGGCTGTGACCGGCCACTCGCGCGATCTCGTGCTCGAACTCCCTGACGTAGTCGCGCACCATGCGTTGATAGTGAAAGCGCTCGATCGCGTAGGCGCGGCAGCGCTCGGATGAAATCTGGTCGAGGCGGGCGACGGCATCGACGTAGTCGTCCTCGCTATGGCAGATGTAGCCGACGTCGGGGGACACGACTTCGGGAATGCCACCCGCATCGCTGGTGAGCACCGGCGTGCCGGACATCAGCGCCTCGATCAAGGTCAGGGGGCAGCCTTCATTGGCGCGTGACGGCAGCAGCACCGCGGTCGCCGCCGCCAGCCAGTCGGCTTTCCCGGTACCTCTGATATCGCCGATATAGTCGGCGCCGCCATCGCGGCAAATCGCTTCTATCCGCTCGATCGCCTCGTGCGATCCGCCCGTTCCGGCGACGACGAGGCGAATGCCGCAGCGCCTGGCAACCGCGATCGCCGTTTTCAATCCCTTGGTCAGCGCGTGTTCCGCCGACGCCATGAACAGCAGAAAACGCTCCTTGCTCGCAGAGTAGCGGAAGTCCGCCGGATCAAGCCCGTTCAGGACGACGCGGCTCTTCCGATAGGTTTGCGCCAGCGAATGGGAGACGAAGATCCAGTTGTCTCCCGCCGGCGCCGCCCCGTTTGAGCCCGTACGGTCGAGGTGACAGGTCAGGATCCAGGGCAGGCCGTGCCTGGTTGCGAATGAACTGATCAACTCGGAGCCGGGCGCTCCGGTCGTCTGATAGATGTCGGCACCGTCGATCGGTTCCGACACAAACTCGACGCCTTCGGGAAGCGGCACCGAATGACCGCCCCTGAGCAGGTAGAACACCTGATGCCCGAGCTCACCGAGACCGCGTGCCAGCAAATCCTGCACATGGCCGCCTGATCCGGACGGAAATTCGGTTGGCTTCAGGCCGCTGCCAACCGGGCGGAACGACGGATAGCAATGGTTCGAAAGCATCAGGACCCGCATTCCAAACGCCTCATTCACGCGCCACGGGCTGGAAGTTTGAAGGCAAATCCAGAACAAGGCAACCGCCTAAGTTGTGTTACGCCAAAGGCGCTCGTAGTGTATGTTTGTTGCCTCATGCCGATATATTCGTCGTCTTCGCTTGACTGGACGTGGTTCGCGAGTTCGAGGACTATACCCATGTCGATCATGATAACCGGCGGCGCCGGTTATGTCGGAAGTCATCTCGCGCATGCGCTGAACGAGGCGGGCGAGCGAGTTGTCGTTCTCGACAATCTCTCCACCGGATTCAGAGCCAGTATTCCAGGCAATGTTCCGCTGATTGCCGGGTCGATCGGCGACATGGCCCTGGTGACGTGGGCGATCGCTGAATACGGAATCAGGACGATCTTCCACTGCGCTGCAGCGACGGTTGTCCCGGATTCATTGTCTGATCCGGTATTTTATTACCGCAACAATACGTTCGCGTCCCTTGCGCTCATCGAGGCCGCCATTGCCGGCGGCGTTGAGCATTTCGTTTTTTCGTCGACCGCCGCGGTTTACGGCAACACGAAATTCAATCCTGTCAGGGAAGACGCTCTGACGCTGCCGACCTCTCCTTACGGTTCTTCGAAGCTCGTGACCGAGCTGATGATCGAAGATATCGCCAAGGTCCACCCGATCAAATACGCGGCCTTGCGCTATTTCAATGTCGCCGGTGCAGACCCCGCCTTGCGGACCGGCCAATCCGGACGGAAACCGACAAATCTGATCAAGGTGGCCGTGCAGGCGGCCCTCGGGATCAGCGAACGCGTGCAGATTTTCGGAAACGACTATGACACGCCCGATGGCACCTGCATCAGGGACTACATTCACGTCAGCGACCTCGTTCGCGCGCATATGAACATTCTCGACTATCTGCGAGGAGGGGGTGAAAACATTACTCTCAATTGTGGCTATGGCCATGGTTACTCCGTTCTCGACGTGATCGCGGCGGTGAAGTCCGTGTCGAGGACGAATTTTCCGATCGTCTATCGGGAGAGGCGCGCGGGCGACCCGGCTGCGGTCGTTGCAGACGTCAGCAATCTGAACCGGTTGCTCTGCTGGAAGCCGATGTATGATGATCTCGAAGCAATCGTTGCTCACACGCTCGCATGGGAGCGGGCGCTGCTCGATCGGAAATCACCGGCATGACGAATGATCCGAGGCCAACGCACTCTGCAAACGTCAGTCGCAGATGCGCCTGCGAACCGCGACGCCCTCGCCACCATGGCTGACGCGAGCGACGCTTGAATCAGCGTCCTGGTTCCCTGTTCGGCTGTGCGTTGCGGGAATCCGAAGCTTGCTCGTTCAGCATTGCTGCAACAGCAAATCGCGCCACGCGGCCCTGCGTTTCCGTCAGCCCTGATCCCGACAACATCAGGGCTGAATCGGTATATTGCAGCTCGGGCAGCCCCCGGCGACAAGGATCACGCGATGGACGACACGATTGGTTTTCCCGACCCCGGCCTCGATTTGTCGGACGGCTTCAAGCCGCATACCTCGCACTGGGGCGTATTCTCCGCGCGCAACGGTGCAGCCGGGCTGGAGGTGAGGGCCTATGCCGGCGATCCCGACCCGAACCGCATCATCGACAATTTTCCCGGCGCGCTGCGCCACCAGGCGCGCATCGCACAGCCTGCGATCCGCCGCGGCTGGCTCGAGCGCGGTCCCGGCCCCGACGATCGCCGCGGCCGCGACGAGTTCGTCCCGGTGAGCTGGGAGCAGGCGCTCGATCTGCTCGGCGGCGAGCTGTGCCGCATCCGTGACACGCGCGGCCCCGGCGCGGTGTTCGGCGGCTCCTACGGCTGGTCGAGCGCGGGCCGCTTCCATCATGCGCAGAGCCAGGTGCACCGCTTCCTCAACGTCGCGATGGGCGGCTATGTGCGCTCGGTGAACACCTATTCCTCGGGCGCCTCCTCGGTGCTGCTGCCGCAGATCCTCGCGGGCTACGAGGACGTCACAAGGCGCAACGTCACCTGGGAGCAGATCGCGGCAGAGACCGACATCGTGCTGGCGTTCGGCGGCATGGCGCTGAAGAACTCGATGGTGGCCGGCGGCTCGATCGGCAAGCATGTCGAGCGCGGCGCCATGGCGGCCGCGCACCGGCGCGGCTGCGCCTTCGTCCTGGTCAGCCCGCTGCGCGACGATCTGCCGGTCGAGGCCGGTGCCGAATGGATCACCTGCGTTCCCGGCACCGACACCGCGCTGATGCTCGGCATCGTCCACACGCTGGTCGCCGAAGGCCTGCACGACCAGGCCTTCCTCGATCGCTACACCGAAGGATGGCCCGTCTTCCTGCGCTATCTCACCGGCGAGAGCGACGGCCAGCCCAGGCACGCCGAATGGGCCGCAGCGGTCTGCGGCGTGGCTGCGGACGCGATCCGCAATCTCGCGCGCCGCCTTGCCGGCAAGCGCGCGCTGATCACCATCTCCCACTCGCTGCAGCGCGCCGAGCATGGCGAGCAGCCGGTGTGGATGGGCATGGTGCTGGCGGCAGCGCTCGGCCAGATCGGCCTTGCCGGCGGCGGCTACGCCTATTCGCTCGGGGCGATCGGCTATTACGGCCGCCGCGTCAACGACGTGCCCGGGCCGACGCTGGGGCAGGGCCGCAACGGCGTCGCCGATTTCATCCCGGTGGCGCGCATCGCCGACATGCTGCTCAATCCTGGCGGCAGCTATCGCTACGATGGCAAGACGCGCATTTATCCGGACATCCGCCTCGTCTATTGGGCCGGCGGCAATCCCTTCCATCACCACCAGGACATCAACCGCCTGCGCAAGGCCTTCGCGAAGGTCGACACGCTGGTCGTGCACGAGCTCGCCTGGACCGCGACCGCGCGGCACGCCGATATCGTGCTGCCGTCGACCATGACGCTCGAGCGCGAGGACATCGGCTATTCCGCCAACGATCCGCTGATGGTGGCCATGCATGGGATCGCCGAGCCGTTCGGGCTTGCGCGCGACGACTACGACATCTTCGCCGAGCTCGCCGAGCGCCTCGGCGCCCGCGAACCCTTCACCGAGGGCCGCACCTCGCGGCAATGGCTGGAGCATCTCTACGAGCCGGTCCGCGCCTCGCTCGCAGCGCGCGGCGTGGAGGCCCCTAGCTTCGCGGAGTTCTGGCGCCGCGGCAGCCTGGTCGTGCCGCAGCAGCCCGATGACGGCGGCCGGCTGCGCCGCTTCCGCGACGATCCGGTCCATCATGCCCTGCCGACGCCGAGCGGCCGCATCGAGATTTTCTCGCAGAAGATCGCGGGCCATGGCGATGCCGATTGTCCGGGGCATCCGGTCTGGCTCGACAAGACCGACGTGCCGACCCCTCGCGCGCCATGCTTCCTGGTCGCCAACCAGCCGGCGAGGCGCCTGCACAGCCAGCTCGATTTCGGCGGACATTCGCTTCAAGGCAAACATCGGGGACGCGAGGTCGCGCGCATGAATCCGCGCGATGCGGCCGGGCGGGGGATCAGGGACGGCGACATCATCCGCCTCTTCAACGAGCGCGGCGCCTGCCTCGCCGCGGTCCATCTCACCGACGGCATTGCGCCCGGCGTCATCCAGTTGTCGACCGGCGCCTGGTACGACCCGATGGATCCGGAGGAGGAGAGCCCGCTCTGCGTCCACGGCAATCCGAACGTGCTGACCCGCGACCTCGGCACCTCGTCCTTCGCGCAAGGTTGCACCGGCCAGCTCACGACCGTCGAGGTCGAGAAGTTCAGCGGCAATCTGCCGCCGATCCGGGCATTCGATCCGGCATAGCCGGGCCGGACCCTGCCCGATAAGACAATACACGCCGGCCGTTCGAAGCGTTCTAATCGGCGCTGCCTGCCGATAGCGCTTGGATCGTGGTGGGCCCCCGCCCTTGGCCTACCCAGCCCCCCAGCCCCCGGCCAAGGGCGGGATTTTCACCTGAGAACAGGCTTGATCTAGATCAAGCCCGCCGCGGCACCGCCACCCCGAAAATAGGCCGTCGACGGCCGCGCCAGAACGGCGCCGCCCAGCACGGAGATGACCATGTCCTCGAGTACTCTGCGTACCGCCATTCTCGTTGCGGCCGGCACCCTGCTTCTCGGCGCGGGCGCCCAGGCCGGGCCGATGCCGACGCACATGGCGGCGATGAAGTCGATGGTCGATCAGGACATCACCCAGGTCCGCTGGGTCGGCGGCTATCGCGGCGGCTATGGCTATCGCGGCGGCTACGGTTATCGCGGCGGGTACGCCTATCGCGGCTATGGATATCGCGGAGGCTACGGCTACCGCGGCTACGGCTATCGCGGTCTTGGTTATGGTGTCGCCGCCGGCGCCGTCGTCGGCGGTGCGATCGCGAGGAGCGCCTATTACGGCGGCTACGGCTATCGCGGCTACTATGGTGGTTATCGCGGCTATTACGGCGGCTATCCCGCCTACAGCTACGGCTACAGCTATCCGTCCGTGTCTTATGACGATGAAGGCGTCAGCTACGGTTACGGTTATGGCGGCAGCTATTGCCCGCCCGCTGGTCCCTACGCCGGCTACTAGCTGGTGACATTTCCGGCGCGGCTCGAAATCCATCGCCTCTGCAAGAGCGTGATGGGTTTCGCTGCGCCGTGGCGACAGCCCGTCACGCGAGCGGCAGCACCAGATGAATCGTCTGCGGATCGCCGCTGGCGACGGGCTTGAAGCCGAACTTCTCGAACACGCGGCGCATCGCGCCGTTCTCGGGGAGCACCTCCGCCATCAGCTCCTTCAGTCCTGCTTCGCGGGCGAGCGCGATCAGGTGACGCATCAGAAGTCCGCCGATGCCGCAGCCCTGCCAGGCGTCGGTCACGACGAAGGCCATTTCAGCCCGGCCCGGCTCGGACACGATATAGCGGCCGCCGGCGACGATGGTGCCATCCTTCGCGCACGCGACCAGCGCCACATGGGTCTTGAAATCGATCTTCGTGAAGAAGGTGCGTTCCTTCTCGGAGAAATGGCGCTTCAGCACGAAGAAGCGCTTGCGGAGCGACTCCGCGCTGGTCGCGTCCACCGCGGCCAGCATGCCGGCCTCGTCGTCGGGGCGGATCGCCCGGATCTCGATCGATCGTCCGTCGCGCAACTGTTCCTGGCGCGTGAAACTTGCGGCATCCTGCATGCGGGCCTCTCGACGCTCCCCTGACGGCCGATCAGGCCGCGGACCTCGGCGTGACGCTTGATCTGGATCAAGCCCGCCGCGCGCCGCATTCCGCTACGCTCGGGAAGTGCCCGCTGTCCCAGAGAAAGGCGTCCCCTTGAGGACACTCCGCCAGCTCCTCTCCGCGGAGGAGGTGATCCAGTTCGTGATCAAGCTCGGATTGCTCGCACTGCTGATCGCATGGACCTTCCTGATCATCCGGCCCTTCGTCTCGATCCTGACCTGGAGCGGGGTGCTCGCGGTGGCGTTCTATCCGGCCTTCAGCTGGCTGGCCAAGAGGCTCGGCGGACGGCCGCGGACGGCGGCGGCCATCATCACCCTGGTCGCGCTCGGCATCGTCATCGGGCCGGCGGCCTGGCTCGGCCTCAGCGCCGTCGAGGGCATCCGGGACCTGGCGAGCCAGATCGGCACCGGCGATCTCGTGCTTCAGAGCGCGCCCGAGCAGATCAAGAGCTGGCCGCTGATCGGTCCGCAGCTCTACGACCTCTGGAATCTGGCCTATACCAATGTCCGCGCCGTGCTGCGCGAGGTCGCGCCATATCTGAAGCCGCTTGCGGGCGTGATGTTGTCTTTTGCCGGCAGCGCCGGCATCGGCACGCTCCAGTTTCTGCTGTCGCTCCTGATCGCCGGCTTCCTGTTTCCCTATGGACCGCAACTCGTCGCCGCCGTCCGCGGCTTCCTGACCCGCATCGTGGCGGATCAGAGCGAGCATTTTCTGGAGCTTGCGGGGGCGACCATCCGGGCGGTGGCGCAGGGCGTGATCGGGGTGGCGATGGTCCAGGCGCTGCTGGCCGGTGTCGGCTTCAAGCTCGCCGCCGTTCCGAGCGCGGGCCTGCTCGCTTTCATGGTCCTGCTGCTGTCGATCGTGCAGATCGGCGCTTTCCTCGTTCTTCTTCCGGTTGTCATCTGGATCTGGATGGACAAGGACGTGACCACTGCCCTTTTCCTGACGGTCTTCTTGGTCATTGTCGGCCTGCTCGACAACATCCTGAAGCCGCTGGTGATGGGACGCGGACTGACCACGCCGACGCTGGTCATCCTGGTCGGGGTAATCGGCGGCACGCTCGCCCACGGCATCATCGGACTTTTCATCGGGCCGATCATTCTGGCGGTCGCCTGGGAACTCGCCGCTGCCTGGATCCGGCAAGACCGCGCCGGGCCGGCTGCGCAGGTTGTCGCCGACCGTTGACCTATGTCAACGTTGACAACCGGCATGCGCCTTGAATGTCCCTTGCGCGACGACGAGGTCGAATATGGAAGAAGTCAAGCCGTCTGATGGCCCGATGTCCGGGCTGGTTGCTGCCGCTGTCGAGTACATGGTCGATGCCGGACAGCGTAGCGTACTATTCCTGGACATCATGCGTCAGCGCGGCGACCAGTATCGCGAGCATGTGGCGCAAACCGCGCCGCATGTGCTGCAATATGCCGCCGAATTGATCACCGACGGCCGCACGCTGGACGAGCCGGTCAATTACGCGCTGGTCCGCATCGTTCCGCCGAAGGACGTCGAGATCGACATGAGCCGGCGGCCCTTCGTCGTGGTCGATCCGCGCGCAGGTCATGGTCCGGGCATCGGCGGCTTCAAGGCCGACAGCGAGATCGGCGTCGCGATGAAGGCGGGACATCCCTGTTATTTCATCGGGTTCCTTCCCGAGCCGGTGCCGGGCCAGACCATCGAGCGCATCGCGCACGCGGAAGCAAAGTTCATCGAGACCGTCATCGGCCGCCATCCCGACGCCGACGGCAAGCCCTGCGTGATCGGCAACTGCCAGGCCGGCTGGGCTGTCATGATTTTGGCGTCGCTGCGGCCGGAACTGTTCGGGCCGCTGATCATCGCCGGCGCGCCGCTGGCTTATTGGGCGGGCGTGCACGGAAAATACCCGATGCGCTACTCCGGTGGCCTGCTCGGCGGAAGCTGGCTCACGGCGCTGGCCAGCGATCTCGGCGCCGGCAAGTTCGACGGCGCCTGGCTGGTGCAGAACTTCGAGAATCAGAATCCGTCGAACACGCTCTGGACCAAGCAATACAACGTCTATTCCAAGGTCGACAGCGAAGCCGAGCGCTACCTCGATTTCGAGCGCTGGTGGGGCGGCCACGTCAACCTCAACGCCGAGGAGATCCAGTTCATCGTCGATGAGCTGTTCATCGGCAACAATCTCGCCGCCGGCCGCATCGAGATGTCGGACGGCCGGAAGGTCGATCTGCGCAACATCCGCTCGCCGATCGTGCTGTTCTGCTCCAAGGGCGACAACGTGACCCCGCCGCAGCAGGCGCTGGACTGGATCCTCGACTGCTATGCCGATGTCGACGAGATCAGGGCCTACGGCCAGACCATCGTCTATACCGTCCACGAAAATATCGGCCATCTCGGCATCTTCGTGTCCGGCGGCGTGGCCAAGAAGGAGCATGCCGAATTTTCCAGCAACATCGACCTGATCGACGTGCTGCCGCCCGGGCTCTACGAGGCCACCTTCGAGGCGAGGGGCGCGGAGACCGTCAACGCCGATCTCGCCGCCGGGCAGTGGGTGATGCGCTGCGAGGCGCGCACGCTCGACGACATCCGGGCCATGGGCGGCAATTCGCCGGAGGACGAGCGGCGCTTTGCCACCGCCAAGCGCGTCTCGGAGCTCAATCTTGCCGCCTACCAGAAGTTTATGCAGCCCTGGGTCCAGAAGATGGTGACGCCGCAGGTGGCCGAATGGGCGCGCAACATGCACCCGCTGCGGATGCAATATGAGGCGTTCGGCAGCCAAAATCCGTTGATGGCCTCGGTCAAGAAGGCCGCCGACCAGGTCGAGGAGAACCGCAAGCCGGTCTCCAAGGACAATCCGTTCCTGGCATTGCAGGAGCAGGTGTCGAAGCAGATCGTGCACGCGCTCGATAGCTGGCGCGACGCGCAGGAGGCGCTGAGCGAGACCATCTTCCTTAACGTCTACGGCTCGCCGGCGCTGCAGGCTGCAGTCGGCATCGATCCCTCTGCCGCGCTGTCGCGGCGGCGGGAAATGTCGGTCGAACATCGCGCGATGCTGGAGAAGCGGATCGCGGAGCTGAAGGCGAAGGTCGGCGAAGGCGGCCTTCGCGAGGCCTCATTGCGTGCCCTGCTGTATGTCGGCTCGGCGCGAGGCATGGTCGACGAGCGAAGCGTCGAGGCGTTGCGCCAGGTCCGGGCCGACCATTCCGGCCCGCGGCTGACGCTGGCCGAGTTCAAGATGCTGGTGCGCGAGCAGTTTTTCATGCTGCTGCTGGATCGGGATGCCGCGCTCGCCGCCATTCCCGGCATGCTGCCGAACGACCAGAATCTCAAGCGCGCGGCGTTCGCCGCGATGCGCGAGGTGCTGTCGGCGAGCGCGGACATTACCGGCGAGCGCGCCAGACGGCTGAAGAAGGTTGCCGAGCTATTCGGCCTGGAGGGAGAAGGGGAGACGATGTCGAACGTCACCCCGATCGATCCGAAGGCAAGAGCATCATAACAACACGAATTGGCAAAAACGGGAGCGGAATCATGTCGGCAAACCCAACGCAAGCGCAGGCCGGCAGCAAATATGACCACCTGATCGCGTCGGCCAAGGCCGTGCCGGCGGCGCCGACCGTCGTGGTCTATCCCTGCGAGGAGACCTCGCTGCGCGGCGCCGTGGACAGCGCCAAGGCCGGCATCATTCTTCCGCTGCTGGTCGGGCCCGAAAAGAAGATCCGGGACACGGCCGCCAAGTTCGATCTCGACGTGTCGGGCTACGAAATCATCGATGCGGCGGACAGCGACGCCGCCGCCGCGAAGGGGGTCGAGCTGGTTCATGCCGCCAAGGGCGAGCTGCTGATGAAGGGCAGCCTGCACACCGACGAGCTGATGCGCGCCGTCACCGCCAAGGTCGGCGGCCTGCGCACCGACCGCCGCATCAGCCATGTCTTCGTCATGGACGTGCCGGCCTATGAGCACACGATTTTCGTGACGGACGCCGCCATCAACATTTTCCCCGACCTCGACGCCAAGCGCGACATCATCCAGAACGCGATCGATCTCTTCAACCAGGCAGGCTTCGGGTCGAATCCGCGCGTGGCGATCCTCTCCGCGGTGGAAACCGTCACCTCGAAGATTCCCTCCACGATCGAAGCGGCCGCGCTGTGCAAGATGGCCGATCGCAAACAGATCACCGGCGGTGTGCTCGACGGTCCGCTCGCCTTCGACAACGCCATCGATCTCGAGGCGGCGAAGATCAAGGGCATCGCCTCGGAAGTCGCCGGCCGTGCCCAGATCCTTGTCGTCCCGGATCTCGAATCCGGCAACATGCTCGCCAAGAACCTCGCTTATTTCGCCAAGGCCGACGGCGCCGGCATCGTGCTCGGCGCAAGGGTGCCGGTCGTGCTGACGTCGCGGGCGGATTCGCCGCGCGCGCGAATGGCGTCCTGCGCGGTGGCCTCGCTTTATGCCCATGCAAGGCGCCAGAAGGCGCCGACAGTTTCTGCGTGACCGCCATGGATACGATCCTCGTCATCAATGCCGGCTCCTCCAGCGTCAAGTTCCAGGTCTACTCGATCGAGGGCGAGGGCAAGCTTCGCCGCCAGATCAAGGGCCAGATGGACGGCATCGGCAGCCGGCCGCGGCTGCGCGCCACCGGCGCGGGCGGCGATCCGCTGGCCGACCGGGCCTATCCGATCGAGGCTGTGCCGGACCTTCCAACCGCGATGGGTGTGGCCGGAGAGTGGCTGCGCGAGGAAATCCAGGTCACGCCCATCGCCGTCGGTCACCGTGTCGTGCATGGCGGCCCCGACTACGACCGGCCTGTCCTGATCGATCACGGCGTCGTTGCGCGTCTTGAACGCTTCGTCACGCTGGCGCCGCTGCATCAGCCGCACAATCTGACGCCGATCCGCTCGGTGCTCACGAACTACCCGGGGCTGCCGCAAGTGGCGTGCTTCGATACGGCATTCCATCGCACCCATGATCCCGTCGCCGACCATTACGCCATTCCGCATCAGCTCTATGCCGAAGGCGTGCGGCGCTACGGCTTCCACGGCCTGTCCTACGAATACATTTCGAGGACCTTGCCGAGCGTGGCGCCTGATATCGCCAAGGGCCGGGTGATCGTCGCCCATCTCGGCAGCGGTGCGTCGATGTGCGCGCTCAAGGACGGGCGCAGCGTCGAGAGCACGATGGGCTTTACCGCGCTCGACGGCGTTCCGATGGGAACGCGCCCCGGGCAGATCGATCCCGGCGTGGTGCTGTATCTCCTCACCGAGAAGGGCATGCCGCCCGCAAAGGTGCAGGATTTCCTCTACCGCGATTGCGGCCTGAAGGGCCTTTCCGGCGTCAGCAACGACATGCGGGAGCTGCAAGAGAGCACGGATCCGAAGGCGAAACTCGCGGTCGATCATTTCGTCTATCGGGTCGGGGTGAACGCCGGCATGCTGGCGGCCGCCTTGCAGGGCCTCGATGCCTTCGTTTTCACGGCCGGCATCGGCGAGAATTCCGCCTCGATCCGCGCCCGTGTCGTCGAGCAGCTCGGATGGTTCGGCGCCAGGCTCGATGCCGCCGAGAACGCGCGTCACGCCCAGAAGATCTCGCAGGCCGGCAGCGCTGTTCCGGTCTACGTCATTCCCACCGACGAGGAGCTGATGATCGCGCAGCACACGCTGGCGCTGCTGATGAACGGCCACTCGCACAACAGAGCTGAGAAAGTGTCATGATTCCTGTATTCCCGGACAGCAAGGTCGCCCTCAAGGGCAAGAAGGGCCTCGTCGTCGGCATCGCCAACGATCAGTCGATCGCCTGGGGCTGCGCGCGGGCGTTTCGCGCGCTCGGCGCCGATCTTGCCGTCACCTATCTGAACGACCGCGCCAAGAAGCATGTCGAGCCGCTGGCGCAGGCGCTGGAAGCGCCGATCTTCATGCCGCTCGACGTGATGGTCGAAGGCCAGACCGAGGCCGTGTTCGAGCGCATCGCGTCGGAGTGGGGTCAGCTCGACTTCCTGCTGCACTCGATCGCCTTCTCGCCCAAGGAGGCGCTGCATGGCCGCGTGGTGGACGTCGGCCGCGACGGCTTCCTGAAGACGATGGACGTCTCGTGCTGGTCGTTCATGCGGATGGCCCATCTCGCCGAACCGCTGATGAAGAACGGCGGCACCATGTTCACCATGACCTATTACGGCAGCCAGATGGTGGTCGAGAACTACAACGTGATGGGCGTGGCGAAGGCCGCCCTCGAGGCCTCCGTTCGCTACATCGCGGCCGAGCTCGGCCCCAAGGGCATCCGCGTCCACGCGATTTCGCCGGGTCCGCTCGCGACCCGCGCGGCGTCGGGCATTCCGGACTTCGATGAGCTCATGGACAAGGCGCAGTCCAAGGCGCCGTCGCGCAGCCTCGTCAGCATCGACGATGTCGGCAACGCCACCGCGTTCCTGGCGCTCGACGGCGCCAAGCTGATCACCGGTAGCGTGCTCTATATCGACGGCGGCTATCACATCATCGACTGACGCGCGAGGTCGCGCATCGTCGTGAGCCGTCAGCTGAGGGGTGATGCCGATCGTGACACTATACCGGTGTTTTGCCCGACGTGTCAACCGAAATTCGGAAAATGCGTAACCGCTTGATTCTGCTCGCGCCGGCGTCAGTGCATGGGGTTGTTTTCGACTTTTTTGTTCAGCGGTAGTGCAGCGCGATCAGATCGGCGACGCAGGCCGGCTTCGCGCCGCCCTCGATTTCGATCACGAGGTGATAGTTGACGCGCAGGCCGTCGGGCGGCACGTCCTCGGCCGCGGCGACCGTGACACGGCCGCGCAGCCTGGAGCCCGCCGGGACCGGCGCCAGATAGCGGATCCGATCGGCGCCGTAATTGAGGGTGTTGCGCAGCCCCTTCAGGCCAATCACGGAGCGGACGAACAGCGGCGCCAGCGCCAGCGAGAGCAGGCCGTGGGCGATGGTCTTGCCGCCCGGCATCTCCTTGGCTGCGCGCTCCTGGTCGACATGGATCCACTGCTCGTCGCAGGTCGCTTCCGCGAACTGGTTGATGCGGTCCTGCGACACCTCGACCCAGTCGCTGACGCCGATCTCGGTGCCGACCGCCGCCTTGATCTCCTCGAGACTGCTGAACACGCGCATGAGGGGCCTCGTCAGAGCTTCATTTCCGGCACGGAATCAGGGATCGCGAGCTCGGCCTCGGTCACCGCGAGAACCTCGGCCACAGTGACGCCAGGCGCGGTTTCCTGCAGCGTCGCCTTGCCGCCGGGAAAGCCGATCACGGCCATGTCGGTGACGACCAGGCTCACCGGCCGCGACGAGGTCAGCGGCAGGTTGCATTTGGCGACGATCTTGGACTTGCCCTTGGCGGCGTGCTGCATGGCGACGATGACGCGCTTGGCGCCGCTGACGAGGTCCATCGCCCCGCCCATGCCGGGGACCATCTTGCCGGGGATCATCCAGTTGGCGAGCTGGCCATGGGCGTCGACCTGCAGGCCGCCGAGCACGGTGACGTCGACATGGCCGCCGCGGATCAGGCCGAACGACATGGCGCTGTCGAAGGTCGAAGCGCCCGGAAGGGCGCTGATCGGACGTCCGCCGGCATCCGTGAGCGTCGGATGCGCCATGCCCTGTTCCGGGATCGGGCCGGTGCCGATCAGGCCATTTTCCGACTGGAAGAACACCTTGAGATCGGACGGGACGTAGTTGGCGACCAGCGTCGGAATGCCGATCCCGAGATTGACGAGATCGCCGCTCTTCAGCTCCTTGGCGACACGCCGGGCGATGATGATCTGCGGGTCCATGATCTCACCCGTTGGAAATGAGGTAATCGACGAGCGGCGCCGGCGTCACGACATGGTCGGGTGCGATGACGCCGACTGGCACGATGTTCTCGGCGGTCACGATCACGGTGTCGGCCGCCATCGCCATGACCGGATTGAAATTGCGCGACGTCAGTGCGTAGGCGAGGTTGCCGAGATAGTCGGCGAGAAAGGCGTGGACCAGCGCGAACTGCGCCCGCATGGCGGTCTCGAGCAGGAAGGTCTTCCCGTCGACCTCGATCTGCTGCTTGCCCTCGGCGACCAGCGTGCCGACTCCGGTCGGCGTCAGTACGCCGCCGAGACCGCAACCGCCGGCGCGGATCCGCTCGACGAAGGTGCCCTGCGGGATGAGATCGACGGCGATCTGGTTTGCCAGCATCTGCTGCTGGGCCTTCGGGTTGAGGCCGATATGCGTCGCACTCAGGCGCGAGACCAGCGCCGCATCGAACAGCTTGCCGACACCCTTGCCCGGCGTGGCCGCATCGTTGGAGATCAAGGTCAGTCCTGACTTTTTCTGCCGGACCAACTCGTCGAGCAGCCGCTCCGGCGTTCCCACCCCCATGAACCCGCCGACCATGATGCTGGCGCCCGCCGGGATCATCGCAACGGCTTCTTCAACGGAAACGGCCCGCATGATAGGAACTCCGATCGGCGTGCAGAGAATGGCGGCGGAGGAATGTTGGCGCACCGCCATCAGTCATCCTTGATCTGCGTCAAGGCTTCCAAATCATTCGCGCGCGTCGATGCCGATGCTCGCCAGCATCTCGCGCCAGAGCTTGCGGACCTCGGCATGACGCTTTTCGAGCGCGGCGCTGACCGCGTTGCGGCTGGGGACGAGATCGGGCCCTTTCAGGAACAGGATTTGCGCCTGCAACAGGCGGCTGCTCTCGAACTCGATGCGGCGCAGTGCCATGACGAAGGGATCGGCGGCGCTGGCCTCGGTCGGCAGCAGCGCGGCCGGGCGAATGCCGGCGTGAACCGCATGGGCGAGCGTGGCGAGGCCGACGGCCGGCGCACGGGCAGTGTCGGCAATCCCCTCGACCGGCGCCGCAAACCAGGCAGCCTCCCACGACGCCGCCATATAGCCCAGCGCGAGGTCCGGCACCCAGGCGGTCGCCCGTTGCAGCAGCGACACGATCTCCGACTCCCGGTAGAACTGCGCGTTCAATTCGGTCTGCCAGGCTGCCTCGATCCGCAAGGGCAGTACCAGGGCGTACTGCCGCGCCAGCGCGCCGTGCGCGGAGATCAGGAAGGCGGCAACGCGCGTCTGCTGCTGTGGCGGCACCCGCCCGTCCGCATCGAGTGGCCCGAGAAAGCCGCTCATGGCCCAGCCCTCCGCACGGGAATCGCGCGCAGGTGGTCGTACCCGGCTGGAAACGGCGTGATCTCGCCGCCGGGCTCGTCCGGCGCGACCAGGACAGCCTTGTTGCCTTGCCAGCGTCCGGCCAGCACGTCCTCTGCGAAGCGTGCGAGCAGGTCGGCGGTGAGCGCGCCCTTTTCGAGCGTGAAGGCATGATACGCCTCGGGGATGATCACGAGCGCGCTGTTGGGGATTTCGACCCGCAAGGTCTCGTGCAGGGCGCGCGGCGTCAGGAAGTCGAACTCGCCGTTCAGGATCATCGTCGGAAGCGAGATCGACGAGAGGCGCGCGGTGAGGGGCTGGAAGTCGAGGAAGGACTCCATCAGGTTCTGCAGCGCGTAGACGTCGTTGACGAGCCAGCCCTGCCGCTTGACGCTGTCGAGCTTGTCCAGCAGCGGCTTCAGCCATTTATCCGACAGGTTCATCGGTAGCAGGAGATCCTGGAGATAGCCGGTGCCGCCGAGGATGAGCCCGGTGCGCAGCGCGTTGCCGATCAACATCAGTTGCGGCGAAAGCTCGGCAAAGCAGCTCATCGGCACCAGCCCCGACAGCCGCTGGCCGTGTTCGATGGCGTAGCGCAGCGCGATCAGGCCGCCGAAGCTGATGCCGCTGAGGAAGACCGGGCCCTCGCCGAGCTCCCCGATCAGGCGATGCAGCACGGCGACGTGGTCGTCCTGGTTAATGAACAGCGCCGGCTTGTCGGAGACGCCCTGGCCGAGCAGGTCGAAGGTGGCGACGCGAAAGTTGCGGGCCAGCAGCGCATCGCGGTAGGCCGCCCACAGCTCTGAATATTGCGTCAGCCCGTTGACCAGCACGTAGGCAGGCGCGTCCGCAGGCCCGTCCAGCTCATAGCGGACCCGGTATGAGCCATGATTGAGGAAGGGCATCTGCGTTCGCCGGCGGCAGTTTCGGTCCGGCAATCTTTCACCAGGGCAGGCGGATTCCATTGAGTTAGATCAAAGCTGGGCTGCCCGCCCTGCATAGTGTCTCGTCAAAATGCTTCCAGGAGGACGCCGACATGATCGCCAGAGACATTGTGAAGCGCTGCTTCGTCAGCCTGATCCTGTTGCTGGTCGGCACTGCGCTTGCCGTCGCAGACCCCTTCACGCGACGTTCGTCGCAGGTGCAACACGACGGGTTGAAGAAAACCTACGAAATCCCGAACTTCAAGATCGGCGGCAAGTACGACCTGTCCGATCCCAGCAAATTCGAGTTTGGCGGCGAGGGCGGCGTCACGCTGGAATCGCTCGGCGCAGGCAAGCTGAAAGCCGCCTACATCGCGATCGGCACCCCGCGGCGAAATGGGGCAGGCGAGATCACCAATGCGGTCGTCATCAACTCCTATTACTCCGGCGATTCCACCGACATGTACGAGCAGTGGGTCAAGGGCGCGGCGCTCTCGGGCGGCGTGCCGATCATCGGCCCGGGCCGGCCGATCGACACCGACCGCTACTACGTGATCATGGTCGATCCGCTCGGGACCTGGGGCGCGAGCAAGCCGTCCGAAGGCCTCGGCATCAAGTTTCCGCAGTACAGCTACTACGACATGGTGCAGGCGAACTACCGCCTGCTGCGCGACGAGCTGAAGGTCGCGCGTGTCGCGCTGGTGACCGGCGTGTCCATGGGCGGCACCCAGACCTATGTCTGGGGCGTGATGCATCCGGAATATGTCAGCGCGATCATGCCGATCGGCGGCACCACGCAGTCGGACGGCGAGGATCCCGTCGGCAACTGGACGTTCCAGATGATGACGGCCGCCATCGAGGGAGATCCGGTATGGCAGGCGACCAAGGGCGACTACTATAATCTGCCCAAGGAGAAGCATCCGATGCCGGGCGTTGCGTTCGGCTGGTCGATTCTCGGCATGACGGGCTACGACTTCGCCTTCCGCACCAGCCAGAATTGGGCCGCCGTGCAGCCCGAGATTTTCTACTGGAATCCGCCGAACGAGAAGGCGGCCCTCAACGTCATCAATCGCGCCAAGCTCTATGACGCGGTCGATCTGGTCTGGCGCAACCGGGTCGGCGAGACCCACAACATCAATCCCTATCTCGGCCGCATCCAGGCCCGCACGCTGGTGATGCACATCACCAACGACCTCTGGCTGAACTTCAAGCTGGCCCAGAAGGCCGTCGATCGCGTGCCCGGCGCCGACCTGATCGCCCAGGAGAGCCCGGTCGCCCATTACGGCGTCTTCCCGATCATCAACCAGCGCAAGAACGATCCGAAGTTCGTCGCCTTCATGGACGACGTGGCGAGCCTCGACCGTGCCCAGAAGTTCGTCGACAAGAATTATCGCGTTGCAAATGTCGCAACGGACATCGACCCGAAGAAGTCGTTCTGGAAGGCCTATGTGACCTATCCATATCCGGTCAAATTCGCCAACGCCAAGGACAAGAGCGGCAAGTCCTGGGAAATCGGCTACATGGATGAATATGCCGGCACCGACAAGGATCCGAAGGTGCTCGTCATCATCCACGGCAAGGGCGCCTTCGGCGGGCACTACGGCAACGTCATGCAATACGCGCTGCGCAGCGGCCTGCGCGTGATCGTGCCGGACCTGCCGCATTACGGCATGTCCGGGCCCGGCAACCTCGACAAGAGCCCGGCGCGCACCATGCAGGACATGCGCGAGGTGATCTACGACCTCGTCGTCAACCAGCTCGGTGTGAAGAAGGCCTATTATCTCGGCCATTCGCTCGGCGGGCAGTTCGTGATGGGCTACGCGCTGACCTGGCCTGACGCGGTGCAGGGCCTCGCGCTCGAGGCGCCGTCCGGTCTCGAGGAATATCCGCGCGAGATCACCATCGCCAAGGACAAGAAGGCGCCTCTGTTCGCCGACGGCCAGGGCCGCGATTTCGACAAGTGGAAGTCGATCTGGGATCAGACCGGCATTCTTGCCGCGGAGAAGGCGCGCGACGAGCAGAGCGTCCGCGATTTCTTCTACTTCAAGAAGCGCGACCCGAACACCGGCGCGGTATCGGCCTCGAAGAGCGGCTACTTCTTCAGTGACAGCGAGTATGCCCGTCTGCACACCGAGCAGCGCGTCGGACTCATCAAGGGCAATCCCAAGGAGCTCGAGCAGTGGTGCAACGTCTTCATCTTCGACATCTACACCATCGGCGCTGAGCTGCAGCAGGACGATCCGAAGAACCTTTACGAGCGGGTGACCCAGATCAAGGCGCCGATCTTCCTCTCGTTCGGCGACAAGGAGCCGTTCATCCCGACACCCGCCTTCAACGGACTGACGGATCTCGGGCGCGACGTCATCACCCCGTTCATGACCCGCATGACCAACGCCGGCAACCGGCCGATGCTCAAGATCTACCCGGAGACCGGACACTTCATTCACACCGACAATCCCGTGGAGTTTCCCGCCGACGTCGTCGACTTCGTGACCAAGGGAACGGTGGACACCTCGTCGCCGCAGGGCACCGATCGCATGATCAAGGGCGCGACAGTGTCGGCTCTGCCAGTGGCTCCGACACCCCCTGGTGCGGCGCCGACGGCAGGACTGAATAAATAGGCCTGAACAAATAGGGTGCTTTGATGCCACGGGTGCAGGCGGGGGAAGTCCAGCTCGGCTGGCGGGAGTGGGGACAAGGCGACGTCACCGTTGTCTTCATCCACGGCAATCTCGCCAGCAAGGACTGGATCGAGCTCGCCGCGCGCATGTTTCCTTCGGGCCTGCGCGTGATAGGGATCGACTGGCGCGGCTGCGGAGACAGCGACCGGCCGAAGCCTGCCATCGACTATTCCAACTACTCGATGCAGCAGCATGCCGAGGACATGCTGGCCGCGCTGGATTCGCTCGGCATCGGCTTTTGCCATCTCGCCACGCATTCGACCGGCGGCATCATCGCCGCGCGGATGCTGCTGATGCAGCCGCAGCGCTTCGGCCGGGTCTTTGCGCTCGATCCGGTGACGCCGCTCGGGATGGCCTTCAATGCCGACCAGATCGGCCTGTTCCGCGCCATGATGGCGAGCAAGGAGCTGACGCGGACCATCATGGCGACCGCGGCCTCCTCGCTGTTCGTGCCGGAAAGCATGGCGCCGAACGCCATCCCGCAGTTCCGCGAAGGCCTGAAGGAGATCCAGGCGCTGTTCGACCGCATCATCGAGCAGACCTTCGGCGTGTCCGAGGGAATCTGGATCGGGACGCCGGTCAACCTTACGAAGGAACGCGAAAGCCGGGAGCTCGAGCGGCGCATGCCCGAGCTGCGGCATCCACATTTGGTGCTGTGGGGCGAATGGGACGGCTGGATACCGCCGGCCGATCTTCGTACCATGGCCGAGGCGATGCCGGACTGCCGGCTCGTGGTCGTGCCCGGCATCGGGCATTCGATGAATCTCGAAGTGCCGGCGCTCTATGCCGGCTATTTCGGTGCCTGGTTCGGAGGACTTTCCGCGTAACCCCAACCCCTCGAAGGGAGAGACGTCATGGCAGAGATCAATCCGTCGGTCGAAAGCGTCCGTGCGGCACTGACGGAGGCGCTCGGCCGCCTGCGCAAGGCCAATACGGACTATTTCGAGATGCTGGAAAAGGGGCTTGCGTCCTCGCCCTTGCCGATCGCGAGCCAGGCCAAGGAATTCTCCAGCTTCATGCAGCGCAATGTCTCGGCGACCTTCGACCTGAGCGACAAGCTCATCCATGCCAAGGACATGCAGGACGCCCTCAAGCTCCAGGCCGATTTCTTCCAGGACCAGATGCGGGCGTTGACCGACCATGCGAGGTCCATGAGCGAATCGGCAATGAAGGCGGCGGGTGGACTGTTCGGCCGGAGCTGAGCCCGCAGGCGCGTCGATGGAGGCGGTCGCGGCAGGGCAATACGAGCCGAATTCCCGGTATTGATGAAAGTGGCGGCAGCCGATGCTTCTTCAATTCGTCGTCGGTGTGCTGGTCAGCGCCATCAATATCGGGATTCACGCGCTCGCGACCGTCGTCGCGGTGTGGATCGCCCGTCACGCCGGGTCATGGCGACCCGACAGCCCGAAGCTGAACCTGATGGGCGTGATGATCGCGTCCGCGGCGGTGCTGCAGGTTGCTCACACGCTGGAGGTCATGGTCTGGACCCTGACCTACGGCGTCATTGGTGCCGCAGCCCCCGAGAGCGAGCTGCTCTATTTTGCCTTCGTCAACTACACCACGCTCGGCTATGGCGACATCACGCCGCTGCGGGAATGGCGGCTGATCGGGCCGTTGACCGCGATGAACGGCGTCTTGCTGTTCGGCTGGTCGGCGGCGATCCTGTTCGAGGTCTTGCGCAAGACGCTCGACCAGATCGAGGCGGGCGAGAGGCCATCGGTCCAACGCAATGCCTGATCTTGCCACATCGCGGTGGATTGCCGATTTCCTGTTCGGCTTCGGTGCGCTGTTTGCGATCATCAATCCATACGGGCTCGCCTTCATCTTCCTGGACAGGACAATAAGCCTGTCCGAAAGCGAGCGGGCCCGCGTTGCGCTGCGCGTTGCGGTCTATGCCTTCTCGGTCCTGCTGGTGTCGCTCTTCCTCGGCAGTCAGATCCTGAACTTCTTCGGCGTGACGATTCCGGCGCTGCGCATTGGCGGCGGCCTGGTGGTGGCCGCGGCCGGCTGGTCCATGCTGCATGCCGGGCCCGGTTCGGCTGGTGGACACGCTGCGTCGTCCGGCGATCTCGCGACGATCGAACGGATGGCCTTCTTTCCGCTGACGATACCTCTCACCACGGGGCCCGGAACGATTGCGACCGCCATCGCGACCGGTGTCAGCCGGTCGGACGGCCCGGACGCCATCTTCGCGCATTCCATCGTTTCGCTGGTCGTCGCGCTTGCCGTGAGCGTCGCAATCTATCATGCCTACCGGAATTCGAGCGCCATGGCGCGCCTGGTCGGCCAAGAAGGCACCAGCGTCGTCACGAAACTATCAGCGTTTCTCCTGCTCTGCATCGGCGTGCAGATCATCATCACCGGCGCGTCGGAGGTGGCACGAACTGTGCTGGAGAGCCCATTGCGTGCGGTTCAGTAGCTGTTCTAACCGCTCAAGGCTGCAGATCGAGGCTCCCGAGCTGGTTCCTGTCGAGCAGTACGATCTGGCGCTGGGTGTTACCGATGAAGCCGAGGATGCCGAGCTCGTGCAGCCGCGACAGGGCGCGCGACACCGTCTCCAGTGTCAGGCCAAGATAGTCGGCTATGTCGCGCCGCGACATCGGGAGTGCCATGACACCGGCGGCGGTCAGCCGCTTGTCCATCTCGAGCAGGAAGGCGGCGACCCGCTCCAGCGAGGTCTTGCGACCGAGCAGCAGCATGTGGTCTTCGGCATGCTGAAGATTGGTCGTGGTCATGCTGAGCAGGTTTCTCGCGACCATGGCATCGCTTTCGGCCACCATCTCGAGGCTCTGCCGTCTGACCAGACGGACCGTGGTGTCGACGATGGCTTCGGTCGTGAAGCGATGTTCGCTTCCGTTCTCCAATCCGAAGATATCGCCGGCGAGATGAAAGGCGCCGATCTGCCGGCGGCCGTCGGAGAGCAATTTGTAGCTTCGTACCGCGCCGGACTTCACCTGATAGATATATTCGGCGGGCTCCTTCTCGCCGTAGATCTCGGTGCCCTTCTTGTAGGAGAACTCGCTCAGGCTGACGAGCGCGCTGGAATCGCTGGTCATGCCGAGATCACGGAGGGAATTGGGGCGCAGGGCGGAATCAGTGGTGATGCGAACGAACATAGGCCAACTCCTCAGCTCATCGCTGAATTGGTCCGTCGGACAGAAATAATCACAATGAGCACGCGCCGCGCTAACTCATGCCCATCGCGGTTGATTTACGACCGATACCGTATTCTAATCCATTGTCCCAAGGGCCAATGTACCAAGGGACAGGGGGTGCATTGGATGCGTCGGTTGAGAACGAGGATGAGGTATTTGGAACCTTTCTCAACTTAAAGTACATAGTTTACCCTTTGAATAGTTGGGCAACGTCGCTGCCTGGTTTAAAGATTCCCGATTGTTGAACTTTCTTGCGAGAGGTGAAGAGTGCCCGGCCTCGTGCACGTCGTCGACGATGATGCATCTTTCCGTATCGCCATCGAGCGCCGCCTGAAGCTGGCGGGCTATGAGGTCGCGACCTACGGATCGGCGCAGGACCTGCTGGACGCTCCGCTGGACGACGAGCGGGCGGGGTGCATTCTGCTCGATGTGCGGATACCGGGGCTGAGCGGTCCGGACCTGCAGCGCCGGCTGATCGAGGCCGGCTCGACCTTGCCGATCATATTCCTGACCGGGCATGCCGACACGGCGACCACGGTGCGGACCATCAAGGCCGGGGCCGAGGATTTCCTGACCAAGCCGGTTTCCTCGGAGCTGTTGCTCGATGCAATCGAGCGTGCGCTGGCGCGGCAGGATGCCGCGCGCAGCCAGCGCGGCAAGCTCGAGCCGTTTCGAGCGCATCTCGCCACCCTGACGCAGCGCGAGCGGCAGGTATTCGACCTCATCGTGCGCGGCAAGATCAACAAGCAGATCGCGCACGAGCTCGGAACGACCGAACGCACCGTGAAGGCCCACCGTCACCAGGTGATGGAAAAGATGCGGGTCCGGTCACTTGCGGAGCTCGTTTCGATCGCGGAGCGGCTCGGAATGCTGGATTCGAAATGACCGTTGGCCGCCTGGCTGTTGCCGCGGCTAGGGCATGGAAACCTGCCCTAAAGGACAATAGGAAGTTCCGCGAAGCGGTGCTGCCATACAGGGGTAGCCGAAATGATTTGGCCTGCCGTGCGAATGCGGGGCGGGGCAGATCTAGTTGCGGCCGCCAGCTAAATCGCCGTTCATTGTGTCCGAAAGGTTGCCCTTGTTGCAGCCAAGGTCCGTCTTTGTCGTCGATGACGATCCGTCCATTCGCAGCAGCGTGAACCGGCTGTTGCGGGCACACGGCTTCGCCGCCACGCTGTTCGAGTCCGCGAGCGCCCTGCTCGATCACGACAGCTTCGACAAGGCGATCTGCATCGTCCTTGATATCAATCTCGACGGAAAGTCGGGCATCGATCTGCGCCGGCAACTGGCGGAGGAGGGTGTCACCACGCCGGTGATCTACATCACCGGAAATGACAGCGCGGCGAACCGGTCGGCCGCGATGGCCTCCGGGTGTGTCGCCTATCTGATAAAGCCCTTCACCGCGAAGTCGCTGATCGAGTCGGTCGGGCGCGCATCCGCCGCCGCCTGATCGGCGCCGGAAGAGCCCTTCATTCGTCGGCAGACGGATCGAGTGTCTTCGCCGGTTCGCCCTTATGGACGGCGGCGAATTGCGCAAGCGGCACCAATGTCGTCAGTGCGAGCAGATTGGAATCGACGACATCGACGGCCAGTGTCTTGCCGGTTTCCATCTCCTTGACGATCCTCGGCGCCGCCACGTCGGCGGCGATGCATGCCTTGAGGCACCAGCTATAAGGCAGGCGGACCGGGCTGCCCTGGTCGACGGACAGCCTTGCCGGCCGCTGCAGATACATGCCGACCGGCACGAACAGCTGCAGGCGCGCCGTCGGTGCACCCTCGCGCTCGATCAGGTCGACGCGGACGGCCGTTTGGCCGGTCGGAAACTTGCCGGTGATCGATGTCCGGCACAGCGTCGGGGCACCCGCCGCCTTGAAGCACAGCTTCTGCCAGTCGCCGAAGGTGATGTCTTTTGCTTCGCGCTGACCGCGCGGGGCGACTTCGGCAGGCTTGTCTGTCTGCGCCGCTTTCGGCGCGCCAACGCCGGGAACCGCCGCAACGATGATGGCGATCGCAAGAGGGGTTCGGCCGGAGTTGCGAGCCCCGAGCGATCGAAGGATGGTTGTCAAGAACGGCTGCATCGCAAGCCTCCGTCAGGCGGTGTACGTAGCGGCAACGACGATCGGGCCGAGCACCGTCAAGACGACGTTGCCGATCGCATAGGGCACGGCGACGCCGAGCACCGGGGTCTTGCTCTCGGCGACGTCGCAGGCGCCGGTCACGGCTGCATCGACGGTCATGGCGCCGGCCAGCGCGCCACAGGTCACGACCGGATTCATCCGCAGCAGATAGTAGGCGACGAGCGTGCCGATGGTGAGGGGGACCAGCGTGACGACGGTGCCCATGCCGACCAGCAGCAGGCCATGCGCCTGCATTGCCGACCATGCGGCAAGTCCGTTGCCGAGGCCGATCGCCGCGATGAACCCGCCGAGTCCGAGGTCGCTCAGTGTCTGCTGTGCCGCCGGCGGCATTGTCCCCAGCGTCGGCTTGCGCGACTGGAACCAGCCGCAGGCCAGGCCGGCGATGAGCGCGCCGCCGCCGCCGCCGAGCGTCAGCGCGACGCCGCCGATCTTGAAGCTCGCAAGACCAGCCAACAGGCCGGCGGCGATGCCTGCGGCGAGATAGGCGATGTCGGTCCGGTCGGAGGTCGTGAGAGCATGGCCGACCTGCGCCGTGGCCCGCGTGACATTGCGGGTGCTGCCGACCAGCGTCATGACGTCGCCGACATAGACCCGCGTGTCGGGACCGAGCGGCACGTCCCGTCCCATGCGGGTCAGCGAGCGCAGGAACACGCCGCGCGCCTCGTCACCGAGCCGTTCGGCGATCTCGCGGATCGAACGGCCGTGAAGCTTGCGCTCCTCCACCAGGACCTCGACCACGTTGCCGGGCAGGTTGCTCAGCAACTCGCCGGCGTCGACCTCCTCGCCAAGGATCGGCTTGGCCGCAACGATTGCGGTGGTGGGACCGGCAATCACGACATCGTCGCCGGCTTCGAGCACGGTGTCGCGCGAGGGCTTGACGTCGGCGCCGCCGCGCACGAGCCGCTCCACCACGGTACGGCCGCCGATCTCTGCCTCGATCGCCTCGATCGTGCGGCCCGCACCAGCCGACACGCGATAGGCGCGGGCCTGGAATTTGCGGTAGGACAGGTTCTCGGTCTTCGGCGGCGCGCCACCTGCAAGCTCGGCCTCGAGCTTTTTTGCCTCGGCCTTGAGGTCGACGCCCATCAGCCGCGGCGCAACGAAGGGTACGAACAGCAGGGTCAGGATGTAGCCGAGGACATAGGTCACGGCATAGCCGGCGGCGATGTTGGCCTCCTGCTGCTCCAGCGCCGCTTTCGGCAATCCAAGTTGCGCCAACGCGCCGGATGCGGTGCCGATCACGGATGACTGGGTCAGGGCGCCGGCGGTGAGGCCGGCGGCCGTTCCCGGATCGAGCTTGAACACGGAGGCGAAGATGAGGACGATGACGAGCCCAGTCGCTCCGATCACCAGCGCGAGCACAACCTGGCTGAGGGTGCGCAGGCTCAAGGACGCGAAGAATTCGGGCCCAGAACGATAGCCGATGGTGAAAACGAACAAGCTGAACAGGATCGTTCTCAGGACCGGTGCGAACGTGAAGTGTCCGAGTTGTCCGATCAGCACCGCGACGATCAGGATGCAGGCGGTGGTACCGATCGTGAAGCCGCGGATCTTGAACCGGCCGAGCATGGTCCCGATGGCAACGGCCAGCAGCAGGAAGATTTCAGGTGCGGTGGTGACGATCCACCTGATGCTGTCCATGATCGCATTTCCCCCGGCGCGTTTGCGCCGGATTTTGATTTGCGGCGGCAGAAAATTGCTTGATCCAGATCAAGCCCGGATCGCGGCGAGGCAGCGCTTATGAGCTGAGGCAAAGTTTTCGACAGCCAGCAGCGTTGGGAGTGTTTGTGATCAGAAGCTTTCTCGACATCGCTCTCGGCATTTCCACGATCGTGTTGTCGATCGGACCGCGGCGCGGCGAGGTCCCTCGTCATGAGGTGGGGCGATGACCGCGCCGTCCGAACCCGGGCGGGCGGGGTTCTTTCCGCCGTTGACATGGCTCGCCGCCTATCGTCGCGAATGGTTGCCGTTCGATGCCGTCGCAGGCACCACGCTCGCGGCCTACGCCATCCCGGTCTCGCTGGCCTATGCCACGCTGGCCGGCCTGCCGCCGCAGGTCGGCGTCTACGGCTACCTGCTCGGCGGCATCGGCTATGCCTTGCTCGGTTCGTCGCGGCAGCTTGCGATCGGTCCAACCTCGGCGATCTCGCTGATGATCGCGGCGACCGTCGGCGTGCTCGCCGGCGGCGACGCGGTGCGTTATGCCCAGATTGCAAGCCTTGCGGCCTTCGGGGTGGCGGTGCTTTGCTTCATCGCCTGGCTGTTCAAGCTCAGCGTGCTGGTGCGCCTCGTCAGCGACAGCATCCTGGTCGGCTTCAAGGCCGGCGCGGGCCTCACCATCATCATGAGCCAGTTGCCGAGCTTTCTCGGCGTTGCCGGCGGCGGCCACAATTTCTTCGACCGGGCCGTCAAGCTGATGGGGCAGTTCGCCCAGATCGACCCGCTGGTGCTGACCATCGGCGCAATCGCCCTGCTGATGCTGCTGCTCGGCGAGCGGAGACTGCCGGGCAAGCCGGTCGGCATCACCATCGTTGCGCTGGCGATCGCGATCTCAACCCTCCTCGGCTTTCCGCGCATGGGCGTGGCCGTCACCGGCAAGATCCCGGAGGGGCTTCCGGCGATCGGAATGCCGACATTCGGGTTGCTGGAGTTTGACGATTTGTTTCCGCTCGCCGCCGGATGCGTGCTGCTGGCCTACATCGAAGGTGTCTCGGCGGCGCGCAGCTTCGCCGCCAAGCACGGCTATCCGCTCGACGTCCGCCAGGAATTCCTGGGGCTCGGCGCGGCCAACCTCGCCGCTGCCATGGGCCATGGCTATCCCGTCGCCGGCGGCCTGTCGCAATCGGCCGTCAATGACAATGCGGGCGCAAAGACGCCGCTGGCGCTGGTGATCTGCTCGGTGATGCTCGGGCTGTGTCTTGTATTCTTCACGGGATTGCTGACCAACCTGCCCAAGGCGGTGCTCGCCGCTATCGTCCTTGCCGCCGTCTACCGTCTGGTCGACATCCGCGCGCTGGTGCGCATGTGGCAGGTCAGCCGGATCGACTTCTACGCCGCGGCGATCGCGCTCGTGTCGGTGCTGCTGCTCGGCATCCTCCAGGGAGTCCTGCTGGCCGCGATTGCCTCGATCTTCCTGCTGCTGGCGCGCGCGTCGCGGCCGAATGTGGCGTTTCTTGGCCGGCTGCCCGGCAGCGGCCGCTATTCAGACAGCGCCAGGCACGCGGATGTCGAGCCGCTCGCCGGCATCATCGCGTTCCGCCCCGAAGCCTCGCTGCTCTATATCAATGCCGAGACGATCCTCGACACCGTCCTGACGGCCGTGCAGAAGTCGCCCGAGATCCGGCTGGTCGCCTGCGACCTGTCGGCGTCACCGTCCATCGATCTCGCCGGCGCCCGCATGCTGCGCGATCTCCATGACGAGCTCGCGCCGCGCCAGATCAAATTCTGCATCGCCGGCGCGCATGCACAGCTGCGCGATCTGCTGCGGGCGGAGGGTTTGGCCGAGAAAACCGACAGCGGCCAGTGGCTTCACTCGATCGACAGCGTCCTCGGCGGCAGTCATCCGGATGTGGTGCAACTACCCGCCTGATGCGATCTGTTGCGTTGCAATGAACATCGCGCCGACCGGCAACACACCATAACGTGCCGGATCGTTGACTTGGATCAACAGCGACCGCGACGCCCGGACGCACCTTCCGCCAACACCTTTGTCCGATGGCCGACAGAGATCGGGAGATAGACATGTCCAAGGGCGCCAAGCCGACGACCACGCGCATCGACCAGTTTTTCTCGGGACCCGGCGAGCGGGCGGACGACTGGCGCGATCTGGTCGAGGCGGCAAAGGCGTGGGCCCGCGGCGGGGATCGCTCGAAGTATGATGCGGCGCTGGCTGACCTGTCCGTGCTGGAGGAATTCCACGGCTATCCTGGCCTGCAATTGATGGCCGCATTGCGCGAGGCGGCGTCGGCAGGAGATGCGGCAACCTCGCTGGCACTTGCGACGCGGATCACTCAGGCCTTGACGACCCGGTCG
Organism: Bradyrhizobium diazoefficiens; assembly: GCF_018131015.1. Taxonomy (GTDB): domain Bacteria; phylum Pseudomonadota; class Alphaproteobacteria; order Rhizobiales; family Xanthobacteraceae; genus Bradyrhizobium; species Bradyrhizobium diazoefficiens_B. The sequence continues at coordinate 142,022 of NZ_JAFCJJ010000003.1, forward strand.
TTCCGCCAGCATGCGGGAGACTGGACTGCCAAGGACGACGGCAATGGCGAAGCCCCGGACCTGCTGCCGCCGACCTTCGGCTCGCATGCGGCGCGGCGGCCCTATTTCGAGACGTTGATCGTCACGGGGGTCTCGTCCAGCCAGTGGGGCGCGCTGGCGGCCGAATGGCGCAAGCTCCGGCGACCGGTTGACCAATTCGTCTATGAGCCCGTCATCGTCGGCAGCCTCGAGGACGCTTTTTGCGCGACGATGCTCAATCCCAATCTTGCCGCCGTCGTTATCAACGAGGGGTTTGCCCTGCGCTCACGCCACGATGCGCCGATCCTTCGCACCATGACGGCTGCAGCCGGCCTCAACGAGGAATCGGAGACGTCCGCGCTCCGCCTCGCCAAGATCATCCATCGGGTCCGGCCCGAGCTCGATCTCTATTTGATGTCCAACCACGACGTCGAGGAGATGGCGGGCAATCCCGAAGCCAACGTCGCTCGCCGCATCTTCTACTCCGTCGAGGAGATTCTGGAGCTGCACCTGTCGATTCTCGAAGGAATCCAGGATCGTTACGACACGCCGTTCTTCGACAATCTCAAGAAATATGCGCAACGTCCGATCGGCACCTTCCACGCGCTGCCGATCGCCCGCGGCAAATCCGTCTTCAAGTCGGACTGGATCCGCGACATGGGCGAATTCTACGGCCCGAACCTGTTCCTGGCCGAAAGCAGCGCCACCACCGGCGGCCTCGACAGCCTGCTGGAGCCGACCGGCAACATCAAGAAGGCGCAGGAGAAGGCAGCGCGTGCCTTCGGCGCGGACCACGTCTTCTTCGTGACCAACGGCACCTCGACCTCGAACAAGATGGCGGTGCAGGCGCTGCTCGCGCCCGGTGACATCGCGATCGTCGACCGCAACTGCCACAAGTCGCATCACTACGGGATGGTGCTGTCGGGCGCCCAGCCGCTCTACGTCGAAGCCTTCCCGATGACCGAATATTCGATGTACGGCGCGGTGCCGCTGAAGACGATCAAGCAGGCCCTGCTGAACGCGAAGGCAGATGGCCGGCTCGACCGGGTCAAGATGGTCGACCTCACCAACTGCACCTTCGACGGTCACATCTACAATACCCGCCGGGTGATGGAGGAATGCCTCGCGATCAAGCCGGACCTGATCTTCCTGTGGGACGAAGCCTGGTTCGGCTTTGCGCGCTTCTCGCCCTTCCTCCGGCCCCGCACCGCAATGGGCGCCGCCAACGACATCGAGGCGTGGATGCACGACCCGAATTCGGTCGCAGCCTATGAAAAGCAGCAGGCCGACCTCGGCAAGACTCCGTCGGAGGAGACCCTGCTCAAGACCCGCCTGATCCCGGACCCCCGGCAGATCCGGCTACGCGTCTACCAGACCAACTCGACCCACAAGTCGATGTCGGCGATCCGGCAAGGCTCGATGCTGTTCGTCAAGGACGTCGATTTCCACACGGTGGAAGCGCAGTTCCACGAGGCGGTGTTCACGCATGCCTCGACCAGCCCCAACCAGCAACTGATCGCGAGCCTCGACGTGGCGCGGCGACAGATGGAGCTGGAAGGCTATGGGCTGGTCGCGAATGCAATGGAGATCGCGCTCGCCATCCGCCAGGTCGTCAACAACAATCCGCTGATCTCGAAATATTTCCGCATCCTCGACGCATCGGCCATGGTGCCGGCGGCCTACCGGCAAACCGGCTTCGTCGACTATCTCGCGCCCGGCACCAACTGGGCCACGGCCTTGAAGAGTCTCCAGGACGACGAATTTTGCCTCGATCCGACCCGGATGACGCTGGTGTGCGGCACCGCCGGCTTCGACGGCACGCAGTTCAAGGGCATCCTGGCCAGCCAATACGGCATCCAGGTCAACAAGACCTCGCGCAACTCGGTGCTGTTCCAGTCCAACATCAACAACACGCGCAGCGATGTCGCCCATCTCGTCCGCGTGCTGGCGGAGATCGCGGGCGAAGTGGACCGCGGCCTCGCGCACGGCGGCGCCAACGCGAAGAAGACATTCGAGGCGCGGGTGACGAGCCTGATGAAGGATGTGCCCGACCTGCCGAACTTCTCGCATTTCCATCCGAGCTTCCGGGGCGATGCCGGCGCCAAGACCAACGAAGGCGATATCCGCTCCGGCTTCTATGCCGCCTATGACGCGGCAGGCTGCGAATACATCCGGCTTGCCGATCCCGAGATCGATCGTCGCCTGAAGGCCGGGCCTGAGCTGGTCTCGGCCAACTTTGTGATCCCCTATCCGCCGGGCTTCCCGATCATGGTGCCGGGCCAGGTTCTCACCCAGGAGACCATCGACTTCATGCGCAAGCTCGATGTGAAGGAGATCCACGGCTACGACGCGAAGGAAGGGCTGAAGCTCGTGCGCACCGAGGCCTTGGCGAAGATCGGCAGGCCGAAGCCCGGCTCGCAGCCGAAGCTGAAGGCCGCGTCATAAGATCAAGGGGGGACCAACATGCAGGGGTTTTTCACGTTCTTGCAGCAGAATCCGTATCTGCTGCTGTTCTTCGTCGTCGGTCTTGCGGTCTGGATCGGGCGGGCCAGCATCAAGGGCTATGGCCTCGGCATGGTCGCCGGCGCCATCGTGGTCGGCGCGGGCCTGTCGGTGTGGGCGTCGACCTACGGCGTCAAGCTCGAGCTGAACAACTTTGCCAAGAGTCTGTTCTACTACCTCTTCATGTACGGCGTAGGCCTTCGCGTCGGGCCATCCTTCGTCAACAGCCTGAAGGGGGATGGACTCAAATTCTGTATCCTGGCCGTGGTGTCGAGCGTCGTCGGTCTCGCCCTGGTCGTCATCGGCGCGAAGCTGTTCGCACTGCCGACCGGCGCCGCAGGCGGCATGCTGGCCGGCTCCCAGACCATGTCGGCTGCGATCGGCTCGGCCGAGCAGGCGATAACATCCGGCGTCGTCAAATTGCCGGAGGGCATGAAGCCCGAAGACGCGACGGGCATGATCGCGCTGTCCTACGGCATCACCTATATCTGGGGCACCGTCGGCATCATCCTGATCTGCAAATACCTGCCGCGCTGGTGGGGGGTCGATGCCAGAGCGGCCGCCAAGCAGTACGAGCACGAGTTCGGCGTCAAGGATCTCGAGGGCGGCGGCCTCACCGGCTATCGCCAGTTCGGTCTGCGCGCCTACCGGCTGGATAATCCGGCCCAGGTCGGCACGAGCATCGAGAAATTCCGCTCGGTCAATCCCGAATACCGCATCGTCAACGTGCTGCGCGGCGGAGAGCCGCAGGGCGCCGATCCAGGGCTCGTCCTGCAAAAGGGCGACATCGTCGCGCTCGGCGGCTCGACCGAGCATCTCACCGACAAGATGGGCCTGATCGGCCCGGAGGTCGCCGACGCCAAGGCGCTGGGCATTCCGATGGACCAGGCGGACATCCTCGTCACCAACAAGGACGCGGTGGGGCGGACCTTCGAATCCTTCCGCGACACGGCGATTGCGGGTCAGCTGCAGATCACCAAGGTCGAGCGCGGCGGCGTGCCCATTCCGGCGGGCCTCAAGACCAAGCTCGAGCGGATGGACATCGTCTCGGTGGTCGGCCTGAAGTCCGCGGTCAGCGAACTCGGCGAGATGTGGGGACGCATTGCGCGCACCAACACCTCGACCGATCTGCTGACGCTGGCCGTCGGCATGATCATCGGCTTCCTGATCGGCATGATCGAGTTCCCGGCCTTCGGCGCCAAGATCGGCCTCGGCAATGCCGGCGGCCTGCTGCTCTCCGGCGTGATCGTGTCCTCGATCGTGTCGCGCCTGCGCTTCTTCGGTAACACGCCGAACGCCGCGCGCAACGTGCTGGAGGATCTCGGCCTCGTCGTCTTCGTCGCCATCGTCGGCGTCAATGCCGGTGCCGGGCTTCTGGCGCAGCTCACCGGTGCGGTGGCGCTCAAGATCTTCATTGTCGGCTTCATCGCCTGCACGATCCCCCCGTTCATCGTCTGGGCGATCGGCTACCACGTCTTCAAGATCAACCCGGCCGTGCTGATGGGCGGCGTCGCCGGCGCGCGGTCGCATTCGGGCCCGTGCCGCGAGGCGGCAGTCGAAATCCAGAGCTCCGTTCCCTGGATCGGATTCCCGGTCGGCTACGCCGTTTCGGGCATCCTGCTCACCGTGTTCGGTTACTTCGCAATGCTCCTGGCTCAATAGACCGGCGCAACAACCAAAGAGGAAGGAAATCTTATGAGAAAAGCTACCATCGGCGCCGTTCTGCTCGCCGCACTTGTGTCCGTTGCCGGCTTCAGCGCACCGGCCCGCGCCGAAACCGGTCAGGTCGCCGTCGTCTTCACCAAGGGCGGCTTCATCGTCGGCGTCGGCGGTGGCGAGGGCGTCCTGGTCTTCAGGGGCAAGAAATATCCCTTCACCGTCTCCGGCATGAGCGTCGGCTTCACGGTCGGGGCGTCGACGACCAAGCTGGTCGGCCGCGCTCTCAACCTGAGGGGACCGGAGTCGATCGAGGGCTCCTATGCGGCCGGCGGTGCAGGCGGCGCCGTTGCCGCGGGCGCGGGCGCCGTGCAGTTGCAGAACGCCAATGGCGTGATCCTTCAGCTCAGCGGCCCGAAGGTCGGCGCGGAAGTCTCGGCCGCGGTTGGCGGCGTCACGATCCGCCTGAAGTGACGCAAACCGGCACGCAAAGACACCAGGCCGCGCTCGCCGCGCGGCCTGGTTTTCTTCAGTATCGCTCCTCGACGAACTTCATCCCGCGCAGGCTGGCCTGGTCGTTGTAGCGTCCCTTGAAGGTTCGCTTCGGCAGCTTGACCTTTTTCCGCGCGATCTTCTTGTAGGGGATCGTTTTCAGGATGTGCGAAATGGCGTTGAGCCGTGCCCGCCGCTTGTCGTTGGAGCGGACCAGCCGCCACGGTGCATGCTTGGTATCGGTCGCCTCGAACATCATGTCGCGTGCGCGCGAGTAATCGTACCAGCGCCCGAACGACTCGGTGTCCATCGGGCTGAGCTTCCACTGCCGCAGCGGATCCTCGATGCGGGCCTTGAAGCGCTCCTCCTGCTCCTCCATCCCGACCTCGAGCCACAGCTTGATCAGGGTGATGCCGCCTTCCACGGCGAATTTCTCGACCTGCGGACACAATTCCAGGAAGCGCTTGTGCTGGGCGGGCGTGCAGAAGCCCATGACATGTTCGACGCCGGCCCGATTATACCAGCTCCGGTCGAAGATCACGATTTCGCCGCCGGCCGGGAATTGTTCGACATAGCGCTGCATGTACATTTGGCTTTTCTGCCGGTCGGACGGTGCGGGCAGGGCACAGACGCGGAACACCCGCGGGCTGACCTTCTCGGTGAGCGCCTTGATGGTGCCGCCCTTGCCGGCGGCGTCGCGGCCCTCGAAGATGACAATGACCCTCTGCTTCTCCGCCTTCACCCATTCCTGGAGATGGCAAAGCTCGACCTGGAGCTTTTCGAGCTCCTTCTCGTAGTCCTTCCGTTTCATCCGCTCAGGGGCTGCGTCCTTGGCCATGCCTGTCCTTTCGCTGGTGGGTCGGTTGGTGTGAAATGGTGGCACCGATATTGCCGGGCACGCCGGCCGGGAAAATCGATGATTTCGTGGGCTATCCGCTAGCCGCGGGGCAACGTTCATGAAAGGCTAGGCCGTGAAGGGGGCATTCCCTTGATTCATATCAAGCAAATCCCGGCCGGCCTTCCCACAGTGCCGCACAGGCGCGGCTAGGGCTGCCGCTGGCCGGATTGGGAGAGTTAGGTTTGAGCGATCAGCTACATCCAATGGCGCCCCACCATCTGCCGTTTTATCTGGCTCCGGGCAGCGGGACCGATACGCTGATGGTGGTGATGGGGATCTTCCTGATCGGGACGATCCTCTGGGTCGGAACACTGTACTGGAAGCTGCACAGCCTGCCGGAGCGGATGGCGCACAAGTCGCAGAAGCTTCAGTTCGAGTTCGTTGCGGTGCTTGGCCTGATCTCGCTGTTCACGCACATCCATGCGTTCTGGATCGCGGGCCTCCTGCTTGCCATGATCGACATTCCGGATTTCGGCACGCCGATGCGCAGCATCGCCGATTCCGTCGAGAAGATCGCCGATGCCACCTCGCCCACCGATGGCGGGGATGCCGCCGCCGCGCCGCCTCCGACAGAACAGCCGGGGCCGGCCAAGGAAAAGGAGCACAGCCATGTTTGAGCTGATGTTCTGCTCGCTGCTGACAATCCTTCCCGATTATCTCTACCGCCGGTATGGCCAGGGCAAGCGGTTCGGCAAGGAGATCACCTTCTTCTCGGTCTGGTACGAGCTGCGCTGGGGCATCACCGGCTGCCTGATGCTGACGGTGTCGCTGATCACGATGATCTTCTATTTTCACCCGACGACCTCAAGCGCCACGCTCTACTTCCGTACCGTGCCCGTCATGCCGGTCGGCGTCGCCGGCCGGGTCGCCGAGGTGAATGTCGGCTACACCGCGGCAGTGAAGAAAGACGACGTGCTGTTCAAGCTCGACAGTTCGAAGCAGCAGGCCGCAGTCGAAACCGCCAAGCGCAAGATCGCCGAGATCGACGCCGGCATGCAGACGGCGCAGGCCGAAGTGGTCAAGGCGGAGGCGCAGATCGGTGAGGCCCAGGCCAACCTGCAGCAGGCCAAGGACGAGCTCGACGTCAAGAGCGAGCTGCAACGCCGCAACCCCGGCATCGTCGCACAACGTGACATCGACAAGCTCAAGGTGCTGGTGGATCAGCGCCAGTCCGGCGTCGATGCTGCGAGTGCCGCAAAGCAGGCTGCGTCGTTGCAGGTCTCGACCTCGCTGCCGGCGCAGAAGGCCAGCGCCGAGGCCGCGCTGGCGGAGGCGCAGGTGCTTCTGGACCAGACGATCATTCGCGCCGGCGTCGACGGCCGCGTCGAGCAATTCCTGCTCCGCCCCGGTGATGTGGTCAATCAACTGTTGCGGCCGGCAGGTGTGCTCATCCCGGATGGCGCCGGTCGAAGCACCCTGCAGGCCGGATTCGGCCAGATCGAGGCGCAGGTCATGAAGCCAGGCATGGTGGCTGAAGCGACCTGCATATCCAAGCCATGGGTCATCATCCCGATGGTGGTCACGTCGGTGCAGGACTTCATCGCCGCCGGACAATTCCAGGGTGGGCAACAGCTGCTCGAAGCGCAGAATACCGTGAAACCCGGGACAATTCTCGCGTTCATGGAGCCGCTCTACAAGGGCGGCCTCGACGGCGTAACGCCGGGCAGCAGCTGCATCGTGAACGCCTACACCAGCAATCACGAGGAGATATCGGCCAAGGACACGCCCACCAGCCGGAAGATCGCGCTGCATGTGGTGGATGGCGTCGGCCTCGTCCACGCCCTGCTGCTGCGCATCCAGGCGCTGATATTGCCGATCCAGACGCTGGTCCTGAGCGGGCATTGAGGGAAGGATGCCGCCTGTGCGACCGGCATCATGCTCTTCAGCGTCCGTTCAGCCTGTTGCGCGCCGGGTGGCCGAGGATGCCTATGGCAATGTGGTAACGCGCTGTTGAGTCTGGCTGACCTGCGCCGCTCGGCCCTGTCGGAACGGTGCAATTCTGGCTAGGATCGCGGCCGGCATCGGCCGGTAAGCGGCCGGGGAGGGGTTGAGCGGGCGCATGCCCATTGCGTCGATCAAGTCGAAGACGATTGCGGCCGCGGTGCTGTGTCTCGCCCTGTTGCTCGGCTCGATGGTCCTGCATGGCCCGGCTCGGGCCGCCGAGGCGTCCGTGGCGCGCAACGAGCCGAAGCGCGTGCTGATGCTGCATTCCTTCGGTCGCGAATTCCGGCCGTGGAGCGAATATTCACGCAGCATCAAGGCCGAGCTCGAGCGGCAATCGCCCGTGCCGCTCGACGTCCAGGAACACTCGCTGCTCGCGTCACGCTACAACAATCCGGGCCCGGAAGAGCCGTTCGTCGACTATCTGCAGTCGCTCTACCAGGACGCGCCGCCGGACGTCGTGCTGAGCATCGGTGCACCCGCCTCACGGTTCGTGCAGCGATACCGGAGCAAGCTCTTTCCCAACGCGCCCACGGTGCTGACCGTGGTCGAGCAGCGGCTGGTGAACCGCGCCGACCTCACCGACAACGACGTCGTCGTGTCCGTTCACAATGATTTCATGGCGGCCTTCGAAAACATTCTCAGGTTGCTGCCGGACACCAGGAACGTCGCGGTGGTGATCGGGGCCTCGCCGCTCGAAAGGTTCTGGGCCGACGAGGTCAGGCGCGAGTTGAAGCCGCTCGAGGCGCGGATCGGCCTCGACTGGTATTCGGACCTGTCGTTCGAGCAGATTCTGAACCGTGCAGCAAAACTCCCGCCGCACACGGTGCTGTTCTGGGGTCTGATGTCGGTCGATGCCGCGGGCATCATCCACGAGAGCGACATCGCGCTGCGCAGCCTGCATGCGGTCGCGAACGTCCCGATCTTTTCCTATCAGGAGCCCTTCTTCGGCGGCGGCAGCGTCGGCGGCCCCATGCATTCGATCGCTGAAACGACCGAAAAGACCGTCAGCGCCGCGGTCCGCGTCCTCGGCGGCGAGAAGCCCGCGAACATCAAATACGAGCCGATCGCGTTCGCAACGCCGAAATATGACTGGCGCGAATTGAAGCGCTGGGGCATCAGGGAAAGCCGGTTGCCGCCGGGCAGCGAGGTCCTGTTTCGCGAGCCGTCGCTCTGGGAGCGCTATCGGCTGCAAATGCTGCTGATCACGGCGGTGTTCCTGGTGCAGTCCGGTCTCATCACCGGGCTGTTGCACGAGCGCCGCCGCCGCCGGCTCGCCGAGGTCGAGTCGCGGCAGCGCCTTGCCGAGCTTGCCCACGTCAACCGCTATTCGGCCGTCGGCGAGCTGACGACCTCGATCGCTCATGAGCTCAACCAGCCGCTCGGCTCCATCCTGACAAACGCCGAGACGGCCGAGCTCATGCTCAAGGACGCCTCGCCCGACCTCGACGAAATCCGCAACATTCTCGCCGACATCAGGCGTGACGATCAGCGGGCGAGCGAGGTGATCCGCAGGCTGCGCAGCGTCCTGAAGAAGACGCCGTTCGAGATCAGCGAGATCGAGCTCAACGCCACGGTGGGGGAGGCGGTCGGGCTCGTGGCGGCCGCGACCGACGGGCAACGCATCGGGCTCACCTACATGCCGGCCCTCGTCGACCTGCACATCAAGGGTGATCCCGTGCACCTTCAGCAGGTTGTGCTCAACGTCGTCATCAATGCGCTGGACGCGGTTTCGGACACGGACATGGCGCGGCGCGAGGTCCGCCTGTCCACCGTGCGCGCGGGCAACCAGGCCGAGATCAGGATTGCCGATACCGGTCCCGGCATCGCGGCCAGCGACCTCGCGAACGTCTTCAACCCGTTCTTCACGACCAAGGCGAAGGGCATGGGGATGGGACTTGCCATCGCCAGGACCATCGTCGAGGCCCATCACGGCACGATCGACGTCGAGAACCGGCCGTCGGGCGGCGCCTTGTTCACGATCAGGCTCCCGATCGTCCGATAGCCGGGATATCCTGGTCTCGATCAAACCATCGGCCGGGTGTGCGAGGCCGCCGTTTCGTTGATCTTGATCAAACAACCGCCCGCGCCCCGGCCCGATCTTCCCGGCCGGAAAGCTCGATGGAGGATGGAATGGTTCGCTGTGGCACGACCCTGATGGCGCTTGCGCTGTTGCTGGCGACGCCGATTGCGGCAATGGCGCAGGCGGCAAGCCCGCCGGCCGCGCCGAGCACCCAGGCGCAGCCTGCAGCTCCTCCAGCCCCCGCGCCCGCGAGTACGCTGCCGCAGCCGGCCACGCCCCCTGCACCGGTCGCTCAGCTTCTGAAACCCGAGCAGCTCGAGGCCCTGGTCGCGCCGATCGCGCTCTATCCCGACGAGCTCCTCGCCAACGTGCTCGCCGCCTCGACCTATCCGCTGGAAGTGGTGCAGGCCGACCGCTGGCTGAAGGAGAAAAAGACCCTGAAAGGCGATGCGCTGAAGGCGCAGGTCGACAAGCAGTCCTGGGACGACAGCGTCAAGGCGCTCGCCAGCACCGCCTCGGTGCTCACGATGATGAGCGACAAGCTCGACTGGACCCAGAAACTCGGTGACGCCTTCCTGGCCCAGCAGCCCGACGTGATGGATGCGATCCAGCGTCTGCGCAACAAGGCCTACGACAACAAGAAGCTCGTCACCACCAAGCAACAGAAGGTCAACGTCCAGAGCCAGGAAGGCAAGCAGGTCGTCGTCATCCAGCAGGCCGACCCCGCCGAGATGTACGTGCCCTATTACGATCCGGCGACGGTCTATGGCACCTGGCCCTATGCCGAGTATCCGCCCTATTACTGGGGCTATCCGTCCTATATCGGCGCCGGCGTCATTGCCGCAGGCATCGCGTTCGGCACCGCATGGGCGATCGGGCGATGGGGCAATTACTGGGGCGGCGGCTGCAACTGGGGCAACCGCAACGTCTACGTCAATCATCGCACCACCAACATTGGCGGCGGCTGGCAGCACAATCCGGCCCATCGTGGCGGCGTGCGCTATAACAACATCAACGTGCAGAACCGCTTCGGCAATACCAACATCAAGGCCGGCGTGTCGGACCGAATGGATTTCCGCGGCCGTGACGGCAACCAGGTGCTGGATCGCGCGGGTGATCGTGCGGGTGACCGCGTCGGCGATCGCGCAGGTGATCGTGTCGGCGACCGCGCTGGCGACCGTGCAGGTGATCGCGCGGGCGACCGTGCAGGTGACCGCGCCGGCGACCGCGCCGGAGATCGCGCCAAGGGCGGCGGCGATCGTGCCAAGGGCGGGGGCGACCGCGCCAAGGCTTCCAACAAGGCTGCGAACCGTGGCGGTACTGGCGCGGCAAAAGGAAAGGGCGGTGGCAACAAGGCCGCGGCCAATCGTGGCGGCGGCAATCGCGGCGGCGCCATGAACGTGTCCTCCGGCCGGGCCGCGGCTGCCGCATCGGCGCGCGGCGGCGCCAGCATGGGAAGCATGGCGCGCGGCGGCGGCGGCGCGAGCTTCGCCGGGCGTGGCGGTGGCGGCGGCGGAATGGCCGCGCGTGGCGGTGGAGGCGGCGGCTTCCGCGGCGGCGGCGGTGGCGGCGGCCGGCGCTCCGACATCGCGCTGAAGCACGACATCGTCCTGCTCGGCCATCTCGCGAGCGGCCTCGGCTATTACCGCTTCAGCTATCTCGGCAGCCAGAAGGCCTATGTCGGCGTCATGGCGCAGGAGGTCGAACGCGTGATGCCCGATGCCGTGACCCGCGGCAGCGACGGATATCTGCGGGTCTATTACGACAAGCTCGGACTGAAATTCCGCACCTATAGCGACTGGCTCGCCGGCGGCGCGAAGATCCCTGCGGAGGTGGCGCCATGACCGGCTTGAAATCGTTCCGTCGTGCGGTCCTGCCCGGCATCATGATGCTGGCGCTGCTCGGCTCGGCATCGCAGGCGCAGGAGGTCTACAAGACGCCGGAGGACGCGGCTGCAGCGCTCGTCGCTGCCGCCAAGGGCAGTGCGCGCGATCTCCTGAAGGTCCTCGGAAATGCCGCTGACGACATCATCTTGTCAGGCGACGAGGTCGCCGATGCCGATATCCGTGCACGCTTCGTCTCCATGTATGACGCCAAGCACGCGATCAAGGCCGAAGGCAACAAGAAGGCGACGCTGCTGCTTGGCGCCGACGACTTCCCGTTCCCGATTCCGCTGGTCAACACCAAGTCGGGCTGGGAGTTCGACGCCGCCCAGGGGCGCATCGAGGTGCTTCGCCGCCGCATCGGCCGCAACGAACTCGATGCGATCCAGACCGCGCTCGCTTATGTCGACGCGCAGAACGAATATGCCGACAAGGATCGCGGCGAGGGCGTCGGGGTCTATGCACAGCGCTTCCTGTCCACGCCCGGCAAGAAGGACGGCCTGTTCTGGCGCGACGACAGCGATCCGAGCCCGCTCGGCCCGCTGGTGGCGGAGGCCTCGACCGAAGGCTACAAGCAGGGCGCGGGCGAGGGACCTGCGCCGTATCACGGCTATTACTTCCGCATCCTGAAAGGCCAGGGGGCCGATGCGGCCGGCGGCGCGCTCAACTACGTGGTCAAGGGCAAGATGATCGGCGGCTTCGCGCTGATCGCTTGGCCGGCGGAATACGGCAATTCCGGCGTCATGACCTTCCTGGTCAACCATGCCGGCACCGTCTACGAGAAGGATCTCGGTGGCCGCACCGACTTTATCGCGCAGCGCACGACGCTGTTCGATCCGGACCAGACCTGGAAGAAGGCCGATGCTCCCAAACCCTAGGCGACGCCCGCTGCGCGCGATTGTGGCCCTCTTCGCCGCTATCGCGTTCGCTCTGCTGTTGATGCCGGCCCCGTCGTCGGCGCAGGCGATCGGTTATGTCCACGTCAAGGTTGTGAAGGCGGGGCTCGTGATCGGCGGTGGCGCCGGCAGCGGCGTCCTGAGCTATCGCGGGCGCAGCTATCCCTTCAGCCTCTCGGGCCTCACCCTCGGCATCACGGCCGGGGCGACGATCGGCCGGCTCGACGGCTGGGCGACGGGCATCCGCGATATCAGCGACTTCGCCGGCAGCTACAGCTCCGTCGGAGGCGGCTTTGCCCTCGTCGGCGGCGTCAACGGCGTCCAGCTGCGCAATCAGAAGGGCGTGACGATCGTGCTGCGGGGAGCGAAGGCGGGACTCGAGCTCGCCGCCAATATCGGCGCGATCACGATCGCCTTGAAGTGAGCCTGCGACACCGGTCGCGCGTCAACGGCGCCGGCCCTGGATCTCCTACCGGCGACAGGAGCAGACCATGACAGAAGCCAGCACCGTCCTCGACGTCCTGCACCTGGCAGACCGGTTGCTTGAAGCCCAGATGGCCTACATCAACGACAATACGACGGAAAATGCCGAAGCGTTGCGGCAGGCAACCCATGCCTATGGCAAGGCCCGCAGCTCTCTCGTGATCAAGGGCGGGGAAATCCACTCGGCCAATCTGTTCAAGCCGTTCAGCGAAATACAGCAACGCGTCGTGGCGAGACTGTCGGGACGAGATTTTCATCGACCTCTCTCGGAGCAGGAAGTGGACCTCGCCCTGTCGGCGATGCGGTACACGTTCGAGGAAGTCACCGGGACCAAGACGACGAAATAGACCTGGTTTCGGGTCGTCATCTGCCGGTTGCTGCACGGCCTGGCGGTTGGCGCGACGTTGTTCGGCGGAAATTCCGCCGTTCGCGTCTTGCGCTACCTGCTCGCCCGGCCACCGGCACGAAGCTGGCGCAAATCGCTTGCTGCCTCCGCCAGAAGCCAGTCCCGAAACGTCGCGATCTTGGGCAGGCTGGCGGTCGCCTTCGGGCAGACGATCCAGTAGGCCTTGGCGAGCGGCAGCGCTTGCGCAAACGGCCGCACCAGATGGCCCTTGATGAGATCCCATGCCGCGAGCGTGGTGCGCGCGAGCGCAACGCCCTGGCCGTTGATCGCGGCGTCGATCACCATGCTGGCGCGATTGAGCACCGGCCCGTGGGTTGCGGCCGCATCGTCGAGACCCGCCTCCTGCAGCCAGTTCTTCCAGTCGGCGCGGCTATCCATGTGGATCAGCGGAAATTTCAGGATGTCCGCGGGCTTGCCGATGCGCCGCTTGCCGGACACCAGCTTGGGACTGCACACGGCAAAGAGTTGCTCCGGGCTGAGCCGCACCGCGTCCAGTCCCGGCCAGTTGCCGTCGCCGTGACGCACGGCGAGATCGACCTCCTCGCGCGTGAAGTCGACGTGGTGCAGCGTGCCGGAGACGCGCAGGTCGATCCCCGGGTGGGCCTCCGCAAAATGGCCGAGCCGGTGCACCAGCCATTTCGAGGCGAAGTCCGGCGAGGTCGAGACCGTGAGCACGCCGGCGTTCTGGCGTTGCAGCAGCCGCTCGGTGCCGATGGCGATGCGGTCGAGCGCATCGCGAACGACGCCCAGATATTCGCGGCCGGCCTCGGTGATGGCCAGCCGCTGTCGCTCGCGATTGAACAGCTTGACCGCAAGCTCGCCTTCCAGCGCCTTCACCTGGTGGCTCACCGCGCCCTGGGTGACACAAAGCTCCTCCGCCGCGCGCGTGAAGCTCTCGTGTCGCGCGGCGGCTTCAAAGGCCTTCAGGGCGTTGAGCGGTGGCAGGCGTGGGCGCATCGCGGCACTTCATGAGAAAAATTAGGGCAGGCAAGAGAAACGATGCTTTGCGGGACAATGCCCAGCGGCATTATTGAACAGCTCCAGCGCAACATTTCAAGCAATTTGGAGCCTTCCCATGTCCATCCTCCTAACCGACACGTTGTCGATCCCGCCGCCGCAGGCCGCTGATCCGGTCACGCCACTTCATCAATTCAGTTCGGGGCAATCATTCGCCCAGCAACGGCCCGGATGGTGGAACTGCCTCGATCGTCCGTTTCAGCGGATCGCGCTTCGCAACATTGCTGACGACCCGCACCTGCTCAGAGACATCGGCCTGACGCGCGAGGAGGCACTGCACGAGGCCACAAAGCCATTCTGGCGCTGATCACAAATCGAGGGAGAAAAAGGATGCCCGATCCCATTGTCTATGGTTTTCCACGCAGCACGTTCGTCAACATCATACGCCTGCTACTCACGTACAAGGGCGTTCCTTACCGCTTCCACGACCTCGAAGCCGTGATGGGCAAGCCGGAGCACCTGGCGCTGCATCCGTTCAACCGCGTCCCCATCCTCGAGCATGGCGAGCTGATCGTCTACGAAACCAGCGCAATCGCCGCCTATGTGGATGAAGCCTGCGAGGGGCCGCGCCTGACGCCAAAAGACCCCGGCGCACGCGCGCGCATGAACCAGTGGATCAGCGCGGTGAATTCCTACTACTACCCCTATATGATCTATCACGTGACGCACGAGCGCATCGTGTTTCCCGAGCTTGGCATCGCCTCCGACGAGAAGGTCGTCGCGCATGCACTGCCAAAGGTCGAGGCTGCGCTGGCGGTCGCCGAACGCGAGCTGGCTCACGGCAAGAACTTTCTGCTGGGCGATGATATATCGATTGCCGATTTCTACCTGCTGCCGGCGACGTTCGCGTTCAGCCTCACTGCTGAGGGCCAGTCGATGTATCCAAAATTCCCGGCCTTCTGCCGCTGGCGCGAGCGGATGGACAATCTGCCGGCTACGCAAAAGGTCCGGTCGGCCGTCGTCCGCGCGCCGATCGAACATGCAAGGGAATGGGCGAATTCGCACCGGCCGAAGTACTAGGACTGGACGCGATGAGACGGGGCTTTGCCTGGCGCGTGACGGATGCATGGGGGAGGCTTGCCCTGGCCGCCATGCTGGCTCTGTTAGTGGGAGGATACACCATGGCCGAGACCCTTAATTTCGACAGTGCTCCTGCCGGAAGCTCACCCGAGGGATGGATCCTGGCGGTGACCGGAAAGGGGGCGCCGAAGTGGACCGTTGAAACCGACCCGACTGCCCCGAGCAAGCCGAACGTCCTCAAGCAATCCGGCCGGGCGACGTTTCCATTGGCGATCAAGCGCGACACCAACATCCGCGACGGCTTCGTCGAGGTGAAGTTCAAGGCCGTCAGCGGGGCCGAGGACCGCGCCGCGGGAATCATCTGGCGCGCGCAGGATGCCGACAATTACTACGTCGTCCGGGCCAACGCGCTGGAGGATAATGTGGTGCTCTACAAGACGGTCAAGGGCGTTCGATCCTCCCTGGAGATCGTCGGTCGCAAGGGCGGCTATGGCGTCAACACGGCGGTGGCGTCCGGGCAATGGCACGCGCTGCGCTGCGATTTCGCCGGTAGCCGTTTCAAGGTGACCTATGACGGACGGCCATTGTTCGAGGTGGAGGACGGCACCTTTGCGCAGGCGGGCATGGTCGGTCTGTGGACCAAGGCGGACAGCGTGACCCTGTTCGATGATTTCACTTATGGTGATATCAAATAGGCGGTGGTCCACCCTGCCGGAGATATCCGTGAGCCTTCGACGTCTGTCGGTCGCCATGACCCTGCTGATTGCGTCCATCTGTCCGTTGCGGGCAGAGGAAAGCCTGGTTACCTACAAATCCCTCACTCCGGAGTTGGCGCTGGAGCTTGCGCGGGCCGCGTTGAGCAGTTGCCGCGCACGGGGATACCAGGTTGCCGTTGCCGTCGTCGATCGCTTCGGCGTCACGCAAGTGATGCTGCGCGACCGGTTCGCGGGTCCGCACACGCCGTCAACGGCCTCGGGCAAGGCCTGGACGGCCGCCTCGTTCAAGACCAGCACGGCAGAGCTGAACGCGATCAGCCAGCCCGGCATGATGCAGTCCGGCCTTCGCAATCTTCCCGGGGTGGTCATCATCGGGGGAGGGCTGACGGTCGAGGCGGGCGGTTCGCTGGTCGGAGCCGTCGGCGTATCCGGCGCGCCGGGCGGTGACGCGGACGAGGCGTGCGCGAAAGCTGGCATCGATGCCATCCGCGACAAGCTGGAGTTTTGATGGGTTCCGCCGCGCAGTGCCCATCCCCGTCATCCTGAGGTGGCCGCCTCTTCGGCGGCCCTCGAAGGATGAACGGCCCGGCTGCATCGGGGGCCGCTCATCCTTCGAGGCTCGCAGCGCCGTGCAGATGCACGGCACTACTCGCACCTCAGGATGACGGATCTGTACTTGGATTCTAGCCGCTGAGGATGCGCCGGCAGGCGTCGACGAACACCTGCGCGCCCGTGACGATGTCGGCATCCGCGGTGTTTTCCGTCCAGTGGTGGCTGATGCCGCCGATCGAGGGGACGAACAGCATGCCCGCGGGCATGACGGTCGCGAGCATCTGTGCGTCGTGGCCGGCGCCGCTCGGTATGCGGACGGATCGTCCGCCGGCAACGGTCTTGCTTGCGGCCTCGATCGCGTCCTGGAAGCTGGAATTCATCATGGCCGGCGCGCCGGTGCGGATTTTCTCCACTGTGACGGTGCAGGGGCCCTTCGCGTTGACCTCGTCCGCCATGGTCCGCAGCAGCGTCTCCAGCCGCGCGATGACGGCGGGGTCGTCGTCGCGGATCTGGAACAGCATCTCGCCGCCGCCCGGGATGATGCTCGGCGCGCCCGGATCGAGCGTGATGCGGCCGGTGGTCCAGACCGTGCGCGGGCCGCAGGCAGCAGGGAAGCGCGCGTCGATCGCCACGCAGAATTTCGCTAGCGCGAGCCCCGCGTCCTTGCGCACCGCCATGCGCGTGGTGCCGGCGTGATTCTGCTCGCCAGCGAAACTGATCCGGTACTGCCAGATGCCGACGATCGAGGTCACGATTCCGATCGCGAGCTTGCCGCTTTCGAGCGTATCGCCCTGCTCGATATGGGCCTCGAGATAGCCGACATGGCGGCCCGGCTCGACGGCGATGCGCGGCCGGCCGGCAAGGCCCATCTCGACAAGCGCGTCGCGCATGCTGCGCCCGCTGGTGCGGTCGCGCGCGGCGTCGATGTCGGCCTCGGTCACCTGCCCGATATAGGAGCGCGAGCCGAGGAAACTGCCGAAATGTCCCTCCTCGTCGCACCAGGAAGCAACCTCGACCGCACCCTTGAACGAGGGCTCGGCGTTGAGCACGCGCGCGGCTTCGAGCGCATAGACGACACCGAGCGGGCCGTCGAGCCAGCCGGCGTAGTTCTGGCTTTCGAGATGCGAGCCCGCCAGCAGCTTCGGCCCGGGCTTCGTACTGGTGCCGATCACGTTGCCGATGCCGTCGATCGTCGCTGAGAGTCCGGCGTCGGGCAGCTTCTGCGCGAGCCATTGCAGCGACTGCCTGTGCGGCTCGGAAAAAGTCGGCTTGTGCACGCCGGTCTTGTAGGCGCCGATGGCGCGCAGCGCATTGAGATCGGCGAGCACGCGCGCGCCGTCGGCACGCGGCAGGCTATCAGGCATGTTCGGCCACCTTCAGCGCCTCGGTGCGGATCTCCTCGACCAGCCGCTCCTTCAGCTGGACGAATTCCGGCGTGGTCTTGATCTTGTAGGAGCGCGGATGCGGCAGGTCGATCGCGATCTCGGCCTTGATGCGGCCGGGACGGGCGCTCATCACGATGACGCGGCTGCCGAGGAAGATCGCCTCCTCGATGTCATGGGTGACGAACAGCACGGTCTTCTGGTCGCGCTCCCAGATCCCGAGCAGCATCTCCTGCATCAGCGCGCGGGTCTGGTTGTCCAGCGCGCCAAAGGGCTCGTCGAGCAGCAGGATCTTGGGATCATTGGCGAGCGCGCGTGCAATCGCGGTGCGCTGCTGCATGCCGCCGGAGAGCTGTTTTGGCCAATGGTTCTCGAAGCCGGACAAGCCGACCTGGCGGATGAAGCCGTCGGCGACCTTGTGGCGCTCCGCCTCGGGTACGCCGCGCTCGCGCAGGCCGAAGGCGATGTTCTCGCGCACCGTGAGCCAGGGAAACAGCGTGTAGGACTGGAACACCATGCCGCGATCGGCGCCGGGCCCGGTGACCTCGCGGCCGTCGAGCGTGACGCGCCCGCTGGTCGGACGGTCGAGACCGGCGACGATGCGCAGCAGCGTGGACTTGCCGCAGCCGGACGGGCCGAGAATGGTGACGAAATCGTTGTTGCCGATGGTGAGATCGGTCGGCTCCAGCGCTTTTGTCGGCGCGTTGCCGTGACGCGCGGGGAAGGTGCGCGAGACCTGCTCGATCTTCAGCGTGGTCATGCGAGCCTCCACGGAAACAGCCAGGCGTTGAACGCCTTGAACATGAAGTCCGAGAGGAGACCGATCAGCCCGATCACGATGATGCCGAAGATGATCTGGCCGGTGTTGAGCAGCGCCTGGCTGTCGGTGATCATGTGACCGATACCCGAGGACGAACCGATCAGCTCGGCGACGATGACGTAGGTCCAGGCCCAGCCGAGCACCAGCCGCAGGATCTCGGCGATCTCGGGCGCAGAGGAGGGCAGCAGCACGCGGCGGATGACGCCGCGGTCGCCGGCGCCCAGCGTATAGGCCGCCTCGACCAGGTCGCGCCGCGTCGCGCCGACGGTCACGGCGACCATCAAAATCACCTGGAACACCGAGCCGATGAAGATGACGAGCAGCTTCTGCAATTCGCCGATGCCGGCCCACAGGATCAGGAGCGGGATGAAGGCGGAGGCGGGCAGATAGCGCGCGAAGGAGACGAACGGTTCGAGGAAGGCCTCCACCGGCTTGTAGGCCCCCATCAGTACGCCGAGCGGCACGGCGATGACCGCGGCGAGCGCAAAGCCGCCGACGACGCGCCAGATCGTCATGCCGATGTCGAACAGGAAGCCCTGTTTGGTCAAGAGGTCAAAGCCCTCCTGCACCATGGTCAGCGGGTTGGCGAGGAAGGTCTTCGACACATGGCCGCCGAAGGTCGCCCACGACCAGAGGGCGACGAACAGCACGAAGAACGCGAGGCCGTAGGCCACGCGTTGCTTCGATGTCACGGGATCAAGGGGACGCATCGATGATGCTTACTTGATGTAGCTCGCGTCGAAGAGGTCCTCGACCTTCGGCGCCGCCTTGATGATGCCGATCTCGAGCAGGAGGTCGGCGGCCTCCTTGTTGAAGGTCAGGAAGTCGCCGGCGAAGAACTTCTGGTTCGCGGCCTTGTCCTGCCAGCGCAGATACTTGGCCGAATTGCCGAACTGCTCGCCGGTCTGCTTGACGTCGGCGCCCATGATCTCATAGGCCTTGGCCTGGTCCTTGGCGATCATGTCGAGCGCCTCGAAATAGCTGTCGGCGAGCGCCTTGGCGGCCTTCGGGTTCTCGCCGAGGAATTTCGGGGTGCAGCCAAAAGTGTCCATGACCATCGGGTAGTCGAGCGTGGTCGCGATGATCTTGCCCTTGTCGGGCGCGGCGCGCACGGTCGACAGATAGGGCTCATAGGTCATCGCGGCGTCGTTCTGGCCGGAGACGAAGGCCTGCGCGGCGGCGGCCGGCTCGAGGTTGACGACGGTGACGTCCTTCACCGTGAGGCCGTTCTTCTTGAGCATCCAGGCGAGAGCGAAATAGGGCGAGGTGCCCGGCGCGGAGGCTGCGACCGTCTTGCCTTTCAGCTCCTTGATCGAGGCGACGTCGTTGCGCACGGCCATGCCGTCGGCGCCGTAGCTCTTGTCGAGCTGGAAGATCTGCTTGGTCGCAACGCCGTTGGCGTTCCACGAGATCCAGGTCTCGACCGTCGTTGCCGCGCACTGCACGTCTCCGGAGGCGATGGCGAGGTGGCGGTCCTTCTGCGGGATCTTCTTGATGGTCACGTCGAGGCCGTTCTTCTTGAAGATGCCGGCCTCCTTCGCCAGCGTCAGCGGCGCAAAGCCGGTCCACCCGGAGATGCCGACGCCGACCTTGACGTCGTCGGCGAGCGCCGGAGTGCAGGCGGTGAGTGCAATGATGGTCGCAAATATCGTCGGATTACGCATGGTTGTCGTCCTCTTGCCGATCGGTGGATTGACGTCCTGTTGATCTTTTGCGCTGCACGATTTGTGCCGACATTCTCAGCCTCCCTTGAACCGGGCGACAAGGCGGTGAGAGTCACCTGGATAGAGCAGGCGCACGGCGGTAATCGTGCGTGCGCTGCGCCAGGTGTAGCGGTCGACCACGAGGCAGGGCGCGCCGACGGCGATGTCGAGCGCCTCCGCGGTGCGATCGTCCGCCAGGATGGCGCTGATCGTATGTTCGGCCTCCGTCCATGGGACATGGTGAAGCAGCCACGAGCCGGGCGGCTCGCGCGAGAAATCCGCCGCCGCCGCATCCGGCACCGATGCAAGATCGATCAGTCGGTCCTCGACCGCAAACGGCACGCCGTCGGCGCTGTGGCGGCAGGTGATCGCGACCACCTTGCCGGCTGTCTTGACGCCGAGGCGGTCACGGTCGGCGGCGGTTGCGTTGCGCAGCTTGCGATGCATCAGCTCGTAGCCGTAGCTGCGGCCGAGCGCCGTGATCTCGGCGCGGATGTCGGCGATCTTGAGCACGGCGGAGAGATGCTGAGGCCGGCGCACGAACGAGCCGGCGCGCCGCCGCCGCTCGATCAGGTCGGCCTGCGCGAGCTCCGACAGCGCCTTGTTCACGGTCATGCGCGAGCAGCCATAGCGCGCAACCAGTTCGTGCTCGAACGGAATGCGGTGCCCGGGCGGCCATTCGCCGGTCAGGATGCGTTTTTCGATGTCGGCGCGGATCCGCTTGTACAGCGTCGGCTGGTCGGCTGCGTCGGTCGCGAGGCTCATGCGACGAGCCTCCGGACGGCCGCGTTGAAGCGCTTGCGCACGGACTGGCGCAGCCTGTGCCGCCCGCCTTCGACGACCTTGTTGCCGCCGGCCCAGACGCAGTCGATCGCGTCGCTGCCTGCCGCGAAGATCCAGCCATCGATGACGGCATCGCGGGCGCGTCCCGCCAGCGACGGATGCGCGGCATCCAGCGTCACGATGTCGGCACGCGCGCCCGGCGTGAGGCCTCGGGTCGGCTGTGCCAGCGCTCGTGCGCCGCCCGCAAGCGCATGGTCGAATAGCGTACGCCCGGTCGAGCGGCCCGCGCCGCCGGAGAGGACATTGCGTTCGCGGCGCTTGAGCCGCTGGGCATATTCGAGCTGGCGCAATTCGTCGGGGACACCGACCAGCACGTTGGAATCGGTGCCGACGCCGAAATGGCCCCCGGCATCGAGGAATTCGCGCGCCGGAAAGGTGCCGTCGCCGAGGTTTGCCTCGGTGACGGGACAGAGGCCGGCGACCGCGCCGGTCCGGGCGAATGAGTCGACTTCCACATCCGTCATGTGGGTCGCGTGAATGAGGCACCAGCGATGATCGACAGGCGCATGCTCCAGCAGCCATTCCACCGGCCGCCGTCCGGACCACGCCAGGCAATCCTCGACCTCCCGGACCTGTTCGGCCGCATGAATATGGATCGGTCCGCCGTCCGCGAGCGGGATGATCGCGGCGAGTTCGCCCGGCGCCACCGCACGCAGACTGTGTGGCGCGATGCCGATATTCGCGCCCGGCAAGGGTGCAATCGCCTTGCGCGATGCAGCCACCAGCGCGCTGAATTGATCGACCGTGCAGATGAAGCGGCGCTGCCCGTCATGCGGCGCCGCTCCGCCGAAGGAACCGTGCGCGTAAAAGGTCGGCAGCAGGGTCAGCGCGATGCCGGAGGCGTCCGCGGCCTGCGCAATCCGCGCGGCCATCTCGGCGATGTCGGCATAGGGCTTGCCGTCGAGGTCGTGATGCAGATAGTGGAATTCGCCGACGCGGGTAAAGCCCTGCTCGAGCATCTCGACATAAAGCAATGTCGCAACAGTGGCGACGTCGTCCGGCGTCATCGCCAGCGCGAAGCGATACATGGTCTCGCGCCAGGTCCAGAACGTGGCGGTCGTGTCGCCGCGCAGTTCGGCGAGGCCCGCCATGCCGCGCTGGAAGGCGTGGCTGTGCAGGCTCGCAAGTCCCGGAAGCGCGATGGCGTGGCGCTCGTCGCCTGCAGCGGACATGACGCCCGGCGTCACCGCCGTGATCGTGCCGTCGGTGACGACCACCTGGACGTCATCGGCCCAGCCGGAGGGCAGCAGCGCGGAAGTAAAATGCAGTCGTGCCATGTTTCCATGCCGGCTGGACAGAACCGCGCCACGATTATATGTCTAGACATATAAGTCAAGCATCCCGGGGCGCTAAGGAATTCGCAAAGGCACCACCGCATGGCAGAGCGCTTCGACTGCATCTGGCACAACGCCCGCCTCGCCACGATGCGGGTCGACCGTCCCGATCTCGGCGAGATCGAGCGCGGCCTGATCGCCGCCCGCGGCGGCCACATCGTCTATGCTGGCGCGGCGGCGGAGTTTCCGACTGACGCGGACGCCATCAAGCGGATCGATTGCGAGGGGCGCTGGATCACGCCGGGCCTTGTCGATTGTCACACCCATCTCGTCTATGGCGGCAACCGCGCGCACGAGTTCGAGCTGCGCCTCAAGGGCGCGAGCTACGAAGAAATCGCGCGCGCCGGTGGCGGCATCGTCTCGACGGTGGCCGCGACGCGCAAGGCGAGCGAGGCCGAGCTCGTCATGAGCGCATTGCCGCGGCTTGACGCGCTGATCGGCGAGGGCGCAACCACGGTCGAGATCAAGTCCGGCTACGGCCTCGACATCGAGACGGAATTGCGCCAGCTCGCGGCCGCGCGCAGCCTCAGCCGCCAGCGGCGGATTGCGATCCGGACGTCGTTCCTGGGGGCGCACGCGCTTCCGGTGGAGGCGGACGGCGACAAGGACCGCTACATCGATCTCGTCTGCAACGACATGCTGCCGGCCGTTGCAAAATCTGGTCTTGCCGATGCCGTCGACGCCTTCATGGAAGGCATCGCGTTCTCCGCCGAGCAGACCACGCGGGTCTTCGAGATGGCCAAGGTGTTCGGCCTGCCGGTCAAGCTCCATGCCGACCAGCTCTCCAATCTCGGGGGTGCTGCACTCGCCGCAAGATTCTCGGCGCTCTCGGCCGATCATCTCGAGCACACCGACGAGGCTGGGGCGGCGGCGATGGCGGAGGCGGGAACGGTGGCGGTGCTGCTGCCCGGCGCGTTCTATTTCATCCGCGAGACGCAGAAGCCGCCGGTCGAGACGTTCCGCAAGCGCGGCGTCCACATGGCGCTCGCGACCGACTGCAATCCCGGCAGCTCGCCGCTGACCTCGCTCCTGCTCGCGATGAACATGGGCGCGACGCTGTTCCGGATGACGGTGGCCGAATGCCTCACCGGTATCACCCGCGAAGGCGCGCGCGCGCTCGGCGTGCTGGATGAGACCGGCACGCTGGAGGCCGGCAAGTGGTGCGATCTCGCGATCTGGGACATCGAACGGCCGGCCGAACTCGTCTACCGCATCGGCTTCAATCCGCTGCATCGCCGGGTATGGAGGGGAATTTGACGGAGCCGGGCGCAGCGATCGTCGTCAGGCCGGGAACGGTCAGCCTCGACGATCTCGCGCGCGTGCTGGCAGACGCTCCCGTCGTCCTCGATCCCTCGTTCTGGCCGCGCGTGGAAGCGGCGGCGGAGATCGTCGCGAAGGCGGCGCAGGCCGACGCGCCGGTCTACGGCATCAACACCGGCTTCGGAAAGCTGGCCTCGAAGCGCATCGCGCCGGACCAGACCGCGCTGCTCCAGCGCAACCTCATCGTCTCGCATTGCTGCGGCGTCGGTCCTGTGACGCCCGAGCCGATCGTGCGGCTGATGATGGCGCTGAAGATCGTCTCGCTCGGGCGCGGCGCCTCCGGCGTACGGCGCGTGGTGATCGAGCAGCTGCAGGAGATGCTGGCGCGGCGCGTCTATCCGCTGGTGCCGCAGCAGGGCTCGGTCGGCGCCTCCGGCGATCTTGCGCCGCTCGCGCATATGACGGCCGTGATGATCGGCGAGGGCGAGGCGATCCTTGGCGGCAAGACAGTATCCGGCGCCGAGGCGCTCGCCGCCGCGGGCCTCGCGCCGTTGACGCTGGGCCCGAAGGAGGGGCTGGCGCTGATCAATGGCACTCAGTTCTCGACGGCGTACGCGATCTCCGGCGTTCTGCGCGCGCATCGCCTCGCCCGCGCCGCGCTCGTGACCGGCGCGCTGTCGGTCGATGCGGCGATGGCGTCGACCGCGCCGTTCCGTCCCGAGATCCAGGCACTGCGCGGCCATGCCGGCCAGATCGCCGCGGCCACGGCGCTGACGGCGCTGCTCGACGGCAGTGATATCCGGGAGTCACACCTGGAGGGCGACGAGCGCGTGCAGGATCCCTATTGCCTGCGCTGCCAGCCGCAGGTTGCGGGCGCCGCGATCGATCTGATCACGCAGGCGGCGCGCACGCTGATCACTGAAGCGAATGCCGTCACCGACAACCCGCTCGTCCTGGTCGAGACTGGCGAGATCGTTTCCGGCGGCAACTTTCACGCCGAGCCGGTGGCCTTTGCCGCCGATGCTCTCGCGCTCGCATTGTCGGAGATCGGCGCGATCAGCGAGCGGCGGATCGCAACGCTGGTCGATCCTGCCTTGAACTTCGGCCTGCCGCCGTTCCTCACCCCCGATCCCGGCCTCAATTCCGGCTTCATGATCGCCGAGGTCACGGCGGCGGCCCTCTACGCCGAGAACAAGCAGCGGGCGGCGGCCTGCTCGATCGACTCGACGCCGACCAGCGCCAACCAGGAAGACCACGTTTCGATGGCCGCGCATGCCGCGCGGCGCCTCGCCGACATGGCCGACAATCTCGCCGCGATTCTCGGCATCGAGCTTCTGGTTGCCGCGCAGGGCATCACGCTGCGGGCGCCGCACATGACGAGCGCGCCGCTCGCTTCCGTCATCGCGGCGTTGCGCGAAGAGGTGCCCGCGCTCGGCGCCGACCGCTACATGGCCGGTGATCTCGCCAGGGCCGCCGCGCTGGTCGAGGCCGACGCGCTTCCGGCCGTCGCGCTCACGGCGCTCTCATCCGATCCGTTTCCAAAACTCGACTGAAGAAGACGCAAGAGGTTGCCATGAACCGTCGACTGGACAACGACCGCACCATCCGCGCCCCCCGCGGTAGCGACATCAGCGCCAGGAGCTGGCTGACCGAAGCCCCCTTGCGCATGCTCATGAACAATCTTGATCCCGAGGTCGCCGAACGCCCGAGCGAGCTCGTCGTCTATGGCGGCATCGGCCGCGCGGCGCGCGACTGGGAGAGCTTCGACCGGATTACGGCGGCTCTGCGCAAGCTCGAAGGCGACCAGACGCTGCTGGTGCAGTCCGGCAAGCCGGTCGGCGTCTTCCGCACCCATGCGGACGCGCCGCGCGTGCTGATCGCGAATTCGAATCTGGTGCCGCACTGGGCCACGCTCGATCATTTCAACGAGCTCGATCGCCAGGGCCTGATGATGTACGGCCAGATGACGGCCGGCTCCTGGATCTATATCGGCAGCCAGGGCATCGTGCAGGGCACCTACGAGACCTTTGTCGAGGTCGGCCGGCGCCATTACGGCGGCAGCCTCGCCGGCAAATGGATCCTGACCGCCGGCCTCGGCGGCATGGGCGGCGCGCAGCCGCTGGCGGCGACCATGGCCGGCGCCTCGCTGCTCGCGGTCGAATGCCAGCCGAGCCGCATCGAGATGCGCTTGCGCACCGGCTACCTCGATCGCCAGGCCGCCAACCTCGACGAGGCGCTCGCGATCATGGCGGAGGCCGCGAAGACGAAGAAGGCGGTCTCGGTCGGCCTGCTCGGCAATGCTGCCGAGATTTTCCCGGAGCTGGTGCGTCGCGGCGTCAAGCCCGACATCGTCACCGACCAGACCAGCGCGCACGATCCGATCAACGGATACTTGCCGAAGGGCTGGACGTTGGCCGAATGGGAGGCCAGGCGCGCCTCCGATCCGAAGGCGGTCGAGCGTGCCTCGAAAACCTCGATGGTGGAGCACGTCCAGGCCATGCTCGACTTTCACGCGCAGGGCATTCCGACGCTCGACTATGGCAACAACATCCGCCAGATGGCGCAGGACATGGGCCTGAAGAACGCCTTCGATTTCCCCGGCTTCGTGCCCGCCTATATCCGTCCTCTGTTCTGCCGCGGCGTCGGCCCGTTCCGCTGGGCCGCGCTCTCGGGCGATCCCGAGGACATCTTCAAGACCGACGCCAGGGTGAAGGAGCTGATGCCGAACGACAAGCATCTGCACAACTGGCTCGACATGGCCAAAGAACGCATCAAGTTCCAGGGCCTGCCGGCGCGGATCTGCTGGGTCGGCCTCGGCGACCGGCATCGCCTGGGCCTTGCCTTCAACGAGATGGTGGCTCGCGGCGAGCTGAAGGCCCCCGTGGTCATCGGCCGCGATCACCTCGACAGCGGCTCGGTGGCGAGTCCCAACCGCGAGACCGAGGCAATGCGCGACGGATCGGATGCGGTGTCCGACTGGCCGCTGCTCAACGCGCTCTTGAATTGCGCCAGCGGCGCGACCTGGGTCTCGCTGCACCATGGCGGCGGCGTCGGCATCGGCTATTCCCAGCATGCCGGCATGGTGATCGTCGCCGATGGCACGCCGGAGGCTGCCAAACGCATCGAACGCGTGCTCTGGAACGATCCCGCCAGCGGCGTCATGCGCCACGCCGATGCGGGCTACGAGACCGCGATCGACTGCGCCCGTGCCAACGGGCTCGACCTGCCGAGTCTCGCGAAATAGGCGCCACGGGGGCGGCGCGCGCCGCTGAATTGACCGGGTCCTGCCGCCGTGCCAGATTTTGCGACCGGGTGGTCACAAATCCGGCGTTGCGGCGCGTAAGCCGCTCCGGGGGAACAGCGGTGAAGGCGAGGGCGTTCAGCTATTTTCGCGCTGCCACGATCGGCGAGGCGCTGGATGCCCATGCGCGGGCCGGGGAGGACGCGCGCTTCATTGCCGGCGGCCAAAGCCTTGTGCCGACGCTGTCGCTGCGGTTGCAGGCGCCGCGGCTTCTGATCGACATCACCCACATTGCCGAGATGCGCGGGATTGGGCGCGAAGGCGATTTCCTGCGCATCGGTGCGCTGACGCGCCATTGCGAGATGCTGAGCGAGCCGCTGATCGCCCAGTTTGCGCCGCTGCTGCGCGCCGCGGCGCCGTTCGTCGCCCATCCGGCCATCCGCAACCGTGGCACGTTCGGCGGCAGCGTCGCGCTGGCCGATCCGGCTTCCGAATTTCCGGCGATGATTCTGGCCCTCGATGCCGAGATCGAGATCGCCGGTCCATCGGGCCGCCGGCGTGTCAAGGCCGACGATTTCTTCATCGATCTGTTCGAGACCGCCTTGCAGTCCGGCGAGCTGATCACCGCGATCCACGTGCCGCTGTTCAGGGCCAACCAGCGCTTTGCGTTCGACGAACTGGCGCGGCGGCGCGGGGATTATGCGCTGGTCGGTTGCGGCATGCAGGCGACGTGCACGGGCGAGCGCATCGACGATATCCGCATCGCCTTTTTCTCCGTCGCCAACGCGCCGACGCGCGTGCGGGAAGTGGAGGCGGCGCTGATCGGCTCTAATCTCGATGGCGGCCGGATCGTCGCCGCGCAGGCCGCATTGGCCAGCGATCTCGCCCCGCCCGAAAGCGACGAGGTGCCGCCGGCGATGCGGCTGCATCTTGCCCGCGTGCTGCTTGGCCGCCTGCTTGGACGTATCGGTGAGGCTGCATGAGCTTCGACGAGGACTCCATGAACGAGACCGACGAGACCGTGCTGGTCCGTTTCGTGGTCAACGGCCGCAAGGTCGCCTGCGAGGTCACGCCGCGCGAGACGCTGGTCGACTGCCTGCGCAATGCGCTGGAGCTGACCGGCACCCATGCCGGCTGCGAGATGGGGGCCTGCGGCGCCTGCCTGGTGCAGCTCGACGGCCGCGCGGTGCATTCCTGCCTGATGTTCGCGGTGCAGGCCGACGGCGCGCGGATCGACACCATCGAAGGGCTCACCGAGAGCGGCGCGATCGCGGACCTCCAGGCCGAATTCCATCGCCGCAACGCGCTGCAATGCGGCTTCTGCACGGCGGGCATGCTGATCAACGCGCAAGAGCTGTTGTCGCAAGCGGCGCGGCCGAGCCGCGAAGCGATCCGCGACGCGCTGTCCGGCAATTACTGCCGCTGCACCGGCTATGAGGCGATCATCGACGCCATCGACGCGGTTGCCAGGGCACGCAGCGAAGCCGGAGGTGCACCGTGACGGCACCGCTCACCCCGCTCGACCGCCCGAACTCCTATATCGGACGCTCGGTGCCGCGGCCGAACGCCACCCGCCTGCTCGCCGGGCGCGGGCGCTATGTCAGCGACCTTCGCCTGCCGCGCATGCTTCATGCGGCCTTCCTGCGCAGCCCCTATGCTCACGCAAAGATACTTGCCGTCGATGTCGCGCAGGCCCGCGCGCTCGACGGCGTGCATCTCGTTGCCACCGGCGCCGATCTCGCAAGGATCTGCGCGCCCTGGACGGGTACGCTCGAGCATTTCAAGGGCATGATCTCGGAACCGCAATTGCCGCTGCCGCTCGATCGCGTGGTCTGGGCCGGGCAGGCAGTCGTTGCCGTGGTTGCCGAGAGCCGCGCGATCGCCGAGGATGCGCTGGAGCTGATCGCCGTCGACTACGAGGAGTTGCCCGCCGTTGTCGATATCGACGATGCGCGCCGGCCGGACGGGCCGCGGGTCAATCCCGGAACAGCCAGCAATGTCTGCTTCCGCAGCCAGCTCAATGCCGGCGCCGTCGACGATGCCTTCGCAACCGCCGCCCATGTGGTGGAGGAGGAATTCTCCTTTGGCCGGCACACTGCGGTGACCTTGGAGCCGCGCGCCCTCGTCGCCGATCACGACCCCTCGGCCGGCATGCTCACCGTGCATCATGGCACGCAGACGCCGTACCAGTTCCAGGATCTCTATTCGCGCCACTACGGCATTCCGGAAGCCCGCGTCCGCGTCATCGCGACCGATATCGGCGGCTCCTTCGGCATGAAGCTGCATGTCTATCACGAGGACATGGCGGTGGTCGGCCTCTCGATCCTGCTCGGCCGGCCCGTGAAGTATGTCGCCGATCGCATCGAGTCCTTCGTCTCCGACATCCACGCCCGCGACCATCGCGTCCGCGCGCGCCTGGCGCTCGATGCCAAGGGCGAAATCCTGGCGATGGACGTGCTCGATCTGACCGCGATCGGCGCCTTCTCGACCTATCCGCGCACCAGCGTGGTCGAGGGCAACCAGGTCATCCGCCTGATCGGTGCGCCCTATCGCTTCAAGAATTACCGCGCCGCGCTCGAAGTGATCTTTCAGAACAAGGTGCAGACCAGCCAGTATCGTGCCGTCGGGCATCCGATCGCCTGCGCCGTCACCGAGCGGCTGGTCGACATGGCGGCCGCGAAAGTCGGCCTCGATCCCCTTGCCATCCGCGCGCAGAACGTGATCGCCGACGATGCCTATCCGCAGACCTCGCCGACCGGCTACCGCTTCGAGGCGTTGTCGCATCAGGCCTGCCTCAAACGCCTGCACTCGATGATGGACTACGACGCCCTGCGAGCGGAGCAGGTGAGCCTGCGCACGCGTGGCACATATCGCGGCATCGGCATCGCGACCTTTGTCGAGATCACCAACCCCAGTCCCGCCTTCTATGGCGTCGGCGGCGCGCGCATTTCGTCGCAGGATGGCGCGATCGTCAGCCTGACACCGTCGGGCGAGGTGCGTTGCCTGATCTCGGTCACCGAGCAGGGGCAGGGCACCGAGGCGATCGTCAGCCAGATCGTGGCCGACCAGCTCGGCGTTGAGCAGGAGCGCGTCAAGGTCATCACCGGCGACACCGAAGTGACGCCACACGGCGGCGCGACCTGGGCCTGCCGCGGCGCCGGCATCGGCGGGGAGACCGCGCTGCAGGCGACGCGCGTGCTCAAGCGGAACATCCTGGAGATCGCAGCACTCATCCTCCAGGAACAGCCGTCGACGCTCGACATCGTCGACGGCGAGGTCGTCGACGCCGCCACCCGGCAGCCCCGCCTGCCGATCGCCGAGATCGCGCGCATCGCCTATTTTCGCTCCGATACGCTGCCGCCGGGCACCCAGGCGCAGCTCACCGTCAGCCACCATTTCGCGCCGCAGGGTTATCCCTTTGCCTTCACCAACGGCGTCCAGGCCTGCTCGCTGGAAGTTGACATCGACACCGGCTTCGTCAGGCTGTTGAAGCATTTCGTGGTCGAGGATTGCGGCAGGATCATCAACCCGATGCTGGTGGACGAGCAGCTCCGCGGCGGCATCGTGCAGGGGCTCGGCGCCGCCCTGTTCGAGGAGTGCCGTTACAGCGAGACCGGCCAGCTCGTGAACGGCTCGCTCGCGGATTATCTCGTGCCGATGCCAATGGAGATGCCCGACATCGTGATCGCCCATGTCGAGACGCCGACCGGCGACACCACGCTCGGCGCCAAGGGGGTTGGCGAGGCCGGCACGGCGGCTGCGTCCGCGTGCGTGCTCAATGCCGTCAACGATGCGCTCACGCCATTCGGCGCGACGATCAATTCGATCCCGATCACGCCCGCGAAGATCTTGAAGGCGCTGAAGCGTTTCTAGAGGTCAGGTCGTGTCTCATCCCAGGCTCTTGGCGAGTTCGGTGAGCTTGGCGCTGGCCGCCTTGCCGATATCCGTGATGGTCTTCTCGGCGCGCGCGCCCAGCTCGCGATCGGCCGGAAAGGCCTTCTTGACGGCATTGATGCTCTCGCTGATCTGGCCACCGATATTGGGGTCGCCGGCCGCTTTCTTCACTGCGCCATCCTCGAACGCCTTCACCGCCTGCTCCTGATCGGCGAGGCGGGCGGCATTGCCGGCGGCCGTTTCTTCGAGTGCGAGTCCGAGCGCCTTGTCCAGGAGTTTGCCCAGGATCGTGAGCGGGGCCTCGGCAGCCGAGCTGGTCGTGCTGACCTTGAAGCCCTGTGTATCCGGCACGAACAGCACGGTGCCGGGCGCGAGCTTGTTGAGGTCGGCATGCGGATTGGCCTCCTGCAAGGCTTTCAAGGCCGCGTCGCTGCGAACATGACTGAGGTTGGCAAGCAGCAGCCTTTCGCTGACGGCCTTGAAACTGGTCTCATCCCCGACGATGAAAGTGCGCATGGCAGGATCTCCTGAAGCTATCCAATCACGTTGAGCGGCGCCCAGGGCGTGTTGGCGATGCCGCCGGGTATGGCGATGTTGCCGGTGGTGATGTTGCCGAGCACCGTTACCGCTCGCGCCGTGGTGAGGCGGATCGAGAGATCGCCGCTGCGTACCCGGTTCGAGCTGATGATGGCGACTGCGCTCTCCAGCGACACGCCGATGCTCTTGTTGGTGGATTCCACCCGGTTGTCGTTGAACAGGCATTCCTGCCCCGCCGCCACCAGCACGGCCGGCGCCGTCCCGCGCGCCACCAGCGTGTTGCCGACGATGCCGGCGCGCGCGCCCTCCGCGTCATTGGCGGCGAGACTGGCCCTCACGAACGCATAGTCCGCTCCAAGTGCGAGAATGCGCCCGTCACCGAGCCGGATAGCGGCCTTGTCGCCGGCCCGCTCGAACGGCAGTCTCGCGTTGAGTTCGGTCGTGGTCAGCGCCAACCAGGTCCCGGTCGAATCGCCCGTGACCGGCTTGGGGTCGCGCTGCACAGTGTTGTGGCTGACGTCCAGTTGCGTCTGCGGCGCGCGCAGCATGATGCCGGCACTCGTGCCGACAAAGCCCTTTGCCGGCGCGATGTCGACGACCTCGTTACCAGACACACGCGGACGGTTGACGCCGAAGGTGAGAATGCCTGCGCGCACATCGGACTTGACCGCAGCAAGTCCGATGGCGCGGATCTGGTTGCCGGCGATCGTGGCGCTATCGGCGCGAACGACCTCGATACCGACCACAGTGCCGCCGTCGCGCTCGGTCTCCGGCCCGATATTGCGGATATGGTTGTTCTCGATCGAGACCGCCGCAGCGTCGGTCGCACCGCCCAACAGGATGCCGGCGCCGCAATTGTCGATCGTGTTGAGCTTGATGATCAGATCCTGCGCTCCGGCAACCACCTTGATCCCGGCGGTGCCGAAGCCGTTGATCTGGTTGGCGAGGATCTGCGCGGCGGCGGTGCTGCGGCGGTCGAGCCCCGGCACCAGATTGACTCCGATATGATCGCCCTGTGACCAGTTGCGCAACTGGTTGTCCTCGATCCAGAGGCCGGCGGCGGCGCAGGCGATGCCACCGGCGCGGACGTTGAAGCTGTTGCTACCGATCGCCAGCGAGGCGCCGGGAAGCGCAAAGCCCTGGGCGGTGATTGCGGTATCGCCACAGCCGATGATCTCGTTGCGCTCGATCCTTGTGGCCAGCAGGTGCAGCACGTCGTCGCCGAGCGCGATCGCGCCACGCGGGCACAGGAGGACGTTCTGCTCGATAGCCAGCGCCGCCGTCAGCAGGAAGCCGGCGCCCTCCACCGCGCCCTCGGCCGCGCCGCCCGCGATCGCGACCGGAGCGAAGATCGCGTTCTCCGCCA
This sequence comes from Bradyrhizobium diazoefficiens, assembly GCF_018131015.1. GTDB lineage: Bacteria > Pseudomonadota > Alphaproteobacteria > Rhizobiales > Xanthobacteraceae > Bradyrhizobium > Bradyrhizobium diazoefficiens_B. Next base: position 174,905 of record NZ_JAFCJJ010000003.1, read on the forward strand.
GCCTCGCTCCGGCGATCACGCCGCGAAGCATCACCGCCGGAAGCGTCGGAGTCTTGCCGCCGAGTGCGGCGATGGCGAGTCCGGTCAGGCCGAGGCCGATGCAGGTCGAGACGTCGATCGCCGGATCGCGGTCGAGCGAGATGATCGCGAGGTCCTCGATCGCGATCGCGAGACTGTCCACGATGGCGAAGGCGCCGCTTGGTGCGAGCAGCAGTGTCGCCGGGCCCTTTCCGATGATGCGAACCGATCTGGCGTGATTGACCGTCACCGCCTCTCGCAGCACGTAGCGGCCGGGGCCGAGGCAGACGGTGCCGCCGCTCTCGCGGACCGTGTTGACGGCGTCCTGGATGGTGAAGCTGCCGCTCTCGTGCTGCTCGACCGTGACGCAGGCCGTGCAGGCGCAGTCGTGGCCTTCGCCCTTGGGCGGCCAGGGGTGCGGGCAGTTGGCGACGCTCTTGGCACCGACATCCCAGATGCCGAGCCGCGCATAGTGGTGATGGATGCCGCGCGGCGGCGCGCGATCGAGCGTCTCGACGCTGGCGTCGGCCGTGCGTGCGGCGAAGGCCCACCAGTCGCCAGCCCGGAAACCGGCCGGACCGGCCTGGTCGAAGCTCACGGTGACGCCGTTCTCGAGCAGGATGGTCGTGCCCGCGGCAGGCACCTTGATCACGCCGGGCGATCCGGCGGCGTCGAGATCGCCGATCTGCACTGGCGTGCCGCTGGAATCGGTCCGGAACACCTTGCCCTTCTGGTCCCAGCGGCGCACCCGCAAGTTCGTCTGCTTCGGCCAGTCGCTGTTGGGGAAGCCCGGCGGCAGCATCAGGGCCGGCAGCGCCGGCGTGAAGCTGATGCGCCGCGTCGCCTCGGTGACGGTGATGCGGCGCATTTCGCCGGCGACTTGCGAGAATTCCCTGGCGTCGTCGATGATCTCGACCCAGTCGCCGGTGTTGAAGCGAAGCACGTCGTCGCGCCCGAGGCTGACGAGCTCGAGTTCGGTCGACGAGATCATGCTGGCGACGCGCGAGCCGACGCTGGCATTTTCCCGCGACCATTTGAAAGTTGCGGTACCCCCCGCCTGGCCGGGGTCGTGAATCTCGACCCGGTAAAGCTGGTTCTCCAGCCCGCGGAAGCCACCGGTCGGCGGCAGCTCGCAGGGGTCGGTCGTCGGTGCCGCATCGAACGTGCCTGTCGTGAGCACGCCGCTCGACGGCGCGATCACCGCGTCCCAGCCAGGGACGTCCTCATCAGGTGTGCCGCAATCGGTGTTGGCGCCCGCATCAGGGTCGAGCACGCGCACCTGCCACACCGTCTGGATCCGCGAGCTGGTCTCGACCCCGACGGCGATCTCGATCAGCTCAGGCCGCTCCAGATAGGTCAGCTCGCGCTCCCAGACGTCGAGATAGACCAGATGACGGCCCGCAGTCGGCAGCGGCGGCCGCACCGCGGCCGGCAGATAGGGCTGCGTCTCATAGGTCAGCTTGTCGGTGAAATCAGTCTCGGCCATGAGGTCGTCGAACAGGCGCTTGTCGGGGTCGGGGAGTCCGTGGTTCTCCGCGAGCAGGCCGTCGACATAGAACCGCCCCTTGTCGATATCGAGCGTATTGCCGGCGACGCCGAGCTTGAACGCGTTGGGCGTGGTTGAGGAGACCGTGGTGCGGCCGAGCGTGTCGCTCGCGAGCGCCCGCAGCCTGCGATCGAGGATCGCCATCAGCTCGTTGGCGTCGCCGTCCAGCAGCACCGCGCCCTGTTTCAGCTCCAGGCCGGCGAAATCGAGCAGAGGATCGAGTCGAACGCGTGAGAAGTCGGCACCCATGATAGCCTCCGGTGGATTCGGTCAACTCGCGAAGAACAGGCCCGCGTGCAGCCCGAAACGTAGGTATTCGTCCAGCCGCAATTTGAGATTGGCCTCGCGCTGCGGCTGGAATAATGCGTTGAGCACGCCGATCTCGCTGTCATTGTCGCCGCCCGCGCGGATCGCGGCGCTCGTGGTCCGGCGCAGTTGCGCATAACCCGGATCGCCGTAGCGCAGCGAGGTGAAGAGCGGCAGCACCGAGGGATCGTCATCGTCAGGCACGCAATGGAAGCGGCGCGGCGTGATCGAGCCCGGCGGCACGTAGCAGAAGCGGACGCAACCCTCCTGGCGGCGCTGCACCAGGAGCGGCGCGATCCACTTTTCCGCGGGCGTTGCGCCAAGCTTCGCGAAGAAGATGGTGTTGGAGGCAAGCTTCAGCAGCTTGGTGTGGACCTTGCCGATCACGGTGCATTGGGCGGCGGTCAGCTCGGCCCCGGTGCCGCCTGCAGCGTCGGCGGCGAAGGCGACGTTGTCCGTCGCGCCGGCATCGATGATGCAGTCGGTGAGCGTCACTTCGGCGTCGGTCACGGCATGGATCGGCCCGACGATGCAGCGCTCCAGCGTCACCTTGGCAAAGGGATGCTCGATGATCAGGCTCGGCGCGCCCGGCGAGACCGCGCTGCCGTCGCCCTCGAGCGTGAGCCCGGGCACCAGCGTGCAGTCGCGCAGTACCAGTTCCCGCAACTCGACATCGGCGAAGGCCGCAAGGTGCAGCGCGCCACCGGAAATCACGAGGCCGTCGAGCGTGAGCCGGCCACGCGCGCCGATGTCGAGCGTGATCTCGCCGCCTGCGACCAGCAGCGGGCGGGTCTGGTCGTGCGCGGCGACGACGACGTGATGCGGCGTGGCGTTGCCAAGCACGTCGTCGACCTCAAAGGTCGGCGTTTCCGCGTAGGTCAGGCTGTCGCCGATGGTGAGACGGCCCCCAGTCCTGATCAGATCGAGCTTCGGCTGCCAGACGCCGCCGGCACCGACGGCCTGCTCATTGAGGCTGTCACCTTCGGCCGGGACGCGCGGGTATTCACCGCCGCCGATCCGGCGTGCGGTGCCGTAGTGGAACGTTGCGAGCAGAGGCCCGTCGGCAGCATCGCCAAGCAGCACGCGGCCGCGTTCGGGATCGAATCCGATCGTGCCGGCTGGCACGGCCGCCTCATGCGCCCAGCCGATGACATTGCCGCCGCCGTCGAGGATGTCGCGGAGATCGCAGACGCGCACCTTGGCCGTCGGCACCGGGACCGGCGGGGAGCCTGGTTTGAAGAACACCAGGCTCTCGCCGTCGCCGTAATCGTCCTCGCGCTGCGTGTCGGGCTGTGCGGTCGCCTGTGCGGCGCGGATCGCGATGGCCATCAGCCGCACCGACAGCGGCTCGGGCACGTTGATGGGCTCGGCGAGATGAGAGATATCGGTCTCGGCCTGGGCGAAGCGGAACAACTGCATGTCGGCGCCGAGCGGGTTGAGGCGGAACTTGCGGCCGCTCGCATCGCCCGCGTCCGGCGTCAGCGGCACCGCCGTCAGCGACAGCGACAGCAGCCGCCACAGGAAGATGCCGATATTGGGAATGTTGTAGCGTCCCGCGCCCGTCTCCGGCCGCCGCATCTCGGCGGTGTGGGCGATGCTGTTGAAGGCGCCGTCGCGCCGGAACAGGGCCGCGGTGTCGCGCAGATCGCAGGTTGCCGGCGCGTACAAGCGGATGTGCTTCATGTATTGCGTGGTGGCGAGCTGCTCGAAATATTCGACCGCGTGCGCGGGCCAGCCGGTCACGTCATGCGCGAGCTCCTCCAGCATCAGCGCCGTGCCCTTGCGGCGGCGGAACGCGATGGTGTCGGCCACTTCGGCGCGCGGCGAGCTCAGTTCCGCGCCGAGGCCGCGCAGCGGCCGGTAGCCGATGAGGTCGCCGATATAGGGCGTGACCCATTCGGCGCAGGTCTCGATGAACTGGTCGTCGTAGAGCTGGTCGATGGACTCTTCAAGCGTAGCGAATTCGCGGGCAAAGGCCGCAAGCAGGGCCTGGAGCGGGCCGGCCTTGGCGGGATCGCCGGCGAGCGCGGCGTCGCGCAGCCGGTGCAGGGCCGGCATCAGCGCATAGAGCCGTTCGGGGGTGAGGCTGTTCATGCCATCTCCTCCAGGAGGTCGAACGGCGCCGGATTCAACGTCAGGAGTTCGACGGGCTTCGCGATGCCCTGTTCGACATGCATCCGCGAGGCGAGCAGCCGGACCTGGCGCGACGGAATGGTCTGGGCATAGGGCGTCGTGCCGCCATAGAGCCTGACGAGATCCACGGCGATGACCCCCGGCACCGACTGAGCCGCCGCGATCACGTCGGATTGCTGCACCGGCTGGCCGAGTTCGCGGGCATCGAAGGCGAAGTGCGCGCGCAGGGCCGCCTCGACCGCGGAGAGGACGGCCTTGGCGTCGAAATCGGGATCGCGCTTCACCTTCAATCCGATCCGGAAGGTGCTGGGCTGGTACGGCAGCAGCGCGACGGCGACATGCGGGTCGCCGCCGGCTTTCAGCGCCGCGAGCAGGTTAGTCCAGACCGGGCTTGCGGAATTGACGGGAGAACCGGGCGGCCCCGCGATCGTGATGGCGATTGTCTTGTCCCGCGGCAGCTGCAAGACCTGCGCCTGCGCCTTGGCGATGCCGGTGAAGGCGCGGGCAAAGTCCTCGTAGTCGAGCACTGACACCACGCGGCCGAGCGTGCGGGCGCCGAGCGGAATGCTGCGCCGGGCGGCATTGGCCGGTTCCGGATCGTTGCCGCCCTCGGCGGGAATCGGGTTGCTCACGCCCTTGAGCCCGAGCGGGCGCGACAGCAACTGGCTCAGCGTCTCGGCGCGAACATTGCCGGCGATGCCGATGCCCTTGCGATAGGTGGCGCGGACATTGGTCAGCCCGCTCGGCAGCCGCGCGCCGCTGGCGCCGTCGCCGAACTTCGCGAGGTTGCGGCCCTGTTCGTCGACATCGAGTGAAAAGACGCGATCAGTCGCGGCCGCGCCGTAGAGCGTGGTGCGCTCATGCCATTGGATCTCGCCGACCCGCAGCGTCAGTTCGCTCGCGGCCCCGCTTTCGTTGGCAGCGGCGCGGTAAGTCAGCGGCAGCTGTTTCAGCTCGAACTGCTGGAACGGCTGAGCGGCATCGCCTGAGCCGAGGATCTGCGTCACCGTCTCGCCATGCGAGGCCGGCACCACATTGCCGTGCACGACGACGCTGCCGCGGACGAGGCTGCCGGCGAGCGGCGGGTCGATCTGAAGCGTGCAGCGGCTGGCGTCCACGGCCTGGACGGACACCACCGTCGCCTGTACGGCCACAGGCTTGCCGTCGGAAACACGATTGCCGCGCACGATCAGCCGGCGTCCGGCTGCAAAACCGTCGGCGCTAACGGCGGCCGGGATGCTGTCGCCGGTCGCTGCGTCGTCGACGGGGTAGGGCGCAAGCGTGAGCTGCTCCGACTGCACGAAGGCCGCGGTGCGGCGGACCTCGGCGTCGTAGAGATTGTAGTTGGCGCCATGCAAGGACAGGCGCGTCACCTTGCCTGAAAGGGCGAACTGGGCGCGGGAGATCTCGGTGACATCGGTGACCTGAAAGAGATCGGTGGAGCCGGGCAGGTTGATGATGACTATTTCATCCTTGCCGAGAGTCTTGCCAAGACTCTTGGCGAGCACCTTGCCCGGAAGCTTGTTGACGATGCCTGGAATCGTGAGCACGGCATAATCGCCGACGCGGACCTCGGGGTAGACTGTATCGAGGTCGATGCTGTCGCCGGCCGGCGAGATCGAATAGCTCGGCCAGTCGTCGTTCACGGGCGTTCCGGGATAGTTGTTCTGGAACTCGGTGGACATCGATTTCCACATCGGCGCGTTGTGGCCGAAGGCGGCCGCGCGTTTGCGCAGCACATAGACCTTGGAGTCCTGCGCCGCCGTGATGTTAGCAAGGCCGACACGCCATGTGACCTTGGTGCGATCGAAATCGGGTTGCAGCTCGACGCTGTCGATGAAGCGGAAGTCCCAATCGGTGTCATTCGTGCCGGGATCGAAGGCGGCGCCGACGATGAGAAGCGCATCGCCCGGCTTCAGATTGTTGCGCTGGCCGGCGAGGTAGGTGACCGTGTCGCCCTTGGCCGGTCGCTGCGTCTGCGCCATCCATGGCTGGATCGCGTTCCAGGCCGGCCGTGCGGGATCGAGCCGCTCGACCGTCTCGAAGGTCTGCGGCTTCTCGTCCGGCCCCGGCACGCTCTGCACCTTGGTGCCGATCTCGATCGACACCTGCGAGGGCACGCCGGTGACGAAGCTGCCCGGCTCGAGCGACTGCTTTGGCGGCGGCACAGGCGGGGTTTCCAGCGTGAAGGCGAGCCAGGTTTCGGCGGCGACGCCCGGCCGCAAACGGTAGCCGATCAGCCGCCCCATCTCCTGGAGCGACACGCGCTCCAGCGCGGTCCGCAGATAGGACTCGTTGGCGATGCGTTCCTGGTAGAAGGTAAGCACGTCGGCGGCGCAGGCGAAGGCGTCGATCAGGCCGATGGTGAAATCGTCGTCATCGCGGCTGCGAAGCTTGCCGAGCGGCACGAATGCAGCCGACGACAACGCGGCATGCAGGCTGTCGCGGAACTGGGCGTAGTCGCCGATCCGGTAGGCGATGGCGGAAAGGCCGTAGCGGTTCGAGATGCCCTGCGGCGTCTCGGCCTCGACGCCAGCGCAGCAGCCGCAGCTCTCGCTGCCCGGAGGCAATGCATGCGGCTTGACGATCGGGACAGGTAGCGTCAATTGCCGCCTCCCGCGTTGATGACCAGCCGGCCGCGCTCGCGGAAACTCGGATTGTTGGCGAGCTGCGCGATCTCGAGGCTGCCGATCGGAATGACCTCGTCATCGAGCGATGTCGCAAGCGGCGAGATGAACCGCTGGAACTTTTCCGCCTGCACCGCCTCGACGCCCTCGACGCCCTGCGCGGCGGCGATGATGCGGCTGAGATAGACGCTATCGCCGAAGGAGAAGTTATCAGGATGGAACAGGCCGAGCGTGCCGTCGGGCAGCACCGTACTCGACAGCACCGCGCGCACCGCTTGGGCGACCTCGGCGCGGAAATAGTCCGGCTTGACGCAGACATGCAGTGTGACGTCGAGTGGCACGTAGCGCGGCGGCCTGACGTCGAGATCGTAGCCGGCCATCCTGAAGCGCTCGAGATGGTGGCGCAGTTGAGCCGCGAAGGAGGCATCGACCGGGCCGCCACCGAAGCGGTCGGGTGTGACGAACACGGTATGCCAGCTCCCGGTCCAGCGGAACGTCGCGGCCGCACGCTGCACGTCGGCGCGCCGTTCCGCCGCGGCTGCGTAGTCGGCGGCCGTCACGGCGCGTTCCTGGCTGCGGAACGCCTGCGGAGCATCGCGCCGCGCGGCCTCGATGTCCTCGGGCTCGGTGCCGCCGGATGCGGGAAGCGGATTGTGGACGGAAGTGAACACGCCATCCGCCGTGCTGACGATGTGTGCGATGGCATCGGCGCCGACATTGCCCGATATGCCGTTGCCGATCCGGTAGGTCGCGGTGAAGGCGGTGTCCTCGGCCGGCCGCTTGCCGAGCAGGCCGTCGCCGAACCGCAGCAGGGCGCGGCCGTGATTGTCGATCTCGACGACGACGTGCGGCGCGTTGCCGGCGCTGTCGATGAGGTCGCGCCGCGGCAGCCAGTGTTCGGTGATGCCGGCGATTTGTCCCGTGAGGTCCGCAATCGCAGGCGTGGCGTCGCGCGGCGACAGCAGACCGAACGCGCTCGCCGGCCACCACGCCGTGTCAACCGAGACGGCGATCGCAAGCAGGGCGCCGAGATCGAAAGATTGCGTCAGCGGGCTGTTCGACAGTGCGGGGTGGAAGCGGGCCGGCAGCGTCACGTCCGGTACAGGCGTGCAGCAATTGCCGGGGGCGGGCGCGGCCTGTTTCAGCCTCGCGCGCGGCATCACGCCGAGCTGCTCGGGTGGCAGCGTGCGGCCGTGGTCGGCGAGCACGATGTTGCCGCGCGCGACACTGATCGCGAGCTCCGGGCGATCTTCCACGGTGAGGCAGAGTGGGAAGGGCAGCGCATCGGCCTCGCCCCAGGCGATCTCGGTGACGTCGACCGGACCGTCGACCGGCGGCTCGTCGAACAGCCCGCCGGAAGGATCGCTCGTGGGCGCGACTTCGGTCAGCCGCACCGCGCAGCGATGGCCGGGATCGGCGTCGTCGGGCGAGAGTGTCGTCGGGCTGATGACCTCCTCGAAGATCATGAAGTCGCCGACCGCGAGCGTATCGATGTGGCCGCGCAGGGTCGCTCGCGTGGTGCCGCGCGGCAGGCAGCAGCCATTGTTGCTCCAGGCGTAGAAGGCGAGGCTGTTCTGCTGCTCGTCGAGCACGGCCGGCGCGACGGTCTCGAAGATCTCGGCGCCGCCATCGATTGCCTCGCTCAGCGCGAGCGAGCCCGGCGTCAGCACCACGTCGAGCCCCGGCACGCGGGTCAGCAGCTGCGTGCCCTTGTCCAGCGCGATATCGTGCCCGTTCACCTCGAAATGGACGAAAGCGCGCGCGTTGCACCCTTCGTGAAGGTGATAGTCGACCAGCCGCGCGTGGCGCCGGACCGAGATGCGTTGGCGTGCGGTGGCGAGATAGGCCTCGTTGGCGACCGCGTCCTGGCGGTAGGCGAGATTGTCGGCGGCATAGGCGAGCAGCTCGACGAGGGTCACGCCGAGGTCGGCCGCGGAGCGCTCCTGCCAGCCCGGCACGAGCAGGCTCAGCCGGTCCAGCATCAGCCGGCGAAAGCCCTGGTAGTCGCGCGCGAGATAGTCGATTTCGGGCGTGGGGCGCGGCGTGGGTGGGCAGGGCGCGGTGCCCGCGCAATCATAATCCGAGGGGCACTCCACCTTGAAGGTGAAGTCGATCGTCGACAGTCTTGGATCGAAGCCCGCCGGCGGCAAGGCCGAGCCGGAATTCGCGAAGATGCCGAAGGTGTAGATCGAATAGTCGCCGCTGCTGTCGGTACGGACCACCAGCGTGCGGGCGAGGTCGTCGACGGTGTCGACCAGGCCGGGCTCGGCCGCAGCCGGCAGCGCGTCGGCCGGCGCGCACCAGACCACGCCGACGGTCGCGATCCGCTCGCCGCCGGTGATGCGCAGATTGTCCGGCGACAGCGCGAAGCCGGGATGCAGGAGCCTGACCAGCAACGTTTCCTGTCGCGGCGCGCCAGGCGGGGAGGCAAGGTCGAGCACCTCGATGAATTCGATGGCGTTGGCGCTGCCCTTGGCCTTCAGCACCTCGAGCCGGCGCGGGTCGCAGCAATGCTGCTTCATGCGGCACCTCCCGGAACCGCGAAGTTCGCGACATGGCTGGTGCGGTCGGCCAGCACGACGTAGCGCACCTCGGTGCGCAGGACGGCATCGTCATTGCTCACCTCGACCGAGCTGACGGCGATGAGATGCGAAAGGTGCTGATGCAGAGCCGCCTGGGCCAGCATCTGCGTGGTCGCGGCCAGCGTTACCGAGTTGGGTTCGAACACGAGCGCGAGCAGGCCGGCGCCGAAATCGGGGCGCATCACCCGCTCTCCCTGCATCGTGAACAGCACCTGCTCGATCAGGTCGCGGATGTGGTCGGGGCGATCGGTGACGGCGGTACGGCCGGAGTCGCCGGTGCGATAGGGAAAATCGAGCTCGTTGCTCATGTCATCCTCCCTCAGGTGGCCAACACGCGGACCTGCGCCACCACGGGCAGCAGCGGCGTGCCCGTGGGCGTGCAGACCGATTGCCCCAGCATGGTCGCGGCCGGCACGCCGCCGATCATCACCCGCGCCGCGCCCACCACCATTTGCGCGGTGACGCAGGGCGGCGCCGAGCCGCTGAGCGAACAGCCCGCAACCGCATAGGGGCTGGTCAAGTTCACCGCGGGCTGACCGGACAGCATCACGCGCGGGAATGGCGAGACCGGCATCGCCTGACCGGCATGGCTGCACATCACGGTGGCGCCGAGATGCAGGATGGGAGCGGGCATGTGCGTCTCCTAGATCACCGTCAGCGCGCCGAGGTTCACGTCGACGGTCGGCCCGGTCATGGTGATGACTGCGCCCTTGCCGTTGGAAATGGTGATGCCGATGTCGCTGACCGAGATCATCGCGCCGGTGGTGGTCTGCATCAGGATGCCCCCGGTCGGCCCCGGCACGTCGCTGATGGTGAGGCCGTTCTTCAGCGGGGTTTGCAGCGTGATTCCGGGCACGCCCGGCGGCACCGCGTGCGCCAGCACCGGTACTTCTGCAGCGCTGCCCCAGTAGCATCCGACCCAGATCGGATAGTCGGGATCGCCGCGCTCGAACTCAACCCAGACGCCGGCGCCCATGATCGGCACGGTGAAGAAGCCGGCATTGATGCCGGCGGTCGGCACGCAGGGCATCGCCCAGCTCGTCGGCACCGGGCCGGCGACATCAGGCACCATCACCTGGATGCGCCCGATCTGGAGCGGATCGACGTTGTTGATCACCACCGCGCGGTATTTTCCGTAGAGGGGCGCATCGCTCATGTCGGCACCTGCGGAACGGTCGAGATCAGGGCGTTGCGCGCCAGCGAGAACGACTGCTTGTAGGAACCGCGCTCGATCTCGTGGGTGACGCTCTTGACGTAATAGAGCCCGTCATAGGGCAGCCCGGCGCCGCGCACGCCGACCAGTTGCCGCGATTTCAACACGCGGCCATATCTTGCCACGTCGAGCTTGCCGCTGCCGAACACGCTGTCGCTGTGCTGGCTGGCATAGGCGAGCCCCGCCATCAGCGCCTGCGGTGCGGACAGATGCGCCGTGTTGGTGAGCTTCTCGATCTTCGGCGGCAGCGGCGGCACGGCGCCGAGCGGCGGGCTCATCGGTGTGATGTCGGGGATCGGCACCGGGATAGGCGCCTTGCTGTTGCTCTCCTGGAAGAACACGATCGGCATGATCTTGTGTTCCTTGTCGAAGTTGAACGAGATGTCCTCGACATTGGTGAGCGCGTCCATGTTGGTGGTGAGCGCCGGCTGCGGCGCGCCGAAGCGGATCTCGGGCCCCCAATAGGCCTTGGAGGCGCCGGGCGCGGGACCGGCCTCGAGATAGAAGACGTAGCCGGCCTCGGTCGCGAGCCGCTTGACGTAGGCGTAGTCGCTGCCCTTCTGCTGCGGGATCTGCTGTATGGGGATCGGGGGGATGTCGAGCACGCTCGGGATCACCATCGGGATCACGCCAAGCGCTGCGTATTTGGCAAGGATCGCGAGCACGCGGACCGATGGCGGCATCGCCGGAAAGGGCAGGCCGGGCAGCTCGATGATGTCCATCAGCGCCGACATGTCCTTGCCCTTGATCACGAGCTTGCCGACGCCGCCCGAGCCGGGCTGGGTCTCGGCATTGGTGACCATGCCGTCGATGAGGGACTCGGCCGTGCCGTTGATGGTCACCACCAGCACCACGCGCAGCAGCGGCGGCAGCGCCCCGCCGCCGGCGAGCAGGAAGATGGTGCGCAATGGGGAACGTACGGGCAGGTCGAAGGTCAGCTCGAACCCGCTCTGCGCATCGCCCGATCCGATCTCGACCTTGGCATGGGTCAGCGTCTCCAGCACCTCGCGCGGCGCCGGCACGGGGGCCGGGCCGATCTGGAGCGAGAGCTGAACGCCGCCCTGCATCATCTGGACTTGCCTCCTTACAGCCCGTTCGGACGGGGAATCTGCACGCGTTCGCCTTGCGTGTCGGTCAATTCGAACGGATCGGTCACGACATTGGCGTCGGCGATCCGCCAATACAGCTCGGGGTCGCCGAGCGTCGCGGAGGCGAGCGTGTCGGGCCGCTCGCCGGCATTGACGATGTGCTCGCCCGCGATGCCGATGTCGCGTGCCTGTGGAATGAAGCGGCGCAGCACGTAAGCGACGCCGGGATCGTCGGCACTGCGCTTCAGCCGCCCGATCGCCGCGCCGTGGTAGCGGCTGTTCGGCGCAAAGGTGTTGTCTGGAAACGCTCCGGCGTCGATCAGCATCTGGACAGGATCCGAGGACATGTCGCGCTCCGTCAAGGCAGACTGGTGAGACCAAGCGAGGCCAGCGAAGCACTGCCGGTCAGGCCGGCGAGGGTTTCGCGGGTACGCAGGTAGTTGATGAAGATGGTGCCGCCGCGATGCGAGAAACCGAGGTCGTCGGTGCTCATCACGTGCAGCCCGAGCGAGACCTTGGCGCGGATCGGGTTGAGCGCGGGGTCGAACGCCTCCTCGACGATGGAGAATTCGGCCACGCGCACCGGGGCAATCCGGTTCTTGCTCCAGACGAACAGGACCAGCGGTGCCTCCGGAGGCAGGATCTCGAGCGTGCCGTTGTCCGCCTGGCTCGCGATGTCCAGCAGCTCGTCGACGCTCGGATTGACGAGTGCCTCGAGCACCGCGAGCTGCGGCGCGATGCCGAAAGCGACCGCATTGGCGTGCGCGTCGGGATCTGCGAGCTGGTCGGTCGCGTCGATCTCTGCGTCGAGCTTGATGGTCTCGATAGCCGGTCCCTTCAGCCGGAACGGTTGTGCCCGCGCGTTGCCGCCCGAGGCATCGCCACCGGTGCCCTGCACCTGGTAAGTCCGGCTCAGCGTGTCCGGATTGTACTGCAGCGCGATCTGCCGGCGCACCGTGCCGCCGCCCGGCGCCAGCACAACGAGGCCGCCCTTGAGCAGTTTCGGAGAGGCGGTGAAGCCGGTCATGGCAGATACTCGCTCATGTGGACTCACTGCCAGATTTCCTGGGGTGACGGATGCTGAAGACGAAGATGTTCTTCTCGATATAGTCCGCGGGAACCGGCTTGTCGGGGAACATCGCCTTCGCCATCTCCTTGCGGATGTGGTCTTCGTTCACGACGCCGAACGGATGTGCGGAATATTGATCTTGTCCGACCTTGATCGTGTTTTCGTTGGCGTAGTTGCAGAACCGAAGCAACCAGTTGTGCTTGTTGCATTGATCGAGTGCGTCGATGTTGCTCCACACGACCTTGCTACCGATCGGTGCTTCGTTGAGCAGAACCTTCATTGACTTCTTCAACTGGATCTCGCCAGCTTGCTCGATGACGCCACCCTCCCGGTGGCCCTCCACATAGGTGAAAGGCTTCTCGCCGGGCTTGGTCGCCGTCGGTCCGGTGTTTTCCCACCGTTTGTTGACCCGGCTGTCGATGCCGAATTCAAGCGGGGTATATTTCTTGTTGAATTCTTCGCGCGTCATCATCCGCCAGTCGGCATAGACGACAGTCGCGACGCCGGCGCCGTAGCAGTCGAATTTCCATTTCGTCTTGCCTCCCGTCGAATTCGGCACGTCCTTGCCGATATTGTCGACAAAGTGTTTGAACGCGAGCCATGCCTCTGTGGTGGCAACCAGCTTTTCCCTGCCGATTTCCTTCCATTCACGGGCGTCGTAATGGTCCCCCTCGTCGGGGCCGATCTCGCTGCCGCAAACCTTGCCGAACCCGGCGCGTTGCAGCACTGCCCCAGCCTCGAGCAGAGCCTGCTGATAGGTGAGTACCGGACCTTTCGGTGCCTCCTTGGGCTGCTGCAGGGGCTCCGGGTTATTATCGAGCTCCTTCTCGTCGGCGACATCGAAACGTCTGCGATAGAAATCCATGAGTTCGGTTCGGTGATCCTTGCCAAACTGGTCGAGCAATGTGCGATGCCGCACCCCGCCAGCACCGAAGAAATACGCGAGCTCGGCCGCCGTCTCGGAGCTGTTGAGCAGCGTCATGATGCCTTCTCGATCGGATTCGAATACCTCGCCCGTTACCATTTCCCGGATCAGCAGGGCTTTGCGCGCAGAGGTGAGGTTGAATTTGCCGTGGTCTGACTTCCATTCCCGGACGATCTGCCGCGCCATGTCATCGCTATCGTCGTCGTTCTGGATGTCCTGGGTATCGTCCAGCTCCTTCAGATACGTATTGAGCTGCTTCGGCGAATAGTCCCAGAATTGAAAGATGTTGGCGAGAAAGCCGCCGGGCGTACGGCCCTTGCGTTGAATGGCAGCCGTTCCACCGGTGCGTGATTGCTGCAGCACATGGGTGAGCTCGTGGGCAATCAGGTGGCGGCCCTCATGGCTCGCCGGCTCGTATTTTCCGGCGCCGAATGCGATACTGCGGCCCGCGGTGTACGCTTGGGCGTTGATTGCCTGTGCCGATCGAGCAGCCTGTTCTCCGGCATGTATCCGAACGCTGGAGAAATCAGCGCGGAATTGTCGCTCCATATCGCGCCTGAGACTGGATTCCAGCGGAGCGCCTGGGTCCTCAAGCGTCCGTTCGACGCTGGCGGGAGCGGTCGTCTCGCTGCTACGACCGGTCCGGCCGACCACCTCCGCTTGTCGTCCGGCGGTGACCCGATCAGCGGCGCGGTCAGCCTCATATTCGAGCGGGTCGCGCGAAGCCTCGTCGGCCGATTTCCGCTGCAACGCCTCAGCCTTGCAGTCGTCGCACGTCTCATCCTTGCCCGCGGCAGCGCCACAAGCGCATTTGCGCTGCAGCTGGATCGCGCGGTTCGTGCTTGTCGTCGCCGGTTGAGAGGTTGCCCGCGAGCTAGTCAGCGCCATTGCGGCCTCGATTCATGTTGAAGCGTTCAGGGCCCGCGATTCCGGTCGCGATGCGTCGGGCGATGATCCGGGGTGCATGCCATTGCGACGCGGCTGGTTCTTGCGTGGGTGCGCGAGTGGCGAGTTCGCTCTGTAGAGCTTCGCCGACCGCATCCGCAAGGCCGGCCGATGTCGCACGCTGCGATGCATCGACGACGAGCCGTCCGATCCGAATCTCGATGCCGGCATGTTTCATGGCATGATCCCGGGCGTTGGCCGTTCCAGTTTGGAGAACTCGGCACGAACCGCGGCGTTGATGGCGTCCTGGCCGATCCGTCCGTCTTCGGCGGCGGCCAGGAAGGCGGCGTTGAGCGCGATCGCGCGGATATTGCCGCCGGTCAGTTGCAGCTTCGAAAGGCCCGCGAAGTCCACCTCGCCGAGCGGCGCCTCGGCAGGGAACTGCATCCGCCACAACCGCTCGCGCGCCGCGACGTCGGGGTAGGGGAACTGGACCACGTAGCGGATGCGGCGCAGGAAGGCGCGGTCGAGCGCGCTCTTCATGTTGGTGGTGAGAATCACGAGCCCGCGATAGGTCTCGATCCGTTGCAGGAGATAGGCAACCTCGATATTTGCGAAGCGGTCGTGGCTGTCGCGCACCTCGCTGCGCTTGCCGAACAGCGCGTCGGCTTCGTCGAACAGCAGGATCGCACCGCTGGTCTCGGCGGCCTCGAACAGCCGGCTCAGATTCTTCTCGGTCTCGCCGATATATTTGCTGACGACGCTGGCAAGATCGATGCGGTAGAGATCGAGCCCGGCAGCGTCTGCGATCGCCTCAGCGGCGTAGGTCTTGCCGGTGCCGGATTCTCCGGCGAACAGGGCGGCGGCGCCGAGGCCACGGCCGTTACGCGCCGCAAATCCCCAGTCGCCGTAAACACGCGGACGTTGCCGCAGCTCGGCGGCGATGGCGCGGAGCTGGACGATCACGACCGGCGGGACGACCAGATCGTCGAAATCGACGCGATTGTCGATCCGCTGCGCCAGGGCATCGAGCCCGCCGCGCGCGGCGGCGCGACAGTGCCTCCACACCGCCGGTCCGAGTGTCGCGGGCTCGGCTTGGGACTCGGCGAGTGCCTCGCTGACGACGAGGCGCAGCTCTGCGGTTGGCACGTCGAACTGCTGCAGCGCCGGACGCAGCGCGAGCGAGAGTGCGTCGGCTTGTTCGCGCGGAAGCCCGCGAAGCGCCGCGGCCTGTCGCGCGGCAAGAGGCGCATCCGGAACCAGCAGCCGCAGCATGCGCCGTTGTCGCAGGCGCGACAGGCGGGCAGGCTCCGGCGCGTTGAGCACGATCGCCGGGCCCGCGAGATGAGCGAGCAGGGTCACCGCCCGTACTTCGGCATCAACAGGCTCACCAGCACGATCGAGTTCGAGCACGATGACGGCATCGGACAGCGCCGCCTCGCGGTCGAGCAGGCAGGCGGTGTCGGCAATCGCACGGGAATCGTGCGGAAGGTCGCGGGCATGCAGCCAGAGCGCGTCGGCTTCGAGCCCGGCCGCGGCCTCGCGCGCAACGTCACGCTGCGGTTCGATGTCGCCCCTGGCGTGGCCAAGTGCGACCAGCGCGGCCGTTCCGGTGCCCAGCGCCTCGGCGACGGCGCGTGCCAGCGGCGCTTCGGGCTCGCTCGTCCCGGCCGTCTCGCAACGGGCGAGCCCGATCAGCCGGGCGTCCATCGCAACGACACCGGTGAGATAGTGCAGCACGCGCTCGTCGATCTCGATCGGCCGTCGCGGCGGCGCGGCGCGCCCCTCGCAACTGATCAGGTGCCAGCGCCGCAGCGGCCGCAGCGGCGACATCGCGTCCCAATGCGGCTCGGCCAGCGTCTGCATGGCGAAATTGAGCGTCGGCTGCGCGCTCGCGACCGCGTCCGGCGCCTGCCGCATCGCCTCGCCGACGAGGCGGCGAAGCGCGCTGTCGAGCTCGACGCCGGCGGCGAGCAGCAGGACCTCGCGCTCGAACGGCGACAGGCCAAACAGTCTTGTCAGCGTGTCGAGCGCCGGCTCGAAATCGCCGTCGCCCTCGGGCGGCGCCGCCTCCGCGTCTGCCGAGGCGCTCCCCAATTGCTGCGCAATGCGCAGGCGCAGCGCACCGAGCTGCGCGGACAACCATTGCTGGTTGCGGCTGGTCCAGTCGCGTGCCGGCTCGACCTGAATTCTGTCGTGCATGTTCATGGCGGCACGCTCAGGGTCTGGGTGGGGTCAAAGGCCGGCGCATCGCCGCTGAGATCGAGCAGGAGGCTGTCGATGCCGTCTACGCGCAGCCGCGCCGGATACGCGCCGGCGGGAAGGGTCGCAGGAAAGTCGAACACCAGGGTATCCGTGGCGGCATTGCGGGGGTTGGCCGTCGCCTCCACCGAGCCGAGCACGAGGCTGGTCCGTTGCCGCGGCTGCACCAGCGGGCGCGAGACCAGCGTCACGGTTACGCGCGATGGCAGGGTCTTGCGCAGCACGGTGGCCGCCGGCAGTGAAAGCACCGGATCGGGATCGATGACCAGGGCGGGCGCTATGATCAGGGCCACTGCGTTGGTCTCGCGCTCGTTGGGTTCGCCCGCCGGCAGGAAGCGCAGCGTGAGGCTCCACTGCCCCGGCGCCAGCGCTGCTTGCGCGGCGGCATCGTTCGGCAGCGTCACGGTGATCTCGGTGCCGTCGGTATTCGGTGGCCCGGGCACCAGTTCGACGGCGACGGGAAACAGCGGATGCGCCAGGCGCACGCGAAAATTGCTGCCGCTGAGGCGGATGCCGGAGAGCGTCACGGGCTCGCCCAGCCGCGCGCCGCTCTGCTTGAACTGCGGCGCCGCCGCGAACAGCGTCGGCAGCGGCGGCAGCATGTCGGGATTGACGACGACGCCGCGGTCCTTCTTGGTCACGGGATCGATGATCCCGCGCGACAGCACCGGCAGCGGCGACATCGCGACCTTCGTCGCCTCGATCAGCACCACGGACACCACATAGGCGGCCGACGGCCGGTAGTGCGACTGGATCGCCGCCCACAGTTTCGACATTTCCTCCGGCCCCATCACCGCCGGCGTGACCTTGATCAGCTCGGCCTGGTCGGCGAGATCGGCTGCGGCGAGGGCCTGGAACGCCGGTGGCAGCATGGGGAGAGTGAGCGGATTTGGATTGAGCGCGCGCTGCACGGCGGCACGATCCAGCACCGGGCGTTCGTGCAGGAGATGCATGCCGTAGCCGAGCAGGATCTCGGCCTGGCAATCGACCTTCGCATAGGCGGTCAGGAGATAGTGCAGGTCGAGCGCGAGCGGTGCGTTGGTCAGGCGCTCGCCGCTGCTTGACGACCGTGATGGCAGCGCCTGGTTTCGCCAGCCCGGGTTCGGCGTCACCTGGTGCAGGAACAGGTTGAGCCGCGGCTGCTCGTCGGGACTGGTGAGGTCGATCGTGTCGGGAGCGACCGCGCTGACATTGACGGTGCTGCCGACCGCCGGGCCGGCCTCGATCAGCCCGTTGTCGAGCAGGTTGCGCAACACCGCGCTGACCGCGCCGATCGCGAGGGGCGAACTCATGCACGCCCTCCCGGTCCTGGGCGGCGCAAGTAGTCGGACAGCGCCACTGACGGCTTTGGCGCGGGCCTGGCAGCGCGCGCCGGGCGCGGCGGCTCCGGCGAACGGATGTCGATGCGGTCGATGGTCACCTTGATCACCGGCGGCGCCTCGCGTCGGCGCGGCACCTGGCTGGCGAGCACGGCCTGGCCGAGTGGAGCGGCGGATAGCGCTGCTGCGGCCTCGTTCGCCCGGTGTGGCGCCTCGCGTGCGGTCGCCTCATGCGGCTGCGTCAGGCGTGCCGGCTCGCGCGGCGTCGAGGCCGTATCCGCCGATGCCGGTGGCGGCACCTCGCGCGAAAGGATCGGTTGCGCCGCGGTGTCGGATTCGGTCGCGATGCGCAGGGGGGATTGCGCGTCTTCCGGCGCCACGCGTGCGCTGCGCTGAGGTGGTAGGGCTGCCACATGTTCGTCTGCTGCGTTGGTGTCCGGCGTAGCCGGATCGGGCGCGGCCCCCAGCTGCTGCTCGTCCTGCCATGCCTCGAGCATCTGAGCGTCGTCACCCCTCACTGGCGCGGCGAAGCGGGGCGGCAGCGCGGCACGCGCGGCTCCCGCAATCGGCTCACCGCGCCCGATGCGCGCGAGAATTTGCAGGTGCCCCGTCATGACGCGCCCGAGAGTTGCAGATAGGCGGCGCGGCGGGCCTGCGGCAGCGCCAGCACCTCGGCTTCGCTCCAGCCATATTCGCGCGCGAGCGCATCGACTTCGAGAAGCGAGCGCTCGGCAGCCGCCTGCACCTCGGCCCACAGCGCAGGCGCGATGTCGATCACGGCCTGCCAGCCATGGCCGCAGTCGGGGCAGTCGAGCGCAAAGGCGACGACCGCGCCGGGATCGCAGCGCTCCAGCTCGGCCTCGATCCTGGCCAGTGTTTCCGGATCAGGCGCGGGCGATGGCATCCCGCCGAGGCAGCGCGCGAGCAGCCATTCGGTTGCGGTCGCCGAGTCCGGGGCCGCGGCGAGATGTTCGAGATCGGAGAGCGTTGGCAGCCGCAATGCCACCTCGCCGCTGCCGTTTGCGATGCGCGGTGGTGCGGCGGAGGCCGCGGGCGCAAGCCCGGCCGCGAGCGCGGCGCTGTCGGCCGTGAATTCGCAATCCGTCCGGCAGGCGGGGCAGGCGGCGCGCAGGCGCCATGCTGCGCCGAACAATCTCGTCCGCAGCGCCAGCAGCGCGGCGTTGCCCGCGCCGATCGACGCGGTCGGCGTAGCGCCTGCGGCCGCGAACAGGGCATCGTCGCGCAGGCGCCGCGGCCGGCCGGCGGCCTGGTCCCACAGCGCCAGGATATCCTGTTCGCGTTGCATGGCGGCGGACGGCATGAGCAGCCTCAGGCCTGATCGGACAAGGTGGGTTCGGACGGCTCGGCGACCGCCGTATCACGCTCCCAGCCCTCGTTCTCCAGCTTGATGTGCTGGATCGCGACGGCATTGGCGTTGGCGTCGAGATCGGGTAGTGACTGGTATTCCGAAACCCAGCAGCGGAAGATCTTGTAGGCGAGCGCGAGCTGGCCGGCCTCGTTGTAGACCTCGAGGATGATGTCCTTGCGGAAGTTCCTCAGCGAGACCTCGGCGCCGAGGCCCGCGCCGAAGTGCCAGACGCGGTTGGCCCAGGTCTCGAACTCGGTATCGTGGGTGACGCCACGGTCGAGCGTGATCGCCTCGAACTTGCTGCGCCCGGGCGACTTGCGCCCCGTCGAGGGATCGCCGCCTTCGCGGTGCTCGACCACCTCGGTGGTGCGCTTCAGTGCCGACACCTTGCTGATGCCGGCGACGTAGCGGCCGTCCCATTTCACCCGGAACTTGAAGTTCTTGTAGGGATCGAAGCGCTGCGGATTGACCGAGAACTGTGCCATTTGCTTGCCTTAGGTTGCTTTGCCTCAGGTTGGGATGTCGCCGGCGATCTGCTGGATCTTGATGACGACGAACTCGGCGGGTTTCAGCGGCGCAAAGCCGACGATGATGTTGACGATGCCGAGATTGATGTCGGCCTGCGTCGTCGTCTCGCGGTCGCATTTGACGAAATAGGCGTCGCGCGGCGTGCGGCCCTGGAATGCACCCTGGCGGAACAGCCCCTGCATGAAGGCGCCGATGTTGAGCCTGATCTGCGCCCAGAGCGGCTCGTCGTTGGGCTCGAACACCACCCATTGCGTGCCGCGATAGAGGCTCTCCTCCAGGAACAGCGCCATGCGCCGCACCGGCACATATTTCCACTCCGACCCGCGGTCGTTCTGGCCGTGCAGCGTGCGCGCGCCCCAGACCACGTTGCCGTAGACCGGAAGGGTGCGCAGGCAGTTGATGCCGAGCGGGTTGAGCTGGCCGTTCTCGGCATCGCTCAGGGTCAGCGCGAAGCCGACGGCGCCGTTGACGCTGGCGTCACTCCCGGCCGGCGCCTTCCAGACCCCGCGCGTGGCGTCGGTCCGGGCATAGACGCCGGCAACGAAGCCGCAGGGCGGAAAGTCGCGGACCATGCCGGATTGCAGCGGGTCGGACTGCATCGCCCAGGGATAGTACAGTGCGGAGAAGTTGCCGTCGGAGCCGGTCAGGCCAGCCTCGCCGCCGCTGCCGCTCATGTTGGCGACCGTTTCGCCCTGGAGACTGTCGACGATCAGGAAGGCGCGCCTTGCGTGGCAACGTTGTTGCAGCTTGGCCAGGGCACCTTGAGTTGTTGCGTTGGTGTTGGTGAGACCGGGGATGCAAACCAGGTTGAACAGGTCGATACGGTCGACGATGCCGCCGGTCGCGAACAGCGGATCGATCGCGCTGACGAACGGGCCGTCATTGGCACCGAGAACCGTGCCTTCGAATCCGCCCGAAAATGGCTTCGTGGCCGGGGTCGGCACCGTCGCAGATGCGGTTTTCAGCTTGTCCATGAAGGCGGAGCGGCCATTGACGACGCCCGGCGCCCAGCGCGGATCGGTCTTGCTCATCGACAGATCCTGGAACGTCTCGACGATGTTGGTGCTGGGCGCAGGGCCCATGACGTCGAGCCGGAAGCGGGTGCTGTCGTCGGCGCGCAGCGTCAGCTTGACGCTGTAGGAATGGGCCCATTGGCCCGGCGAGCTCGCTTCAATACTGAGGTCGTTGATCGCGCAGGTCGCGGTCTTGGCGTCGTTTGCGGGCGTCCCTGAATTGAACAGCGCGATCCGCACGACGTAGGCGTCGCTGCCGCCATTGTCGAAGAAGTGGCGCACGGCGTAACCGAGAAAGGAGCGGCGGTCGAGCCCGCCATAGGTCCTCTCGTAGTCGGCGAAGCTCGAGATCCGCACCGCGCGATCGACGGGGCCGCGCGGCGCCCAGCCGATGAACAGCGCGATCGATGTCGCCACCCCCGAGATCGAACGCACGCCGCTGGGGATTTCCTCGATATAGACGCCGGGTTGCAGAAGGGCTGATGGCATGTCGGCTCCTGTGGGTTGGCGGTCGCTATCGCGCTAGACCGCAACGATGTCCTTGCGTGGCCTTCGCGCGCGCCTCTGGCGCGGCCTGCGCCGGGCGCCGGTCGAATCGCGGATCGCTTGCGACAGCGTCTCCGCCGTGATGTCGGCGATGAGGGTGCGGTGGGGCCGCAGCTCGTACAGCGCGCCGCTTTCGCCGCCCGCGACGATGGTCAGCACCTTCATCCGCGGCCGGCTACGCAAGAGATGGGAAAGGCTGTCGCGCTCGTCCGGCGCTTTCTGCACCACCAAGAGGACGTCGGCGCGGGTGCGTCGGGCCTCCGCCACGAGATTAGCGTCGTCGATCGTGCCGACCACGGCCAACTCCGGATCCTTCGCGACAGCATGCTCCAGAATATCGGTCATCAGCCTCGGGAATCCCGCAATGAGGATGCGTCTCTGTCGCAATGGCCACCTTTGCCACGAGGCTTGCACAAGACGCGGCGGCGCGATTGAGCCAAAGGGTTCAGGAAGGATTTACTCCGATGGTCCGGACCATGCGCGGCGCCCGGGAGACGATGCGGGAGAGGAGCGCAGCGGCCGGGCGGCGCGCCAATTTGCCCCGGATCGGGCTTGCGCGCGGGACGGAAGGATCTAGACCGGAAGATCCTAGCGGATCTGAACCCGTGCGGGCTGCGGCGTGGAGGCCGCGTTCAGATGTTTGCCGATCTCGCCGCGACGGCGAATCTGCAACTTGCTGAGCACATTGTGCATGTGGTTCTTGACGGTCGAATTGCGGATCCGCAAGGCGCGCGCGATCTCCTTGTTGGAGAGGCCCTCGCCGACACAGCGAATGATCTCGTGCTCGCGCGGCGTCAGCGTGTCGATGCCGGTGGCCGGCTCTCGCACCGCCGCCTGCGCCGACAACCGCGCCAGCCGGCCGAACAAGGCGGCGGCGACCCTGGGCGAGCACACGAGCTCGTCGCGCATCGCATTGTGGATGGCGGCGACGACGTCAGCGATCGAGCCGTCGCGCAGCACGAAGCCGGAGACGCCGGCCTCGGCGCAGGCGAGGATATCGTGCTCGACCTCGGCGACCGCGATGGCCACGACCTTCAGCCGCTCCGAGACGGCGCGGCAGGCCGCCGATTGCCGCAATCCCTGCGGTGTCGCGATGTCGACCAGCAGCAATTCTGCACCGCTGTCGACGACCCGCGCCGGTGGCGTCGCGAGGTCACCGCATCCGACGACATGGAGCGATGCCTGTCGCGACAGGCATGAGCTCAGCCCATCGCAAAGCAGGCGTACGTCACTGAGGATGAAGACGCTGACCGGCGAGGAACCGAGGCTCTCGGACCGTGCGGGTGATGCGGAATAGGGCGAGGTCTCCTGCCCGGCCGGGTACGACGCGTTGGACGACATGCCTGCCTCCCGATTGCCAAATTACAACCGTGTTGCCGCCGCGCCCAAAAGAAAGTCATCAAGATCAAATAGTTGTATCTTTAATAGCTTTCCCCTTGAAATTGAGTATCGCGCGTTTTGGGAACTCTGACAAGCATCGACATCGCGCGCGGGAAGTGCCCGGGCATTTCGACGCATGTGAAGCAGTCGAGTTGACAGGCGCCGAGTTCAGGTCACCGGAGATGCAAGTGCAAGTTGTTGTGACCCGCCTCAGGCGACGATTTTGGCCCCGCGTGCCGCGGTGCCGTCGAGGCGTTGCCGCTCCCTCGCGAGATGGTCACCGATCGCGTCGAGCCGCATCGGCTTCGCGAAATAATAACCCTGGATGAAATCGCAGCCGAGGCGGCGCAGGGTATCGAGCTGGGCGCGGGTCTCGACGCCCTCGACGACGCAGGCGATCTCCATGTCGTCGCACAGGCCCGTGAGCGACTTGATGATCTTGTGACTGACCGGATTGTCGTTGATGTCGGCCACGAAGCTGCGGTCGATCTTCAGCTTGTCGAGCGGCAGGCGGTGGACGTGGCTCAGCGAGGAGTAGCCGGTTCCGAAATCGTCCAGCGAGATGCCGCAGCCCATCGCCTTCAACGCGGTGATCGATTGCTGCGCGCGCACGAAGTCGAAGGTGACGGCGGTCTCGGTGATCTCGAAATCGATCCGGCGCGGTGACAGGCCGCTGTTCTCGATGATCGTGATCAGGGGCAGGATGCCGTCGGGCGAGCAGATGTCGTGGGCGGACAGGTTGAACGACAGGCGGATGTCGTCGGGCCAGGTCTTCGCGGTTGCGAGCGCGCGAATCAGGAGCGCCTGCGTCAGCGGGCGGATCAGGCCGATGCGTTCGGCGGCGGGAATGAAATCGGCGGGCGAGACCAGACCGAGTAGAGGGCTGTGCCAGCGCGACAGAACCTCGAACCCGGCGGTGCGCTCGCTCATGGCGTCGACGATCGGCTGGAACACGAGATCCATCTCGGCGTCGAAATCGCAGCTGCGCAACAGGTTCTCGATCACGCCGCGGCTGCGAATCTCGGCCTCGAGCTCGCTGGAGAAGATCACGGTCTGGCCGCGGAGAAACCGCTTGGCATGGTAGAGCGAATAGTCGGCGCATTCATAGAGCGCCTCGGCGCTCGTGGCCGAACGCGGGAACACCGCAAAGCCGATCGAGCAGGACAGCCCGCTATGGGCGGTGTCGAACTGGTAGGGCAGCTTGACCTGGTCGCCGATGCGTTCGCCGAGCCGGAGCAGATCCGCGTCTTCCGGGTCGCCGCACACGACGAGACCGAACTCGTCGCCGCCGAGCCGGGCGAACTCCACCCGCTGCGGGCCGAAGCCCTCGCAGACCTCGCGGATGCGCCGGCCCGCCTCGATCAGGACGCGGTCGCCGACGGTATGCCCGTAATTGTCGTTGATCGGCTTGAAGCCGTCGAGGTCGATGATCCCGACCGCGACGCAGACACCCCTGCGCTCGGCATCCGTGAAGGCGCTCGACAACTCGGCGAAGAAGCGGCGGCGGTTCGGCAGCTCGGTCAGGGCGTCGAGATTGGCGAGGCGGAAATTCTCGTCCGAGAGCGCCTGCGTTGCGGTCTGCTGCGCGAGCAGCGACTTGCGGCTGGAGATGAGGTCGGCGAAATCGCGATAGTAGATGAACAGAACGGTCACCACGGCGCCGGTTACAAGCAGATTGTTGACCGCCATCGCCTTCAGCGTCGGTTCGCCGGTGGCATAGAAGAACAGCACATAGGGCACGTCGACGACCAGGGTGACGATCAGTGCCGTCGAGCGCAGATGCATCAGCGAGAAGATGCAGCCGATCACCGTCACCGCCATGTAGAAGGCGACCTGGCTCTTGGCGAAGGGGTCGCCGTAAGGGTAGAGCGCGAAGGACCAGGCCGTGAAGCCGACCGTGATAGGCAGTGACAGCCAGTTGGTTGCGCGCAGATTGCTAAGGATGTCGGCATCGCTGCGCACGCAATGGCGCTGGCGCAGCCACCACAGGGTCCGAAGCATCCCCACCATCGACAATACGCTCGGCACCCAGATCGCCAGCCAGTCCGGCGCCACGTTCACATGGGTATAGGCCACCGCGATCGTGTTGCTGATCAGGATGAAATAGAGCAGCGGGATCTGCTTGGAGAAGGCGTCGAACTGCGCGCGGGTCAGGTCCGGGTCGTCGGCCGGCACGCGAAAAAGCCGCACCGCGGCTACGAAGCGAGATCTCAAATCGACGACAGGCATGGCAATACGCGCCCCGAAACCCCTTCAAAACACGCATGATCTTGCATGGCCGGGGTAAACGGTGTGTTAGACCGGAGGCGCGCCCGTAGACGAGTGCAGGTTGCACTCTACCGCTGGTTTGCCGATCCCGTAGAATTGGTGAGATCACATTAAGCATGCGGCATGGAACGCCGCAGGTGATTGTGCTGCGGTTCTCTCTCAGGCACGCGCGCTTCGCCGCTCCCGTAGGGAGCGTGAAGCGCAGTGCCCGTCGGTTGCTACTTCGCCTGCGCGAGCGCCGCCGTCTGCTTGGCGAGCTGCTTGTCGAATTCTTCGGACAAGCCGGTTGCGTAGGTGGTGAGTTCGCCCGGCTTGACGAACGGATTCGGTGCACCGTCTTTCATCTCCGCTCGCTTGGCCTGCATGCCATAGACATCCGGATGTGGCCCGAGCAGCACGTCGATCTTCATCGCCTTGGCCTTGGCGTAGGTCGCGCGGTAGTCGTCAACGATGCCGGGATAGGTTGGCTGGCCGACCAATCGGTTCAGCGCCACCGTGCCGCTACAGAAGAACAGCACCTGGCGGTCCTGGCCGCCGTCCTTGACGGTCATCTCCCAGCTCGTGCAGCCCGGCGAATGGCCGGGCGTCGAATGCGCAGTCAGCGTGGTGTCGCCGAGCGTGACCTTGTCGCCCTCCTTAACGGCGCGATCAACCTTCACGGCAGTGAACGCGAGGTCTTCGTTCTTCTCGTCGCCCGGATAGTAGCCGCCTTCGAGCAGCGGCTTGTCGCGCTCGCCGGCAATGAGCTGTGCGCCAGTCTCCTTGATGATCTCGGCGAAGCCGCCGGTGTGGTCGAAATGCGCGTGCGTGTTGAGAATGTACTTGATGTCGGCGACCTTGAGGCCGAGCTTCGCCATGTTGTCCTTGATCATTCCGGTTGACTGAGGCATCGCCGTATCCATCAGGATCAGGCCCTGCGATGTCTTGATGACATAAACGGCGATACCGTCGGTGCCGACGTAGTAGATGTTGTCGATCAGCCGGAATGGCTCGAATGGCGTCGTCCACTTCTGCATGACCGCCGCCAGGAAATCCTTGACCGTCTGCGCCTGCGCAGCCGGCGCGAACAAGGTCAGAGCGCACAGCGCAGCCGTGAGCTTTCTCATGATGGTCCTCCCGAGCTCTGTTGTCGTCCCGATCGCACGCAACGCCCGCGCGCTTCGAGTGGCCGCAGGCTAAGAGCTGGGAAACAGGGCGGCAACGGTCTCGCGCCCGCAAATTTTCGTGCCTGGTGCGGAATAAGGGTGCCCGTCTGGTTTTAGCGCGGAGGCCATTGTTGCAGCGCGGCCGGCCGGCGTTTGACCGCGTGCGAGCGGGCCGCCATACTTCGCCCCAAGACGAGCCGGCAAGGCTCGCCAGCAACGGGGAGCTGAAATGACCAGTTCAATGTCAGTCCATGCGGGGACGCTGATTTCACTCGTCTCCCTCGCTTCGGTTGCCAGCTCCATTGCCATGGCGCAGCCGGCCTGCGTGACCCAGAACATGGTCGTTCCACCCGGTGCCAACACGACCGACAGGACAGCACCCTTCTTCATCGACACGACGGGTCTCGACTTCAAGACGGCGCCGCCGACACGCGATCCTTCGAACCCCAACTATCCGCGTGCGACCGAATTGCCCGATGCAACGTTGCCCCCGCCGGGCGCCGAAGGCAATTTCATCATCGGCCCGACCCACAATCCCGCGCCGGAGACCATCGTAAAAGAGGGCGTGCCACGTGGCGCGACAAAATCCTTCACGCTGACCTCGAAGGAGAGCGCGATCTACAATCCCGGCCTGATCCGTGACGACGCGCCCGGCTGCAACAATTCCTCGATCATGACGACCGTGACCACGCCCGACGACAAGTCGCACATGCTCGTGACCACCAGTCATCCCGGCATCTGGTCGCGCACGATCGACGTCTACGTTCCGGCGCAATATGTCCGCGGCAGCGAGGCGCCGTTCATCGTGGTCGGCGACGGCGGCTCCACCGCCTACAAGGATCTCGCCGTCACGCTCGACAATCTGATCGCGCAGCGCCGTGTGCCGCCGATGATCGCGATCCAGATCGGCAACGGCGGCCAGGACGCGCAGGGCAGCCAGCGCGGCCGCGAATATGACGCGGTGTCGGGCACCTATGCCCAGTTCGTCGAGCGCGAGGTGTTGCCGCTGGTCGAAAAGAACGCCGATGTCAGGCTCACCAAAAATCCCGACGGACGCGCGACCATGGGGTTGAGCTCGAGTGGGGCCGCCGCCTTCACCATGGCGTGGTTCTATCCCGATCTCTACCGCCGCGTGCTGGCCTTCTCGCCCACGATGGTCAACCAGCAATGGCCGCACGATCCGTCGCTGCGCGGCGGGGCCTGGGAATATCACAGCGCATGGACGGGGCCGGCCGGCCCGAACCTCATTTCGAAGGCCGGCGTGCTGACGCCGGCCGATCCGCCCGGCGTGCCGCTGATCGTCGCCGCGCCGACCAAGCCGATCCGCTTCTGGTTCTTCGGTGGCGACCAGGACCTGTTCTATCCGAACCCCACCATTCCCGACGGCATGCACGACTGGACCTTGTCCAACGCGCTGATGGCGAAGGTGCTGGCGGAGAAAGGATACCACTACCAGTTCCTGTTCGTGCGCAACGCCAAGCACGTCGATCGGCCGACGATCGCGCAAACGCTGCCTGCGGCGCTGGAGTGGATCTGGAAGGACTATCCGATTCCCTGAGCGCGATCTTGGCGCGGAGCGCCTAGCGTCCGATCGTCACGCCCGCGGTCGAACGCATGGCGTCCCTCAGGCTCGTCGCGTGCTTGTCGTCGAGGACCTGTCGGGTCAGCACACTGGTCTGGCCGGGCGTGTTGAGGATGGTCTCGCCGCGCGAGGAGGAAAGCCGGTCGGCCTTGTAGGGCGTCGCTGGAGCAGCGGCGGGCGCCGTCTGGGGTGCGTGGCGCGGCCGCTTGCTGGAGGCGGCAAACGCTCCGTGCGAAACGCAGAGGGCCGCGATCACGACCAGGCGCAATGATGTTGAGGGCATGCGACCTCCCATGGTGCGGGACGCCAGCCTAGCACATTGCATCGGCCGTCGCAGCGCAAGGATCAGGCGAGAGCAGCCTGCCGTTCCCGCACTGTCTCGCGGACCCGTTCGGGTTTCCCCGGCTCGGCGAGCCGGGTAAAGCTGCGCTTGTCCACCTGCGCGGGCGCCTCGACGATGACGCCTTCGCAGACGATCTGTCCGCCGAGCATCCTGAATTCCAGCTTGTCGTAGCGCGGCATCGTCTCGCCCGGCGCGGGCGGCAGCAGCTCGACGCTTCCCTGAATGTTCAGCGTGGCCTCGCCGGTGCCGTGAAGCCGCGGATTCCACATCCTGATCCCGGTCTCGGCCCAGCGCCGCCGGATCAGCGTGGCGCGGTCGACGGGCTCCGCGGTTTTTTGGCGCGCATTTACTGCGTTGCGGATCTCCACAACGGGGGACACGGGTGCCGGCAGCGGCGCGATCTCGCCCGCGACGCTGGGGGCGGGATCGGCATCGACGGCGACCTCGGAGACCTCAGCCGCCATGACTTCGGCTTCGACCACGGCGGGAGGCGCTTCGTCGACGGCGGCAATCTGTTCGATCTCCGCGGAAACGTCGGCCGAGGAATCGTTCTCCATAACGAGATCGGAGACCTCAAGCTGAGCCACCTCCACGTCGGCAGGCGACACGAAGACCTGCTCGGCGCCGGCGGGCGCGACCTCTGAGGGAACCTCAGCAGACATCGCGTTGCTGACGACGAGATCAGTAGCTTCGACCGGGGCGCTCTCGACATCGACGGAAGCGACCGAAGCCTCCTCGACGGACACGGTCTGGACCTCGGCAGAGGGCTGTTCTGGCAGATCTGCGCTTGCGTCGATTTCGGACGGCGCCGCCGTCGGGCTCTTTGCGATGACCGAGACAGCGGCGTCGCGCTCGGCGACCGGCGCAGTGACTGCGACATCAGCGCCTTCGTGCGACGGGCTGATGTTGTGGTCGGGAACAGGCGTGGGTTCCACGGTGGTGGCAGGCGAATTGTCCGCAGCGATCGCTGTCACGTCACTCGGCGTCACGCTGGTGACGCCGCTCTGCGGCGGAGGCGCAAGCCGCGTGAACGCCCATTTCACCGCGGGAATGCGGCGCAGCAACGATATCAGTCTGGAAAGCACTGGCAGTTGTCCAAGAGGTACTCGGCAGAAGGCAATCGCTGATTCGCCAGCAATGCAAAAAACTGCCCCGCCCGTCACATCGGTGTCAATGTAGACAGGACCAATTGCAGAACATCTCCGTATCGACCGCACACCCTTGTTGCGAACTGCCAAAGGTGGGGTTTGCTGCAGCTTTGTTCCGGCGGTAATAATCTGCATCCACGGATTGCCGGCGCTGGGGGACGACGCATGAGGAAGATCGCAGCCATCGGAGCAGCCCTGCTCTGGTCGACCATCGCATTCGCCCAGGACCGGGTGATCACCGTGGCTTCGACGACGTCGACCGAGCAGTCGGGCCTGTTCGGCCACCTGCTGCCCCTGTTCACGAAGGCAGAGGGCATCAATGTGAAGGTCGTTGCCGTTGGCACCGGACAGGCGCTGGACATCGGGCGCCGGGGCGATGCCGATGTGGTGTTCGTCCACGACCGGGCTGCCGAAGACAAGTTCATGTCCGAGGGGCAGGGCGTGAAGCGCTTCGACGTCATGTACAACGATTTCATCATCGTCGGGCCGAAGAGCGATCCCGCGAAGATCGCCGGCGGCAAGGACGTGGCCGAGGCGCTGCGAAAGATCGCGGCAGCGAAGGCGCCGTTCATCTCGCGCGGCGACAAGTCCGGCACGCACGCAGCAGAGCTGCGGCTCTGGAAGGAGGCGGGGGTCGATGTCGGCGCCGGCAAGGACGGCTGGTATCGCGAGATCGGCCAGGGCATGGGGCCGGCGCTGAACATGGCCTCGACAGCGAATGCCTATCTGCTCTCGGACCGCGGCACCTGGCTGTCGTTCAAGAACCGGGGCGAGCTCGCGATCCTGACCGAGGGCGACAAGCGGCTGTTCAACCAGTACGGCGTCATGCTGGTCAATCCGGACAAGCATCCGAACGTGAAGGCGAAGGACGGGCAGGCGTTCATCGACTGGCTGGTCTCGCCGAAGGGGCAGGACGCGATCGCCGGCTACAAGGTCGGCGGCGAACAGCTATTTTTTTCCAACGCGGCCAACTAGCAGGAAGGCTACGGTCGACACGGCCACGCTGAGCGCGAGCAGGATCAGCCCGAGCCCGAGCGCCAGCGGCAGGTCACCCTTGCTGGTCTCGAGCGCGATGGCAGTCGTCATCGTGCGCGTGAAGTCGCGAATGTTGCCACCGACGATGATGATGGCGCCGACCTCCGCGATGGCGCGCCCGAAGGCCGCAAGGAACGCCGTGAGCAGCGAGGTCCGGCCGAGCGCGAACAAGAGCGCGATGCTGCGCATCGTCGACAGCCCGTCGATTCGGGCCAGATCGCCATACTCCGCCCAGAGCAGCGTTGCTGGCCGATGCACCAGCGCAACCACGATCGGGGTTGCGAGCAGCGTTTGCGCGATCACCATGGCGGACGGGGTGAACAGCAGCCCCGTGGCTCCGAGCGGTCCCGACCGCGACAGCAGAAGATAAAGGGCGAGCCCGACCACGACCGGCGGCAGGCCGAGCAGCGCATTGGTCAGCACGATGATGACCTGCTGCCCGCGAAACCGGGTGATCGCCAGCAAGGCGCCGATCGGCGCGCCAACCAGCAGCGCGATGATGCTGGCGCTCAGGCTGACGCGGATCGACAGCGCGACGATGCCGAGAAGCTCGGCGTCGGCTGCGCCGATCAGCGTGACCGCCGCGCCGACGGATCGTGCGAAGTCGTTCATCCGGCCGGTGGCGCCGGCAGCAGATCGAGCACCAGCTCGGAGGGGCGGCAGAGCCTGACGCCCTTCGGCGTCACCACGATCGGCCGGTTGATCAGGATCGGATGCGCCATCATCGCGTCGAGCAGCTCGTCGTCCGTCAGCGCCGAGTTACCAAGCCCGAGCTCGGCATAGGGCGCGGCCTTGTCGCGAACGGTCTCGCGCACCGAGATTCCCATGCGCCCGATGAGCTGTTGCAGCAGCGCCCGCGAGGGGGGCGTCTTCAGGTACTCGATCACATGCGGCTCGATGCCGGCGCGCCGGATCGCCTCGAGCGTCTTGCGCGAGGTGCCGCAATCGGGATTGTGGTAGATGATCGCGTCCATGCCAAAGCCCCCTCGTTTTGACGATTGTTGAAATGACGGCGGCTTGTCAATCGGGGGCTGACGGGGGGCAGTGGCCGGCCGGCTAAAACGCCAAATCATCGCCTTTCCCGGCCGAAAGGCGGCTTTATTCCCAGCCCGGATGCTTTAAGGAGGGGGCAGGATCGGGTCGCATGCGCCGGGCGGCGGTGCTAGACCCGGATGCAGGAGAGGGGGCTGGCCGGCTGGCCCGGGGCCCCAAGATAAGAAGGATGTGACGCAATGATCCAAACCGTTGGAATCATCGGAGCTGGCACCATGGGCAACGGCATCGCCCAGGTCTGTGCCGCGGCCGGGCTTTCGGTCGTGATGGTCGATATCTCCGATGCGGCGGTGAGCCGCGGGCTCGCCACCGTCGGTGGCAGCCTCGAGCGGCTGGTCAAGAAGGAGAAGCTGTCGGCGGCCGATCGCGAGGCGACCTTGAAGCGGATCACCGGCACGACCGATCGGGCCAAGCTTGCCGATTGCGACCTCGTCATCGAGGCTGCGACCGAGAACGAGGAGCTCAAGGTCAAGATCCTGAAGGATCTCTGCGCGAGCCTGTCGCCGCGCACGCTGGTTGCGACCAACACCTCGTCGATCTCGATCACCAAGCTTGCCGCGGCGACCGACCGCCCCGACCGCTTCATCGGTATGCACTTCTTCAACCCGGTGCCGGTGATGGCGCTGCTGGAGCTCATCCGCGGCCTGCAGACCTCGGACGACACCCATGCCAAGGCGCTCGATTTCGCCAAGCGCGTCGGCAAGGTGGCGATCACGGCCAAGAACAGCCCCGGCTTTGCCGTCAACCGCATCCTGTGCCCGATGATCAACGAGGCGATTTTCGCGCTGCAGGAAGGGATCGCGACGGCAGAAGAGCTTGATGCCGGCATGAAGCTCGGCTGCAACCATCCGATCGGGCCGCTGGCGCTCGCCGATCTCGTCGGGCTCGACACCCTGCTTTCGGTGATGGAAGTCTTTTATAAGGGCTTCAACGACCCCAAATACCGTCCAGCCCCCTTGCTCAGGGAAATGGTCGATGCCGGCCATCTCGGCCGCAAGAGCGGGCAGGGCTTTTATTCCTACGGCGGCTGATGATGGCGGCCTGCGGCGGAAGCTTTTGGCTTCCGCCGACCGGACCCGGCAATTTGCGCTGCGACAAGGACGCCGCGGGCCATTGGCCCGATAATGCGGAACGGGCGGCCTGCGGGAACGGAACAACCGGACGGATATCGAAGGACATGTCGGATCGACTGAAGGCCGAGCGGGAAGCTGCGGCGGCGCGGCGGAACCTGCTGGCCCAGGATGCGATCGAGCGCACCGGCATCACCGAAGAGATGATCAGGGAACTCGTCACCCGTTTCTACGGACGGGTGCGCGAGGATGCGCTGCTGGGGCCGGTCTTCGCCATCGTGCAGAATTGGGATGAGCATCTCGCCAAGCTTGGGGATTTCTGGTCCTCGGTCGTGCTGATGAGCGGCCGCTACCACGGTTCGCCGATGCGGGCGCATCTGCCGCTGAACCTCGTCGGGGATCATTTCGACCGCTGGCTCGATTTGTTCGAGCAGACCGCGCGCGAGGTCTGCCCGCCTGCGGCGGCCGCGCTGTTCATCGACAAGGCGCGGCGCATCGCCGACAGTTTTGAGATGGCATCGGCCACGGGGGCCGGCCGCATCGCCTCGCCGCGGCACGTGCTGAGATCCTGAAATACAAAATGCCTGCACGAGAAGCGTGCAGGTGCGCCGATGTCAGTAGACCGCACGGCGGGACACGGCGCGCTGTACCAATTCCAGCCTCATCGGTCTGATCTGCAAAATCGTCATGCCGATCGCGCGGTGTGACGGAGAATGCGTGAAAACGCCTTTGAACGCGCGCATTTGCGTTCAATCAAAGCGAGCAAAGACATATTGATGCACTGCGGCGACAATTCTTCGCCTTCATTTTGGCAGAGTCCAAGTGCCTGCTAGCGGACATGTCGAGCACATCGTTCAACACCGCTTCCTCATCTTCCGACCATATTGCGGATTCCCAAGCTGACGGTTGCGCGGAGCAAACGCGGCGAACGCTGCTGCTCGGCGCGCTCGCCACTACCGCCTGCCTTGGCTGTTCCGTGCCAGCGCGCGCAGGCGAAGATCCACCCGGTTCCGACGAGCGGCCGCAGAAGGGCGATCTGCTCGTCTTCTCCGAAGGTGACAAGGAAGGAAAACTCGTCACCGCAGCCGACTTGCCGCTTGGCGGTCCGCCGGTGCATGCCTGGCCGCAGGACCCCAAGACATCGGTCGTGCGCAGCGCTTCGCGGCTCAACGAGCTCCTGGTCATCCGGCTCGACCCCGCCGAGCTCGACGATCAGACGCGAGGGCGCGCCGTCGACGGCATCATCGCCTATTCGGCGATCTGCTCCCATGCCGGCTGCCCCGTCACCGCCTGGGTCAAGAGCGATGTCGGCGACAAGGAGGTGTTCAAATGCATGTGCCACAACTCCGAATACGATCCCCGCGCAGGCGCGAAGGTCGTGTTCGGACCGGCGCCGCGGCGGCTCGCCGTGCTGCCGCTTGCGTTCGCTGACGGCTCGCTCAGCGTCGCCGGCAATTTCATCGGAAAGGTAGGAGGCACGCAGCCAGGATGATGGTGCGGGGTGGCGCCCGCGTCACGAGAGGCCGCGGCCGCCGAAGGGCGGACGAGGGGACGAACGACAAGAATTCAAAACAAGAATTCAAACGGATGACAAAGGGGAACGCTCATGACCAGGAAGCAATGGTTACTGTCCGGCTTCGTCGCCTTCACGTGTGTTGTCTCGACCGCCGCGGGCGCTGGCCCGATCGAGAATTACGCGCCCGTCACCGCGCAGCGGCTGGAAAACCCGGAACCCGGCAACTGGATGCTTTACCGTCGCACCTATGACGGGCAGGGCTACAGCCCGCTCGACCAGATCAATGTCTCGAACGTGAAGGACCTCACGCCGGTCTGGACTTTCGCGACCGGCGTGGTCGAAGGCCACGAGGCGCCGCCGATCGTCAATAATGGCGTGATGTTCGTGGCCACCCCGATGGGACAGGTGATCGCGATCAACGCGAAGACCGGCGATGAATACTGGCGCTACAAGCGGCAGCTCCCCGACGACCTGTTCCAGCTGCATCCGACCAGCCGCGGTGTCGGTCTTTGGGAGGACAAGCTCTACCTCGCCACCACCGACGATTACGTCGTCGCGCTCGATGCCAAGACCGGCAAGGTGGCTTGGGAAACCAAGGTGCAGGACTACAAGAAGGGCCAGTACATGACCCTGATGCCGCTGGTCGTCGACGGCAAGGTCATCGTCGGCGGCTCCGGCGGGGAGCTCGGCGTGCGTGGCTACGTCGCCGCCTTTGACGCCAAGGACGGCAAGGAATTGTGGCGGACCTACACCATTCCCGGCGAAGGCGAGCCTGGCCACGACACCTGGCAGGGGGACGACTGGAAGAACGGCGGCGGCTCGGCCTGGATGACCGGCAATTACGACAAGGACACCAAGACCATCTATTGGGGTGTCGGCAACGCCGCGCCATGGCCCGGCGACTCGCACCCTGGCGACAATCTCTACACCTCGTCGGTGCTCGCGCTCGATCCCGGCACCGGCAAGATCAAGACCCACCACCAGTATCACCAGAACGACTCCTGGGACTGGGACGAGGTCGAGGCGCCGATCCTGGTCGACCTCCAGCGCGACGGCCGCAACATCAAGAGCCTGATCCATCCCGGCCGCGATGCGATCTTCTGGGTGCTCGAGCGCACCCCGACCAAGATCAACTACGTCGCTGGCTGGCCGTTCGTCTCGACCGATGTCTGGAAGGGCATCGACGAGAACGGCAAGCCGATCGTCGATCCCGCCCACAAGCCGGTGATCGGCAAGCGCGTCGAGTTCTGCCCGTCGCTGTGGGGCGGCAAGGACTGGCCGTCGGCCGCCTTCAGCCAGCGGACCGGCCTCGTCTACGTGCCAGCCAACGAGAACTTCTGTGGCGGCTTCACCGGCGAGAAGGTCGCGCTCAAGCCCGGCGAGCTCTGGCTCGGCACCAAGCCGGAGGATATCGGCCTGAAGGCGAAGCCCGGTGCCGATCATTTCGGCGAACTCCAGGCCTGGGATCCCGTGACGGGAAAGAAGGTGTGGCAGCACAATTTCCCGAAGTCGCAGCTGTTCGGTTCGGTCACCGCAACCGCGGGCGATCTCGTCTTCGCCGGCGGGACCAACGACCGCAACTTCCGCGCCTTCAACGCCAGGACCGGCGATCTGCTGTGGGAGCAGAAGACGAACTCCGGCATCATGGGCATGCCGGTGTCCTATGAGATCGACGGCACCCAGTACGTCGCGATCCAGTCCGGCTGGGGCGTGGACGCGCAACGCATCCAGGATGCGCTCGCGACCAACAATATCGGCATCGAGGCCAACGTGCCGCAGGGCGGCGTGGTCTGGGTATTCGCGCTGAAGAAATAGCTCCGCGGGCGGATCGACGAAGGCGGAGCAGCCGGGGGGTGGCGAATGCGGCGGACGGCCACGTCCGCCGCATTTTTGCGTGCGTGAATCGCTGTCCGCGCTACGAACTCGTCATGCCCGGGCTTGTCCCGGGCATCCACGTACTTCGTTCTGCAGCCAAGCTCGTGGATGGCCGGGACAAGCCCGGCCATGACGAGGTGGAAGCGTCAGTGCGCAAAAGCGCCCGATCTACTTCCCCTGGCGGTCCACCTTGTCCTTCTCCTTCTGGTTCATCTCCTGGACCTTGGGATCGGTGCTGCTCTGCCCGGTGGTCTGGGTGGTCGAGGCGGGCGGGGCGGTGGCGTTGGAGAGAGAGTTCTGGTCCGGCGCCGTGGGGCGCGTGGCCGTTGTCGGCGGCGTCGAATTGCTCTGGGCGAACGCGGCCACGGTGGTCAAGCAAAAGGCGCCCGACAGCAACGAGACCGCGAGCGCCTTTGAGATGTTGGTCATCGATCTGCTCCTTGTCAGATCGATGAGAACGGCGCGAGGCCGCCTTGTGTTCCCGAGCGCGAGAGCCTTCTATCGCGCTCCCTCTTGTTTGAGCATGATCTCCGCGCAAACGCGTTCCGCGCTTGTCGCGAGGGAAAACCGGTGCCCACTTTTCCGGATCATGCTCTACGCTTCGAGTTGCTTGCCAAGCGGCAAGCTGCGGATGCGCTTGCCGGTGGCGGCGAAGATCGCGTTCATCAGTGCCGGTGCGAACGGCGGCACGCCGGGCTCGCCAGCGCCGCTCGGCGGGGTGTCGGGTCCGGGCGGCACGATGTAGACGTTGGTCACCGCCGGAGACTCGTCGATCCTGACGACCTGGAAATCGTCAAAATTCTTCTGCTCCACCTTGCCGTCCTTGAAGCTGATCTCGCCGTATTTGGCGAGGCTCAGCCCCATGATGGCGGCGCCCTCGATCTGCGACATGATGCGCTCGGGATTGACATAGGTGCCGCAGTCGATCGCGGTGTCGACCCGCGGCACCGTCAGTTTGCCCTTGTCGTCGACGGCGACCTCGACGACGGTGGCGATGTAGCTGACGAAGCTGCGGTGCACCGCAATGCCGAGGCCGTGACCCTTGGGCACCTGGCGGCCCCATTCGCCCTTCTCGGCGACCAGCTCGACCACCTTGCGCAGGCGCGCGGTGTCGATCGGGTAGCTGTCATAGGGCTCGCCATAGTTCCAGAGGTCCTTCACCGCCGGCTTGACGATACGTGGCGTGCCGATCAGCTCCAGCAGCATGTCCTTCTGGTCGCGGCCGGTCGCATGCGCGATCTCGCCGACCATCGACTGCACCGCGAAGGCGCGCGGGATGTTCGAGACCGACCGGAACCAGCCGATGCGGGTGAAGGCGGCGGCTTCCGGGTTCTCGCAGGAGATGTTGGCGATCTCGAACGGCATGTCGACCAGGCCCATGCCGAGCTCGAAGGGCGCCTGGTTCTTGGCACCCGCCGCGAAGGTCGAGGCGATGGTCGGCGCGACGCTGCGATGGCGCCAGGCGATCACCTTGCCGCTCTTGTCGAGCCCTGCCTCGATCCGCTCGACCGAGACGGTGTGCAGGAAGTCGTGGCGGACGTCGTCCTCCCGCGTCCACTGCACCTTGACCGGCGAGCCGAGCTCTTTCGACAGCAGCGCGGCCTCGAGCGCGAAGTCGCATTTCGACTTGCGGCCGAACCCGCCGCCGAGCAGCGTCACGTTGACGGTGACGTTGCCCTCGGGAATGCCGAGCGTCTTGGCGACGTCCTCGCGCGTGCCGCCCGGGCTTTGCACGGGGGCCCAGATCTCGGCCTTGTCGCCCTTGACGTCGGCGACCGCAACCGGCGGCTCCATGCTGGCATGGGCCAGATGCGGCAGGTAGTACTCGCCGACGATGACCTTGTCGGCGCCCTTCAGGGCCGCGTCCGCGTCCCCCTCCTTGCGCAGCACGAGGCCTGGCTTGCGCGAGGCCTCCTCGAGCTCCTTGCGGTAGGCGACCGAGTCGTATTTGCCGTTAGCCCCGTCGTCCCACACCAGCTTCAGCGCGTCGCGGCCCTTGATCGCCGCGCCGGTGTTGCGCGCGATCACAGCGACGCCGCCGAGCGGCTGGAATTTTGACGGCCACGGCCAGCCGCGCGCCTGTATCACCTTCTCGACGCCCGGAACCTTGAGCGCCGCATCCGGATCGAACGAGACGAGCTTGCCACCGGTCACCGGCGGCCGCGCGATCACGGCGTATTTCATGCCGGGAAGCCGCACGTCGGCGCCGTACCGCGCCTTGCCGGTGGTGATGTCGTGAAGATCGACGGTGCTGATCTGGCCCTTGCCGAGATAGCGGAAGTCCTTGGCGTCCTTCAGCTTGAGCCCCTCGACGCTCGGCACCGATTCCTTGGCGGCGTCGGCCGCGAGTTCGCCGTAGCCGAGCTTGCGCCCGCTCGCGCTGTGGACGATCTCGTGATTGACGGCCTTCACCTCGGTCGCCGGCACGCCCCAGCGTTTCGCCGCGGCCTGCTCCAGCATGGTGCGGGCGGACGCGCCGATCTGGCGCATCGGGATCAGATAGTGGCGGGTGCTGCGCGAGCCGTCGGTGTCCTGGTTGCCGAACTTGACCTCGTCGCCGGGGGCCTGCTGCACCTTCACCCTCGACCAGTCGGCTTCCATCTCCTCGGCCACGATCAGCGGCAGGCTGGTGCGCACGCCGGTGCCCATCTCGGAACGATGGGCGAGGATGGTGACGATGCCGTCCGGGGCGACGGCAACGAAGACGCGCGGATCGACCACGACGCCATGGGGCATCTTGCCGGCGCCGGTCTCGTAGGCGAGGGCCTGGCGGGACATCACGGGGGCGGCGAGCACGAAGCCGCCGGTGATGCCGAGTCCCTTCAGGATGTTGCGGCGCGAGACCTTCTCGACCTTGACGTTCTTTTCGAAGCCACGAAGCTTTCCGGGATTGTCGATGAAATTCATGTCACACTCCCGTGGATGCGAGGTGGACGGCAGCTTCGATGCGCTGGTAGCAGCCGCAGCGGCAGATGTTGCCCGACATCTCCTCGCGGATCTGCTCGTGCGACGGTTTTGGATTTTCCATCAGCAGCGCGGCGGCCTGCATGATCTGGCCGGCCTGGCAGAAGCCGCATTGCGGAACGTTGACCTGGCGCCAGGCCTTCTGCACGGGGTGATCGCCGGTCGGGTGCAGTCCCTCGATCGTGGTGACTTCGCGTCCGGCCACGTCGTTGATCGACGTGACGCAGGAGCGGACGGCTTCCTTGTCGACGATGACCGTGCAGGAGCCGCACAGGGCCTGGCCGCAGCCGAACTTGGTGCCGGTCAGCCCGGCCTCGTCGCGCAGGAACCAGATTAGCGGGAGATCCGGGTCGCCGTCCCAGCTCTGTTCCTGGCCGTTGATCTTCAGCTTGATCATGATCGTCCCTCGCTCTTCATAAGCTTTGCCGGATTTGTCAGATTTCGCCGACGTCGACTGGCATGATGATTCAGGCGTCGTCGCTACCGCATCCCGCTGGTCGTCCCCGCAGGCAAATCCCGCCAGGAGGCGGGGATGCGAATCGCAATGTTCGGATGTGCTCGATACCTCTCGTGTTGTTCTTGCTTGCTTGAATTTTCTTGATCGAATTTCATGCGGCATCGTGACGGCGCGATCGTATCAGAGATCCGACCGTGCCGGCATTCACAGCCGGGTGTTCTCGACGTGAGGAGATTGCATCCGTGGTTTGTCAAAAGCAGGGCGTGGCGACCGGCCGCATGCGATTGCGGGCGCGCGACGATCGATATCGGCAAAAAAGCTTCGTCCGCCAGAGGGACTGCGCGGACGAAGCAGTATGCCTCAGTCGAGGGAGGGAGAAACGCAGGGGCCCGCGGACTTCGAGACGGAAGCGCGGGACTGCGCAGTCATTCAGAGACCAGGACTGAGGGAGCACAAGGTCTCGCACACGCCATCGCATTGGCGGCGCGGTCGTTGCGATATTCCGGCCGCCGCCCGTCAGGCTCGCTGGTCCTGGTCGGAGCCAGCGAGCGGACGAGATGAGTAGCGGCCCTGGTCTGGCGGCCTTGGTCAGACGGTTCTGGTCAGGCGGCCTTGGCTTTCGCCACGTGGGTCGCGATCGCGTCCATCAACGCCGGCGACAGGCAGTCATAGGGCTCGAGCCCGATTTCCTTCAGGCGCGACCGGATGCCGGCCATCTGTTCCGGCTTCACGCCCGACTCGATCACCGAGGAGACGAAGGCGGCGAATTGCGGCGCCTGCGAGCCCTGTTCCTGGAACAGCTCGGGATGGATGAAGTCGAGTCCGTAGAACGGATGGTTCTTGTTCTCGATGCGGCCGTACATGTGCGTGCCGCAGGCCTTGCAGGCGTAGCGCTGGATCACCGCGGACGGGTCGACGATGTGCAGCTTGTCGCCGTTCTCGAGCACGGCCACGTTCTGGCGCGGAACCACCGCGACGACGGAGAAGGTCGCGCCCGACGGCTTCCAGCACTTCGTGCAGCCGCAGGCATGGTTGTGGGCGACGTCGCCCTTGATGCCGACCTTGACCTGATGGTCCGGGCACTTGCAGGCCAGGGTGCCGCCGGCGAAGCTGCCGCTGCCCTGCTTGACGCCGTGGTCGATCGATGGGTGGAGTGCAACAGTCATGGGACGATCCTCCTGGTGGGTTATGTTTTCCGCTTCAGTACACGACGACTGAACGGATCGATTTGCCCTCGTGCATCAGGTCGAAGCCCTTGTTGATGTCCTCGAGCTTCAGCACGTGGGTGATCATCGGGTCGATCTGGATCTTTCCGTTCATGTACCAGTCGACGATCTTGGGCACGTCGGTGCGGCCGCGTGCGCCGCCGAAGGCGGTGCCGCGCCAGTTGCGCCCGGTGACGAGCTGGAACGGGCGGGTGGCGATCTCCTTGCCGGCCTCCGCGACGCCGATGATGATCGAGGTGCCCCAGCCGCGGTGGCAGGCTTCCAGCGCCTGGCGCATTACCGTGGTGTTGCCGGTGCAGTCGAAGGTGTAGTCGGCGCCGCCATCGGTCAGGCCGACCAGGTGCTGGACGATGTCCCCGGTGACCTTCTTCGGGTTGACGAAGTCGGTCATGCCGAACTTGCGGCCCCACTCCTCCTTGGAGTCGTTGATGTCGACGCCGATGATCTTGTCGGCGCCGGCCATCTTGGCGCCCTGGATCACGTTGAGGCCGATGCCGCCGAGGCCGAACACGACGACGTTGGCGCCCGGCTCGACCTTGGCGGTGTTGACGACGGCGCCGACGCCCGTGGTGACGCCGCAGCCGATGTAGCAGCTCTTGTCGAACGGTGCGTCCTGGCGGATCTTCGCCACCGCGATCTCCGGCAGCACGGTGAAGTTCGAGAAGGTCGAGCAGCCCATGTAGTGGTAGACCGGCTTGCCCTTGTAGGAGAAGCGGCTGGTGCCATCGGGCATCACGCCCTTGCCTTGCGTCGCGCGGATCGCGGTGCAGAGATTGGTCTTCCGGCTCAGGCAGCTTTTGCACTGCCGGCATTCCGGCGTGTAGAGCGGGATGACGTGGTCGCCCGGCTTCACCGAGGTCACGCCGGCGCCGATCTCGCGCACGATGCCGGCGCCCTCATGGCCGAGGATCGAGGGGAAGATGCCCTCGCTGTCGAAGCCGTCGAGCGTGTAGGCATCGGTGTGGCAGATGCCTGTTGCCTTGATCTCGACCAGGACTTCGCCGGCCTTCGGTCCTTCCAGATCGAGCTCGACGATCTCCAGCGGCTTCTTGGCTTCGAAAGCAACGGCGGCACGTGTCTTCATCGGTAACTCCTCAAATTCTCGAAAGGACGCCAAGAGGTAGTCTCGGCAGCCCTTGCAACGTTCATTTCTTGCCCATGCAGGCGTCTTCCGCCTTGGTGTAGGCCTCCGTCTTCTCCTCCTTCTTGGCGGGGCGCTGGCGGCCCCACGCGTCTGTGGAGCGGGCGCGGAGATAGACGTACAGATCGTCCATGTAGCAGGCGACGTTGGGATTATCGCCGAACGCCGGCATGACGTTCTCGGCGGCGGTGGAGATGTTCTTGCGGCCGGACGCGACGACCCCGAGGAAGTCGCCATAGCTCATGGATTTGACCGAATCCTTCAACGCCGGTGCGTAGGTGGATCCCATGCCGTCGGGGCCATGGCAGACATGGCAGTCGGAGTGATAGCGGCGGTACCCGGAATAGGTGAACCAGTCCACGGTGCCGTCGGCCGAAATCTTGTAGGTCGGGTTTCCTTCCTTATCGAGCCACTTTCCGTCGTCTTCCTTCTTGACAGCGGTCGGGTCGCCTGGACCTTCCGCCTGTGCGAGTCCCCCGGACGCAGCGAAGATGATTGCAACGATGACAAGGCCGATTTTACGCAAGAGATTTTCCTCGAAGGCGTTCGGTGGAGACGAGCCGGCGCGTGGAGTTGATCCACGCGCCGGAGCGATGCTGAACAGGGCCTAGTTGGGCAGCGAGAACACGGTCAGCGTGCCGCCGAGTGCCGTGTAGTTGCTGAGGGCCGCGTAGCCGCCGACTGCGCCGAGGCCGGCGGTCGGATCGGTCAGACCAGCCGCGAGGCCGATGCCGGCCCAGCCGCCGACGCCGGAGAGCACGGCAACGTACTGCTTGCCGCCGTTCTCATACGTCGTGACGTTGCCGATGATGCCGGAGGGAGTCTTGAACTTGTAGAGCTCCTTGCCGGTCTTGGCGTCGACCGCCTTCAGATAGCCTTCCAGCGTGCCGTAGAACACCACGCCGCCGGCCGTTGCGAGCGCGCCCGACCAGACCGAGAACTGCTCCTTGTTCGACCAGACGATCTTGCCGGTCTTGCCGTCCCAGGCGATGAAATTGCCCATGTGGCTTTCACCCTGCGGCGGATACATCGAGAGCGTCGCACCCACATAGGGCTGGCCCGCGGTGTAGCTCACCTTGAACGGCTCGTAGTCCATGCAGACGTGGTTGGTCGGAACGTAGAACAGCTGCGTGTCCGGCGAGT
Source organism: Bradyrhizobium diazoefficiens (assembly GCF_018131015.1). Taxonomy (GTDB): domain Bacteria; phylum Pseudomonadota; class Alphaproteobacteria; order Rhizobiales; family Xanthobacteraceae; genus Bradyrhizobium; species Bradyrhizobium diazoefficiens_B. The sequence goes on from NZ_JAFCJJ010000003.1 coordinate 217,680, forward strand.
AGGCCGCCGGCTGCTCGTCCTTGGAGCCGAGCGCGGCCGGGCAGATGCCCTTGGTGTTGTGGTCCTCGCCGCCCTTCTCGGTCGAAGCCGCGTCGAGCACCTTCGGACGGCCATAGGTCGGCGAGTTCTTGTCCATGTCGACGCCGGAGGTCCAGTTCACCTTCGGATCGTACTTCTCGGCGACCAGCAGCTCGCCGGTGCCGCGATCGAGCGTATAGCCGAGACCGTTACGATCGAAATGCGTCAAGAGCTTGCGTGCCTGGCCGTTGATCGACTGATCGGACAGGATCATCTCGTTGATGCCGTCATAGTCCCACTCGTCGTGGGGCGTCATCTGATAGACCCACTTGGCGACGCCGGTGTCCGGATTGCGCGCCCAGATCGTCATCGACCACTTGTTGTCGCCGGGACGCTGCTTCGGATTCCAGGTCGAGGGGTTGCCCGATCCGTAGTAGATCAGATTCATCTCGGGATCATAGGAGATCCAGCCCCAGGTGGCGCCGCCGCCGATCTTCCACTGATCGCCCTGCCAGGTCTTCAAGGAGGAGTCCTTGCCGATCGGCTTGCCGAGCGAGGTGGTCTTGTCGTCGACCAGGATCTGGTCATCCGGGCCCTCCGAGAAGCCGCGCCAGGCCAGCTTGCCGGTCTTGATGTCGTAGGCGGTCATGTGGGCCTGCACGCCGAACTCGCCGCCGGAGATGCCGATCAGCACCTTGTCCTTGACTACCATCGGCGCCGAGGTGCCGGTCTCGCCCTTGCCGGGATCGCCGTTCTTCGCGGTCCAGGCAACCTGGCCGCTCTTGGCGTCGAGCGCGACGAGGGTGGTGTCGGCCTGGTGCAGGAAGATCTTGCCGTCGCCATAGGCGAGACCGCGGTTAACCGTATCGCAGCACATCACCGGGATGACGTTCGGATCCTGCTTCGGCTCGTACTTCCAGACGATCTTGTTCTCGTTGGAAAGGTCAATGGCGTAGACCTTGTTCGGGAACGGTGTATGGACGTACATCATGTTGCCGATGATCAGCGGGCCGCCTTCGTGGCCGCGCAACACGCCGGTCGAGAAGGTCCATGCGACCTGGAGCTTGCCGACGTTTTGGGCGTTGATCTGGTTCAGCTTGGAGTAGCGGGTATTGGCATAGTCGCCGGTCGCCATCACCCAGTCTTTCGGGTTCTGCGACATCTTGAGCACTTCGTCATTGGCTGACGCGCTCCCGGCGGCGAGAGCCGCCGCGGAGCCAAGAAAGGTTGCCAGTAGCACCTTGCGCATAATCATTCCTCCGTTGGTCTCGTTTATTGTTTCCGAAGCATTGCTCAATCGCCGGGCTTCTCGTCCGGCGTCTGCTCGTGCAGGGCGGTCACGTAAGGGCATCAGAACGAAGCTGTGCTGTTTCCTCCTCCTGATGAGAGCCACGGGTCCGCCTGCAGGAGCGGCCCGTTCTTGTTGTTCCTGCTGCGATACGTAACGACTTCGCCATCGGGAAACTTGCCCAGAAGGGAAGCCGGTTTGCTCGACAGCGCACGGATAGAAAGATTTTGATTTTGCAGTAGCGAATTCAGCGGCTTCTGCGCCTAAGGGTGCAGCACCGAGGTACAGGTTCCCCTTGACGGCGGTGCGATGAAGGCGGAGGATTAACTCTAAAGGTGGCAATGGAGCGGAGGCGCTCGTTCCAAAAGACCGCCAAAATTTGAGGTAAACGTCACGCAATCACGGCTGAGGGCGCCGGCAGCGCTGGTTGCGATCTCGTGTCAATTCCCGGATCAACCCAGTGGCTGGATTAATGTCCGACACAATTCACACGCTCTCGACGACCGGACTGACGCCGAAGCGGCAGATCCAGAGTTGGGTCGACGGACTGACGAGCCTGTGCGGTCATTTCGACGTTGATCCGCTGGAGGCCTCCTCGCTCGAGGGCCGCATCGACTACACCACCGTGTCGCGCCTGAAGCTGTGCCAGATCGAGGTGAGTCAGCATCGCATCGCCCATACGCTGGCGCGCGCCAAGGCCAATGAGCATCCCTACATCAAGATCCATTTCCAGACCTATGGCGTGTCCTATTTCGAGCAGGAGGGGCGCCACATCGAGCTCAACCCGGGCGACATCATCGCCTATGACGTTTCCTGCCCGCATTCGATCATCAGCCCCGCCTTCACGCGCCACGACGTCGTGATCGTGCCCAAGGCGCTGCTGCGCGACCGCGGCTTCCCGTCGCAGCGGATGCCGGCCTGCAAGCTGTCGGCACGCACCGGGACGGGGCGGATCGCCCATGACTTCGTCCATGCCACCTTCGACGAGGCGGCCAAGCTGTCGGCAAACAGCGCGGTCGGGGTGGCCGATTCGCTGATCGACCTGCTGCTGCTGCCGTTGCGCGAGGCCGACACGATGTTCGATCGGGTCGGGCCCGAGGCGATGTATGTGCGCGCCCAGTTCTTCATCCGCGAGCACCTGCGCGATCCGGATCTGTGCATCGATCAGATCTCGGCCGAGCTCGGCTGCTCCAAGCGCTATCTGCACATGCTGTTCTCCGAGCGCGGCACCACCGTGAGCGACTACATCTGGCAGGCGCGGCTGCAGAACTGCCGCCAGGAGCTCGAGGCCCACGCCGGCAAGACCATCACCGACGTCGCGTTCTCCTGGGGCTTCTCCAGCTCATCGCATTTCAGTCGCGTGTTCCGGAAATATTTCGGCGTGGTGCCGTCCTCGATCCACAAGGCGCAGCAGGGTGCGGCCGTCGCGGACGAGCATTAGCGGCCGGGCAGGGCGCGGGCTCCTCAACCGCCGCGCGGTCTTCTCACGCAGTCGTGGCAAGATAGGGAATGCTGGCCAGCAGGGCGGCAAGCAGTATTGCGTTGCACAGCATGCCGCTCCAATGCATCCGGCGCAGCCGATCCGCTGCATCGACGTCGCCAGCTTCGCCGGCGCTGAGCTGATCGTCCATGCGCTGTATGAACCGGCGGCGTCCGCTGATCGCCAGCGCCGCTACCAGGCCGACGACCACAGCGAACAGCATCTGGCCGGCGAGGAGGAATGCCAGGGTCCCGAGCATTCCGGCCACGCCCATCACCAGAAAATGGGCGTTGAACATCCCGCGCAGCAGCAGGGCGACGGGGTGGATGTCGAGCTTCACCAGCAGGAAGGCGGGCGACGCCAGCGTGAAATAGCCCATCGGAAAGAGCAGGATGATCATGGCGGCTACGGCCAGGGGATCCGTCGTCATGAGAAGCGGCCTTGTTCCTTCGCGCCGGTCTTCCGGCGGCAGAGCACGATCATAGCCGGGAATCGGGATTTCGGCACTGGGCTTTGGTCGGATGGCGGGCGGCAGGCGGAAGCGGACCCATTGCGTTATGCCCTCTGGCGGCGTCATCGCGTGTGTTCGCCGAGAAGCTGCTCCCGGAAGAATCTTTCGACGCTGGCGTTGAACTCGCGGTGGAAGGCGACCCTGTCAAATCCCTCCGGCTTGTCGGCGCAGATGCGCGGGACGGCGGCTGCGAGCTCCGGCGAGCAGGGTGCAAGGAATCCGTAATGGGCGGTCGACACGACGTGCAGCTCGGGCTTTCCCGGGAGCAGTTCGGCGATGCGCGCCGTGCCTGAGCCGTCACCGATGCCTGGACCGCCCAAGGTCGATCGCCAGTACTGGAGCGGGATCTTGATCGCGGCGAGAGTCTCCGCCGTGAAGACGCCGGTTGCGGGATCGGCGATGACCGCGGCCTTGATGCGCGAATCCTGCGGCGGGTTGGGCGCAGGGGCCCCGTCGCGAAGCTCCTGACACACGCCCGTCTTTCCCTGGCAGACGCTGAGGAGCCTGCCGAAATCCGGCTTGGCCCCGATCAGCACCAGGCCGGTATAGCCACCCTTGGAGAAGCCGAAGAAGCCGATCTTCGAGAGATCGATAGCCGCCTTGTCTTTCCAGTCGTGCAGCACGAAATCCAGCAGGCGAACGATGTCCACGGGGCGCGAGGCGAACGCGGACACGCCATCGCTCTGCGAATTGTCATTGCCGTTGTCGCCGGGATGGCTGATCGCGGCGACGACGAAGCCGGCATCGGCCAAGGCTTCAGCCGTGTCGTGATGGGCCCCGAACCAGGCGCCGCGGCCGTGGGAGAAGACGATGAGCGGCAGATTCGTGACCGCGACGGGGCAGTCCTTCACGCCGGGCAGAGTGGCAATCGGTCCCACAGAGAGGACGCCGAGCGGCACTTCCTGGAGCGTGCCGGCGCAAGGATACCAGATTGCTCCAGCGAGTGCCGGATCGGAATCGAGAAGCTGGAGGCCGGCCGCTTGGGCCGGATCAGCCAGCCAGCATAGCATCAGCACATAGGCGCAATAGCTTCTCAGTCCCACATCCGTCCCCAATGCAGCTGACGGAACTCAGCAGCGCACGGCGACGGAATTGTGTCGGAGACGGCAGCCGCACGCGACCGCCGCCGCATCACCGCTGGATGATCTTCGTCCAGACGTCGCCGAGGATCGCGGGTTCGCGCGGTGGCAGATAGGTCAGGCCGGCCTGCCTGCCGAACTCGGCGATCTTGCCCTCGGCACCGAGCTCGGTCAGCGCCTTGTTGACGGCCTCGATCAGCGCCGGGTCGCTGGCAAGGCCGACATAGCCGCGGTTGGCGCCGATCGGATAGTAGTAGCCGGAGGCGGTGATCGCCGTGTCGGGATGGGCGGTGCGGTGGGCGTCGAAACGGCCGAGATCGATCAGCGTCGCGTCATAGTCGCCGCGGGCGACCGCGCCGAGCAGGTCCTCGCGGCCGGGGACGAGATGGGTGATGCTGTCGATCAGCCGTCCCTTGTCGAACGTCATCAGGATGGCGTCGCCCAGCGACCCGCTTTCGATCGCGAGCCGCATTCCCGCGAGATCGCCGATGTCGCCGATCTTGCGGCCGCGCGCCTTCGGTCCCAGCACCACCGTCATCGGCGAGTAGACGTAGGGCTGGGTCGGCACCAGCACACCGAGATCGACGCGGCGCCTGCGGTCCTCGCGGCTCGCACCCTCGAAGTCGGGCATCCGCGCCGTCTTCATGCCGGGCACGACCAGCGAGTCCTTCGTCAGTGCGTAGCCGCCGACCAGCGAGCACCGTCCGTCGGACAACAGCGCGTTGGCCTCGAGCTGCGGGCTGGCATCCTCGTCGAGCTTGGTCTCGAACCATTGGATCTTGAGCGGGCGGCCGAGCCTGTCGGCGACGGCCTGCGCCAGCGTCACGTCGAAGCCAAAGTCCGGCTGGCCGCGGCGATGCGCCGACAGCGGCGGACGGTCTTCGTCGAGGCACACGCGCAATGGCTGCGGATCGGCCGCATGCGCAGCCGTCATGCCTGACAACAACATGGCGAACAGGGGTGCGAGGCGCCTTCTCATGGCCGCCTCCGGCTCGACACGTAGGCCCACAGATCGGTGATCTCGTCCTCGCTGAGGATGTCGCCCCAGGGCGGCATCTTATTGTTCTTGCCGTTCTTCACCGTGGTGACGAACCGCGTCCTGTCGTCGGGAAAGGCACGCAGGTCCGGCGTGATGGTGCCGGAGTTCATCATGCCGGGTCCGTGGCAGTGCGAGCACTTCTCGGCATAGGTCGCCTTGCCGTGGTCGATCTGCGCCTGGGCATTCGGTTCATCCGCGGCCCGGGCGGTCGCAACCAGCGCGACCGTCAGCACCGCGACGGCGGCGAGAGCCGCCGCCGTCCTCTGGGAGACTTCCATCAATTCGCCTGACCCGTGCTTACTGCTTGATCGCGAAGACCCACAGCGAGCCGCCGGGCGGCACCTTGGCGAGCCGCTCGTCGCCGGAGAACAGCGAGTAGACGCCGCCATAGCCGCTGGTGACTGCGACATATTGCACGCCGTCCTGCTGCCAGGTCACCGGCTGTCCCTCGATTCCGGAGCCGGTCTGGAACTGCCAGAGCTTCTTGCCGGTGTCGGCGTCGAAGGCTTCGAACTCACCGGTCAGCGCGCCCGAGAACACGACGCCGCCGCCCGTCGACAGCACGCCCGAGAAGCGCGGAATGTCGCTCGGCGCTTCCCACTTCGACTTGCCGGTCATGGGGTCGATGGCCTTGAGGTGGCCGCGCGGGCCGTCGTCGAACTGCCACGGATCGGTCAGGTCCATGCCAAGATACCATTCACCCTGCTTGAAGGTGACGGGCTCGGCCTTGTACTTGCCGCCGAAGTTCAGCGTGTTGGCATAGGCGAGGCCGGTCTGCGGGTTGAAGGACATCGGCTCCCAGTTCTTGCCGCCGAGGATCGACGGATAGACTGTCACCTTCTTGCCCTCGCGCGCATCCTTGGAGATGTCGGTCTCGATCGGACGGCCGGTCTTCATGTCGACGCCGGTGGCCCAGTTGACCTTCACGTAGGGGTTCGCCGCCAGCAGCTTTCCGTTGGTGCGGTCGAGCACGTAGAAGAAGCCGTTGCGGTTGGCGTCCATCAGCACCTTGGTCGGCTTGCCCTCGACATTCATGTCGGCGAGGACCATCTCGGCCACGCTGTCATAGTCGAACGGATTGTTCGGCGAGAACTGGTAATGCCACTTGATCTTGCCGGTCTTGGGATCCATCGCCAGCACGGAGCAGGTGTAGAGGTTGTCGCCGGGGCGCACCGCCGAGTTGAACGGCCCGGGATTGCCGATGCCCCAATAGACCGTGTTCAGCTCGGGATCGTAGGAGCCGGTGATCCAGGTCGAGCCGCCGCCGAGCTTCCAGGTGTCGCCCTTCCAGGTGTCGCCGCCGGGCTCGTCCGGTGAGGGGATGGAATGGGTGCGCCAGAGATGCTTGCCCGTGGCCGGGTCCCAACCGTCGATGAAGCCGCGGGTGCCGAACTCGGCGCCGGAGATGCCGGTGATCACCACGCCGTCGGCGACCAGCGGGGCCACCGTCATCGAGTAGCCTTCCTTGATGTCGGCGGCCTTCTCGCGCCACAGCTCCTTGCCGGTCTTGGCATCGAGCGCGATCACGTTGGCGTCCAGCGTGGTGCGGAACACCTTGCCGTCGTACAGGGCGGCGCCGCGGTTGATGATGCCGCAGCAGACGATGCGCGGCGTCTCGGCGGGATACTCGACCTTGGTCTTCCAGAGCTGCTTGCCGGTCTTGGCGTCGACCGCCATGGTCGCGTTGTGCGAGGTCACGTAGATCACGCCCTGGTACACCAGTGGCTGGGATTCCTCGCTACGATCGTCGTTGAAACTGTAGTTCCAGACCGGGACGAGATTCTTGATGGTGTCCTTGTTGATCTGGTTGAGCGACGAGAAGCGCTGCAGATTGTAGCCCATCCCGTAATTGAGAACGTTCGATGTGTCGGTCGCACCCTTGACCAGTTGCTCGGTGGTCTGGGCGTTGGCACATGTCGATGCAAGCATGACGAGGCTCGCGGCCATCGCAAAGCGGTTCATCCGTTCCTCCCAATATGCGCGCCTTTTGACGCTGCGGGAGCAACACTCCGCCCGAATGCAAAACCCGTCAATACGAAAGTCGAAGGCGCGCTGCCGATATGTTGGACGCCGGAATCAAGGCGGCGCATGGTCGTTCCCGGAAAATTTCACTCGTCTTGCGCGAATGCGCTGCACCAATTTCCGCCACGCGAAGATTGCCGGCGCGGGGTCCGCGCAGCGGGATCCTCCGTCGGCGGACGGACGCCCGCGATTTCGCGCTTGAACCACTTGGCGGTTGCGGACTTATGATGTCGCGAACCCGTTCAGATCGGGCTCTTGATCAGGGAGGTTGTGATGATATCGCGTCGCTCGATTGCGCTTGCGTTGGCGGCTGCATCGCTCGCCGGTCCGGCTTGGTCGGCCTCCGGCAATGCCGTCAAGATGTTCGACACCGACAATGACGGCACGCTCGATCTCGCCGAGGTCAAGAAGGCGGCGACCGCATTGTTCGCGAAACTCGATCCGGACCATGACGGCACGCTCGACGTTCGCGAGTTGCGCGGCCGGCTGACGGCGAAAGAACTTGCCGCCGCCGATCCCGACCGCGACGGTACTCTCACGCTCGACGAATATCTCGCGGTGGTCGAGCAGCGCTTCAACGCAGCGAATCCCGACAAGGACGGGACACTGGATGCGAAGGAGCTGAACTCGCGTGCGGGCCGCGCGCTGTTGCGATTGCTGCGCTGAGACTCCTGTGGTTTGACTGGGAGCGAAGCCGATTTGTCCGAGAGAGAACTGTGCGCGTTGCGTGCGACAGTTCGTTGTGTCTGCGGTTCGATTCCAGGCTTGCGCTGTGCCTGACGCGGCCCTAGTTTTTGCCCGGCGCGATGTCGCGCTCAATACCCTTGGGAGACCCCGATGGCTTGGAAAGCTCCGAAGATCGTCGAAGTGCCGGTCGGCATGGAAATCAACATGTACGCCTGCGCTTCGCGCAAGTAAGACCCAAGTAAGACCGAAGACCTGCCGCGGCTTCGATGGCGGGCGCCGTCGAAGCCGTGGCAGTGTCCGGCCCGTCATGCGCCCTTGGGACGGTTCTCGAAACGCCCATAGCGAAGCGCCAGGGTCGGCAGCACCAGCAGGCTGAGCGCCATCGACGTCATCAAGCCTCCGAGAATCACGATCGCCATCGGGCCCTCGATTTCGCGGCCCGGCTCTCCCGCGCCGATCGCGAGCGGCAACAATCCGAGGCCCGTCACCAGCGACGTCATCAGGATCGGGACAAGGCGGTCGGCCGCGCCCTCGATCGCGGTCTCAAACCCCCATTTGCGGCCGTCCACGAGCACGAGGTGCTCGTAGTGCGAGATCATGAGGATGGAGTTGCGCAGCGTGATGCCGAACAGCGTGACGAAGCCGACCATCGATCCCAGCGAAAGCAGGCCGCCGGTCAAGGCCAATGCGAACACGCCGCCGACGAAGGCGAAGGGCAGGTTGATCATCACCAGCAGCAGGTTGCGCCAATGGCCGGTCACCATCGCGAGCAGAACGATGATGCCGGTGCCGGCCAGCAGGGAATTGACGATCAGATCGCGCCGCGACCGGGCCTGGGCCTCGGCCGCCCCGGCGAATTCGATGCGGGCGCCCGCCGGCAGCGTGACCTCGCGCGCCAGCTTGCGCTTGGCGGCGGCCACGAAGGATTCGAGATCGCGTCCGCTGACGTTCGACGTGACGGTCTGGACGCGCTGCGCGTTCTGGTGCTGGATCTGATAGCGGCCCGAGGTCTCGTAGACGTCGGCGACCTGCTTCAGCAGAATGTAGGCGCCGCTCGGCGTACGCAGCGGCAGGTCATCGATCTGGCCGAGCCGGGCGCGGGCACGCGTATCGAGGATCACGATGATGTTGAAGACGACATTGCCCTCGTATCCCTGGCCGACGATGTCGCCCTGATAGGCGGTGCGGACCAGCTCGAGCACCTCGACCGCGTCGAGACCCCAGCGCTGCAGATCGGTTGGGCGAAGCTGCACATTGACCTGCGGCATTCCCGGCGGGGTTCGCCGCTGCACGTCGGCCGCGCCCCCGACCTCGTCGAGCTCCCGCGCGACGTCGCGCGCGGCGCGATCGAGCGAGTCGAGATCGGGTCCGTAGATGTTGATGACCACCGCCGCACTGAAGCCGGAGACGGTCTCCTCCACGCGCTCCGTCAAATAGGTCTTGCTCGAGAAGGAAACGCCGGGGAAGCCGGACAGGGCAGCCCTGATGCGCGCTTCCGTTTCGGCTTGGGCCAGCCCCGAGAGCCCCGGCTCAAGATCGACCTCGAACTCGCTGGAATGCGGACCGACCGTGTCGATACCGGCCTCGGCCCGGCCCGCATGCTGCGCAACCCTGCGAATGCCCGGGATGGTCCGCAGCGTGTCCGTCATCAGCTTGCCGATGCGAAGGGATTCGTCGAGCGCAGTGCCGGGGATCGCGGAGACGTGCAGGATCAAATGGCCTTCACGCAAATCGGGCAGGAAGGTCCCGCCGAAGAAGGGCAGCATCGCCGCTCCGCCGATGGTGACGACCGCAGCCGTCGTCATCACCAGCTTCGGGTATCGGCCGATGCGACGCAGCAGGGCCTGGTAGGCGCGACGGGACCACCGCACGGTTGGCGGTTCATGCAGGCGCTGCCCGCCCGTTCGTCCGACGAGGAGCAGCATGGAGAGCGCCGGGGTCACGGTCAGGGCGACCGCGAGCGAGGCGATCACGGCGAGGATGTAGGCGATGCCGAGGGGACCGAACAGCCGGCCGGCGATGCCGGAAAGCCCCAGGATCGGAAAGAACACCAGCAGCACCGCGAACGTGGCGTAGGCCACGGCGGTACGGACTTCGAGGAAGGCGTCGAGCACGATTCGCGCCTCGGGTTTCGGCATCGCCACGAGGCGATTTTCGCGCAACCTGCGGACGACGTTCTCGACGCCGATCACGGCGTCATCGACGACTTCGCCGATGGCGATGGCGAGGCCGCCCAGCGTCATCGTGTTGAGCGTTTCTCCCATCCATTGCAGCGCAAGCACGGCCGCGATCAAGGACAGGGGGATTGCGGTGCAGCTGATGATCGAGGTGCGCCAGTCGAACAGGAACAGAAACAGGACCACGATCACGAGCGCGCCGCCGACCAAAAGGGCGTTGAGCACGTTCTCGGTCGCCGCATCGATGAAATTGGCGGGGCGAAAGATGTCGGCATGGAGCTTGACGCCGTCGGCCTCCAGGCCGGGCCGGAGCTCCTGCAGTGCCGCCTCCGCGCGCGCGGTGACCTCGCGCGTGTTTGCGCCATATTGCTGGCTGACCATCAGCATGATGCCCGGCACCCCGTCGATCTGGGCGGCCCCGATCGGCGGCTCGGGCGCGGTCACGACGGTGGCGACGTCGCCGAGGACCACGCTTGCGCCGCCTTCGTGCAGAAGCACGGTGCGGGCGAGCTGGTCGGGCGTCAGGGACTGTCCCTGTGTTTGCAGCGTGATGCGCTGATTGGCGGTGTCGATGAAGCCGGCGCCGCGCACACCGGTGGCTTTTCGCGCGGCGGCCAGCACGTCGTTGAGGCCGACCCGGAAGCGGATCAGATCGTCCGGGCGAACCTGCACCTGCAGCGACCTGACGTCCTTGCCGTAGATGGAGACCTGGGCCACGCCCGGGACGGCCAGAAGCCGTCGCGCCACGGTCCAGTCCGCGATGGTGCGCAGATCCATCAGCGAACGCTGCCCGGACGTCAGGCCAAGCACCAGCACGGTGCCGGCCAGCGGGGTCAACGGCGTCATCGACGGTGGCTGAACGCCCTGCGGCAGCCGCGCGGCCACGACGGCGAGACGTTCGGTCACCAATTGGCGCGCCCGGTAGATGTCGCTCCGCGGCTGGAAGACGACCGTCACGACCGAGAGGCCCTGGATCGACGACGAGCGCAGGCTCTCGACGCCGGCGAGGCCATTGATCGATGTCTCAATCGGTTGCGTGACCAGGATCTCGACATGCTCCGGGCTGAGGCCGGGAGCTTCGGTCTGGATCGTGACCTGCGGCGGCGCGAATTCGGGGAAGACGCCGTATTTGGCGTCGCCAAGAGCGAACAGGCCGTAGCCCAAAAGGACAAACGACAGCGCGAGCACGATGCCGCGGAAGCGGATGGCGAATGCGACAAGAGCGGCTTGCGGCCCTGACCGGCCGGAGCCGGTGCCATCAGTCGTCATCACCGCCCCGAAGCTCGCTCTTGGCCTCCTCTGACAGCAGCACCTGCGCGCCCCGCATGACGATTTCTGACCCGGACGGGATGTCCCGGACGACGTAGTCGTCATCGGAGACCGGCTGGTCCATGCTGATCGGATGCCGCCGGAAGCTGTCGGGGCTCACGCGCAGGTAAACCCAGGATCGGCCCTGCCACCGCACGATCGCGGTGTCCTCGATGAACACGCCCTCATAGGTGTTGCCCGACGGCACATAGACATTGGTGTTCATGCCGGGCAGCAGGCCGCTGTCGCCTGGTGCCGAGAAGAAATAGCTCAATCCCTGAATACGGGGGTCGGTGCGCGTCGCCGGCGAGATGTACTGCAGATCGATATTCGCACTGCGCGTCGGCGCCTGCGCCAGGGCCGTTCCGGGAGTTCCGCTGACGGTCACGCCGGGCGGCAGCGTCACCTGGATCAGAAACTGATCGCGCTCGATCAGCCTCACCACCGCGGGCGAGCGCTCGACGATGCCCCGGCCGATGACCGGCCCCCATTCCTGCTGTGCGGTTGCCGTGAGCGTCCTGAGCTGCGACTCCGCCGCGGTCAGCGCGGCCTTGTCCACCCGCAACGTTCCCTCGGCGGTCTCGGCTTCCTTCTTCGGGAGCGCGGCGGAGTCGACGAGATTCTTGACCCGGTCGTACGCGCTCCTGGCGACCTCGAGCTTGGCCTGCGCCGTCTGGAGCTGGGCTTGCGCGTTGGCGTAGCTGTTGGTGAGCTCGGTGATGCGGGAGATGTCGAGCACGGCGCCATAGGCGTGGAATTGCTCGGGATGGGGGGCTGCTTTCACAGGCGCGGTCTCGAGCCCGACCTGCTCCTGCTGGCTCGCAGTCAGCTTGACCACCGGCTGGTCGCTCGTTGCGGTGCGGGAAGGCTCGGTGCGGCCCGGATTCGGTTTGTCGGCTTGCGTCTCCGCGGCGAGAGCGCGCCGAACGTGACCCGTGACAATCCAGATGCCGGCGACAAGCACCAGGACAGAGACTGCGCGCGTGACGCCGCGCCGGGAGGTTTCCTTGAGAGCCATCAGCCTGTTAGCAGTTGTCGGGAACCAGCTTATTGGCGAAATCAACGGGCGGCAAGGCGCCGGGCTCACGCCCGTTTGAAACTTGCGGCTGCCGGAGGCGTAGATTTTTATGATACGTCTTGGTGTTCCCAGAGGAATCCCGGCATGAACCCGATCGACCTGGTGGTGACTGTGTGTGCGGTGCTCTCGCCTGCGACCTGCGAGGAGCAGCATCTGATGTTTGCCTATGGCGGATCGCCGAGGCAATGCGCCATGGCCGCGCCGCCCTACATCGCGCAATGGATCGGCGACCATCCGAAGTGGCAGGCGGTGCGGTGGCGCTGCGAATATCCGCACTCGAACGACAAAGCGTGAAGTGCGCCTGCTTACTTGGTGCAGTCCTTCAGGTCCTTGTCGGCGATCGAGAACACGGTATCGGCCTTGATCTCGATGTCGCGGACGATGCACTGCCGCGAACTGGGATAGCCGACCCTGGCGTCGTAGCGGCCGGGCTCGACGCCGGTGATGCGCAGCCGCTCGTCGTGATCGACCTCCTTGTCCTTGTCGTTCAGGGTCTGGTTCGGACCCCATTCGGTCTTGCCGGACGGCGAGAGCTGGAAGCTGGAGATCGTCTCTGTCGTCAGATTCCAGAGCCTGATGCCCTTGCCCTTGGACTGGGCGAGCACTGCACCGGGCATCGCAACCAACAGGATGCCGATCGCGATCAGCGGACGCCGCATGGTGACCTCCCCGAAAATCTCGTTGGGTCCAGTTGACCACGAGTATTCATTTCGATTCAAGCGGCAACGCCGCAAGCTCGGCCCTGATCCGTCTTAGCTCGGACTCACCGCGCCTGGCGCGCGGAATTGCAATCGGCACCTCCTGGACGATGCGTGCCGGCCGCGGCGACAGGAAGAACAGGCGATCGCCGAGGCGGATTGCATCCTCCAGGCTGTGGGTGACGAGCAGCGTCATCGCCGAGCGGTTTGCCACCAGCGTCGCGATCTCCTCGCGCAGCCGGCCGGCGAGCGCGTCGTCGAGCGAGGCAAGGGGCTCGTCGAGCACCAGAAGATCAGGCTCGACGGCGAAGGCGCGGGCGAGCGCGACGCGGCGGGCGAGCCCCAGCGACAATTCGCCCGGGAAGTGGCTGCGATGCGCTTCGAGCTCCAGAATCCTGAAAAGCTCCGCCAGTTTCGCATCGCTCACCGCGGGGGCCGCGAGGCGCACATTGTCCTCGACCGAGCGCCATGGCAGCAGGCGCGGCTCCTGGAACACCATGCCGATCCGTGCCTCGGGTGGGCGCGCAACACGCCCTTCGAAGTCGCGGTCGAGCCCGAGAATGATGCGCAGCATCGTGCTCTTGCCGCAGCCGGACGGTCCGATCAGCACGCCGACCTCGCCGGATTGAAGCGCGAATCTGAGCGGCGCCAGCACCGCGTGGGTTTCGCCCGCAGCGCTCCTGAACGTCTTGCCTGTGATGTCGACCTCAAGCCGCACGGGGCCGCCACCTCGTCGCTCGGGCTTCGAACGGCTGCACCAGCAAGGTCTCGATCACGAGCACGACCGCCGCGAAGGTCAGGGAGTAGGCGAGCAGCCGCGGCGTGTCGAACAGCTGGAAGGCGACGCCGATCTCGAAGCCGACGCCGTTCGGCCGTCCCAGCAGCTCGGCGACCAGCACGATCTTCCAGACCAGCGACAGGCCCGAGCGCGCGGCGGCGGCGATATAGGGCGCAAGCTGCGGCAGCACGACATGACGGAAGGCGCGCCAGCGCGGCATCGCGAACACGCTAGCCATCTCGTCGAGCGAGCGATCGAGCGCGCGGGTGCCCTCGCGCAACGTGACGACCGCGGTCGGCAGCTTGTTGATGGCGATCGCGGCGATCGCGGCGGCCTCTGTCAGGCCGGCCCAGATATAGGCGAGTACGATCACCACCAGCGCCGGCAGGTTCAGCAGCAGGATCAGCCAGGGATCGCCGAGCCGGTCGGCGAGCTTCACCCGCCCCATCAGGTAGCCGATGGCGCTGCCGAGCGACATTGCGAGCACGAAGGCCAGGGTCACGCGGGCGAGCGTTGCGCCGAGATGCAGGAACAGCGCCCCGCTCGATGCCTCAGCGATCATCACCTGGAGCACGGCCGGCGGGGAGGGCAGCTTTGCGCCGCCGACGAACAGTGCGGCGATCCACCAGATCGCGAAGAACGCGGCGAACGAGACGAGGCGCAGCACCTCAGTCTCCGCCGGCCGCGTGGTAGAAGGTGCCGGGATCGAGCTCGGCGGCCGGCCCCACCAGGTCGCGCCCGCCGACCTCGGCCAGCACGCGGTAGAGCACGCGCGCATCGGCCTCCTCGTCGGCGATGCTCCGGCGCGGAATGCCTTCGCGATAACGGTCGCGATAGGTCTTCAGCAAGGTGGCGTCGCTCGTGCCGGTGAGCGGGGCGATCTTGTCCCACGCCGCATCCGAGCTCACCAATAGCTGCTTGGCCTTGCGCGTCATCGCGATGAAGCGGTTCACGGCCTCGCGATGGCTCGCCGCCCAGCTCTCGTCGAACACGTAGCCGACGGCGGCGACCGCGCCCCTGGCGCCGAGTTGCGGCAGGATGTCCTCGATGCCGGCGAGGCGGCGAAAGCCCTTGGCCTCGAGCTGGGCGCAGAAATTCCAGAAATTGAGGCTCGCGTCCATCTCGCCGTCGAACGCCTTGGCGGCGATCAAGGGCGGGGCGCCGTAGACGATGGTCGCTTGCGACTTCAGCTCGATGCCATCCTGCTTCATCCGTGCCTGCAGCAGCAGCCAGCTCTTGTCGATCGGCCCGCCGGCGACCGCGAGCTTGCGGCCCTTGAGGTCCGTAAGCGACTTGATCGGCGAGGAGGCCGGCACCATCACCGCGCCGAGCGCGCTGGAATAAGGATAAAAGGTGAGCCTGGCGCCGAGCGTGCGCTCGCGCGACACCCACAGCCAGTCCGACAGCATGATGTCGGCATTGCCGGCGCGGAGCGCGATCTTGCCGGCCTCGGGGCTTGCAAGCTCGGTGACCTCCAGCGACAGGCCGGCGTCCTTGTCGAGGCCATTGGCGCGGATCGTCGCCAGTTCCCAGGAAAAAGTCCCGGTTTTCTGCACCGCAAGGCGGATAACATCCGCGGCATGGCCAGTTGCTGCCAGCGTCAGCACCAGCGTCGCCGCGAGCGCAAAAGTTCGGCCAAGAAATCTCGCCACCTTGTGAACCGTTTCCTCGAAGAGCGCTTTTCAGGACAATAGGCATAGCATAGCTTTCGTCGCAACCAGCGGGAGGACGCGCATGAATCTGGCGGAACGGCTACGACCGATTGTCGCCGCATTGGCGGTGTTGGCGGCAGGCGCGGTCGCCGCGCGTGCCGAGGAGGCCAACGACTACCCGACCGCCGCGCGCGCCGAATATGTTTATGGCTGCATGAAGGCCAATGGCGAAACGCGGCAGTCGATCGAGCAGTGCTCCTGCTCGATCGACGTGGTGGCCTCGATCGTCCCCTATGAGCGCTACGTCACCGCCGAGACCGCGCTCAGCATGTCGCAGGTGCGCGGCAATCTCGGCGTCCAGTTCCGCACCTCGGAGCAGGCCAACGCGGCGGTGAACGATCTGAGGCGCGCGCAGGCCGAAGCCGAGGTGAGGTGTTTTTGACAGCTTGCGGCGTAGACGGTGGCCTCTTCCTTCTCCCCTTGTGGGAGAAGGTGGCGCGAAGCGCCGGATGAGGGGTATGTCTCCTCATAATCAAACGATCGGGTTCGGGGAGAGATACCCCTCACCCGTCTCGCCGCTGCGCGGCTCCCACAAGGGGAGAGGGGAAGGCAGAAGTGCCTCACGTCCCCGGCTTCTCCACGTCCCACTCGTTGCGGAACACGTGGCCATCGGTGTCCTTCGCTTCCGCGCGAAAACGCCTGGCGCCGTTGGAGACGTAGGTGAAGCGCAGATTGGGATCTTCCGAGATCGAGATGCCGCCTTCCATCGACAGCACCGGGCTGTCGTCCTGCGTCAGCTTGAGCTGGTTGATGAAGAAGGCGGGAATATAGAGCTGCGTGACCTGGTCCATCTGCAGGCCGGAATTGTTGGGATGGCCGATCATGATCTGGGCTTCGCGGATGCGGCTGGCGGGCGCCTCCGCGCGCGCGAACTGGCGGTAGCGCATCTGGCCGAGACGGGCCTGCGCTTCCTCGGCGTTCTTGCCGGCCGGCGCCGAGCAGCCGCCGGAGGCCTTCACATAGACCTTCGACACGTAGAGCTGGCCGTCGCTGAGCTCGGCGACGGCGTGGACGTCGGTGTAGTTGTTGATGCGCACGCGCGTGGAGATTTCGCTGACATTGGCGTCCGGCCCGAGCTCGAACTTCGCGGCCATCGGCGCCGGGTTGCGGTCGATCACCAGCGTGATCGTGCGGATTCGGCGGCTGTCGGCGGGCGACAGCTTGCTGCGCAGGGTGACCGGCACGATGGCCGCATCCTCGGCGCGATAGGGCATCTCGATGCCGATGACGTCGCTGCCGTCGTTCATCGCCCGGTTGGCGAAGACGTCCTGCACGAGGCCCGGCCAGGGGTCGTACTCCTCCGCATACGCCGGCACGGCGAAGACGATGCCGGCAAGCGCGGCGATCAGGGGCAGGCGGAGCAGTGATGCCATCATGGTCATGGTCCCGCGTGCTGAGGAAGCAGTGATCCCGGATCAGTATCAGGGTCAGTGTAGCGTAAAGCGGCCGTTACTCCCATTCAATTTCCGAGAATGCTGCGGTTGCGTTGCGGGCGTTGTAGTCGTCGAACAGGTCCCAGTGCGGCCGTTCCGACGCAGCGGCCTTGTCCGCGGCGGTCCGGATCGATTCGCCCTGCTTGTTCGATGCGCGAACGTCGGCCAGCAGCGTCGTGAGATAACGCCGCTCGTCGGCGAGCGCGGCAGGCCAGCCGCTCACGGGTCCGTGACCGGGGACGACCCGTGCCGCGGACATGGTCTCGAACTCCCCGAGCAAAGCGAGCCAGCCGCGAATGCTGCCATCCATCACCGGGATGTGCCGGAGAAACACGAGGTCGCCCGCGAACAGGGTCTTGGTCGTTTCGTCGAACACCGTGAGGTCGCTGTCGCTGTGCGCGGTGGGCCAGGCCCGCAGCGTCAGGCGGCGCGATCCGAGGTCGAGCGCCATGGTGTCGGCAACGCGCAGCGAGGGCGGCACGATCTTCACGGGATCGATCAGTTCCGCGCCCATGATGCGGCGAAAATTATCGAGATAATACGGCCCGCGCGTCGCCAGCGCCTGCGGCAGCTTGCCATGGCCGACGAAGCTGGTCCCCTCGGCGACGAAGGCGGCATTGCCGAAGACATGGTCGGGATGGCCGTGGGTGTTGATGACATAGCGGATCGGCTTGTCGGTGCGGGCCTGGATGGCGGCGAGCAGGGCCTCGCCCTCGCGCACGCTGCCGCCGGTGTCGATCACGGCCACCGCATCCTCGCCGACGACGAAGCCGACATTGGCGATGTCGCCCGCATTCTCCCGGCTCATCAGCGCCACAGTGCCGACATGAACGAAGATTCCCGGCGCGACTTCGCTCACAGGCAATTCGGCCGCTTCTGCCCGTGCTAGCGTGGCGAGGCCCGAAAGGGCGAGGGCGGCAATCGTCGAGGTGAGGTGAGACAATTTTCCGCCTCAGTTCAAAAGGGGGGTGCCGCATTGCGCTGCAACAAGGCCAGGCCGGCACGGAATTGGTGAGACATGGTGCGTTCATGCATTGCATGGATAGCATTCGAAGAAAACGAGGAGGAAGCGCGATGACGGAGGCCGGACGACATCGTCGCTGGTTGATCTTGGCTTGGATCTTGGCGTGGAGCCTGGTTGCAGCCGGCGCGCTCGGCGGCGCCGCGATCGCGCAGACCAGGGACAGCGGCGACCTCTCCTTCGAGCTGGTCGACCCGAACGTGCTGCGCGTCTGCGCCGATCCGCGCAACATGCCGTTCTCCAACGAGAAGGGCGAGGGTATCGAGAACAAGCTCGCCGAGCTGTTCGCCGAAAAGCTCAAGAAGAAGCTCGACTACGTCTTCTTCCCGCAGGCGACCGGCTTCGTGCGGATGACGCTGGGCGCGCATCGCTGCGACGTCATCATGGGTTTTCCGCAAGGCGACGACCTGGTTCAGGGCACCAATCCCTATTACCGCACGACCTATGCGCTGGTTGCCAAGCCCGGCAGCGGGCTCGAGGATGTCGACACGCTCGAGGACGCACGCCTCAAGGGCAAGCACATCGGCATCGTCGCCGGCACGCCGCCGGCCACCAACATGGCGCTTGCCGGCCTGATGGCCACCGCAAAACCCTATCCGCTGATGATCGACACGCGCTACGACAATTCGGCGCAGGCGATGATCGATGACCTCACGGCGGACAAGATCGACGCCGGCGTGTTGTGGGGCCCGATGGCGGGCTACTACGCCAAGAAGGCCGGCTCGCTCCACGTCACGCCGCTGGTCAAGGAGACCACGGGGCCGAAGCTCGTCTATCGCATCGGCATGGGCGTACGTCCCGCCGACCAGAACTGGAAGCGGCAGCTCAACAAGCTGATCCAGGAGAACCAGGGCGAGATCAACAAGATCCTCATCGACTTCGGTGTGCCGCTTCTCGACGAGAGCGATCGGCCGCTCGGCGCGGAGACGGCCAAGAAGTCGCCATGAGGCGGCGGCCTCTTGCCGCTGTGCTCGTTGTCGCCGCACTGGCGGCGCCGGCATTGGCGCAGCAGCAGGAGCCGTTCGAGCCCGAGGGCTATCGCACCGACAATTACCGCGCGCCGGTGCCGGCGACGCTGGCTGGCGCGCGCGTGCTCGATACCGCGGAGGCCGAGGCGATCTGGCGCGCCAAAGGCGGCGCCTTCATCGACGTGCTGCCGCGGCCGCCGAAGCCGAAGAACCTTCCCGAAGGCACGGTGTGGCGCGAGGCGCCGCGCAAGAACATTCCCGGCAGCATCTGGCTGCCGGACACCGGCTACGGCGCGCTACCGCCGGCGATGGACGACTATTTCCAGCGTGGCCTGGCGCAGGCCTCGCGCGGCGACAAGGCGGCGCTGCTCGTGATCTATTGCCTCGCCGACTGCTGGATGTCGTGGAACGCAGCAAAGCGCGCGCTGACTTACGGCTATTCCAACGTCGCCTGGTATCCCGACGGCACCGACGGCTGGGAGCGCGCAAAACTTCCGACCGCGGAAGCGCAGCCGGAGCCGCGGCCGGATCAGTAGCCACGAGTCCGTCCTGCCCGGGCTTGTCCCGGGCATCCACGTTCTTCGTTCCGCGTGGCCAGACGTGGATGGCCGGGACAAGCCGGGCATGACGCAGTGCTGCCGGCGGGGAACGGTGAGGATCCCTACGGCTTCTGCAACTTCGTCAGCGTTCCCGTGCCGTTGGTCTCGGTCGCCGAATAATTCACCCGGTCGCCGGCATGGACCGCATCGAGCATTGCGGCATCCTTGGCCTTGTACTCCTGCAGCGTGCCGGCGCCGCCGGCACTGCCGCCGACCGTGCCCTTCTGGGTCTGCTGGATCGAGATCGTTCCGTTGAGACGGTCGATCTTGGTGACGATGCCGGTCATGTCATCGGCAAGGGCGCCGGTTGCGAGCAGGGCGATGGCCGCAGCGCCTGCGAAGATGAATTTGGCTGTTCCCATCGAGGCCTCCCGATGTCCTGGATTCCCTTCGACAAGCCATCCTAGATCGATTTGGTTCCGGCAGATAGCGCGGCAAAGGTTAACGATTGCGCGCCGTTTCGGGAACTTCCTGAAAGCCGTCAGCGAGGTTGACGCTATTCCATTTCCTGCTGGATCACGCGACCGAGCGCGAACAGGCGCTGGTCGATCGCGGTCGGAACCTCGCAGACGAACCGCACCACCTTGTTGCGGTCCTCGAAAATGCGGGTCTTCCAGATCAACTCGTTGCTGAGCGCCTCGACCTTGCTGTCGTCGCGCGACGCTGCGCCCTGCAGCGCCTGCAGCTGGATCGTTTCCTCGCGGATCTTCTCGGCGGCCTGGCGCTGCTTGCTGCTGACCCGTTCGAGCCCGTTCATGACCTGGGAGCGCTGCGCATTGAGCGTATCGAACAGGCCGGCGAACAGCAGCTTTGCGTTCGCGGTCTTGTCAGCGGCGGAGCCGGCCAAGAACTCCTTCACGGATTTCTCGGCTTCGTCCATCGGCGTCTTGCGCGCCGACAGTTTCGAGACCAGCGCGGTGACCTTTGCATCGTCCTTCCATTTGGTCTCGGCGTCGTCGAGCGAGGGACCGGACCAGACCGCCGCGAGCGAAATTTCCGGAACCTTGGCCTGCGCGCACGGCCAGTTGGGATAGCGCGGATCGGCCGCGCGTGCCGCCGCGGTCGAGACTGCGAACGCAAGGGCAGCCATGAGAAGACTTCGAACCATCACCCTTCGCCTCCCGCAGGGCCCCGTCGCGCCAGCCCGCGCGAGGGATCATAGGCTAGAATTGCGCCGATCATGAAGACGGTGGTGCAGACAGCGACCACCGCCAGCGAGACCCAGTTGATTTGGCCATACAACGCAAAACGTATCAGCTCGACCGCATGGGTGAACGGATTGGCCTCGCAGAGATAATAGAGATAGGGACTGCCTTCCTGCACCCGCCACAGCGGGTAGAGCGCCGATGACGCAAAGAACATCGGGAAGATCACGAAGTTCATCACGCCGGCGAAGTTTTCCAGCTGCTTGATGCCGGAGGAGATCAGCATGCCGAGCGAGCCCAGCATCAGGCCGGACAGGATCAGCGCCGGCAGCACGGTGAGATAGCCCGACGGCGGCGGAGTGATGTCCCAGAACCAGGCGATCAGCAGGAAGGCATAGACCTGCAGCAGCGACACCGCGGTGCCCGCGAGCAGCTTGCAGAACAGCAGGAATCCGCGCGGCAGGGGGCTCACCAGCAGCGTCCGCATGTTGCCCATCTCGCGGTCGTAGACCATGGAGAGCGAGGACTGCATGCCGTTGAAGAGCTGGATCATCGCCATCAGGCCCGGCGCGATATAGACCTCGTAGAGGATGTAGGTCTCGTAGGGCGGGATGATGGAGATGCCGAGCACCTGGCGGAAGCCGGCGGCGAAGATGAACAGCCACACCAGCGGCCGCACCAGCGCGGAGACGAAGCGTTCGCGCTGATGCAGGAAGCGCAGGCCCTCGCGCCAGACGATGCCGGCAAGGCAGGTCATGTACTCCGAAAAGGAGAATCCGCGTGGCGCTTCGCGCGTGGTGATGCTGCTCATGCGCCGCCTCCCGGCATGGTCTGCGCCCCGGTGAGGCGCATGAAGGCGGTGTTGACGTCCTGCGCGCCGGCCTCCGCGACGACGCGGGCCATCGGCCCCTGCGCGAGCACCTTGCCCTGGTGCAGCACCACGAGATCGTCGCCGGGCAAGATCTCGTCGAACAGATGCGTGGCCCAGAGCACGCCGATGCCCTGCTCGGTCACGAGCTGGCGGACGTGGCCGATGATGTCGGCGCGCGCCTTGACGTCGAGGCCGACGGTCGGCTCGTCCAGCAGCAACAGGCGCGGCCGGTGCAGGAGCGCGCGCGCGATCTCGAGCCGCCGCATCTGTCCGCCGGAGAGATCGCGCACCTTGCTGGCGGCGCGATCGGCAAGCCCGATGCGGCCGAGCAGCTCGGCGCTGCGCGAGGCCGCCTCGCGGCGGCCGATGCCGTGGAGCGCTGCGTGGTAGAGCAGGTTCTGTGTCAGCGACAGGTCAAGGTCGAGCGTGCGCGGCTGGAACACGACGCCGAGCAGCCGCAGCGCCTCGCCGGGCGCGCGGCTGACGTCGTGGCCGAAGATCGAGACGCGGCCCGACTGGATGCCGAACAGGCGCGTGATCAGCGAGAACAGCGTGCTCTTGCCGGCGCCGTTGAGGCCGAGCAGGGCCGTGAAGCTTGCAGGCGGCACGTTGAAGGAGACGTCCGTCAGCGCCCGGCGCGGACCGTAGGAATGGCTGATGCCGTCGATCGACAGCGCCGGCGCCCCGGCCGGATCGGGCCGTGTCTCGCGTTGCTCGGCAATGGGCGCGGGGCTGGTCATGGCGCGATCGCAATTCCCCAAGGCAGTTCGCCCACCTGAATGGTCTTGATGACTTTCTGCGCGGCGACGTCGATCACCGAGACGTCGTTGGAGACGCCGTTGGTGGTGAGCAAATATTTTTCGTCCGGCGTGAAGGCCATGTGCCAGACCCGCTGTCCCACCAGCAGATATTTCGTCACCTTGCGCGAGGCGACGTCGACGATTGCGATGCGGTTGGCGGGCCCGAGCGCGACGAAGGCGGTCTTGTCGTCCCTGGTCATGCCGATGCCGACCGGCTGGATCGCTTCTTTCCTTAAGCCCGGGATCTCGAAATTGACCTTGCCGATCACCTCGTGCTTGCCGGGGTCGATGATCGAGACCGTGCCGCCGATCTCGGAGGAGACCCACACCTCGGACGCGTCGTGCTTGAACTCGGCGAAGCGTGGCCTCGCGTCGACCAGCACGTTGGCGACGATCTGGCGCGACGCCGTGTCGATGAAATGCGCCATGTTGGTCGTTTCCGACGTGTTGATCAGCGTCTTGCCGTCGGGGCTGATGGTCATGCCCTCAGGCTCGACGCCGACCTGGATATCGCCGAGGCGGGTGCGCCTCTCGAGGTCAATGACCGTCACCGTATTGTCGTTCTCGTTGGCGACATAGAGAAGTTTTCCCGCCGCATCCTGGGCGAACAGTTCCGGATCGGGTCCCGAGGGCAGGCTGTCCACCACGGCCTGCGTCCTGGCGTCGATCATCTGGATGGTGTCGTCGTCGCCGACCGCGACCATGACGAATTTGCCGTCGCGGGTGAAATCGATCCCGCGCGGCCGCTGGCCGACCTTGATCGTCTTGGTCACCGTCCAGCTCTCGGTATCGATCACCGAGACGGTGTTGCTCTTCTCGTTCGACACATAGGCGATGAACGCATGCGCCGGCGCCGCCACGAGAGCCAGTCCGGACAGCAACCCGATACGCCACATGCGCAACATCGTGATCCTCACTTCAACTTGCATTTGCTCTCCGGGCGATCGTAGCCGAGCGTGTCCAGCTCGGAGACCTGGTGCAGAAATCCCTCCTGCGGCGACACCGACACCACCATGCGGCCGTCAACCAGCAGGATCGGCTGGCGCAGCTGCAGGTTCCAGTCGCGCAACGTCAGCCGCGTGCCCTTGAAGGCGGCGACGGAGAAATCGGGGCCCTTGATGAAGTCGGCGACTTTCTTGACGTCGCCGGAATTGGTGCGCGAGGTGGCTTCCCCGATCATGCGCACCGCCGTCCAGGCCTGCATGTCAAGCGCGGTCATGCGCCGCGCATTCAGCTTGACGAAGCGGTTCTGCATCTGGATCGCGCCCCACTGGTCCTGGGCTGGGTCCCAGCTCCGCGGCACGAGCCCGGCCGAGCCCGCGACGGGGCGGGGGTCCCAGGTGCGATAGGGCAGATAGGCGCCGAACACCTCGCTCTCGTCGGCGGCGACCAGCACGTCGTAGGCCGGCGCCTGTTGCGTGAACACCGGCATCTGGCGCTGGATCAGCGTGACGCCGCTG
This sequence comes from Bradyrhizobium diazoefficiens, assembly GCF_018131015.1. GTDB lineage: Bacteria > Pseudomonadota > Alphaproteobacteria > Rhizobiales > Xanthobacteraceae > Bradyrhizobium > Bradyrhizobium diazoefficiens_B. The sequence continues at coordinate 241,852 of NZ_JAFCJJ010000003.1, forward strand.
TCGGTGCGGCGGGCGCCGCCCTTGTCCTCGAAGCTGCGCTCCTGCACGATCTTGGCGCCGAACCGCGTGGCCGCGCGCTTCAAGGCATCGGCGAACAGCTTGTCCTCGTCATGCGAGCCGACCACGAGCAGCCAGCGCGACCACTTCTTCCACACCAGGTACTGGCCGAGCGCGTCGGCCAGCATCGCGCGCGTCGGCGCGGTGTGGATGACGTTGCTGCGGCAATCGGCCTCGCGCAGCCGCTCGTCGATCGCGCCGGCGTTGAACAGCAGCGTGCCGCGGTCGCGCAGGGCGTCGGCGACTTTCAGCAGCGCATCCGCCGGCAGGTCGGCGATGATGAAGCCGTTCTTCTCGGCAAGTGCGGTCGCGGCCTGGACGACGTCCTCGCCCTCCTTGATGCGGCGCTCATCGAGCGTAAAGCGCTGGTTGAGGAATTTTCCGGTGGTGTTGTTGTCCTCGATGGCAAGGCGCGCACCGGCAAATCCGTCGTTCTCGGCGGGCTGCTCCACCAGCGACAGGGTCGATCTGGTGCCGGCGACGCCGAGATAGCCGACGCCGATCATGACCGGGTCGGCCGCGAGCGCTTGCGTCGCGGCCAGGCCCAGGCCGATCAGGCCGAGCAACCATCGGATCATGCTTCCTCCGTGCGCTCCCCGGCTTGACCGCCGGTGGAGAAATGTTTCTCCTGAAGCATGACCGATTTGGCCCGGCATGCAACCCCGCATTTCGTCCCCGCGCGGACTGGATTCACGATCATGCGAGCGCTGATTTGTTTTGCTGTTTTGCTGTTGACGGCGTCGGCCGCGTTCGCCGACCCGCCGAAACTCGCGGTGTTCGATTTCGAGCTGATCGACACCAGCCTGCCCGGCGAGTTCTATGGCTCGAGGCCGGAGGAGGCGCGGCTTTTGCTCATCAGCGAGCAACTGCGCAAGGAACTGGCAGCGTCGGGAAAGTTCCAGATGCTCGACATCGCACCGGTCCGGGACGCCGCCCGCAAGGCCAATCTGCAGGCGTGCGGCGGCTGCGACCTCAAGCTCGCAAGCGAGCTCGGCGCCGAGCTCGAGATCACGGGCCTCGTGCAGAAGGTCTCGAACCTGATCATCAACCTCAACATCTATTTGCGCGACGTGAAGACCGGCCAGATGGTCGCGGCCGCCAGCGCCGACATGCGCGGCAACACCGACGAATCCTGGACCCGCACGATGAGCTACTTGATCCGTAACAGGTTGCTGGCGCCAAACTACGGGCGGCCGTGAGATGGTTCTTCGCCTCTCCCCGCAAGCGCAGGGCTTTGGCATGTATCATGTCGTCATGGCCGGGCTTGTCCCGGCCATCCACGCCTTGCCGCACGACCTAAGAACGTAGATGCCCGGGACAAGCCCGGGCATGACGAACTCTCGTCGGGAATAGCTCCCTCACCCCGCCAGCCTCTCCGCATGCCAGTGCAGATGATCGGCCATGAAGGTCGAGATGAAGTAATAGCTGTGGTCGTAGCCTGCCTGCCGCCGCAGCGTCAGCGGGATGCTGGCCCTGGTGCAGGCGGCCTGCAGCAGCTCCGGCTTCAGCTGCTCCTTGAGGAAATTGTCGGCATCGCCATAGTCGACCAGGAAGCCGGAGAATTTTGCGCCGTCCTCGATCAGCGCAACGGCGTCGTAGTTGCGCCAATTTTCCTTGTCCGGCCCGAGATAGCCGCTCAGCGCCTTGATGCCCCAGGGCACCTGCGAGGGAGCCACGATCGGGGCAAAGGCGCTCGCGGCGCGATAGCGGTGCGGGTTGCGCAGTGCCACCGTCAGTGCGCCGTGGCCGCCCATCGAATGGCCCATCACCGATTGCCGTTTGGTATCGACGGGAAAATTTCCCGCCACAAGTTTTGGCAGCTCGTCGGTGACATAGCTCCACATGCGGTAGTTGCGCGCAAACGGCTCTTGCGTGGCATCGACATAGAATCCGGCGCCGAGGCCGAAATCATAGGCGTTGCTGGGATCGCCCGGCACGTCCGGTCCGCGCGGTGAGGTGTCGGGGGCGACGAAGATCAGGCCGAGCTCGGCGCAGGCGCGGCGGAATTCGCCCTTCTCGGTGACATTGGCATGGGTGCAGGTGAGCCCGGAGAGGTACCACACCACGGGCAGCTTCACGCCGTCCGGATGCGGCGGCACATAGACCGAGAACACCATGTCGGTCCCGGTCGCCTGGCTCGCATGGCGGTACACGCCCTGCACGCCGCCATAGGATTTGTTGGTCGAGACGGTCTGTATCGTCATTCCGTTCGCGCTCCGTGGCATCCCGCCGCATTCAACATTGCAACGCTTGTGTGACCGAAATTGTGGCGGCCTTGTTTGAGCATGATCGCCGCGCAAACGCGTTCCGCGTTTGTCGCGAGGGAAAACCGCTGCGCACTTTTCCGGATCACGCTTTCGTCAAGCCACGCCGCTGTCGATCGCGAGCCGCACCAGCTCGACCGAGGTCTTGACCCCGAGCTTCTGGCGCATGATCGACGAGGTGTTGGCGACCGTCTTGTAGGAGGACTGCACCAGCCAGGCGATCTCGGACAGGCTCTTTCCGGCGCTGAGCAGCCGCAGGATCTCCATCTCGCGCGCGTTCAGCTTCGACAGCGGGTTCTGCGCCAGCGCAGGCCCGGCAAACGCGATGCTCCGCGCGATCGCGCTCGGCAGGTAGGTTCCGCCGCCCCCGACGGCGCGGATCGCCTCGACGAGATCATCGGGATCGCCGGTCTTGGAGACGTAGCCCTTGGCCCCGCACTCGATCGCGCGCGCGGCGAAGGCGGGGTCGTCGTTCATGCTGAACATGATGATGCGGGCGTCGGGCGCGCGCTCCAGGATGCGGCGCGCGAGCTCGAAGCCGGAGACGGTCGGCAGGTTGATGTCGATGATGCAGAGGTCCGGGCGCTCGACGATGAAGACGCATTCGCCGTCCTCGGCGTCGGCGGCCTCCAGGATTTCGATCTCGCCTTCGTCGGCCAGCACGGCGCGGCAGCCGGAGGCGACGATGGGATGATCGTCGACGATCAGAATGCGCATGGGCCTTCCCCGCGACAGCGATTGCTGTACGCTTTCGATTAGATATCGGGCGCTTCGCCCCTGTCAACGCTATCGGACAGGCGCGGGTCCTTCGCTGGAGCACGGACGTAACCAATGTGGCAAAATCTCTCCTTGCGCGGGCGCATCAACCTGCTGCTGGCCTTGCTGCTGGCGCTGGGGCTTGCCGTCAATATCGGCCGCCAGGTCGCGGAGGCGGGGCCGCGGGTGCAGGCCGAGGACCAGAGCGTGATCCGGCTCGCGCGCGAGTTCATCACGATGATCGTCGCGGATCTCCGCGAGGCGCCCGACCCGGATGCCAAGCTCGGCCAGATCGCGCGCGACCTCAACCGCTTGCGCCATGTCAGCATCGCGCTGCATGACGCGGCCGGGAACCCGCTCACCCCACCGCGGCCCGATGCCGGGGATGACGCCCGCGGCCCGCCCGCCTGGTTCGTCGCTCTGGTTCATCCCGAGCAGACCGCGGTCAGCGTGCCCGTCTCGGTCAACGGCAAGCCCGGCTCGCTGGTGGTCACCTCGCATCCCAATGACGAGATCGCGGAGATCTGGGACGGCATCGTGACGCAGCTCGAGGTCGGTTCGGTCGTGGCGCTTGCGCTGTTCCTGGTGATGATGACGGTGGTCGGCCGCGCGCTGGCCCCGCTGCAGTCGCTGGCGCAAACCATGGTCGCGCTCGAAGGCGGCCGTTACGAGGCGCGCGTCGCGCCGGGCGGAGCGCCCGAGCTTGCCGCGATCTGCACCAGGCTCAATCATCTCGCGGCAACGCTGGGGGAGGCGGTCGAGGACAAGCGGCGGCTCGCCGAGCGTACCGTGTCGCTGCAGGACGTCGAGCGCAAGGAGATCGCGCGCGAGCTGCATGACGAGTTCGGGCCGTATCTGTTTTCGCTGCGCGCGCATGCCAGCGCAATGGCAAAGCTCGCGGACGGACGCGCCCCGAACGCGGACGCCGTGCGAAAGCATGGCAGCGCCATGCTGGAACAGATCAACGCGCTGCAGCAGTTCAATCGCCGCGTGCTGGAGCGGCTGCGGCCGGTCGGTCTGGCCGAGCTCGGGCTGCGCCAGGCGCTGGAATCGCTGTCACGACTGTGGCGGGAATCCCGTCCCGAGGTCGCGATCGAGACCACGATCTCGCCGGCCCTCGGAGCAACCGGCGAGATGGCCGATCTCACCATCTACCGCATCGTGCAGGAAGCGCTCACCAACGTATTCCGTCACGCCGGTGCGACCTCGGTCAATGTCGTGATCGAGCCGGCCGAGCAGCCGGGCCGCGACGGCCGCCTCTGCGCCCGGGTGCGGGTCAGCGACAATGGTTGCGGCATGGCCCCCGGCCAGCAGCTCGGCTTCGGCCTGATCGGCATGCGCGAGCGGATTTTGGCGCTCGGCGGCACGCTCAGCGTCGCCTCCGATGAAGGAGGCGTGACCGTGGAGGCGCTGGTTCCGACGGCGGCCGCCTGATCGCATCGGAGGCGATCGGGAAGAATTCCCGATTTCGTCGGGAAAACGGGTGCGAATACGTCCCGACCTTTTGTGGCTGGTGCGTGATGCGCTGGCAGCTACACTCGTCTCGACCCAACGGCGAAAAACAGCCGGCGGTTGCGGGGTGGGACAGGTATGGGCAAGTTGGGAAACAAGCGGCGCCTGCTGATGGCCTCGGTGTCGACCGGGCTGCTGTCGGGAGTCCTCTTCGGCCCCGCTGCGCGCGGCGCGGAAGAGGAGAAGACCAACGTCCAGAACCTGCCCGCGATCGAGGTGGTGGCGCCGGAGCCGGCCGCGCGGCGCGCGCCGTCACGCACGCCGGCGCGTTCCGCAAGCTCGCCCAGTTCACGGAGCAGGATCTACGTCTATCCGACGTCGCCCGGTACCGGCAGGGGCCTCGAGGTCGACAAGGTGCCCTCGGCGATCAACGCAGTGGATGCCAACCAGATCAAGCGCACCGGCTCGCTCAACGTCACCGACGCGTTGCGCGACAACATCGCCGGCGTCAACATCACCGAGGTCACGGGCAATCCGTTCCAGCCTGACGTCGAATTCCGCGGCTTCGTCGCCTCGCCCGTCACCGGCACGCCTCAGGGCCTTGCGGTCTACCAGAACGGCGTGCGCATCAACGAAGCCTTCTCCGATGCCGTCAACTGGGACCTGATCCCGACCGCCGCGATCCGGTCGGTGACGCTGGTGACCAACAATCCCGCCTTCGGCCTCAACGCGCTCGGTGGCGCGCTCAACCTGCAGATGAAGGACGGCTTCACCTATCAGGGCGCCGAGATCGACGTCATGGGCGGCTCGTTCGGCCGCGCGCAAGGCTCGGCGCAATGGGGCAAGCAGGTCGACAAGAACTACGCCGTTTACGCCGCGCTCGAGCGCCTGCACGACAACGGCTTCCGCAATTTCTCGCAGTCGGACGTGCGGCGCTTCTACGGCGACGTCGGCTACAAGGCCGGCGACGGCGAATTCCACGCCAACATGGGCGTCGCGAAAAACGATTTCGGCGCCACCGCCACCGTTCCCGCCGAGCTCCTGGATAAATATTGGGGCGCGACCTACACCTCGCCGCAGACCACCTCCAACCGCGTCGGCTATCTCAACCTGACCGGCAAGGTCGATGCGACGCCGACCTGGACGATCGAGGGCACCGCCCATCTGCGCAGGTACGAGCAGAAGGTCGTCGATGGCAATCCGACCGACGTGCAGGAGTGCGCCATCGCAGGGCTGCTCTGCTTCGGCGACGACACGACCCCGGCGAACGGCGTAAACGGTCTTCAGCTTGCCAATCCGTTTGCGCCGGGGACCATCCTCGGCGAGATCGATCGCGGCTCGATCCGGTCCACGACCTTCGGCGTGTCGGGGCAGGCCACGAACACCGACCAGCTGTTCGGGCACGACAACCGCTTCGTGATGGGCTCGAGCTACGACTCCAGCGTCACCCGCTACAACGCCACCGCCGAAATCGGCACGATCGCAGAAAACTACGTCGTCAGCGGCAGCGGCATCTTCCTCGGACCGACCGGCGCGCCGGTGACCGTTGCCGGCCCCGTCTCGCTCAGGACCGTCAATCAATATAACGGTCTTTATGCGATGGACACGTTCAACGTCACGGACGCCTTTGCCGTCACCGGCGGCGGCCGCTTCAACGCGGCGCGCATCACGCTGGAGGACCAGCTCGGCACGAGTCTCAACGGCGACCACACCTTCATGCGTTTCAACCCGGTGATCGGCGGCACCTACAAGATCACGCCGGAGCTGACGGCCTATGCCGGCTATTCCGAGGCCAACCGCGTGCCGACGCCGCTCGAGCTCGGCTGCGCCGATCCCGTCCGGCCATGCCTGCTTGCCGCGTTCCTGGTGTCGGACCCGCCGCTGAAGCAGGTCGTGTCCAAGACCGTGGAAGCGGGCCTGCGCGGCACCAAGGAGCTGAACATCGGCACGCTCGGATGGAAGGTCGGCGCCTTCCGCGCCACCAATTTTGACGACATCACCGCCGTTCCCGCGGTCGGTCGCACCGGCTTCGGCTATTTCACCAATGTCGGCCGGACGCGGCGCCAGGGGCTGGAGGCCGAGGTCAACATCAAGTCGCCCACGCTGCAGTTCCAGGCGAGCTACGCCTTCGTCGATGCGCGCTACCTCGACGCGTTCGAGCTCGGCTCCGAAAGCCCGTTCCGGGATCCCGTCACCGAGACCATCCAGGTGCTGCCCGGCAACCAGCTGCCCGCGATCCCGCGCCACCGCGTCAAGCTCGGCGTCGACTATGCCGTGACCGATGAATGGAAGGTCGGCGGCAACGCGCTGTTCGTCTCCAGCCAGTATTTCGTCGGCGACGAGTCCAACCAGTTTTCGAAGCTGCCCGGCTATGCCGTGTTCAACCTCCACACCTCCTATCAAGTGACGAAGCAGGTGCAGCTCTACGGAAAGGTCGACAACATCTTCGACAACCGCTACGCGACCTACGGACAGTTTTTCGACACCACGGCGCTGCCCAACTTCACTAATGGCGGCAACGCCTTCACCGATCCGCGCTCGCTCTCGCCGGCGCGGCCGCGCGCGTTCTATGCGGGGATGCGGGTGACGTTCTAGAGCGGAATGGCTCTTTCCCCGGCCGTCATCCCGGAGCGCACAGGGGTGCGACGCAAAAATAAGCCGCCGGTGAGGAAAATGTAAGCCGGACGTCAAGCACGCGCCTGGCCGCGCTGGCACCGTCACCTGGCAGATCAGGGACGGAGAGAGCCATGGTTGCACCGGGCAAATTCGCGCACGTCGCGTTCAACACCTATCGCTACAGCGAGATGATCGAGTGGTACTTGCTCGTCTTCGATGCAAGGGTGCAGCACCGCGACAGCCGTCTGGCGTTCCTGACCTATGACGGCGAGCACCATCGGTTTGCCTTCATCAATCTCGGCACCGCCAGCGGCGAGAGGCCGCCGGGCAGGGCGGACGGCGTCCATCACCTCGGCTACACCTGGCGACATCTCGAAGAGCTGATCGACACCTATATGTGGCTGAAGAGCCTTGCCATTGTGCCGGCGCGCGCGATCCGGCATGGCATGTCGCTGTCGCTCTATTACCGCGATCCCGATGGCAACGCGCTGGAGTTTCAGGTCGATCTGATGACGGCGGCGGATGCGGACGCGTTCGTGAAGGGACCCGCCCTTGCGACCAATCCGATCGGCGAGCCGTTCGATCCCGAAGCCGTGGCGGTGCGGCTTGCGCAGGGCAAGCCGATCGACGATCTCATCTTTTGCTCCGATCAGGTCGAGCGCAAGACCCCGGTCAACTGAAGCCGCTTTGACTGACCTCGCCTCGGAGCGCCTGATTAATTCAGGGTTCCGGAAACCAACGCATTGACGGCACGTTGGCGGTGAAGGAGAGGTCGGCCATGATCAGCAGCGACAGAACGTGCCCCGACTGCGGAGCAGGTTTCAGGCGGATCGAGCTTGCCGTGGAACACGGCAGTGAAGGCGAATATCGCTGCCCTGCCTGCGATGCGGTGCTGGAAATCCTCGATGGCAAGTGCGTCGTCGCATACCGGATGACGATCCTGCCGTCGGCGCGGGCGCTTCACTCGGGGTGACCACCGGTCCTGCTCTACAGGCGTCCTGCTGTCATCGACATTTCATTTGAACACCCAACATCCGCCGGGCGACGGCTCGCCGCCGGGCTACGCCAGCAGCCCGTCGGAATAGATGACGTCGGCCGTGCGCTGGTAGTGCTGCTGCAGCAGGCGCACGGCCTCTTCGCTGTCCCTGGCGAGGACTGCTTGAAGGATCTGGCTGTGCTCGGCGCCGACCTTGCGGGCCGGATAGGCCTTCGCAATCGACATCATGCGATAGCGATAGAGCCGGTCGGCGAGCTGCTCACAGAAGCCGAGCAGGGGCCGCGAGCCGCAAAGACCGATCAGCGTCGCGTGGAAGGCGCGGTGCACCTTCTCCCAATCGGGGTTGTCCTCGAATGTGTCGGGCTTGAGCGAGCGCGGCGTGCGATCGAGCCGGTGATGCGCCACCAGCAGGGCTTCTTCCCAGCCCTGGGTCGCGTTCTGCATGGACTCGCGCAGCGCAAGGCCCTCGACCCAGCACCGCGTCTTGGTCAGCTCCTGCAGCTCCTCCCTGCTGACTTCCTTCACATAGAAGCCGCGCTGCTCCATGCCGACGACGAACTCTTCGCTGGTCAGGCGGTTTAGCGCCTCGCGCAGCGGGGTCTGCCCGACATTGTATTGCTCCATCAGGAAGCGCGACTGCAGCTTGCGTCCGGGCGCAAGCCGCGTGGTCAGGATGTCGGCCTTGAGGCGCGCGTAGATCGAGGTCGCCAGCGTTGCCGGCTGGTCGACCTTCTGGCTTGGCAGGTCAGGGCTCATGGCATCCATCGAATCCTTGGGCCCGTGTACACTAGCAGCTTTTCAGCCGTTAATCTATAAATTCTGGCTTTACTGTCGATTTTATACAGATTAAGAATTTGGCTTTCGCGTTCCCGCACCCAAGGAAGCCTGATGTCCGACTTTCCGGTGGCGGCCCTGCGCAGCGTCGAGATCGCGACGCCGCACCTCGCCGGGTCCATCGAATTCTACACCGCGGTCTGGGGTCTCGACGTCGCGGCGGAAGCGGACGGCACGGTGTACCTCGCCGCCACGGGCAGCGACTTCCACGTCCTTGAGCTCACGGCTGGGGACGCGACGGCGCTTCGCAAGGTCAGTTTTCGCGCCCGCTCGCAGGAGGATCTGCACCGCCTGTTCGCGCGTGCGCGAGAGGCCGGCTGCGAGGTGCTCCGCTCGCCCGCCCCATCGTCGGCGCCGTCGGGCGGGATGAGTTTTCTGGTTCGCGAGCCGCAGGGATGCGCCATCGAGTTCGTCCATGGCGACCGCACCAAGCCGGCGCGGGTGATTGCGGACCGTCCCGAGCGGCTCGCGCATGTCAACATCAACAGCGCTGATGTCGACACGCTGTCAGTCTTCTACCAGGACGTCCTGGGATTTCGTCTGTCGGATCGCTCGAAGCTGATGGCCTTCCTGTGCTGCAACAGCGATCACCACGCCATCGTGGTTGCGGAAGGACCGCGCAACGGCCTCAATCACGTTGCCTTCCTGATGCCCGACCTCGAGTCCGTGATGCGCGGCTCCGGCCGCATGATCGACCACGGCTATCCGATCGGCTGGGGCGTCGGCCGTCACGGCCCGGGCGACAACGTATTCGCCTATTTCGTCGATCCGACCGGTGCCGTCATCGAATACACCGCCGAGGTCCTGCAGATCGACGACAGCTACATTGCGAAGGGGCCGGCCTATTGGGTCTGGCCGCCGGGACGCACCGACCAGTGGGGCATTGCTCCGCCGAAGTCCGAGGCCTGCAAGGCGGCGCAACTCGCCATTCCCTTCGCGGCGGCGCGCGCATGACGGAGACGGCGACCGATCATGACGTGCTCGTCGTTGGCTTCGGGCCGACCGGAGCGGTTGCCGCAGGCCAGCTCGGTCGCCTCGGTCATCGCACCCTCGTCGTCGACCGCCTCACCGATGTCTATGACAAGCCGCGCGCGATCGCACTCGATCACGAGATTTTCCGCCATCTCGACAATATGGGCCTTGCGGACGCGATCTCGCCCCATGTCGAGCCGTTCACCGCGTCGGAGCATTTTGGCGTCGACGGCCAGTTGATCCGGCGCATCGACATGGTCGCAAAGCCCTATCCGCTCGGCTACACACCAAGCATGGTGTTCAGCCAGCCCGCGGTCGAGGCCGAGTTGCGCCGCCACGCGACCAGTTTCTCCAATGTGAAGGCCGAACTCGGCGTCGAGCTGGTCGATCTCGTTCAAAGCCCCGACCGCGTCGAGGCGCGTTTGAAGGGTGCGGATGGCCGGCACCGCTCGGTAACAGTGCGCTACCTGCTCGGCTGCGACGGCGCCTCCAGCACCGTGCGGCAGATCGCGGGCCTCGGCCTTGAGGATCTCATCTTCGACGAGCCCTGGCTGGTAGTGGACATGCGCGTGAACGAAAGCGCGCTCGCAAACCTGCCGCAATGCTCCGCGCAATTCTGCAATCCCGCCCGCCCCGTCAGCTTCCTGATCGGTCCGAACAATCATCGCCGCTGGGAGATCATGCTGCTGCCGGGCGAAGACGCGCGGCAGATGGAGCAGCCGGAGCAGGTCTGGAAGCTGCTCTCGCCCTGGCTCACGCCGCAGGATGGAGAATTGTGGCGGGCAGCGTCCTACCGCTTCCACGCGCTCGTCGCCGAGAATTGGCGCAACGGCAGAATCCTGATCGCCGGCGACGCCGCGCACCAGCAGCCGCCCTTCATCGGCCAGGGCATGTGCCAGGGCCTGCGCGACGCCACCAATCTGGTCTGGAAGCTGGATCGGGTGCTCACGGGCACGTCGTCCGAGGCGCTGCTCGACAGCTACACCGTCGAACGCAAGCCGCACGTCATCGAGCTGACCGGCAGGATCAAGGCGATCGGCCAGTCGATCTGCGAACGCGATCCCGCGGCGGCCCGGCGGCGCGACGCGCAGGCCCTGGCGGATGGCGGCGGCAAGCCGCTGCTCATGACACGGCAGGGATCATTCCGCCGCTGCGCGCGGGATTCCTGACGGAGCACGAAACGCCGGCGCGAGGCAGCCTGTTTCCGCAGCCGCGCATCGCAGACGGCGGAAAGGTCCGCCTGCTGGACGAGGTTATCGGGTCCGGCTGGCGGCTGCTGATCGACGGCCGCAGCGACGATGCCGCATTCACGTTCGTGCTCTCGCTCCTCGCCGCGCGCCGCGACATCTCCGCGGCTGCAGTCGCGCCGCTCAGCGTCGGCGCGCCGAACGCGCTCAAGGAAACCGAGGGAGTGCTGGCAAGCTGGTTCGAGCGTCACGGCGTCATCGCGGCGCTCGTGCGGCCCGACCATTACGTCTTCGGCACCGCGCGCAACGCAACCGAGCTTGGTGATCTCATGGATGAGATCGACGTGCGGCTTCACGACGGCCCGGCCGGGCGTAACAACGAAACTTCGGATCTGAGAATGGAGAAAACACCATGAAGCTGGCCACCGTGGCGATCGACGGCCGCACCACCTGGGGCACCATCGAAGGCGAGACCTTCTTCGACGTCGGCGCTGTCCTCGGCGCGCGCTGTGCCGACCTCAAGGCGGCGGTCGGCGCCGGCTTGTCGGGGGTTGCGGATGCGAAAGCCAAGGCCGCCGCCATTCCGGCCGCGAAGGTCACCTTTCTGCCTGTCATCCCGAACCCGGACAAGATCCTGTGCGTGGGGCTGAATTACGAGACCCATCGCAAGGAAACCGGCCGCGCCGAGGTCGATCATCCCACCATCTTCCCGCGCTACGCCAACAGCCAGACAGGGCATCTGCAGCCGATCGTGCGGCCGCGCGTCTCGACCCAGCTCGATTTCGAAGGCGAGCTTGCGGTCATCATCGGCAAGGCGGGGCGCTACATCTCCCGCGCCGATGCCATGGACCATGTCGCGGGCTACTCCTGCTACAATGATGGCAGCGTCCGCGACTTCCAGCGCCATACGAGTCAGTTCACGCCGGGCAAGAATTTTGCCGACACCGGCGCATTCGGTCCCTGGATGATGACGCCGGACGAGCTTGGCCCGCTCGGCGCACTCCGCCTGCAGACCCGCCTGAACGGGCAAGTCATGCAGGAAGCGCGCATCGAGCAGATGATCTTCGATATCCCGCGCCAGATCGAATATTGCTCCACCTTCACGCGGCTCGAGCCCGGCGACGTCATCGTCAGCGGCACGCCGGGCGGTGTCGGCTCGCGGCGCGAGCCGCCGCTCTGGATGAAGCCCGGTGACGTCGTCGAAATCGAGGTCGAGCGCCTCGGCGTGCTGCGCAACACCGTCGTGGACGAAACCTGACCGACAAGACGATCCAAAAGCCCGCAAAGCGGCTTCTCAAGGGGAGGAACACCATGCCCGGACTATCCCGTCGTCTGCTGCTTGCCGGCGCCGTCCTTTGCCTCGCCGGTCCGGCCTTCGCGCAAGTTTGGCCGCAACGGCCGGTGACGATCGTCGTGCCGCAGCCGGCAGGCAACAGTCCGGACGTGATGTGCCGCCTCATCACCGAAAAACTGTCCCGCACGCTGGGGCAGCAGTTCGTCGTCGAGAATCGCCCCGGTGCCGCAAACCTCGTCGGCACGCAATCGGTCGCCCGTGCGGCTCCCGACGGCTACACGTTCCTGTTCGCGACGTCGGCCGCGCTCGTCACCAATCCCTACACGTTCAAGAAGCTGCCCTACGATCCCGTGAAGGATTTTGTGCCGGTGGCGATGGCGGCCAGGAGCAACCACGTCCTTCTCGTCAATCCCGAGGTGAAGGCCAGGACGCTGCCGGAATTGATCAAGCTGGAAAAATCGGCGCCCGGTTCATTGAGTCTCGCCGTTGACGGCGCGCGCAACCTCTCGGGCCTGATGGCGCAGGCCATCAACAAGAATGCCGGGACCGGCTTCGTGCTGATCCCCTACAACAACACCACGAATGCGGTGCAGGACGCGATCTCGGGGCGCATCCAGGTGACGATTCAGGCGGCGTCGATCGCCGAGGCCTTCATCAAGGCCGGCACGCTGCGGCCGATCGCGGTCGCGGGGGCCAAGCGGATCGATTCCCTGCCGGACGTTCCCGCGATCTCGGAGACCTTGCAGAGCGTGGATCTGCAGGGCTGGTTCATGTTCATGGCGCCGGCCGGCACGCCCGCCGACATTGTCGACAAGCTCAGCGCCGAGATCGCGCGCGCCCTGGAGTCGCCCGAGGTGCGCGAGCGCGCTCCCACCATCGGCTTCGATGTCCGTGTTGGCGATGCCGTGACGCCTGCAGGCGCCAAACGTTTCCTCGACGACCAGCTTGCCTCGTCCGGCAAGATCATCCAGGCGCTGGGTATCGAGCCGGAATAGCGGGACACTACCTTGCGGGGCAAGGTGTCAGGAAAAGGCAGGCAAGGTCCGGCCTTGAGGGAATTGGCGATCGCGTTAAGGTAACGTGTCCTAAGGCCATCACCGGCCAATCGACGGTTGCCGAATGCAGGAACTCCTGTTCTTCATCGCGTCAAGCTTCTGGGCGGGCGCCGCGCATGCGGCGACACCGGGTCACGGCAAGACCATCGCGGCGGCCTACATCGTCGGCGCGCGCGGCAAGCCGGTCGACGCGGTGATCCTGGGAATTTTCGTCACGCTGTCCCACGTCAGCGGGATCGTCCTGGTTGGCGCGCTCGCCTCGCTCGGCTCGGCCTGGTTGCGACCGCAGCGCATTGAAGCCTGGCTGGCGGTCGTCGTCGGCGGCCTGGTGATCGCGCTCGGCCTGTGGATGCTATGGGCGCAGCGCGATCTCCTGGCGCTCGCGATGGGCGAAACCGGCCAGGCGGGAGACGCCGAGGATCGTGCGGAGGCCCACGCCGGCGATCACGATCATGCGCACGACGGCCACCCGCACAGCCATGGCCATGCTCATGCTCATCCTCTCGGCGATGGCGGTCCTGTGGTCTGGCACAGCCACGGGTTCGGCAAGGTTCATGCCCACCGGCTGGACGTCGTGACGGAAAATCGTCCGAAGCTGCCGGTGCTGCTGGCGTTGGGTGTTGCGGGCGGCCTGTTGCCGGATCCCGCCGCGCTGGCGCTGCTGCTCGGCGCCTTGTCGAGCGGAAAAGTCATGCTCGGCCTGATCACCGTGCTGGTCTTCAGCCTCGGCTTCGCAGCGACGCTGGTCGTGGTCGGGATCGTTGCCGCGAAGGTCGGCGAAAGGGTGCTCGACTGGCTGGACAGCATCTGGATGGTCCGCCTGCAGATCGCCACCAGCCTTTTGATCATCGGGATGGGGGTCGTGCTCACCATTCAGGCGGTGTCCGCGCTGGCGGCATTGTCGGCGCCGTAACTCAGGGCGCGCCCGCATCCCTGGCCGGCAGCATGCCGACAAAACCGCTGATGTCGGCGTACCAGACATTGCCGTCACGGTCGACGGCGACACTGAATGGCCGGGCATTTTCGCGCGGCAGCTGAAAGATTGCGACGCGCCCATTGCGCAATCGCCCGAGGCTGGCGCGGCGCATCATGCCGAACCAGACGTCGTCATTGGGAGCGACCGCAATGCCGCTGAGGCCGGCATTGTCCTGCCCCACCTCGACGTCCGAGAATTGTCCATCCTTGAAACGCCCGATCCGGTTGGCGCGGAATTGCAGGAACCAGACCGCACCGTCGCGGCCGGCCGCGACGTCGGTTGGCACGGCGCCGCCGCGCGGCAGGTCGAAGGTCTTGCCGGTGCCGTCAGTGGTGAGGCGGAGCAGCTGGTTGCCGTTCTGCAGCGTCGCCCACACCGCGCCGTCGGCTGACACCGCGACCCCGTACGGCCCGCCTCTGGCTGACTCGATCTGATGGCGGGTAAAAACGCCGTCCTTCAGCCTGGTCACGCCATAGCCGGTCAGATCGGCGAACCACGCGGCGCCATCGGGCGCGATCGCCAGCCGTCCGAGGCGCGCGATCGGAGTATCGAGCACAAACCGCGCGATCTCGCCGTCCCTGCTGACATGGGTAATGGCGCGGGCGGCCAGGTCCGTGTACCAGGCGCCACCGTCAGCCGCGACCGCGAGCCCGAGCGGTTCGATGTTGCGGTTCGCCGTGGACAGAAGCTCGATGCGGCCATCGCGCACACGACCGATCCCGTCGGCATGATCGATGGTGAACCAGATGCTGCCATCGGCACCCGCGGCGATCGCGATCGGCGCATCGTCCGGCTCGCCCATGCGGTACTCGACGAAGTTCTTTTTGCCGGGCCCGGCGCGGAGCAGCAACAACGCGCCTCCCGCCAGAACGGCGATGCAAAGCATGGCGGCGAGCGTTCCGGTCCCGAACTTCGCGATCCTTCCCGGTGCGTCCCGGACGTATCTTGAAATCTGCAAGGACACTGCTCACTCCTGCGGCTACGGATCAAAGCGGATCGGCGGCGCCGCGGCTGCGTGAGAGGTAACGCGCCGCAAGCCCGCCACCGATCAGAACGAGCAGGCAGAACGAGAGCGCACCGGCGAGGCTGATCGGGTCGATGCGGGCCAGCATATTGCCGCCGTCGACTGCCATGCGCCAGACTTCCGCATAGGGCATCAACGAAAAGACGGCGTAGATGACAGCCGCATCCTTCGGGTCGCGGGCGAGAGGACCGGCCTCGATATGGATCGGAAGATTGTCTTCCCTGAGCACCCAATTTTCGCCGCCGTCTTCGCTGCGATAGATGCCGCGATCGGAGGCAACCACCAGCGTCATCGCGTCCGTGCTCGCTGCTATGCCCCGCACCCTGGCTTTCGGCTCAGGCAGAGATCGCCCGACGGAGCGAAAATCCTTGCCGGGACCGTCGCTGACCAGGATTTGGCCGCGCGACGCCGCCCAGATGCGTTGCGGTCGCGTGGCATCGGTCGCGATCGTGTCGACCGGCGCCTCGGCGCCGCCAAGGCCGGTATCGGACCAGGTGCGGCCTCCATCGCCGCTGATCATCGCCCGTCCCTCGATCACCGCCGCCAGTGCGCCGGCCGATGCCCCCGGCGCCGCCAGCGCGGTGACCTCGCTCGTCTGCGGAACGCCTGGCACGATTGCGAAGCTGCGTCCGCCGTCCTCACTCCCGAACAGCCCTTTCCGGCCGAGCAGATAGAAGCGATCGTTCGCAGGTCCACTGAGCAGGGCGCGTGCGGGAATCGCGCTGTCCGGGGCCCTGGCGCGCAGCCAGCTGCCGCGGTCGCGGCGAAACACACCGTTGGCAGCCGCGCACATGGCGAGTTCGCCGTCCGGCGAGAAGGCAAGCGCAAAAACCGCGCCGATGACGACATCGCGCGCCTCCGGCGCCCAGCTCCGGCCTCCATTGTGCGAACTCAGGAGTCCGAGGTCGGTGCCGACCAGCAGGTGGGAGGAATCGCCGGGGTCGACGGCGACGACAAGCGCTGCGTTGAGAAACAGGCCAACATCCGCGCTCAACCAGGCGGCGCCGAGATCGCGGGAACGAAACACGCCACCATAGCTGCTCGCGTCATGCGCCGACGCGTTGCCGGCCAGAAGCGACAACACGCAGGCAAGCCAGACGGGCAGCCAGCGCGTGCCGATCGCGCCCTGTCCGGCCGCGAGATCAGGCGATCGGAGTGGGACGTCGGGTCCCACTCCGAAAACACTGTTCATGGCTTGCGTGATTTTTCACCCGGCGCCAGCGCGATCTCGGCCATGCGGCCGCCGTTCAGGGCCACCCAGGAATTCTTCGTCAGCGGATATTTGTCCGTGTAGCTGAGCGGCTCGTGGGCGGCGACGCAATTGTTGTATCCGCCGGTGATCTTGTAGCACTTCTCATAGGCGAGAAACTGCTGGACCGAATCGGTCTGCTGCACGTTCGCGACCATCCAGTCGCGGATGCCCTCGTAGGACGAGAACGCGTCGGAGCCGAACACCAGCTTGCCGATGCTGGTCGGTACTTCCAGCAGTTGCGAGCCGGCCGTGTGAGCGCGATACGCAGGATGAATCCGCACGCCCGGCAGGATCTCCGTCTCGCCGTCGAGGATCACCGCCTTGCCCTTCAGCACCTTGCCATAGACCTCCTCCATGGTGAGCGGCATGTAGCCGCAGGCCGGCGTGCGATTGCAGCCGCCCGGATCGGAGTTGATCGCCCGGATGTGCGGTTCCGGATAGTTGAGAGCCCATTCGATCGCCTTGAGTTCCTCGCGCTGGACGTAGAGCACGGCATTGGGCAGGTCAGACAATTGGCCGGCATGGTCCCAGTGAGCGTGGCCGATCACCACCTTGGTGACATCGGCAGCGTTGAAGCCGAGCGCCTTCAGCTGGTCCGCCAACGGCGCCCAGTGCTCCGACCCGGTCATCTTCAGATAGTCCTGCTGCTTCCAGCCGGTATCGTAGAGGATCAATTCGCTTCCGCACTTGATCACGCCGACGTTCACGGGCAGATCGACGCTTGGAATGTTGCTCTCCGGCTTGTTGCTGCCGGGCACGAAGGTGCGATCCGGCATGAAGGCTCCGAACGGCACGTTCATGAAACGGCTGCTCTCGATCAACCATGCCGAGCAGACTGGTTGCTGGGCCTGCGCCGCCGGGCCGAACAGGCTTGCCAGCGCGGCCACCCCCGCGGTCACCGCAAACGAACGGAATCCTGAAGCAAATTGTCTCATTGCGTTCCTCCGTTACAGCTAGTTTTTTTGAACTGAGATCGGTTCTTCCTCGTCGTGTCCCTTCGATCGCCCACCATCTCGCCGCGCTTTAGTGCGGCTTGTATTGTCCCGGCCAAAGAACCTCGCCGACGCGCAGCACGTATTCCGAGGCCTTCAGATCCAGTTCATGCGCAGCCTGGAGCCGCTGCGCGTCGCCGTTTTCTGTGAATTTCAGCATCTCGGCCGCGGCGCCCGCGTAGAGCGCCATCGCCTCGACGTATTGCGACTGCGCACTTGACAGCGAGGCGGGCGCGCTCATGGCGCGAACCTGCATCCCCGCATCGTGGAAGAATTTCGCCAGCGGCTCGATCTTTCGTGCGAACGCCCGCGGGTCCCGATCCTCGGTCTGATAGCTGATCCCGGCAAAGCTCAATGCCACCGCCGACCGCGTCGCCTCGCGGTGGACCGTCCACAGGGTTGTCGCGAAGCGCTCCTCGTCCGCCGTCAAGGCGGGCAGCGCCGTCTTCTCGGTCCGCGCGGTGTTTGTCTGCAATGCCGGTTGCGACCCTGGCCGGATTTCGTGCAGCCATGCCGCACCGGCGGTCGCCGCGAGCGCTACGACCACGCCAGCCAGCAACAAGGATCGCCCACCGGCCATGCCGATTGTCTGAATGGCGCATCCTCCATTTTTAGTTGCAACCACTCTATCCCCCGGTTTCCGTGCCGGTCAACCGATGCGGCGGTGAAAGCAGGCTTGCCCGCACGCATGCCTTGTCGACGCAGGCCGCCGGTCAATGCGGTTCCCAGGCCGGCGCGGCGGTGAACAGGCCGCCCTCGGCAAAGCCGATGCCGTAGACCAGGGCCAGCCCGAACAGGAAGCTGACGAGCCCCGACGCCACGCGGAGCCGCCAATTGAATTTCGGCAGATTGACGGCCGAAAATACGAACGGCGCCGACAGCATCAGCGTGATCAGCATCATCCCTGCGATGGTGCCAAGCCCGAACAGCAGCAGATAGCCGAGCGCGGCGAAGGGATCGCGGATGATGGACAGCACCATCAGGGCGACGGCGGCCGATCCTGCAAGGCCGTGCACCAGACCGACGGCGAACGGGCGGAGCCACTGCCAGGGCGCGAACCGCCCGAGCCAGGACTGGTCGAGCCGCGCTAATGGTGTCTGCCCTTCGGCGTGTCCGTGCGCACCGGGGTCATGACCGTGCGGGTGCCGGTGCACATAGTCGCCATGCGCATGCAGGTGATCATGAAGGTCGGGCGCATGTCCGCCGCGAACGCTCGCCTGGACCTGCGCTGAGCCGACCGTGCGCCCGATCCCCGTCAGGGTGAGAACGCCGAGCAGGATCAGCATGATGCCGACCGCAAATTCCATCGACAGGCCGAGCCGCGGCGGGATCACGACCCCGAACAGGATGATCGCCGCGCCGACCGCCATGACCGTGATGGTGTGTCCGACGCCCCAGGCGGCGCCGATCAGCGCCGAGCCCGCCACGCTGCGTTCGCGACTGACGATCGTTGCGATGGCGACCACGTGGTCGGCGTCGGTCGCATGCCTCATTCCGAGGAAGAATCCCAGCGACAGGAACGACAGGACGTTGAGGGCAGTTGCGGTCATGCGCGCACGCTAGCATGGCTTCCGCCGGGCGTAACATCCAATGTTTCGATCCGGCAGCAATTCGCGTTCGCGCGCGCCGATGCCGGTCACTGCCTGGTGCGCCGTCGTCCCCAGCCGTTGATCCAGGCTCGCATCCTTCGCCATTGCGACGGTTCAGTCCGACTGTGGGATCATTTGCGGCAAACGGAGGAAGTTATTGCAGGTGGCGTAGTGGAATTTTGTAATCGCCTAGGACCGCCATTCAACAAGAGGTCTTAGTCCCCTTAGCTCACGCCTTTACGCTGTCTTTCAAATTTCTTTTCGCGTCCGCTTCGGGTCTTGGTTGTGTGAAAACGCGAAGCCGCTCAATCGCGGCAGAACAAGTTATTCGTCCAAGGCCACTTTCGCCGCTCAACACGTAAGCGAATTCAACTTAGACGCCTACCTGAGGAACATCATTCTTCGTCGCGTTTTGATTTTTGAGTTTTCACACAGCCTGGGTCATTTCCGGACCTCGGCTGGCGAAGCCTGCTGAGCCGACTCTCGCGGGTCAGTCGGGGCAGCGCCGGTGCACGGACGTGTATGTCTTGGGCCCATCCTTGAGGGATCGCCGGATCGTCCTGTCGTCCACAAACTCGATGTTCTCGGAGGCTCGCTCCTGCATGCCCTCGCTGGCGCACATCATGCGGAGCGCGAGAAACCGGCCGATCGGTTTCGCCGACTGGATCCTGCAATTGCTCTCATAACCGAGGAAACTCTTGCCACGGAAGGTCAGCAGGCCTTCGGTCTCGTTCGGCCTGCCCGTGCAGACCTTCTGATCGTCGAGATACCATTTGCCTTGAAGGGCCTGGATCGACGGTGTCGGCGGGCGGGTGGATGGCGTTGTGTCCGGCTCCGGTTTGAGAGAGATCGACGTGCAGCGCTGCCATTGCCTCTCGCCGCCGATCTGTTCCGGCCTTGCGTAGCACCAGTCCAGCCCATGCAATCTGCCTCCGAGCCGGTCCCTCTCGTCGCATGCCGCATCCGTTTTGGCGGAGTCGCCGGCTCCGCCGGGGCACCTATCATTGGCATCGAGCCAAAGCTCGATCAGCGTGGCGGCCGGCTCGGGCGGACGCTGCGCGCGAGCGCTGGTCGTGGAAAAGAGCAAGGCGGCGACGAAGAAAAGTGTGGTCGAAGCGGCGCCGTGCCCAGCGCCGCGGCGCTTCATTCGAATCATGACCAACTCCCCAGACCCGGTCCGATACAACCGCAACCAGCAGGCGGGATCAATGGGCGCACGTCATGCAGGGAGAGTTCGCTGTCACTTCCGCACGGGCGGCTTGGCGGATGGCGGCTCCGGAGCCGCCGGAGAGATTGCAAATGTCAACCAGGTGTTCCAGCCGGCCGGCCGGTTCTGCTCGGCGAATTCCCAGTAGCCTTTCAGGTTGACGTAGCCCTGCAGCTTGTCGCCCATGGGAAAGATGTAGCCGAACTGCGGGCCGATGCCGGCGATGCGCGTGCGGAAACCGTCGAGCGCGGGCGGGGCTCCGAAGTCGTCGGTCACCTGCTGCAGATAGTAGCCGACGAGGCCAAGTTGCCACTTGTTATCGAAAAAGTGGGAAGCGCCCCAGTCGATATGGAAATCCATGCCGTTCTGGTACTGGGTGGAGGTGTTCTTGAAATTGTAGGTCAGGCCGGCGACCCAGGAAAACTCGTTGCCGGACTTGGGATCGAAATAGGTGTAGCCGCCGCCGAGATCGAGGGCGCCATGGCCGATGCCGAGGTTGGCGAGACGGTTGGGATCATAGTCGCCGACGGGAATGTCGCCCGCGCCATAGACCATGAAATTGTTGACGCCCTGGTTCCATTTGAGCGCGACCTGCGGCAGCACGTCGCCGTAGGACGTCAGCTCCTGGGTGCGATTGAGGGCGATGGTGTTGCCGAGCGGACCGGTGAGGGAGAGCGCCGCCGAGGCCTCGTTGCGTCCGGCGGTGCCGAGCAGGCTGACGGAGAGCTGGGCGCCGAGCACCGGCGTCGCGAACACATATGTCGGCCCGAAGCCGACGAGGTCGCCGCGGCCGCTGATGCCGACGTCGAGCCGCCCGCCGCGCGGGAATTGCGCGCCCGCGGCCGCAGCGACATTGGTGTGGACGTAGAACGTCGCCCACGACCAGCCCGGCACCGCAGGCGCGGCCGCAAGGCTGCCGAACGTGCCGGGCAGCCAGAAGCTCAGTCCGCCTTCGTCGGCCAGAGCCGGGATCGATACCGACATCAAGAGCCCGACGCCCGCTGTCGCAGTAAGGATGTTCCGCCGCTTCATTGCGTTTCCTCCATATTCCGCTGACTAGGTCTTGCGAACGGGAACGTGGTCGAGCGGCGCGCCCGCGGGAATGAGCGGCTCGCGCGTCACACTCGCCGCATAGTCCTTCAGGATTCTTCCGAAGTGCGCCGCGGTCCAGGAATGCATGTAGGGGAGATCGATCGCCTTGCGCTCCCTGGGATCGACCGTGAGGTTCACGATGTGCGGGCTGGCGAGCTTGAGCGAGGGCTCCAGGCTGCTGCGCTGCAGGTACATCACCATCTTGAAGTTGCGCCATTTCACGCCGTAGAGCGTGTCGGCCATCCAATAGGGAAAGCCGTCCCGCGCCGAGGCTTCGCTCTTGCCTTCGAGGAATTGGCGCTGATCGAGGCCATCGATCACCCGGTCCGACGGAACGGGCGCGCCGGCCCATTGCAGCAGTGTCGTGAACATGTCGGTGATGTGGACGATCTCGTTGCTCTGCCTGCCGGGCGGCACGCGGCCCGGATAGCGCACCATGCAGGGTGTGCGCAGGGATCCTTCCATGCCGGTGAAATAGGAGCCATCGAAGAAGCCGGGATGGCCGCGCCAGGTTTCCAGTTCCTCGGGGCCGTTGTCTCCGGAGAACACGACAATGGTGTTGTCGTCCACCTTGAGCTCCTTCAGCGCGTCCAGGATCTCGCCGAAGTCGCTGTCGAGTTCGAGCAGGCAGTCGGCCCATTCGCCCTGGCCGGATTTTCCCTTGAACTCAGGGCGCGGCACCGTCGGCATGTGCATCATGGAGTGATTGAAGTACAGGAAGAACGGCTTGCCGGCGGCCGCGCTGCGCTTCATGAAGGCCTTGCCGCGATCCAGGAATTCGCGATCGACGTCGCGCCTGACCTCGAGGTCAAGTTGCCTGATCGCCCGTGGCTCGCGGTCACCCTTCTTGGCCTCCAGCATGTTGCTGACGCCGTCGCGCGTGGGGTCGTACCAGGGGTCGCTCGGCCACATCGCTTCGTCCCAGGTGCGTGGCGGTCCGTACCACTCGTCGAAGCCGTGGTCCGTAGGCCAGCGGCCGCGGGATTCGCCGATATGCCACTTGCCGACGCAGGCGGTCGCGTATCCGGCCGTGGAGAGCACGTCGCCCATGGTGCGCTCCCAGGCGACGAGGCCGCCCTCGTCGCCGGGCAGCGCCACCGTGTGATTGCCGGAGCGGATCGCGTACCGTCCCGTCATCAGCGCCGAGCGCGAGGGCGTGCATTGCGCCTCCGGGGCAAAGTTCAGCAGCTTCATGCCCTCGCCGGCGAAAGCGTCAATGCGGCGGGTGTCGGCGCCGCGCAGGATACCGCCGCCGTAGCAGCCGAGCTCGCCGTAACCGAGGTTGTCGACCAGGAAGTAGACGATGTTCGGCGGGCCATTGGGCGCCCGTGTCGACTGCTGCGCCTGAGCGACCCGGGTCGATCCGTCCGCCGCCACGGCCGAGGTCGCCGCGAGAGCGGTGCCACCCAGGAGGATGTCGCGTCGGTTCGGGCCTCGTTCGTCTGATTGCATCTAACACCTCAAAACAGATTGACGTAGCTCGGGATCGCGGTTGCAACGTCGCGTCCTCATTGCACCGTCGCCACAAAACTCTTTTGCATCTTCTCGACGATCTGATCGATGCTGAAGCTCGACGGCCGCTGGCTGGGAGGGAAGTCCTTGAACGTCGCGAGAAACTTCGCGACCACCGGCGGTCCGAACAGGACCGGGGCCGGATTGCTCATCACCCAGTCGTAGTAGCTGTTCGACGTGATGTCGGCACGCTCATAAGGGTCCGCGCGAAGATCAAAGAACTTCGGCATTCGCAATTTGGTGAAGGGCTCCGCCCAGATGCGCAACGTTCCCGGCGCGCGCTGTTCTTCGAACACGATCTTCCAGTTCTCGACGCGAAGCGCGACGATGTTGCCATCATCGTTGAAATAGACGAACTCGCGGCGCGGGCTCTTGTCCTGCTGCCCGGTCAGATAGGGAAGCTGGTTGTAGCCATCGAGGTGCACCTTGAAGGTCGTGCCGCCGGCGTCGTGCCCGGCCAGCAGCTTCTCCTTGATCTGCGCGTCGCCTGCGGCGGCCAGCAGCGTCGGCAGCCAGTCCTGGCCGCTGACGATCTCGTTGGAGACCGCCCCCGCCTGGATCCTGCCGGGCCAGCGGATCATGCAGGGGACCCGGAAGGCCCCCTCCCAGTTCGTGGTCTTTTCGCTGCGGAAGGGCGTTGTGGCGGCATCGGGCCAGGAGTTCTGGTGCGGACCGTTGTCGGTGGTGTAGAGCACGATGGTGTCGTTGCCGATACCGAGATCGTCGACCGCCCTCAGGATCGTTCCGACGATCGCATCATGCTCGATCATGCCGTCGGCGTATTCGGTCCGCGCGGTCAGGCCGGGCTTGTCGCGATGATCCGCACGCACATGGGTGCGGAAGTGCATGCGCGTGGCATTGTACCAGCAGAAGAACGGCGTGCCCGCGCGCGCCTGACGCTGGATGAAGTCGATCGCGGCGGCGGAGGTGTCATCGTCGATCGTTTCCATCCGCTTTTTAGTGAGCGGACCGGTGTCCTCAATGGTCTGCTTGCCCACCCGGCCGAAGCGCGGCTGCTCGGTCGGATCGTCGCGGTCGGTTGCCTTGCATCGCAGCACGCCGCGGGGTCCGATCTGGGCCCTGACCGCGGGATCCTGCGGATAGGTGAACGACTCCGGATCCTCTTCCGCGTTCAGGTGATAGAGATTGCCGAAGAACTCGTCGAACCCGTGCACCGTCGGCAGATATTCGTTGCGGTCACCGAGATGGTTCTTGCCGAACTGGCCGGTGGCGTAACCGAGCGGCTTCAGCAGTTGGGCAATCGTCACGTCGCGCGCTTGCAGCCCCGCGGTCGCGCCGGGAAGACCGACCTTGGAGAGCCCGGTTCGCAACGTGCACTGGCCCGTGATGAAGGTCGAGCGACCCGCCGTGCAGCTCTGCTCGGCGTAATAGTCGGTGAACATCATGCCTTCGCGCGCGATGCGGTCGATGTTCGGCGTGCGATAGCCCATCAGGCCGAACGAGTAGGCGGAGACGTTGGTCTGCCCGATGTCATCGCCGAAGATGACGAGGATGTTGGGTTTGCGGCCCGAGGGCGCAGGGGAGCCGGACGGCGGGGCCGTGGTCTGGGCTTGTGCGAACGCGTCGGTCGTCACAGCGGCTGCGACCAGCGCCGTTCCGCTCAACAGGACCTTGCGGCGGTCAGGAGAGGATTGGTTCTTCTTGCTCATCGTTCACTCCCGTTTCGAAGGACGCATCTGAAGCCGACGTGACTGGTCGAGGTATCGATGGGTTCGGCATGCCGGGCCGCGGGCCGGTAGCGGCGGCAGTAATTCGGGGCGCACAAATGCGAGCCGCCTTTCAGCACCTTTCTCGGAATCCTGATGTCGGGCTGGGCGGAGTCGTAACTCGCGGCCTCGGCGCCGCCGCGCGGATTTTGCGGAATGCAGCATGCCTTGTTCGCATCGCCTTCATGCCGGGCCGACCACCAGTCCGCGGTCCATTCCCAGACGTTGCCGATCATGTCGTGGACGCCGTAGCCGTTCGGTGGAAAAGCGGTCACCGGCGAGGTGCGCGCGAAGCCATCCTCGCAACGGTTCTCGACCGGAAAGTCGCCCTGCCATGTGTTGGCCAGGTGCCGTCCGCCCGGGTTGAGCGTATTTCCCCATGCGAACTCCTCGCCGTCGAGGCCGCCGCGCGCGGCGAATTCCCATTCGGCTTCGGTCGGCAAGTCCTTGCCGGCCCATGCCGCATAGGCCAGCGCGTCGCCGTAGGACACGTGCACCACCGGGTGCTCGTCGAGATCCTTGATGTTGCTCCCGGGTCCGTAGGGCCGACGCCAGGTCGCGCCCCTCATGAACGTCCACCACTGGCTCCAGTCGCGCAGACCAGCCACTCGTGAAGGTGGCGTGAAGACCAGCGATCCTGCGTAGATCATCTCCGGACGGGCGCCGGGATAATCCTTCGGGTCCGGCACGATCTGCGCCGTGGTGACATGCCCGGTCGCGTTGACGAAGGCCTTGAACTGGCGATTGGTCACGGGAGTGAGGTCGATCCAGAAGCCATCGACTGTCACGCGATGGCTCGGAGCTTCCTCAGGATAATGACGATCGGAGCCCATGCGGAACGTGCCGCCGGGAATCCAGACCATGTCGTCCGTCGAGGCGTCGGCTTGCCGGGTGGAATCGATGTTTGGCCGCAGCATGATGGTCTCTCCCACCTGCTACGCTTCTATGGAATTCCGTGCGGCCGGGTGCTTGCGGCTGACGAGATCGGAGCGGCCGGCTGAGCGGAAGGCAAAGGATCAATGAGGGGTATCGAAAGCGAACGCGAAACGCGGATGTCGATCGGGACAGGCATGCTTCCAATTCCCTCCGGGAGCGCCCTCCTGGGCTGCAAAGCGTTTTGGCCTATTCGCTCGAAGAGCGCTGCTGCAGGTTAGACTTGGAGAGAGGCGTGGCGTTATGCGATTCGTGCCAAATCGTTCGGGCGCGCGGGATTTCTTTCCCCGGGCGCTGGCCGGGATCCTGACGCCGGCCGTGCCTTGTTTCGGCGAAGCGTCTCGCGCGGGTGTTCGCCGAAAAGGGCGCGATATTGCTGGGCAAAGCGGCCGAGCTCCAGAAAGCCGAATTCGGTCGCGATGTCGGCCACGCCCGTTTCCGCGGAACTCGCCTGCCGCAATCGAAGGTGGACCATCGACAGCCGCTTTGCCCGCAGAAAATCGATCGGTCCGGTTCCCACAACCTCATCGAACGCGCGATAGAGGGTCCTGCGTCTTACCTTTATTTTCTCGCAGAACTCGGTGACGTGGATCGCCCGGCCGCCGTTCGCCTCCAGATATCGTTCGACCTCCCTGACGATCCTGACAGAGGACGGGACGACGCTCTCGCTGTCGGCTATCGGCTCGACAGCAGCAGGATCCAGGAAGGCTTCCAGCACCGCTCGCTTCCAGTACGCAGCGGCGCCCTCGGACCAGCTCTGTCCGTGCTGCAACCTGCCGGCGAGCAGGGACAGCAATGCCACAACCGGCGACGTCGGAGAGCCTTTGCGACGAAAGTGCCTGCGCGTCGCCCAGAACGCGAGATCGGACGGCTGCTGGCCGGGCGCGAAAAGAGCCGGAAGCTCGGCAGGATCGCACATCACGCCTGCGAACGCCGCAGGGCCTTCGTAAAGCCTGTCATGCTCGCTGCCAGCGGGGTGGATCAGGACGTCTCCGGGAGAGACAGGCTCCGCCAGATTCCGCGAAGCTCCGGAACAGCTCAGGAGCGTAGCGATGACGAGCTTGTCGCGGCTGAACACGCCGGTCGCACGCAGGGGGAGGGAGAAGTGACCGCGGCTGAATGCGATGTCATCGATCTGCCCGCGCATGATTTCGCCGGATATCCGCCCCCGGCCGAGTTGAACGATGTCAACCTCGGAGTTGCTGATGGGATTCTTCAGCTCTTCGATGCTTTCGAAACGCTCCGATCGGGCGAGAAATCGTGCGTCGTCTTGAGTCGTCCAAGCCCTTCCCACAAGACCTCCTGACATTCAGTCGTGCAACGCCAGTTGCAAGCTCCGCCTGCAGTCTCGATGGTCTCCGTTCTGGAGGGCTCTTCGCTTCCGGCTGCGAATGGCCAAAGCGTCGATTTTACCGGCGGCATGTCATCCTTCTCGATGGGGAAAATCCCTTTCGAGACGCGTATCCGTTCTTCTTCGTTTTTCGTTCTGGTTGAGCGCGCTGGTCGTTTCCAACTTTAGGCCGATAGACATGTGATGGCAAGCTGCGCGTTGTCGCAGCACTCGCGTGCGATGAGGAACCTGGCTGGCGCTGTGCTTCATCATTCGAGCTGATATTCGATCGCGCGCCAACTTCCCAAATCCTGCGCCAGCCGCCATTGTGCGGCGGCAACAGCATCACCTCCCGGAGCAGCATCACATGTCGGACAAGGTCTCGCGCCGCCAGTTCGCGCAAATCGCGGGATTGTCGGCAGCCGGAATCGCAACTCCGCTGGAGACCGTGGACGCGAGGTCGGCCCCGGCGCAGCGCGGCGGCTTTCCCGCGGGCTTCGTCTGGGGCACGGCGACCTCGTCCTATCAGGTCGAGGGCGCGGTCGACGAGGACGGGCGAGGGGCCTCGATCTGGGACAGGTTCGTGCGCGTCCCCGGCAAGATCGAGGACGGCAGCACCGGCGACCGCGCCAACGAGCATTACCACCGCTACAAGGAGGACATCGCGCTCATCAAGGAGCTCGGCTGCAAGGCCTATCGCTTCTCGGTGGCCTGGCCGCGGGTGTTTCCGGACGGCGACGGCAAGCCGAACCCGAAGGGGCTCGACTTCTACAACCGCCTGGTCGACGAGCTCTTGAAGAACGGCATCGAGCCGTGGCTGACGCTCTATCACTGGGACCTGCCGCAATCGCTGCAGGACCGTTTTGGGGGCTGGCGCTCGACCGAGACCTGCAGGATCTTTGGCGACTACGCCGCCTATGTCGCCGCGCGCCTGACCGACCGCGTCAGGAACGTGTTCACGCTCAACGAGAGCGGCCGTTTCGCGTTTTTCGGCTACGGCCTCGGCATCGACGCGCCGGGCCTGACGTTGCCGCAAGGGGATGTCAACCAGGTCAGGCACAACACCGCGCTGGCGCATGGCCTTGCGGTGCAGGCGGTGCGCGCCCATGGCCGCCGCGGCACCAAAGTGGGCCCGGCCGAGAACATCGATGCCTGCGCGCCCGCCTTCGACACGCCGGAGAACGTCCGCGCCGCCGAGATCGCGCTGCGCGAGATGAATGCCGGCTATCTCAACGTCATCATGACCGGCCGCTACACCGACGCGTTCCTGAAATTCGCCGGCGCCAACGCGCCGAAATTCACCGATGCGGAGCTCAAGATCATCTCCTCGCCGGTCGACTTCCTCGGCCTCAACATCTACGCGCCGCAGAACTACGTGGTGGCCTCCGACAAGGGGGCGGGCTTCATGCCGCTGCCGATCCCGAAATCATTCCCGCACATGAGCTCGGACTGGCTGCGCGTCGGCCCGGAGACGATGTACTGGGTGCCGAAGCTGGCCGCAAAGATCTGGAAGACGGATGCGATCTACATCAGCGAGAACGGCACCTCCGGCGACGATGTGGTCACGCCCGACGGCAAGATCTACGACACCGACCGCATCATGTACCTGAGGAATTATTTAGCCCAGCTCCAGCGCGCCACCGTCGAGGGCGTGCCGGTGCGCGGCTATTTCCTCTGGAGCCTGATGGACAATTTTGAATGGGTGTTCGGCCTCAACAAGCGTTTTGGACTCTACCACGTCAATTTCGACACCCAGGTCCGGACGGCGAAACTCAGCGCCAGCTTCTATCGCAACGTGATCGCGAAGAACGCGGCGGGGGCGTGATCGAGTTGCGTTGAGAAGTGAGCGTCGGTGAGGATCGAACGAAGGTCGCTCGTCCATTGGATTTAGGGAATGCAGAGGGCCGCGCGTTGCGGGCCCCCACTGGCCGGTGCTGCTTTCAAAAAGATCAGCATGACACAGTACCAGTGTTTTGCCCGACGCGTCAAGGGGAATTCGTAAAAAGCGAAACACGTCTCGCCGGCGAGTTTCGCGGGCCCGCGCGAAAATTGCGCCGCCGCTCGCGTTTTGCCCTTCGGATCAACCGCTTCGCGCGCGTCACCGGGCGTGCTCCCGCGATCCCATTTCATCGGTGCATGGGGTTGTTCTTCACATTTTAGGTCGGCGAGGCCGGCCCGGTTCGCGCCGAGGGCGACTCAGCGCGCTTGTCGAAAGCATGGAATCAGCTTTAGCAAGGTGGCTTGCGGGCCTTTGAAACAAGGCAAAAACCGCTGCCCGAGGCGCCGTCCGCTCCGGAAGCCGCTAAAAAGCAGGGTTTTTTGCCACAGGGGGCCAAAAAAGCCCGTAAAACCGCGACAAAACTGTGCAGAAGGCTATAGGCCTTCAACGGTTGGTCTAATATGCAACCGGCAACGAATCAGAGGAGACACGATGCCAGCCCAAATGTCCAAATCGCAGTTGATCGAAAAGATTGCGACCGCCACCGAGCTTTCCAAGCGCGACGTCAAGAGCGTCATGGAGACGCTGACCGACGTCGGCCACAAGGAGCTCAAGAAGAACGGCCTGTTCCTGGTGCCGGGCTTCGCCAAGTTCGTGGTGATCAAGAAGCCCGCGACCAAGGCGCGCAAGGGCACCAACCCGTTCACGGGTGAAGAGATGATGTTCAAGGCCAAGCCGGCCCGGAAGATCGTTCGCGCCCGCCCGGTCAAGGCCGCCAAGGACGCCGTGGCCTGATGACGCAAAGGCCCCCTCGATGAGAGGGGGCCTTTTGTATTCGGCGACCGCGAGGGGTGAGTCGGAGGGGCTCAGCCCTTGCGGCGCTTGACCCGAACCGGCACCGGCTGAAGCCGTGGCCCCGGCGCCGCCACCGCATCGCGAACCCGGTCGATCGCGCGATCGAGCCATTGCCGCAGGCGCTGCGCCTTGCGCGATGTCTTCGCTTTCTCCAGCAATCCGTTCATCGCATCACTCCGCCGCCTCGACCTTGGCCTCAGCCGGCTCGAGCGCCGCCGCGATGGCCTCGTCGACGCGCTCCAGCCAGATGAATTCGAGGTTGTCCCGCGCGCTCTTCGGGATGTCGTCGTAATCCCGCTTGTTGCGCGCCGGCAGCATCACCCGCTTTAGCCCAGCGGCGGCCGCGGCCACCACCTTCTCCTTGATGCCGCCGACGGGGAGCACCAGGCCGCGCAGGGAGATCTCGCCGGTCATCGCGGTGTCGCTGCGCACCGTGCGGTTGGTGAGCAGCGACGTCAGCGCCGTGAACATGGCAACGCCCGCGCTCGGTCCGTCCTTCGGGGTCGCCCCCGCCGGAACGTGAACGTGGATGTCGCTCCGCTCGAACAGCTGCGGATCGATCCCGAGCTGGACGGCCCGGCTCTTCACCAGCGTCATCGCCGCCTGCACGCTCTCGCGCATGACATCGCCGAGCTGACCGGTCAGGATCATCCCGCCCTTGCCGGGCACCCGCGAGGCCTCGATGAACAGGATGTCGCCGCCGACCGGTGTCCAGGCAAGGCCGGTGGCGACGCCGGGAACGCTGGTGCGCTGCGCGATCTCGCCCTCGAAGCGCGGCTGGCCGAGCACGGTGGCGATGTCCTTCGGGCTCACCACGACTTTCGCGGCCGTGCCCTCGGCGACCTGCACCGCGGCATGGCGGAACACCTTGCCGATCTCGCGCTCGAGGTTACGCACGCCGGCCTCCCGGGTGTAGCCCTTGACGATCAGCTTCAGTGCCTCCGGCTCGATCTCGGCCTGCTCGGCCTTGAGGCCATTGGCCTCGAGCTGTCGCCGCACCAGATAGCGCCGCGCGATCTCGAGCTTCTCGTCCTCGGTGTAGCCGGCGAGGCTGATCAGCTCCATGCGGTCCAGCAGCGGCCCCGGGATCTGGTCGAGCATGTTGGCGGTCGCGATGAACACCACGCGCGACAGGTCGAACGGCACGCCGAGGTAGTTGTCCCGGAATGTCCCGTTCTGCTCGGGGTCGAGCACCTCCAGCATGGCGGCGGAAGGGTCGCCCTGCACGCCGCGGCCCATCTTGTCGATCTCGTCCAGCATCATGACGCAGTTCCTCGCGCCCGCCTTCTTGATGCCCTGGATGATGTTGCCGGGCAGCGCGCCGATATAGGTGCGCCGGTGGCCGCGGATCTCGGCCTCGTCATGCACGCCGCCGAGACTGACACGCACGAAGGGACGGTCCATCGCACGCGCGATGGACTGGCCGAGCGAGGTCTTGCCGACGCCGGGCGGGCCGACGAAGCACAGGATCGGCGCCTTGCCCTGCGGGGCGAGCTTGCGCACCGCCAGATATTCGATGATCCGGCTCTTGATCTTCTCCAGGCCGAAATGATCGGCATCCAGGATGCGCCGCGCCTCCTTGATGTCGATCGGCTTCTCCTCGGGCAGCGCCCAGGGCAGCTCGATCAGCCAGTCGAGATAGGTGCGGACCATGCCGGCCTCGCCGGCGGCCTCCGGCATGCGCTCGTAGCGGCGCAGTTCCTTCTTGGCGTGCGCGTCCGCCTCCGGCGGCATCTTGGCCTTGGCGATCGCAGCGGTCAGCTCGGCGACCTCGGCCGCCTTGCCGTCGCCTTCGCCGAGCTGGCGCTGGATGGTTGCCATCTGCTCGCGCAGGATCGCCTCGCGCTGCCGCTCGTCGAAGCTGGCGCGGGTCTTCTGGCCGATCTCGTTCGAGATGCGCAGCACCTCCAGCCGTTCGGCCAGGTGCTTCGACACCTTCTCGACGCGCAGGGCGAGGTCGATGGTCTCCAGCACCTCCTGCTTGTCCTGCGGCTTGATGTCCATGAACGAGGTGGCCAGATCCGCCAGCGCGCCGGGCGCGGTGGTGCCCTGGAACATGGCGACCAGCTCGGGCGGCGCCTGCGGCAGCAGCTCGATCGCCTCGATGGCCTGGCGCTGCAGATTCAGGGCGCGCGCCTCGATCTCCGGCGAGCTCGTGGCCGGCTCCGGGATCTGCTGGAAGCGCGCGGCCAGGACCGGCGTGCCGGGCAGGAAGTCGAGGATGCGGGCACGCTGCACGCCCTGGCAGACGATGTGATGGGTCCCGTCGGGCGCGGTGATGTAGCGCACGATGTTGGCGATGGTGGCGACCCGGTAGAGGTCGTCCGCCCCGGGATCCTCGGTCTCCGGGCTGCGCTGCAGGACGATGCCGACCGGCCGCTGCTCGCGCAGCGCCTGCTGGGCGGCGGCGATGGACTTCGCGCGGCCGATCGCGATCGGCGCGATGGCGCCGGGGAACAGCACCATCTCGCGCACGGGTATGATGATCAGCGCGTCCTCGGGGATCGTCACGTCGGAATTGCTCTGGGAATTGTTCTGCGTGTTATTCATCTGTTCTTCGTTGGCCATGACCGACCTCAGGATTTGGCGAGGCGCAATGCGACGCAGCCGTCCATCACGAAGCGGCTGATGGCATAGCGGCCGAGGGGCAGCGCGATGCGGCGCTCAAAACGCCCCTGCGGCAGCTCGAGCCGGTGGATGCGGGCGTTGCGGAGCTCCGGCGGCAGCGTGCGCTGGCCGGAAATGACGAGCGCGCCGTCCTGGATCACCGTCTCGACATTGTCCGGATTGACCCCTGGAAGCGCCACCAGGATCAGGAGCTCATGCTCGGTCTCGAGCACGTCGATCGGCGGCTCCCAGCAGGCCTCCTGGCGGCCGAACTGCTGCCGCATCCGCTCGGCGCGGGTCAGCTGGTCCAGGGCTTCGGACAGCATCCAGTCGAAGGGATTTTTGGGATACATGATGCAGGCGCTCGGCGGTGGGAAAGCCTGCATATGGGGCCGGTTGCAAGGAAATCCAGTCCGGTGGCGCTGACCGGCCATGCGCCGACGTCCGATGCGCAAGCGGCAAACGCCGCAGCTCGCGGCCGCGGCGTCCCCTGATGGTCGGACCGTGGTTCAGGCCGCTTGACGCTGCTCCGCCTCGAGATTGATGACGGAGATCGCGAGCTCGGTCAGCGCGTGGTCGGTCGCCTCTTCTTCGTCGAGGGTCGCCTGCAGCAGCCTTGCAGCCTCCGGCATGCCGAGTTCCTCGGCCCAGGTGCGCAGCGTGCCATAGCGGGAGATCTCGTAGTGCTCGACCGCCTGGGCGGCGGCGAGCAGTCCCGCATCGAGCGCGGGCGCGCCCTTGAACTCCTTCATGATCTCGGCGCCCTCATCCGCAATCCCGTTGATGGCCTCGCAGGGCTTGCCGCGCGCGGGCTTGCCCAGCATTCCGAAGATCTGGTCCAGCCGTTTGACCTGGCCCTGGGTCTCGCGCAGATGCTTGTTGAAGGCAGCCGCCAGGTCCTTCGATTGTGCGGCCTTCGCCATCTTGGGCAGGGTCTTGATGATCTTGTTCTCGGCGAAATAGATGTCCTTCAGCGTTTCCACAAAGAGATCATTCAGCGTCTTCTGCGCCTGGCGTGACCGCGTGCTCCGTGCCGGCGATTTCCTGGTCGTGCGTTTCTTGGTTCGTTTGGCCATAAGTCCTCCTCGCGAGGTGAACGGGAAAGCAGCTCTTTCCTCTATCCTCGCGCGATCAAACCTCGGCGGGGCCAAAGGTTCCGATGTTGCAAGCGGACTGCCGCGGGCCATCGTGTCGCGCGGGCTGAGCACAGCGTCGGGCCTGATGCTGATCGCGTGGATCGCAAGCTGGCCCGTGCCCGCCCGGTCTGTTTGGCGCAGTTCATGATCTGCGGGATCGCAGCCATCCGAGCCAGCCTGCAGGAGCGGCGATGATTCGTTAATTTGTTGATTTTCCGCCGGATTTCGTGGCTCGGCCGGACCACCGGCAAGGCTGCGCGCGATCCGGGCCGCTTTCGCTTGCGCTGCCATTTTGCTTAACGTACTTCCCATTCTCAACAAGCGCCCATCGCCAGGGAATCGGGATGTCGATGACAGCGGACGAACGCGACAAGAGACAGGCCATCATCGACGCCTGCCGCCGCATGAATGCCCTCGGCATCAACCAGGGCACCTCGGGCAATATCAGCCTGCGGCATGAGGACGGGCTCCTGGTCACGCCGACAAGCGTGCCGTATGACGCCATGACGCCCGACCAGATCGTGTACATGGCGATGGACGGCTCGCATGCCACCAGCCAGAAGCCGTCGAGCGAGTGGCGCTTCCACCGCGACATCCTGAAGTCGCGCGACGACGTCAACGCCGTCGTGCACGCTCACCCGACCTATTGCACCATCCTGGCGATCATGGGCATGGATATACCGCCCGTGCACTATATGATCGCGGCGGCCGGCGGCGACAGCATCCGCTGTGCGCCCTATGCGACGTTCGGCACGGCGGAGCTGTCCGACCACGCGGTGCGCGCGCTGGAAGGGCGGCTCGCCTGCCTGCTCGACCATCACGGCATGATCGCGGTCGGCAGGAGCCTCGACAAGGCGATGTGGCTGGCCGTCGAGGTCGAGACGCTGGCGCGGCAGTATCACGGCTGCCTGCAGATCGGAAAGCCGCCGCTGCTCTCGAGCGACGAGATCGAGCGGGTCCGGCAGCGCATGGCCGGCTACGGCATGTCGGACGGGTAGGGCGGCTGGTGTTCGCGCGGATCAGATATTTCGTCGATCGCAAGGGGACGAACCGCACCATGGTCCGGCTGCGTGCGTTGTTGCGCAGCAACGAATTCTACCTGATCCCGCTCGCGCTCGTGATCGGCACGCTGGCCGGCGCGATCGTGACCCTGATGGCGGAGATCGCGCAGATCGCCCATGTCGTGATCTTTGGCATTCCCGTGGACGTTCGCCTGTCCGCCAATGCGCGCGTCAGCCCTTGGGCCGCGCTTCTCGCGCCGGCGCTCGGCGGGTTGGCGCTCGGCATCATGGAATGGTCGCGGCGGCGGATGAAAATCTCGAGCGCGGTCGACCCGATCGAGGCCAACGCGCTGCGCGGCGGCAATCTGTCGATGCGCGACAGCGTGGTCGTGTCGAGCCAGACGCTGATCTCCAACGGTTGCGGCGCCTCGGTCGGCCTCGAGGCCGGCTATACCCAGATCGGCTCGGGCATCGCCTCGCTGCTCGGCAAGTTCTTCAATCTCCGCCGCAACGACCTCCGCCTGATCGTCGGCTGCGGCGCCGCGGCGGCGATCGCGGCAGCTTTCGGCGCGCCGATCACCGGTGCCTTCTACGCCTGCGAGCTGATCGTCGGCGTCTATTCGGTCGGCAGCGCGGCGCCGATCCTCGCGGCCTCCCTGGCGGGCGCCCTGACCGCGCAATGGCTCGGCGGCGCGCCGTACTCGCTCGAAATACCCAAGGTCAGCGCGGTTGGTGTCGAGCAATACCTGGCCTTGATCGGGCTTGCGCTCGCGACCAGCGGCGTCGGCATCGCCGTGATGCGCTCGTCCTCGACGTTCGAACGCCTGTTCGCGTGGCTGCCGGTGTGGCTCCGCCCGGTGATCGGCGGCATCATCGTCGGCGGCTTTGCGATCGTCACGCCGCAGGTGCTCGCGGCCGGCCACGGCGCCATGGTGCTCGATCTGTTCCACGACATGACCATCGGCCTGATCGCGCTGATCATCGCCTTGAAGGTGACGGCGTGCCTGATCTCGCTTGCCTCGGGCTTCCGCGGCGGCCTGTTCTTCGCCTCGCTGTTCGTCGGCAGCCTGATCGGGAAGTTCTTCGCGGCGGTGCTGTTGCTGATCAGCCCGAATTTCGCCATCGATCCGCTGGTCGCGATGCTCACCGGCATGGCGACGCTCGGCGTCGCGATCGTCGGTGGTCCCCTGACGATGTCGTTCCTCGTGCTCGAGATGACCCGCAACGTCGACGTCACCGCCGTGGTGCTCGCCGGCTGCATCGTCACCTCGATCTGCGTCCGCTTCATGTTCGGACATTCTTTCTCGACCTGGCGCCTGCATCTGCGCGGCGAGACCATCCGCAGCGCCAACGATGTCGGCTGGCTGCGCAACCTCACGGTCGAGCGCTTGATGCGGTCCGACGTCGGCAAGGTGCCGTCGACCACGACGATCGCCGCCGTCCGCGGCGAATTCGCGCTGGGGTCACGGCCCGGAATCGTCATCGTCAACAATGCGGACGAATATGTCGGTCTCGTTCTCCTGCCCGATCTGTTCTCCGGTGATCTCGACACCATCGCCGACGACATCCAAATCATCGAGCTCGCCCGTCTCACCGAGATCGTGCTGATCCCGGAAATGAACGTGAAATCGGCGATGGCGGTGTTCGACGAGGCGGAGGCCGAGATGCTGGCGGTGGTCGATTCCACCGACAGCCGCAAGGTGGTCGGCTTCCTGACGGAATCCTTCGCCCGCCGCCGCTATGTCGAGGAGATCGACAAGGCGACGCGCGGCGTGCTCGGGGCATTGTCCTAAGGGACATGACATCGGGCGAGCCGAGCTTCTGCACGCACGATGGACTTGCAAGATGGCTCGCAACCTCTAGGCTGTACGCGGCCGGCGGTTACTCGCCGCTTTCGAGAGGTCTGCGATGCCCTACGCGCTCCGCCTGCTGTTTGCCCTGCTCGACCTTGGGCCCGAGCTGGAGAAGCTGCTCGGCGACAAATGGCCGGCTTACCGTGACCAATTACTGGCGTTGTCCGCGCGCGTCGGCGAGAGCGACGTCTCTGCTGAACTTCGCGATGCGCTTGAGGCGCTGGTCGCGCAGCTGCTCACCGAGACACCGCAGGCCGCCGACCTCGTCCGGCGGGCCGTCGCCGATCTCCGTCGGCAGGCCGAGGACGAGGCCGCGGCCCGAGAATCGGCAGGAATGGTTCGGCGGCGCGGCCGCGTGCGACCGTTGGATGGGACGGTCTTGCTGTCCGACGAGGAGGACAACACGGGGGTCCTCAAGGTTCCCGTCTTCTACGGTACCGATCGCGCCCGGGGCGACGATACGCCGTCGGGCTATTTTCGCGGCCTCCGCGGCGCGCTGGCATTCGGGATCGCCCGGGTGAGCGTGCCGACGCGCGGCCGCGAACTCGGCGAGTTGACCAGCCCACGCTGGTGGCGGCTCGAATTCAGCGAAGATCCCGAGAAGCACGTGATCCTGACCGGGGTCGAGGCGCTCGACCGGGACGTGTTTACGACCACCCTGAAGGACTCGCTTGCCGCCGCCGACGAACGCGACGCGCTCATCTTCATCCATGGCTACAATGTCTCGTTCGAGAATGCGGCGCGACGAGCGGCGCAGATCTCGGTCGACCTGAAATTCTCCGGCAGGACTCTGATGTATAGCTGGGCATCGGCGGCGGACGCGAAGCAGTACACCGTCGATGAAGGCACGGTCGAATGGTCTCGCGAGCATTTCGAGGCGTTTCTCAAGCTTGCGCTGACCGAAATCGGCGCGCGCGAGGTCCACGTCATCGCCCACAGCATGGGCAATCGCGCACTCGTCAACACGCTCGAGCGGATCAAGTCCTGGCAGTTGCCGGCCGGCGCCGCAACGCTCGGCCAGGTGATCTTTGCCGCGCCCGATATCGACCGCGACCGCTTCATTCAGCTCGCCGCGGCATTCAAAGGCTGCGCCCGGCGCTGCACGCTCTACGCCTCGTCACGCGATGTCGCGCTCAGGGCCTCGAAGTTCGTGCACGGCTATCCCAGGGCGGGCGAGGCCGGCGAGGCGCTTCTGATCGTCGATGGCGTCGACACCATCGACGCAACGCTGGTGGACACCAGCCTGGTCGGGCTGCACCACTCCTACTTCGGCAGCAAACGCTCGATTCTCAACGACATGTTCAACCTGATCAAGCAGCAGCTCGCCCCGGACCAGCGCTTCGACCTCCAGAGCGTCGGCGAGGCGCTCAAGAGATACTGGAGTTACCGCGCTTAGAGGCTGCCCCGGCTACTGGCCTGTTTGTGGAGGGGCGGCGACGAGGCAGGCGACGGTCCGGCGAACCATCTATCACCGTCCCGCCGGCGCCGACAGCGCGCCATTGGCGTAACGCGACCAGTCCGGCTCGCTCGGTTGCGGC
The DNA here is from genome assembly GCF_018131015.1 of Bradyrhizobium diazoefficiens. Taxonomy (GTDB): domain Bacteria; phylum Pseudomonadota; class Alphaproteobacteria; order Rhizobiales; family Xanthobacteraceae; genus Bradyrhizobium; species Bradyrhizobium diazoefficiens_B. Next base: position 279,899 of record NZ_JAFCJJ010000003.1, read on the forward strand.
GACCACATGGCAGCATTGGAGTCGCGCACCGACTGCGTGATCGGGACGGGCTGCGCCTTGCGGGCGTGGTGGCGATCACTCGCCGCGGCGGTCTGGATCGTGACGGCGGCAATCAGCGCAGTACCGAGAATGGCAAAAGTCCTTTGCATCGTTGTTTCTCCGTGACGACGCTTCGGCCGCGAGAGGAATGTCTCGTGTGTCGTCGTCGCGGCTGACATGGCGATGCGTCCCGCCGATATCAGCGGCGGCGGCTTCACGATGGGGCGAGCAAATTTTTTGGTCTCGGCTAAATATTCGGCAATCGCCCCTTGGGTTCGGTGGACTTGACCGGTGCAATCCGGTTGAATGGGACCAATCGAGGTTTGGGCGACAACGATGTCGAAATATCTGCTGATCCTTCTCCTGATCGCTTCGCCGGCCGCGGCACAGGTCAAACCCGGTCCAAAAACCTCTGCCGCGCGTGCCGATCCCTGCGCGCCGATCGGGCGGACCGCGGACGGCAAGCTGGTCTACTCCATGAAATGCGAGAACCTGCCGGCGCCGCCTGCGCCACCGCCGCAGGCGGAACTGAAGGAGGCGCCGCCGCCGGCCGCGGAGCCTGAGCCGGAAGTGCGGCGGAGCGGCATTTTCGGCTGGTCCTACGATCGCAGGTGACGGGCCGCGGCACTTGCGCGAAGCCCGCTGGAATGGTCCTTGCTTGAAGTTCCCCATGGGGTCGCCCCCCGATCCAGAGAGATGAGATGAGCAAACTCGTTATCCGTGCCGGCGATTTCACCTTCGACGCCCGCTTCGAGGAGCAACTGGCGCCCAAGACCGTGGCCGCGTTCCGGAAGGCGCTGCCGTTCGAGAGCCACATCATCCATGTGCGCTGGAGCGGCGAGGGCGTGTGGATGCCGCTCGGCGATCTCGATTTCGGCGTCGGCTACGAGAACCATACGAGTTATCCCGCGCCGGGCCAGATCATCCTCTATCCCGGCGGCATCAGCGAGACCGAGATCCTGCTCGCCTATGGCGGCGTGCACTTCGCGAGCAAGATGGGGCAGCTCGCCGGCAACCACTTCATCACGCTGACCTCGGGCCTGGAGAATCTGGCGACGCTGGGCAAGAGCGTGCTGTGGAAGGGGGCCCTTCCGATCCGCTTCGAGGAAGTCTGAGTGACCGAGACCCGCTACCCGCGCGATCTTCGCGGCTACGGCCGCAACCCGCCGCATCCGCAATGGCCCGGCGATGCGCGGGTCGCGGTGCAGTTCGTCGTCAATTTCGAGGAGGGCGGCGAGAACAATATTCTGCATGGCGACCGCGCCTCCGAAGCGTTCCTGTCGGACGTGCTCGGCGCGCAGCCCTGGCCGGGCCAACGTCATGCCAATATCGAATCGATGTTCGAATATGGCTCGCGCGCCGGCTTCTGGCGGCTGTGGCGGATGTTCAGCGAACGCAACTGGCCGACCACCGTGTTCGGCGTCGCCACCGCCCTGAAGCGCAATCCGGAAATCGTGGCGGCGATGAAGGAGTCCGGCTGGGACATTGCGAGCCACAGCCTGAAATGGATCGAGCACAAGGACATGACGGAGGCGCAGGAGCGCGCCGAGATTGCGCAAGCGATCCGTGTCCACACCGAAGCGACTGGATCGCGGCCGCTCGGCTGGTACACCGGGCGCTCCTCGATCAACACCAACCGTCTGCTGATGGAGGAAGGCGGCTTCCTCTATCTCTGCGACTCCTACGCCGACGATCTGCCTTATTGGGTCAGGGGTGCGGCCGGCAAGCAGCTCATCATTCCCTACACGCTCGATGCCAACGACATGCGCTTCATCAATCCGCAGGGCTTTGCGGAGGGCGAGCAGTTCTTCATTTATCTGAGGGATGCATTCGACGTGCTCTATGCCGAAGGCGAGACCGCGCCGAAAATGATGTCGGTCGGGCTGCACTGCCGCCTTGCCGGCCGGCCCGGCCGCGCCGCGGGGCTGATCCGCTTCCTCGATCATATCGGCAAGCACGAGCGCGTCTGGGTGCCGACGCGGCTGCAGATCGCGCAGCACTGGCACGACAAGCACGCGCACCTTGCCGCCGACGCCTTCGAGATCGGGTGAGGGGCGATGGCGCAGATATCGCTCGCCGCACTCAACGCCGCCGACAGGGCCGATTTCGTAGCGGCGCTTTCCAACGTCGTCGAGTACTCGCCGTGGATTGCCGAGAAGCTTGCCGAACAGCGGCCGTTCGCCGGCATCAACCAGTTGCACGCCGCCTTGATGGCGGCGATCCAGGGGGCCGATCCGGATGTGCAGCTGGCACTGATCCGAGCGCATCCCGACCTCGCCAACAAGACCCAGCGCGCCGCGGGGCTCACGGCGGAGTCCACGGGCGAGCAGAACAGCGCCGGCCTCGACCGGTTGTCGGATGCCGAATACGTGGCGTTCGAACGCATCAATACCGCCTACCGCGACAAGTTCGGCTTCCCCTATATCGTCTGCGTACGCCGCCACACCAGGGATTCCATCCTGCGCGACTTCGAGACGCGGGTGCGCAATATCGCAAAGACCGAGACGCGCCGTGCGACCGAGGAGATCGGCCGTATCTCGGCGCTGCGGCTTGACCAGCTCGTCGCTGCCGATGACAGGTTGAAAGTGCATGGCCGGCTCTCCACCCATGTGCTGGACAACCACATCGGCAAGCCCGCGCCTGGCATTGCGGTCGAACTGGTCGAACTCGCTCACCTCGGCGAGAGCCGGGTGATCGCGCGCGCGGTCACCAATGCAGATGGCCGCACCGACCAGCCGCTGATCGGCGGCCGTCCGCTGCCGATCGGCCGCTACGAGCTCAAATTCAGCGTGGGAAAATACTACGCCGAACGCGGCGTGGCGATGTCGGACCCGCCGTTCCTCGATGAGATTCCGTTGCACTTTGCGATCAGCGAGCCGGAAGGCCACTATCACGTGCCGCTGCTGGTCACGCCCTGGAGCTACTCGACCTATCGCGGCAGTTAGGCGGATCCAAATTTTTCGAGCAGCGCCGGAAACAGCCGGTCCGGCTTGAAGGGGGGCGCGGTGAAGCGGATTCCGGTGGCATCGGCAACGGCGTTGCCGAGCGCGGCGGCGACCGGATTGTACGGGCTCTCGCTCATCGATTTCGCTCCTAGCGGCCCGATCGTGTCGGAGGTCTCGGCGAAGAAGACGTCCGTGCGCGGAACGTCGGCGAACGAGGGCAGGTGATAGTCGCGGAATCTGGGATTGCTGACGCGGCCGTCGGTGTCGATCACCATCTCCTCGTAGAGCGCAGCGCCAAGGGCCTGGGCGACACCGCCTTCGACCTGACCGCGGCACTGCATGGGATTGGCGACGACGCCGGCGTCCGCCGCCTGCACGCTTTTGAGAATCCTGAGCTCGCCGGTCCCCTTGTTCACGGCGACGCGAAAGCCATGGACGTTGAAGCCGACCGAGCGCGGCGTTCCGCCGGAATGGCCGTTTGCGGCGAACGGGCTTCCACGCCCGAGCGTTGCCAGATCGACAAAGGAGATACGTCGCGCGCCGTTGACGACGCCGTCACCTGCAAGGGCGCAGCTCTCTGCGTCGCAGAGCCAGGCGGCCGCGGCCGCTGCCTTCAGCCCGGCTGCAAGCTGCAGGGCCGCAGCGTGCGTCGCTTTGCCGGCAACGAAGGTGCCCGCGCTGCCATAGGCGCCGGTATCGTGGCCGCCATGGGCGGTGTCGGACTGGCGCAGGCGGATCTTGTCGACGGTGGTCGCCAGCGTCGTTGCGGCGATCTGCCGGTGCACGGTGCTGGTGCCGTTGCCGAACTCGGCGGTGCCGACGGTGAGATCGAAACCGCCGTCGTCGTTGAGCGCAATCGTCGCATCGGCGAAATGGCCTGCAGGCGGCACCGTGTCGATCATGGTCAGCGCGATGCCTTCGCCAACCAGCCACTCCGGTGAAAGCCCGGGCTGGCCGCGATCGTCCTGCATCGCGCGCTCGACGAGCTCGAGGCACTGGTCGAGCCCGTAAGAGCCGTAGAGCACGTCGTGAAATTCGGATGGCGGCGGCGCCAGCATGGGATCGCCGGGCTTGACGATGTTGCGCCGGCGCATGTCGTAGGGGCTGATGCCGAGCTGCCGTGCCAGCTCGTCGATCGCGGCTTCCACCGCGATCAGCGCCTGCGGCAGGCCATAGCCGCGAAACGCGCCTGCCGGGACCGTGTTGGTATAGACAGCGGCGCCGTCGACCTTCTTGTTCGGGCAGTTGTAGACGCTGATGCTCTCAGCCAGCGCGTGGAACATCACCGGGCCGGCGTGATTGCCGTAGGCGCCGGTGTTGGAGAGCACGTCGAGCTGGAGCGCGGTCAGTTTTCCGGCTGCATCGGCCCCGGCCTTGATGTGGACCCGCATCGGGTGCCGCGTCGAGGTCGCGATGAACTGCTCCTCGCGGGTGAGCTCGAGCTTGACCGGCCGCCCCGTCCTCAACGCGGCGAGCGCCAGGATGTCCTCGACGAACATCTCCTGCTTGCCGCCAAAGCCGCCGCCGACGCGTTCGCAGAACACGCGGACCTTGTCCATAGGAAGCCCAAAGATGTCGGACAGCGCGCGGCGCGTCAGGAACGGGACCTGCGTCGAGGTGCGGACATTGAGCACGCCTGAAGCATCGAGCCAGGCAAGGCCGCCATGTGTTTCCAGCGCGGCATGTTGCACGCGGTGGCTGTGGAAGGTGCCTTCGAACGTCACGGCGGACGCCGCGAGTGCGGCTGCGACGTCGCCGAATTCGCCATGCGTTTCCGCCGCGAGGTTACGCTGGGGATCGGCGATGCGGTTCGCTGTGGTGCGGTCGGGATGGACGATCGGCGCACCCGGTGCCATCGCCTGCTCCGGATCGATCAGCGCCGGCAAAACTTCGTAACTGACCTTCAGCCGGCGGCACGCTTCCTCGGCCGAGGCTTCGCTTTCGGCGACGACGGCGGCAACCTTCTGCCCGATGAAGCGGACGACGTCGTCGAGGATTCTTGTGTCCTCGGGATCCATCCAGTCCTTCTCGTGCCGCGCGGTCGAGATCAGCATCGATGGCGCGTCTTCATGCGTCAGCACCGCGTGCACGCCGGGAACCGCTAGCGCTTCCGATTTGTCGATCGCGACGATTTTTGCGTGGGCATGCGGCGAGCGCAGCAGCTTGACGTGGAGGAAGCCGTCGGTCGCGGTGTCGAACGTGTAGGGCGCCTTTCCGCGCACGACGTCGGGGCCTGCGGGTGCCGGAAGGCTGCGGCCGAATGCGGCGCCAGCCTCCACGGTCTCCTCGACGTTGATCTTGCCGAGCACGGCGTCCTCGATCGAGCGATAGCCGGTGCAGCGGCAGATATTGCCCTTCAGGGCGGAGCCGAGATCGGTGCGCTGCGCCTGGTTCAGCGAGGCGCAGGTCAGGATCATGCCCGCGGTGCAGAAGCCGCACTGGAATCCCTGCGCCGCGAGAAACGCCTGCTGCATCGGATGCGTGCCGCTGTCGCCGCCAAGCCCCTCGATGGTGGTGACGGAGCGGCCCTCGGCGCGAAAGGCCGGGATCAGGCAGCTATGCACGGGCTCGCCGTCCAGAAGCACGGTGCAGGCGCCGCAATCGCCGGCATCGCAGCCTTTCTTGACGCCGAAATGGCCGAGGTCGCGCAGGAACGTGCGCAGGCACTGGCCGGCGCGCGGCTGTTGCGGAAACGTCCTGCCGTTGATGTCGAAACTCATGGCCGTGCCATGCCCAGCAATTCGCCGCGAATCTCCTCGGCGAGCCGCAACGTCATGTGCTTGCGCCAGAGCGGCTTGCCGTGGATGTCGGTATGGTACAGCTCGTCCGTGACCTCGTCCGAGATGGCTGCACGAAGTGCGTTCGTATCGGGCGGCTTGGGGAAGCGCAGGCGGATCGGGCGCACCGTTGAGGCGGTGATCGTCAGCGCGAGCGCGCCATCGGCATCGAGGTTTCCGATCAGAAGCGCCGCAGAGCGGCCGACTGGCGCGAGCGAGATCTGGCGGAACGCGGAGCGTCGCCTCAGCGCGGCGAGGGGAATATCAATCTGCCGCAGCAGGTCGCCCGGCATCAGGCGGTTGCGCTGATTGCCGGTGACGAAGTCGACGACCGGAAGCTTCTGCTCGCCGCCGCCGGCCTTCCAGACGGTGCAGACGCCATCAAGCGCGGAGGTGAGCGAGATCATCGGTCCCGCCGGCAGCGACATGCAGAGATTGCCGCCCACCGTTGCGGTCTTCCAGATCTTGAAGGAGGCGAGGAAGGCGCGGCAGCACTGGCCGATCAGCGGTGCTGCGAGCCAGTCGGGCGGGCAGGCGAGGCCATCGAGTTGCGCGACGGTGCAGGTGGCGGCGATGGAGAGATGGCTGTCCGTGATCGTCAGCGCCGGCCATTTCAGGTCGGTGAGATCGATCAAGCGCCGCAAATGGACCTGGGGCTCCGAGAACAGCCAGGTGCCGCCCGCGAGCCAGGCATCGCCTGCCGTCCAGGCGGGCAGCTGCGCGCGCGTTTGCGGATGGGCCACCGCTGTGATGGTATTCAAGTCCATGGCCGCGCCAACGCTTCCGCCGGGTGAATCGCACAGGAGAAAGTCTTGCAAGACCGGAGCCAAGTCGCAACAACAAGTCGTGAGGGAGCAGGATCATGAGCGACACAAAGCCGGTCTGGATCAGGGATCCCCTGGCCATCCTCGCTGACGGCGCCGAGCGCGGGATCGTGGTGCAGGAGGGGCGGATCATCGAGCTCGTGCCGGCAGGCGGCGCTCCGGCGAGCGCGGATGTCGCAGCATTCGACGCCAGTGACCATGTGGTGCTGCCAGGGCTGATCAACACCCATCACCATTTCTACCAGACGCTGACGCGGGCGCTGCCGGCGGCGATGGATCGCGAGCTGTTCCCCTGGCTGCAGGCGCTCTATCCGGTCTGGGCGAAGCTGACGCCGGAATCGCTCGAGCTCGGCGTCACGGTAGCGATGTCCGAGCTGCTGCTCTCCGGCTGCACCACCACGACGGATCATCACTACGTTTTCCCGGCGGGGCTCGAGGAGTCCGTCGATATCGAGGTCGGCGTCGCAAAACGGCTTGGCATGCGGGCGCTGCTGACGCGCGGCTCGATGAACCTGTCGCAGCGCGACGGCGGTCTGCCGCCCGACAGCGTCGTGCAGGACGAGGACACGATCCTCGGCGACAGCGCGCGCGTGGTCGCAAAGCATCACCAGCGCGGCGCGGACGCGATGGTGCAGATCGCGCTGGCGCCATGCTCGCCCTTCTCGGTGACGACCTCGTTGATGCGCGCCACCGCCGACCTCGCCGACAAGCTCGACGTGCGCCTGCACACCCATCTCGCCGAGACCGAGGACGAGAATAGGTTCTGCCAGCAGATGTATGGCTGCCGCCCGCTCGACTATCTCGAGAGTTGCGGCTGGCTCAATGCGCGAACCTGGCTCGCCCACGGCATCTTCTTCAACGCGGACGAAATGAAGCGTCTCGGCAAGGCGAAGACCACCATCAGCCATTGTGCCTGCAGCAACCAGCTGCTGGCGTCCGGCTGCTGTCCGGTCTGCGAGATGGAGGAGGCCGGCGTCGGCATAGGGATCGGCGTCGACGGCTCAGCCTCGAACGATGGATCGAACCTGATGCAGGAGGTACGCGCCGCGTTCCTGCTGCAAAGGGCGCGCTACGGGGTGACGAAAGTCAGCCACAGGGACGCGCTGCGCTGGGCCACCAAGGGCTCGGCGGCGTGCGTCGGCCGTCCGGAGCTCGGCGAGATCGCGGTCGGCAAGGCGGCCGACCTCGCGCTGTTCAGGCTCGATGAGCTGCGCTTCTCCGGGCATGGCGATCCGCTGGCCGCGCTGGTGCTGTGCGGGGCGCATCGGGCCGATCGGGTCATGGTGGCTGGAAAATGGACCGTGATCGACGGCGCGATCCCGGGCCTCGACGTCGCCGATCTCATCCGCCGGCACAGTGCAGCGGCGCGGGCGATGCACGCGGGATGATCCTGCGCAAAGAGTTAAAGAGGGGGCGACCACAAGTGCCGGGTGCTTCTGGCCACCCCCTCCGAACCTCCTCCGGGAGGGAGTAGGTGAATTTATCGATGCAAGAAGCGTGCTACTTGCCCGGCAGCTTGTCGTCGATGCCCTTGATGTAGAAATTCATGCCGAGGATCTGGCCGTCGTCGAGGTTTGCGCCGCCTTTGCACTCGATCTCCTTGCCGTCCTGCCCAACGACCGGGCACTTGAACGGATGCAGCTTGCCGGCCGTGATTGCTGCCTGGGCATCCTCGGCGATCTTCTTTACGTCGTCGGGCATGTTGGTGTAGGGCGCCATCGCGAACATGTGGCTGTCGAGGCCGCCCCAGCTGTCCTCGGACTTCCAGGTGCCGGCGAGCTCGGCCTTGACGCGCTCGATGTAGTAGGGACCCCAGGTGTCGAGGATCGAGGTGAGCTGGGTTTTCGGCCCGAACTTGATCATCTCTGAATCCTGGCCGAAGGCGAGCTTGCCGCGTTCGCTGGCGATCTGCATCGCGGCGGGCGAATCGGTGTGCTGCATGATGACGTCGGCGCCCTGGTCGATCAGCGCCTTGGCGGCGTCGGCTTCCTTGCCCGGGTCGAACCAGGTGTTGGCCCAGATGATCTTGACCTTGATGTTGGGGTTGATGGTCTGCGCCGCCACCATCGTCGCGTTGATGCCGGAGACGACCTCGGGAATCGGGAAAGAGCCGATATAGCCGAGCACGCCGGACTTCGACATCTTGGCCGCGATCAGGCCCTGGATGTAGCGGCCCTGATACCATTTGGCCGAATAGGTCGACATGTTCGGATTGCGCTTGTAGCCGGTGGCGTGCTCGAAATGCACGTTCGGATATTTCTTGGCGACCTTCAGCGTCGGGTCCATGTAGCCGAATGACGTGGTGAAGATCAGCTTGTTGCCGGCGCGGACGAGCTGCTCGATCGAGCGCTCGGCGTCGGGACCTTCGGGCACGTTCTCGAGATAGGTGGTCTCGATCTGGTCGCCGAGTTCCTTCACCAGCGCCTGGCGGCCGAGATCGTGCTGGTAGGTCCAGCCGAGGTCGCCGATCGGGCCCAGATAGATGAAGCCGACTTTCAGCTTTTCGGCGGCGGAGGCTGCACTGACGCTTCCGGCAAGCAGGAGCCCGGCAGCGAGCGCAAGAAGTGGTTTCCTCATCATCAATCTCCAAACATCAGGGGAAACTTACGATCCGCAAGGTGCGCGCCCCATCGCGCATCTCGCGGAAAAGATCAGCGATCAGGCACGAACACGGTGCCGAGCGCGGCCGGGGCGGTCGAGCCGCCGGTGCGCGCGCGGGACAGCAGGACCAGGACGATGACGGTCGCGAGATAAGGCAGCGCCGACATGAATTGCGAGGGAATGCCGACACCCCAGCCTTGCGCGTGCAGTTGCAGGATCGTCACCGCGCCGAACAGATAAGCGCCGACGACGAGCCGCCCCGGCCGCCACGACGAGAACACGACCAGCGCCAGCGCGATCCAGCCGCGGCCCGCGGTCATGCCGGGGATGAAGAACGGCGTATAGGCGAGTGGCAAATAGGCGCCGGCAAGTCCGGCGCAGGCGCCGCCGAACATCACAGCGAAGGTCCTGATGCGCAGCACCGGATAGCCGAGCGCATGCGCGGAGACGTGATTGTCGCCGCAGGCGCGCAGGATCAATCCCGCGCGTGTGCGGTACAGGAACCACCAGACGCCGATGATGAGCGCGATCGAGCAATAGACGAAGGCGTTTTCGCCGAACAGCACGCGGCCGACCAGCGGGATGTCGGTGAGGCCGGGAATGTAGAGATCCACCGCCGGCTTGATGCGCTCGCCGACAAAGCCGGCACCGATCAGGCCGGACAGGCCGATGCCGAGGATTGTCAGCGCGAGGCCCGTGGCGACCTGGTTGACGGCGAGCCCGAGCGCCATCAGTGCAAAGATCAGCGACATCGCCGTGCCGGCGACGATCCCGAACAGCGCGCCGATGAAGATCGAGCCGGTCAGCCACGCCCCGGCAAAGCCGCAGGCCGCGCCGACGATCATCATGCCCTCGACACCGAGATTGAGCACGCCGGCGCGCTCGGTGACGAGCTCGCCGGTCGCTGCGATCAGGAGCGGCGTGGAGGCGGCGAGCACCGCCAGGATGATGGCTTCAACCAGTTCCACGGGCCACCTGACGGTTCGGGAAGACCAGCTTGAAGCGGTAGAGGATCAGGGAATCGCAGGCGAGCACATAGAACAGCAGAATCCCCTGGAAAACCTTGGTGACGTCCAACGGGATCTTCATCGTGATCTGCGCCTGCTCCCCGCCGATAAAGGTCAAAGCGAGAAAAAGGCCTGCAATTAATATTCCAATCGGGTTGAGCCGGCCGAGGAAGGCAACGATGATCGCGGTAAAGCCGTAGCCGGGCGAGATGCCGGGCTGGAGATGGCCGATTGGCCCTGCGACCTCGATCATGCCGGCGAGGCCGGCGAGGGCGCCGGAGACCGCGAAGGTCAGGATGATCAGCTGGTTGGCGTTGAAGCCGCCGAACCGCGCTGCGCGGGGTGCGGCGCCGACCACGCGGATCTCGAACCCCTTGATGGTCCGGCCGAGCAGGATCGCGGTCGCCGCGACGACGAGCAGGGCGATGATCGAGCCGAGATGCAGCCGGCCGCCCTCGATCAGGAGGGGCACGGTCGCCACCGGATCGAATTCGGCCGTGGTCGGAAAGTTGAAGCCGTGTGGATCGCGCCAGGGGCCGCGCACGAGATAATCGAGGAAGAGCTCGGCGACGTAGACCAGCATCAGGCTGGTCAGGATTTCGCTGGCACCGAATTTCACCTTGCAGATCGCGGGGATCAGCGCATAGAGCGCGCCTGCGGCCGCCGCGAGCACCAGCATGGCCGGCAGCACCCAGGCGCCGGCATCGGTGCCTTGCGTCTTCACCGCGATCCAGCCTCCGGCGACGGCGCCGATCAGGAATTGTCCCTCGGCCCCGATATTCCAGGCATTGGCGAGATAGCAGAGCGACAGGCCGATCGCGATCATCACCAGCGGCGTGGCCTTCACTGCGATCTCCTGCAGCGAATAGCCGTCGGTCAGCGGGGCGATGAAATAGGCGTGGAGCGCGAGCAGCGGATTCTTGCCGAGGATCGCGAACAGGATGAGCATGGTCACAATGGTGAGGGCGATCGCGATCAGCGGCGAGACCAGCGCAATCGTGTTGGAGCGCTCGGTGCGCTTCTCAAGCACCAACTGCATGCGCGGCCTCCTTCGGCTCCGGGATGCTGCCGCCCATCAACAGGCCGAGTTTTTCGCGGCTTGCGTCGCGCGCGGCGAGCGGCTCCGACAGCCGGCCGTGGAACATCACGGCGATGCGGTCGGCGATGTCGGCGAGCTCGTCGAGGTCCTGGCTGGTCACGAGCACGGCCGCGCCCGCCGTGGCGAGATCAAGCAGCGCCTGGCGAATGACGGCGGCGGCGCCGGCGTCGACGCCCCAGGTCGGCTGGCTGACCACGAGCACCGCCGGGTTGCGCAGGATCTCGCGGCCGACGATGAACTTTTGCAAATTGCCGCCGGAGAGGGATGCTGCTTCCGGATCGCGCTTGGCCTTGCGCACGTCGAACGTTTCCGTTGCGCGGTCGACGGTTTGTAACGTAGCCGCGGTGTCGATGAAGCCGTGATGAACCATGCCGCTGGCGGCATGTCCGGTCAGCAGCGCATTTTCTGACAGCTTCATGCGCGGTGCCGTGCCGTGGCCGAGCCTTTCCTCCGGCACGAAAGCGGCCCCCAGCTTGCGCCGCTGCGTGATCGAGAGATGGCCGGCGGCAATGCCTTCGATCACGACCGTTCCTGGATCCCTGGACAGGCGCTCGCCGGACAGCGCGGCGAACAATTCGTCCTGGCCGTTGCCGGCCACGCCGGCAATGCCCAGGATTTCTCCGCCCTTGAGCTCGAACGAGATGTGCTCGAGCCGCACACCGTGCGCCTCGCCCGGCGCGAGCGACAGATCATTGACGACGAGCCGCGGCACGGTGGTCTTGCGGCCCGCGCGCGCCTTCACTTCCTTGATCTCGCCGCCGACCATCATGCGCGCGAGCGATGCGGCAGTTTCGAGTCGTGGATTGCAGGTCTGGATCTTCTTGCCGCCGCGCAGGATGGTGGCGGTGTCGCACAGACGTTTCACCTCTTCGAGCTTGTGGCTGATGTAGAGGATGGCGCGGCCTTCGGCTTTGAGCCGCTCCAGCACGATGAAGAGCTGGTCGGCTTCCTGGGGCGTCAGCACGGCGGTGGGCTCGTCCAGGATCAGGAATTTCGGGTCCTGCATCAGCGCGCGGACGATCTCGATGCGCTGGCGCTCACCGACCGACAGCTGCCAGACCTCGCGCCTCGGGTCGAGCGGAAGGCCATAGGTCCTCGATACCTGCTCCAGCCGCGCCGAGATGTCCTTGAAGGACTCTCTTCCGTCCAGTCCGAGCGCGACGTTTTCGGCGACCGTGAGATTGTCGAATAGCGAAAAATGCTGGAACACCATGCCGATGCCACGGCTGCGGGCTTCCGACGGGCCGGACAGGACGATTCGTTCGCCTTGCCAGCGAATTTCGCCGGCGCTGGGCTGGATCAGGCCGTAGATCGCCTTGACCAGCGTCGACTTGCCGGCGCCGTTCTCGCCAAGCAGGGCGTGGATTTCCTTCGGCCGGATGTCGATGTCGATGGCATCATTGGCGAGGAAGTCGCCATAGCGTTTGGTGAGCCCAAGCGTTTGAAGCAAAGGGGACTCGCCGGAGTGCAGGCCGTCAGGTGTCGAATCAAGCATGCGCTAATGTGCTTGCATGGGATGAAGTGCCTCAATTGTGGGCTAGTTTGAACCGTCACGTAAGTAGTGAAAAAGCGCCATCCCTTGCCCAACGCTTCGGCAGGGCGGAAGGGAATGGCGAGTCGCCGAAAATGCGGCTGTGAAGGATCAAGAGGCGAGCGTCCTCGGACAAGGCCTGTTGCAAAATTGTGACGGTTCAAACCAAATCGGAACCCGCTAGGCAGGCCGGGCCGGGAGCTGCGCAAAAACGCGCCATCGCGCGTATGCAATTTCCCCCTCGTCGCCGCGCCCCCTCGCGAGTGAAGGTGTCCGGCGATCCAGCCGACGAAAAAAGCTAGCAGATTCAAATGGGAAGTTTCAGCGATGGCTTCGCTTATGCGGGCAATCCTGGACGCCAAGCCACCGCGAAGGACTCCGGAAATTCCGGAGTTGCATGCCTTCTTCTGCTGAAACCCGCGGCAGTCCTTGGAAAAAGTTGAGGCTTCTCACCTCCGACAATCGGCGCAAGTGTCGCACCCAAGGGACGTTCATTTTTACGTGTCCAAACTTGGGGGTATTCAGGATGTCGTTTCGTTTCAGGGCAATTGCAGCATCACTGCTGTCACTTGGTATGCTCGCCACGGCGGGCTTGGCGCAGGCGGCGGATTTGCCCGTCAAGGCGGTGAAGAAGGCGCCGGACCTCCCGTTCTTCCTGGTGATCGACAACCGCGTGTCATTCTCCTGGATGCCGAAGGGCACCGACCCCGGCATGTGGAGCGTCCGTCCCGACGGCAGCATCAACGGCACCACCGCCAAGCAGGTCTACTCCTTCACCCATTTCGACCTCTGGGCCTACGGCACCAACTTCTTCACCATCTCGATGTTCAAGTCGGGCAAGAACGATCCCGCCAGCCCCTGCGTTGCGCCCGGCGTGACCATCACGGGCGCCGCCGGCGACTGCGCCGGCGCCACCGAGATCTACGGCCTGTTCCGCTCGACCCTCGGCTGGAACGAGCTGTTCAACACCAAGACCTTCACCATGGGGCCGCTGCACAACATCTCGTTCGAAGTCGGCATGGACGCCAACACCGAGAACAACTTCCTCGCGCCCGCCAAGCGAGACGTCGTCGCCGGTCTGCAGTTCGCCTTCGACCTGCCCTACAAGGGCTACTTCAACGTCGCTCCGTTGATGTACTGGGAGTTCTCCAACCACAACGCCTTCACCCAGTGCGGCCTGTTCGGGCCGGGCATTCCGGGCACGACCTGCAACTCCGACGGCAATGTCAGCTACAATCCGACCTGGGCCCTCGAAATCAACTACTACATGGACCTCGGCTTCCTGCCGCCGAGCATGCAGTACTTCTCGATCAGCGGCCGTGCCGGCTGGTACGGACCGAAGGGCGACTCGAACGGCCTTCCTGCTCTCTCGGGGCCTGGCCGGTTCTCCACGGCGTCCAAGACCGAGCTGAACAGCGAGCCGATCCGTCTGACCTTCGACGCCTCGAAGGCGGCATGGGGTGACAAGTACTCGCACTTCGTCGACCTCTGGGTCGCCTACCGCTACTGGCAGAACAAGTTCGGCCTCGACCACAACGCCATGCCCGGCGTCTGCACGGTCGCCGCGACCGGCCAGAGCACCAACAGCTGCACCGAGTCCACGGTGTACGGTGGTATCACCCTGAAGTTCTGATCGACGGACGTCTCCAGGCTGGAATGGCGCCGCGCTGAGATGCGCGGCGTTATTCGTAGGGTGTCAGCCGAAGGCGTAATCCACGCTACGTCCACACGCCTTCGTGCAACGCCTCGGCCTCCTCTTCCAGCAGTGGTCCGAGGACTTCCGTCGGCCGCTGGCCGCTGGCGAAGACGTCGCGGCAGGGCAGGTCGAGCGTCGGGTTCTCCGGATGGTTGCCGGTGACGCCGCGCAGGCGATGCTCGCTGAGGCCGTAGACCACGCGGCCGATGCCGGCCCAGTAGATCGCGCCGGCACACATCGCGCAGGGTTCGGCGGAGGAATAGAGCGTGGATGCCGCCAGCACGTCGCGGGACAGAGTGCGACAGGCCTGGGTGGCGGCGAGGCGTTCGGCGTGCGCGGTGCCGTCATGGTCCGGCATGTAGCCGTTCTCGGTCTCGATCAGCACGCGGCCGTCGGCATCGACCAGGATGCAGCCGAACGGATGGTTGCCGTGGGTCAGGGAGCGGCGGGCGACCGCGAAGGACAGACGCAAAAAGTGCTCGTCGCGTTCCGAGGCGCCGTTCATCGATGCTCCGCTTCAGTGGCCTGCCATGTGCCGGCCGACCTCGGTGAGATCGGCCTCGCTGGTCCGTGCTTCATACACGAATTCGCCGTGGAACATCACCACCAGCCGGTCGGACAGTTCGAGCAATTCGTCAAGGTCCTCGCTGACGAGCAGAACGGCCGCGCCGCGGTTGCGCGCGGCCATGATTTCGGCGTGGATCTGCGCCACCGCCGCGAAGTCGAGCCCGAAGCAGGGATTGGCCGCGATCAGCACCTCGACGTCGCCGCCGAGTTCGCGGGCGAGCACGGCGCGCTGCACGTTGCCGCCCGACAGCGCCGAGATCGGGGTGTCCGGCGTGCGGGTCTTGATCTTGTACCTGCCGATTTTCTTGGTGGCGTCGTCGCGGAAGGCGCCGCGGTTGAGCCACCAGCCGAGGCTTGCAAAGGGCGCGCGGTCGAACTCGCGGAAGGCGATATTGTCGGCGACGCTCATGCCGCCGACGCAGGCATTCTTCAGCGGCTCCTCCGGAAGCAGCGACATCTTGTGACGGCGCATCTCCTCGCGGCTGGCGCGATAGGGATCGCCGTCCACGCGGATCTCGCCATTCTCGGCTTCACGCTGGCCCGCCAGCACTTCGACGAGCTGGCGCTGGCCGTTGCCGGAAACGCCGGCGATGCCGACGATCTCACCGGCGCGCACGGTCAGGGACACGTCGTGGACGGCAATGGCGCCGGCGTCGTCGAGCGCGCGAAGCCTCGCCAGCTCCAGACGCGCCGGTCCGGCTTCGCCGGTGCGCGGCGGCTGCACCGTCAGCTCCTCGGCGCCGATCATGGTGCGCGCCATCGCGTCGGGCGTCAGCTCGGCCACCTTGCCCGCTCCGGCAAGCTTGCCGCGGCGGAGGATCGTGACGTCGTCGGCGAAGGCCATGACCTCGCGGAACTTGTGCGTGATCATCAGGATCGTCAGCTCGCCCTTGACGACCATGTCGCGCAGCATGCCGAGCACCTCGTCCGCCTCCGCCGGCGTCAGCACCGAGGTCGGCTCGTCCAGGATGAGAAAACGCCGCTTCAGATAGAGCTGCTTGAGGATCTCGCATTTCTGGCGTTCGCCGGCCGAGATGTCGGAGACTTTTGCGCCGAGCGGCACCTTGAAGGGCATGCGCGCCAGAAAGGCCTCGAGCTCCCGCATCTCCTTCGGCCAGTTCACCACGGCGGGCACGTCGTCGCGCGCCAGCACGAGGTTTTCGGCGACGGTCATGGCCGGAACCAGCGTAAAATGCTGGTAGACCATGCCGAGGCCGAGGGCGTGGGCGTCCTTCGGGTTTGCGATCGCCTGCTCGCGATCGCCGACGATGACGTCGCCTTCGGTCGCGCGGTAGTAACCCATGATGCATTTGACGAGCGTCGACTTGCCGGCGCCGTTCTCGCCGAGCAGTGCATGGAACGAGCCCGGCCGCACCCGCAGTTCGACATTGTCCAGCGCCAGGAAGTCGCCGAAGCGCATGGTCATGGCGATGGCATTGACCCCGAAGGCGCCGGAGGGCGGGGGCGGCTCACCGATGATCACGAGATCGCCCCGATGAAGGCGTCCGACGTCGAGACCGCGCCAAACACGCCGCCCTGCATCTTGATCATCTTCAGCGCGTGGTCGTGGTTGCCTTTGTCGGTCGCGCCGCAACAGTCATGCAGCAGCACGCATTCGAAGCCGCGGTCGTTGGCCTCGCGCATGGTGGTGTGGACGCAGACGTCGGTGGTGATGCCGGTCAGCACGATGTTCTCGATGCCGCGCACGCGCAGGATCAGCTCAAGGTCGGTGGCGCAGAACGAGCCCTTGCCGGGCTTGTCGATGATCGGCTCGCCCGGCAGGGGGCTAAGCTCCTCGATGATGTCCCAGCCCGGCTCGCCGCGCACCAGGATGCGGCCGCAGGGACCGGGATCGCCGATGCCGGCGCCGATCTGGCGCGAGCGCCAGCGCTTGTTGGCGGGCAGGTCGGAGAGATCGGGGCGGTGGCCTTCGCGGGTATGGATGATGTGAAAACCCTGCTTGCGCATGACGGCGAGCAGCCGCTTGATCGGCTCGATCGGGGCCCGCGTCAGCGAGAGGTCATAACCCATCTTGTCGACATAGCCGCCGACGCCGCAGAAATCGGTCTGCATGTCGATGATGACGAGTGCGGTATTCTCCGGGCGGAGATCGCCGTTGTAGGGCCAGGCATAGGGCTCGGACTTGATAGTGCGCTCGGGCATGATTTCGCTCTCTAGCGGGTGATCGACAATTCGGCCGGGGCTCCGGTCAGGGTGCGCTTCGGCGAGCAGGTGATGATCATGATCGCCAGCGTCAGGATGTAGGGCGCAGCGTTGAAGAGATGATAGCCGGAGGTGACGCCGACCGATTGCAGGGCCGGTCCGAGTGCCGCAGCGCCACCGAAGGCAAGCGAGGCCCACAGGCAGAGCAGCGGATCCCAGCGCGCGAAGATCACAAGCGCGACGGCGGTGATGCCCTGGCCCGAGGACAAGCCCTCGTTCCAGCTTCCGGGATAGAACAAGGACAGGAACGAGCCGCCGATGCCGGCGAGGAAGCCGCCGGCCATGGTCGCGCGCAGGCGGATCAAGAGCACCGAATGGCCCATTGCGCGCGCCGCGTCCGCGCTCTCGCCGGCGGTACGGATCAGGAGGCCCCAGCGGGTGGTGCGGAAGGCCCAGTACAGGATCGGCGCCAGTGCGACGCCGATCAGGAACAGGACGTTGACGCGGAGCGCCGCGCGGACCTGCGGGATGTCGCTCCACCAGCCGAAATCAATCGCCGGCAGGCGCGGCGCCGTGGGCTCGATCAGCGGCTTGCCGAGATAGAAGGCAAGGCCGGTGCCGAACAGCATCAGCGCGATGCCGACCGCAACGTCGTTGACGCGGGGCAGCGAACAGATGCCGGCATGCAGCGCACCGAGCAGCGCGCCGGTGATGCCGGCGGCGAACACGCCAAGCCAGGGCGAGCCGGAGAGATAGGAGATGCCGTAGGCGCTCATCGCGCCCATCACCAGGGTGCCCTCGAGGCCGAGGTTGATGCGGCCCGAACGCTCGGTGATGCATTCCCCCAGGCTCACGAACAGGAATGGAGTCGAGACGCGAATGGCGCCGCCGAGCACGGCGAGCGGGACGGTCCAGAGCCCGATCGATGCGTCCGCCATCTCAGGATTTTCCCTTCAGGAATCCGATGCGCCCGTAGAGCGCATCGCTGGCCAGCACGAAGACGAAGATGATGCCCTGGAGCACCAGCACGGACGCGTCTGGCAATCCGAGCCGGCGTTGCAGCAGGCCGCCGCTGGCGCTGATGCCGCCGAGCAGGATCGCGACAGGAACGATGGCGAGTGGATTTTGCCGGGCGAGGAACGCGACGAGAATGCCGGTGAAGCCGTAGCCCGCGGCAAGGTTGGCGTTGGTGCGACCCTGGACGGCTGCGACCTCGATCATGCCGGCAAGGCCCGCCGCCCCGCCGGCCAGAAAGCAGATGGTCAGGATCAACTTGCTGACGCCGAGGCCGACGATCTTCGCGGCGCGGACGTTGCCGCCGGCGACGCGCGCGGCGAAGCCGAACACGGTGTGATAGATCAGGATGTAGGCGGCGATCGCAGCGATCAGGCCGAAGACGAGGCCCCAATGCACGTCGGTGCCGGGAATGGAGCCGATCATGTTGGCCGCGCCGATCTCGCGCGTCGACGGCTTGTTCAGGCTCGCGGGATCCCGCATCGCGCCTTCGACGAGATGGTTGAGGATCGCGAGCGCGATATAGACGAGCAGCAGGCTCGAGATCGTCTCGTTGACGCCGCGATATTGGCGCAAGCCGCCCGACAGCATGATCCACAGGCCGCCGCCGATCACGCCGGCGAAGACCATCGCGATCTGAACGACGAGCGGCGGCATCCCCTGGAGCGCGAGCGCGGCGCTCGTCGCCGACAGGGCGCCGATCAGCAGCGCGCCTTCGCCGCCGATGATCACCATGCCGAGCTGCGCCGGCAGCGCGGTGCAGAGTGCGGTGAGGATCAGCGGCGCGGCGCGCGTCAGTGTGTTCTGCCAGGAGAACCAGGTGCCGAACGCGCCGTAATACATGTAGAAATAGAGATCGAGCGGATTCTTGCCGAACATCGCGACGAAGATGCCGAAGACGATGAGCGCGCCGGCGAGCGCCGCGCCCGGGATCAGGACATATTCGATCGTGCCGCCGTGGCGTTGCAGAAAGTCGGGGCCGGCGGCCGGGGCAACTGCCCCGACCGTTTCGGTGGAATCCGCGGCTTCCGTCGTCACGAAGTCGCCCCGATCACGCCTTCGACGAGATAGTCCATCTTCTCCAGCTCGGGATCCTTCTGGCCGCGATCGGTGCCGGCCGCGATGACCGTCTTGCCCTTGTTGTCGACCAGTCCGCCCTTGAAGACGGCAAAGCCGTCCGCGGACAGGAACTTTGCCTTCGCCTCGTCGGCCGCCTTTCGGGCCTCGGCCGACACCGCTTCGCCGTAAGGCGAGATCTTCACGATCTCCTCCTTGAGGCCGCCGCGATAGAAGTTCGGAATTTCTTCGCCCGCGGTGATCATCTTGACGAATTTCGGGTAGAGCGCCTCCCAGTTCCATTCGGCGCCGGTGAGATAGGCCTTCGGTGCAAGGGCCGACTGGTTGGTGTGGTAGCCGCAGACCATGGCGCCGCGGCGCACGGCGTTCTCGACCATGGTCTTGGGACCGTCGACGTGGCAGGTCAGCACGTCCACGCCCTGGTCGATCAGGCTGTTGGTGGCTTCGGCTTCCTTCACCGGCATCGACCAGTCGCCGGTGAAGATCACCTGCGTCGTGGCCTTCGGATTGACGGATTTGGCGCCGAGCGTGAAGGCGTTGATGTTGCGCAGCACCTGCGGGATCGGCTTGGCTGCGACGAAACCGAGCTTGCTGCTCTTCGAGGTCAGGCCTGCCACGACGCCCGAAACGTACTGGGCTTCGTCGATGTAGCCGAAATAGCTGCCGGCGTTCTTCGGGTCCTTGTCGGTCCAGAGTCCGCCGCAGTGCTCGAAGCGCAGCTTCGGGTACTTGCTCGCCATCTTGACCATGTGCGGATTGTAGTAGCCGAACGAGGTCGGGAAGAGCAGGGTGGCGCCGTCGAGATTGATCATGGATTCAATCGTCTTCTCGACCGCGTCGGTCTCCGGCACCTTCTCTTCCTCGACGACCTTGAGGCCGGGGATCTTCTTCAGCGCCGCCGCGCCCTGCGCGTGCGCCTGGTTGTAGCCGTAGTCGTCGCGCGAACCGACATAGATGAAGCCGATGGTTGTCTCGGCCGCCAAGGCGGGGCGAACGCCGGCCGCGGCGCCGATGGTGAGGGCTGCGCCGCCTTGCAACAAATGACGTCGTGAAATCCTGCCAAAATCCATTGCTTGCTCCCCTTGGCGGGTGGACCGCCCCAATCTCGCGGCTGCGCCGGTCTGGCGGAGCCTGGATAAGATGTCGCAAGCTTCGTGCCAGAGGTCAGGATCCGTGCACTCTACCGCAAGCTATTGAAATGATGCTGGTATATGGGAGGTCGACTTCCTGATGAGGAAATCGGCAGGCTAAATTCTAGGCAGTATTTTTTGATTGTATGCAATGGAGTTAAGCAATGTTAACCCGGCGCGCGTGCAGGCATGGCGACAGCTGGCGATCTCCCGGATCGTCGCATTCATGCTACCCACGTGCTGATCTGGATGCTGCGAGCCGCGCGATGGCACCGAACTTGTATCGCCGCGACCGCCGCTGCCGCGGTTCGAAGACATGGAAAGTCCGCCGGTATGGATGCTGGTAACGCCGTTCAAGGTGCATCACTCGGCAAGGAGATCGTGGGTCGGATCAACGAACTCGCCGCGATCTCGGAAGAAGGCGACAAGCTCACCCGCATCTATCTCAGCAAGGAGCTGCGCGAGGCTGGGGACGTGATCCTCGGCTGGATGCGGGCGGCCGGCATGAGCGCGAGTCTCGACGCGGTCGGCAATGTCTGCGGTCGCTACGAAGGTGAGCGGCCGGGGGCGCCCTGCCTGATGCTCGGCTCGCACTACGATACCGTGCGCGATGCCGGCAAATGGGACGGGCCGCTGGGCGTGATTACGGCGATCGCCTGCGTCGCGGACCTCTATCGCCGCGGCAAGCGCCTGCCATTCGCGATCGAGGTCATAGGCTTTGCTGACGAAGAAGGGGTGCGCTTCGCCTCGACCTTGCTCGGCAGCCGCGCGGTCGCCGGCACTTTCGATGCGAGCGTCCTGAGCGCACGCGACCGTGACGGCGTGTCGATGCGCGATGCGATGACCACGTTCGGCCTCGATCCGGATCGCATTGGCGCAGCCGCGCGGATGCGGCGCGATTTGCTGGCCTATCTCGAATTGCACATCGAGCAGGGACCGGTGCTGGAGGCGCAAAACCTGTCTGTCGGCGTGGTCACGGCGATTGCCGGCGCGACGCGGCTCGCCGCGCGGCTGACGGGCATGGCCGGTCATGCCGGCACGGTGCCGATGGCGCTGCGGCGTGATGCGCTGGCGGGCGCGGCCGAATGCATAGGCGCGATCGAGCAATTCTGCCGGGCCGATGAGGGCGGACTGGTCGGCACCGTCGGCTACATCCACGCAAAACCCGGCGCGACCAATGTCATTCCAGGAGAGGTATCCTTCACCATCGACATGCGCGCGCCGAGCGACATGCACCGCAAGCGTGCGGTCGCCGATGTCGTCCGGCAGATCGAGGCAATCGCAAAGCGGAGGCAGCTGGCGCTCCAGCTCGACATCACCCATGACAATCGCACCGCGCCTTGCGCGCCCTGGCTCAAGGAGCAGATCGCGCAGGCGATCAGCTCGGAGGGGTTTTCCGTGTTCGAACTGCCGAGCGGGGCGGGACATGACGGCATGGCCATGATCGACATCGCCGACGTCGGGATGATCTTCGTCCGCTGCCGCGGTGGGATCAGCCATCATCCGGACGAGCATGTCGAGCTTGCCGACGCCGACGCCGGCGCGCGGGTGCTGCTGCGCCTGATCGAGAATTTCAGGCCGCGGGAAGCGTAGTCCCGCTCGCAACATACCGGGTTGAGAGACGAATCAAGCGTGTTTAGGGTACTGACGACCAACACTTCAGATTGCGCAACCTCATTCAATCACGCCTATGAACAGCGATATTTCTGTTCCATCACACCGCGAGAACCGATTTTACCAGGGACCCGCCGCGACCTTTGTCGCCAATGCGCTTCAGGCGGTCAATTTTCTTGGCGACCGCTTCCTAAGGAAGTCGCACCATTACTCTGCGGCGATCGATGACCTCTACAGGCATTCGATGGACAGTGCCTTTTCGGTGACCGAGTCCTTCCTCTCACCGGCGCACCGCACGCCTCCGCCTATTACCCGCGCGACTTCGCCTGGTTCTATCCCGACGTGCTCGACCCAGAGACCGTCATGGACGCGCAGGACGCGGTGCGGCGGGCCCGGCTGCTCGAAAAGAGCATCCGTCTCTTGCTGGAAGCGGTTCGCGCCGATGTCGTCACCACGACCATCGTCCCGGCGGGGCGCGCCCGGTATCTGGGCGTGAACTATTTTTCGCGGCCCTCGGATACGCTGCTGGGTGTCATTGCCGGTCTTCAGCAGATGATTTCCGCCGAGGAGAGGGTGTCGTCCTATCTGGCGATGTCACAATGCGCTCATGCCGGCCGCCTGCTGCTGGCCGAATATGGCGCCGACCTGAAGCGGGCAATCTTGCGCCTCGCGAGCGAGCTCGAGCCGTTCGACGCCGGCGGGACCAGGTATTTGCTGTGCGACGTCTCGACGCCACGCTCGGCGGCAACGGACACCCGCGCCGAGCGCAAACGGTTCGTCACCAACGCTTGCGTCTACACGACGTTCGTGTGGGGCGTTGAGCTTGGAGTTGTCGACGAGAACGAGCTGAAGCGGCTGCTCGGGCGCGACCTCGCGCAGTACAAGACGGACCTGCTCGGTCTTTTCGGCAGGGACGGCTATATCAGACATTCCCTGGAGGGCCGGGCGGGCGCGCCGGCGTCCTCAGTTGCGCTCGATTTCGTCAATGTGCACCGCGGATTTTGGGATCTGAACGACGCAAGCGAGCGTGCCCTGTTTGCGGCGACGACGGATCTGATCATCGCCGAGCCGCGGTTTCGCATCCCCAGCACGTTCCACTTCCTGGTGTCGGCGGAAAATCCGCGGAACAAGATGATCCACAAGATCGCGGCGCCCGCCTACCAGGGACGCTCGTCCTGGCCGACATTCAATGTTGAATTCGCCGACCGCATGCTGGACTACGATGCGTGCGCGGGGAGCGAAACCTACCGGGCCTGTGCCAAAGGGATATTGAAGGACATTCGGACCGCGACCGAGGTCCACGGCGGATATCAGGAGCTGATCTCGGAATCAGGCCTGAAATATCGCACATGGGCCTATCAGGGAGCCGTCGCTCACTCATGGTTCCCCCGTTTCCTGTCTGTCTGGAGGAGGGCCTATGGAACGCCGCTCCTCAAGTGGAATGACTGATCCGCAGTCAAGCCACGAGATCCAGCAGCCGGCACGATCCCCGCACCAGCGCCTTGCGCCCGATGGGCGTGATCGCGGGTACGCCGCCATCGACCGCGACAAGTCCGAGCTTGACGAGGTCATCGATGACATAGGCCTTCAAGAGGCGACCGTTCGGTACGGGATTGCGAAGCGCACGCAGCGCCTCCCACTGAACCGATGCAAGATCGAAGTCGACATCGTTGCTCATGTTGCCTCAAGCGCTAGTAGCGTTCGCGCGTCCCTGTTAGCGGCGCTGCATGAAGACCATGCGACGACAATGAGTCCGGATTTCGGAGAGCTGTTTGGAAAATCTCTACGCAAGCAGCCGCACATCATTGCGTCACAGGAGTTAAGATCGTTTGCGGATGAATATCGTCCCGATCCCCGATCACTAATTGATGATCTGATCGTGTGAACCTTCTACCGCAGTGCACGGGAAGCACCGCTGTCCCATCGGGTGTCGCGTTATGCACAGAATTAGTGGAGCGAGCGGGACGGGACTCTGTTACGTTGATCCGCGGGGAATGGCTTCACACGGCAGGAGTGGAGTGCATGAACAGGCTGGTCGAGATTCGACACCAGGAATTCTATTGCCGGGAGCGCGCCGCGCTCGACTCAGAGCGCCGGCTTTTCTGGCTCGCACAGGCGAGGGAGTGGGAGCAGCTTGCGCTTGACGAGATCGCCTATCACTTCCGGGAGTGCAATCTGGTCCAAGAGGAGTTGACGGCAGCCTGATCGTGATCGCCGTTTACTGATAAGTCGCCACGATATCGGAGACCGCCCGCTCGAGCTGTTGTGCGGTCGCACATTGGCGCACCACGCTGCAGAACGTTGCATAGCGCGGCATCTCGGAATCGCCAAAGCCCCAGGCGAGGCGACCTTCCGGATTGAGCCAGACCAGCCGCTTCGAGCGCTCGGAGATACGGCGCAGGATGTCGGCGCGCGGATCGAGGTTGTTGCTACGGGCATCGCCAAGCACGATCACCGTGGTCTGCGGGGTCAGCGTGCTCATCCATTCCTTCTCGAAATCGACCAGCGATGAGCCGTAGTCGGACGAGCCGAAGCCGACTTTGGACATGATCTCTGCCATCGCCGCCTCCGGCGACTTGGACTCCAGAATTTCGCTGACTTCGATCAGGTGCGAGGAGAAGGCGAAGGAACGGACGTCGTCGACCACTTCATGCAGCGAGTGGATCAGAAGCAGGAAGAAATCGGAGACCTGCGCCACCGAGCCCGAGACGTCGCAGAGGGCGATGATCTTCGGCCGGTCGCGGTGCTTGCGCTTCCAGGCGGTGAGGAAGGGTACGCCGCCCCAGGCGGCATTGCGTCGCAACGTGCGGCGAACGTCGAGATGGCCGCGGCGCTGGCGCTTGCGCGGTTTCGAATAGCGCTCGCGCAGGCGGCGCGCGATCTGGCGGATCAGCGCGCGCATCTCGTCGACCTGGCGCCGCTCGATGCGCGCGAGCGGCGCATTGCGGAGGATTTCGTTGCGGAGGTTCTCGGCCTCCTCGCGGGCATAGAGTGCAAGCCCCTGGGAAACGGTGTCGCGCACCGCTTCGCGCAAGGCGTCGAGCGCGGTGCGCAGGCGCTCGGCCAGCGACGGGTTGGTCGCTGTCAGCTCGTCGAGTTCGTCGCGCAGGCGCTGCAGGCCCATGGCGTCGAGGATGCGGCTGGAAAAGATGCCGCGCTGGGTGGAGTAGCGGATGTCGGAGAGCGAAGCCGCACCGGCGGCGCTGGCGATCGCGGCTTGAATCGCGTTGCGATCCTGCGACAGCAGCATCTGCGCGAGCGGACCCAGGGCTTCGGGCGGCTGGCCCTCGCCGGCGTCGCCGGCCTCGCCGGAGGAGGGGGACTGATCGGCGTGCTGCGAAGCGTCGTCGTTGTTAGCCTCGGGCTGGTCTTGCCGCGGCTCGGGCTGGCTGAAGAAAAGGTCAAAACAGTCGCCGAGCGCGAGCTTCTCGTCCTGCGACTTGGCGAGCGTCAGCAGCAGCGCATCGCGCAGAATGGTCCGGTCGGAGAAGCCGACCTGCGACACGGCGCGCATCGCATCGATGCTTTCAGCCGGCGAGACATGGACGCCTGCGCCGCGTGCGGCTCGAAAGAAACGATGGAGGTTCTCGCGCATCGGGGTCAACCGAAGACGTTGGACCGTGCCGCCTTGGCAATGAAGGTCGTGATCTGGGGCTGAGCCGCCTCGATATCCGCCTCGTATTTCAAGAGCACGTTGAGCGTGTCCCTGACGATCTCGGTGTCAAGCTCTGAGGCCTGCAACAGCACCAGCACGCGGGCCCAGTCGATGGTCTCGCTGACCGAAGGCAGCTTCTTCAAATCCAGCGAGCGGATCTCGTGGATGAAGCCGACCATCTGCCGGCGCAGGGCCTGCGAGATGCCGGGCACGCGGCTTTCGACGATGCGCTCCTCCAGCCGCTGCTCGGGAAAGCCGATATGCAGGTGCAGGCAGCGGCGCTTGAGGGCGTCGCCGAGGTCGCGTTCGCTGTTGGAGGTGAGGATCACGGTCGGTGGTGTGATCGCCGAGACGGTGCCGAGCTCGGGGATCGTGACCTGGAAGTCGGAGAGGATTTCCAGCAGCAGCGATTCGAACTCCGCGTCCGACTTGTCGATCTCGTCGATCAGGAGGACGCAGCCGCCGGGGTGCTCCAGCGCCTGGAGCAGGGGCCGCGGCTCGACGAATTCCTTGGAGAAGAACACGTCGCCGAAGTCGTGGAGCTGGTCGAGTGCCGCATGAAGCGTCTGCGCGCCGCCGAGCACTTCGCCGAGCTTGTCCTTGAGAATCTGCGTGTAGAGGAGCTGCTTGGCGTATTTCCACTCATAGAGAGCCTTGGCCTCGTCGAGGCCCTCGTAGCATTGCAGACGGATCATCTTCATGCCGCGCCAGGCGGCGATCGCCTTGGCAAGCTCGGTCTTGCCAACGCCCGCGGGCCCTTCGACCAGGATCGGCTTCTCGATCTGTTGCGACAAATAAACGGCCGTCGCGATCTGCCGGCTCGCGATATAGCCCTGCGCGGCGAGGCCGCTCTCCACTGCCTCGATCGAGGTCGAGGCCTTCTGCTCTGCCACGAAAGGGCGCTCCCAAAGGTCTTGCTTGGGGCTTGTTCTGCCTGCGTTCCCGGCAAAGAACAAGCCTCGTTTGGGAGACATCAGACCCGCGCGGACGGCGATTTTTCCGCTTAACGCAAATAGTTGGGCGGACCACCGAACGCGCGATCAGTGCCGCAGAACCTCCGGCTTGCGGACGGTCTGCCGGACCTCGGCGCCGCAATCGGCGCATTCGTAGACGAAGTCGATCTTGGCCAGGCTCCAATGCGGTTCGACCTCGCGCACATACATCGGCAGGAACCCCATGCAGGTGGGGCAAATTACAGGCGCGATCTCGATATCCTGATGATGCTGTACA
Source organism: Bradyrhizobium diazoefficiens (assembly GCF_018131015.1). Taxonomy (GTDB): domain Bacteria; phylum Pseudomonadota; class Alphaproteobacteria; order Rhizobiales; family Xanthobacteraceae; genus Bradyrhizobium; species Bradyrhizobium diazoefficiens_B. The sequence continues at coordinate 306,868 of NZ_JAFCJJ010000003.1, forward strand.
TAAGCTGGCATCTCGGCTCTCCTTCGCAGGCGACCACCAAACCCCGAGGCAAACGCTACTGCCGGTCGCGCCAACGCCGTCATCAACTCTTACGAACAGAGACGGAACGGCGGGCGTTTGTCGTTCGCTGTGACATTCTTGTTACGTCTCTGTACTGTGACGGGCGGACCAAATGCCTATTTCACAGGTCGATCAGGTTCTCTGACCTTTACTCAACAACAATAGGGGAGCAACGCCCATGACGCATGCCATTCGTTTTCACAAGACCGGCGGTCCGGAAGTCCTGGTTTGGGAAGAGGTCAGCGTCGGCAAGCCCGGGCCCGGCGAGGCGCGCATTCGCCACACTGCCGTCGGTCTCAATTTCGTCGACATCTATAACCGCTCGGGTCTCTATCCGGCGCAACTGCCGAGCGGGCTCGGCAGCGAAGCGGCGGGCGTGGTGGAAGAGGTCGGCCCGGGCGTTACCGATCTGAAGCCGGGCGATCGCGTGGCCTATGGTGCCTCGCCGCTCGGCGCCTATTCCGAATCCCGGCTGATTCCGGCCGACCGGTTGCTGAAGCTGCCCGACGGTGTCGACGACAGGACGGCGGCGGCGATGATGCTGAAAGGCCTCACCACGCAGTACCTGATCCGGCAAACCTATCGGGTGAAGGCCGGCGACACCATCCTGCTGCACGCGGCGGCTGGCGGGGTTGGATTGATCCTGAGCCAGTGGGCAAAGCATCTCGGGGCCACGGTGATCGGGACCGTCAGCAACGACGAGAAGGCCAAGCTCGCCAAGGCGCATGGCTGCGACCATGTCATCATCTACACGCGCGAGGACTTCGTGAAGCGGGTCGACGAGATCACCGGCGGCAAGAAGGTGCCGGTGGTCTACGATTCCGTCGGCAAGGACACGTTCCTGAAATCGCTGGACTGCCTCGCACCGCTCGGCGTCGTTGCGCTGTTCGGCCAGTCCTCCGGCGCCGTCGAGCCGCTCAATCTCGGCCTGCTGGCGCAGAAGGGCTCGCTCTACGTCACCCGGCCGACCCTGTTCACCTACGCCGCCAAGCGCGAGAACCTGGTGGCGATGGCGAATGAGCTGTTCGAGGTGGTGAAGTCCGGTGCGGTCAAGATCGAGGTGCACCAGACCTATCCGCTGAAGGATGCCGCCAAGGCCCACGCCGATCTTGCCGCACGCAAGACCACGGGCTCCACCGTGTTTACGGTGTGATGTCAGGGCGGGTCGCGGCGCGGGCCGTCGGCGCCCGCGTCACGTCCGCTCGTGCTTGCGCAGGTCGCGGGCGTGATCGAGGCGGATCGCCTGGAGATCGACGTCTTCGGGCGGGATCTGCGGCAGGGCGGCTTCGGTCAGGATGGTCTCGGTCACATCCTCGACCGAGCCGTCCACGATTTCGTGGATGAAGGAGATGTTGTTGTATTCGCCCGAGGTAACGCGGGAAATGACCTCGCGCCGCGTGATCTCGGGGTCGACAACGGCCTCGCGGCCGCGCCGCCCGTAGTCGATCATCACGACAAAATACTGCATCAAAAACGGTCCTGCCGCACTCGTGATCGGAGCGCGGCAGAATATTTACGAAAAACAGAAAGAAGTCAAGCGCAATTTCCAAAAATCGGAAATCGCCGCCTACTTGCCCTTCTTGCGGGGACGAGCCGACTTGGCGCGCAGCCGCTCGAGCTGTCCCTTGGGCATGGACAGGCAGATCTCGCCGACCCAGTCGAGCTTGACGCCGACGATCGGCTTGGCGTTGAAGCTCGTGAGATTGACCAGGGTAGGGGACTTGCCCCGCTCGATGGTCTTCAGATAGCGCTCGCCGGTCTTGAGCCGGACCACCGCTTCCTCGCCGTAGAAGCTCGACAGCGGGTAGCGCTGGTCCTTGTAGACAACGATCACGTCGCCGCTCTCGTATTTGGGCAGCATCGAATCGCCGACGATCTCGAAGGCGACGGTCTCCTCCATGATCGGAAAGGGCAGCACGATGTCGCCGAGGCCTTCCGGGGGGACCTGCTCGAAATCCGGCTCGATCACGGCGCCGGCGCCGACGCGGCCCATCACCGGCGCGAGATTCAGCTCAAGGTATTGCATGATCGGCAGAATTTCCGAGGCCTTCACCAGGCGTTCGCCGCCCAGGATTTCCGACACCGCGCCGGGGCGGACGCCCATCGCCGCGGCCAGTCCGCCCTTGCTCTTGCCCGTCTTCTCCAGGCCCCGTTCGATCATAGCGACGTCCAACATGGTACTTCCCCTCGATTGCCCGTGGTCACGCCTCTTGTAATTCGAAATTCGGAATTGATGCAATTATGAATATCAGAAATATGGCTTGACTTTCGTTTCGGAATACCGGAAGGTGCATCCCGCCTCCAGTCGTGGGATCGGAGGCGCATCACAGGACAGCAGCATGGAACCGGGCCATTGGCCGTCGGAGCACTCCGACGCGCTTTGCGAATATTTTGTGAAAGGACTGTCATATGCGGAGATCGGAAAGGAGATTAACCTAAGGTTTGGAACGTCTTACACGCGCAGTGCGGTGATTGGCCGCGCCAAGCGCCTGGCCCTCGCCGCACCGGCGCGGGTGACGAGCCCCTCGATCGTGTCGTCCTTGCCGGACGGGGCCTGCGAGATTTCGCCGTCCCGTCCAGTGCCGCCATGCCTGAATCTGCCGCCGAAATCGGCGATGCAGCCGGCCGCGCCGGTGAGGCTGCGATGCGTCGGTGTCCAGCCACGACTGATTTCACTCGTCGAACTCGCGCCGGACGACTGCCGCTATCCCTACGGCGGCGACAAGGACGGGGAGGCGATCGCCTTCTGTGGTCATCGGCGCAAATCCGGCTCCAGCTATTGTCCGCCGCATGCGCGCCTGACGGACGCTTCACGAACCGCTTCCGGCCGTACCGCCGGGCCGGTCGTGCTGAGGCTGGTCTCGGCCGCCTGACCGGCCTTTGAATCGTCAATCTTGCTAGGAGTCTCCGAGTGGCACGTGCCCGACGCAACAAGTCCTACAAGCTGGTAAATCCCCACGACCGACTGTCGCGCGAGCTGCCCTTCAATGCCGAGGTCGCAGAGGTCGAGGTCGACAATCCCCTGGCGCTCGATCCCGGCGAGAAGATCGTGGCGATGCGGTCCGTTCGCAGCGATCCGCTCGGCCGGCTGCACGCGCATCGTCAGATCGATGAGGCGCAATACCGCGGCGGCCGCGCCTTCCAGAGCGACTGGGAGCGGGCGGAACGCGGTCCGCAGGCAGTGGATACCACCCGTGAATATGTCGATGGCGCAGGCACACGCGAGCCGGTCACGGAGAGCCAGCGCCAGGCGGTGCTGCGGCTGAACCGGGTCGAGCGCGAACTCGGCATCGACGGTGCCGCGCTTGTGCACGACGTGCTGGTGCTGGGCCTGACCATGGATCAGATCGGGCAGCGCCGCGCCGTCCGCACCCAGCGTTGGCACGACTATTTCGCACGGCGCTTTCGCGAATGTCTCGACCGGCTGGCGCTGGTTTACGGCTTCGCAACCGAAGTCTCGGCGCGGCGACTTGCGCCGCCCCGATGACGATGCTGTACCGGTGGCCTTCGCCGCTGGTATGCACCCTGCCGGGCGCTAAAGCGCGATGAGATCAGGATGAATCGTCATCGCGCTTTAGGTTGTTGTTTGAACATGATCTTTTCGGAAAACCGCTGCCCACTTTTCCGGATCATGCTCTAGGGGTGCGGCATGATCTGGTAGGGCGTGGTGTAGGGTTCGACGCGGAGCGAGGCGTTGGCCAGAAGCCCGATCCTGGCCGTCGGCGCCTGCTGCAATTCACCGTTCTGGCCGCGATGTACATTGTATTGCCAGACGGTGAGATCGCCCTTTTGCGCCAGCGCATGCGCGACCGCGCTCGCATCATTGCCGCCGAGCGACTGGAGCTCTTCCGCCGACAACCCGATGATGATCTCGTCCTTGACCGTGACGACCTTGAACAGGTTCATTTTCATCTCCTGCGCCCATGCGCCCTGTGTCGCGAGTGTGAGAAGCGCAACTGCGGCGCCCCTGATGAGATCGCAGCGAGAAAGCATGCCGTCGTCCTTTGGTGCTGACGCGCGCCCGAATCGAACAGTCCATCAGCCATGGCGCCCGTGATCTGCGTGGCCGTTTCGCACCCCGCTTTGTCGTTCGATCTTGAATGCTGGTTCATGACGGGAGCCCCGCGCGGATTCGCCGCGCAAGCGGGCGGGCCGGGGATGCGTCGACCGGGATAGAACTCAACGATTGCGTGTACCCGCTGAAGAGGCTCTTTTTCGCCGCTGACGTGCCTTACACAGCCGGAAACAATCCGAAACATGCGTCGGATTGACGCCAATCCGGGCATCTTGCGTTGATAGCATGGCGCTTCTTGTCGCAGGTTAGTGACGACCATCCATATTCCTGTTATCCGGAATTGCTTGGGTCCAATGCCGGCGAAGCATCGCTCGGTCCATTGGTATGACTTGCCGGGGGAGTTGTTCCTTGGCATAATTGCAACTTCTCGGGTGAAGCCGAGTCGGTTCGGGCGTGCGTCGTACAACCCGCTTTGGCGTCTCGGCCGAGAGGTCGTCATCGCCTTGGCGTTCGACGATGGGGCTTGGTTCTTCAACGGGACCGCGGCGTCCGACGGCAAAGGTTGATCCTTGTGATGGGTGCGAGATGAAAAACCTCAATTTCGCGGCTGAACTGCATCTCAAGCTCGGGGCGCCCACGACTGGCACCGTCGAAAGTCTCCGCTTGCTCCGCGCCTTTTTGAAACTCGCACCCCGGCAGCGTTTTGAGGTCATCAAGCTCGTCGAGGACCTCGCCACCGAGGACTCGCTCCCTGAACGCCCGCTGTCCTGAGCCGGACGCGCGACGGCAATAAGATCCTGTCCTTATTCCTCGGGCCCGACGCGAACCGCCCAGGCGGCCGCGGAGAGAGTCTGCCTGCTGGCAGGCGGTGCGACAAATGTGATAATCAGGGGAAAGAGGGAGGAGTGCGACCGATGATCGAACCAAAGCTCGAGGTTCCGACCGAACTGCGCGACCTGGCCGAGAAGACGATCGACCAGGCGGAAAAGGCCTTCGGCATGTTTTTCGAGGCCGCCACCAAATCGATGTCGTCGGTGCCGGGGCCGGGCACAGACGTGTCCAAGCAAGCGCTGGCATTCACCGAGCAGAACATGAAGGCGGCGTTTGAACATGCGCGCAAGCTCGTCCACGCGACGGACCTTCAGGAGGCCATGCGGATTCAGTCCGAATTCCTGCGCAGCCAGTTCACCAATGCAGGGGATCACATGCGCCAAATGACCGGCAACTTCATGCCAGGTAAGGGCAAGACCTGACGTCGCGGAGCGGGCTGATCCCGAATTGATCTTGCGCCGGGATGCACATGTCCATCGTACTTTCTGCTGATCCCTGTCGGCCTTCCGGCAGGGATTTGCAGTTTCCGGCCTTGGCGCAACCTTCCGACGCCCTGTCAGCGCAGGGACCCGATGTAGGCTGCAATGTCGGTGGCCTCGTTCCGGCTCAAGGGGAAGTTCGGCATCTTCGGATGCGGATCGAGAAGGAAGAAGGCCAGCCTCTCCGGACTGAAACCGGGCCTGCGCGCGATCGACGCGAAGGAAGGCACGTCGGCACTCGCCTGCGTCTGGCTGCTGGTCACGAGGTGGCAGCTCGCGCACCAGCGCTTGGCGAGATCGGCGCCGTGATCGGCATCGGCCGCGAAAGCGGACGAAATGCCGAAAACCGGGATCACGGCGAGCAGAAGCCAAATTCGTCCTGTACGCCCGCGCATCCCGTGTCCTTCCTGCATTCGTTTGCGGCCGTCGTGCTCACCCGCAGCACGATCCCGGAAATTTCGAGAGGTCGATGTAGGCGATAACCGACCGGAACAGTCTGTGGGCCGAGCGATGGAGATGTCGCACGAAGCCTGGCATCCTCGCAGCAGGCAGACCAGGGCTTTCAGTGTAGTGCGACACATTTCTCTCCGGCGTTGTGGAGGTTTTCTATCGCGTCCACTCCCGGCTTCCTTGATCTACCTCAATTCGGCCCGACTAATAGTCGCCGGGGTTCACGATCATCGGGCTCGTCGTGCTCGCGGGCGAAAGTTCGCTGCTGGCGCTGTCGCGCAGGAAGCGGTCGAGCGTTGCCTGGATCTTCTCCTTGACCGCATCGGGACCGCGATCGCTCATCTCCGTATGCTGCGCGCCGGTATGGACGATGTCGATACCACGCGCCTTGGCTTCCTCCGGCGTCGGCAGCACGCCGGGATCGGTGACGAAATGCGGATCCTGCGAGCGGAACGACAGGATCCTCATGCGGTCGCTGAGCACGAACGGAACCCGGAGATTGTCGAGGGTGATCACCTTCGACACCAGCTCGGGATGCTGATGGGCGACATACATGGAGACGTCGCCGCCGTTGGAATGGCCAACCAGGGTGATGTGGTTGTAGTCGGCATTCTCCTGCCGTCTCTTCAGTTCGGCTAGGACGAAGAGAATGTTGGCCTCGCAACGAATGTAGACCTCGCGCCGGCCGACATAGGGCTGACCGACATGGGTCATCAGGGGCGGATCGCTCGGCAGGTCCTGCTGGATGCTGGCGACGAGGTAGCCGCGCGCGGCGAGCGCATTGGCGAGGAAGGAATATTCGGTCGCCTTGACGGTGTTGCCATTGCTGATGATGGCGAGCGGAAGCTTCCAGAGGTCCAGGTTGGCCTTGGCTTCATAGTCGCGGCGCACGGCGATCTCGACCGAAATCGGCCGCTGGCGCGCGGCATCGAACAGGGTCAGCGTATCATGACGGATCGCGAGCCGGCTGACGACGAAATACTCGCCGACGCCGAGCAGGCAGAACAAGGCCAGGATTGCGAAAACCCTCTTCATGGTTCCGTCTCGATCGCTTTCAACTGTACGTGGTCATTCGGATCGCGCGGATCGAGCGATCGTGAGCAGGGTACGGGATTAAATTTAGGCAAGTCTGTGACCGGAAGCCCAACCATGTCGCGCGGCGGGCTGCGCCGCAAGAGCGCTTCTAGAGACAGCCGGCCTTGCCCCGTTCCGGGCAGAGCCGGAAGGCGCTCGAGAGCGTGAACAGGAAGCGCGGGCTCCGGCGCCTGTTGTCCGGTGCCCGATAGCTCAGGGGAACGGCGACGCCAAGATCGGCCTGGAGATCGTCCCACAGGAAGAACCGCGCACCGGCGCCCGCTGAGGTCAGCGACAGCCCGTCGCCCAAACGGTAGCCGTCGTTCCAGACCGTGCCGGCATCACCGAAGGCGTAGAGCTGATAGCCGCTCCAGTAGCGGAAGTTGACCTTCTGGTCGAACCGCAGTTCGAGCGAGCCGGCGAGACCGTTGTCGCCGCTGATCTCGGCTGCGCCGTAGCCGCGTCCGAAGGCCGCGCCGCCGAGATAGAATTGCTGCGACGTGAACAGCGGTGCCGATGCCGTCTGACTTGCAGCGGCCAGCTTGAGCGACCAGGCATCGTTGAGTGTCTGGTAGCGCGTGAACCAGAAGTTCAGCACCGAAGAATTCGACGAGGCGCCGTCGTGCGAGAGGAGACGGTCACCGAAATGCGACGCGCCGAAGATATTGAGGCCTTGCCGGTAGGTCAGCGTCGCGTAGTTGGTGCCGCCGAAGCCATCCTGGAGCTTGTAGTCGGCGGTCAGGCTGGCCGTCCTGATGTGGTCGTTGTACCAGGGGCCGTACATGTCATGCTCGGACACATTGCTGAATGTCGTCGCGACAGTCAGGGTCAGCGAGGAGGATTTCGACTGCAAGGGAGCGATGCTGCCCCGCAGCTCGACCGCCTCGGTCGTGGTGATGTCGCTGTAGAGGCGGCGGGAGTCGCCCGGCCGCACGGCACTGTAAAGGGCCGATGCGCCGAGGCGGACGCCGTCGACGCCGACCGGCGCGTCATAGGACAGCCGCGCAAAACCGAGCTCGCGCGGATCATTGGCGACGGTCGACAGGTTGACCGCGAGCGTATCGCCGGGCGTGAGATAGGAGTTGAACGCGCCGGTCGCATAGGTCTGCCACGGGCCGACGGAGGATGACCCGAGATTGTCCAATCCGAACGAGGTGAAGACGTGCCATGTCTTCACATAGACGATGAGGCGAAAGCGCCCGGTCGGGCCGTCGATCTCCTCCAAAGCGGTATCGGCAATGCGGACGCCCGGCCTGCCGTTGATGAGGTAAAGCTGGCGCTCGAGCGTCGCCAGACGTGAAGGCTGCTCGGTCAGAACCGGGTCGAGCATCGGCCTGATACCGAATTGCTCGGCGCCATCGCCCTTCAACTCGACCTGCACGATCGCGCCTTCGACCATCTGGATCTGGACGCGGCCGTCAGCGATGTCCTGGGCCGGCACGATCGCCCGGCTGAGGTGGAAGCCGTTGGCGCGATAGAGGTCGCTGATCGCGCCGGCGATCGCGACGAGGTCGGCTTGCGAGACCTTCTTGCCGAGCCAGGGTTGATAGACTGCGGCGAGACGATCAGGCGGGATGGCATGGGCGCCGCTGACATTGACGCCCCGCAGTACGAATTGCGGCTTGCTGTCCCCGGCGGCATTCGGCCGGCCGATCGAAGGCAGGTTGAGCGGAGACCGCTTCAGGGTTTCCTGATTGGATTGGTTATCAAAGTATTTCTCGGGTTGTCGCGGATCGAATCTCGGCTGGTTCGCCTGTTGGGCCAGCGCCTGCGGGGCCCCAGTGAAAACCGGTGCCAGCAAGGCTAAGGCGGTAACGAGATACCGCATCTCAACGCGGGCAGCGAACCGGTCCCCGTAGTTCAACGGGGGAATTCGCAAAAGGCGATAAGGGATCGTTAGCCACATGATTTTTCATAGTTTTTTATGGTCAATGTTTGGTTAAGGGGACCGCTTGGCTGGCCGGTTCCCGCTAATTTTCTCTTGATGTGTTTCGGCTACTCCTCGGGCCTGGCTGTAAGCGCAGACGGAGGATCGTCATGCTGGGCAGAGTTGGAATGCGGTGCGCCTTCGCGGCGGCACTGATCCTGGGGGCCGCGTCCGGTGCAACCGCCGCGGATAGCGGCGTCTGGTCGGTCAGCAAGGCCTCCGGCGATGTCTGGGTCGCGACCGACGGCGCACAGCAGGTCTCATTGGGATCGGAAGAGCAGCTCAAGCCGGGCGATACTATCCGCACCGGACGCAACGGGCGCGTGCTGCTCGTGCGGGGGGAGGAAACGATCCTGATTTCCCCGAATTCGGTGGTCGGCGTGCCAGCCGAGAAGAAGGATGGACTCTCGACCACCATCATCCAGCAGGCCGGTTCGATCCTGCTCGAGGTCGAGAAACGCAACGTCAAGCACTTCGAGGTCGAGACGCCCTATCTCGCCGCCGTGGTCAAAGGCACGCAGTTCAGCGTCACGGTGGGCGCCGGCAGCACCAAGGTCGGCGTGACCCGTGGTCAGGTCGAAGTCTCCGATTTCAAGACCGGTCAGATCGCGCAGGTGATGCCGGGCCAGGCGGCCACTGTCTTCGAGCACGGCAAGCCCGGTCTCAACCTGAGCGGTACGGGGACATTCAACGCGATCGAGCAGGGCAAGCCGCGCGCCTCCACCATCGAGCGCATTCCCGTGCCGAAATCGGGGTTGTCGGCGCCGCGCAACGCCGCTAACGGCCGCGCGATCCATGCGCTCGGCCAGATCGACAAGGGAAACAAGGTCGCCGGCACGCCAAAGCAATCGCGTCAGGCCACGGGAGTTCACGCTTCCAGGCCCGGCGTCGTGCGCATCTCGGCCTCGCTCGGCGAGGTCAAGCTGAACTTCCACAAGGTCACGCATGGGCTTGCCCGCGATCCCCTCGCGCCCGGCCAGGTGCGTAACGCCAACACCGACACGGTTTGGGGCGATGGCAAGACAAGCACCTCAGTCTCCAACAGCGCTGGCAGCATGGGTTCGTCGGGCAGCAGCACGGTCATCGCCGCAACGAGCGGCGGCGCGTCAAGCGACAGCCCAGCGGCAAATGGGAACGGCAACGGCAACGGGAACGGGAACGGGAACGGTAACGGTAACGGGAACGGGAACGGCAACGGGAACGGCAACGGCAACGGCAACGGGAACGGGAACGGCAACAACGGCAACGGCAACGGGAATGGCGGCGGTAACGGCAGCAATGGCAACGGCAACGGCAACGGCAATACCGGCGCCACCGGGAACGGCAAGGGCAACAACGGCAACGGCAACGGAAATGGCGGGGGCAATGGCAGCAACGGCCAGGGCAATGCCAACGGCCGTACCAAGTAGTGAGGCGATTTCCTGAGGGATAAGGGGGCGCACCCGCCAGGCGGGTGCGGGAGGTTCGGGTGAAAGGCTATCGGCCGCATATTCTTGTCGTGATCGCGCTGGCGGTCGTGCTGTCCACGGGATGGCACGGCGTGCTGCGCAACGCGCTCACCGATCTGCGGTTCGCCTGGCAAACGCGGCCGGCCAGCGGCGACGTTGTCGTGGTGGCGATCGACGCGCCCTCGATCGAACAGATCGGCGTGTGGCCCTGGCCGCGTCGACTGCATGCGGAGCTGTTGCGCAGGCTCGCGGATGCCGGCGCCCAGGGCGTGGCCCTTGACGTCGATTTCAGCTCGCCGTCCGATCCTGCGTCCGACGAGGCTTTCGCGAAGGCGCTCCAAGAGGTCGGTGGCTCGACGATCCTGCCATCCTTCAGGCAGCCCGCGCCGGCCGGAGGTGCGGTTCACATCAATCGCCCCTTGAAGCCGTTCAGCAACCAGTCCTGGCCGGCCATCGTCAATGTCGGTGTCGAGCAGGACGGCCTCGTTCGTCGCTATCCATTCGGCGAGATGCTCGGCGACTCCGCAGTGCCATCGATGGCCGTCGTGCTGGCCGGGCAAGACGTCAACCAGCGGCCGCCCTTCCTGATCGACTTCGGTATTCGCGCGGCATCCGTTCCCCGCGTCTCCTTTGCCGACGTGCTCCGCGGCAATCCCGCAACCCTGGACCGGCTCAGAGACAAGAAGGTCATTGTCGGCGCAACCGCGCTCGAGCTCGGCGACCGCTTCAGCGTTCCCAACGGCGGCATCGTCTCGGGCCCTGTCTTGCAGGCGCTCGCAGCGGAATCGATCCTCCAGCATCGCACCCTGCGCTGGACGTCCGACCTCGGCATGGTGTTCGGCATCGGCCTGCTCGGCCTCCTGATGATGATCTCGTGGCGCCGCCTCGCGCCGGGTGCCCGCGTTGCGATCCTGCTCGCGGCGGGCACGTTCGTCGAACTGGCCGCCACCGTGGTCCAGGCGAACTTGCCGCTCGTCATCGACACATCGCTCTTCCACATCGCCATCGTCGCCTATCTCGCGGCGATTGCGCTCGACGAGATCGATTTTCGCAGCCTCCTTGGGCGCATCGCCGAGAGCCGCTTTCATCGTATCGCGATGTCGCTCGGCGACGGCCTGGTTTGCACCGACGAGGAACATCGGATCACGGTGTGGAATCCCGGCGCCAGCGCGATCTTCGGCTATGTTCCCGCCGAAATGATTGGCTGTCCATTTGAAGCCCTGTGCGCCGGGCCCGCCGACGGCCATACGAAACCGTTCTCCATGGGCGATGCGGCGCGCCAGGCGCTGCTGGTGCCCGGCGGCGCCGTGGTCGTCGAATTCGAGGGCCGCCGCAAGAACGGCGAGACATTTCCTGTCGAGGCGAGCTTCTCGGGCTGGCAGGGAACGGACGGCTTCCAGTACGGCGCGATCCTGCGCGATATCTCGGTTCGCAAGCGCGAGGCCGAGCGCGTCAGATATCTCGCCGAACATGACGCGCTGACGGGCCTTGCCAACCGCAACACGCTCCATGCTGGCCTGGTCGGTCTGATTGCCGCGGCAGAGCGGCGATCGTCCGAGGTTGCGCTGCTGGTGCTCGGGCTCGACGGCTTCCAGCAGATCAACGACATGCTCGGGCACACGGCCGGCGACCTCGTGCTGCGGGCCGTCGCTGCGCGTCTAAGGACCGAATCGGGCCCGGCAGCGATCGTCGCCCGGCTCAGCGGCGACGAATTCGCCATCGCGCTCGATCGCGGCGAGACGGATGAGGCGGTGGCGGAGTTTGCCGAACGCATCGCACGCAGCTTCGAGACGCCGCTGGTGACGGGCACGCGCGAGCACCGCGTCAGGATGAGCGTTGGCGTCGCCATGTATCCCGCGGGCGGGCACAACGCCGACGATCTCCTCAGCAACGGGCATCTCGCGCTGACCAAGGCAAAGATGACGCGGCGCGGCAGCCATGTGCTGTTCGAAAATGCGATCAGGCAGGAGCTTGAGTGCAGGCTCACGCTGGAGAGCGAACTTGCGCTCGCTGCAGATCGCGGCGAGTTCGAATTGTTCTACCAGCCCCAGGTCCGCCTCCTCGATGGCAGCCTGGTCGGAGCCGAAGCGCTGATCCGCTGGCGGCACCCGGCGCGCGGCTACGTCTCGCCCGGGGAGTTCATGCCGGTGGTCAACACCTCGGGGTTGTCCGAGCGGATCGCGAACTGGGTGATGGAGACTGCCTGCCAGCAGGCACGCAGTTGGGAACTGTCCGGCAGCAACGTGCGTGTCGCCATCAACCTTTCACCGTCGCAGCTTCGCTCCGGCGATCTGGCCCATTCCGTGGCCGTATTGCTCGCCGCGACGGGGCTGACGCCGTCGTTGCTCGAGCTCGAGGTGACCGAGGACATCCTGCTCCACGATGAAGCGCGTGTGCTCGACATGTTCAAGCGGATCCAGGATCTCGGCGTCCGCGTCCTGTTCGACGATTTCGGCACCGGCTATGCGAGCTTGAGCTATCTGAAGAAGTTTCCGCTCGACGGCCTCAAGATCGACCGGTCGTTCGTCACCAATCTGCTTGCGGATTCCGATGACGCGGCGATCGTCGGCTCGACCATCGGTCTCAGCAAGCAGCTCGGCCTCATGGTCGTGGCCGAAGGTATCGAGAACCGCGCCACGGCCGACTTCCTCGTCAGCATGGGATGCGAGGAGGGGCAGGGCTATTTCTTCGGTCGGCCCATGCCGGCAGACGCGTTCGAGCGACAATTCCTCGCAGATCGCGGTGAAGTCGTCAGCGCGGCGTAAGTTGGGCGAGCCCTAGCGCCGGCGCGCAACTGCAACGCCGAACAGGAAGGCGACGAACAGGCTCGCCAGCGGCGCCTCGCGCGTGATCGCCGCGACGGTCGCCAGGGGCCGTCCGGGTTTTCGGGCTTCCTCGACCGTATGCGTGAGGCGATCGACTGCGGCGCGCAAGCCGCCGGCGACCTCGCCGATGGTGCGGGATACGTCGGATGCGGCGTCGATGGCGCGTTCGGCCATGCCGGGCTGGGTATTGGGCTGCGGGATTTCCGTGCTCAAGCGCGCGACCTCCTGGCCTGACGAAAATTGAGACCGGCACCTTTGGCTATCCGCGCGTGCGCTCGTTTTGAACAGCGGGTCGTAAGACCTTTGGCTATCCGCGACAGGCGCCGTTTTGAACGGCGGGTGCCGGCCTTGCAATGGAAATGCGGCGCGCGGGATTTTGTTCCGACGCTGGCTCGCGCAACGGCGCGCGCGGGACACCGTGAAACGACGGATACGAATCTCTGTTAGGCTGCCACATCCAGGCTCAACCCTGCTCATACCGGGAGATTGCCGTGACCGTTCGGACCATGACGGATCGAGCCCGGCGTATTGCCCTGCTAGGTGCGCCCATCGACATGGGGGCTTCGCAGCGCGGCAACCTGATGGGACCTGCGGCGCTTCGCACGGCCGGCCTCGTAGCGCTGCTCGAGAGCCTGGATTTCGAGGTCGTCGACTATGGCGATCTTTCGGTGGCCGACGTCACGGATCTGGTCGACCGTCCGCCGGAGAAAGCCAATTATTACCGGGAAATCCAGCGCTGGACGCGCGTGCTCGGCCGCCGCGGCTATGAGATTGCGAAGACGGGCGCCATTCCGATTTTCCTTGGCGGCGATCACACGCTGTCGATGGGTTCGGTCAATGCCATGGCGCGGCATTGGCGGGAGCAGGGGCGCGAACTGTTCGTGCTCTGGCTCGACGCGCATGCCGACTACAACACCCCGGAGACGACCATCACGGCCAACATGCACGGCATGTCGGCGGCGTTTCTGTGCGGCGAACCTGGCCTCGACGGGCTGCTCGGTGATGATCCGCGCGCCTCGATCCATCCTGAAAGGCTCGACCTGTTCGGGACGCGTTCGATCGACAAGCTCGAAAAGGAGTTGATGCAGACACGCAGGGTCAGGATCGTGGACATGCGTCAGATCGACGAATTCGGCGTTGCCGTGCTGATACGCCGTGTCATCGAGCGCGTCAGGGCAGCCGATGGCGTGCTGCATGTGAGCTTCGATGTCGATTTCCTCGACCCCAGCGTCGCCCCGGGCGTCGGCACGACGGTGCCCGGCGGGGCGACCTATCGCGAGGCGCACCTGATCATGGAACTGCTCCACGATTCCGGTGTGGTGCGGTCGGTCGACATCGTCGAACTCAATCCATTCCTCGACGAGCGCGGCCGCACCGCACGCACCGCGGTCGAACTGATCGGCAGCCTGTTCGGTCAGCAGATCACCGACCGTCCGACTCCGAGCAACGCAATCGAGCCGGGTGAGTGAGGCGTCGGCGAGTTCCCGCGCGTTGGTCCTGACTGACTTCGCCGGAACCCGACGGGAGGGGATTGAATTGTCCCCTGACAGGAAACGAGTGCGGGATTCGTCAATGGCAACAGGTCGTTTCGCAAGCTCCATGCACATAGCGTTTCGCCATCCCGGCGTTATCGCGCTGGTCGTGGCCGGCGTGACGATTGCGGCGATGCTCCTGGTCGACCACGGTCCGTGGAGCCGCGCCAAGACCCAGCCGGCCCATGTCGCGATGTATGCCACCACGGGTGAGGCCGCGCACGCCGCAGGCGCCAAGGTGCTTCCGACCGAGCCTAAATCTCCGGTCGAGCCGGAGCGGCCGGGGCCCAAGACGTCCCCGACCGTCAATCCCGTGACGCCTTAGGCGCCAGCTTTTGGGCGTCAGCTCTTGCGGCTGTAGTTGAGGAGGCCACCGCTTGTTTTGGGCGGATGGGCGCGAAGCGCTTCCTCGTTGGGTTCAGTGCCCCAGCCGGGTCGATCCGGAATGACCAGATGGCCGTTCTGGATCTCCGGCTCGTGCGTGAACAATTCGCGATCCCAGGCGAGACGGTCGATGTCGATCTCCATGATGCGCAGGTTCGGCACCGCGGCGCAGAAATGCGCGTTCATCATCGAGCAGAGATGGCCGTAGAAATTATGCGGCGCGACGTTGACCTCGAAGGCTTCCGCGGCCGATGCGATCTTCATGGATTGCCAAACCCCGTTCCACGGCGTGTCGATGATCGCGACGTCCATCGCCTGCTCGCGGAAATAGGGCAGAAACTCGCGCAGGCCGAGCAGCGTCTCGCAGGACGAGATCGGGTGCGGGCTCTGCCTCCTTATGTAGCCCAGCGCCTCCGGGTTGAAGCTGTCGATCTCGATCCAGAACATGTCGAGGTCGGCGATGGTGCGCAGGATCTTGAGGTAGCCCTCGGTCTTGGCGTTGAAGTTGCAGTCGAGCAGGATGTCGACGTCCGGACCCGCACCTTCGCGGATCGCCTCGAGGTGCATGCGCAAGTCGCGCAGGACCTTGCGGTCGACGTTGATTTCGGGCGCAAAGGGTGAGCCGAAGCCGGGACGCCAGCCGGTCGGCTTGCCGTTGTCGTAGGAGAAGATGTTGGTCTTGAGCGCGGTGAACTTCTTCTCGCGCACCTCGCGTCCGATCGCCTTGACGCCGTCAAGGTCTTCGATCGGCGGCTTGTACCAGGACGGGTGATTGATCCGCCAGGTTGCGCAGTGCGACCAGTAGACCCTGACCCGGTCGCGGATCTTGCCGCCGAGAAGCTCGTAGCAGGGCACGCCGAGCAGCTTCGCCTTGGCATCGAGCAGGGCGTTCTCGATCGCGCCGAGCGCCTGCGCCACCACGCCGCCGGCCGCGGGCCGCGTCGCAGCGAACAATTCGGCATGGATGCGCTCGTGCTGGAACACGTTCTGTCCGATGACGCGCGCGGAAAGGCGCTGGATCGCGGCCCCGACGCCGGGCGAACCAAAACCCTCGTCGAACTCGCTCCAGCCGACCACGCCGTCCTCGGTCGTCACCTTGACGAAGTGGTAGTTTCTCCAGCCGGCGTCGCAGGCGAGGATTTCGAGACCTGTTGCCTTCGATGATTTTGTCATGTCGCTCCCTGTCGTCCGACCGGCATTATTGATCTTGTGGCCGGCCGCAAGCCTGACCCCAGCTCCAATTGTTAGGCTAACCATCGATCGGCGTGAAGCCTGCGGGAGGGGGCGATGGCGCCCGTCTTTGGGTCGTTTCTCTGCGAAACCCCGTAGTTTCCGGTGGGGAAAAAACCCGAAATCTGACGTTTTTGGCCACGATCGGCGTTAGACGTACCGGCCATGAAAATCGTGGCCATGATCTCGATTCTGGCGTTGCTCGCGATGAGCGGGGCCGCCATTTCGGACCAGCTTCTGACCGTCGAACAGCATGTCGCGGCAGCGGCGGAGTAACGCCACGGGCGAGGCGCTTTGCCTTCAAGGGGAATGACAACGATGCTTTCGTTAGACCAGTTCCTGCGTTTCATCAGCGTGCCGGCCGTGATCGCGGCCTTCATCATCGCCTCGCAGATCTCGGCGGCGCTGTCGCCGGTGTAAGCTCCGCGCGTCGCCGCCTCGGCGGAGTGCGAACCAGCCGTTTTTCCGATTTGGCGAAATACCGCTTGACGCGTCGGGCAAAACACCTGTATAAGACTATCATCGCAAGAAAAGTCGATGGCCCGCGCCGGCACCGGTCGTGGGCCTTTCCTTGCGGGGGCTCTCCTTGCGGGCCTGTTACTCACGACGCGCGGTTAGGAACCGAACTCGGCCGGGCGCGTTGCGATGCCGCTTCATGCCTGTCCCAACCTGCGCCGAAGCGTTCGGCCCCAACGTGCCCGCGGCCTGGACGGTTCGCTCGCGACGGCTTCGCTCTTGAAGGCCTGGGACATGGCCGACCCGGAGGGATCGTACATGGCTGCCGACATGGTTCTCAAACTTGCCGTTATCGCCCTGTTTCTCTTCTCCGCGGTGCTCGCCTCCATGCTCTGGCTGAGCGTGTGAGCGGGGCCACGGGGCCTATTTGACGCTGACGAACATGCCCCAGGCGGCGGCCAGCGCTGCGCCCGCGAAAACGAGCACGGGGCTCTGGCAGAACGTGCCGCCATAGGAGCAGACGTCCGCGCCGAACTGGCCGAGCTCGTGACGGCTCGCCGAGTAGAACAGTCCCGACAGTCCCAGCAATAACGCGGCGACGTAGTACATCGCAGATCTCCTCGAGAAACGAAGATGTGCCAGCGTGGCGCGAACTGATTTCATTCCGCCGAATCCGGGTCGTCGCATTCGAATAAAGTTTGACCGGTCCGGCAAAACGCTGGCAAATTGGCATCCTCGCAATCACGCGCGCTTGCAGCGTGTGGCGGCCTTCTGGAGTGGAAGGAGGCGCAGACGAGCGAAGCTGTCACAGACGAAACTCCCGCGGATGGAGCTCGCAAGGAAACCGTGCTCGTCGTGCACGGCACCTGGGCGGCGCCCAGGGCCGACAAGGCGCGATGGCACCAGCCGTGCGAGGATGTCGCCGCGAGCAGCGACTTCATCTCCAGGCTCGACGCCGAGCTGAAGAAGCGCGGCTCGCCGGCGCGATGCTGGGCGCATTGCAGCGGGGATCATCCGCCGTTCCACTGGTCCGGCGGCAACAGCTGGATCGAACGGACGCATGCCGCCGTGCTGCTGGCGGAGGAGATCGCCCGGTTGAAGAATGCCGGCTGGCTCTGTCATGTCGTCGCGCACAGCCATGGCGGCAACGTCGCGGTGGAGGCGTTGAACCAGGTCACGACGCACGCCGGCACGGCTGCCCCGGCCGGAAGGCTGGTGACGCTGGGGACGCCGTTCCTGGATGCGATGGCGCCCATCGTGTGGCGAGCCGACCTCCGGAAGCGGGTTCTGAGGATTCTCTACATTGCTGTGACCATGGTGGCGATCCTTGCGGAAATCGTTGGTCCAGCGGTGTGGTATTGGGAAGACAGCAGCCCCGGGCTTGAGAAAGCCAGGGAAATCCTCACCATCCTCGTGCCGTCGGCGCTGATCATCGCCTTCTCCTATTTTGTGCTCCGGCCCTGGCTGCTTCGCAAGGCCGAAGTCAGAAAGCGCAATGCCTTTCAGGGGCCTCGCGCCGAAATGCCCTCGGGCCTTTTGGACGATTTCGCCGAAATGGCTTTGCGCAACGTCAAGGGAGCGTCCGCCCGGATGCCGCTGCAGACCTCCCTGCTCGCGATCGGCAGCTCCCTGGACGAGGCCTGGCAGGTCCTGCACCATCTGCGGAGCCTCGACAATCCGCTGGCCATCAAAAAGAGCCTGTTGCGGTACGTGCTGGGCGCGATGCGGTCGCACATGTCGCAAGGCGCCGAGATCGCCCGCATCCATGGCGCCAGGTCGTACGGCGACTTGGGAAAAAGCAGGAAGCTGATGCTGGTGCTGCTGTTCTTTCTTTGCTTCTGCGCACTTCTGACAATGCCTGCATTCTATTACGGTGCCAGCGCGCGGGGTTTCCGGAATTTCGACTCGTTCGCGTTCTTGTTGGTGCTTGTCATGCCACCCTTTGCCGCGGTGACGATCTCGCAAACCTATGGACCGGAATTTCTTTCCGCCTTCCTGGCGCCCTTCCGTTGGATCGCCCGCGCGATCGGCGCCTTCGTCGCCATCCCCGCCTTCGCGACCACGTATTTTGTCCGCCGCAAAAGCTGGTCGGTGCTGCTGGCGATGGCGCTGGGAATGGAAGGCTATCGTTTCCCGCTTCCGGCCGTCGCGCAATCGCCGGCCAACTTTCCGAAGGCATTCGTCACCTACGAGGACATGCCGGCGGCCGCGGAAGCGCGCGCCATGGAGAGGCGAAATGCCTGGATTGGCCGACATCTTGGCGGCGTCTCGCAGACCTTCGCCAAGCTGGTGATATCGCCGGCCGACATGTCGCTGCTGCTCGCCACGATCGAAGAGGATCAGTCGCTGATCCACGCCGCCTACTACACGGATGACGACTGCATTGCACGGATCGCGGACTGGATCGCAGGTGTCGGAGGGGACGGGACGCAAGCCGCCATGATGCCGGGGCAACCGGTTTCGGAGGTCCGCGGTTGAACCGGCCACCGGTCCGGCCACACCAAATCAGCAGGGATATTGCAATGTGGGCCCAGGACGAGCCGATACGGCCCGGCGGACGGTGCGCTTTCATGAACCCGTTTCTGGATTTCGGTTATCGTCTCGTTGCGATCGCGGCGTGCGTCTATTGCGGCCGCAAGGCCTGGATTGGCTTCGTCGAGCGGAAAATCACCTTCGTGAGCGATGACTGGCTGGACTGGTCGAGGTGGTCACGGCAGGTGTTCGACCGGGACACCATGCCGATCCGGTACTGGATGCAAATGGGCGGCACCGCCTTCAGCTCGGTTCTCTGCCTTGTCGGCGCGATCATTGGTTGGCAGCCGAGCGGCTGACTTCGCGGAACACTTCAAATTCGTCCTGATCTCGCCCGCACCATGCGAGAAACCCGGGCCGCCGGCAAGGTCAATTGACACCTGTTGCGTTCGGCTTCACCCTTTCAGCATGAGCCAAAAATGCCCATGAGGGCCAGCCATCGGTGACCGGCATCGGGAGGAGCAAGCCATGGCCAGGGAGCAATGGGGTGAGGCTGTCGCGGGGCGATCGGCATGAGCATCCCGGCCGAAGCGCAGTTGCGCCAGAGGTTGGCTGAACTCGCACGCTCCTACCGCTTTTCGATGGCCCGTGAGGTCGCCGCGACCATTGCGCACCAGATCAACTCGCCGCTGGGGGCCGTTCTCACCAATGTCGAAACCTTGCAGGCGCTGCTGCAGGGCCCCGCGCCGGACCTGGCGGAACTGAGGGCGATCGCCGCCGACATCCAGAGCGACAGCCACCGTGCGGCCGGCGTCGTCCGGCATCTGCTGAACCTGCTGGAGAGATCGAAGGTCGAACTCGAGGTCATCGACCTGTCCAGCCCGGTGCGGGACGCCGTCGATTTCTACGCGACCCTTGCGGCCTCGACGCCGCTTCATGTCAGCAGCTCCATTGCGCCCGAGCCGTTGCCGGTCAAGGGCAATGCAGTCCTGCTTCAGCACGTCATGATAAATCTCCTCGCGAATGCGATGGAAGCGATGTCGGGCTTGCCGCGCGATCAACGCCGGCTGGAGATTGCCACCGCGCGCGTGGAGAACAGCGCCGACGTCCTGGTTGCGGACACCGGGCCGGGCATCCCGTCCGACAAGCTCGACGAGGTTTTCATGCCGTTCTTCTCCACCAAGGAGCAGGCGATGGGGCTTGGCCTGTCGATCGTTCAATCCATCGTCGAGGCCCATGACGGGAAGGTCTGGGCCGAGAACAGGCGAGGGGGCGGTGCCGCCTTTCGCATCACCCTGCCGCTCGCGCAGGGGTGAAGGCCCGGCCCCTCCGATCGGCCCGACCGTGGCTGAAGTGACGCAGCCAAAGCTGTTGCTTTCGTAGCGCAACTAAAGATAGTATATCTCTGCAGAAGCATCCGGACCGGGGCGGGTCCGGCGGGCCTGGGGGCAACGGGCTGCGTGCGCTTTCTCCATGTGGAATGAGAGTCTGTTTAGAATAACGGTGATCCTGGCTGGGCTGCTGCCGGTCGCGCTGATATGGCTCGCGCTGTTCGCGACGTGAGGTCTTATCGGGCCCGACGTCGCAACATGGGCCATCGCTGCCCGGGTGGCGGGTGGATATTGCGCCGGGTGCACAGGGGGCACCATGAACGACATGCAGGTGCAGCTCGACAAGCTTCTCGCCGAGGCGGCCAACTGCGCAATGATCGCGCGGCAGGCGACGGACCAGGCCAAGCGCGAGCTGTTTTTGAGGCTTGCGGAGCACTACAACGTGCTGGCCGGCGAAGTGCGAAAAGCCATCACGGACAGCGCGAAGTCCTGAAGGCGGTCCCCGGCGGCTGCGCCAGGGGCGATGTTTCGCCCCCGCCTCCGCCCGGTTTGCTCCCGACGAAACACCGTTGAAACAGTCCTGAAACCAGATCGTCCTGAACGCGGCCGCCGCCCGCTCCGACCAACGGAGCGAAAAGGAGAAAGCCATGATCCAGGTCGGTTCGAAGGAAGAAGTCGCTCTGCTGCTCGCGCTGTGGGGGACGCACACCCCTCCCGTCAGGAAACCGAAACCGAAGCCGCAGCACGGCTGAGGGCGCAGCGATGCCCGGTTTGGCCGATTGCCAGAGTTTCTTGCGCCTTCTGATCGCGAGGGGAGACCCGAAGGCGATCCCTTTAGCGCGCTGTGCCATCGACGACTATCTGGCGCTGGCGCCGGTCAGCGCACGCCGCGGCGGCCTGCGCGTCCTGCAGCAGGACGCCTTCGACCTGCACGGCACCGCGGTCGGCGTGCAGCGCTCGTTCGCCGAGACGGTGGAGGCCTATATCGAGCGGAAGCTGGCGGAGGAGTGAGGGGCGCCCAGGCGATGGCCCGCGCTAGCGGTTCGTCCGCGGCCGCTGCTCTCTCGCCAACTCGGGATCAAGCACCATGCTGCCGTCGTTGATTCGGTTTATCAAAACTAGTATTGACACGTCGGGCAAAACACCTGTAGAGTGGCATCATCGAGAAAAGTTGGTTGAGCCCGCGCGGAGGGATCCGGCGCGGGATTTTTATAGGCGAACGGTTTCATCCCCGCCGCTCGCCCGAGATTTATTCGGATAATCAAAAAAGAACTTGACCCGTCGGGCAAAACACTGGCATAGTGGCATCATCGCAAAGTTCGTGACACCCGCGCCGGAGCATCCGCCGCGGGTTTTTTCGTTATCGATTCCAGAATCGGACGGTGGCCCACGCAACACGGCCACGCACTCGCTTGATACGCGTCCAGGGAGCGCCGATCGGCGTGCCGCCGTCCGAACCATTGCTGGCCGTGCACGCGCGAACGTGCCGGCCCGCGGCGCGAGCGCCGTTCGCCTCGCGCCGCTGCGGTCTCCGGACGTCACGGAGATAGGGTTCGCGCCCGAAACGATCGCGCTTCGTTACGCGATCTGCCGCGCAGTTTCTTGTCGTGGAGGAACGATGACCGCTTATCTGATTTCGCTCGCGCTCGCGGGCCTGGTTACAATAGTGCTGTGGGAGACGTTTTCGTGAGCGAGGAGATTGAAGGGGAACTCGAGAGTGTGCGCGCTCATCCGCCCGCCCGCAGGAGGGCGTCCAGCGCGCGGACAGTCACCGAGATTCGCTCGATCGCGCGCAGCCACACCAGGACCGCCATCAACGTGCTCGTCGGCGTCATGCGCAGCGCCGACGCGACGCCGGCGGCCCGCGTCTTGGCGGCCAACGCGATCCTCGATCGCGGCTGGGGCAAGGCCGCGCAGCCGATCGAAAACGGCGAAGACGGGGCGCTGCAACTGATCCATCGGATCGAACGCATCATCGTGCATCCGGGGAGCGTGGGCAGTGATGCTCGGCGCGATGCCTGAGCTAGTCCCTGGTCTGCTTTCCGGTCCGGCGTTGCCCGGCCCAGGCGCGCTGCACCTGATCGCTGCAATAGGACAGCGTCCGGCCGTCACCAGTGAAATGTCCGTCGTTGATGATCCAGAGGACGACGGTCCTGTCGTCGACCTTCTTGAACATCAGATTCTCGTGGTCCGGAGTGGTGCGCCAGTCTTGCACGTTGGTGGCCGCTGGGCTCGAAGCTGGTTGCAACGCGCAATCGGCGCCGATTCTGACGGTGTCGGGAAGCTGAACTCGCGTCCTTTCGATCTTGCAGATGTTCGAGGCCGTCGCGATCGACTTTCCGGAGAACGTAACGACCGTGTCGTTGAATTTTGCGCAGCGCTCCTCGAAATCGGCGCCGGCCGCCGCATAGACGCCGTCCCGCGGGTGAGCGTCTTTCAGGGTTTGCTCGAGTTGGGCCTTCTGCTTTGCTTCTTGCTTGGCTCTGCTGTTTGCTTCCTCGTAAGAGCGTTGCGTTGCCATGGG
The DNA here is from genome assembly GCF_018131015.1 of Bradyrhizobium diazoefficiens. Classification (GTDB taxonomy): domain Bacteria; phylum Pseudomonadota; class Alphaproteobacteria; order Rhizobiales; family Xanthobacteraceae; genus Bradyrhizobium; species Bradyrhizobium diazoefficiens_B. The sequence goes on from NZ_JAFCJJ010000003.1 coordinate 329,906, forward strand.
GCAATAGGCTGCGCGCCATGCGGGATATTTGAACTTTCCGTTCGATGACTTGTGAACCGAGATTGTTGCTGGATTGATGCGCTTAAGGAGCAGGATCTCCTTGAATTGCGTATCCTCCGGACGGTTGATGGAATTGGCCAAATTGTAGTCCGAGCAGGTCATCTCGACCTTAATCGAGCTCGGGTCCAGATCGAGGACATTGGTAACCCGGCAACCCCACTCGTTGCCGCTGACAAACTTGTCCTTAAGCTCGATCGCGATGTTGTTGGCCTCATCGCACGACGCCGCGAAGTCCTTGCCGGGCGCGGCATAGATGCCGTCCTTCGGCCGCCATTTCTCGAGGGCCGGTGCCACGGCATTCTGTGCAGCGCCGGGGCCAGCGAACAGAACGGGGATAAGAACAGAGACCGCCTTGATCGCAGCCTTGCAATTCAGAGCTCTCCTCAAGACAAATCTCCGACGGTGCCACGACGCACGCACCAAATGCGGTGCATGCAAGAAAGGATACGCCACCATCTTTGGTTGAGCAAGTCAGCGGCGTCTGCGTCCTTATGACGACTCTCGGCCCTGCTCTTTGCGACAGCCCCTGCCATTCCAATCCATCGCACTCCAGTGGAGTTTTCGACATGTCCTGGGAAGATATGATGCGGCGAATTTTGCCGCCAACCGAAGGCTTTTCGCCGCATGTTACCAGCCGCTATGGCGAAAGGTTCAACCGGCCGGAGGGTTCGTCGAATCCGCATGGAGGCGTCGATTTCAACTACAATGTAGGTGCCAACGGGCAGCGCGGAATCAATCTTCAGAATCCTGCCTTGCGATCTCCCGTGGATGGCGTGGTAGAGAACGCAGGTGGCGGGACCGTTGGGAAGATCGCGATCAGGGATAAGAATGGCTTCCTGCACGAAATCCTTCATACGCAAGCCCAGTATGTTCGAGTTGGGGAGCCTGTAGCCGCGGGCCAATTGATCGGTGCCATGGGCAACACTGGCGTGAAGACCATGGATGGTAGGTCAGGCGCTCACCACGTTCACTACCAACTCAAGGATGGGGCAGGCCGAATTATGGATCCAACCGCGTTTGCGGATGCACAAGGGCCGTTTGACCCCAATCCGGCACCACCCGCTTACATTCCAGAATATACACAATATTTCCGGGATGCCCGCGCGGTGCCGGCTGAAGAAGTCCGGATCCTGACGAGAATGCCCGCGGGAAGCTCGAGCCGATCGGCGTTCGATTCAGAGCCGGTAAAGGTCCCGAACATCGGCCCTGCTTCTACGCTTCCGCCAGCCGCGCAGAAGCAATTCGGTGCACTCTTTGGACTTTGGCCGCCGTTCTCTGAAGACGGGATCTCTCCTGACGTGAACCAAACCCGGCAGGGACAATCCGACACCCCGAACAACGAAGACTGGTCCGCGATGTGGCGCAGGCGTATCGGCCTGCCCTAGGGCGAGCGAGCGCATCCATTGTCCATCCTGAAAATCCCTACGGCCAAGATTTTCGAGCCGCTGCTGAAGCCGGCGCGCTACAAGGGCATTTATGGCGGGCGCGGCTCGGGAAAATCGCATTTCTTCGGCGAGTTTTTGGTCGAGACCTGCCAGGCCGAGCGCGGCACGCTCGCGGTCTGCATCCGCGAGGCGCAGCGGACGCTGGCGCAATCCTCGAAACGCTTGATCGAGGGCAAGATTGCAAGCCTCGGTCTCGGCCACGGCTTCAAGCTGTTCAGCGACAAGATCGAGACGCCCGGCGACGGTCTCATCATTTTTCGCGGGCTTCAGGATCACACGGCCGACTCGATAAAATCCCTGGAAGGATTTCGCATCGCCTGGGTCGACGAGGCGCAATCGCTGAGCGCGCGCAGCCTCGCGCTGCTGCGGCCGACCATCCGCGCAAAGGACAGCGAGCTGTGGGCGAGCTGGAATCCGCGGCGCAAGAGCGACGCGATCGACGATTTTCTGCGCGGCCGCCGGCCGGACGGGTCGGTTGTGGTGAAGGCGAACTGGCGCGACAATCCCTGGTTTCCGGATGTGTTGAGGGAGGAGCGGCTGCTCGACCAAAAACTCTATCCGGAGCGCTACGAGCACATCTGGGAAGGCGACTATGCCCGCGCCTTCGAAGGCGCCTATTTCGCTTCGCTGCTGTCGGAGGCGCGCGCGCAGGGGCGGATCGGAAAAGTGTCCGCGGATCCGCTGCTGCCGCTGCGCGCCTTCATCGACATCGGCGGCGCAGGTGCTGCGGCAGATGCGTTCACGATCTGGGTGGTGCAGTGGGCCGGCAACGAGATTCGCGTCCTGGACTATTACGAGAGCGTCGGCCAGGTGCTGGCGTTTCACGTCAACTGGCTGCGGTCGCGCGGCTATGATCGCGCCGTCCTCTATCTGCCGCATGACGGCATCGCCGCCAACAACGTCACCGGCAAGCGTTATGAGGATCATCTGCGCGAGGCCGGCTTCACGGTCGAGCCGCCGGTGAAGAACCAGGGGCCGGGAGCCGCGATGATGCGGATCGAGGCGTTGCGGCGGCTCGGGCCGCAGCTCTGGTTCAACGCGGCGACGACCGAGCCGGGTCGGGAGGCGCTCGGCTTCTATCACGAGCGCAAGGACGAGACGCGCAATATCGGGCTCGGCCCCGAGCACGACTGGTCGAGCCACGCCGCGGACGCGCTGGGCCTGATGGCGATCTGCTACGAGCAGCCGGGCAGGGCGAGCGCGTTCAACCGGCCGATACGATATGCGGAGCAGGGCTGGGTGTGAGCGAGAGCCGCAGATCGACAAACCAACACCGCGAATCGAAAGGTCATCCATGGCAAGAATGCCAATCTCCGAAGTGAAGGCGATGCTCGCCGCCGAGAAGGCCAATGCGCTCGCCGCGATGTCGGCGGCGCGGCTCGCCGAGGAGCGGGCGGACGCGATGGACTATTATCTCGGCGACATGCGCAAGGACATGCCGGCGCAGGACGGCCGCTCGCGCGCGGTGTCGACCGACGTCGCTGACACCATTGAAGGCCTGATGCCACAGCTAATGGATGTCTTTGCCGGATCCGACGAGGTCGTGCGTTTCGAGCCGGTCGGCCCGGAAGACGTCGCCGCCGCGCAGCAGGAGACCGACTACGTCAATCACGTCTTCATGCAGCAGAACGGCGGCTTCATGGTGCTCTACTCCTTCATCAAGGACGCGCTGTTGTCGAAGGCCGGCATCGTCAAGGTCTGGTGGGAGGAGCGCGAGGAGGAGAGCCGCGAGACTTACTACGACCTCACCGACGACCAGTTCGCACTGCTCGCACAGGATGTCGCGGAATCGAACGGAGCGATGAAGGTCGTCGCGCATACGGTGAACACGACGGCGGCAGGCCTATCGAACACGGTCTGAGATGTTGACGGCGTTCAAGGCCGCGGCGATTCAGGGGGCGACTTATGCAATTGCCATGTGCCGTTCACGCGAACAACTTCAGCAGGCGAGGTGACGAGCTCAGGATTGGAGCCGATGCGCGAGGTCACTTTCACCAACAGACGGTCGTCACTTTCCCAGCGGACGTACTCCCAAAGCTCATACTCCTCGGGCCTGTAATGGAAGGCAGGTCCGGTCGAGCCGCCGTTCGCCGGCACGATGTCGATTCCGTTGTTTCCGTCGGACGGGCCTTCGGTCCGGAAAACTGAGGCGAGCCACTTCTTGCCGGGCGAGTAGCGGGGGGGAGCGACAATATTTTCCTCCTTTCCATCCTGCTGCCGGACCAGAAGCCACTCATCGCTTTCGTAGTACGTCACGTGGACAAGAAGGAGCCGGCTTTCGGGGAAATAGTCATAGAGCATGTAAGTCTTGCAGCTGTCGTAAGGCCCCTTTTCGCATGCTTTTTGATTGTCCCTGTAAAGTTTCACGGCGCCATTGCCTAACGTCAGGCGAAGTTCACCGCCCCGACGAGCGACCAGTGTTCCGGTCTTTGGAATGCAGGATTTTTCGGACGCGCGTGAGTAGGGATCACTCTCGTAGCGAGTCGATTTCGCCCGTTCGTCGAGGACGATTGCGGGATGCGGACACGCGCCGTCTCGCGGCTTGGAAAGAAAACAACTGAAGCCCGCCGGGCATGGAGGATCTGACGAAGTTGCCGCGACTGCATTGCCGGCCCCCATCGAGGCGCACAGCACGCCAAAGAGAAACACCCGCATCGTCATTTCTGGATTCGACGTGAGAACGGCTGAAATCAACTTCAACTTGCTGTCTCCGTGAAGGCCGGAAGAAGAGCACGGCGCATGTCGATGACGGCCTCTGGCCGCCGCAGCCGAGAGCCAATCTCTTGGCTGGATAACCTAGAGTAGTACCTGACCGATCGAGATATCAAGTCTCACTTCTCTGGCGCATGCGCTGGGCGATCATTGCCCGATCAACAATTTGGGGAATCAAGAGATGCCCGAGTACAAATATCCCGGCTATGGAGCGACCACGGAGGATTGGCTGACGCCGCGTGCGAAGACCAAAGGTGGCTTTCACGGCGGAAGCGATAATCCGGCCAAGCCTGGAACGCCGGTCTACGCGCAGTATGGCGGGGAAGTCTTCAGAAGCGGCGTCATCGATGGGTACGGCATGTCCGTCGTCGTCAAATCTCGAGCTCCGGATGGCACGGTGTTCTATCAACTCTACGGCCATCTGGGACCGGATCCGTTGCCAGCCCCTGGGACGCCGATCACCGCGGGTGAGCCGATACCGGGCGCGGCCATCGGCACCAAAGACTATGTTCGGTCGAAGGGAGGCATTACGTCTGGCCCGCATCTGCATCGTGAGATCATTTCCGGCAAGGCGACTTTGAATGCCGATCCGAACAAGCCGTTCGGCATATATTCCAGCGACATCACCAGCAAAGCTGATCCGGACAGGTTTGATATTGATCGTCCGGTCTTTCCCTACCAGAACGGGGAGCCGAAGCCGGCGCTTCCACCTGGTCCGACACCTTCGCCGCCGCGATCTCCGCTGGCTCGGCCATCTCTTCCGGACGATACACCGCTGGCGGACAATCCTCGTCGTCCGGGACCCGCGCCCCGGCAATCATCCGGAATGGCTGTTCCTGGCGCGGAAGGTCCTACGTCGCTTGGTGGGCCGAATGGTCCAGCACCACTGCGAGCTGCCGTGCCTATGCGCTCGCAATCGCCGGGGAGTTCGGCGCCGATTGCCGATCCGACATTACCGCCACTGCATTTCGCTCCCGAGATGCCCCGGATGCTTGATCGGCTTGCCGTGCCGCCCTCGTTCCGCTCCAGTCTCTTCGGCCGGCCGTGCGGCGCATCGGAGGCATCCTTCCCGCTCGAGGCGTTGCTTGCCCGGGACTACGATAGCGCATTGGATCGGTGGGCCGCGTCGTCGCCTCGGAGAGACGTGTCTCCAAGAACGAAGGGGGGGCCGCTGATCTGTCTGGGCTGATTGCCCCAATCGCAGGGATAGCGCCATCCATTTCCGATCAGGCCTCTGCCGGCGGGCTGCTCGGTTTGATTCAGGACTATCTGCGCAACAATGCTGATTAGCCCGGTCGATCGTCCCGAGCGCGAAAACCTTGCGCGCAACTGAGAGTTCAACCAGACATGCCCGTTCCCTTGCTTGCCCCGGCGCAACCCGCGCCGATGGGGTCTCCCGTCACGCACGACGTCACCATCGTCACCACGCGCAAGCTTGCGCAGGCGCGGGTGATGGGTGTGCCGCCTGAAGAATTCGGCATCGAGCGCGGTGCGCGCAGCATCCGCGATTGCAATTATTGCTTCCACGAGGTGGTCACCAGGACCGAGGCGCAGCTGATCGCGGAAGGTTTTGATGCCGGCCAGATCAGGGCCTTGCTGCCGCATTCCGGCACGACCGAGATCGAGACGTTGGCGCGCGACACGGTGGAAGAGCATTTGTCCGCGACCGCCGGCGGCGGCAGCGCCAATTCGGCCGCGCGGCTCGTGCGCAGGTACGAGCCGGACAAGCTGATGGGGTATTGCGTGGCACTCTACTTCGCAAAACTTCTGGTCTGGGACAAGGTTCTCGGCTTCGGCACCACCGATGCGCTGGCGGGATTTGCGGCGATCACCGCCAATCTCGTCGTCTCTTTCTACTTTGCCAAACGCGGCTTTGAGAATGTTGCGAGGATCATCAAGCGGTGAAGATTCAAAATGACGAGGTCCGGGCGATCATCGCCGAGACGCTGGCCGAACAGCACAGGATTCAGCAAGAGAGCATCGATGCCATCGTGTTGAAGGCGGTGGCATCGGTGCTGGCCTCTTTCGGCATTGAAGACGATGACCGGAAAGAACTGCGCGCCGATCTTCAACACCTTCGGCGCTGGCGAAGGAGCGTGGAACAGGCGCAGACATACACGTTCAAGGCCGTGATCACCGTGATTGCGACCGGCCTCATGGGAGCCGTCTGGCTCGGTGTCAAGGTCGTGTTGGGCAAGTGAGATCAGATCCATCCCGTGCGCGGTCCTTCCTCATTCATGAGCCATTGCATGTACAGAATTCGAATTGTCGATGCGGACGATAGTGCCGTCTCAAGGATCCTGGCCGACCTGCATCGCTTGACGTTCTTCGATGCCGCGACCATGCCGAAGTTCGAACTCGGAGCGTGGTGGCTCGCCTATCACGATGGCGAAGCGGTCGCCTTCGCTGGCGTTGTGCCGTCGAGACACGCGCGAAGCAGCGGCTATTTTTCGCGGGTGGGCGTGTTGCGGCGGCATCGGGGACAGGGTCTTCAGCTCAAGCTGATGCGGGCGATCGAGGCGAGAGGCCGTCGTGAAGGGTGGCACAGCATTGTTTCCGACACGACGGACAATCCAGTTTCGGCCAACAATTTCATCAAGGCGGGCTATCGGCTCTTCCAGCCCAATGTGCCGTGGGCGTGGCCGAATTCGCTTTATTGGAGGAAGTCGCTGAGGTAAGCATGCCACGGTTCGGTTTCCCGCGACGCGGAAGGCGGCTTTGGGGATAATTGGCGCGATCAGACCGTTTGCCTTTCGACCTCCAGGAATGCACTTGAAGGGGCCCGGCAGCTCGATGGCTGCCGGGCCCTTTTTGCGTTCGAGAGGGCCGATCAGGTACTTGCGAACCCCGTGTCATCGGGTTTTAAGTTTGCCTTGCAGGAAATTCGGCGACCACAAGCCGATGTAAGGGAGCCGAATGCATGTCCGCCAAGCCCCAATTGCCGGAACGTTCGCCACGGGCGGCCAGCGGCCCCAGCGCGCTCGATGGCTTGCTGGTCATCGATTTCACACGGGTGGTCGCCGGCCCGGCGTGCACGCAGACCCTTGCCGATTTCGGTGCGCGCGTCATCAAGATCGAGAATCCGGATGGCGGCGACGACACGCGAGCTTACGAGCATGCCGAGATCGGCGGCGAAAGCGCGGCCTATCTCAGTCTGAACCGCAACAAGCGGGGCATTGCCCTCGATCTTGCGGTGCCGGAAGCGCGCGAGGTCGCCCTGGAGCTGATTCGCAAGGCGGACGTCGTCGTGGAAAACTTTTCGAGCGGGGTCATGAAGAAATTCGGCCTCGACTATGACGCGGTAGCCTCGCTCAATCCGCGCCTGGTCTACTGCTCGATCTCGGCCTATGGCCGGACTGGCCCCTTCGCCTCTCGTCCCGGTTTCGATCCGATCACGCAGGCGGAGAGCGGCTTCATGTCGCTCAACGGCTTTCCCGATGGGCCGGCGGTTCGTACCGGCCCTCCCATCGTGGACATGGCGACGGGTATGTCGGCGTGCAACGCGATCCTGATGGCCCTGCTGGCGCGGGATCGGCTCGGCCGCGGGCAGCATGTCGAGGTTGCCCTGTTCGACGTCGCGATGGGGATGACCGGCTTCTTCGGCATGGCCTATCTGATCAACGGCCAGAACCCGGGGCGCTTCGGAAATTCGCCGAGTGGATCTCCCACCGTTGGCGTCTATGAAGCATCCGACGGGCCGCTTTACATGGCTTGCGCGAATGACAGGCTTTATCGCCGGCTGGTGGTCGAGGTGCTGAACCGGCCTGATCTCGTCACCGATCCGCGGTTCGCCACGCGAAAGGCGCGCTCGGAAAACAGGGAGCTGTTGCGTGCAGCCATTGCGGAGGTCTTCGCAAGCGACAGGCTCGAGAGCTGGATGGCGAAAATGAAGCTGGCGAACATCCCGGTCGGCTATCTCCGCACCGTCGAAGAGGGATTCAACGCACCGGAGGTCCGCGAGCGGCATCGCTTGAGCCGGATTCCGCACCGCACGGCGGAGTGGGTGCCGAACATCGAGCCCCCGATCAATATGAGCATGACCGGGACGATCGATCCGGTGGCCGCACCGCTGCTGGGCGAACATACAGAAGCAGTCTTGGGCGATCTGCTCGGTTATGACGAACGTCGCATCGCGCAGCTCGCCGGAAAGGGTGTCTTTGGATCGGGCAAGCCATCGACGCCGAATTGAGGTTGACCGCTTGCCTATCCGGTCTGAACCGGCTTGACTGAGCAGGGCAGTCATCCTCCGCAAAGGGATCGACGATGAACCTACAGCTCTACGGCTTCTGGCGATCAATTGCCTCATTTCGCGTGCGCGTGGCGCTGAAGCTGAAGGACCTGCCGTTCGAGGAAATTCCGGTCGACATCCTGTCCGGGGAGCAGTTCAAGCCGGACTATGATGCGGTCAATGCCGAACGCGTCGTTCCGACGCTGGTGCACGGCGAACACCGGTTGTTTCAGTCGCTGGCCATCATCGAGTATCTCGATGACATCGTACCGGAGCCGAGGCTATTGCCGGCCGATCCCGTCGATCGTGCCTATGCGCGATCCCTGGCTCTGGTCACGATCGCGGATGCGCATCCGCTGGTGACCCCGCGCGTCCGCAATCATCTTGTCGAGATGTTCGGGGCAGACGCCCCTACGATCGGGGCCTGGGCGACGCATTGGACCATCGAGGGATTGGCAACCTATGAGAGGCTGTTGGCGCGGCGGCCGCCGGCACCGTTCGCACTCGGTCAGCAGGTCGGTCTCGCGGACATCAGCGTTGCCGGCCAGGTCGTCGGGGCGCATTTCCTCAAGCTGGACCTGGCATCGTTTCCCGCCGTGCGGCGGCTCGCGGACCTCTGCTTTGCAATGCCGGCGTTCGCAACATCGCATCCCTTCGAACAACCTGGCCACAAGGCGGCCACGTCCCGTTAACCTGCTCCGGCTTGATTTGGCGGGGGTCCCGCCGCATAACTGTCGCAGAGCGAGGGATACGAATGGCGCCCGGTCAACAATCGAGCCTAGGCCAGCCCACGGGGCCGGTTTCCCACGAGCGTGCCTATGCGGCCTTGATCGCCAAGGTTCGGGCGCTTCTGCCGCAGTTGCGGGAGCGGGCGGCCAAGACGGAAGAACTGCGACACTTGCCGCCGGAAACCGAGCAGGATCTCCATGACGCCGGCCTGTTCCGGATGCTCCAGCCCCGGCGCATCGGTGGCGCCGAACTCGATTATGTGGCCTTGACCGACTGCGCAGATCTGCTCGGCCAGGCGGATGCGTCAGTCGCCTGGAATTTTGCCAATCTGGCGAGCCATCACTGGATGCTCGGCATGTTCGAGCAGCAGGCGCAGGATCAGGTTTGGGGCAAGAATCCTGACGCGCTGATTGCCTCGTCATTCATCTTCCCGGCCGGCCGCGCCAGAAAGGTCGACGGCGGCTATCGCCTGCGCGGGAGCTGGCCGTTCTCATCGGGCGTTGCCTCCTGCGCGTGGAACATGCTCGCAAGCGTCGTCTCTTCCGACGATGAGGCTGATGGCATTGAGTATCGTATCTTTCTGTTGCCCAGAGCCGACTACAAGATTCTCGACACCTGGAACGTCGCCGGGTTGCGGGGAACTGGCTCGTCCGACGTGGAGGTTCGAGACGCCTTCATTGCCGATCACATGACGGTCGCCGTGGGGGATCTTGCGGGCGGTCCCACGCCGGGAAGCAAGGTCAATCCCAATCCGCTGTATGCGTTACCCGTCTTCTCGCTGTTTCCGTATGTTCTGTCGGGTGTGGCGCTCGGCAATGCGCAAGCCTGTCTGGACGACTACACGGAGGTCGCGCGTCACCGCATCTCGACCTACAACCGCGCCAAGCTCAGCGACTTTCAAAGCACGCAGATCAAGATCGCGGAAGCTTCGGCCAAGATCGATGCTGCTCGTCTGATCATGCGCTCGGCCTGTATCGACGCCATGGCGGATGCGCGTCGCGATCATGTTCCAGGCATGGCGACCAAGACCAGGTATCGGCGCGACGGCGCGTTCTCCGTGAATCTCTGCACCGACGCTGTCTCGATGCTGTTTTCGGCGAGCGGGGCGCGTGGCCTGTTCACCACGGGTGTGCTGCAGCGGCAGTTCCGCGACGCGCACGCGATCAACTCGCACCTCGCGTTCAATTTTGATGCGGCCGGAACCAACTATGGGCGCGTAGCACTTGGCCTGCCGTCCGAGAATTTGACGCTGTGAGGCCGGCTGATGAATGATCTGCCAAAGCAGCCGGCCGTCCAGGATCCCACTAACGAGCTTGCCAGCGACAACTCGCCAATCGATCCCCGCGATTTTCGCAATGCCCTCGGCACCTACGCCACCGGCGTGACGATCATCACGGCCGCCGATCCGGACGGAAAGCCTTACGGCTTGACCTGCAATTCGTTTGCTTCGGTCTCGCTGAACCCGCCCCTGGTGCTCTGGAGCCTCGTCGTCTATTCCTCCAGTCTGACCGTGTTCCAAAATGCCAGCCATTTCACCGTGAACGTGCTTGGCGCTTCCCAGCAGGCGCTCGCCAACAAATTTGCGAAATCATCCGACGACAAGTTCACCGGCGTCGACTGGACCCCAGGACTCGGCAATGCTCCGGTGCTCGCCGAGAGCGTCGCCAATTTCCAGTGCCGCTCCGTCAATCGCTATTACGGTGGCGATCACGTGATCTTCCTTGGTGCGGTTGAGGCGTACACTTACTCTGCGAAAGAGCCCTTGCTGTTCGCGCGAGGGGCGTTTGGCCGCTTTCTGGTGGATGACGAGCGAAAGAAGTCGCCATAAGCCGGCGGCGTCCGCTCAGCGCTCGGTTGCCGAAAGCTTGTAGATCTCCAGGGCGTCCGCCCCCGCACCGCGCGCGGCCTTTGCCAGCCTGAAAATCTGCCCGGCGAGCGAGGCCATCGGTACCGGAGTCGAAGTTGCCTGAGCGACATCGGCAACCGTGTCGAGGTCCTTGAGCATCGTCGCGATAGACCCAAGCGGCGGGGAGTGAATCCCCTGGACCATTCTCGGCACGAAAAGCTGAAGCGGAATCGAATCCGCAAAGCCGCCGGCAAGTGCTTCGGGCAGCCGGTTAGCGTCAATTCCGGCGTTCACCGCGAGACGCGCCGCCTCCGCAAGGACTGCCATCGCGCACCCGACAATGATCTGATTGCAGAGCTTGGTGGTCTGCCCGGCGCCGGTCGGGCCCATGTGAGTGAGCCTGCGCGCCATGGCCATGACGTAGGGCCGTACCCTCTCGATGTCAGCGGCCTCTCCGCCGGCCATGATCGCTAGCGTGCCTTCCTCGGCGCCCTTGGTGCCTCCCGACACCGGCGCATCGATCCAGCCGGCGCCGTTTGCAGCTTTCAGCCGGGCGGCGAGATCGCGGGCGGCGTCGGGGTGGATCGACGAGAAGTCGACCACGAGCTTGCCGGCGCCGGGCGATGCTGCAATTCCTTCGGGGCCGAAGATGACTTCTTCCACGGCAACGGCATCCGTCACGCACATGAAGACGATATCCGAGCTTGCCAGGAGGTCGCGGGGCGCGACTGCGCGCTTTGCGCCAGCCTCGACAAGGAGGTCCACCTTTCGGTGCGAGCGGTTCCAGACCGTGACCTGATATCCGGCATCGAGCAGGCGCCTGGACATAGGTGTCCCCATCAACCCCAGACCGAGATAGCCGAGCTTGTCGGCGCCTTGCGGGTTTGCCTTGCTCACGTCAGCCATAGGTTGCCTCCTTCGGTCGCGGCGCAACGGCGCGCGTTCGCCGCCTTACCATACATTGCGCCTCCCACGGCGAAATCAGGCTCGGCTGCATGGCTTGCCTGACTGTTTGAACCATGAAACATTTGGGCCGGTCGGGTTGGGTGGCGCCAGTCGGCGCCGGAGCAGCGGAGTGGGCACGATGCGAACCGTTTCGAAGTGGATCCTGGCTATGGGGGCGGCGGCGGCCGTAAGCGCGGGCGCGGGCCCGTCCTGGGCGCAGCAGACGATCCGCGTCGGCTGGACGATCCCCGCCGAGGAGTCCAAGTACTGGATGATGCGCAGACCGGCCGAATTTCCCGATCTCGGCAAGACGTACAAGATCGAATGGACCCAATTCCAGGGCACTGCACCGATGACGCAGGCGCTCGCGGCCGGCGCGCTCGATTGTGCGACGCAGGCGCCGCTGTCGCTTTCCAACGGTGTTGTCGGCGGCAATCTCAAGGCCTACATCGTGGCGCAGCATGTCTTCGAAAAGCCCGGCGGGTTTTCGGTCTACTGGGCCGTCATGGACGACTCGCCGATCAAGACGATCGCCGACCTCAAGGGCAAGACCGTCGGCATTTCCGTGATCGGCGGCGGAACGCAGGGGCCGTTCAACCTGCTCCTGAAGCAGAACGGCGTGGACCCTGCCAAGGACATCAAGCTTGTCGAGGTCGGCTTTGCCGTCTCCGAAGACGCGCTGCGACAGGGCCGAGTCGATGCAGTCAACATGAACCAGCCGTTCGCCGCGCGCGCCGAGGCAAAGGGCGGCACCCGGAAACTCTTCTCGCTGTCGCAGGCGATGCCGAACATCGTACATATCCTGGAAGCCTGCCGCGCCGATTTCGTCGACAAGAATCCCGATCTGGTCAAGGCTTATGTGCGCGACATCACTTCAGGCATGAAGAAGGCGCTGGCGAACCGCGAGGAGACGTTGAAAGTCGTGTCGGAAGTGTTGAAGGCTCCGATTCCGGTGCTCGAAACCTATCTCCTCAAGGACAATGATTTCGGCCGCGATCCGGGGGCGGCGCCGAACTTCCCGGCGATCCAGAAGATGCTGGACATCTATGCCGAGACAGGCCTGTTGCCAAAGCTGGATGTGGCCCAGTTCAAGCATCCGACGATCGTCGCGCCGCTGCAATAGGCGATCACGGCGCGAACATGATGCACGCATGAAGAAGCTGCGATCACGGGTCACGACGGACGGGCTCGACCGGGCGCCTCACCGCGCGTTCATGCGCGCGATGGGACTGGATGACGTTGCAATTGCCAAGCCAATGGTGGGCGTCGTCAGCATGAAGGGCGAGCAGACGCCCTGCAACATGACGCACGACTTCCAGGTGGCAGCAGCCAAGACCGGGATCGAGGAAGCCGGCGGGACGCCCCGTGAATTCTCGACCGTGTCGGTGTCCGACGGCATCAGCATGAACCATGAGGGGATGAAGTTTTCCCTGTTTTCGCGCGAGCTGATCGCGGACTCGATCGAAGCCGTTGTTCACGGGCTCGCCTACGATGCGCTGATTGGCTACGGCGGATGCGACAAGACGCTTCCGGGCGTGATGATGGGCATGGTCCGCTGCAACGTTCCGTCCATCTTCATCTATGGTGGCAGTTCGCTGCCGGGTCGCCTGGACGGGCGGACCCTTACTGTGCTCGACTCCTACGAGGCGGTCGGCAGCTTCATGACCGGCGAAATCGATGGCGCCACGCTCGAGCGGATCGAGCGCGCCTGTCTTCCGACCATCGGAGCCTGTGCCGGCCAGTTCACCGCAAACACCATGGGGATGGTCTCGGAGGCGATGGGGCTGACCATTCCGAACGTCTCGATGGTCCCCGGTGTCTACGCCGAACGCGCGCAGATATCCCGGCGTGCCGGTCGGCTGATCATGGAGATGTTGAAGCTCGGCGGGCCGTTGCCGCGCGACATCGTGACGCGGAAATCCCTGGAGAATGGCGCTGCGATCGTGGCGGCGACGGGTGGTTCGACCAATGCCGCGCTGCATCTGCCGGCCATCGCGAACGAGGCAGGCATCTCCTTCACGATCGACGATGTCGGCGAAGTTTTTGCGAGGACGCCGCTGATCGGAAACCTGCGCCCCGGCGGCAAGTACACGGCGAAGGATGTCTACGACATCGGCGGGGCGGCGGTCGTGATCCGCGAGCTGATCGGAAGCGGACATATCGACGGCAGCTGCCTGACCATCACTGGCCGCACGCTTGCGGAGGAATATGGCGCCGCCAACGCGCCCGATGGAGAGGTCGTCTACAGTTCGAGCGCGCCGATCATGGCCGATGGCGGAGTTGCTGTGCTGAAGGGGAATCTTTGTCCCGATGGCGCGGTGATCAAGGTTGCAGGTCTGAAGAGCCAATTCTTCGAGGGCGTGGCGCGGGTTTTCGAAGATGAAGAGGCTTGTGTCGCAGCGGTTCGCGACCGCAGCTACAAGGCGGGCGAGGTTCTCGTCATACGCAATGAAGGGCCGGTTGGCGGCCCCGGCATGCGCGAGATGCTTGGCGTCACCGCACTCATCTACGGGCAGGGCATGGGCGAGAAGGTGGCTTTGATCACCGATGGCCGATTTTCCGGCGCAACGCGCGGCATGTGCATCGGTTATGTGTCCCCGGAGGCATTCGTCGGTGGTCCGCTTGCGCTTGTTCGCGACGGAGACAAGATTCGGATTGATGCCGCGAACCGACGCATGGATCTACTGGTTGGCGAGCAGGAACTGGCGGCGCGCCGACGCGATTGGAAGCCGCAGCCGCCGCGTCACCGCGCAGGGGCTCTTGCAAAATACGCGCGACTGGTGGGCCAGGCGCCCGGCGGCGCTGTCACGCATGAAGGTCCGGCGGAATGGCCATGGTTCGAATGACGCCTGTGCGAATGCGGCAGCCGGCCTGGCAAGTTTCTTGCTAAGTTCGTGCCGCAGACGGAGGACGTTCAGCAGAGTTGCGACGCCGCGGCTGCGCGCGGGGCTAGCGAGAGACGGATGAAGGTATTGCCTTCGAGATCAAGCGAGTTGGTGAGACTGATGGCACCACAGGAGCCGGCTTCCGCGATCATTGAGATCGACCGCGTCTGGCAGGTCTTTCAGACCTCGGCGCGCAAGGACCATCTGGCGCTATCGGACATTTCGCTGAGGATCGAAGAGGGAGCCTTTGTCTCCATCCTTGGTCCGTCCGGTTGTGGCAAGTCGACGTTGCTCTACATCGTGGGAGGCTTCGTCAGTCCCAGCAGCGGTGCGGCGAAGATGAAGGGAAGCGTAATCACGGGGCCGGGGCCGGATCGCGGGCCGGTGTTCCAGGAGTTCGCGCTGTTTCCGTGGAAGACCGTAATGGGCAACGTCATGTACGGTCCGCGTCAACAGGGCGTGCGAGCTGCCGAGGCCGAGGCGCAGAGCCGCGCCCTGATCGAGATGGTCGGCCTCAAGGGTTACGAGAACTTCTATCCAAAGGAATTGTCAGGTGGCATGAAGCAACGCGTCGCGCTGGCGCGAACGCTGGCCTACCACCCTGAAGTCCTGTTGATGGACGAGCCGTTCGGCGCGCTCGACGCCCACACCCGAACGCGCCTGCAAAACGATCTCCTCGACATCTGGGAGCGCGATCGCAAGACGGTGCTGTTCGTGACCCATTCGGTCGACGAGGCCGTCTTCCTCTCGGACAAGGTCGTGATGATGTCGAAGTCGCCCGGCTGCATCCGGCAGGTGATTGACATCGATCTTCCGCGGCCGCGCCGCCGCAGCGAGCTGCTGCTCGATCCGCGCTACCAGAAATACGTCGTCGACATCGAACGCATGTTCGATGAGAGCGATGAAGTCGGTGCGCAATCATGACATCGCCGTCCGCCCTGATGAGAAGCGCTGCTCCGCTGCTCGCCTGTATCGCGTTGTTGGCAGTGTGGCAGGTTGCGTCGCTTGGGCTGAAGAACGACAGTTTTCCGACCGCGATCGAGGCGATCCGGGCGATTCCGGACATTCTCGGCGACAAGGAGTCGCTGATCAACATTCTGGCCTCGCTCCGCCGCATGGCGATCGGGTTTGGCGTGGCGGTGGCCGTCTCGATCCCGCTGGGCCTGTTGATGGGGCGCAGCAGGGAAGTCGCGGCCTTCTTCAACCCGCTTCTGATGGTGATCTACCCGGTGCCGAAGGCGGCCTTGATGCCGATCATCATGCTGTGGCTGGGCGTCGGCGACATCACGAAGACGCTGGTGATCTTCCTCGGCGTCAGCCTGCCGGTGATCTATCACAGCTTTGAGGGGGCCAGAGCAGTCGAGGAGAAGATGCTGTGGTCGGGTGCCGCGATGGGGCTTTCGGCCGCGCAGCGGCTGGTCCGGATCGTCTTGCCTGCAGCGCTTCCGGAGATACTGACGGGTTGCCGCACGGGCCTGGTGCTGGCGTTGATCACGATGATCACCAGCGAGATGATCGCCCGTCAATCCGGGGCCGGGAACATTCTCTTCAACGCGCTCGACATGGGGCAATACGACACGGTTTTCGCGATGATTATCATCGTGGGAGCGATGGGAATCTGCCTCGATGCGATCTTCGAGCGCATCCGCGCCAGGCTCGTGCGCTGGTCCGAACCCCAGTTCGACATGCCTTTGAGTTTCTCATGATCGGGCGCCTCCCAATAAATGTCATTCTTGGGCTTGCGCCGATCGTGCTGGTGATCGTGGTGTGGCAGGGCCTCGTCTCGTTCGGTTTCGCGCCGGCGGTCCTGCTGCCGCCGCCGGCGTTCGTCTTCAGCCGGCTGCTGCAGCAGTTCGTGACGTGGACGTTTCAGCAGGAGATCGCGGCGACCTTGGTCCGGTTGTTTGCCGGCTTTGCGATTGCCGTCGTGCTCGGTGTGAGCATCGGCATCGCCGCGGCGGCCAGTCCGGCAATCAATGCCGTGGTCCGGCCGATCGTGCGGGTACTAGCGCCGCTGCCCAAGGTCGCGCTCTATCCGGCGCTTTTGCTTTTGCTCGGCTTCGGCCACGGATCGAAAATCACGCTGGTGGCTGCGGATGCACTTTTTCCTATTTTGTTGGCTACCTATTACGGCGCTTCGACCGTGGAGCAGAAGCTGATCTGGTCGGCCATGGCGGCGGGCACGCCGCGTTCTGAAATCCTGTTTAAGGTGGTTTTGCCGGCGGCAATGCCGTCGATCCTGACTGGATGTCGAATCGGCCTTGTCATTTCCTGCATCGTGGTGTTTCTGGCCGAGATGATCACGTCGACGGACGGGCTGGGCCATGTCCTGGTCACGGCGGCCCGAACCTTCCAGGCAGTCGACATGTTCGTGCCGTTGATCACCATCTCGCTTCTGGGTTTGATCCTGAATGCCCTGTTGGGGGCTGTGCGGTCGTACCTCCTGCGGGGCTTCCCCGAGGCGTGATCTGACGAACAAGAAACCAGAAGACCGGGAGTGAAGCATGCTGGCTGATCGCATCGAGGCAAAATGGATCGACGCGTTTTGCGAGATTTTCGAGCGATGCGCCGTCAAGGCCGGCGACACCGCGGCGATCCTCTCGGAAACCCAGTCGCGCGCGCTGAATGTGCATCTGGCGGAGCTTGCACTGCTGCGGATGGGCGCGCGGCCGTTTCACGTGGTGATGCCGACGCCGCGTAACCGGAATATCGTTCCGGTTCGTTCGACGGGGGCGAGCGAGGCGATCCAGCGGCTTGGACCGGTCATCAGCGCGCTGCAGCAGGCCGGCTTCGTGGTGGATTGCACCATTGAGGGCCTGATGCACGCGGTCGAGACGCCGGAGATTCTGAAGGCCGGCGCGCGAATCCTGGTGATTTCCAACGAGCATCCCGAGGCGCTGGAGCGGATGGTGCCGGATCCCGCGCTGGAGAAACGTGTGCGTGCTGCGGCGAAGATGCTGCGCGGGACCAAACGGATGCGCGTCACTTCGAAGGCCGGTACCGCGCTTGACGTCGATATGGTGGGCGCTTCGACGGTCGGCGTATGGGGCTGGACCGACAAGCCCGGCACGCTCGCGCATTGGCCGGGCGGCATTGTCGTCAGCTTCCCCAAGAGTGGGACCATCAACGGCACGCTGGTGATGGCCCCGGGTGACATCAACCTGACCTTCAAGCGCTACCTGACCACCCCGGTGAAAATGATCCTGAAAGACGATTACGTCGTCGAGCTGGAAGGCGAGGGCACGGATGCCGCGATGATGCGCGCCTATCTCGCCGCGTGGGGCGACCGTGAAGCTTACGCCGTTTCGCATGTTGGCTTCGGCATGAACCCGGCTGCGCGCTACGAAGCGCTGTCGATGTACGACCAGCGCGATACCAACGGCACGGAGATCCGAGCCGTCTCCGGCAACTTCCTGTTCTCGACCGGCGCGAACGAATTTGCCGGCCGCTATACGGCTGGCCATTTCGACCTGCCGATGATGGGAACCACCATCGAACTCGACGGCGTCGCCGTGGTGCGGGACGGCGTGCTTCAGGATGTCTTCGGTTAGCTGCGATCGAGCACGGGCGGGCGCGCCAGGCCAAAATGCCGGAGCAGGTCGACCATGGCCTGGAGGCGCTTGGCGCGATAGGCATCGACGTCGAGGCCGGAATAGTCGAGGAATCCTGCGCCCGTTCGGAGGCCGATCCGTCCTTCATGCATGTTCCGGGAAATCACCTCGGGAGCGCGGTAGCGGTCGCTGCCGAGCGCTCCTTCGAGGTAGCGGCTGGCGTAGTACAGAATATCGCCGCCGCCCCAGTCGATGAACTCGAGCAATCCGAGTACGGCATAGCGGAAGCCGAAGCCATAGCGGATCGCCTTGTCGATCTCCTCCGCGCTGGCGACGCCTTCCTCGACCATCCGCGCCGCCTCGTTCATCGCGAGCGCCTGGATGCGAGGCACGATGAACCCGGGCGTCGCCGCACAGACAACCGGCACCTTGCCGATACCTTCGAGCAGCGCCTTGACCTCGTCGACGATCGCGGGGTCGGTGGCTTTGCCGGGCGAGATCTCCACCAGCGGGATCAGATAGGCCGGATTGAGCCAATGCACGTTGAGGAAGCGCCGAGGATTCACAATCGCGCCCGACAGATCGTCAACGAGGATAGTGGATGTCGTCGATGCAATGATCGTGTCAGGGCCGGCTTGTCTTGATGCCGCCCCCAAAACTTCACGCTTGAGTTCGACGACCTCGGGCACGCCCTCGAAGACCAGTCCGGCGGCGGACAGCGCTGCACCGCTCCGGCTGGCCGGCACGACCGAAACCCGCGCAGCGAGCGGGCCGATATCGGCGTCGGTCAGCAGCCCCAGCTTCGACAGGCTGGCAAATGTCTTCCTGACTTCACCAAGTGCATCGGCCTCCAGCTGGACGAATTCCTCCGCAGAACGGGCCTTGACGTCGACCATCGTGACCGCATGTCCTGCATAAGCGAACGCGACGGCGATGCCGCGGCCCATGCGACCGGCCCCGAGACAGGCGATGCTGGCGCGGATGGTCATCGGTCAGAATCCCTCACGAAGCAGGGTCTGCAACTCCGCCTTGCCGAGCTTGCCCAGCCCCAGCGTCTCGAGCGTGCGGCCGCCCGTCGCAAAATCCTCGCCGCAGATCGCACCGCCAATGGCCAGGAAAGCTTTGGCCAGGGGCGTGGCAACGCTCGCGAGCCCTGCGACGGAAACCAGCAGCGATAGTCCCAGCCGAAGATCCTCGCGCATGTAGCGATGCTCGGTAAGGACAATGCGTTCTCGCCAGTCGCCGGAGTCCGTCAGCCTCTCATGTGAACCGCGGCCATACATCCAGATCTCGCCCTCTCTGGCATAGTGATGGGCCAGTGGGAAGTGAGGCGCACCGTATCCGAGGGCTTCGCGTACCGCGATCCGCTCTGCGTCGAGCGCGTCGGTGACCCGGCGGATCGCCGACTGCGTGCCCTCCTTGTGGATGTCCCATTTTTCGAAGTGCTCGATTGGACCCGCATTCATCACGATCAGTGGCGGATGGATGATCGGACCCGCATTCATCAGCGCGCCGGACAGCGCATCTCCGCAAGGCTCGATCACATCGGGAAACGCGCGCCCGATCACCTCCAGTGCATGCGGCGTCTGGTCGAGTGGGAATACGCCGACCGGCAGTCGCCTGGCGCGAATGGTGATCGCAACCTCGAATGGCCCGTGCTTGCGGGTCAGCCATGGCAGCGTCCCGGTCTCGGCAAAACTGACCTTGGCAGGATTGCCCGCGTCCCGCGCTGCCTGCGCGAAGATCATCGAGCCGAATGTGGCCGGCGGCAGAAACACGACCTGGCCGTCTCGAAGATGAGGAGCGAGCCGGCGGGCAATATCGGGCTGCGCGAAGGCGGGAGCAGGGCAGAGAATCAGTTCGGTGTCGTGGACGGCCTCGGCGATATCGGTCGTGACCAGCGCGAGCTTGATGTCGTGACGGCCGCTATGGTCCTTGACGAGAATGCGGGAGCCGGCGGCGCGATGTGCTGCGACCTGGTCGGCGTCGCGTCGCCAGAGCCGCACGTCATGCCCCGACAGCGCAAAGTCGCCGGCGGCCGCGAACGAACCATTTCCACCGCCAAGAACCGCAATCCTCAAGGTGCCTCTCCTTGCGCCCGGGACTGCGCATCAAGCTGCTTCAGGAGGAAGTGCTGGACCTTGCCGAGCGCCGTGCGCGGCAGGTCGCTGACGAAAACGACATCGCGCGGTACCTTGAAGCGGGCGAGATGCGCCTGAACATGGGCCCTCAGCTCGTCGGCCTCCAGCCGGCAGCCGGGCCGCCGGATCACATATGCGACCGGGACTTCGTCCCAGCGCGGATCCGGCCTGCCGATCACAGCGCATTCGCTGACATCTGGATGCTCCAAAAGGACGCGCTCGACCTCGGCGGGATAGATGTTCTCGCCACCGGAAATGACCATGTTCTTCTTGCGATCGCGGATCCAGAAATAGCCGTCCGCGTCGCACAGGCCGATATCGCCGGTAAGGTACCAGCCGTCCTGCAGGGCATCACGCGTGGCCTCCGCATTGCCCCAATATTCGAAGAACACATTGGGGCCGCGCACAGCGATTTCGCCCGGCGTACCCGGCGCAACCTCGTGGCCCGCCATGTCGATCACCTTCGCCTCGCAGCAGAGGCCGGGAAGCCCGGTGGATCCCGACCGCGAAAGGTCGCCGCCGAGGCGCGTATAGACCGCAATGGGGCAGGTTTCCGTCGACCCGTAGATCTGGAGCACGGGCACGCCGCGCGCGACAAAGCGGTCGATCAGGTGCGGCGGCACGATGGTCGAGCCGGTCGCAACGGCCTTGAGCGACGAGAGATCGGCCGTCGCCCAGGCCGGATGTTCGCTCACGGCCTGGATGATCGCCGGCACCATCACCGTCAGCGTCGGCCGCCCCTCGGCGATCGTCGCGAGTGCGATGTCCGGCGCGAAGCGGGCGTGGATCGTGACCGTTGCGCCGAGATGGAGCGCCGGCGTGGTTTGGATGTTGAGGCCGCCGACGTGGAAGAAGGGCAGGACGGTCAGCACATGATCGTCGGACGTCATGTTGTGCGCGTGCTGGCTCATGACGCCGTTCCAGAACAGCGCCTCCTGGCGCAGCACCGCGCCCTTCGGCCGCCCGGTCGTCCCCGATGTGTAAACGATGAGGAGGGGACAGGAGAGATCGGTGTGCGGATTGCGGCTGTTGCCCTCGCCGCGAGCCCGCAGGTCTTCGAATGTCGCGCCGCGGGGCGGCGTGAAATCGAGCCCGATGAGGCGCGTCCCCGGCGATCGCTGCGCGAGCTCGGGAAGAACATTCTCAAATGCCTGCTCCAGCACCAGGACCTTGACGCCGGCATCGGTGAGAATGAAGAGCTGTTCGGCGACGGCAAGCCGCCAGTTCAGGGGCACCAGCATCGCGCCGAGCCGCGCGCACGCATAGAGCAGAACCAGATAGTCGGGCCGGTTCAGGCTCAGGATCGCGACCCGGTCGCCGCGACCGACTCCGAATTCCTGCTTCAATCCTGTCGCGGTCCGCTCGATCCGCGCAGCGAGCGCGGCATAGCTCAGCCGCTGCCCTTCGAAGACAATGGCTGTCTTGTCTGGTGAAAACGCCGCGTTGCGGTCGATCAGACTACAGAGGTCCACCGTCAGTCGTCCGTTTCGCCGGCCTCGTACAGCGCCTCACGCCCGATCCGGTCGAGGCAGAGCTCGGCCGTCCAGGGCAGCATCAGCGAGCCGCAGCGGCTGTCGCGATAAATGCGCTCCAGCGGCAGCGATCGGAGCATGGCCTGCCCGCCGCAGGTACGGATCGCGAGCGCAGCGAGCTCATTGGCGCCCTCCATCACCGAATATTGCGCGGCGTAGGCGCGCAGCACCTGCTCCTTGCTCGGATTGGCGCGCGCCTCCGTGATCGCCTGGAACCAGATCGCCTTGATCTGTTCGAGCTTGATCTGCATCTGTGCGACTGCGATCTGCTTGGTCGGGTACATTCTGCGCCTGACCGGCGGCATGCCCGGCACTTCGCCGCGCAAGTAGCGCACCGTGAAGTCGTAAGCCGCTTGGGCGAGGCCCATATAGGTCGGCGACAGCGTCAGGAACATGTGCGGCCAGCGCATCGCGGCCTGGAAATAGACCCCGCGCGGCATCAGCGCCGAATCATCCGGCACGAACACATCCTTGAACAGCAGTGTCCGCGAAACCGTCCCGCGCATGCCGAGCGGATCCCAGTCGCCGACGACCGAGACGCCTGCCGATTTCGCGGGGATGGCGAGGTAGAGCGTGTTGCGGCGCGACGCCTTTTCGCTGTCCTTGATCTCGGTACAGAGCACGCCGTAATAGTCGGCGTGGCCGGAGAGCGAGGCAAAGATCTTCTTGCCGTTGACGATCCAGCCGCCCTCCACGGGCTTTGCCTCCGTGCCGAAGGCGACGCCCCCCGCGGCCGCCGCGCCACCTTCGGAGAAAGGTTGCGAGTAGATCGCGCCGTCCTCGACGATGCGCTTGTAGTGGACCGCGCGCCGCCGCTCGTGCTCCGCGCGAGTCTCCGCGTCCATGTCGAGGTCGTCGGTGAGCGGTCCCGTCCACAAGGTCGAGCAGACATGCATGTTCCAGGTGAGCGCGGTCGCGCCGCAATAGCGGCCGATCTCGGCCGCCGCCAGGGCATAGGTCTGGTAGTTGGCGCCGAGCCCGCCGTGCTTCTTGGGAACGGCGATGCCGAGCAGACCGGCGCGATGCATGTCGCGGTAATTCTCGGTCGGGAAGGTCGCTTCGCGGTCGTAAGCCGCGGCGCGACCGGCGAACACGCTCTGGCCGATCTCGCGGGCCCGCGTGATGATGGCGGCCTGCTCGTCGCTAAGGCGGAAAGCGGCGGGATCGAAGATCGGCGCGTCGAGTGCAAGTTTTCCGGTCGCATCAATCGTCTTGCTGACTTGCATTGTCATTTGCGCAGTCACCCGTGTTTTGCCGCGACGGAGTCCAGGAAGCCGCCGAGCGCCCGATCGAATTCATCCGGTCGCTCGAGGTTGGCAAGATGGCCGACGCCGGCCAGCTCGACATATTCCGCGGAGGGAATGTAGGTTGCCATCTTGGCCATCATCGGCGCCGGGGCATTGTTGTCCTTGGAGCCGGATAGGAGCAGCGTCGGCACGGAAATATCCTTGAGCGTGCTGCGCTGATCGAAACCGATCAGGGCCAGCATCATGGCGCGGTAACTGGCCTCCGGCACGCTCGCCATGCATGCGCGGGCGAGTTCCATCCCTGAGGGATCGGGATTATCGCCTACGAGTTCCTGCACCAGGGAGGGCGCGAGCGACGCCATCGTTTCGCCGCGGTCGAGTGGCCCGAGCCGCGCTGCAATGAACGATTTTTGCCAATCGCCATCGGCCTTGCCAAAGGCCGGGCTGGTCTGCGCGAGGACGACGGCGCGCGCCGATCGGGGGGCTTGCACCAGCCACTTCTGGACGATCATGCCGCCGATCGAATGGCCGACCAGAATGGGGCTGATCGCGCCGACCTGCACGATGAATTGCTGGAGCGCCTCGGTCAGGGCAGCGATACTGACGCCGGCGAGCGGCGCCGAGCCACCATAGCCCGGCATGTCCCAAGCGATCGCGCGGAAGCGGCTGCCAAATGTGGCGAGCTGCTGCCGCCAGGCCCGCGCCGCGCCGCCAATGCCGTGCAGGAAGATCAAAGGGATCGCGCCGGCGTTGCCTGCGGCTTCATAGGCGAAGCGCCCGTCCTTTGTTATCATTGGCTCAGGCTGCGGCACGCGACATCCTTTTGCTTGGATCACGCGATGCTAACAGGCCTGCGGGGGATGGGAAGCGATAATTTTATGCTTAAAGCAATTTCCGGGCCGCTCGCGCGCGCACCAGCTTGCGAGGTTCGACCGGCGCTTTCGTTGCAAAAACTTGAAGGTTAAAATATATCCGGGAGCGACCATTGGATCCGAAGGAGCCCGCGCATGTCCGGATTGCCGCATTCGCCGCACGCGTTGGTGACGGGTGGTGGTCGCGGCATCGGCCGGGCGATAGCTGCTGCGCTCGTGGGGGCCGGTGCGACGGTGACTGTGATCGGCCGGAACGCGGCCACGCTTGAAGACACAGTGAGCGCAGGTGCCGCGCATTTTGCGGCCGTTGCCGACGTCTCCGACGAAGCATCATTGAAGGCGGCCATCGCGGCGGCGAGTGCGCGCAAGTCTATCGATATTCTGGTCGCGAACGCCGGCAGCGCCGAATCCGCGCCCCTCTTAAAATCAGACAGCGCGATGTTCGCGCGCATGATGGACGTCAATTTCATGGGGGTGGTCCATGCCGTCCGCGCCGTGCTGCCCGGAATGAAGGATAGTCCCTACGGCCGAATCGTTGCGGTTGCGTCGACTGCCGGGCTGAAGGGCTATGCCTATGTGAGCGCCTACACGGCCGCCAAGCACGCCGTCGTCGGCCTCGTGCGTTCGCTGGCCCTTGAAATGGCTGCCAGCAACGTGACCGTGAACGCGGTGTGTCCCGGTTTCACCGACACCGATCTCGTCGCCGGCAGCATCGAGACCATCATGAAGAAGACCGGCCGGAGCCGGGAGCAGGCGATTGCCGAGCTCGCCAAGCATAATCCGCAGGGGCGGCTGATTTCGCCGCAGGAAGTGGCAGACGCCGTGCTCTGGTTGTGCGGCGAGGGCGCTGGCGCGATTACCGGTCAGGCGATCGCGGTGGCCGGTGGCGAGATCTAGACGGCAGGGAACAAGGAAACCAGGGAGATCGCATGAGCAGACCAGCCAACCCCGTGACTGTGCCGCTGGCGGACTATTCGCCGCAGCATTTTTTGCTGGCTGTGGTCGACGGTGTTGCCACCGTGACGCTCAATCGGCCGGAGCGAAAGAATCCGCTGACCTTTGAAAGCTATCGGGAACTCACTGACTTCTTCCGGGCCTGTGCATTCGACGACGCGGTCAAGGCCATCGTTGTCACCGGCGCCGGGGGCAACTTTTCGTCCGGCGGTGATGTGTTCGAGATCATCGGACCGCTCGTGAAGATGGACACCAAGGGGCTTACGGCCTTCACGCGCATGACCGGTGACCTCGTCAAGGCGATGCGGGCCTGTCCGCAGCCGATCGTCGCTGCCGTCGAGGGCATCTGCGCCGGTGCCGGTGCGATCATTGCGATGGCGTCGGACATGCGGCTCGCGGCAAGTGGCGCCAAGGTGGCATTCCTGTTCAACAAGGTGGGGCTTGCCGGCTGCGACATGGGCGCCTGTGCGATCCTGCCGCGCATCATCGGGCAATCCCGCGCCTCTGAACTGCTCTACACTGGCAGGTTCATGACCGCGGAGGAGGGCGAGCGCTGGGGCTTCTTCAGCCGCATCGTCACGCCGGAGCAGGTGCTGGCCCAGGCGCAACTGCTGGCGAGGCAAGTCGCGGAAGGGCCGACCTTCGGCAACACCATGACCAAGCGGATGCTGGCGATGGAATGGGCGATGTCGGTGGAAGAGGCGATCGAGGCGGAGGCCGTTGCCCAGGCGCTGTGCATGACGACGGCGGATTTCGAACGTGCTTTCGAGGCTTTCGCCAACAAGGTCAAGCCGGTCTTCAGGGGCGACTGAGCCGGCTGCATCGATCCATGGCCGGGGCCGCATCGGGGACTTGCGCGAAATTATTTTAGGCCTAAAATAATTTCCGCCGGTCAATTGGCGAGGCGTCCCCATGAAAGTCGCGATCATCGGTGGCGGACCTGCGGGTCTCTACGCAGCTATCCTGCTCAAGAAACAGCGGCCGAGCGCTGTTATCACCGTCTATGAGCGCAACCGCGCCGACGACACGTTCGGCTTCGGCGTGGTGTTCTCCGATGCCACGCTCGACAATTTCGAAAAGCACGACCTGCCGAGCTACCGCCGCATCACCCAGGAATTCGCCTATTGGGATGACATCGCGGTGCACTTCCGCGGCACCGTGCACCGGGTCGGCGGCAACGGCTTTTGTGGTTGCTCGCGGCAGAAGCTGCTCCTGATCCTGCAGGAGCGGGCGCGCGAGCTTGGCGTGCTCATGCATTTCGAGGTGGACGTCGACGACGAGTCCCGCTTCGCCGATGCCGATCTCATCCTGATTGCCGACGGCATCAATAGCCGCTTCCGCGAGAAATATGTCGAGCACTTCGAGCCCGAGGTCGATGTTCGCTCCAACAAGTTCGCCTGGATGGGCTCGACCAGGCCGCTCGACGCCTTCACCTTCATCTTCCAGGAGACCGAGTGGGGGCCGTTCATCGCCCACGCCTATCAGTACGAGGCCGGGCACTCGACCTGGATTTTCGAGACCGATCCGCAGACGTTCGAACGGGCCGGGCTCACGGGGCTGAATGAGACCCAGTCGGCTGCGCGGATGGCAGAGATCTTCGGCTGGTTTCTCGAGGGACACAAGCTGCTCACCAACCGCTCGATGTGGCGCAATTTCCCGATGATCCGCAGCAAGCGCTGGGTCAAGGACAACATGGTACTGCTTGGCGACGCCAAGGCCAGCGCGCATTTCTCGATCGGCTCAGGCACCAAGCTTGCGATGGAAGATGCGATCGCGCTGGCCGATGCCATGGAGAAAGCGGCCACGGTCGAGGCTGCGCTGGAGGTCTACGAGCACGGCCGCCGCGAGGAGGTTGAGAAGACGCAGCATGCCGCCGACGTCTCGCTGGTCTGGTTCGAGCATGTCGATCGCTTCTGGGAGTTCGATCCCGTGCAGTTTGCGTTCGGCGTCATGACGCGATCGAAGGCGATCACCTACGACAACCTCAAGCTCCGCGCGCCGGATTTCGTCGCCGAGGTCGAGAAATCGTTCGCCAGGCAGGTTCGTGACAGCGGTTTTGACGTCGACACCAACAGGCCGATGGTGCCGCTGTTCCAGCCGTTCCGGCTGCGCGAGATGGAGATCCTCAATCGCGCCGTGGTGTCGCCGATGTGCATGTATTCGGCCAGGGAAGGCGTGCCGGGCGATTTCCACCTCGTGCACTACGGCTCGCGCGCCATTGGCGGCGCCGGCCTGATCTTCACGGAGATGACTTGCGTCAGTCGCGACGCGCGGATCACGCCCGGCTGTGCCGGGCTGTGGAACGACGAGCAGGAAGCGGCCTGGCGGCGCATCGTGGATTTCGTCCACGGCAACTCGGCTGCAAAGATCTGCCTGCAGCTCGGGCACGCCGGCCGCAAGGGCGCGACCAGGCTGATGTGGGACGGCATGGACCGTCCTCTGGAGGAGGGCGGCTGGGAGGTGTTCTCGGCGTCTCCGCTGCCCTATTTCCCCGACAGCCAGGTGCCGCGCGAGCTCGACCGTGCCGGCATGAACGCGGTGCGGGAGTCCTTCGTTGCTGCAGCCGAGCGCGGCGAGCGCTGCGGCTTCGACATGCTCGAATTGCATTGCGCCCACGGCTATCTGCTCGCGAGCTTCATCTCGCCACTGACCAACACGCGCACGGACGAATATGGCGGTTCGCTCGAAAACCGCCTGCGTTTCCCCCTCGAGGTTTTCGAGGCCCTGCGGGCGGTATGGCCGTCGCACAAGCCGATGTCGGTGCGTATCTCGGCGACCGACTGGGCCGATGGCGGCATAATCGGCGACGACGCGGTTGCGATCGCACGCGCCTTCGCCGAAGCGGGGGTCGATCTCGTCGACGTCTCGACCGGCCAGACCGTCCGGGATGCGCAGCCGGTCTATGGGCGCATGTTCCAGACCCCGTTCTCCGACCAGGTCCGCAACGAGGCCCGCGTGGCCACCATGTGCGTCGGCAACATCACGACGGCGGACCAGGCCAACACGATTTTGGCCGCCGGGCGGGCCGACCTCGTCGCGCTTGGCCGACCACACCTGGTCGATCCCTTCTTCACCATGAAGGCGGCGGCCTGGTACGGGGCAGACAATGCTTTCTGCCCGCCGCAATATCTGCCCGGCAAGGACCAGATTTTCCGCAATAGCGTGCGCGACCGGCAGGATCTCGAGGAGCTGCGCATTAAGGCTAAGCCCAAGACGCGGGCCGAGCTCAAGGCGGAGGCGACAAAGCCGCTTGCGGCAGAGTGACCGCCCGTGCGACGTTAACCCCATTGCCTGGCGTGTTACGAGCGGAGTAGGGGCGATGAAGGCGATTATCGTCGGTGGCGGTATTGGTGGTCTCACCACGGCCCTGATGCTGCGGGCCCGGGGCCTTGCTTGCGAGATTTTCGAGCAGGCCGATACCATTCGCGAACTCGGCGTCGGCATCAATACCCTGCCGCATGCCATGCGAGAGCTTGCGGGCCTCGGCTTGCTGCAGAAGCTCGACGACGTCGCGATCCGCACCGACCAGCTTTATTACCTCAATCGCCACGGCCAGGAGGTCTGGCGCGAAGCCCGCGGCATCGACGCCGGCCACGACGTGCCGCAGTTCTCTATTCACCGCGGACGGCTTCAAAGCGTCATCCATCGCGCCGTCGAGGAGCGGCTCGGGCAGGAGGCAATTCACACCGGCTGCCGACTTGGCGCCTTCACGCAGGACGAGGGCGGCGTCACGGCCTACTTCTTCGATCGCGCGGGCGCGCACATCCACACCGCGCGGGGCGACATCCTGATCGGCGCCGACGGCATCCATTCGCGGGTGCGCGACACGCTGTTCCCGAACGAGGGGCCACCGTGCTGGAACGGCCTGATGTTGTGGCGTGGTGCGCGCGACTGGCCGCTGTTCCTGACCGGCAAGTCGATGATCGTAGCCGGTGGCCTCAATGCCAAGGTCGTTGTCTATCCGATCGCGGAGGGGTCGAGCCCGGCGAGCCGCCTGACCAACTGGGCGGTGCTGGTGAAAGTGGGCGAAGGCAACGCCCCGCCGCCCCGGAAGGAAGACTGGTCGCGGCCGGGCCGGCGCGAGGAGCTGATGCCGCACGTGGCCCGATTCTCGGTGCCCTATGTCGACGTGAGGAGCCTGATTTCGGCGACGCCGGAGTTTTACGAATATCCGACCTGCGACCGCGATCCCTTGCCCTACTGGTCCTCAGGGCGTGTCACGCTGCTCGGCGATGCCGCGCATCCGATGTACCCGGTCGGCTCCAATGGTGCCTCGCAGGCGATCCTCGACGCGCGCTGCCTCGCCGATGCGCTGGTGCGCGCCGAGCATCCGCGCCAGGCGCTGGTCGAATATGAGAAGAAGCGCCTGCCGATGACCGCGGATATCGTCCGCTCCAACCGCCGCGGTGGCCCTGAGGGCGTCATCGACGCGGTCGAGCAGCTCGCGCCCGACGGTTTTGACAATGTCGAGAACGTCCTCAGCTATTCCCAGCGCGAGGCCATCGTGCGGGGCTATGCCACCAAGGCCGGCTTCGCCGCGGTGCCGGGGCTCGCGGCAGTGCGCGCTTGAAGCTGCCGCTAGCCACCGCCGGGAGGCGGCGGCAGGAAGTGGATGTTGAACTCGGCCGCCATCGCCACCACGTCCTCGGGCTTCTGCTCCTTCATGTTGTGAAGCCCCCAGAATAGGTCGAACAGCTTGCGGCTCGGCGAGACCCAGAACAGCACCTTTGCGGTCTGATCCGACTTGTTGAAGATGCCATGGGGCACGCCCATGCCGAGGCGGATCAGGTCGCCCGTCGTCGCCTGCGCTTCCGAATTGCCCAGCACGAAATCGAGCTTGCCCTCCAGCATGTAGAGATACTCATCCTGGTCGGGATGGATGTGCGGCGGCACGAACGTGCCGGGCGGCAGCGTCGCGTGCCAGGAGAAGCTGTTCTCGGCGTAGCTCTTCGGCACATAGGTCTGGCCGAGGATGTTCCAGGAAATGCCTTGGATGCCCTCATTGGCCCGCGTAATGCCGGTGATTTCGCTCTTCATTGCAGTCCTCCCGTAACGCGATGCGCGGCCTTAGTTCGCCGCCTTGCAATCCTTGGCGTAGCGGTCGCCATAGTTCTCAAAGACCTTCTGGACGATTTCGGTCTGGAATTTGCCGTCCGGACGCTTGGCGACCTTGGTCAGGTAGAAATCCTGGATCGGGTAACCATTGGTGTTGAACTTGAACGAACCGCGCAGCGACGTGAAGTCTGCTTTCTTCAGCGCGGCCCCGACCGCGTCCTTGTTCGAGAGATCGCCTTTCACGGCCTTGACGGCGCTGTCGATCAGCAGCGCGGCGTCATAGGCCTGGAAAGCGTAGGTGCCGGGCACGCCGTTATAGGCGGCCTCGTAGGCGGCGACGAACTTCTTGTTCTGGGGATTGTCCAGGTTGGGCGCCCAGTTCGCGCCGCCGAACATGCCGACGGCGGCGTCCTGCTGCGCGGGCAACGTCGATTCATCCACCGTGAAGGCCGAAAGCACCGGAATGGTGTCGGCGAGGCCTGCCTGCCGGTATTGTTTGACGAGATTGACGCCGAGCCCGCCCGGCATGAACGTGAACAGCGCATCGGGCTTCTGCGCGGCGATCTTGGACAACTCCGGCTGGAAGTCCAGCGTGTTCAGCGGCATGTAGGACTCTTCGACGATCTCTCCCTTGTAGTCGAGCTTGAAGCCCGCCACCGAATCCTTGCCGGCCTGATAGTTCGGCACCATCAGGTACATGCGCTTGTAGCCGCGATCCTGCGCGACCTTGCCGAGGATCGCGTGGACCTGATCGTTCTGATACGACGTCACATAGAAGAACGGGTTGCAGTCCTTGCCGGCAAACGTCGAAGGTCCGGCATTGGGGCTGATCAGGAACACTTTCGATTCCGTGACCGGCCGGTGGATCGCCTGCAGAATGTTTGAGAAGATCGGGCCGACCACGAAGTCAACCTTGTCGCGTTCGAGCAGACCCTTGAGCTTGGTCACCGCTGCATCCGGCTTGAGCTCGTCGTCAACGACCACAACCTCGACGTCCCTGCCGCCCATCTTGCCGCCGAGATCCTTCACCGCGAGTGCAAAGCCGTCGCGAACCTGCTGGCCAAGCGCGGCGGCGGGCCCGGACAGGGTCACGATCACGCCCAGCTTGATCTTGTCCTGGGCCAGGACAGGGCTCATCGCAGTGCCGAGCAGCAGGGCAGCCGCGGCCAAGGTCAATTTTGCTTTCATGATCCGTCCCCCTGACGATCGGCTTGCGCCGCAAGCCACATACTCCGATCCAAGCTTATGCCGATGATGGCTGCCGCGGCAAGCAAGGCCGAAAGCGTTCTGCATTGTGACCCGTGCATGCAAGCAGCGCGCCAATTGCTTGAAGCTTAAAGAAATTGGTGCAGCCGTTTGCTAGCGGTTTGGGCTTGCGGCCGGCGCTGATTTATTTGAAGCTCAAAACGTTGGGGAATCCGTGCCGGCGCCAGGGCCGGCGGTGGGCGATTGCACCGAGATGCTCGATTCCGAGACCAAGGCCGTCGAACTTCCGGAAGACCATGCCGAGGAACTGCGGCTGTGGTTGCGTCTTCTCACCTGCACCAATCTGATCGAGGGCGAGGTCCGCGGCCGGCTGCGGCAGCGCTTCGACGTCACGCTGCCCCGTTTCGACCTGATGGCGCAGCTCGACAAGGCACCTGACGGCATGACGCTGTCCGACGTCTCCAAGCGCATGATGGTGTCCAACGGCAATGTTACCGGCCTCGTCGAGCGGCTGGTGGAATCCGGCCATCTCGACCGTCGCACCTCGGAAACCGACCGGCGCGTCCAGGTAATCCGGCTGACAAAGCTCGGACGTGCCGAGTTTCGCAGGATGGCCGCGGAACACGAGACCTGGATCGCCGATCTCTTCGCAGACCTGACGCCGAAGGACGTGCGCGAACTGATGCGTCTGCTGGCCAAGACCAAGGCGTCGGCGCAGAAATCGGCAGCAAGCCGCCGGTCCTAGCGCCGCGAGCGCGGCAGCGCACCATACAGCTTTGCCACAGGAAAAAGCATCGGATGCCCAAAATGCGCTATTGCGCCAAATTGCTTTAAGCCTAAAATGTTTTCCAGATCGTGCTGCCGGGTGCTTTCCATGCTGAAAGGAGCGTGCGATGGCCAACGCCGCCAAGGTTCAAGTGTCGGGCTCGCATGACGGCAACGCCGCGACGGCCCATGTCGATACGTTCGCGCGGCAGCATCTGCCGCCGCGAGAGCTCTGGCCGGACTTCACGTTTACGCGGCCGGAGCTGCGCTATCCGCCGCGCTTGAACTGCGTGAGCTATTTTCTCGATCGCTGGGTCGATGAGGGGCATGGCGAGGCGCCCTGCGTCATCAGCCCCGCCGCCAGCTACACCTATCGCGAATTGCAGGCGCTGGTGAACCGCATCGCCAATGTGCTGGTCGGCAAGCTCGGTCTCGTCACCGGCGGACGCGTGCTGCTGCGCTCGGCCAACAATCCGATGATGGTCGCGGCCTATCTTGCGGTGATCAAGGCCGGCGGCATTTGCGTGGCGACGATGCCGCTCCTGCGCGCCAAGGAACTGTCCTATCCGATCCAGAAGGCGGAGATCACTCTCGCACTCTGCGACGGAAAGCTCGCGGACGAGATGGAGAAGGCGAAAGAAGCAGCCCCCGGTCTCAAGCGCGTGGTCTATTGGGGCAATGGCGCTGCCGACTCGCTCGAGGCTTTGCTTGCCGACGCAAGTCCGGAGTTCAAGGCGGTCGATACCGCCTCCGACGACATCTGCCTGATCGCCTTCACGTCGGGCACCACCGGTGATCCCAAGGGCACCATGCATTTCCACCGCGATATGCTGGCGGTGTGCGACGGCTATGCACGAAACATCCTGCGGGCGGAACAGAAGGACCGCTTCGTCGGCTCGGCGCCGCTCGCCTTCACTTTCGGCTTCGGCGGCGTGCTGTTCCCGATGCACATCGGCGCCTCCTTCGTCGTGCTCGAAAGGACCACGCCCGACGATATTTTGACCGCGATCGAGCAATACAGGATCACGGTCTGCTTCACTGCGCCGACCGCGTATCGTGCCATGATCGGCAAGCTGGCGGGTCGCGACATTTCCTCACTGCGGAAATGCGTCTCCGCCGGCGAGACGCTGCCCAAGCCGACATTCGATGCCTGGCTCAAGGCGACCGGAATCAAGCTGATGGACGGCATCGGCGCGACCGAGATGCTGCACATCTTCATCAGCGCGATCGAGGAGGAGATTCGCCCGGGCGCCACAGGCAAGCCGGTGCCGGGTTATGAAGCGAAGATCGTCGATGAGTCCGGCAATGACGTGCCGCCGGGCACCATGGGGCGGCTCGCGGTGCGCGGGCCGACCGGCTGCCGCTATCTCGCCGATGAGCGGCAACGCAAATATGTCCAGAACGGCTGGAACATCACCGGTGACACCTACCTGATGGATAGCGATGGCTATTTCTGGTACCAGTCGCGCTCGGACGACATGATCGTGTCGGCGGGCTACAACATCGCGGGCACGGATGTCGAGGCGGCATTGCTGACGCATGCGGCGGTTGCCGAGTGCGGCGTCGTCGGTGCCCCCGACGAGGCGCGCGGCATGATCGTCAAGGCCTATGTCGTGGCCGCTCCGGGTGTGACGGCGGACGCCCGGCTCGCGGCCGAGCTGCAGGAACATGTCAAGCGCGAGATCGCGCCTTACAAATACCCGCGCGCGGTCGAGTTCGTGGCGCAGTTGCCGAAGACCGAGACCGGCAAGTTGAAACGTTTTGCCCTGCGGCAACTGGCGCAGGCCGCCGCGACGTCTTCGGGCGTCGCCGCAGAATGAGATGAGGATCGAGAATTGTCCGTGACGACGCCGAAGGGCCCGCAGCTTGCGGTGCTGCCAACCGCCACCGAGAATGGCCCCCGTTCAGGGGCGCAGGTGCTGCAGCCGTCCGGCTGGCCGATGCCGAAAGGCTATGCCAACGGCATGGCGGCCGACGGCCGCATCGTCGTCACCGGCGGGGTGATCGGCTGGGATGCCGAGGAGCGCCTCGCGGACGGTTTCGTCGCGCAGGTGCGCCAGACCCTCGCCAACATCGCGGCGATTCTGGCCGAGGCCGGAGCACGACCCGAGCACCTCGTGCGCCTGACCTGGTACGTCGTCGACATGGACGAATACCTGGCGAACCTGAAGGAACTGGGCCAGGTCTACAGGACCATCTTTGGCACGCACTATCCCGCGATGGCGTTGGTTCAGGTCGTGCGCCTGGTCGAGAAGACGGCGCGCGTCGAAATCGAGGCGACGGCCGTCATTCCTCGCTGATTTCTTCAGCGCTCTCAACTTGCCTTGGCGAGACTATCGTCCTCAGGCGAGTCAAGATAGATGCCTGACATGGTATCGACCCAGCACAAATGGTCGTGCACCTTCTTCACGCCTTCGACGTTCTCCGCTGCCACGACTGCGGCCTGCCGCGCGCGCTCTTCGGTGATGACGCCGCTCAGGTGAACGATGCCGTCGCGGACGATGACATTGAGGCCGAACGGGCACCAGTCGTTCTTCTCCATGGCATCGATGATGCGGCTGCGGATGTGGTCGTCGTCGGCGGTCGGATCCGGCACCTCGCGAGCGAGGCCCGCCACCGCCTGCAACAGATTGGCGCGCGACACGATGCCCACGACCTTGTCGCCATTCACCACGGGCAGGCGCTTGACGTTGTTTCGTTCCATGAGATCGACGATCTCGGCCAGCGCCATATCCTCGGTGATGGTCACGGGTGAGGTTGTCATCACTTCCGAGACCTTGCGGCCATGCTCGTGGACGAAGTCGCTTGCCGACCTGCCGGAGCCGAGAATGAACTTCAACCAGCGTCCGCGCTTCCGCCCGGTGCCGATTTCGCTGCGGCGGATGAAATCCCCCTCCGAGACCACCCCGACCAGCTTTCCGGCGTCATCGACCACCGTGAGGCCGCTGATGTGCCGTTTCAGCATGATATTCGCCGCCTCGACGATGCTGGTGTCAGGGGTGACCGAAATGACCGCTCGGGTCATGATCTGGTGAGCGCGCATGGACGACTCCGCTGGCTTGCCGGATTTGGATGGACGAAGCCTAAACCACGGTCTCCAGGCGTCGTTTGACCCAAGTCAAGCCATCAAGCCGCAGCCGACGGAGTTGATACAGCTCAACGCATGTCCGGAGCGCAGGCTTATCCTGGCACTAACCGAACACTTGGAGCGCGCAAGGAAATTCCAGCCATGAGCGTCGTGCACCTCCTTCCCCGGGCCGAGCCGCCGGCAGAACCGGCTTCCTCCGAACTCCCGGTCACGGCTGGCGCCGCTTCCGCCGCGGGCGCCGGAGCGCTTGCCGGAATGCCCGCCGCCAGAGCCGTGGCTGCGTCAGTGCCATATCCTCTTGATCGTGGGTTCCACGCGGCGCTCGCCCGGTTCACCGGCGGAATTTCGCCGGTGGCCCTGTCGCTCGCCTGGCTCGACTGGAGCGCGCATCTTGCAGCGGCACCACAGCGTCAGATGGAGATTGCTCGCAACGTCCTTCGCGATACTGGCTCAATTCTGGAAGCCTCCGCCCACGCGGTGTCGCCGGAGCAGAAGCCATGGTCGGTGATCAAGCCGCAGGGGTGGGATCGCCGCTTCAAGGAGCCCCAATGGGAAACCGCGCCGTTCAACCTGATGGCGCAGGCGTTCCTGCTGGGAGAGCGCTGGTGGCACGATGCCACGACGGGAGTGCGCGGGGTTTCACGCGCCAACGAGGCCATCGTCGAGTTCTCGGTACGCCAGATGCTCGACATGTTCGCGCCGTCGAACTTCGCCGCCACCAATCCGCAAGTCCTGGAAAAGGCGTTCCAGAGCGGTGGAGAGAATTTCGTATTCGGTTTGCAGAACTGGTGCAGCGATTTCATCCGTATGCTCTCGGCGACCAAGCCGGCGGGTGGCGAACAGTTCGCTGTCGGCAAGTCTGTCGCGGTGTCTCCGGGCAAGGTGGTCTATCGCAACGAGCTGATGGAGCTGATTCAGTATCACCCGACGACCGCACAGGTCCGGCCCGAACCGATCCTGATCGTGCCGGCCTGGATCATGAAGTACTACATCCTCGATCTGTCCCCGCAGAACTCGCTGGTCAGGTATCTGACGAGCCAGGGCTTTACCGTGTTCGCGATCTCCTGGCGCAACCCGGATGCGAAGGATCGGGACGTCGCCTTCGATGATTATCGCAGGCTGGGCGTGATGGCCGCGCTCGATGCGATCGGCCGCATCGCTCCGGACCGGAAGATCCATGCTCTCGGCTATTGTTTGGGCGGCACTCTGCTGTCGATTGCCGCCGCCGCCATGGCCCGCGACGGCGACGAGCGCCTCGGCACAGTCACGCTCCTTGCTGCGCAGACCGACTTCACCGAGGCCGGCGAGCTGACGCTGTTCATCAACGAAAGCCAGGTGGCCTTCCTCGAGGACATCATGTGGGAGCGCGGCTATCTCGATACGAAGGAGATGGCCGGCGCGTTCGCACTGCTGCGTTCCAACGACCTGATCTGGTCGCGGCTGTCGCGCGATTATCTGATGGGCGAGGCGACG
Organism: Bradyrhizobium diazoefficiens; assembly: GCF_018131015.1. GTDB lineage: Bacteria > Pseudomonadota > Alphaproteobacteria > Rhizobiales > Xanthobacteraceae > Bradyrhizobium > Bradyrhizobium diazoefficiens_B. The sequence continues at coordinate 366,640 of NZ_JAFCJJ010000003.1, forward strand.
TCGCCGAGCGACCTGATGGCCTGGAACGCGGACGCCACCCGGCTGCCCTATCGGATGCATTCGGAATATCTGCGCAAGCTGTTCCTCGACAACGATCTGGCCGAAGGCCGCTATCGCGTCGAGGGCCGGAGCATCTCGCTCTCCGACATCCATGAGCCGATGTTCGTGGTCGGCACGCTGGCCGATCATGTCGCGCCATGGCGGTCCGTCTACAAGATCCACTATCAGGTCGATGCCGACGTCACCTTCCTGCTCACCAGCGGCGGTCACAATGCCGGCGTCGTCGCGCCTCCGGATCAGCCCGGGCACCACTATCAGGTGATGAGCAAGGCCGCGGATGCGCCCTATGTGGGTCCGGACGAATGGCTGAAGCTTGCACCGCGCGTCGAGGGATCGTGGTGGCCGGAATGGACCAGGTGGCTTGCGGCACGCTCCGGCGAGCTCCGCGATCCACCGCCGGTGGGGTTCGGAGACGTCGATCGCCTGCCCGAGGCGCCCGGGGACTACGTCCACACCTAATCCTCTGGGTCTGCGTTTGGCGTGAGGTCCGAGGAGCGGAAGGGCTTGGCCTTGTCCAGCTTCCGATAGGCCTTCGAGGCGGTCTGCAACAGCTTCTTTTCGCGCTTGTGATTGAGGAAGCGAATGCCTGCCTCGGGGACGGCTTCGTTCAACGACGCTGCGAGGGTCTGGCCCCGTGCGTCGTCATTCAGTTGTCCGAGCGAGCGCTGGGCCTTGCGCAATTGCTTGAGCACCGACTTTTGCTTTTCGAGCGACGTCCCGGTGAACAGGTCGTCCAGTGATTCGATCGAGTAGGTCAGCCGCTTGTTGAGGAGCCGCAGCTTGTGGCGCTTCTCGACGTCGAGCTTGCCGAGCTTGCGCGCCTTCCTGAGCAGCGTCTTCTCCCATACCGCCAATCGCTTCGCGGCGTGGTCGGCGAGCGTGCAGCGGCGCAGCCTGATGGCCTCCTTGCTGCGCCGGGTCGACCAGGGGCCGCTCTCGATCCAGGCCGAAGCCTGCTCGACGAGACGCTGGTAACGCGCCGATTGCAGCGCGCGTGCGAGCAGCCGATGGCTCTCGGCGCGCTTCTCGTCCCAGTGGCGGAGCTCGGCGATCACGGCGAGCTCGCCGCCGGCCTCGGCCAGGACCCGGTCGATCGCCACATCGAGATCCCGCACCATGCCGAGCTGGCTGTTCAGCCATTTCAACTCGGCCCAGACCATCGGCCGCAGCGCGTCGTCGACCATGGGCGAGAAGAAGCGAATGGCGCTCCGCAGATGGGTGAGAGCGATCCGGATCTGGTGCAGCCCCTCGGGATCGCCGCGGCATGTGCCTTCGTGCTGGGCGAGAACGGCGGCGAGGTGACGCCGCGCAATGATCCGGAACGCCGTATCGCAGGCCATGCCGGGGCTGAGCCGGCCAGGCGATGCGCTTCGCGCCACCGGCCTGGCAGGGGTGGTCGCCGCAATCTTCGTGGGTCGCGCCATCCTTGTCCGCGTCAATCAGATTGCCTTATCCGCCTTCGGCGATCGCGTCCCGGCTGCGCGCGAGCGTCTGCTCTTGCGTTCCTGATGCGTCGACGCTCGCCCAACCGACAACGCCGATATTATAGCGCTCTTGCAGCGCGGCAACCTCCGGCGTGGCGTCGGATGCATCGCCATGCCGATCACCGATCCGGGCCTTTCTGGTCGCAAGGTCCGCAACCAGGAACAGGCCGGTGAATTGCACTCCGCATGTCCGGGCGAGGGAAGTGACGGCGTCCCGTTCGGACTCCCGCGCAAATACGCCGTCGACGATCGCCGAATGGCCCTGGGCCAGAACACGCCGCGCACATTGCGCCAGCGTCTCGTAGACTCGCGCCGCAAGCTCGGGCGTATAGGCGAACGGCGGCAGCCGCTCCGTATCGCTGACGCCGAACATCCGCTTGCGCACCACGTCGCTGCGCAGCACGACGGCTCCCGGCTGCGGCGCTATCGACGGTGCGAGCGCGCGAGCCAAAACCGTCTTTCCGGTGCCCGAAAGTCCACCGACGGCGATGAGACGGGGAGCGGGTGGATGGATCAGCGCAAGGGCCAGGTCAAAATAGCGGCGCGCCTCGTCGAGGGTGCGGGGATCACGGGAATGGGGCGGCCGCAGCCGCGCCAGCGCCACCTGGGCGCGGATCGCGGCGCGGATGGACATGAACAGCGGCAGAGCGCAGAGCGCGTCGAGATTTTCGACAGGCGTTGCCGCGAGATATCGGTTCAGGACGATGCTGGCCGCGAGCGGCTGGTCGTGATGCAGCAGGTCCATCAGCGTGAAGGCGAGGTCGTAGAGCAGGTCCGTGGTTGCCATCTGGGCGTCGAATTCGATGGCATCGAACAGCACGGGCTGCCGATCGATCAGTACGATGTTCGCTAGATGCAGATCGCCGTGGCAGCGGCGCACGAAACCGCGATGGCGGCGCTCTTCGAGCCGGGAACGGATTCGTGCAAACGCCTGCTTTGAGGTTGTGGCAAGCCGTTCGATCTCCTCCGCCTGGAAATGATCGCCGTTCCGTAGGCCGTTGCTGTTTCCGTCGATCAGGACCGGGATCGATGAAATCCAGGCTTCGCTGTCGGCGGGGACCGCCGCGGAATGCGAGGCTGCGATCGCATCGGCGATGGCCGCGGCGAGGTCCGCGTCGAACCGACCGGCCTTCGCCAGATGGTCGAGGGTGCGGCTTTCGTCGAAGCGGGACATGTCGATGGCGTATTCGATCGGCCGCCCGGGGCCGTCGACCTTCACCGATCCGTCCGGCTCCTCCGTGATCGCCACGACGCGGTGATAGATTTGCGGTGCCAGCGGCCGGTTGATCCTGATTTCCTCCTCGCAAGCCGCCTTTCGCTTTTCTAGCGTTGAATAGTCGAGGAACGGAAACCGGACGGCTCGCTTGATCTTCAACGCACGCGTTCCATCGAGAAAGACCGACGCAGCATGCGTATCGATCCGCGTCACGCCGGGAGGCGAGGCGAGCGCGGCAAAGACCCGTTCCTGGTCCGCAGAATTGTTTGTCATCACTGCCGGCTTATGAAATTGGGCGGGCGGTCCGGCCGCAAAACAAGCTCATAATCCCTACAACGGGATCGCGACCAGTCCTTGACTTCCGTCAAGGCCTGCCGTGGGCTGGCGGAACGGATTTCCCGGGTTGACGAGGATCAAGCGTCCCGATGCAGGGCGGCCTATTTGTGGCCGGCAAGGAGAATTCCGATGCCGATCAAGGATGTCTTTCTGCCGCTCGTGGGCCGGCCGCGTGGACCCGCGCAGGACGCGATTGGCAAATGTGTAACTGTTGCCGCGGGCCTCGGGGCCAGGATCTCCGCGCTTGCGCTCGATGAGGATGTTTTCGAGCGGCCGAAAGTGTCGTTTCCCGGTGAACCGGATTCCATCGAACCAAGGGGAGTGCGCGAGCCCAGCGACATGCAGCAACTCCTGAACGCGTTCACCCATGCGGCTTCCCGCGCCGGCATTCGCGCCACGAGCCGATCGATCACGGTGCCGAAGGACCAGGTCGCAACGATCTTGGCGGAACAAGCGCGCTGCAGCGATCTCACGCTCGTTCCTGTAACGTCGCACGACAGCCGAACCGAGAAACTCGTCGAAATTTTCCTGTTCGACTCCGGCCGGCCTGTGCTGCTCTGCCCGGAGGAACATGTTGATGTCCTGCGGCCGGAACTCCAAGATGTGATGATCGCCTGGGACCACTCGGCGCCGGCCGCGCGCGCGATCGGCGACGCGCTGCCCATCCTCCAGGCTGCCGCCTCGGTCCGCGTGGTCACCGTGACTGACGACAAGACCGAGGCCATCAAGCAATCCGGAACAAGGCTCGTGGACCATTTGAGGGAACATGGCATCTATGCGTCCTTCGAGACGGTGAAGGCCGGCGGCAGCTCGATTGGCAAGGTGCTCGACAGTTTTGCCCATTCGCAGGCGATCGATGCCATCGTCATGGGAGCCTACAACCATTCGCGCCTGAACGAAACGCTCTGGGGAGGCGTGACCAAGACCGTCATTGGCCAGCCACCGTGCTGGGTTATGATGTCGCACTAGGCGCTATTGCCGTATCTCCGCTGGTTTTCTAACCCATCGACCCGTCGCCAGACCGGACGTTCGCCATCATGTCGACCTATCGCCTGAAGAACCTGTTATCGCCCCGGTCCGTTGCCCTCGTCGGTGCGAGCCCTCGTCCGGCCTCCGTTGGACGTGCCGTCCTGGAGAACATCAACAAGGCGGGATTCAAGGGGGCTTTCGGCCTGGTCAATTCGCGCCATGAGGAGGTTGGCGGCGTTCCTGCCGTGAGTGACCTGAACGAGCTGTCGTTCGTCCCCGAACTCGTCGTCATTACGGCGCCGGCGATCGAGGTTCCGGGAATCATCGATCGAGCCGGCCGGCGCGGCTCGGCAGGGGCCCTGATCGTCTCGGCAGGGCTCGGTCAGGGACCGGGGTCGCTGCACGAGGCCGCAATCGCTGCAGCTAGAAAATACGGGATGCGGCTGATTGGTCCGAACTGTCTCGGCATCATGATGCCGGGCGCGAGTCTCAACGCCGGTTTCGCCGCGCATATGCCGGGACCGGGAAACCTCGCTCTGATCTCGCAATCGGGCGCGATCGCGGCCGGAATGGTGGATTGGGCCGCGCAGCGCGGCGTCGGCTTCTCCGGCATCGTGTCGATCGGCGATCAGATCGACGTCGACATTGCGGACCTGCTGGACTACTTCGCACTCGATCACCAAACCAGAGCGATCCTGCTTTATATCGAGGCGATCAAGGACGCGCGAAAGTTCATGTCGGCGGCGCGGGCGGCCGCGCGCGTGAAGCCCGTCGTCGTGGTGAAATCCGGCCGCATGCCGCAGGGCGCGAAGGCCGCCGCCACGCACACCGGTGCCCTCGCCGGCGCGGATGCCGTCTATGATGCCGCATTCCGCCGCGCCGGCGTCCTCAGGGTGTCCGACCTGCGCGAGCTGTTCGACTGTGCCGAGACGCTCGGCCGGATCGGATCTCCGGCGGGAAAGCGCCTCGCGATCCTGACCAATGGTGGCGGCATCGGCGTCCTGGCCGTCGACCGCCTTGTGGACCTCGGCGGCATCCCTGCGCCCATGACGCCGGAAACGCGAGGCGCGCTGGATGCGGTGCTGCCGTCGACCTGGTCCGGCACCAATCCGGTCGATATCGTCGGCGACGCCGATGCGGCGCGCTATGCGGCGGCGCTCGAAGTACTGCTGGCCGATCCCGGCAACGACGCGGTCCTGGTGCTCAACGTGCAGACCGCGATCGCATCGGCCGAGACGATTGCGACGACAGTGACGGAATTGGTCGGCAAATATCGCGAGAAATATCGCAGCTGGGCCAAGCCCGTGCTCGCCGCCTGGGTGGGAGCCGATCAGGGTATCGTCGATACGCTGTCGGGTGCCGGCGTTCCCAACTATCCGACCGAGGACGATGCGGTGCGGGGCTTCATGCATCTGGTCCGGCATCGCGAAGTCGTCGAGGAGCTGAGCCAGGTTCCTCCCACGATGCCTGACGCATTCGTGCCGGATGTCGCGGCTGCGAGGCAGATTGCTGCGGGCGCGATCGCCGATGGCCGCAAGTGGCTCGAGCCGGTCGAGATCAAGCATCTGCTCGAAGCCTATGACATCGCGATGGTGCCGACCCGCGCAGCCGCAGATGTCGAGCAGGCGGTGACTTATGCGAACGAAATATTCGCGCAAGGTGCAACCGTCGTGCTGAAGATCCTGTCGCGCGACATCGTGCACAAGTCTGACGTCGGCGGCGTCGTGCTCAACCTGACCACGCCCGAAGCGGTCCGCGCGGCCGCGACCGACATTCTTGCGCGGGCGAAGAGGTTGCGGCCGGAGGCCCGCATCGCCGGCGTCATCGTGCAGGCGATGGTCGTCAAGGCAAAGGCGCGCGAAGTGATCCTCGGTCTTGCCGACGATCCGACCTTCGGCACCGTCGTCGTGTTCGGCCGTGGCGGCACGGCGGTCGAGATCATCAACGACAAGGCGCTGGCGCTGCCGCCGCTCGACCTGCAGCTTGCCCGTGACTTGATCGAGCGCACGCGCGTTTCGCGGCTGCTCCGCGCATACCGCGACGTGCCGGCTGTCAAGCAGGATGCGGTCGCCATGGTGCTCGTCAAGCTGGCGCAGATGGCGGCCGACATCCCCGAACTCCGCGAGCTCGATATCAATCCACTGCTGGTGGACGAAACCGGTGTGACGGCCGTCGATGCGCGCGTTGCCGTAGGGCCACCGGTACGGAAGTTCGTAGGCTCGGGCCCTGCCAATTTCGCGGTTCGGGCCTACCCGTCACAGTGGGAGCGCCGTCTCGCGCTGAAGGGCGACTGGCGCATCTTCGTGCGGCCCCTGCGTCCCGAGGACGAGCCGACCATCCACGAATTCCTGCGTCACGTGACCCCCAACGACCTCCGCCTGCGCTTCTTCGCGCCGATGAAGGAGTTTACGCACGAGTTCATTGCCCGCCTGACCCAGCTCGACTATGCGCGCGCGATGGCCTTCATCGCGTTCGATGAGGCAACTAATGAGATGGTGGGCGTGGTCCGGCTCCACTCGGACTCGATCTACGAGACCGGCGAATACGCGATCCTGTTGCGCTCCGACCTCAAGGGCAGAGGGCTCGGATGGACCCTGATGCAGCTCATCATCGACTATGCGAAATCGGAGGGGCTGAAAACCATCTCCGGCGACGTACTGCGGGAGAACATCGTGATGCTCGAAATGTGCCGCCAACTCGGTTTCGAGGTCAAGCCGGATCCGACCGAGCCCGATGTCTGCGACGTCAGGCTGAAGCTTTGATGGCCGGCTAGGAGCGCGCCTCGGAGGATGCCTCTAGGTCAGTTTCCTTGGCTGTCTTCCGCATGTTCTTGACGATGATTGCGATCAACGGCACAAGCAACGGCACGATCGCGCTGAGTGGGTGATGGACAGCGCCGGTCATCTGAGCATGGAAAGCGCGCGCCTCCAGTTGCAGCGCTTCGACCGACGCATCGTGGATTTCATTGGCGAGCTCGATATCGCGTCCTGACGGGCTGCGTCCCGCGATGACGAACAGGATCGCCGCGATGACGAAATTGATCGCGCCGAGGGCGGCGGCTGCGGCGATCGCGCTCCAGATCTGGACCAGGGCGAAATAGGCCGCCAGCTCCAGCATCAAAAGCCCGAACGCGGCGATCAGGGCGGCGAAGGCCCGCAGGCCGAGTCCGACCAGCAGGTGGCGGAGCCTGATGTCCGCGATAATCCGGTCCGTGCGCCACAGGGCGCGCAGATGCTTGACGACATTCTCGGTGTTCACCTAGTGCCTCCTCAGCATGAAGCCGACGACCACACCGAGCGCGAAAGCGGAGGCCAGCGAGGCGAGCGGGCTCTCCGCAACGAGACCGTGGAGCTGTTCCTGCTCTTCGCTGACGGTCTCGCCGAGCTCGGCCAGCGCGGCCTTGATCTGGTCGGCGAGTGCCTCGACATGATCCTTCGATGTCTCGAACGCGTCTTCGCCGGCCGTGCTCAACAGACGCGTGACGTCGACCTTCAATGCCTTGAGCTCGTCGCTTATACTTCCGGTGTCGAACATGGGCCGCCTCCATTGAATACCCGAGCTTAGGGGGGGCGGTCCGCACGCCATTGATTTGCGTCAAGACGGCCTTGCCGGGCTCGTGGTTGAGGCAGGCCATTCGAGTGGTAATGTGCCCGCCGAGACCACACCGGGGGAGGAGGTCGCCCCCATGAGGACATGAGCGTGAATTCGCAACCCCTGCTGCTGGCAACGCCGTCCGGCGATACGCTGAAACTGCGTCCCGAAGGACCATGGATAGCGGCACATGTGTCGACGCTTGAAGCGCTGGCCGGATCGGTCGGGGCGGATGTCGGTCGATCGCGCGCCGTGACGCTTGACATGTCCGGCGTCAGCGCGCTCGACACGCTCGGCGCCTGGATCCTGGAAAAACTGTCGCGCAAGGCGGCAGCGTCGGGCGAGCAGGCCGCCGTCGTCGGCGTGGCCGATCATTTCACCGGACTGATGGACGAGGTGCGCCAGGTCAACCGGCACACGCCGGCGCCGGCGGCCGCGGCCAACCCGGTGCTGTCGAGGCTCGGCGAACTCGGCAAGGCTACGTTCAGCGCTCGGGAAGACATAGCAATCTTCCTCCAGATGCTCGGCGCATTGTTCGTGTCCGTGTGGGGGGTGCTGCGCCGTCCGCGCTCGCTGCGGCTGACGTCGCTGGTGTATCAGCTCAACCGGATCGGCGTGCAGGCGATCCCCATCGTCGCGCTGATCACATTCCTGATCGGCGCCATCATCGCCCAGCAGGGGTTCTTTCATTTCCGCCGGTTCGGCGCCGAGTCCTACACCGTCGACATGGTCGGCATCCTCGTGTTGCGCGAACTCGGCGTGTTGGTCGTCGCCATCATGGTCGCCGGCCGCTCGGGAAGCGCCTACACGGCCGAGCTCGGCTCGATGAAAATGCGCGAGGAGATCGATGCGCTCTCGACCATGGGGCTCGATCCGGTCGAGGTTCTGATCCTGCCGCGCGTGGCGGCGCTGGTCATTGCGCTGCCGATCCTCGCCTTCATCGGTTCGATTGCGGCGCTCTATGGCGGCGGCCTGGTCGCCCAGTTCTACGGCGACATGGGTCCGGCGATCTATATCGCCCGGCTGCACGAGGCCATCTCCGTCACCCATTTCGAGGTCGGCATCCTGAAGGCGCCGTTCATGGCGCTGGTGATCGGGATCGTCGCCTGCAGTGAGGGGCTCCGCGTGAAAGGCAGCGCGGAGTCGCTCGGACGGCAGACGACGACGTCCGTGGTCAAGTCGATCTTCCTCGTGATCGTGCTCGACGGCCTGTTCGCGATCTTCTTTGCCTCGATTGGAATGTGACGATGAACCAATCGCAGCAGGAGTTCGCGATCCGGGTCCGCGAGCTCGTGGTCGGCTTCGGCCGCCAGACTGTGCTCGACCATCTGTCGCTCGACGTGCGCCGTGGCGAAATTCTCGGCCTGGTGGGCGCATCCGGTGGCGGCAAGTCGGTGCTGATGCGGACCATCATCGGCCTCATCCCGCGCCAAGGCGGTACCATCGAAATCATGGGACAGCCGACCCGTGGTCGCACGGAAGGCGCGGCCATGACATGGGGCATCCTGTTCCAGCAGGGCGCGCTGTTTTCGTCGCTGACGGTGCGGCAGAACGTGCAGTTTCCGCTGCGAGAAAACCTCGTGCTGTCGCAGGAGCTGATGGATGAGATCGCGATCGCCAAGCTCGAGATGGTCGGGCTCAGGGCGCAGGATGCCGACAAATATCCGGCCGAATTGTCCGGCGGCATGACCAAGCGCGTGGCGCTGGCGCGTGCGCTGGCGCTCGATCCGCCGATTCTGTTCCTCGACGAGCCGACCTCCGGCCTCGATCCGATCGCCGCCGGGGATTTCGACGCGCTGATCACGACCCTGCAGAGGACGCTTGGACTGACCGTCTTCATGGTCACCCACGATCTTGCGAGCCTCACCGCCGTCTGTGATCGCGTCGCCGCGCTCGCCGACGGCAGGATCGTGGCGATCGGTCCGATGCGCGAGCTGCTTCAATCCGAGCATCCCTGGGTGCGGGCGTATTTCCACGGCAAGCGCTCGCAGATGCTGCAACACGAGATGAGATGAACGATGGAAACCCGCGCTCCCTATGCCTTGATCGGCGCTTTCGTGCTGGCCGCGATCCTTGCGGTGTTCGGCTTCGTCTACTGGCTGAACAACACCGGCGGCGTCGGGCCGCGCACCAGCTATCACGTCCAGTTCCAAGGCCCCGTTCCGGGGCTCCTGGTCGGGGCCGGCGTGCTTTTCAACGGCATTCGTGTGGGTGAGGTCACCCAGCTCGACCTTGCGCCCGACAATCCGCGTTTCGTCAATGCGACGATCGCGGTGGCGTCGACCACGCCGGTGCGGGCCGACACCCGGGTCGGGCTCGATTTCCAGGGGCTCACCGGCGTGCCGGTGGTGACGCTGGAAGGGGGCATGATCGTCGCCAGGTCCGGTGAACCGCTGACCTTGATCGCCGAGGCCGGCGCCGGACAGAGCATGACGCAGGCGGCGCGCGATGCGCTGCGACGGGTCGACACGGTGCTGGAGGACAATTCCGGTCCGCTGAAGGACACCATCGCAAACCTCAAGACATTCTCCGACGGGCTGGCCCGTAACACCGGCAAGATCGATGGCATCCTGGCGGGCCTCGAGAAGATGACCGGCGGCGGAACGCCCGCGCAGAAGGTCACCTACGATTTGCGCACGCCGAAGGATCTCGGGCCGCCCGGCAAGACGCTCTCTGCATCCCTGGCCATCCCGGAGCCGACGGCCGTCGCCATGCTCCAGAGCCAGCGCATGCTGTTCGCCCCCAGCGGGGACAATCCGGGCTTTGCGGATTTCCTCTGGGCCGACAGCATTCCAAAGCTGCTGCAGGCGCGGCTGATCGACAGCTTCGAGAACTACGACATTGCCCACGCGCCGTTGCGCACCACCGATCTCGGACAGGCGGATTATCAGCTCCTGATCGACATCAGGCGCTTCCGCATTGCGATGGAGGGCGAGACACGGGTCGAGATCGGGTTGTCGGCGCGAATTGTCGACAAGACCGGCAAGGTGGTCGCATCCCGCCTGGTCGAGGCCAGCGAGAAGCTCGACAAGGTCGAGCCGGCGGCCGCCGTTGCAGCCTTTGATGCAGCCTTTGCCCGCATCGCCAGGGAGCTGATCGGCTGGACCGTGCAGGCGGTGTGACGCCGCCTATTCGAGCGTCTTCAGGTAGGACAGGAGATCGTGGATCTGGTCCGGATTGAGCTCGAAGGCGGGCATGTCCGCATGCCCGGTGTAGATGCCCTCGGCCAGCGCCTCCCCGAGGGCCTCGACCGGATAGCGCCGGTGCAGGGTGCGCAGCGGCGGGGCGGCCTTGAGCCGGCTTGCGGAGACCCGGTCGATCGCGTGGCACCGCGCGCAATTGGCCTGCGCGAAGGCCTTGCCGCGCTGCTCGGCCGTCGGGGCGGCGAGCACAGGCGTGGTTAGAAGCAGGCCGATCAGGCCGTGACGCAGTGCGCTTCTCAGCATGGATACTGATCCCGTCGAAATTCTGGAACCAGAATAAGTCGGGGATGTCCACCAAAATTGATCTGGGTCAATTTGCTTTGGCGCAGTGCAGTAAAATGCATCCCGTCGGCGCGCTCGGCCTGATGCGGGGGCGGTCGGCGCTTGGGCGGTGGATAGGGGCTTCCGTGGTGACAATCGAGCCGAATGGGCATCTCTGTAACGATTGTGCAGTCCGCGACCTGGCGGTTTGTTCGTCCCTGGACCCTGCCGAACTCAGGGAATTCGAGCATCTCGGCCGCCGCGTCCATTTCGCCGCCGGCAAGACCGTGTTCTCGGAAGAGGACATGACGACCTCGTTCTACAATCTCGTCGACGGCGTCCTGCGGCTGTACAAGCTCCTGCCCGATGGCCGGCGGCAGATCGTCGGGTTTGCCTTGCCCGGCGATTTCCTGGGGATGAATACTTCCCGCCGTCACAATTTTTCGGCTGACGCAATCGGCGCGGTGACCGTATGCCAGTTCGCGCATGCGCCTTTTGACCGGTTCATCGAGGACCGGCCGCATCTGCTCAGGCGGATCAACGAGCTGGCCGTCCGCGAATTGAGCCAGGCGCGCGACCACATGGTCCTGCTCGGCCGCCGCTCGGCGGACGAGAAGGTCGCGACCTTCCTGCTCGGCTGGTGCAGGCGGCTGTCGGCGCTCAAGGGTCCCTCGGGCACCGTCCCGCTTCCGATGGGCCGTCAGGACATCGCCGACTACCTCGGCCTGACCATCGAGACGGTCAGCCGCACCTTCACCAAGCTGGAGCGTCAGGGCGCGATCGAGATCATTCATGGCGGGATCAGCCTGCGCGATCCTGCGCGGGTCGAGGCCCTGGCCGCGGCCTGATTCCCCCCGTTTCCGCCGGGGTCTGTAATTTTTGATCCCGATCAATGACGCCGGACCCCGCGCCCACGGATGATGCCACAAGCTCAATTTCGGGGGAGGGCGTGATGCCGATTGACGCGTTGCTGGTCACCATTTTCGTTGTGGCCGTTTTCGTCGGGTTTGCCGCGGTTCTGGCGTGGGCGGACCGTCAAACCAGCGCCGGGCGTCTCGATGCCGGCGCGTCGGCCAAGCGCCAGAATCCCTGAGTTACAGCCCCGCTTTTCCTGCCGGACGGCCCGCCGCCCTTGGCGGGTGGACGCAAATTCCGGTTCGGGAGCGGCCAGCGTCCCCTGCAACTCTGCATCGTGCAAATTGCATCGGCGCATCCTGCGGATGCCGGGTTCCTGGCGGGACGAGCGGCATTTGCTTAAACCTGTCTGCATGCTTTCCGGTTGAAAAGCCCGGCAACGTTGACTACGCAGGAACTCCAGTGCCTCGCAGTCTCAGGGAGCTCCGCGGCGTGCCTCAGGACAAGACCGGCGATCCCCGACAGTCGTCGGGCAACAAACTATCGGTCCTGCGCAAGCACCCGATCTTCGCGGATCTGGAGCCGGACGCGCTCGACCAGCTGTGCCGCTACGCCAAGCACACCACGGTGAAGCGCGGCGCGACCATCGCCGCAAAGGGCGATCCGGGCAACAACCTGTTCGCGGTGATTTCGGGCACCGTGAAGATTTCCTCCTCGTCGCCGGACGGCCGCAACGCAATTCTCAACCTGATCGGGCCCGGGGAGATCTTTGGCGAGATCGCGGTCCTTGACGGTGCGCCCCGCTCGGCGGACGCGACCGCGAACACCAATTGCGAGCTCTACATCATCGACCGCCGGGACTTCCTGCCGTTCGTGAAGAGCCAGCCGGCGCTCGCGATGAAGTTCATCGAATTGCTCTGCGCACGCCTGCGCTGGACCAGCCAGCAGGTCGAGCAGGTGATTCTGCAGAATCTGCCCGGCCGGCTTGCCAGCGCTCTCCTGGGCCTCACCGAGGAGCGCAAGCTCGACTCCGGCAGCGGCACGCTCGCGATCACCCAGCAGGAGATCAGCGAGATGGTGGGGATGACGCGCGAGAGCATCAACAAGCAATTGCGGGCCTGGGCCGGCCGCAACTGGGTCCGCCTCGAGCATGGCGCGATCGTCGTGCTCGACACCGATGCGCTGCGCGAACTCGCCGAGAGCGGCCTCGACGGCGAGTGACCTCGCTGCCTAAAGCGCGATGGAGATTGGGATGAATCGTCATCGCGCTTTAGGTTGTTGTTTGAGCATGATCTTTTCGGAAAACCGCTGCGCACTTTTCCGGATCATGCTCTAGCCGTCGATGATGGCGACCGCGCGGGTCCAGCCCGCGGAGGCACGCTCGATCTTCACCGGGAAGCACGAGACCGTGAATCCGGTCGAGGGCAGTTGCTCGAGATTGTGCAGCTTCTCGAGATGGCAGTAGCCGATGTGCCGTCCCGCCTTGTGGCCTTCCCAGATCAAGCCGGCATTTTTTGTTTCTGCGTATTTCTGTGCGGTGAAGACGAACGGCGCGTCCCAGCTCCAGCCGTCGGTGCCGGTCAGCCGCACACCGCGTTCGAGCAGGTACATGGTGGCCTCGTAGCCCATGCCACAGCCGGAGTTGACGTAGTCGGCCCGCCCGAATTTGGCGCCGGCGCTGGTGTTGACGACGACGATCTCGAGCGCCGAGAGCGTATGCCCGATGCGTTTCAGCTCCTTCTCGACGTCACCGGCGGTCGCCACGTAGCCGTCGGGCAGGTGCCGGAAGTCGAGCTTCACGCCGGGCTGAAGGCACCATTCCAGCGGCACCTCGTCGATCGTCCATGACCGCTCCCCGCGGTTCATGGTCGGATGAAAGTGCCAGGGTGCGTCGAGATGCGTGCCGTTGTGGGTGGACAGCGAGACCTGCTCCACGGCCCACCCCTGCCCATCCGGCAGATCCTGCGCCTTGAGGCCGTCAAAGAACTGCAGCATGCGCGGCAGTCCCTGCTGGTGATCGATATACTGGATCGTCGGATGATTGCCCGGCGGATCAGCCGGCACGTCGTTCTGCAACGGCACGGAGATGTCGATCAGCTTCCGCGGCATGGGCATTCCTTCGGGATGGTTCGGTATTCCGGTCATTTTGGCGGGGCTCCATTGGCGACGTCAAGTCAACGCTCCGACAGCATCGAGCTGGCCCGCGATGTGTTGCCGCCATGCGCACAGGGCCAAATCCATCGATGCAAGTCCGGCATTGATCGATGCCGCATTTGGCTTGGACAGGGAATGCTGCCCGCTCTAGGGACCACACTGGCGACATCGCATATGTCGCTCGGGGACGGGCGGCCGCCCGTCCAAACCTCCAAGCCGCAATCAATAGCGGTCCAGTCAACGAGAGGAACGCCAATGGACAAGACGAACATCGTCGCCTCGCATCCGCCACTGGCCGACGGTGGACCGCGATTGCCGGGGAGCAGGCCTTTGGCCGAATCCACTCGACTCCGTCGCTCAATCCTACCAAGGTGGTGAGTTTGTGGCGCTTGACTTCGCACCTGAAGAAGCGCGACCCAAGAGAGCCAAGACGCAACCGCCGCGCCTGCCCGACAACGACATAATCAACTTGAGGAGGAAAGCCCAGATGAAGAAACTGACCGGTATCATCGCAGCCGCCGTGCTGGCGATCTCGGCGCCGCTGGCGACCGCACGCGATTTCCGCTCCGCCGACGTCCACCCCGCCGATTATCCGACCGTCGAGGCCGTCAAGTTCATGGGCAAGCAGCTCGCGACGGCGAGCGGCGGCAAGCTCGGCGTGAAGGTGTTTCCCAACGGCGCGCTGGGTTCCGAGAAGGACACCATCGAGCAACTGAAGATCGGCGCGCTCGACATGATGCGGATCAACGCATCGCCGTTGAACAACTTCGTGCCGGAAACCATCGCGCTGTGCCTGCCCTTCGTCTTCCGCGACACGCAGCACATGCGTACCGTCCTCGATGGCCCCATCGGCGATGAGATCCTGGCGGCCATGGAGCCCGCTGGATTGATCGGGCTTGCCTATTACGACAGCGGCGCCCGGTCGATCTACACCGTCAAGGCGCCGGTGAAGTCGCTGGCGGACCTCAAAGGCCTGAAGATCCGCGTCCAGCAGTCCGACCTGTGGGTCGGCATGATCCAGAGCCTTGGGGCCAACCCGACGCCGATGCCCTATGGCGAGGTCTACACCGCACTCAAGACCGGTCTGGTGGACGCCGCCGAGAACAACTGGCCCTCCTACGAATCCTCGCGCCATTTCGAGGCAGCCAAGTTCTACAATGTCACCGAGCACTCGCTCGCGCCGGAAGTCCTCGTGATGTCCAAGAAGGTCTGGGATACGCTGAGCAAGGACGAGCAGGCGATGGTCCGCAAGGCGGCCAAGGAGTCGGTGCCGGTCATGCGCAAGCTCTGGGACGAGCGTGAGCAGGCGTCCCGCAAGACCGTCGAGGCTGCCGGCGTCCAGGTCGTTACGGTCGCCAACAAGCAGGAATTCGTCGACGCCATGAAGCCGGTGTACGCGAAGTTCGCCGGTGACGAAAAGCTGTCGGGCCTCGTCAAGCGGATCCAGGACACGAAGTAGGATCAAGTGTCTGGGCCGGTGTCGCCGACCAACGGCACCCGCCCGTCGCTCGAGGAGACGATGGAATGACAGACCCACACGTCGCAAGCCACGAGCAGGGGGAGGCGGCGGCACGTCCGTCCACCGGCGTGCTGTCGCGGATCAATGCCCCCGTCGCTCGCGTCGGCATGTATCTGTCCGTGAGCGGCCTGCTCGTCATCGTCACCATCGTGTTCTACCAGGTGTTCGGGCGTTACGTGCTCAATTCCAGCCCAACCTGGACCGAGAATCTCGCGCTGGTTCTGATCCTGTACGTCACGCTGATCGGCGCTGCCGTCGGCGTCCGCGATGCCGGACACATCGGAATGGACAGCCTGCTCGTGATGCTTCCCGACCACCTGCGGGAGAAGGTCGAGCTCGTGATCCACGTTCTGGTGGCCGTGTTCGGTGTCGCCATGGTCTACAACGGCTGGATCCTCGGCGCGTCCGTGGGAACCGTGAAGATCCCAAATCTCGGTCTCCCCGAGGTGATCCGCTACGTGCCCCTGGTCGCCTCCGGCGTCCTGATCATCTCGTTTTCAATCGAGCACATCATCGCTCTCTTGCGCGGCGAAGAGGTCGTCCCCTCATGGAACTGATCATTCTCGGCGCCACCTTCTTCGGCCTCCTCATTCTCGGCGTGCCGGTCGCCTTCGCGATCGGACTCTCGGCGATCTGCACCATTCTCTACGAAGGCCTGCCGGTCGCCGTCATCTTTCAGCAGATGATGTCGGGGATGAATATCTTCTCGTTCCTCGCCATCCCGTTCTTCGTCTTCAGCGGCGAGCTGATGCTGCACGGCGGCGTCGCCGACAAGATCGTGCAGCTCGCCAAGAACCTCGTCGGACACATTCGCGGCGGGCTCGGCATGTCGAACGTGGTCGCGTGCACGCTGTTCGGCGGCGTATCCGGCTCGCCGGTGGCCGACGTGTCGGCGATGGGCGCGGTGATGATCCCGATGATGAAGAAGGAAGGCTTCGACACCGACTACGCCGTCAACGTCACCACCCACGCCTCGCTGGTCGGGGCCTTGATGCCGACCAGCCACAACATGATCATCTATGCGCTCGCCGCCGGCGGCAAGGTATCGATCGGCGCGCTGATCGCCGCCGGCTTGCTGCCCGCGCTGGTGTTGATGCTGTGCATGCTGGTCGCAGCCTACGCGGTCGCGGTGAAACGCGGCTATCCGGCCGGCAAGTTCCCGGGCTGGGCCGAGGTTTTCCGCTCCTTCGCCGCCGCGCTGCCCGGCCTTCTGATCGTCGGCATCATCCTGACGGGCATCCTGTCCGGTGTCTTCACGGCAACTGAATCCGCCGCCGTCGCGGTTACCTACACGATCCTGCTGACCTTCTTCATCTACCGCACCATGACCTTGCAGAATTTCCTGCGGGCGGCGGCCAAGGCGGTGAAGACGACGGGCGTGGTGCTGCTGCTGATCGGCGTCTCCACCATGTTCCAGTATCTGATGGGGCTCTACGAGGTGGCCGACCTCGCCGGCGCCATGATGAACAAGGTGTCCTCGGAGCCCTGGATCATCTTCCTGCTCATCAACGTCATCCTGTTTCTGCTTGGCACCTTCATGGACATGGCGGCGACCATCCTGATCTGCACGCCGATCTTCCTGCCGATCGCGATGAAGGCGGGCATGGATCCGGTGCAGTTCGGCATGCTGATGCTGATCAACTGTGCGCTGGGGCTGAACACCCCGCCGGTCGGAACGACGCAGTTCGTGGGCTGCGCCATCGGCGGCATCTCGGTGGGCGCGGTGATGCGCACCATCCTGCCATTCTACGCTGCGCTGATCGCAGCCCTGATGTTCGTGACCTACGTCCCTGCCTTCTCGCTGTGGCTGCCGCGCCTGTTGATGGGCTACAAGGGCTAGCTGCGGCGCAGGGAGATCCGTCCATGACCGACTATCGCAAGCTGTTCGATCTCGGCGGCAAGACCGCCGTCGTGCTCGGCGCCGCCTCGGGCATCGGCCGGTCGTCGGCGGAGGCGTTGGCCGGTCTCGGTGCCCGCGTCCTTTGCGCCGACCGCACGCTTGACGGGGCCGAGGCGACCGCTGCCGGCATTCGCGACAAGGGTGGCTCGGCCGAAGCGGCTGCGTGCGATGCTGCGAGCGCGGCCGACGTCAGCGCGCTGGCCGCGACCGTGATGAAGAAGTTTCCGCGGCTCGACATCGCCGTGACCACGCCCGGCCTCAACATCCGCAAGACCATTCTCGACTACACCGAGGAGGATCTCGACCGCGTCCTCAACCTCAACGTCAAGGGCACGGTCTGGTTCTTCCAGGCCTTCGGCCGCATCATGGTCGAGCAGAAGGGCGGCAGCATCATCGCCTGCTCCTCGGTGCGCGCGGTCACCATCGAGCCCGGACTTGCCGTCTACGGCTCGACCAAGGCCGCGATCGGCCTCTTGGTAAAGGGCTTTGCCTCCGAGGTCGGCCATGCCGGTGTGCGCGTCAACGCGATCGCGCCGAGCATCGCCGAGACCGCGCTGACCGGCCCGTTCAAGCAGCGACCCGACATCTACAATCTCTACGCCGGCCACACCGTGTTCAACCGCTGGAGCAGCGCCGACGAGGTCGCCACCGCCGTTGCCTATCTCGCCTCGGATGCCGCGAGCTATGTCAGCGGCAGCACGCTGTTCGTCGACGGCGGCTGGACCGCGGTCGACGGCCCGCCGACCGGGCTGACGCAACTGCACAAGTAGGCAGCCACTCTCTTAGCCGGCAAACCCGACCCGTTGGCGCAGCTCGGTCTGCGCGGCGCCCGTCAACAGATCGATCAATACACGCGCCTCGCGTGCGTTGGCGGCCCGCGTCGCCACGCCGGCCGTGTACATGGTCGCGAGCTCGCAGCCGGGCGGCAGCGATCCCGACAACGCGATACCCGGCGTGGCCAGGATCTCGGTGGCCTGCGTGCATCCGATCGGCTGTCTCGCGCTGGATTCCGCGAGCTGTCGCATCGCCGTCGCGCCGTTCGGAAAGATCTTCAGGCGCGAGGCGACCTCGTCGCCGATGCCGATCTGCTCCAGCACCTTTGCGACATGGATCCCGGCGGTCGAGGCCTTCGTGTCGGGCACGAAGATCGCATCGGCCGCGCGCAAGACCTGCCGCAGGTCGCTGTCGGTCCGGACCGTCACCCTGGGATCGCCGGCGCGGACCGCGAGCGCGGTTTCGACGGTCCCGACATCGGCGATCGAGGCCGACATGACGAGCCCTTCGTCGGCGAGTTTTGTCACGAGCGCGCGCGTCAGGATGATGAGATCGGCGGGGGTGCCGCCACGCAGTTTATCGGCCATCACGCCGACCGCGCCGAACGCGCCCTCGATGCCGAATCCGGTCTGCGCCTTGAACCTCTCGGCGAGCTGCGCCACCAGCCCCTGCGCCGCGCCGCCGCTCAGGACATTGATTGCGCTCACGGTGCAAGCTCCATGGCCGCGATGATCCGGTCGCGGGTGATGGGCAGTTCGCAGACGCGAACGCCGAGGCAGTCGAAGACCGCATTTGCGATCGCCGCGGTGACGGGCCCGTGGGCGGCTTCACCGGCGCCGACAGGGGCGACCTCCGGCCGCTGGATGATCTCGACGTCCACGGCGGGTACCTCGCTGAAGGTGAGGATCGGATAGTCGGTCCACGAGGTCGAAATGATACGCGAGCGGTCGAAGCGGACGCGCTCCTTCAGGACCCAGCTCGTGGCCTGGATCGCGCCGCCCTCGATCTGGTTGATCACTCCGTCCGGATTGATGGCCTCGCCGACATCAACCGCCAGCGTCAGCTTGCGAACGCGGATGTCTTCCGCGCCTTCGATCTCCGCGATCGCCGCGCAATAGGCGCCGGTGTTCTTGTAACGGGCAAAGCCAACGCCATGGCCGATGCCGGTTCGCTTCTGCGGCTTCCATGCCCCGCGTCGCGCCGCGGCGCGGATCACGTCCTTCGCGCGCTCGTCCCGCAGATGGCGCAGGCGGAACTCGACGGGGTCTTCGCCGCGCAGGGCCGCGATCTCGTCGAGCAGGGACTCGATGGCGAACACATTGCCTTGCCCGCCGAGGGTTCGCAGCGCGGAGGTGCGAACCGGCATGGTCAGCAGCCGGTGGCTCGTGATGGTCCAGGCCGGGAGCTCATAGAGCGGAACGGAGTTGCGATCGCCGCCCCCGCCATTGGCGGCAGGCGGGTTCGACGAGATCATGCGCGGGTAGGGATTTGCGATCTCAGTCGCCGCCAGCAGCGTTGGCTGCGCCGCGCGTCCGGGGCGAGCCGCGTGGCCGTTGCTCCAGATCTCATGGCGCCAGCCAACGATATCGTCGTCCCCATCGAGGTCAGCCTCGATCTCGATCGCCATCGCCGCGCCAAACGGCGCGTGGGACATCTCGTCGTGGCGCGACCACTGCACCCGCACCGGGCGGCCGTCGGCGGCTCTCGCCAGCAGCACGGCATCCAGCGCGACATCGTCGGCCGCGTTATGTCCGTAGCAGCCGGCGCCTTCCATGTGCTCGACGACGATGTTCTCGACCGGCAGCTTGAGGACCAGGGCAAGATCGGCGCGCAGCAGGTAGACGCCCTGGCTGTGGGTCCATACCTGCACGCGGTCGCCATCCCACTGCGCCATGGCGCAGGACGGCGCGATGGAGGCGTGCGCGATGTAGGGGCGAATGAATTGGCGGCGGACGGTCCGTACGGCGGGCCGCGCGCCCGCCGACGTCCGGGTGTCGATGACGGTGGTCTCGACGGGCTGGCTCTTCAGGAAGCCGGCCAGATTGTCCTCGTCAGGCAACGCCTCGCCTGCCGACCATTGCGCTCCCTTGCGCAGCGCGTTCAATGCCGCTTCCGCGCCGTCCTCGGTCGCGCTGAGGATGCCTGCAAAGCTGCCGTCGCGTGCGATGGCGACGAGGTCCGGCACGGCGCGCGCAGCTTCCTCGTCGAGCGCGACGAGCTTCGCGCCCGAAATCCCGGGCCGCAGCACGCGGCCGTGCAGCACTCCCGGTAGCGGCCTGTCATGGATGAAGCGCGGCCGCGCGAACACCTTGTCCGGAATGTCGATGCGCTGGACCGAATGTCCGGCGAGGCTGCGCGCCTCCGCCGACTTCGCGACGGACTCGGCCGTGGCATCGCGGTCGAGCGGGACGTCGTGCGCAAGCTCCCAGTAGCTGGTGCTGACATTGCCCGGCCCGGCAATGATGCCGTCGGCGATCGCGAGGGAGGACATCTCGACGCCAAGCCTGTCCGACGCCGCCGCGAGAAAAAGTTGCCGCACCTCGGCGCAGACATGGCGCAGCGCGCGGCCCGATTGCTGGATCGAGAGACTGCCGGAGGTGACGCCCTCGTTCGGGCTCGCGACCGTCGAGGCCCGGATCATCTCGATCCGGCCGATATCGAGATCGAGCTCGTCGGCGGCGATTTGCGCCAGCGCCGTGACAATGCCCTGGCCGATCTCGACCTTGCCGGGCGAGATCGCGACACGTCCGTCGGGACCGACCTTCACCCAGGACGACAGTCTTGGATTGGCGGCCAGGCTCATCGGCAATTGCGGAGGAGGGGAACCGGTGTTCATGACGCCGCCAGCTCCGATGCCGCGCGCAGGACCGCTCGCACCATGCGGTTCTGCGCTGCGCAGCGGCAGAGATTGCGATCGAGGGCGGCTCTCACCTCGGTCTCGGTCGGTGAAGGATTTTGCCGCAGCAGCGCCGCCGCGCTGATCAGGATGCCCGGCACGCAATAGCCGCATTGCATCGCCTGTTCGGCGATGAAGGCGCGCTGGAGCGGATGCGGACGCTCGGCGGTGCCGAGTCCTTCGATTGTCGTGATCTCCTTGTCAGCGGCCGACCACAGCGGCGTGTCACACGAGGTGACCGCGTGATCGCCGACCAGCACGCAGCAGGCGCCGCATTCGCCGGCGCCGCAGCCGAAATGCGTCCCTCGCAAGCCCTGCGTTTCGCGCAGCGCCGAGAGCAGTGTCTGATCGGGATCGGCGTCGATGCTCATTTCGGCGCCGTTGAGCTTGAACCGGATGGTCGTCATTGACGGCGTGCTGTCTCAGGATTTGTTGAATTTCTTGACCACGTCGGCCCACTTGACGATGTCGCCGCGCAGGAATTTGTCGAATTCCTCCGCTGTCATGGACATGGGCATCGCACCCTGCTGGGACCACAGCTTTTCGATGTCGGGCCGCTTCACGATCGCGTTTACGGCGGCGTTGAGCTTGTCGATGACCGGTTTTGGCGTGCCCGCCGGCGCCATCAGGCCGAGCCAGATCGTCGCCTCATAGCCGCCCACTCCGGCCTCGATCGCCGTTGGCACGTTCGGCAGCACAGTGGAGCGCTGCTTGCCGGTGGTTGCAAGCGCACGGACCTGGTTCTCGCCGATGTTCGGCGCCATAGCCGGCACCGCGTCGATCATCATCTGCACCTGTCCCCCGATCACGCCGCTGCGCGCCTCGCCGCTGTTGCGGTAGGGAACGTGGACGACGTCGATTCCGGCCATCGCCTTGAACAACTCGCCGGCCATGTGATAGGGCGTACCCTGTCCGGAGGATGCATAATTCAGCTTGCCGGGCTGCGACTTCGCGAGCGCGATGAACTCAGGCAGCGTCTTTGCCGGGACTTGCGGGTTCACCACGATGACGAGATCCGAATAGTTCACCGGCGCGATCGGCGCGAGGTCGCGCATCAGGTCGTATTTGCGCTGCTCTGGCGTCAACAGCGATTCGTTCGCGGTCTGGGTGTTGGACATCATCAGCAGCGTGTAGCCGTCGGCCGGCGATTTCGCCGCCTCGACCGTGCCGATGACGCCGCCCGCGCCGGTGCGGTTCTCGATCACGAAGGGCTGGCCAAATCGTTCCTGGAGCACGTTGCCGATCAGCCGGGCCGCGACGTCGGCCGGCCCGCCGGCCCCGAAGGGCACGACGATCCGGACCGCGTGGGCGGGATAATCCTCCGCGGTCGAGGGGGTCGCGGAGAATGCGGCAAGCAGTCCTGCCGCCAATGCCAGCGCGAATCGTCGGGCTGCCATGCCCACCTCCCTGATGTCGTCCTTGTTGACCGGCACTGTAGCGGGACGACGAGCGAACTGTCGACGCCTCACAAAGTCGGTCGGGGTGGGAATATCGGGCGGTTTTCGGTGTGGTCGCTCCACCCTTCGCGCTTGCGGCAGGAACTGCGGGTTGAGCAATTCGCATGGGCATTGCCGGATAAATGCCCTCGGCGGGTCGGTTTTTTGATGTTACGAATCCGGCCATGAACCAGCACGCCAAGATCGAAATCCGCCATTCGACCTGTCCGCACGATTGCCCGTCCGCCTGTGCCCTCGACGTCGAGGTGCTCGAGGGCCGCAGCATCGGCCGCGTCCGCGGCTCGAAAAAGCAGACCTACACGGCCGGCGTGGTCTGCGCCAAGGTTGCCCGCTACGCCGAGCGCATCCATCATCCCGAGCGGGTGACGTTTCCGATGCGTCGCATTGGGCCGAAGGGGTCCGGCCAGTTCGCGCGGATCGCCTGGGACGAGGCGCTGGACGAGATCGCCGATCGCTTCAACCAGGCCGAGCGCGAGTTCGGCGCGGAATCGGTCTGGCCCTACTATTACGCCGGCACGATGGGACTGGTGATGCGCGACGGCCTCAACCGCCTCACGCATGTGAAGAAATATTCGCGCTTCTACCAGACGATCTGCGCCAATGTCGCGCGTATCGGCTTCGCGATCGGCACCGGCAAGATCGCCGGCGTCGATCCGCGCGAGATGGCGCTGTCCGATCTCGTGGTGATCTGGGGCACCAACCCCGTCAACACCCAGGTCAACGTGATGACGCACGCCTTGCGTGCGCGCAAGGAGCGCGGCGCGAAGATCGCCGCCGTCGACATCTACGACAACGAGACCATGAAGCAGGCCGACATCAAGATCTTGCTGCGGCCCGGCACCGACGGCGCCTTCGCCTGCGGCGTCATGCACGTGCTGTTCCGCGATGGCTATGCCGACCGCGCCTATATGGACAAATACACCGACTGCCCGGCCGAGCTCGAGGCGCATCTGCAGACGCGCACGCCCGAATGGGCCTCCGCCATCTGCGGCGTGCCGGTGGCTGAGATCGAGGCCTTTGCCGAGGCCGTCGGCGAGACCAAACGCACCTTCCTGCGCCTCGGCTACGGCTTCACCCGCTCGCGCAACGGCGCCACGCAGATGCATGCGGCGCTCTGCATCCCGGCGGTGACCGGCGCCTGGCAATACGAAGGCGGTGGCGCCTTCTTCAACAATTACGCGCTGTGGCACTTCAACGAATCCATCATCGAAGGCCATGACGCGATCGACAAAACCACGCGCGCGCTCGACCAGTCGCAGATCGGCCGCATCCTCACCGGTGATGCCGAGGCCCTGCTTGGCAAGGGCCCGGTCAAGGCGATGCTGATCCAGAACACCAACCCGATGACGGTGGCGCCGGAGCAGGCGAGGGTAGCCCAGGGGTTTGCGCGCGAGGACCTCTTCGTCGCGGTGCATGAGCAGTTCATGACCGAGACGGCGCAGATGGCCGACATCGTGTTGCCGGCGACCATGTTCATGGAGCATGACGATCTCTATTACGGCGGCGGTCACCAGCACATCTCGGTCGGGCCGAAGCTGGTCGACCCGCCCGGTGAATGCCGCTCCAACCACGAGGTGTTGCAGGCGCTGGCGCCGCGGCTCGGCGCCAGGCATCCGGGCTTCGAGATGACGCCGCGCGAATTGATCGACGCGACGCTGAAACTCAGCAACCATGGCGACATTGGTGGCCTCGAAGCCGACCTTTGGCGCGACCTGCAGCCGGACTTCCGCACCTCGCATTATCTCGACGGCTTCGCCCATGCCGACGGGAAATTCCATTTCAGGGCGGACTGGGCACATCCGCCGTTCGGCCAGACCATGGGCGATTTCGACAAGATGCCGTCGCTGCCGGACCATTGGGCGGTGATCGAGCACGCGGACCAGGCCCATCCGTTCCGGCTCGCGACCAGCCCCTCGCGCAGCTTCCTCAACACCACTTTCAACGAGACGCGGTCATCGCAGGCGCGTGAGGGAAGGGCGAGCGTGATGATCCATCCGCTCGATGCCGCCGCGCTCGGCATTGCAGATGGTGATGCCGTGACGCTCGGCAACAGCCGCGGCGAGACCACGCTGGTCGCAACCCTGTTCGAGGGCGTGCGGCGCGGCGTGCTGATCGCGGAATCCGTCCACCCGAACAAGAACCACATCGGCGGCCGCGGCATCAACATGCTGACAGGCGCGGACACGATCGCGCCGATCGGCGGAGCCGCCTTCCACGACAATAAGGTCTGGATCAGGAAAGCGATCGCGGCCTGAGGCGGCGCCCGCGCGTCGCTCATTTGCCATTTGTGTCGAGGCGCTAAAGCGGCGTTGCGCCGCAAATTGCCCTTGCACCTGCTGCCAGACCTGCCGCAAATGACGGCAAACGGAAGCAAGGAAGCATGCCATGAGCGAGAGCACAGCCGTCGTCACCGAGAAGCGCGGACAGGCGTTCTGGATCACCATCAACCGGCCGGAGAAGCGCAACGCGCTCAACGGCGACGTCATCGCCGGAATCACCAAGGGATATTGGGATGCGCACGACGACAAGGATGTCCGCGTCATCGTGCTGACGGGCGCGGGCGACAAGGCATTCTGTGCAGGCGCCGATTTGCAGAATTCCGGCGCAGCCTTCGCGATGGATCATTCCAGGCCGAATGTCGATTATGCCGATCTGTTGCGTTTGTCGCAGAACGCCACCAAGCCGGCGATCGCGCGCGTCGGCGGCGTCTGCATGGCCGGGGGCATGGGGCTGTTGTGCATGACCGACATGGCGGTCGCGGCCGATCACGTCATCTTCGGCCTGCCGGAGGTGAAGGTCGGCGTATTCCCGATGCAGGTGTTGAGCCTGTTGCAGTCGATCGCCCCGCCGCGCCTCGTCAACGAATGGGCGCTGACCGGTGAGCCGTTCGATGCGAAGGCCGCGCAGGACGCGGGCCTGCTCAACTACGTCGTGCCGGCGGCCGAGCTCGACGCCAGGGTCGACTGGCTGATCGGCCGCATCGTCGACAAGTCGCCCACCGCGATCCGCCGCGGCAAATACGCCATGCGCGCGATCGCCTCGATGTCCTTCGACGAGAGCATTGCCTACACCGAAAGCCAGATCGCGCTGCTCGCGATGACCGAGGACGCGAAGGAGGGGCTGAAGGCGTTCGGCGAAAAGCGCAAGCCGGTCTGGACCGGGCGGTGAGAGCACTGCGCGCGCTCGGCGCCGGGGGCTTCAGGCAAACTCGATCCTGACCTCGACCAGGGGCAGCCCCAGTCGGCGGCCGGGCTGGTCTGCGGTATCCGGCTCGACCAGCTCGGGCGCGATCAGGACCAGATCGGCGATGCCCGACGAATTGGACGGCGTTTCGGTCTGCAGCACGACTTCGCCGGACGGGGTGATATCGATGGCCACATCCTTGCCGCCGATCATCACGGCCCGGAGCTGTCCGACCGCCAGTCCGGGGCGCAGATTGCGCGTGTCGATCCGCACCGTGGTCCGCCGCCCGGCAGCCAGCCTCAGCAGGCAGGCGGGATGGCTCCAGCGCAGGGCCGTGGCATCGGCATATTCGAGCGCATGGAGGCCGATGATCGCGTGCCGGGCGAGTTCGGGCGCCGGGATGGCTCTGGTCGCCCTGACGGGCGGCAGCGGGTTGTCGCGCATCCACCGCATCTGTTCCGCGCACACGATATGGTCGTGCGAGGCAATGAAGGCCTTCCAGGCCCAGGCCTTGGAGACTGGCACGCGCATGATGAGAAAGGCGTCGAGCCTGATCCGCGCGAGCAGCCATGTCCTGCGCAACCAAAGTGGAAGCAGCGACGGCACCAGCCGACGCGCCAGTGCCCGCAAGCGGCCTGCGTCGCGCTCCTCCCGTGACGCTGCAGTTCTCAATCCCCTGAACAGCTTCCATGCGGCCGCGGCAGGCAGGATCGGTCGGGCGCCGTGGAAGGGCGAAGGTCCGAAATAGCTCTCGAAGAATTCCGCGTCCGCATCCGCAAGTGCTGCGCGGGCGGCCAGTTCGCCTCGCGCGTGGTCGGTGGTGTCCTCAATGTGCACGGAGAAGTCGGCCGCGTCTTCGTGCACCAGGCCGGACGTCGGCAACGTAGAGATTTCGATACCGTGCTGATGCAACCGGGCCGACAGCAGCGGGGGCCCGAACTGGCCGAACGGCCCGATCGGTCCCAGCCTGTCGAAGACGTCACGGCGTAGCGCAAAGGCGGTGCGATGCAGCCGCTGCCAGCTGGTCGGCTGTGCCCAATCCTGGTGCATCTGCGTGAACCACCGCTTCATCAGGCGGGCGATGCGGTAACTGTCCGGATTCCTGATCCGGAAGTTGCATGCGCGCTTGTCGGGATTGGCTGCGATCCACTGCGCCAGCGCCGCCAGCGCGTCGCTGTCGGGCCAGCCGTGAGCCTCGACGAACAGCAGCCATGGCGCCTTGGCCGCGCCTGCGGCCGCATTCCAGAGCTCGGTGTCCTGGCGTGCATGCGGGACCCGGATCAGCGTGTCGAAAGAACGCAGCACGTTCCGCAGGCTGGCCTCGTCGATCGGGATCTCCGCGGGCGCGGCGACGATCACTTGAAACCGATGCGCTGCTATTCCGTGCTGACGCTCGATCCACTGTCCGACAAGGTCCGCGGCGTCGCCGCGCACGTCGAAGATGGGATAGAGGACGGAAATCAGCGGACCATCCTCCGCTTCGCCGGGGCCGTCGACGGACCAGCAATGTGCCATCGCGAGCAGCTTCTTCTTGTTGTCGAGGCCGATGGTCCAATTGGCGTGGAACAGAAAAGGCCGGAGCTCTCCTTCCATCGCATCAATTGGAGTTAGCTCATGCCGCATCGTGCGGAAGCTGAGGCCATTGACGAACAGGGCCTCGGGAAGGAGGTAGATGTCCTTCAGCCAGGTCGGGTCGTGGGCAATGATCAGCTTGCAGGCGTCCTGGTCGTCGAACCGGCTGCCATCGCCGGGATCGCCGCTCCGCACGAGCAAGGCGTCCAGAAAGGCGATCGATCGTTCCGAACGGCGAACCGACATGAACCCGCAACAGAGGACAGGTGGAAAAAGCGGCTGCCCCTCGGTCTGGAATGCGAGCGGATACTGGCTCGCCACCTCGGCCAGATAGGGCAGCGGATTTCGGAGCCAGCCGATATCGAGATCGGCGTAAACGAGGTGTTCGTGCTGTTCGATCAGCCGGCGAATGAGGGCGATCTTGGCCCACGAGATGTCGCCGAATTTGCGCGAGCCGAACGCGGCATATTGGTCATCCTGGGTCGACGGCAGCAATGCGTCAGGGAGTACCGGGATGTCCGGCGAGTGGCCGCCGACCACGCGCCGGACGGCCTCTTCCGCGTCCACGGGGCAGGCGATGATAATTTGCGCGGGTGCGATGCCCGCTCGCAGCATGCCGGACAGCGCATTGGCGAGGAATTCTTCCATGCCGCGCGTGCACAGCATCGCGACAACCGGAGTCATCGACGTCTCGGCCCTTGGAGTCATGAGTCCTTGGCGTCAATGCGTTGCGACCGCGGCGCGGACATGTCCCGCGCGCGCGTCAGGCTTAACAGGATTGCGGGCGGGAGTCTTGCTCTGCCGGCATCGCTCCGGAACTCGCCGCGCGCAGCGATCAGCCCGCGTTCGCCTTCAATCCCGCCGCCTGGATGCCGGCGACCGCGCAGGCCTCGTCATTGTCGGAGGTGTCGCCGGAGACGCCGACCGCGCCGAGAAGCGTCGCGCCGTCCATGATCAGCACGCCGCCGGGGACGGGCACCAGGGCGCCCTTGGCGATCGTGTTCACGGCGTCGATGAAATAGGCCTGCTCCTGGGCGCGCTGGAACAGGGCCCGCGAGCCCATGCCCATGGCGAGCGCGCCATAGGCCTTGCCGTGGGCGATCTCGGCGCGCATCAGGCTGGTGCCGTCCTGCGCGGCGGCGAGCTTGAGCACGCCGCGCGCGTCAAGGATGGTGACGACGAGCGGCTTCAGCTTCAGTTCGCCGGCCTTGGCGAAGGCGGCGTCGAGAATCTTGCGGGCGGCGTCGAGGGTCAGATCAGCCATGGTTGGGCTCCTTTGCAACTTGTGAAGTGGAATCGGTTTCCGCGCGATCGAGGCTCATGGCGAGGACGCGCGCGACGTGAAGCGCCTCGCGCCCGGCGCCGTCGTGAATCTGGTGACGGCACGAGGTACCGTCGGCGACGACCAGCGTCGCCGGATCCGCGCCTCGCACGGCGGGCAACAGCGACAGCTCGGCCATCTCGATCGAGGCGTCATAGGTCTCCGCGCCATAGCCGAACGCGCCGGCCATGCCGCAGCAGCTCGATTCGATGGTCTCGACCTTCAGCCCGGGGACGAGGCGCAGCACCTGCTCGACCGGCTTGAAGGCGCCGAAGGATTTCTGATGGCAATGGCCGTGCACCACGGCCTTCTCGGCGACATGGCCCAGCGGCAGTTGCAGCCGGCCGGCTTCGGCCTCGCGCACCAGAAACTCCTCGAAGGTGAGCGCATGGGCGCCGACCCCCCTGGCGCCGTCGTCCTTGCGCAGCGATGCGAGCTCGTCGCGCAGCGTCAGGAGGCAGCTCGGCTCGAGGCCGACGATCGGCACGCCGCGCGCGGCAAAAGGCGCGAAGGCGGCCACGAGCCGGTCGAGCTCGGACCTCGCTTCATCGACGAGACCGGCCGACAGGAACGTGCGTCCGCAGCACAGCGGACGGCTGCCGCCCGCAGGTTTCGGCAAGTGCACGCGATAGCCGCCGGCCGTTAGCACGCGCAGCGCAGCCTCGAGATTTTCACGCTCATAGATCCGATTGAACGTGTCGGCGAACAGCACGACCTCGCGGCCGGCCTCGGGCCCGATGCTGTCGGCGCGCGGCACGAACACGTCGCGGCGGAACGTCGGCAGGGTCCGGCGTGCACTGATGCCGGCGAAGCGCTCGAACAGCTTTCGCAGCAGCGGGCTGCGGTTGCGCAGATTCGCCAGCGGGGCGAAGCGTGACGCAAGGCCGGCATAGCGCGGCAGATAGCCGACCAGGCGGTCGCGCAGCGTCAGCCCGTGGGAGGCGGCGCGGGCGGCGAGCACCTCGATCTTCATCTTGGCCATGTCGACGCCGGTCGGGCATTCGTGGCGGCAGGCCTTGCAGGAGACGCAGAGTTTCAGCGTTTCCATCATCTCGTCGGAAGACATCGCGTCGGGTCCGAGCTGGCCGGAGATCGCGAGACGCAGCGTGTTCGCGCGCCCGCGCGTGACATCCTTCTCGTTGCGCGTCGCGCGGTAGGACGGGCACATCACGCCGCCCTCGAGCTTGCGGCAGGCGCCGTTGTTGTTGCACATCTCGACCGCGCCCTGGAAACCGCCACCGGCGCCGGGCCAGGCGGACCAGTCCAGCTTCGTCTTCAGCTCGCCAACGCGATAGTCGGGCTTGAACCGGAACAGCGAGCGGTCGTCCATCCGGGGCGCATCGACGATCTTGCCGGGATTGAGCACGCCCTCCGGATCGAAACGTTGCTTCACCTCTTTGAAGTCGGCGACGAGGCGCTCGCCGAACATGGTTTCGTGGAATTCGGAGCGCACCAAGCCGTCGCCGTGCTCGCCGGAATGCGAGCCCTTGTACTCGCGCACCAGCGCGAAGGCTTCCTCGGCGATGGCGCGCATCGCCTTCACGTCCTTCTCGAGCTTGAGATTCAGCACCGGGCGCACGTGCAGGCAGCCTTCGGAGGCATGGGCGTACATGGTGCCGCTGGTGCCGTGCCTGGCAAAAACCTCGTTCAGCCGCGCGGTGTAGTCGGCCAGATGCGGCAGCGGCACGGCGCAGTCCTCGACGAAGGAGACCGGCTTGCCCTCCTGCTTCATCGACATCATGACGTTGAGGCCGGCGGCACGGAAATCGGCAATCCCACTCTGCAGCGCAGGCTCGGTGATCTCGACCACGCCGCCCCATTTGCGCGTCTCGTTGCTCCAGCCGAGGCCGAGATCGCCCATCAGCTCGCTTAGCTGCTTCAGCCGCAGCAGATTGTCCGCCTGGTCCTCTTCCGCGAATTCGACGACCAGCACGGCATCCGGATCGCCCTTGATCGCGGCCGAAATGATCGGCCGGAACATCGCGATGTCGCGGCCGAGCGCGAGCATGGTGCGGTCGACCAATTCGACGGCGATCGGCTTCAGCTTGACGATGTGCTGGGCGGCATCCATCGCATGGTAAAAACTGCCGAAATGGCAGACGCCGAGCGCCTTGTTGCGGATCACCGGCCACAGCTTCAGCTCGACCTTGGTGGTGAAGGCGAGGGTGCCTTCGGAGCCGACCAGCAGGTGCGCCATGTTGTTTGGCGCATTGCGCGGCACCAGTGCATCGAGATTGTAGCCGCCGACACGGCGCTGCACCTTGGGAAAGCGCGCGGCGATCTCCTCGGCCTCGCGCGCCCCGAGATCGAGCATGTCGCGGAACAGGGCGCGGGCGCTGTCATTGGCGTGGATGTCCGAATGATCGCGCGACACTTCGCCGAAGCGGTTGAGCGTGCCGTCCGCGAGCGCGGCTTCCATCGACAGCGTGTTGTCGCGCATCGTGCCGTAGCGCAACGAGCGGCCGCCGCAGGAATTGTTGCCGGCCATGCCGCCGATGGTGGCGCGCGAGGCAGTCGAGACGTCGACCGGGAACCAGAGGCCGTGCTTTTTGAGCTGGCGGTTGAGGTCGTCGAGCACGATGCCGGGCTCGACCACGCAGGTGCGGCCTTCGACGTCGAGCGACAGGATGCGGTTGAGGTGTTTTGAGAGATCGACGACGAGGCCGTCATTGACGGTCTGGCCGCATTGCGAGGTGCCGCCACCGCGTGGGGTGACTTTCACCCCCGCGTCGCGGGCGATCGAAAGCGCCCGCAAGGCCTCATCCATGGTTCGGGGTACCACCACGCCTGCGGGCAGGATCTGGTAGAACGAAGCGTCGGTGGCGTAGCGGCCGCGGCTGAAGCGGTCGAACAGGACGTCGCCCGTAATTTCCCGGGACAGACGTGCCGCCAGGCCGTCCTTTTGGGCCGATTTGTTCGATTTTCCGGCCACTTCCGCCGCCATGGTCCGCTCTTGCCTGTTCGCCGTCCCCGTCTTGCCTACCGTCGCGGCCCTTGGCAAGGCGAGCCCTGCTTCTTGTGCATTGACGGACCCCGCCGGGCGAGGGACAAGCCCGGGAAATAGTGATATGCGAGCGGCTCGCCCGAGCCCTCGCGTCGGGCCAACAGATTTAAAGCCAAGACCGCTTCAAAGACCGGGAAGGACGCCCATGACCGTGCACACTGGAAGGCATTTTCTCCAGATTCCAGGACCGACCAACGTGCCCGACCGCGTGCTGCGGGCGATGGACATGCCGACGCTGGACCATCGCGGTCCGGAGTTCGCCGAGCTCGGTTTCGCCGTCCTCGCCTCGATGCAGCGGGTGTTCCGCACCAAGCAGCCCGTGATCATCTTCCCCTCGTCCGGCACCGGCGCCTGGGAAGCGGCGATGGTCAACGTGTTCTCGCCCGGCGACAAGGTCCTGATGTGCGAGACCGGCCAGTTCGCCGTGCTGTGGCGCGGCATCGCCGACAAGTTCAAGATTGACGTCGACTTCGTTCCGAGCGACTGGCGCCATGGCGCCGACCTCGCCGAGATCGAGAAGCGTCTTGCCGCCGACAAGCAGCATGCGATCAAGGCCGTCTGCGTCGTCCACAACGAGACCTCGACCGGCTGCGTGACGCCGCCGCTGGAGGTCCGCAAGCTGCTCGACCGCGTCAAGCACCCGGCGCTGCTGATGGTCGACACCATCTCCGGCCTCGGCTCGATGGAATATGAGCACGATGCCTGGGGCATCGACGTCTCGGTCGCGGGCTCCCAGAAGGGCCTGATGCTGCCCCCGGGCCTCGGCTTCAACGCCGTCTCGGAGAAGGCGCTCGCGGTCGCCAAGGCCAATCCCGGCATGCGCTCCTACTGGGACTGGCAGGAGGTCATCACCTTCAACAAGCTCGGCACCTTCCCCTACACGCCCGCGACCAATCTGCTCTACGGCCTGCGCGAGGCGGTCAAGATGCTGGAGGAGGAGGGCCTCGAGAACGTCTGGACCCGCCACAAGCGCCACAGCGCGGCGACGCGCGCGGCGGTCAAGGTCTGGGGCCTGGAGACGCAGTGCGCCGATCCCGCCGCCCACTCGCCGGCGCTGACCGGCGTGCGCGTGCCGGAAGGCCATGACGCCGACGCCTTCCGCAAGGTCGTGCTCGACAATTTCGACATGTCGCTCGGCACCGGCCTGAACAAGGTCAAGGGCAAGGTCTTCCGCATCGGCCATATCGGTCATTTCAACGACCTGATGCTGATGGGCACGCTCGCCGGCGTCGAGATGGGCCTCGACCTTGCCAAGATCCCGCACCGGAGCGGCGGCGTGCTGGCGGCCATGGACGTCCTCAAGGGGCGCGACGTGGTGCCGATGACCAAGGCTCAGGTGGCCTAAAGAACAACAACACTGAAGAGAGCGCGCGATGAACGCACCGACGGCCACGAACGAAGACCTGCTCTACTCCGTCCAGGACGGCATCGCGCGGATCACCTTCAACCGCCCCCAGGCGCGCAACGCCATGACCTTCGCCATGTATGACCGCATGGCGGAGATCTGCAAGGAGATCAACGCCGACCGTTCGATCAAGGCGCTGATCCTGACCGGTGCCGGCGACAAGGCGTTCGCCTCCGGCACCGACATTTCCCAGTTCCGTGCGTTCAAGACCGCGCAGGACGCGCTCGACTATGAGGCCCGCATCGACCGCGTGCTCGGCACGCTGGAGCAGTGCCGCGTGCCCGTGATCGCGGCGATCGCAGGGGCCTGCACCGGCGGCGGCGCCGGCATCGCCGCCTGCTGCGACCTGCGCATCGGCACCGAGACGACGCGTATCGGCTTTCCAATCGCGCGCACGCTCGGCAACTGCCTGTCGATGTCGAATATCAGCCGCGTCGTCTCGCTGGTCGGACCTGCGCGCACCAAGGATTTGATCTTCAAGGCGCGGCTGGTCGAGGCGCAGGAGGCGCTGTCGCTCGGCCTGCTCAACGAGGTCGTGCCGGACGTCGAGACGCTGCAGCGTCGCGCGGACGAGACCGCAAAGCTCGTCGCGAGCCACGCGCCGCTCACCCTCGAGGCCACCAAGGAAGCGGTGCGCCGCATCCGCCGCACGCTGTCGCGCGAAGAGGGCGAGGACCTGATCCTGAAGGCCTATATGAGCGAAGACTTCCGCGAGGGCATGGACGCCTTCCTCAACAAGCGCGCGCCGAACTGGAAGGGCAGGTAGCGCGCATTGCTGCGCTGCCCTGCGATCGATCTTATTCCAAAGTCATAAGCGGGACGGTATCGACCCGGCTTGAACTGGCTTCCATTCGCTCGCACAATGCCGTCCGCCTTACTCCGTAAAATGGCCAATCCAAACAAGAACATAGGAAGGATGCGCGTGGGACATCGTACAAGGGCTGCAATCACGCTGGCGGCTGCGCTTTGCGCCACGCCGGCCTTCGCCGGATGGGAACCGACCAAGCCTGTCGAGATCGTGGTAGCCGCCGGCGCAGGCGGCGCCTCCGACCAGATGGCGCGGATGATGCAGGCCGCGATCCAGAAGAACAATTTGATGAAGCAGCCGATGGTGGTCTCGCTCAAGGGCGGCGCCTCGGGTGCGGAAGCGCTGATGTACATGAAGTCCAGCGAGGGTGATCCGAACAAGGTGCTGATCGCCTACTCGCTGATCTACATGCTGCCGCTCTCGGCGAAGATCCCGTTCAACTGGCGCGAGCTGACGCCGGTCTCGGTGATCGCGCTCGACCAGTTCGTGCTGTGGGACAACAGCGCCGGCCCGAAGACGGTGAAAGACTTCGTCGCCGCCGCGAAGGCCGCGAGCGCGCCGTTCAAGATGGGCGGCACCGGCTCCAAGCGCGAGGACCACGTGCTGACCGTGTTCCTCGAGCAGAAGACCGGCGCGAAATTCTCCTATCTGCCCTACAAGTCTGGCGGCGAGGCCGCGACCCAGCTCGTCGGCAATCACACCGAGTCCAACGTCAACAACCCCAGCGAAAATCTCGAGGTCTGGCGCGCGGGCCAGGTGCGCCCGCTCTGCGTGTTCGACAAGGAGCGCATCGCCTACACCACCAAGGTAACCGACACGCAGTCCTGGGCCGACATCCCGACCTGCAAGGAGGAGGGCGTCGACGTCCAGTACCTGATGCTGCGCGCGATGTTCCTGCCCGGCAAGGTCACGCCGGAGCAGCAGGCGTTCTACGTCGATCTGTTCCAGAAGGTGACGCAGACCGCGGAATACAAGGACTACATGGAGAAGCAGGCACTGAAGCCGATCTTCCTCACCGGCAAGGACATGGTGCAGTTCCTCGAGGAGGACGACGCCGTCAACAAGTCGCTGATGACCGAAGCCGGATTTGTCGCGAAGTGACCGTCTCTTCTCCCTCTCCCCGTTCTTACGGGGAGAGGGTTGGGGTGAGGGGCTCTCTCCGCGAGTCCCATGCTCACCTTCATTGCGGAGACTCCCCCTCACCCCAACCCTCTCCCCGCAAGCGGGGAGAGGAGGTATCGAGCTCAGTTACTCCCTAACGATGTCCCAAACCGATCTTGAAATCGTCGTCGACGATCCGACCGCGCCCGAAGACGACTCCCCGTCCGTCGTCAGCACGGGCACGATCGAGATCGTCGTCTGTCTCCTGTTGCTGGCGCTCGCCATAACGCTCGGCTACGACAACTGGCGCACCGGCGCGTCCTGGGATTCGACCGGGCCGGAGCCCGGCTATTTCCCGTTCTATCTCTCCGTCATCCTCGGCGGCGGCAGCCTCTACGGCCTGATCGCGGCGCTGCTCGCGCACCGCGCGGCGTCCGCAACCTTCGTCACCCGCGCGCAGGCCCGCCGCGTGATGGCGGTGTTCGTGCCGACGCTGCTGTTCTGCCTCGCCATGCAATTCCTCGGCCTCTATGTCGCGAGCTTCCTGCTGATCGCGGGCTTCATGCGGCTGGTCGGCAAGATCGCGCTGTGGAAGTCGCTGCTCACCGCTTTCCTGTTCACGGCGATCATGTTCGTCACCTTCGACATCGCCTTCGACGTCATCATGCCGAAGGGGCCGCTCGAAGCGGCTCTCGGTCGCTAGGCGGGGCCGCGATGGAAGCTCTCGGTCTCCTCCTTCACGGCTTCGCCGTCCTGCTCACCTGGAAGACGCTCGTGCTGATGATGGTCGGGCTCGTGCTCGGCATCTTCGTCGGCGTGCTCCCCGGCCTTGGCGGCCCCAACGGCGTGGCGATCCTGCTGCCGCTGACCTTCACGATGGATCCGACCTCGGCCATCGTGATGCTGTCCTGCATCTACTGGGGTGCGCTGTTCGGCGGCGCGATCACCTCGATCCTGTTCAACATTCCCGGCGAAGCCTGGTCGGTCGCGACCACCTTCGACGGCTATCCGATGGCGCAGCAGGGCAGGGCGGCCGAGGCGCTGACCGCGGCATTCACCTCATCCTTCATCGGCTCGCTGGTCGCGGTGCTCCTGATCACATTCCTCGCGCCGATGATCTCGTCCTTTGCGCTGAAATTCGGGCCACCGGAGTTCTTCGCGGTCTATCTCTTGACCTTCTGCTCCTTCGTCGGCCTCGGCCGCGAGGCCAGGCACAAGACCGTCATCTCGATGTCGCTCGGGCTACTGCTCGCCGGCGTCGGCATGGATACCGTGTCGGGCCAGCTGCGCATGACCTTCGGCTCGTCCGAGCTGCTTCGCGGCATTAACTTCCTCGTTGCCGTCATCGGCCTGTTCGGCATCAGCGAGATCCTGCTGACGATGGAGGAGCGGCTGGCGTTGCGTGGCCACGCCGCGAGCATCTCGCTGCGGGTCGTGCTTGGCGTCTGGAAGGACCTGCCGAAATATTGGGTGACGCTGTTTCGCTCCTCCTTCATCGGCTGCTGGCTCGGCATCACCCCGGGCGGCGCGATCGCGGCGTCCTTCATGGGCTACAATCTGGCGAAACGTTTCTCCAAGGATCCCGAGAGTTTCGGCAAGGGCCGCATCGAGGGCGTGTTCGCGCCGGAGACGGCGGCGCATGCCTCCGGCACCTCGGCGCTGCTGCCGATGCTGGCGCTCGGCATCCCCGGCTCCGGCACCGCGGCGATCCTGCTCGGCGGCCTGATGGTGTGGGGGCTCAATCCGGGCCCGTTGCTGTTCGTCGAGCACAAGGATTTCGTCTGGGGCCTGATCGCCTCGATGTATCTCGGCAATGTCGTCGGCCTCGTGCTGGTGCTGACGACGGTGCCGGTGTTCGCCTCGATCCTGCGCGTGCCGTTCGCCGCGGTGGCGCCGATGATCGTGGTGTCCTGCGCGATCGGCGCCTATGCGATCCAAAACGCGATGTTCGACATCTGGCTGATGCTCGGTTTCGGCGTCGTCGGCTACGTGTTCAAGAAGATCGGCATTCCCCTGGCGCCGTTCACGCTGGCGCTCGTGCTCGGCAACCGCGCCGAGGACGCCTTCCGCCTGTCGATGATCGGCTCCGGCGGCGATCTGAAGGTGTTCTGGTCGAACGGCCTGGTCGGCTCGATCACGACGCTGGCGATCGTGCTGCTGTTCTGGCCGCTGATCGACGGTCTGCTTGCCCGTGTCGGATGGACGCAGCGGGCCAAGCCGGCCGCAGGCTAGGAGACGTCTTAAACCACCTTGGCGTCCCGGAGCTTTGCGATCTCGTCAGCGCCGAAGCCGAATTCGGCCAGCACCTCGTCGGTCTGCTCGCCGAATTCCGGCGGCCGCGCCACCATCCTGCTCGGCGTGCGCGACAGCGTCACGGGCTGCCCGACCAGGCGGATGTGACGATCCTCGTCGTTCGGCACGTCCTGCGCGATGCCGAGATGCTTGACCTGCGCGTCATCGAACATCTGGTCGATGGCGTAGATCGGACCGCAGGGCACGCCGGCGTCGTTGAATTCCTTGACCCAGGTCTCGGTCGGCTTCGTCACCGTACGTTTCTCGATCTCGGCGTTGAGCGCATTGCGGTTCCTGGAGCGGAGCGGGGCAGTCGCATAGTCGGGATGGCTGTAGAGCTCCGGCGCGCCGATCGTCTGCGCACAGCGCTCCCAGATCCGCCCGCCCGTGGTGGCGATGTTGATGTAGCCGTCGGAGGTCTTGAACACGCCGGTCGGGATGCTGGTCGGGTGGTTGTTGCCGGCCTGCTTGGCGACCTCCTTCTCCATCAGCCAGCGCGAGGCCTGGAAATCGAGCATGAAGATCTGGGCCTGCAGCAGCGAGGTCTGCACCCACTGGCCCTTGCCCGAGACCTCGCGCTCGAGCAGCGCGGTGAGAATGCCGATGGCGCAGAACAGGCCGGCGGAGAGATCGGCGACGGGAATGCCGACCCGCATTGGGCCTTCGCCCGGCGCGCCCGTGATCGACATCAGCCCGCCCATTCCTTGCGCGATCTGATCGAAGCCGGGGCGCTTGTGATAGGGGCCGTCCTGGCCGAAGCCGGAGATGCTGCCATAGACGATACGCGGGTTGATCGCAGCCAGGCTCTCATAGTCGATCCCGAGCTTCTTCTTCACGTCGGGTCGGAAATTCTCGACCACGACGTCGGCTTTGGCGACGAGGCGCTTGAACACGGCGAGCCCGCGCTCGTCCTTCAGGTTCAGCGTCATCGCCCGCTTGTTGCGGTGCAGGTTCTGGAAGTCGGAACCCCGGCGCGGTCCGCCCGGCTGCTCGCCGCCGGCATCCTCGGTCAGCGCGTCGATCTTGACGACGTTGGCGCCCCAGTCGGCGAGCTGCCGCACGCAGGTGGGCCCGGACCGGACACGGGTCAGATCGAGCACAGTGAAGCGCGACAAGGCCGGCGAGGCATGCGGGATGGGCATTTGGGAGGAGCTCCTGACGGTTGCAGGGGGTACCATAAATAGCGAAAATCGATCAGCAAGAGCTTTGCCGGGATGACGGTCTGCGCCGAACCGTGGTTACATTCCGGAAGGGGTCGTCCATCGGTATCGGCACAGGACACTGGGAATATGGGGAACAGCAGAACAATCGGGCGCGCCGCGATGTTGGCCATAGCGGCCCAGCTCCTGCTCGTTGCAGCCGCGCCGGCACAGGCCCAATCCCTCCGCCAGGGCCTCGCCGCCTTCAACCGCCAGGACTATGTCGCGGCCTCGCGCAGCCTCATTCCGCTTGCCGAGCGGGGCAATGCGACGGCGCAAACCCATCTCGGCTTCCTGTTCGAGACCGGCCGCGGCGTGCCGCAGAACTACACGGAAGCCGCGATGTGGTACCGCCGCGCGGCGGAGCAGGGCGACAGCCGCGCCCAGTATTCGCTGGGGCTGCTCTATGACCGCGGCCAGGGCGTGCCTCAGGACATCATCGAGGCCTCCAAATGGCTGAACCTGTCGACCGCCGCCGCGCCGCCGCGGGCGCGCGAGGCGCGGGCCCGGATCCGCGATGCCGTCACCAACAAGATGTCGCGCGGCGAGATCGCGGAGGCCCGCCTGCGGGCGCTGGCATGGGCGCCGAGCCGCGAGCACTGACCGGCTAAAACAAAAATGTCGAAAACAACCCCATGCACTGATTCAGGGGCCGAACACGAGTTGCCTCACCGCTTGCGCCGCGAGGACGATTCGTCCTGATTTCATCAGGCCTTAGCTCGGCCAGCCGACCAGCCAGTTGACGTACCAGGTCTCGGCCAGCCAACCGGCCCAGATCGCGGGCGCCAGGAACAGCCCGAACGGCAGGAAGGCGGTCGCGCGCAACGGCTTCTTTCGCAGTGCGGCATTGGCGGCATAGGCCGCGATCGCGAGCAGCGCCGCCAGCTCGATCACCGCGACCATGGTGGCGAGATCAAGCCAGGCGCCACCGACCGCGGCAAGCTTGACGTCACCGAGCCCAAGCCCGTCGCGGCCGCGCCAGCGCCGGTAGGCCAGCATCAGCAGCAGCAGCGGCAGCCCAACGACCGCAGCCCGGGCCACCGGCCAGAGCAGCGCTTCGGCGCCCACCTCCGGCACGAGAGCGCCGGAGCGGAGCAGCGCCAGGGCGAATGCGGCGCCGGTCAGCGCGTTCGGAATGAGATAGGTGCGAGCGTCGTTCACGGCGATGGCGAGCATCAGGGCGGCCAGGAAGGCGCCACAGAGGCCTTCCGCGCCCGGCGCGGCGACGAGGCTCGCAAGCACGCCGGCGATGAGCGCGATGCCGAGGACCAGCGGCGGGCCCGCGCCGCCGTTCCCGGCCCGATCCATCACGCCGTCAGCGTGTCGTCTTGGGAAGGACCACAACGGGATTGCTGGTCCCGACCAGGCGGCTGTTCATCTTGGTGCGCATCTCCTCGGCGATGACATGCGCGTCGACGCCGTCCTTGATGACGGTCGGGCGGATGAACAGGATCAACTCGGTGCGGGCACGCCCGTTGGTCTGGTGCGAGAAGGCGTCGCCCACGCCGGGAATGGAATCCAGGATCGGCAGGCCCTGGCGCTGCTTGTTCTCGGTCTCGCTGATCAGGCCGGCGAGCAGCACGGTCTGCCCGCTCGTCACCGCGATCGAGCTCTTGACCCGGCGCTGCGAGATCGTCGGCGTCAGCGAGTTGGCGCTGCCGGCGGCCACGCTCGAGATCTCCTGCTCGATGTCGAGCACGACATTGCCGTTGGCGTTGGCGCGCGGCAGCACGCGCAGGATGATGCCGGTGTTCTTGTAGTCGATGGTGTTGACGACGGTGTTGTTGGCGGTCAGCACGGTCGCCGTGCCCGTCGAGAACGGCACCTGGTCGCCGACCTGCAAGGTCGCGGACTGGTTGTCCAGCACCACCAGCGACGGGTTCGACAGCACCTTGACGTTGGTGATGCCGTGCAGCGCGTCGAGAACGACTCGCGGCGAGTTCTCGGAGCCGATCAGGAAGTTGAACCCGGGAAGGACCCGGCCGAGCAGCGCGCCGGCGGCCGCGTTGACCGCGTTGCTCGCTCCGTCGCCATCGCTGCCGATCGTCTTCGCATTACTGATGCCGTTGATCGTGTTGGAGATCGAGCCCTTCTGGCTGGCGAGGAAGAACTGCACGCCGTAGTTCAGCTGGTCGTTCAGCGTCACCTCGGCGATCGTCGCCTCGATCGCGATCTGGCGCTGCGGCCGGTCGATCTGGCGGATGGTCTGCTCGACGATGCGCTGCGCCTCCTGGCTGGCGTAGACCAGCACGGCGTTGTTGGTGACGTCGGCGGTGATCCGCACGTTCTGGAGAATGCCGTTGAGGCCGGCTTTCGCCCCGCCGCCGGAGATGGCGCCGAGGCCACCGCTATCCTGCCCCGGCGCCGGGGACGCCGCGGGCGCGGGGCGGGCGCCGAGTGCCGATCCGGCAGGCCCGGTGACCGGCGTTGCGGCGCCGGCGGCGGCGGTCGGCAAGGCGCTGAGCGAGGCCACCGGATTGCTTGAGGACGACATCGAAACCCCTGCGCCGGGCGCAATCTGGCTCGATGCGTTGTCGAGCGTCGAGGTCGTGCTTTGGCTGAACAGCATCTCGTTCAGCATCGACACGATCACCTTGGAATTGCCGTAGCGCAGCGGATAGGATTTCAGGTTCACGCCGTCGGTGTCGGAGCGGTCGAGCCGCGCGATCCAGGTTTGCGCGCGCTTCAGATATTCCGGCTTCTGGCTGACCACGAGGATCGAGTTGAGCCGCCCGATCGCCTGGAACTTGATCATGCTCTGGCTCATGCCGCCTTCACCGGAATCCATGATCTTCTCGATCTCGGTGATGACGGGCTCGGGTGCCGAATTGCGCACCGGGAAGATGCCGACCGACTGTCCGCGCATCCAGTCGGCGTCGAAGGACAGGATGGTGTCGACCGCGCTGGCGCGTTCGGTGCCGCTGCCGCTGATGAGCAGCGTGTTGCGGGCTCCGTCGGCGCGCATGGTCGAGGCCTTCACGCCGAAGGCATCGAGCAGCTTGAAGATGTTCTGGGCCGAGACATAGCGCAGCGGCACCACCGTGACGCCCTGGCCGGCCTGCGCCGTGCCGCGGTCGACGCCGCCGGGGCCTGCTTCCGGCGCCGGCAGCAGCCGATAGCCGGTACGGTCACGCACCAGCGCCACGCCAGACATGCGCAGCGCGTTCTCCAGCACGTAGAGCGCGTCCGCCTTCGGAACCGGGCGCACCGAGGCCAGCGTCACGGTACCCTGGACGCGGGGATCGATCGTGTAGCCCACGTTCAGGACGTCGCCGAGGATGACTTTTGCGACGGTGGCGACCGGTGCATTCTCGAAATTGAGATCATATCCGCTGCCGCCGGCGTCGTCCCGCTCGGCCAGCGCCCCGGCTTGCGGCGTCGCACCATCGCTGAGATAGATCGCGGGTTTCGAGGATTTCGGCTGGCCGATGCCGCTCGAGCCCGCATCCGCAACCTGCCGGGGTTGCAGGTCGAGCGAGCGGATCTTGTCGGTGATGTCCCGGGCGCGCGGATCGTTCGGGTCGGCTTCGACCGACTGGTCGGCGGTGACGATGCACGCGGAGAGCAGGAAAGCGCACGACAATAGCAGGAGCGTTCCAGTCAACGCTGAGCGGTGGCGCAAAAGCGGCTGGACCACTTCGAACAAGATACGCCTACCAACGCTGCGAGTGACGGGAATTTGCATCCGATCCCCCGTGGTCCGGACGCGCAATAATTTGCGCCACGATTATGTTTTTGCTAAGCAATAAGTCAAGGGTAAAGGGCCTTTCGTGGCCTCGAAGCTGTTGCATTCAAGTAACAAGGTCAACGCTGTGAATGCGATGCGAGAGCGCTCCGCCGAGAGCTTCCGGCAGCATCTCCTGGGGAAATACTCACTGTCGCCGCGGGCGCGTGCGCCCGTGGACAAGTCGGCCAATCCGGCGCTCACCCGCCCGTTGCGCGAATTCTGGGAAGCCACGGACCTCTCGGCTGCCGAATTCGCCGACGAGGTGTCCGACTATTTTGCGCTGCCACGGCTGAGCCTGCCGCAACTGCTCACGACCACGCCGCGTCTCGAGGGTTTCTCGCGCCGGTTCCTCCGTGAATCGACCATCTTTCCCTTCAGCGCGCCAGACGGCGGATTCCGGCTGGCGGTTGCCGATCCCTCCGACACGGCTGCCATTCGCGCCGCCGAAATCGTGTTTGGAACGCCGGTCGACGTCGTCGTGGCCTCCTATGAAGACATCACGACGGTCCTCGATCAGCGCGCAGATGCCGACGATGCGACTGCGGACCAGGGCGCCGGTCGCGTCGCGCAGTCCGACGATGACATCGAGAGCCTGCGCGATCTCGCCAGCGGGGCGCCGGTGGTACGCGCGCTCAACGATCTCCTCGAGCGCGCGGTGGACCTGCGCGCCAGCGACATTCACGTCGAGCCGTTCCGCGCCGGACTGGTGGTGCGCATGCGCGTCGACGGTCTGCTGCGCGCGCTGGCCGCGCCGCAAGGCGTTCCGCCGCAGGCGCTGATCTCACGCATCAAGATTCTCGCCGGCCTCAACATCGCCGAGCGGCGCCTGCCGCAGGACGGCGCAGCGCGCGTGCGCGTCGGGCGCAGCGAGCTCGACGTCCGCGTCGCGACCATGCCGACGCAGCATGGCGAGAGCGCCGTCATCCGCCTGCTGCCGCGCGACCGCGGCCTGCTGGAGATGAGCAAGCTCGGGCTCGCCGCCCGCGACGAGAGCGTGATGACGCGCCTCCTGGCGATGCCGCACGGCATGATCGTGGTCACCGGACCGACCGGCAGCGGCAAGACCACCACCCTTGCCACCATGCTGTCGATCCTCAACGAGCCGACGCGAAAGATCCTCACCATCGAGGATCCCGTCGAGTACGAGATCCCCGGCATCAACCAGTCCCAGGTCAAGCCGTCGATCGGATTGACCTTCGCCTCCGCCATGCGCGCCTTCGTGCGCCAGGATCCCGACGTGATCATGGTCGGCGAAGTCCGTGACACCGAGACCGCGCATATCGCGATCCATGCCGCGCTCACCGGCCATCTCGTGCTGACGACACTGCACACCGAGACCGCGGCCGCCGCGGTACCGCGCCTGATCGATCTCGGCATCGAGGGCTTTCTTCTGAAGTCGACGCTGCGCGCGGTGGTGGCGCAGCGCCTGGTGCGCGTGCTCTGCGACCGCTGCAAGGTGCCGCACACGCTGACGGAGGCCGATCTCGCCAAGGATCCGCGCTTTGCGGTGATCGGCTTCAAGTGCGGCGAGGTCGTGCACGAGGCCGGCGGCTGCGAGCGCTGCGGCGGCACCGGCTATCGCGGCCGCAACGGCGTGTTCGAGATCCTGGACATGACGGACGAGGTGCGTGCGCTGATCGGACCGCAGACCGACTCCCACGCGATCGATGCCGCCGCGATGCGAGGGGGCATGACGACGATGCTGGAGGACGCGGTCGCCAAATGCCGGGCCGGGCTGACCACGGTGCCCGAGGTCTTCCGCGTCACGACGGTGCGCTAGAGCCATGCTGGGATCAGGTTCAAACAGTGCAACGCGGGAGGTACGCTCCCTCCCCCGCTTGCGGG
Source organism: Bradyrhizobium diazoefficiens (assembly GCF_018131015.1). Classification (GTDB taxonomy): domain Bacteria; phylum Pseudomonadota; class Alphaproteobacteria; order Rhizobiales; family Xanthobacteraceae; genus Bradyrhizobium; species Bradyrhizobium diazoefficiens_B. The sequence continues at coordinate 410,772 of NZ_JAFCJJ010000003.1, forward strand.
GGAGGGTTGGGGAGAGGGTGTTTCGACAACGAAGACTCCCCAAGAGGAGAGAACCCTCACCCGCGCTTTCAGCAAAGCCGAGGCTTCGCCTCGGCGTTCTTGGAGGACGGCCGCCGGAGGCGGCCTATGCTCTCCCGCAAGCGGGAGAGGTGCACCGACCTCGCGGCCAATCGATTCAACCCAAGCTCATGCACTGACCGATGCCGAACTACCGCTACCGCGCCCTCAATGCCAATGGCGAGCTGGTCTCCGGCGCCATCGCCGCGCCTGCGCCGGGCGATGTGGCGCAGAGGATCGAGCGGCTTGGCCTCGTGCTGGTCGACAACGTCACGCCGGAGGAGGGCGGCGCGGCAGGCCGCGCTTTCAGCCTGTTCAACCGGCCCAAGGCCGAGGACGTCACCATCTTCACCCGCGACCTCGCGCTGCTGCTGCGTGCCGGCGCGCGCATCAATGACGGGCTGGAGCTGCTCGCGGCCGATCCCGATTTCGGCAGGCTGCGGCCGGTCGTCGCCGACATCCGTTCGCGCGTCGTGTCCGGCGAAAGCTTTGCCGAGGCGCTGGCGCGGCACGAGGGCCTGTTTCCGCCGATGTATATCGCCCTGGTGCGGGTCGGCGAGGCGTCGGGATCGCTGGATCAGGTGCTGGAGGTGCTCGCCGGCGAACGCGCGCGTAGCGAGGCGCTGCGGCGGCGGCTGTCGGAGGCGGTCCGCTATCCCGTCTTCGTGCTCGGCGCGGCCGGATGCGTGCTGCTGTTCTTCCTGACGTTCGTGCTGCCGCAATTCGCCAGCGTGCTGCAGGATTTCGGCGCCAAGGTCGATCCGATCGTCGGCGTGTTCCTGAACATCTCGACCTTCCTGCGCGGAAATTCCGACGCCGTGCTCGGCGGGCTTGCCGCTTCGATCGCCGCCGTCTGGCTCCTGCTGCGGCAGGAGCGCATCCGGCGCGGCATCGCCAGCGCGATCGCGCGGCTGCCGGCGATCCGCAATTTGATGAGCTCGTACCGCACGGCGCTGTTCTGCCGCAACCTCGGCCTGCTGCTCGGCAGCGGCGTCAACCTCACTACCACGCTGCGCATTCTCGTCGACATGATGGCGACGACGGGGCCGTCGACGGTCTGGAGCGACGCCGCCGATCGCGTCCGCCACGGCTCGAAATTGTCGGATGCGCTGGCCGAGACCAACGCGCTGCCGGCGATGGCGGTGCGCATGCTGCGGCTCGGCGACGAGACCGGGCAACTGCCGATGCTGTCGGGGCGCGTCGCCGAATTCTACGAGGCCAAGCTGCAGCGCATGCTCGATCGCGCGGTCGGCATCGCGGGACCCGCGGCGATCATCGCGATTTCCCTGGTCGTCGGCGGCCTGATCACCTCGGTGATGACGGCGTTGATGTCGGTGAGCCAGATTGTCGGTTAAGTTTGGTTACGGAGGGGTTGAAGTGAGCAAGGACACTGTCGCATCGCCAGCGCGCCGCCGGCGCGCCCGCGAAGGCGAGGCCGGTTTCACACTCGTCGAGATGCTCGTCGTCATCACCATCATCGGGATGATCATGGCGCTGGTCGGTCCGCGGGTGCTGAACTATCTCAGCGAGTCCAAGGCCAAGGCCGCCAAGATCCAGATCGAGAGCTTTTCCAGCGCGCTCGATCTGTATTTCCTCGATCTCGGGCGTTACCCGACCAGCAATGAGGGCCTCACCGCACTGACCCGCAGCAACAACCAGGCCGGCTGGAACGGACCTTACCTGCGCGGCGGCGTGGTGCCCAACGATCCCTGGGGCCACGTCTATGTCTATCGCTCGCCGGGCGCGAGCGCACCCTACGACATCATCTCGCTCGGATCCGACGGTCAGGAAGGCGGCAGTGGAACGGCAGCCGACATTGTCAGCGGCGCGCGCTAAGGGGCTCCGCACGGCGCGCGGCTTCGCGCTGATCGAGATCCTGTGCGTGCTCGCGATCATCGGCCTGCTCGCGTCCATCATCCTGCCGGCGATTCCGCGCACGACGACGCGGGCGAAGCTGGAGAGCTATGCGGTCGAGACCGCGGCGCTGCTCAAGGCCGATCGCAACGCGGCGCTGCGCCGCCAGGTCCGCGTGGCGACGCAGGTGGATGCCGAGGCGCGCGCGATCCGCTCCGGCGTCACGGGCCGGATCATCCGCCTGCCGAACGACGTGGTCGTGCAGGCGACGCTGGCCGCGCGCTGCGCCGACCGCGCGGTGGGCCGCTCCATCGATTTCTTTCCGTCGGGCATGTCGTGCGGCGGAACGATCGCGCTGGCACGGCCCGGCATCGGCTACGAGGTGCGTGTCAACTGGCTGACCGGAGGCGTCGACATTGTCTCGCAGAAGCTGTGACGCCGCCGGCTTCACCCTGATCGAGGCGCTGGTCGCGCTTGCGATCATCGCCGCCGTGCTCGGAACCATCGGCTCGGTGATAGCAGCCTCGGCGCGGGGCACGCGCGCGATCGACCAGCACCTGGCGCTCGCCGGCACCGCCGAGACGCTGCTTGCCGAGCTGCCGGCGCGGAATCTGCTGAAGCCCGGCCGGGCGAGCGGCGAACTCGCCGGCAGCCGCTGGCGCGTCGACGTCGCGCCGATGAAGATGGCGAGCGGCGAAGTGGCCTCCGATCGCTTCGTGCCGATGGCGATCAACCTGCGGCTCCAGCGCGCCGACGGCGCCGCGATCCAGGTCACGACGGTGAAGCTGGTTCCGAGGACCCCGCAATGAAGCGAATGCGGTCCGTGCTTTCAAGCGAAGCCGGCTTCACCCTGCTCGAGGTGCTGCTGGCGACGCTGCTGATGACGGTCATCCTGGCTGCGCTGGCGACGGTGACGGCGCAATGGCTGCCGAACTGGAATCGCGGCATCGTCCGCGTGCAGCGCGTCGAGCGCCTCGCCACCGGCCTCGACCGCATCGTTGCCGATCTCTCCGTCGCCGAGCAGACGACCTTGAACAGCGAGGCGAAGGCGCCGCTGTTCGACGGCGCCGAGCTGGCGGTGACCTTCGTGCGCACGGCGCTCGGTCCCGCCGTGCGTCCGGGCCTCGAATTCGTCCGCTTCATCGAGAAGGCGGACGCGCAGGGGCTTGCGCTGGTGCGCGAGCGCGCGCCGTTCCAGCCGATGCCGCCGGACGGGCAGATCCGCTTCACCGACCAGGTCGTGCTGATCCGCTCGCCGTTCCGCGTGGTGTTCTCCTATGCCGGGCCGGACGGGAAATGGCAGCCGGTCTGGCGCGGCCAGCCGCAACCGCCGGAGCGCGTGCGCATCACCGTGCGCGACGGCGGCACCGGCCAGGTGCTGGCGGTGTCAGCCGCCGCGATGCTCCATATCACCGCGCCGCCCGAATGCGTGCGGGCCAGGGTTCCGGCGGCCTGCGTGGCGGCGCGCTCGGGCGCGCCGCAGCCGGACAAGGAGCCGCAGCTTTGAGCGGGGCGAGGCACGATCAAATCATGCGCCGCGGCGAGCGCGGTTTCATCGTCATCGCGGTGCTGTGGATGCTGGCGGCACTCGCCGCGCTCGCGCTGATCTACCTGACCTACGTCACCAACACGGCTGTCATGGTGAACGTCAACGCCGACCGGCTGCAGGCCGATGCGCTGGTGAGCGCCGGGCTCGAGCTCGCAGCCTACCGGCTGACGGCGCAGAACGAGGCGACGCGCCCGACCAGCGGCACCTTCGACGCCCGTGTCGGGGCGGGCCGGGTCAGGGTGACGTTCCGCTCCGAGGCCGCGCGCATCGATCTCAACGTGGCACCGAAACCGCTGCTGGCGGGCCTGATGACGACGGTCGGCGTCGCAGCAGCGGACGCGTCGGTCTATGCCGACCGGATCATGGCGTGGCGATCGTCGACGGAGCCTGGCATCGAGAATCCGGAAGACTCCTACTACCGCACGCTCGGCGCGCCCTATTTGCCGCGCCACGCGCCGTTTCCGCACAGCGACGAGCTGTGGCTCGTGCGCGGCATCCCGCCGGCCGTGGTCGAGCGCGTGCTGCCGTTCGTCACCGTGTACAGCAACATGCGCACGGTGAACGTGATGGACGCTGCGCCGCAGGTGGTCGCGGCGCTGTCGGACATGTCGCCGCAAACGCTGCAGCAGGTGCTGCGCGACCGCGCCGATCCCAATGCCGACCATCAATCCCTGGTCGGGCTTGCCGGCGGCGCCGCCAACGCGACGACCACGGGTTCGAAGGCCTACCGCCTGGCGGTCACCGTCGAATCGCCCGCGCGCCGGCGCAGCTCGGCGGAGGTCGTCATCCTGCTTCTCGAAAGCGGCGATGAGCCCTATCGTGTATTGTCGTGGCACAATTCCTTCGACGGCTCCGCCGGAAAGCCCCTGTGAGATGAGCTCGCTCAATTCCATTCGCACCACGCTCGATGCCTGGACCGGCACCGTGGCCGGCGCCATCGTCGCCGGCCTGGAACGGATGGTGGCGCCGCGCGTGGTGCGGCTGGTCGAGGACGACAAGGGCACGTTCGCGCTGGAGACGGCGAAGCCGGAAAACATGGCGAGGGAGATCGCGTTCGCGGACGGCAAGTTCGAAGCCGCCAGTCTCGCCCAGATCGTCCGCGGTAGCCGCGTCGAGATCGTGCTGCGGCCGGGGCGCTTCCTGTTCCGCCCGCTGGAGCTGCCGGCGCGCGCCGCCGACTTCCTCGACGGCATCGTGCGGGCCCAGATCGACCGGCTGACGCCGTGGAGCGCCACGGAGGCCGTGTTCGGCTGCAGCGCGCCGGTGGCGCGGGGCGCCGAGAGCATCACCACGCTGATCGCCGCGGCGCCGCGCCGGCTGGCGCTGGGTTATGTCGGTGCCGTGTCCGGCTTCCATCCGTCCGCGGTCGCGATCGTGACCGAGGCGGAGGATGGAAGCGGGCGCATCAAGGTGTTCGAGCAGAAATCGCGCGGCGCGGTCGACCCGGCGCGGCTGAGCCGGACGCTGCAGGTGGTGCTGGGCCTCGCGGCGGTCGCAGCCGTCGCCGGATCGATCGCCGCCGGCTACCTGGCCGACAGTCTGAGCGCGCAGGAGAGCGAGCTCGAACGGCAGATCACCCAGCGCCGCGCCGCGCTGGGCGGCAGCGACGGCGGCGAGCGCTCGCCGCTCGCCTTGCTCGAGCGGCGCAAATACGACTCGGCTGCGAGCGTGATCGTGCTGGAATCGCTGAGCCGCCTGTTGCCCGACCACACCTACGTCACCGAGCTGCACCTCGGCGGCAACAAGCTGCAGATCGCCGGCATCACGCGCGATGCGCCCTCGCTGATCCCGCTGATCGAGCAGTCCCAGCATTTCACCCGCGCGACTTTCTACGCCCCGACGACGCGGAGCCCGTCCGACCCCGGCGAGCGCTTCCACATCGAGGCGCAGATCGAACCGAGGAACGTGCCATGAATAGCGCCATGAGCAGCCCCTCGATTGCGGGTGGAAACGCGGTTGCGCGCGCGCTCGCCGCCTCGCCGCTGATTGCGGTGACGCTCTATCTCGCGGTGACGGGCGGGCTGTTGCTGATGGCGGGCCTCTCGATTGCCGACGTCATCGCCCATCGCCAGGCTCTCGCGCAGACCTCCGACTTGCTCGACCAGCTGCGCGGGCGCAAGGCGGGCGCCAAGAATGCCGCGGCAGGATCGGTCGAGCATCCCGGCACGCCGTTCCTGGAAGGGCCGACCGTGACGGTTGCCGGCGCGAATTTGCTGCAGCGGGTGGCAGCCGCAGTCGGCAATGCCGGCGGCTCGGTGCAGTCCTCGCAGGTCGACGTCTCCGGCGCGCAGACCAAGGACGGCTTCGTCGGCCTCGTCGTGAGCTGCGAGCTGGAGCAGTCCGCGCTGCAGAAGCTGCTCTACGATCTCGAGGCCGGCATGCCGTTCCTGTTCGTCGATCAGCTCGACGTCCAGGTGCCGCAGACCACCGCGCTGAACGAAGCCGGCACCGGCCGCGTCAGGGTGATCCTGGGCGTGTCAGGCCAGTGGCAGGCGAGCAAGTGATGGCGCCGGCCTACCAGGTGTATTTGAACACGCCCTTGCCCGAATAGCTGGTGACATTGCCGGCGAATTCGCCGTCAAAGCTCGCCGCGATCGAGAAGCCGCTCAGCCACTTCATCTCGGCGCTGCCGCCGACCAGGGCAGAGTCGGCGTCGACCCGGGCCCCGTTCACGACGAAGGAGGCGCCGGGCAGGGTCTGGAACAGCGCGGTGACGGCGCGGCTCGGATTGTAGTCGTGCACCCACGCGGCGCGGCCGCGCAGCGTCAGCACGCCGTCCTGCATCGCATAGGACCTGTCGGTCCGCAGGCCGAGCTCGGAGCGCGTGTCGGTCAGCGACTGCGCGGCATAGTTCAGCGCGAACAGGCCGCCGCCATTGAGGCTGACTTCCGAATAATTGGGCAGGTTGAAATTCGTCACCTGTGCCGCCGCATAGGGCGTGATGCCGACCAGCGGCGTTGCGAAGCGGTAGCCGCCCTCGAACCGCGCCGAGAAGGTGTCGGCCTTGAAGCGGCCCTGGAGCTGGTCGAAGCCGCCCGGGGCTACGGTGCGGTTGGTCGTGACGTCGTGCCAGCCATAGGCGAGCGCGGCGGCGACATAGGCGGGTCCGAAATTGTGCCGGCCATAGAGGCCGGCCTGGAACATGTCGGCCGAGCCCGCGCCCATGGCGTTCGCAAGCGAATAGTTCAGCCCGCCGCCGCCCAGTGCGAAGCCGACCAGCGTATCCGCCGAGACCCTGTAGTCAGCGCCGGCCGCGCCACCCCACACGCGCGCGGTCAGGTCCTGCGAGCCGACCAGGGCATTGCCGCCGACCGCGGCCGAGCCGCCATAGCCGGCCGCCCAGACGCTCCAGCGGTTGGCTGGTTGCGCTGCGAGCAGGGGCGCCTTGGTCGCCATCGCATGGGCTTCGCGCTCGCGTGCATTGGCCGGGCGCATCGACGCATAGGCCGCTGCCGTATCATCGCTCTCGGCGAATTGCGCGACGCTGCCCGACTTGGCGAAGCCGCCCGAGCGGCCCGACACTGCCGGATCGAGCATCACGTTCAGGAACTGGCCGTCGGCGTTGATCGCCGACTGGATGATGCCGGTGCCGAGCTCGCCCGAAGCGATCGTCAGTCCAGTCGGGGTGAGCGCGGCGAATGCCACGGGAATGCTGCCGGTCGTGTTGAAGAAGTTCGTCAGCGTGTTGGCGACGTTCTGCTGGTTGCCGGTGAGGTTGCCGCCGGGCGGCGTGAAGTTGATGTTGGTGTTGAGGACGACGTCGTTGGCGCCATAGCTGAGCGTCGCCGAGATGGTCGGCATGTTGGAGACGACGGCGGGATTGAAGGTGGTGCCGCCGAGGCCGCCGGCCGAGGTCAGGATCGTATACTGCTTCTGGACCGTGCCGGAGGTGAAGTTCGCCTGCACCGTTGCGCCGCCGAGGTCGGTCGCGCCCGAGACGTTGGTGAGACCGGCATTGGTCGGGGAGACCTGCACCAGATAGGTCGAGGCGGCGGTGAAGCTCAGGGAGCCGTTGACCGTCAGCGGGCCGAAGAGGCTCGCCGCGCTGCCGGGCGCCAGCGTGCCGCCGGCGACGGCGACATTGCCGACCGTGCCGGAGCCCGCAAGCGTGCCGCCGGCGTTGACGGTGGTCGCACTCAGGATCGAGCCGTCCACCACCAGCGTGCCGCCGTTCACGGTGGTCGCGCCGGTGTAGGTGTTGATGCCGGTCAGCGCCTGCGTCCCACCCGTCAGCGTCAGCCCGCCGCCGGAGCCGGCGTCGCCGATGACGCCGGCGAAGGTGCCGTTGGCGGCCGTGATCGTCAGCGTGGCCGCTCCAAGATTGACAGTCCCCGCGCCCGAAAGCGACTTGATCGAGGTGCCGCCACCGCTTGCGCTGACGTCGAAAATACCGTTGTTGATGACGGCGCTGGACGCAGCGATGCTGCTGCTGGCGGTCTGGAGATAGAGTCCACCGCCGGCATCGATTGTCGTCGTGCCCGTATAGGTGTTCGTGCCGCGAAGAATTTGCGTGGCACCGGTGGCGATCGTCAGGCTGCCGCCAGTGCCCCCGCCGATCCCACCGTCCTGAATTACGCCCTCGAATATCGGCACCGCGCCGGTGAGTGTGAGGTTTTTTGATCCCAGTGAGACGATGCCCGTGCTGCCGGCCAACGAAAACAGGCCCCCGACCGACGCGCCGCTGGTTGTTTGGGAAATATCGAGAGTACCCGTGCTGCCGGCGGCGAAAACCACGATTGAGTTCGCGATCGAACCGTTGCCTTTCAGCGCAAGCGTGGACCCGCTCATTATCGTCGTCGTACCCGTGAAGGTGTTGGTTCCCGAAAGTGTTTGGGTGCCGCCGAGAATACGCAAACCGGTGCCGCCCTGGATCGAACCCGCAAACTCGGTCGACCCGTTGGCGATCTGCAACGTATCGCCGCCGATCACGACGCCGCTGCTGCTTCCGGCAAGCGTCTGTATGATCGGGCCGGATACCGCAGACACGTCGAAAACCCCGTTCACGGTGACGACGCTGGACGACGAGATGCTGCCGCCGCCCGACAAAGCCAGCGTTCCCGCCGAGATGGTCGTCGCACCGGTGTAGCTGTTGGCGCCGGTCAGCGTCAGCGTGCCGGTGCCGACCTTGGTCAGGCCGCCGCCGGTGCCGGAGATCACGCCGTCGACCTGTGTCGAGGTGTTGAGGCTGCCGGTGGTGAGCGTGTTGGCGCCGAGCACATAATTGCCGGCGCCTTCGATCGAGCCCGCGGTCATGCCCGTGCTGCTGAGGCCCGAAATGTCGACCGTGCCGCCCGCAGTGGTGATGAAACGCGCGTTGCCCCCCGTGCTCGTGCCGGTGAAGCTCGTGGTGGCGCCGCTGTTCGTCGTGATGGTGGAGTTGCCGGCGGTCGCCGAACTGCCGAAGATCAGCGTACCGTCGTTGGAGATCGTCGCCGTGGCGGCCGTAGCGGTGCTGTTGAAGCTCAGGAAGCCCGCAGCGGCATTGGTGATGGTGGCGCCGTTCGCAGAACTCGCTTCGTTGAAGTTCATCACCACGTTGTTGACGATGGTCGCGGTCCCGGCATTGCTGCCGGCGTTGAACTCGACGTCACCGTTGTTGGTGATGTTCGCCGTGCCCGCGGTCGAGGTATCGTTGAAGCTCATCGCGCCGTTGACGGTGTACGTCACAACATTGCTGCCGCCGCTCGCAGAGCTCGCGTTCGTAAACGCGATGATGGCGCCGACGTTGAACGTCTGCGGGTTCGTCGAATTGTTGGAGATCCCGGCGCCGTTCACAACGAAAATGTCGTTGACGTTTACGGTATAGGCCTGCGCATTGGGAGCGGCCGTGAACACCACGGCGCCGATGCTGACAGAGCCGTTGGCGTCGACCGTGGTCAAGCCGGTGTCGGTGAAGGTGGCGGTGCCGTCCGGCACGGCCGGGGTCGAGGTCCAGTTCGTGCCGTCGGTCCATTCCGTCGACGTGCCGCCGACCCAGCTACCGTCGACGGCATGTGCCGCGACAACACCGAGCGCCGTGCTTGCGAGCAGGGTTGCCAGTGAGTGACGGGCGACGGATCGCAGGTTGTATCGGATGGTCGCTGTTGCCATTTCCCTGCGGGTCATCGCTTTGTTCTCAAATCGCAATAAAATCAAAGGCGGCCAGGCAACCAGGCGGTCGCGGCGACTCCAATCATCCATCATGCGATATTTTCATGCCGGGGCGTCGCGCCGCAACGAATGGGAGCGTTTTTGCGTCGGGTTTCGGCTGTTTCTATTTGCAATTTCAGCGACCGTGGCCGTTGGGCAACATTTTGGTGCTTGCATCCATGCGTGTGACGGAAATGTCCGTGGCTGTCCGAATCAACCCGAATCGGTTCGGGTTGATGGCAAGGCGCATCGGAACTAGTCTGGTGCAGAAGACTCGGTCCGCGCGCTGGCGCTGCGGCCGATCGCATAAGGAAGCTCAATGTCCGCCTGGCTGAGACCGACGGGATTGGCCGTGCTGTGCGCGGTCGTGGGGACGGCCGGGGCCCCGGCCGCCACCTCCTCGCGGATCGACATCATCTCCGACGATGCCGCGGCGGGTCCCGCCGAGAGCGTCGACGTCGGCGCGGTGAGGCCGATTGCCCGGCCGGCGCCGCCGGCGAGCAAGCCGGTTCCGCGCGGCAACCCGTTGTGGTCGGTGCCGCTCTCGGCGCTGACGGTGACCCAGGATCGCCCGATCTTCTCGGCCTCGCGCCGGCCGCCGCCGCGCGCGGTCGCCGCCACGCCGGTCGAGGAAAGCCAGGCGCCGCCGCCGCCGAAGCCGGTCGAGGGACCGCCGCCGCTGCAATTGGTCGGGGCCGTGGTGGGCGAGGGGGACGCCATCGCCATCCTGGTCAACCGCGCCGACCAGAAGGTGGTGCGCCTGCGCCAGGGCGAGACGCTCAGTGGCTGGTCGCTGACCTCGGTGCAGGCGCGCGAGGTCACGATCAAGCAGGGCGATCGCAGTGAGGTGCTGGCGCTGCAGCGGCCGGATGCAGCGGCGGCGGCTCCGCCCACAGCCGACGCTCCGACGGGGGCAAGCGGCCAGCTGATGATGCCGACCACGATCGATACGCCGTTTGCGCCCTTCCTGCCGCGCTCCACGCCCAAGAACGGCGAGTCGGACGGGCTCTGAGCCGTTCCAGCGGCGGAACGCGCCGCCGTATGCTCTCAGCGCGACAGCCGCTTCAGCTCGGCGCGCGCCTGTTCGGCCAGGGGATCATCGGGGTGGCGGGCGATGAAAAGCTCGAACGCCTCCCTCGTGCCCTTCCGCCGCGCCTCCTGGTATTCCTCGGCGACCGCGACCGCAGGGTCGCGGGCGAGCGGCACCGTGGGGGCGCGGCGCGGCTGGCCGCTGTCGTCCGCATTGGCTTTCGAGGTCATGACAGGCAGTTCTCCGAGGCGCCGTTCATCCAGCCCGGCAGTCGCGACGAGGGCCCCGAGCAGCCCGGCTGAGAGCAGGCGTAATTTCATGATTTCCCTTGCTAATCCCCTAGAGTCGCCGGAACATCGGGGGCAGGCCGTATGACTACGGGATTTGATGGCTAACACAATGTTAGGAAAGAGGTTAGCGCGCCGCCGTCACATTTAAACCAAACGTATAACTCTCAAGCTAGAATCGCATGCCAGGCGCGCGAATCGCGCCAGACGATGTTTCGGAGAGTTCCTTGGCCACTGCTGTCACCGTCACCAAGACCAACAACGCCGACATCGACGGCCTGCTGTCCGGCTACAAATGGTCCGGCACGATCACCTACAGCTTTCCCAATTCGCCGACCGACTACTCCAATCCCTATACCTACGGCGACAGTGAGCCGACGACCGCAGGCTTTGCCCAGGCGCCGGTCCAGATGCAGTCGGCGGTCAACTACGCGGTCGGACTGATCAACGGCTACACCAACGCCAACATCCAGTACGCGGGCAACGACGGCGCCGACATCATGGTCGCGCAGTCGCCAAAGGCCAATCCGACCTCCTACGCCTACTACCCCTACTACTACCCGGTGGGCGGCGACGTCTGGTTCGGCACGCAGTACGACTACACGCAGGCCAAGCTCGGCAACTACTACTTCGCGACCGCGCTGCACGAATTCGGCCACGCCGTCGGCCTCAAGCACAGCCAGGAAACCGGCGGCGTCGCCAATGTCGCGGTGCCAGCCGCGCATGACGACAGCGAATACACCATCATGAGCTATCGCAGCTATGTCGGTGCTTCGACGACGGCCGGCTACACCAACGAGGCCTACGGATATCCGCAGACCTACATGGCGAACGACATCCTCGCGCTGCAGACGATGTACGGCGCGAACTACACGACCCAGGGCGGCAACACGGTCTATTCCTGGAGCCCGACGACCGGGCAGGAATACATCAACGGCGTCGGCCAGCTGGCGCCGGGCACCGGCACCGGCGGCTCGTCCAACCGCATCTACGAGACGGTCTGGGACGGCGGCGGCGTCGATACCTACGATCTGTCGAACTACACGACCAACCTCAGCATCAATCTCAATCCCGGCGCGGCGTCGGTGTTCTCCAGCGTGCAACTGGCCTATCTCGGCGACGGCCATTACGCCTCCGGCAACGTCTACAATTCCTATCTCTACAACGGCGATGCGCGCTCCTACATCGACAACGCCATCGGCGGCTCCGGCAACGACACCATCGTCGGCAACGCCATCGCCAACGGACTCAATGGCGGCTCCGGCAACGATACGATCGCCGGCGGCGGCGGCAACGATTCCATCGCGGGCGGCGCGGGGACCGATACGGCGGTCTATTCGGGCAACAAGGCGAACTACGCGATAGCTTATAACGCGGCCACCCAGACGTTCACCATTGTCGACCAGCGCGGTGGCTCTCCGGACGGCACCGATACACTGACCGGAATCGAGAACTTCCAGTTTGCCGACGGCACGATCGCGAACTCCTCGGTGATCCCTCCGGTCGTGATCGAAGCCGCCGGCTCGACCAAGCTGGACCTGATCGGCAGCAACTATTTTCTCGATCCGGTCAGCGGCGGTACGGGCCCATCCGTTAAAAGTGCCGGAACGCCTTTTACTGCATCCACTCAGGTCGGAGCCTGGACCCCGATCGGGGCGGAGCAGTCGGGCAGCGGATATCTGGTGGCCTGGAAGGTGATCGGTTCGGATCAGTACTCGATCTGGAACGCCGACAACAACGGCAACTTTGTCTCCTCCGCGACCGCGGTCGTCTCGGGTAGCAGCGCGGCTCTTGAAGGGTTCGAGAGCAGCTTCCATCAGGATCTCAACGGCGATGGCGTGATCGGCGTACCTGCGGCGAGCGTAACCGTGATCGAAGCCGCCGGCTCGACCAAGCTGGACCTGATCGGCAGCAACTATTTTCTCGATCCGGTCAGCGGCGGTACGGGCCCATCCGTTAAAAGTGCCGGAACGCCTTTTGCTGCATCCACTCAGGTCGGAGCCTGGACCCCGATCGGGGCGGAGCAGTCGGGCAGCGGATATCTGGTGGCCTGGAAGGTGATCGGTTCGGATCAGTACTCGATCTGGAACGCCGACAACAACGGCAACTTTGTCTCCTCCGCGACCGCGGTCGTCTCGGGTAGCAGCGCGGCTCTTGAAGGGTTCGAGAGCAGCTTCCATCAGGATCTCAACGGCGATGGC
>NZ_JAFCJJ010000030.1 GCF_018131015.1 Bradyrhizobium diazoefficiens
TAACCAACAGGCCGCTCGCGAGCGCGCTTCCAAATCGCGCCGTAGCGAGCGGGCGGCCGGCCCGTTACTCCATCTACAACCACACCATCCATTGTGCTGCCCGTCGGGCAAAACACCCATGCCGTGGGTCAACCCGCGCACGCAAAAACATTCCACTTTACCGAAATTCGGAAATGACGTATTAGTCGGCCACCTCATCCCTCTCAAAGGGGCGTATCGCGATCGTCACGAACGCGGGGTGAGTGGCGGTGGACGCGGGCAGCGTCGGCGCGAAGGCGGTTGCAGGGCGGGTCACACCGTGAGCGACGTCGGCGCGCACACGACCGGTGCAGCCTGGCGTACGGCAAAATCGTATGGTCCTTGCCGCAAGGCCTATCTGCCGATCACGATAAACCGGAAAATCCCCATTCAAATCAGTCGCTTGAGCGGTAGTCGCCCGACAAACAAAAGGGCCTACCCGAAACAGGCAGGCCCTATTAGGCCCTAGTCTCACGAAAGTTCTAACCCGGCTTGCGTTGCCTGCGGTGCTTGCCGCGCAGGTTGAACCCATCAACTGCCTCCTGCCACGCGATGATCTCATCTTCGTACCAGACGCGCCGATGCGGGCTGATGAAAGTGCCTCCGGGAAACTTCTTGTCCTTGATCATGCGGTACAGCGTGGCGCGGCTGATTGGGATGAGGTCCAAAACCTGCTGCTCGTTGAGCATCCGCCGGGGACCAGTTTTGTCTGGGGCGACACCCTCCGCTTCCGATATTTTATTCATGGCCGTGGCCTCGCTGGTGTAGCGAAGGCTACGGCAGCGAGCGCCTCGTGCCGTTTTATTTATTGATCCGGCGGCTATCGCCCAATCAGATTTCAGACGACAATACCTACATGGTTCCGCTGGCTCCAACATACGATCAAGGCGTTGCCGAAATCACCGAGGCCGACGCGACCGCCTATGCGCGCCAGCTCGCGTGCATGGTGCGCGACGAAAAGCTGGAATGGTGCGGGCTGCCACTAAATTGGTTCGACAAGGTTGACAACCACGCTGCCACCCGCAAGCTCATCGAGCGATTGGCCGTCCTGTCCCCAGACCTGATGTTGGACCTACCGCATTTAGCCCGCGCTGGTTGGGGCCTCGCTCACGAGGCTTTGCTGAAGCTGCACGTTCAGTACGAACACGAAGGCAAGCCGCGTCCGCCAGCGTTGGCGGCATACATTCAGGAACTCGCGGCAGGCCGCACCTTTCTGCATGTCCCGTCGAAAAAGCAGGAAGATAATTTCCTGCGCAAGATTGCAATCACCTTCATCGTCGGCTCGATTTGCGAACGCTTCAAATTGAAACCGACACGGTCGTCCCGCAGCAGACCGAGCGGATGCTCGATTGTGGCGAAGGCCTTGGCCGAGGAAAGAATGGCGATTGGCGAGGATGCGGTGACAGCGATCTGGGCGCAGCTTGGCAAGGTGGCTTTTCCAGCCGAGTTTCGCGCCGGATGGGTTCAATAAATAAAACGGTTCGAACCGACCTTTGCGATAAACGAGAAGACGCCGCTCCCAGTCGAGCTGGGGGCGGCGTCGTTTCATTGAGCTTCATCGTCACTGCGCTTCGGGCTGAGGGGTGCCGGTGTAGCCCGAACCGGGTGCCGCATCGATGCCGACCACGACCGGAACGACCTCACGATTCTCTCTGAACAATTCTGAGATCGCGCGTATCCAACAAGCCACCGGGCTTGGGCCCACGGATGCAGAACTACTTTTGGTATTTCGCAGCATTGGCGATAGCCCTCTCTACGAGCATGAGCGTATCCGCGTAGCGGAGCTGGAGCGCCGTCTCGCCCGCGCCGATGTTGAGCGCGTCAGTTCATTCCGAGCCAACGACAACGCTCGCGGCCTGTCATCATTCCGCGCACACACGCCGCCGACGGTACAGCCAGAGCACAAGACCGAGGAGCCTCTCGCGCGTCTCGACATCTCCGGCTGGGACGATGTCGAAGTGCCGCAACGCGACTGGGCCGTTAGAGACCGGATCATCCGCCGCGCCGTAACGCTGCTTTCGGGCGAAGGCGGGGTCGGTAAGTCGATCCTGACTTTGCAGTTATGCTGCGCCCATGCGCTCGCACGCGATTGGTTCGGCTCCATGCCCGAGCCCGGCCCAGCGATCTTTCTCGACGCCGAAGACGACGAGTCCGAGTTGCACTTCAGGCTTGACGCGATCCGTGCCCATCTCGGCGTCACGTTCAAAGAGTTGGACGACGGCGCGCTGTGCCTCATGCCTCTCGCGGGTAAAGACGCGCTGCTCGGCTTGCCAGATCGCGCGGGCATCATCCAGCCGACGCCGTTGTTTGAGCGGCTGTTGCTGACAGCGACCAACATCAAGCCGATGATGATCGTGCTGAACAGTGCTGCCGACCTGTTCGCAGGGAACGAAAACAATCGCAGTGAGGTCCGGCAATTCATTGGCTTGCTGCGTCGCCTCGCCATCGCCAGCAATGCCGCCGTGTTGCTGACGTCACATCCGAGCCTGAGCGGTCTTTCGTCCGACAGCGGACTTAGTGGCTCGACCGCGTGGAATAACAGCGTCCGGTCGAGGCTGTTCTTCAAAGCGGTGAGCGACACCGACGACGACAGGAGCGGCGAGCGCGAGCTGATCGTGCGCAAGAATAACTATGGTCCGACCGGCGAAACCATCCGCATGGTCTGGCGCAACGGCCTGTTCGTGCCGGTGGCGACACCGTCGAGCATCGAGAAGGCCGTCGCGGAGCGGAAGGTCGAAGACCTGTTTATGGGCCTGCTCGCCCGGTTCAGTCACGAGGGCCGGAAGGTTTCGGATAAAACCGGGACGAACTACGCCCCGGCCAAGTTCGCGGCCGAGCCGGAAGCCAAGGCCGCGAGGTGCAGCAAGGAGGCGCTGGCGGAAGCCATGCGGCGGCTGTTCACGGCCGACAAGATCCGGGTTCAGGAGGACGGGCCTCCCTCGCATCGGCGGTCCCGGCTGGTGATCGTCGGGGGTGTGTCGTGACCTTCCACCGCCCATTCCAGCGCCTTCCACCGACCTTCCACCGCGCCCTCGAAGGCTTCCACCGCCCGTTCCACCGCCCCTGTCACCGGCTTCCACCGGGGTGTGCTTCCACCCCCCCTTGTACCCCCCACGCGGTGGAAGGGGTGGAAGCGCGTCTCGGGGGACGCTCCACCCTTCCACCGCGTCGGATCGACTACGAGAGCCAGCGCGGCGGAGCGATCCACGTCAAAAAGAGGAGAGCAAAATGATCAACTGGCCAACACGCGAGGAATGGGCAGAGCAGCGGCAGCAGCAGCCCGGCCTGTTGCCTGCCGACTACCTGTCCGCACAACCGAAGTTTCCGAGCAGTCGATTTGAGGACTATGCCAACACGGCCGAACTCCACGCCGTGATCCGTGCGCTACAACAGGCGTGGCGCGATCTCGGTCGCGACGTGAGAGGCGCAGCCAAGGATACCGATGCCAAGCGAGAGGCGAGCGTCAAACGCCAAGACATCAACTACCTGATCAAGCAGCTACAGGGCGACAATCGCGCCAGCTTGCCGCTCTGTAGGGGCACGCGGCTTGATTCCGAAGAGCTGTCGGCATTGGTGCCGCTGCTCGGCAAGATCGAGGCTCGCTACGAGACAGCGCGCGAAGCGGCGAAAGCAGCACATGACCAATGGTGGCAGAACAGGCCACCCGCCGACGTCAGTGATGATGCATGGGCTGCTGAACTGGAGCGACGGCGGCAGTGGGACGAGGATGCGCGCCGAAGAGACGCGGAGCGGGCCGCGTGGGAAGCAGGCCGTGAGGAGCGAGAGCGTAAACAGCGCGAGGAGGCCATCGCACGCGGCGTCGCAAAACGCGCGAAGCGCCGCGAGCAGAAATTCCGGGAAGCCGTCCAAGCCTTGCGCGACAACGCGCTCCGACCCATGAGTTACTGCCGCTGCTGCAAGAAGGATCTGACCGACCCGGCATCAATCGCACGCGGCATTGGTCCCGAATGCTGGGAACACGTCCTCAAGGCAGTTGAGCGCGGGCAGGCAGCCTGACTGCACGAATCTCGCCGGGCCGGATGCCCGGTGAGCGCGAGGGAGGACAAACCATGACCGACTACAAATCGACACCACACCTTCCCGACGACGAAGGTCGCCGGTTGCTCAGTGAGGTTTGGCTATGACTCACTCCATTCTAGGTCCAGCGCCCGGCCGAAAATGAATATTATCCTGATTCAACTTATCCTCGTCCTTCGGCCCAACATCGGCGCGAGCAGCGATGACGAGGTGATCAAGACCGAGCTGGATCGATTTTGCTGCGGCGACCCGCTCAATGTCCCGCTTCGCCTTACTCTTCGCCGCGAGCGCAACTTGGATTTCGTCCAGCGCCGCAATAGTGGCTGGACTGCCATAGACCCGCACCCGATTTGCTGCTCTCACAAATGGGATCGAAAACTCATGATCGACCGCCTCATCGTACTTGGGGTCGCCGCTTCGCCAGCCGTAATCCGTCAGCAAGTCGATGACCTTTTGATAGCTCTCTAGGCGTTCGCTCCGCCGCTTCATGCGAAGTTCTTCGTTCTTTTGGGCGATCTCGCTGTTAGTCACGTGAATGGTGGTAAAAGTGGTGATCCCGGCAACGACGAGGGCAACTAAACTCGAAATCGCAAGGGTTGAAAGCGGGCTGGAATCGGACATGGCATTAACCTCCGTTCACGATCCGCCACTTGGCCGAGGTTGTGGCGACAATTCTAGCGCTCGTGAGGTCCTCGTCGCAACTGATGGACGATTGATACGACAGTGATGCTCCACCACCAATCATCGACGTCGCCAGCCGCCGAGAAGCGCCGCCTGCGCCGGGAACGCAAGCGGCGCTATCAAAGCCGCTTGGCGGCGGGGCTGAGCTGCTGTGATGTCGAATATGACGACGTGATGCTGCAATTCTTGATCTCAGCGCGCTGGCTGCCGGAAGCTGACGCCGACGATCCAGCCAAGATCGGCGCGGCCGTTTCGGCCATGTGGCGAGACGCGGCGCTCGAAAAATAGCTTGTGACTGGCGGGGTATGCGTACCCTCTGGCCATTCGTCGGCCGTGCCATGATCGCAGCATGAGCACAGCCGAACCCGAAGGACTTCCGCTTCGCATTGATCCCTTCGCCCGCAACCGTGAGCGCAGGCAGTCACTTCATCGCGCCCTTGCCGCTCTCGTTCTAGCGACGCCGAAGAGATCCGCCGAGCAGATCCTGCGCAATGAATGGCCACGCGACGTATCGGCCGGAGCGATTGTGAGGGCTGCTGTTACTCAGGCAACGACCGAGAACACCGGCCTGCCGTCGGTTACCAAGATCGATCTATTGCCCGAGGTCGCCCCGATGTCGGTGGCTGTACGATTGTTTGCAAATTGTTTGCGCGTGAACCTCGACGGCGTTAGCAAGGTCGCGGTGCCGCGCTCCGTTCCGAGTAAAGTGCCGATCTTCGTTGGCGAGGGCAAACCAGCACCGGTGATCGATCTCAGCCTCCTCGACAGCATGATCGGACCGACGCGCAAGATCCTCGTCCTCAGCGCGACGACGACCGAACTGGAAAGGGCCGGACCGGAGGCCGCCTCTGCCGTCATCGGCCGGGTCATTGAGAACTCGGTGACTAACAATCTCGACACACCAGTGTTCGACGACGTTGCCGCCGACGACGACAGGCCCGCCGGATTGCTGTGGGGATTGACGCCGCTCGCGCCCAGCACCAACACCGGCCTCATCGCTATTGCCGACGACCTTGGCAACCTTGCGGGCGAAATTGCCGCGAACGATGTTGTCACCGACGGCATGGTGATCGTTACGAATTCGGCGCAGGCCAAGCGGCTTGAGGTGTTATGCCCGCTACTAAGGAACGTCTTCGGCTCCCCGCGCGTCCCAGTAGGCCGCGTCATCGGCATAGCACCGAGCGCTGTCGGTAGCGGTTATTCGGGCGTCCCTGTAATCGACAAGAGCAAGGGGTCCGCCTTCCATTTCGAGGACACGGCTCCAAGCGATATAGGCACAGCCAGCGGCGTTGCGGCTCCGACGAAATCGGCGTTTCAAACGGACGTGATTGCGATCAAGGTCCGATGCTACGCGGCGTGGGCTCGCATCGCGCCGGGCATAAGCTTCGTAGACGGTGTGAATTGGTGAGTCCGCTGATGGACAGCAATCGCGAGATGGAAGCCGCAGAAGCAAAACGAGCTGCTCAAGACGCAGCCGAGACGCAGCGATGGGTAATCTACATCGAGGCCAAAATTGCCGCTGCAAAGGCTGAGCTTCGAGACGAAAGCCTCGTGATGCTAAAGGGATTGATTGATGAAGTAGCCAAGGTGTTCGCGAGCCGCAAGCAGGAGAAGGAACTGCGCGCCAAGATCACCGCGTTGGAGCAGCGCCTCACCGAGGTCACTAAAGCGATGCCGCGAGGCTCCAACGAATTTTTCTATCTCGATGCAAACGGAAACAAGCAGGACCGCGGCCTGCATGGGCCGATCTTGCGCGCGGTCGATGGCCCGAAGATCGACGAGAAGATCATGGGGCCGATCCGCGCCAAGCATCGTGCGCGCTGGCTTGAGGAGCAGAAGGCCCGGAGGCTGCATGGCTGACGATGATCCCAGAGTTGCCGCATGGATCGCTGACATCAACGCGAGCACAGGCGCTTGCGAGCTTCGCGACCATGCCGAGGCGCTGGCCGAAGCGGTCCGCATCATCCGCGCCCCGCCGCCGTCTTTGCCGCTCGACCCGGTCGCGCGTGAACGGGTGTTGGCGACCGCCGTTGTAACCTATCGTGACGCTGCGCGAAGGCTACTCTCTTTGGTTGCGTAGCTGGTTATCCGAAGTCGGAACAAATTGGATCGCACGATACAAAAATGGAACCGAGTTCTGGCTTTGGGAAAGTCCTTCTCCTGCCGCACAACCGCCGCGTGCGCGATTGTGGCGATGACTGAGAACAGTAACGCATTGATATTGCGCGGGAAAATTACGTTTTGGCTCGTTACAGAAGAGCCAATGGAACCAATGGGTTATCGGGTCGCGGAAGTCGAGGCCCTAGGAAGGCCGCTGGTGAGCTGGATTGAGGCCGGATGGTGCCGAGTGCCAGACGGTCTAGGAAAACCGCTGTACGAGGCACCTGAAGGCCCTTCTGATCGATTGGGGGTGGGGGGTGGGTCGGAAAAAGTCCGGCGATACGACTTCCGAACGCGGCGGCGCTCCGATCTTGCTACAACCTGAAGTAGGTGTTTCGGGCCGAATCGGAGATAAGGCGGGATTCGGGAGCAGAATCCTTCTCCTTGGGGGTTGCGGCCTCTCGATACCTCTTCACAACCGCTGCGATTAGTGCGCTGATCTGGCAAAATCTCGCGGATCTGCGAGAGTATGAGCCAGCAACGAGAGTCCGCCCCATGCCCCGCCAAGCCGCTGCCGCCCAAGGCTTCGCCGTCGACAACTCGACGCGCGAGTTGCTGAAGCCGACCGCCGACCTGAACGAGCGGGAGCGCGCCGAGTTCGCCAACGTCGTTCTCGGCTCCCCGCCGTCGCACTTCCTACCCGCCGACGTCGCGACGATCAGTGCCTATGCCCGCGCCGTCGTGGCCGAGAGGCGCGCGGCCGGTGAACTGGACGCCGCGCCAGTCATTGACGGCAAGCCCTCGCCATGGCTGCCGGTCTGGCTAGGCCAGCTCCGGGCCTGCACGACGCTCGCGCGGCGGCTCAACATCGGACCGTGCGGCCGGGTCGCCACGGCATCGAAGGTTGATGAAGTACCCGTCAGCTTCGTCACCCGCGCCAGCATGGAAGCCCGCCGCGATGATGAGCCAAATTGATCAGGCCGCACTGGAGCGAGCCATAACCATCACCCGCGCCGAGAGCCCCGCGCGTGCGAGTCAGATTGACGCGATGCTCAAGGACCGGCACAGAGAGAACGTCGGCCTGTTCTGCGTCGGTTGCGCGCAAAGCCGATCTCTGAATCTCGACCCGTGGCAGTCGCCACCGATGTACGCCACCGCCGCCGATCTGAAACGACCTTACGGTGATCCCAGCGGCCGACGCGAACTGGCGGAGCTGTTGCAGCGGATGCGGGATGCTGGTCTGAGCAGGTTCGAACCGGACCCGCTGCGTGCGCTGGAATGGACCGAGCGCCTCAGAAACTCAGGCAGCAAACAGAACGCAGAGAAGGGTGCCCCGCTCCCAAGAGCATTTTAGAGATAGATTTTGCATATGACCCCCGCGCCCTCTGATGCCAGTATCACAAACGCAGTACTCTTAACGGTATTCACGACCTTAAGTCTGGGACTTATCGGCTTCATCGCGAAGTATCTCAATGATTTGGCAATCGCTCGACGACGCGACCGGCTTGATCGGGTCAACACTCAGCTGCGTCTCCTATACGGCCCTCTGTTTGCTCTAACGAAAGCTAGTGCAGAGAATTGGAAATCCTTTTACGGGAGGTACCGAACAGACGGCCCCTTTTTTCCTAAAGACGGTCCGCAACCAACCGAACTAGAGCTGGAAGCGTGGCGGCTGTGGATGTCAAAGGTCTTCATGCCGCTGAATCGACGAATGATGGACGTCATTATTTCCAACGCCGACCTGCTTGAGGGGGAAATGCCGATAGAGTTCACAGATTTGGTGGAGCACGTTTCCGCTTACGAGGTTGTTCTTGCTCGATGGAAGCTCAAGGATTTTAGCGAGCACATTAGCACTCACAATTATCCAGATCGCATTGCGGCGAGGGTGAAGGACGATTACGACAAACTTCGGTCTTATCAGCACGAGTTGCTCAAGAAGAATAGAAGCTGAAATCGTCGCTGGTCAGCGTTGCGGCCAACGACGGCGGCGCGGCCCCCGGCTGCAACTCGGACCGTACAAGCGACACGAACTGCCATCATTCTGGAGGTCTCTCGGTGCTGATCGGTGGCCCCGATTGTCAGCGTGAGTTTTCCGGCAACCCGCTCTCCCCGAGGAGGAGCGCCCATGATGAGCACTGACATCGCCACGCTGGACGAACGGATTTACAAAACCCGCGACCGTCATCCGACCGACGCCCGTGCGATGCTGCGCCAGATCGAACAGGACGAGGGCCGCGACGCCCTGCGCGCCTTAATCGCGCGGGTTGCAGGCGCTGACCGAGCTGCGCAAGGCCAGAATCAGTCTGCCGCCCTCCGCTTTTCGATTGCATCAGCGACCTCTTGCAGAAAAACGATCACGGCCCTGATCCTGTCCAGCTCGTGGGTCGTGGGTACAAAACTGGCCAGTGGCTTGGTCTGTAAACGCGCCAGCGTTGCCAACGCCTGATCGAACGGCGGTAGGATTACGTCGCGGCTGATTGCTTCCGATGCTGGCGGCAATTCCGGCGGCGCTCCTGCAAGAATATCGTCAATCTCCGCTTCCATCGCGGCGGCGGCCATCTCCGCCCTGACCTCGTCTGGGGTTTCGAGCGGCTTCGGCTTCGGCTGCAGTGAAGCGGCAATCTCATGCGCCCGCTCTACGTTGACCCAATCGGACTCAGCCGCTTTCAGGATCGCTTTGATCGCTTTGCGGTTATAAAAGCCGGTCGGGTTATCCAGCTCCTTGCCGAGAAGGTAAAGGACGGTCGGCCGCAATTTTAGATTCGCAACCATTTCGAATCTTGCGGCAAAGCGGGCGGCGTTCATATAGTTTTCGGCCGTTCTGTCGGTTGGGCCAAAATGCTGTTCCAGCCACGCCAGCCATTCTCCATAGTCGAGCTGTTCGTGTGCCTCGATCAGCAAGCTGCCAATCGTGATGACGTTGGTTGCCTCACGTTTCAGCGCAGCGTCCAGCTCTGAGGTAATCAACGCGATATTGCGCGGCCTGATCCTCTTGCTCATAGGATCAATTCTCGTTCACTAGCCGCGTGGTAGAGCCTGACGGCCTTCGGGTTTAGTCGCTTGCCTAGGAAGAGCGGCATGGAAGTTGGCGCGATTGCGCCAAACAATCGACCACGCTCGTATGCCCAGAGATCGTCATCGAGGTCGTCAGCGAACCTTCGCCCGGCACGTATGTCGTCGAGGCCACGCGCAAAATGCGGGTGAAGCATAATTGATTCAGTCGAACAGGTGCCGGTCTCTACTTGCTCGCGCCTTGGCACACGCATAGCGGCCTCTCCAAACACAACGCAAGCGGCGACACGGACCAGCCCCTGTCAGGAAGGTTGATCCGTGTCGCCTGTCCCTCGTGCTTTGGGTGGCCGTGGCGCGAGGTGTCCAAAAATGAGTGAGGCCCTGACAGGGGCCTCTGACCATGGCACGGTCGTTAGCACCGTCAACCTCACGTCATCTGTCGCAATATGACTAGCGGTCATAGATCGCGCGTTAAGCAGTTGTCGTTCTTCTCGAAAATAAATTGCTTCACGGCTTCCCGTGCGCGGTCATGGTGCGATAGGCCGCCCGCGCGCGCCGCCTCGCGCCAGCCAAGCCGCCTTGAAGCTTCGCTTTGCCTCGTCGAGGCTCTTGGCGCTGACGTAGGTTGGGCCTTGAATGTGGACGACGACATGCCGGAGCCAGACGCCGGGGCTGCACCCGTCCGCGAAGCTCATGCGGCCAATCCGCTGCCCGCCCTCGGGGACGCTGTAGTCGTTCACGCCGATGATGCGCAGCATCAGCGGCATCATCGACTTGTCGTGAACCTACCGACCTTGCGCCCACTCGCATCATACACAGTCGTTCCGTTGCCGCTTGTGCTCTGGCGGTCGATCACCTTGCCACGCGCATCGTAGAACGTCGTCGTGCCTTGGCTATCGGCCGAGGACGTGCCGACGCTTCGCCCGGAGGAATCGTAGTATCTCTTCGATTGCGACGACTGCGCCAGCGTCGAGCCGGACATCACGGCGAGCGTCAGCGGCACGGTCAGGATTTTGATAGAGTTCATCATCCGCAGATCGTAGCTCGACCACCTACCCAGAGGAAGTCCGAGATGGATCGCAGACCGGGCCACCGGACAGGGACGACCGCCCGCACGCACGTAACAGGACCCCGTATAAGTACGCTTGCCCGAAGTTGATGCAGAGCGTTAGGGACCGAGAAACAGAACTTCGACAAAAAATCAAAAGGGCTGCGCTAATTACAGAGCGCCGACGTGTTCGCCAAGATCATGGCCGCAATCCAGAACTGAGGAGCAGATGAAAAAGGATCTTGAGATCGCCCTCATGCTCGCGGCAACGACCGCGATGGTGGCGGCATGCGCTGTCTACATTCACTCGCTTCCGCCGGAAGACACGGGCCCGAAGATCATATCGTGGACGGCGGACGTCGATGATGAGGTTTACATCAAGGGCTTCAAGTACGCTTGCAGCAGCGAATTCTACTCGCGGAGGGACTACCCCGGCGATACAGGCAGGATGAGGGGCAGCACCTGTGGCCACGAGTTCAGCGATGTTTACGGCAAGGTCCGCCAGATCGGAACGGGCGAGAATTGCATCTCGATCTACGGCGTGGATGGGCTCGGGCGCATTGGCTATTCGCCGTACTGCCTCTGGTTCAGGAACGATGGAGTCGGCGTGGTGAAACGGGCTCCTGTGCCGCCAATGCCAAATTTGCCGCTGCCGAGACCCAATTCGATAGAGGAGAGAATCTAATCATGCCCGACAAGGACAAGTCAGCGAACCCGGTGGGGCTGCTGGTGCTCGGCGGCTTATTGGCGCTCGGCATCTTCGCCAACATCGGCGGCGACAAACTTGGAAGAGATATGACGCGCGAGGCCTGCGAGCGGATGCTTGCTGTGCAAGCAGACTTGGAGCCTGAAAAAAATCGCCAGCGGTCCCTGCCGCATCAAGGAGCAGCGTCATCTGACTGGGCGCAATTTGAATTCGATCTCGTATTCGATCAATTGAACCCCGGCGATGCGTGATGCGGCCAGCTTTAGATCATCCGTGATTTCTTTGGCAACAATAATGCCGCGAACCGGCTTCGTCGTCTCCATGTTCTGCTCCACCCAACTCATGTAGCGCAGAAGCTGTCCGATGACGCGATCATAGCCACGCGAGACCTTCAACTCGACAACGACAAGGCTCCCTTGCGCATCGACTGCAAGGATGTCGATGTAGCGACCACCGGCGGGATATTCCAAACCGGAAATCTCTTCTTCATCGTACAGACGGAGACCGGGCTCAATGCGGTGCAGGTTCTTCGCGAGATAGTTCTGGAGGTCGCGCTCGTAAGCAAACTCAGACCCTGCCTCATCGGAATCACCGACTTCCTCGACCTCCTCAGCGGTCGAGGGCCCCAACTTCTCCATTTCGGCCTTGTAGAGTGGTTGGCCGTCGGCATCTCGGTTCCAAAGACGGTATCGATCCTTTCCCAACTTGAAAAATAGATCGTGTCCGCTTCCGGGCTGTACCGTGGCGTGGTGCCTGCGGATTGGATTGTTGATCGACATGCTCTCAACATGCGATGCAATCGTGTTGCGCTTGATCTTGGGGTAGTTAGCAGTGAACCACGGCATCACGTCAGATTTCGAGAAAGTCTGAGTTGGTTTCAGATGATCCTTGGCCCAGTCGGCCAAAAGTGTCTTTGTCGGACGGTCGTAAATCGGCATCGGTATTCTCCGTATTCAGGCTGCGGCTCGATCTTCCTTGTCAGCCCCGCGCATTACGATCCTGAGCGCCTCGTCCGGCAACGGCCGCTGCAATGCCTTGGCCTCATCCCATGGCGCACGCATCCAGACTTCACGCTCCTCGTCGGTGGTCAAGATTACCGGCATAGCCTTTGGATGGATCGGCTCGACCACTCCGTTGGGCGCGGTGGTCAGGAAGCCGTAGACCTGATGAGGCCCCGGGACCGGCTTCGACTTGGTACCGCGATCACCCTTGTACGTCGTCCAGATGCCAGCAAAGGCGAACAGCGGCCGGTCCTCGTTGAGCGCGAACCAGACGACGTCCTTCTTCTTGGTCTCCGGGTTTGGCTCCGGGGAGTACTCCGCGAAACTGTTGGTGGGGACAAGGCACCGGTTCTCCGGCTTTAGCCAGCCACGCCAATGCGGCGACGAGGTGTTGCGGATGTTGGTCACCGGCGGACCGCCTGTACGCGGTGGCGCTGGCATGCCCCAGCGCATCAGCACCATCTCGGTGCCTGTGTCGCTGTTGCGGATGACAGGCGCGGGATAATCGGGAAACACGCCGGGCATGGGCGCGAGGTTACCGACGTAGCGGTTGACGACGCGGAACAGGTGATGATTGCGGCTTGGTTTGTGGTGATGCTGTAGAGATTGCACATGATCTGGAACCAAGATCAAGGAGCCGGGTCCCAACACAATGTGATCGTTTCGACCACCCTGTTGGCCGAGTTGGTAATTCTCTCAATGAACCCGGCGTGCTCAGCGATCTTCACGCAGCCGTAATCCATTCGTTTGGCTTCGCCGTCCAACGTCAGGAACGTGATCGGCAACGTCCTAGAGCCCACCTGTTCAGCGAGCCGAACTAAGTTTCTATAAAACGCGGACTGGCGGGGTGTCAGCTTCGCGGGTGCATCCCTGAATTCGTCGGCAGAACGCAGCTCACCCGCGTTGCTCAGGGTCTTGGATCCGGGAGCTTCCTCCCATTGGAAATTCAATAGCAAAGGCAAAGTTCTTTCCTCCTCACGTTTACCGCTCCCCCGGCCACAACGTTGACGGCGGATGGCTGGTCGAAATCTTCGTTGTCCGCAGCGCAACCAGACTGCTGCGCTTGTACGGATAGCCCCGAACTTGCGAGCAGTCCCGGCACCTCATGTACCGCTCCAGCTCATGGATCGGCGTACACTTCGGCCGCCGCACGATGTCCAGCGCCACAGTCTGACTGGTGTCGCAACCAAGGCAACGGACTTCCAGATAGAGGTAACCGGCATTGAGCGCGTCTCCTAGCGTCGGGGATGGCTGGGCCGGTCCCCTGAAGCCGAGCATGCGGGCGTTCCAAGCGTCGCAGGCCAGCCGGTCAGCCCGCTTGCGCGCCTCCGCCGCCTGCTCAGCCACCGCGCGGACTGACGCGCCGTAGATGCTCTCGCGAGACTTGGTGCCCATGATCGCAAAGGATCGCCCAGAGGTCCGGCAGTCGCAAGCCGCTACCGATAGCGGACATTGCACGAACGGCCACAACGGGCCGGTCAAGGGCGGTCGAACGCGGTTGTCGGTGCGGAGCCAGCCGGAGTGCGAGATCGTGGGTGAGCGGTGGCCCTGATTTCAAGGGTTGGGGTTTTCGTCTCGCGATCCGCGGTATCAGCCGCTGGCATCCCGACCGGTGCGGGAGTGCGAGCGCGTCGAGGCAGCGCGGACGAACATCAACTAAGCTGCGAATCTTTGCTATGCTGATACACTTCAACCTTGGGGTATCGAAATGGCCGATGCCGAGCAGCGGAAGCGCTTTGTTGTCAATGTAGAAGGTCTGCCCGCCCTATTCCCGACGCATCGACACAGCGCGAGGTTCTGGGAATCTCTTGGCCGAACGATTGCGACGTTTGGCTTTCTGGAAGAGGTGCTGGGTAAAGCAATTTTTGCGTTCACGGCGACCACCCAATATCCGGAGAGCGAGGTGAAGGCTGCGTTCGAAAAATGGCTGCCGACTCTTGAGAAAGCTTTGACTGACCAGCTTGCAAATCTAATCGACACCTATGGGAAGGCCGTGCGCACGAACTCCGAGGCCAATGTTCAGGATCTGGACGGTCTGCTGGACGAACTTCGAAAGGCGTCGATCATTCGAAATGTCCTATGTCACGGTTCGTGGCCAACACCAGATGCAAGTGGCAAATCGCTCCCGCTCTTTGTAAACAGGCGGAAGATGGTGTGGGACACGCCTATCGACATCCCGTACCTCGAACAGACACAGAAAGCGGTCGCAAAATTGGCGTGCGAGGTAATGACAACGGTTACACAAATGGGGTGGCAGTTCCCCGGTTCGCGAGGTCCGGGGAAAGCTATATTTGAGAAAGCGCCCTAAAAACCCTCGCTCGATTTTTGCCGATGCGCAACTGCCGCTCTTCCGATGATGACGCGGGGATTTTTACGGGGACGGGAGGGCGCTTACGGTCAAACTGACTTGCGTCGGCCTCCTAAGGCAATAAAGTTGAAGAATTTCTCGACTTCTATTCTGAGGCGATCCGCATGTCCGCTCCAATGCTTGAAGATGTTTTCAAGAGGTCTGGTCTTCCCACGTACACATTTGTGCAGCCCGCAGAATACGACCACTTGAAAGTTGCGCTGAGGACTGCTGGTCGCGGCGTTGTCGTCGAAGGACCATCTGGAATTGGCAAGACGACTGCGGTGCGAAAGGCCGCCTCGGAAATGGGCCTGAGCGAAGCCGCGCTTGAATTGAGCGGCCGACGCGCTAGGGACGTGGAATTGATCGCGGAGCTGCCGAATATGGGCGATCTGGGCATGGTTATCATTGACGATTTCCATCGGTTGCCCGAGCCCGTGAAGCACTCCATCGCTGAATTCCTGAAATTCTTGGCCGACAACGAAAGTCCAAAAACCAAGATGGTACTCATCGGTATCAACAAGGCTGGCGACTCGCTCGTTCATTTTGCGGCAGACCTTAACAATCGGATTGACACCATTCATTTTGAGGTCAACGACATTGGTCGGGTGCGTGAGCTGATAAAGAAAGACGAGGAGGCACTCCAGATAACGATCTCTTGTGCCGAAGAGTTGGCAGAGGACGCGGCTGGCAGTTTTCATATTGCGCAGATTCTTTGCCACGAACTATGTCTGAATGCCGGGATTACCGAGCGGCCCGATAAAACGACGCGAATTGAAATTGGCTTGGCTGTGATCAAGGAGCGCGTCCTCGCGGAGTTGGCGCGAACTTTCCGTGACCGTTGTATTGAGTTCGCTCGTGGCCGTCGGTTTCGACGGGAGGGACGAGCGCCCTACCTTCATCTTCTTCTCTACCTAATAAAGTCGGACGAGTGGACCGTATCGATCGATCAAATCCTCGCGTCCAACGCAAAGATTCGGGGGTCCCTCAGTCAAGTTGTCGATAAGGGGCATTTGACTGACTTCTTGAATGAAAGGACGGAATTACGCGATTTGTTTCACTTCGACGGTTACACCCGCGTCCTCGCGGTCGAGGACCCAAAAGTAATGTACTTTCTCAGAAACTTGTTTTGGAGCAAGTTTGTGCGAGATGTCGGATTTCTATCCGTCGAATATCGGTCGAAGTATGATTTTGCGTTGTCATTCGCCGGTGAGGTGCGGCCAATTGCCGAGGCTATAGCGCGAATTCTCAAAGAAAACGAATTGGAGGTGTTCTACGATAAAGACGAGCAGCATCGTATCCTCGCCAAGGACGTTGAATCGTACCTCGGCCCGATCTATCAATCGGAGGCTCGGTTCGTGGTGGCGCTGTTAAGTAAGGAATTTCCTAAGAAGATTTGGACGAAGTTTGAGTCCGATAACTTCAAACAAAGGTTCGGGAGCGACACTGTCATACCTATTTGGTTCGCTGACGCGTCGCCGGGAATGTTTGACGAAAGCGCCCGATACGGCGGCCTATCAATCGATCTATCTAAGAATGTGGACGCGAGCATTCAGGAAATCTGTATTGCGCTCATTATGAAGGCTGGAGAAGAACGGCAGGCTGAGGAAGGTGCGAGCCGCGCCCGCGATGCGGCGGGCGTTGGGGCCGAGGAGTAAAATGCCCACGAATCGTGACCACGCTCGACGTGTAGTCTTCGATATTGCGCCAGCGTCAGGGGATTTTCTATTTTTTACACGGGCTATACACTCGGACAATTGGCCGATTGATTTTCCTAAATAATCTCCACTGTTGACTTTCACGCAAGGGGAAAACGTAAAACCCGGCCAGCGAGGTGCTGACCGGGTCCGACCGTCCCGAGCGCTGGCAGGTTGATCAGGCGGCGAGGCGCAGCCCCGTCCGCTCGACAGCCTTCACCGGCTGGGCGATGATCCGCCGCAACTCCACTGCCACCCCGTCCAGCACCGCGCGCTTTTCCTTCATCCGCTTGCTGTGATTGTAGACCTTGCCGGTGACGGTAGGCACGACCACGTCGCCCTTCCGGCTGACGGCATGGTCGAGGCATTTGGCAATCGCGGCATCGTCGAAGCCGAGATCGCCCGCCAAGGTCGCCGCCGTCCGACGGAGGTCGTGCGGTGTGAACCGCCGCAGGCCGAGCAGCTCGCAGATGCCGGGCGTCTTGGTTTTGGTCTTGTGCTTCTCGTGCTTGGTGCCGCGCAATGCCGCCGCCATCGCCTTGCGGTGGATCGGCTGGCCCTTATACACCGGGCTTTCGAAGACGAACTGCTGATCTTCGGAGGCGAACGCTTCCCGGATAATCTCGAGCGCGAGGTCGGACAGCGGCTGCTGAATCACCCGGCGTTTCTTCACCCGCTTCAGCGGCACGTCAAAACGAGGATGCTCGCCGTTGAGGTCAAACAACTCGTCCCGATGCGCCCTGAGCAGTTCGCTCGACCGCAGCATCGTCACCAGCTCGAATTTCAACGCGAGGCGGGTGCGGCGGTCCCACGGCATGTCGGCGCGGTCCAGCCCATGCCAGAAAATCCGGATCTCGTCCTCGGACAGGACGCGCGTGCGCGGGTGCTCCGGGTCGAGCTTCGGCAGGTTGACGCACGGGCTGGCGGTCACGTAGTCGCGGCCCGCTTCCGCCGCCCAGTTGAACAGGCCTGAAGCGGCCTTACGCATATGCCGGGCGTTGCTGACGGAGGGCTTGCCGAACTTGCCTGCAACGATGTCATTCGACCGTGTAGCGATGTCGTGTTTGGTGACCTCCATGGCCAGTTTCTTGCCGAGGCCCGGCCGAAGGAATCTGTTCAGGTGGCTGGCGGTGTTCTCCCATGCCTCCAGCCGGGGCCGCATCTCCCCGTCCGGCTTCCTGACCGGCGTCTTCATCCACGCGATGCGCTCGTCGATGATCTCGTCCACCGTCTTCCCGCGCCGGGCCTGTTGTGCCTTCCGGTCGCGGAAGGTTTCGGCCATGGCCGCAGCGCCTGTGCCGCGAAGGCTGTAGACCTTGGCGCGGGCTTGCTCGACGGTGAAGGTCTCCGAGTTGTAGACCCCGAGCCAGCCGGAGCGCTGCTTGCCGGTCTCCGCGTCGGTGAACTTGACGCTGAGGGTCGTAGTACCCGCGACCGTCAGGGAGGCGTACAGGCCGGGGCATTTGCGGTCGTAGATTTTGGTTCGCTTGGTCACCCGCCGCTCGCACATGCGGTCGGTCAGGATGACGCTGCTACGCTCGCGCTTGGTGGCGGCGGCCTTGGTGGTCGTGCTAGTGTCCGTCATGGTTTCAGCTCCAAAGGTTTGGGACCATGGACCGGGCCTTCGCTCTGGTGCCAACCGATGGCGAAGGTCCCGGCCCTAGATTTGGCAAAACGCGCGCTGAAGCCGATCAAGAGGGTAGAAGAAAACCCCTATTTTCAAAGCGTTTTCTCAGTCTCAATAGGTCTCAACAAGTCTCAAAATATAGACGTGTGGTCCTGACGCCCGGAGTCTGTGCGTCAAGTCTTGCGGTGAGGCGGCGACCCGACCGGGTTCGCCGCGTCAGCCATCCGCAAGGCGACGGGGGCAATAGTGCATCGCTCCCCGGGGAGAGCGCGACATAAGCCGTAAGACCACTGCGCAGGGAAGGCCGGTTGTTGGGCCGCACCTGTATGCCGCTGTGCATCTGTTCTTCGCGCATTCGCGCACAGCGGACCGTGGGTGCCGAGCCGGCACCCGGTCTTCCCTGCGCCCTCCGTTTCCGACAGCGGAGCAAGACGGAAGCAAAGCTCGGGCGGAATGCGCCGCGAGGATGCGATGGTGTGTCTTCAAGGCTCTCGTGTCCCGGACGCGCTGCAACGCTTTAGCGTTGCTGCGCAGAGCCGGGACCCATGCAGCCGCGTACGCATTGCGACATGGGCCCCGGCTCTGCAGCGCACCGCTGAAGAAGCGCTGCGCTGCGTCCGGGGCACGAGAGCATCGGCCCCATTTGCGCCGACCCGCTGCCCCTCTCGCGCGACGGAATATTTCCGCGCTTGCCAATCAGCCCGGTGCGGTTCAGAAAAACGAGCGAAGAAGAAACGCGAGCGGAGACCTC
Source organism: Bradyrhizobium diazoefficiens (assembly GCF_018131015.1). Classification (GTDB taxonomy): domain Bacteria; phylum Pseudomonadota; class Alphaproteobacteria; order Rhizobiales; family Xanthobacteraceae; genus Bradyrhizobium; species Bradyrhizobium diazoefficiens_B. Next base: position 19,027 of record NZ_JAFCJJ010000030.1, read on the forward strand.
TGTTTTGACCATCAAGGGCAAGGCCTACATTGCCGGGATCTACGAACACCCGACCCGGCATGCGCCGGACAAATCCACCGCCCAGCTCCACGCCGAAGTCGCCAAGGGCGCGATCGAGGATGCCGGGATCAGCAAGGACGACATCGACGGCTATTTCTGCGCCGGTGACGCCCCGGGCGGCCTCTGGCAGATGACCGATTATCTCGGTCTGAACACCAAAAAGCTCCGCCACGTCGATTCCACCGACACCGGCGGCTGTTCCTACATCATCCATCTCGGCCACGCGGCCGAAGCGATCGCGGCGGGCAAGTGTTCCATCGCGCTGATCACGCTCGCCGGCAAGCCGCGCACCGGCGTGATGCCGCCGCGCGCGGCCGGCGCCGAGCTCGATTTCGAGGCCGCGTACGGCGCGACCACCCACAATGCCTATGGCATGTGTGCCATGCGCCACATGCACGACTATGGCACCACGAGCGAACAGCTCGCCTGGATCAAGGTCGCGGCATCCCACCACGCGCAATACAATCCGCATGCGATGCTGAAGGACGTCGTCACCGTCGAGGACGTCATCAACTCGCCGCTGATCTCCGATCCGCTGCATCGCATGGATTGCTGCGTCGTCTCCGACGGCGGCGGCGCGCTGATCGTCACCACGCCCGAGATCGCCAAGAGCCTGAAGAAGCCTCTGGTGCGCCTGATCGGCCATGGCGAAGCCCACAAGGGTCCGCGCGGCGGCAAGGATCTCGATCTCACGTACTCGGCCGGCGTGTGGTCCGGCCCGCGCGCGTTCGAGGAAGCCGGCGTCACGCCGAAGGACATGAAGTACGCCTCGATCTACGACAGCTTCACCATCACGGTCCTGATGCAGCTCGAGGACCTCGGCTTCTGCAAGAAAGGCGAGGGCGGCAAGTTCGTCGCCGACGGCAATCTGATCTCGGGCGTCGGCAAGCTGCCGTTCAACACCGATGGCGGCGGCCTCTGCAGCAACCATCCCGTCAACCGCGGCGGCATGACCAAGATCATCGAGGCCGTCAGGCAGTTGCGCGGCGAGGCGCATCCGAAGGTGCAGGTCAAGAATTGCGATCTCGCCATCGCCCACGGCACCGGCGGCCTTCTGGGTGTTCGCCACGCGGCCTCGACGGCCATTCTGGAGCGCGTGTGATGGTAGATGCAAAGAAATATCCGGCCCCGGTGACGAACCCGGAAACGGCGCCGTTCTGGGAAGCCGCCAAGCAGGGCAAGTTCATGATCAAGCGCTGCACCGCCTGCGGCGAGGCGCATTACTTCCCGCGCTCGATCTGCCCGTTCTGCAATTCCGACAAGACGGTGTGGGAGGAGTCCTCGGGCGAGGCCACGATCTACACCTACAGCCTGATGCGGAAGTCGCCGACCGGTCCTTACGCGATCGGCTACGTCACGCTGAAGGAAGGCCCGTCGCTGCAGACCAACTTCGTCGACTGCGATCTCGAGAAGCTCAAGATCGGTCAGAAGGTGAAGGTGGTGTGGAAGCCGACCGACGGCGCCCCGCTGCCGTTCTTCACGCCAGTGTAATTCTTTCTTCCTTCCCCCCTTGTGGGGGAAGGTGGCGCGAAGCGCCGGATGAGGGGTATCGCTCCACAGAGAAACTTTTTGCTGAGGAGACAACCCCTCACCCAATTGAGTTTGCCGCACCGTCCTCGCTGCCCTCTCCCACAAGGGGAGAGGGCTCTTCAACTGGCGGTGCCGAAGACATTCGGGGAGGAAACCAGTAAAATGTCCGCCAGATACGAAGAGCTCAAGGGCCTGAAGAACATCGGCCAGAAATACGCCTACACCGATCGCGAGGTGATGCTCTACGCCTATGGCATCGGCCTCGGCGCCGATCCGATGGATGAAAAGGAACTCGCCTTCGTCAACGAGGGCACGTTCACGCCGCGGCCGCTGAAGGTGGTGCCGACCTTTGCATCCGTCGCGGCCTGGGGCTCCGGGCCGGGCGAGATGAACCTCAACCGCGTCATGGTGGTGGACGGCGAGCGCGACATCACCTTCCACCAGCCGCTGCCGGTGGCCGCGCACATCACCGCCGATTCCTCGGTGCTCGAGGTCTACGACAAGGGCAAAGACAAGGGCGTCGTCATCGCGCATCAGACCGTGCTGAAGAACGAGAAGGGCGAGAAGCTCGCGACCCTTGTCGCCTCGCGCTTCGCCCGCGGCGACGGCGGCTTTGGCGGGCCGAGCCTGACCCAGCCCGATCCGCACGGGATTCCCTCGCGCGCGCCCGACAGGACCATCGACATCGTCACGCGCCCAGACCAGGCGCTGGTCTATCGCCTCTGCGGTGACCGGAACCCGCTGCACAGCGATCCCGAGTTCGCCAAGAAGGCCGGCTTCCCGCGCCCGATCCTGCACGGCATGTGCACCTACGGCATCACCTGCCGCGGGGTGCTGCAGACCTACGCCGACTACGACGCAAGCGCTTTCCGCCAGCACGTCGCGCGGTTCTCCTCGCCGGTCTATCCCGGCGAGACCGTGACCATGGACCTCTGGAAGGATGGCAACGTGATCTCGTTCGAAGCCAAGGTGAAGTCGCGCGGCGTCACCGTGATCAAGAACGGCAAGACGGTGCTGGGTTAGCTCTCGTGCCCCGGACGCAGCGCAGCGCTCCTTAAGCGGTGCGCTGCAGAGCCGGGGCCCAGAGAGTGCCGTAATCGAGAGCTGGGTCCCGGCTCTGCGACGCAGCGTTTCACGCTGCATCGCGTCCGGGACACGAGAAAGCAAGATCAGGGAGAAGCCACCATGGGACTACTCGACGGCAAGGTTGCGCTGATCACCGGCGCGGGCGGGGGGCTCGGTGAGGCCTACGCAAAGCTGTTCGCGCGGGAAGGGGCCTCTGTCGTCGTCAACGACCTCGGCGGGCCCCGCGACGGCTCCGGCGCCGACAAGTCCATGGCGCAGCAGGTCGTGGACGCGATCAAGGCCGAGGGCGGCAAGGCGGTTGCCAACGGCGCCGACATCTCGACCATGGAGGGCGGCCAGTCGGTGTTCGACGACGCCATCAAGCATTTTGGCCGCGCCGACATCCTCGTCAACAACGCCGGCATTTTGCGCGACCAGACCTTCGCCAAGGCCAGCGAATCGGACTGGGACAAGGTCATCAAGGTCCACCTGAAGGGAACCTTTTGTTGCACCATGCCGGTGTTTCGCTGGATGCGGGAAAACGGCGGCGGCGTCATCGTCAATACGTCCTCGACCTCCGGCCTGATCGGCAATTTCGGCCAGACCAATTACGGCGCGGCCAAGGGCGGTATCTGGGGCCTGTCCAACGTGCTGGCGATCGAGGGCCGCAAGTACAACATCCGGATCTGGACGCTCGCCCCGGGCGCCCTGACCCGCATGACCGCAGACCTGCCCCGCTACAAGGAGAACCCCGGCGCGGCGCTGGGGCCGGACGGCATCGCGCCGGCCGTGCTATACATGGTCAGCGATTTGTCGGGCGACCAGACCGGCAAGGTGCTGGGCGTATCCGGGCCCCGCGGCGTGCGCGAAATGCGGATGATGGAGATGGAAGGCTGGAAACCGCCGCACACGGGCTGGAACGCCCACGACATCGTCGATCACGCCAGGGAGATCTTCTTCTCCGAGGAGCAGATCAAGATGGGCGCGCGGAGATTCTGATAAACCTCAAGATTCCGGGTTCGCGCTGTGCGCGCCCCGGAATGACGTAGAAAGTGAAAAGACGATGAAACTCACCGCCGACGCCAAGGGCACCTTCGCAATCGCGCCGACGCCGTTCCACGATGACGGCCGGATCGACGAGCGCTCGATCGATCGCCTGACCGATTTCTACGAGGAGGTCGGCTGCGACGGCGTCACGGTGCTGGGCATCCTCGGCGAGGCGCCGAAGCTCGACGCGGCCGAGGCCGAGCAGGTCGCGCTACGCTTCGTCAAGCGCGCGAAGAAGCTGCAGGTGATCGTCGGCGTCTCCGCGCCGGGCTTTGCCACCATGCGTTCCCTGGCGAAGGCCTCGATGGACGCGGGCGCGGCCGGCGTCATGATCGCGCCGCCGCCCTCGCTTCGCACCGACGACCAGATCATCGGCTATTTCAAGCAGGCGGCCGAGGCGATCGGGCCCGACGTGCCTTGGGTGCTGCAGGACTATCCGCTGACGCTGTCGGTGGTGTTCACGCCCGCGGTGATCCGCAAGATCGTCATGGACAATCCGAACTGCGTGATGCTCAAGCACGAGGACTGGCCGGGCCTGGAGAAGATCTCGACCCTGCGCGGCTTCCAGAAGGACGGCTCGCTGCGGCCGCTCTCGATCCTCTGCGGCAATGGCGGGCTCTTCCTCGACTTCGAGATGGAGCGCGGCGCCGACGGCGCCATGACCGGCTACGCCTTCCCCGAGCTTTTGATCGACGTCGTGCGGCTGTCGAAGGCGGGCAAGCGCGATGCCGCGCATGATCTGTTCGACGCCCATCTGCCGCTGATCCGCTACGAGCAGCAGCCCGGCGCCGGCCTTGCCGTGCGCAAGCACGTGCTGCAGAAGCGCGGCATCATCGCCTCCAGCGCCCAGCGCAAGCCCGGCGCGACCATCACGCCGGCGGCCAAGGCGGAGGTCGACTACCTCCTGTCGCGCGTCGCCCGCGTCGACAAGCGCGCCAACCTCCAACCGCAATCGAGCGCCGCAGGTTAATTGCATGCCCGAGACCGCCGCATCACGCCCCGCTTCGACGATCCTCCTGCTCCGCGATGGCGCGAACGAGGTGGAAGTCTTCATGATGGTCCGCCATCACCAGATCGAGTTCAACTCGGGCGCGCTGGTGTTCCCGGGTGGCAGCGTCGATGCCGGCGACAAGGAGATCGTCGCGCGCTCCGACCTCTATTCGGGCGGCGAGGCCTTGAGCGAAGCGGAGCGCGGCTTTCGTATCGCCGCGATCCGCGAGACCTTTGAGGAAAGCGGAATCCTGCTGGCGCGGTCGAAGGGGACGGGCACGCCAATCGACGCCAGGCGCGCCGGCGAGATCGCGGATGCGCATCGCGTTGCGCTCAACGAACACAAGATCAGCTTCCTCACCATTCTTGCCGACAACGGCCTCCAGCTCGCGCTCGACACGCTGGTGCCGTACGCGCACTGGATCACGCCCGAGGGCATGCCGAAGCGGTTCGATACCTGGTTTTTCCTCGCTGCCGCGCCGCCCGACCAGCTCGGCGCCCATGACGGTCGGGAGTCGACCGACTCGATCTGGCTGTCGGCGCGCGAGGCGGTGGAGGGCGGCGACAGCGGCCGCTTCAAGCTGCCGTTTCCGACCACGCGCAACCTGATCCGGTTGGCGAAGCAGCCGACCGTCAAGTCCGCGCTCGACCATGCAAGCGGCATGTCCATCGTCACGGTGATGCCGGTCATGACCAAGACCGAGACCGGCCGCCAGCTCCGCATTCCCCGCGAAGCCGGCTATGACGGCGAGGTGTTCGAGGTCAGCCAGGCCGGCTGACACGCTTCGATCCGCGTCGAACTATTGCGCCCAGGGCAGGGCTATGTTCCGTCCATTGAACCGGACGGAACGGTCGCCATGGATAGCCGGCAGGAGTCGAACATCGTCATCGAGCTGGCGCTGCTGGTCGCGCTCGCAACGCTGTGGGGCGGCTCCTACACCTTCATCAAGCTCGGCGTCGCCACCATCCCGCCGCTCACCCTGATCGCCGCGCGGACGGCCCTTGCGGGCGTCCTGCTGCTGATCGTGATGCGGGCGCGGGGCGTCAACATGCCGACGGACGCCGCGACCTGGCAGCGCTTCGCGTTCCAGGCCGTGCTCAACAGCGTCATCCCCTGGACACTGATCGCCTGGGGCGAGCGCCATGTCGATGCGGCGCTCGCCACCATCCTCAATTCGGCCGCGCCGATCTTCACCTTCCTGCTCACGGCCATCGTCACCCGCCACGAGACGACGACACCGCGAAAACTGTTCGGCGTGGTCGCCGGAATGGCCGGCATCTGCTTGATCGTCGGCGTCGACGCCTTCCATGGCCTCGGCAGCGGCCTCGTCGCGGAAGCCGCGATCGTCGCCGCCACAATCTGCTATGCCTGCGCCGCGATCTTCGGCCGGAGCTTTGGGGGGCTCGACCCGATGGCACCGGCGGCCGGCTCGCTGCTGGCGGGCGCCGCCGTCCTGATCCCGGCCTCGCTGGTGATCGAGCAGCCCTGGACGCTCTCGCCCTCGCAGAGTTCGGTGCTGGCGCTGCTCGCGCTCGCAGTGTTTTCGACGGCCGCCGCCTTTGCGATCTATTTCCGCCTGATCCAGACCCTGGGCTCGGTCGGCACCACCGCGCAGGCCTATCTCCGCGTGCCGATCGGGGTCGCCATCAGCGTCGCCTTCCTCGGCGAAACCCTGAGCCGCACCGCCTGGCTCGGCCTTGCCTGCGTCGTCGTTGGCGTCGCCGCCATGACCATCCCGGCCCGCAGGCCAGCCAGCGCCAGAATGTCATAATCGGGGGACGGAGGCGGCGGGCCCTTCATATTAAGGATATTCGGCGGCCCGTGGCATGTTCCCCCCGGGGTGCATTACGTCGTATATTGGGCCTCCAGTAGCCCGGTCCCTCAGACACCAATGTCCGCCGAATTGACGCCGCCTCACGAGAAAAAGCGAACCTTTTCGCTCTCCATCGGCCAGCTCACTTTCGGCAGCTTCATCCTGGTGCTGGCGGTGATCATCGTCACCTCGACCGCGAGCGTGATCGCGATCCGGCACATCGACACCACCTTTGCCGAGTTGCAGCGGTTGCAGAGCGTCGGCGACCTCGCCGAGGACATCGACCGCCGCATGAACGAGCTGCGGCTGGCGGCGCGCGATTTCGTCACCGATCCCGGCGCCGGCATCCAGTTCAAGCAGGTGGGCGAGGCGGCGGCCACCCTCAGCGATATCCTGAAGAAGACCCGCCTTGAGCTCGCGCCCGAGCAGCAGGACATGATCGACGGGGTCACCGAGCGGCTCGCGACCTATCGCAGCGGCCTGGAACGAATCTCCACCCTGATCGACCGGCGTGCCCTGCTGCTGGCCGGCCTGCCGCCGCTGCGCGACCGGTTCGACGCGGCGGTCGCCGGCACCGCGGACCGCGAGCTCGCCTCGCGCCTGTCGGAGGCGCAGAGCCGGATCGCGCTCGGGCTGCTCGCGCGCAACCCCTCCGCGGCCGAGCAGGCCGCGCAGGGCATGCGGACGATGGACATCGCCGACAGCGGGGTGAAGGCGGCCGTGAGCGAATATGCCGCGGCCATCGTCGCCGTGGCGGTCCGGGAGCGGCAGATCGCCGATATCGACCGCGAGGTGCTCGGCACCGAGGGCCGGCTGATCGGGCGCGTCACCGAACTGCTGCGCGAGGTCAGCGCACGGCGTGGCCACGTGCTGTCGCGCGACTTCGCCCGCACCCTGACCGAAGCGCGGTGGCAGAGCATCGTGCTCGGCACCATCGGCGTCCTGATCGGCATCGCCGCGGCATGGTTCGTGGTGCGGCGGACCGTGCGTCCGCTGGCCCAGATCGCAAGGTCCATTCGCGCGCTGGCGGCGGGCGAGAAGAATACCTCGATCCCGTCGGCCGACCTCGGCAACGAGATCGGTGATATTGCCCGCGCCGCCGAAGTGTTCCGCCGCGCGCTGGAGGAGGCCGACACGGCGCGGGAGGCGGCGGTGCGTGCGCTCACCGAGCAGCGCCTCGCCGAGGAAAGCTACCGAAAGCTGTTCGAGGGCTCGATCGACGGCATCTACGTGACGACGCCGGCCGGCGACCTCGTCAACGCCAATCCGGCGCTGGCGCGGATGATGGGCTATGACAGCCCGCAGCATCTCATCGACAGCATCAACGACATCGCCCACACGATCTACGTTCATCCCGAGGCGCGTGAGGAGTATCAGCGGCTGATGAACCGCGACGGGATGGTCCGCGAGTTCGAATACCAGGTGCGCCAGCGCAGCGGCAACATCCTGTGGCTGTCCGACAGCGCGACCGCGGTGCGCGACGAGCAGGGCGGCATCGTCCGCTATGAGGGCACGCTGCGCGACATTACCGACCAGAAGCGGGCGGAAGATGCCATCGCCGAAGGCCGGCGCCTGCTCCAGCAGGTCATCGACACCGTGCCGGCGGTCATCAACGTCAAGGACCGCGACCTGCGCTATGTGCTGATGAACCGCTACATGGCGGGCATCTTCGGCATCGAGCCGAGCGAAGCCATCGGGCGCACCACCGCCGACCTGATGTCGCGCTACGGCGCGGCCAAGACCGACGAGAACGACAGGCGCGTGCTCAAGCTGCGCAAGGGCCTCGGCTTCTACGAGGAGGAGTACAAGGACGCCTCCGGCAACATGCGGCAATGGCTCGTCAACAAGCTGCCGCTGCTCGATGCCGCCGGCGAAATCGAGCGGATCGTCACGGTGGCGCTCGACATCGGCGAGCGCAAGCGCGGCGAGCAGGAGATGCGGAAGGCCAAGGACGCCGCCGAGACCGCGCTGCGCAACTTGCGCGAGACCCAGGCTTCGCTGATCGAGGCGGAGAAGCTCGCCGCACTCGGCCGGCTCGTCGCCGGCGTCGCCCACGAGGTCAACAACCCCGTCGGCATCAGCCTGACGGTTGCGTCCGCGCTCGAGCGCAAGACCGCGATGTTCAGTGCCGAGGTCGAGCGTGGCGAGCTGCGTCGCTCGACGCTCAACGACTTCCTCTACACCAGCCGCGATGCGTCCGCGCAGCTCGTGTCCAATCTCAACCGTGCGGCCGAGCTGATCCAGTCGTTCAAGCAGGTCGCCGCCGACCGCAATTATTCGGATCAGCGCATCTTCGATCTCGCCGACCTGACCGAGCAGGTGGTGATGAGCCTGCGGCCGGGCCTGCGCAAGCAGAACCTGACGCTCAACGTCGAGTGCCAGCCCAATCTGACCATGAACAGCTATCCCGGCCCGTACGGCCAGGTGCTGACCAACCTGTTTCTCAACGCGGTGGCGCACGCCTTCCCGGAGGGACGGCCCGGCATCATCGACATCCAGGTGCGCGAGTCCGGCAAGGACAATGTCGAGATTATCGTCTCGGACAATGGCTGCGGCATGAGTCTCGACGTGCGCCGCCGCGCCTTCGATCCATTCTTCACGACGCGGCGCGACCAGGGCGGTACCGGCCTCGGCCTGCACATCGTCTACAGCATCGTCACCAACCGGCTGGGCGGGCGGCTCGACCTCGATTCCGAGCCGGGTGGCGGCACGCGGATCCAGATCATCCTGCCGCGCGTGGCGCCGCTCGAACAGGCGGCGGAATAACGCTCTAATCCGCCTCGGCAAGCTTGTGCAGGGTGGCGCCAAAAATCTGGCTGGCCTTGCCGACGAGGGCCGTTCCCGTCATCTCCGCGCGCGTATCGGTGAAGGTGCCGCTGACGCCGATGCCAACCGGCGCCGGACCGCCGAACAACGGATTGTCGTTGCCGCGCGGGGTGGTGTGCCGCTGCACCAGCACCTCGCCCTTGAAGGTGTTGTCCTTCACCTTGTAGCTGCCGGTATAATAGAGATAGGCATCGCCGCCGAGAATCTTGCCGTCGCGGAAAAGAATCACGCCGCTGCCCTTGCCGACTCGACCATCGAGCAGCGTCACGTGAATCGAATAGAGGCCGTTCATCATAACGTCCCGCAGCCCGGCCGCCATCGCCCAACGGCGTAACCGGTCCTCTTTTATGCCAAAGCGCGTTCCGGCGCGCAACGCGGCAGTTTTGCCGGCCGGCAAGCCGGCGCGATATCCCGCTCCGCAATTGTCCCGCCCTTGTTTGTGACGCGGGCGTGACACCCGCCGCCTGCGGCGACACAGAAGTCGCGACATCGAGTTGGCCCGCGAAATGCATAGCCCTTGTGGCACGGGCCGCGGGGTGCTGGAGCAAGAGCAACGTGACCAACTGGATCGCTTCCGGCGGCCATGAGCCGCGACCGTACAGTGCGCGTCCCACCCATTTCGAAAAAGAACGACGGCAAGATGCCAACGCGGTGCGCTGGCCAGGCGGAGCGACGGTGGCTTGTGCCTTGGCCCTGATCGCGCTCGCCACCCCCTTCGGGTACGCGCGCGACCGCGGTCAGTTCGTCAATACCAATGCCGAGTTGAAGGCCTGGTTCGACGGTCTGCGCAGCGGCAAGGGGCCATGCTGCTCCGATGCCGACGGCTCGGCGCTCTCCGATACCGACTGGGAAAGCAGGGACGGACACTATCGCGTCCGCGTCCCGCGCCGTGGCTACGTGCTGGAAGACCAGCAGCAGGAGTTCGTGTGGATCGACGTGCCCGAGGAAGCCGTCATCTCCGAGCCAAATCGCGTGGGCCGGACCATGGTATGGCCGATCTACGGCTACATGGGCGTCACCATCCGCTGCTTTATGCCCGGCAGCATGACGTAAGCGCGCAGCAGCACGGCTGGACCAGCCGAGGCCCGGCACGGCCGTGCCGCGTCAGGCATACTTCTTGTCGCGCTCGAGCAATTCGATCGAGATGCCTTCGGGCCCCCTGATGAAGCAGATGCGCACGCCGGGCCGGATCGTGGTCGGCTCGCGCGTGAAGGTCACGCCCTTGGCCTTGATCTCGGCCGCGACCGCGTCGATGTCCTTCACGGCCAGGCCGAAATGGTCGAGGCCCTGATGCGGGTGCGGGGGCGGCGGGTTGACGGCGTTGTCGCCCTCCAGCGGTGCGATGAAGATCCTTGCACCGCCAAGGTTGACGTCGATCCGTCCGGGCGCGCGCACGATCTCGCCGCCGAGGATGTCCCGCAGCCAGGCTGCGGTCGCCTCCGGATCGGGGCTGCGCAGGTGAACATGGTCCCAAGTGACGACTGGCATGTTGATGAACTCCTTGCGGGGCCGCGACCCAAATCTGTTACCCAAGTGTCTCTTACCTAAGTGCCTTGTCGATGTCTCTTACCCCCGATTCGCACGCCCGCGGGAACCAAAGTTCGCCTCGCGGATTGAGCAAGAGGCGAACGGCCGCGCGGCCGCAGAACGGCCGCATCGCTGCCGCATGACGAGGCGATGGACGCTGGCAGGCGCGCGGGCCGGCATGTGGTGACGCAGCCATGAACGCAGGGTCTGGCGGGATCGGATCGGGAAGCTTCGTCGGGAACGGCGAGGTCCTGCCACGGTCCGGCCCTGCGCCCGGTATCTGGTTCAAGCGTGGCATGCTGTGGATCTTGGCTGCGACGGTGGTCGGTTGCGCCGTCTGGGTGCTGATACCGCCCTCCGAAGGCAACATCGTGCAGACCGAACCGGCGACACTGGCGCTGGCGACGGTCGATCCTGTGCGTGAAACCTCTGTCCAGTCCCAAGGGCCGGCAGCGGAACCGGCCGGGCTCGACCGGCTGAAGATCTCGTCCCAGACGTGGCGGCGCGGCGGGCTCGGCTCGAAGGCGCTGGTGACCTTCACGCTCCGAAATGACAACGACTTTGCCGTAAAGGACGTCGAAATCGTCTGCGCCTTTGCCCGGCGCGATGGCAGTCATCTGACCGACCGCAGCCGCGTGTTCGCCGATACCGTGAGCATGAAGAGCCGCAAGACCTTTGCTCGCGTTCCGGTCGGCTTCGTCAACGTCAACGCCGATCAGGCGAAATGCTCGCTGGTGACCGCGCGACGTGCCTAAAGCCTGGCGCCGTGCTTAGCGGAAAGTTACGCCACCGCCTCGCGTCAAAAACTTGGGGTGCGATTTGAACCGAATGGCGGCGGCAGGAACCAATGAGAGGATCGCCTGTTAAGGCGTAGAGCCTGCGCGCAGATGCGCGGGCGGAGCGATGCCAATGCCCATCTTTCGCTATTTCATTTTCGTCGGTGGAGCGCTGCTCGCACTGTTGTTCGCCGCGGACTTCGTCTGGCCGGCACCACCCGCCGCGCAGGCCAGCGCGACCGCGAGCAACGACCAGCCGACGATCAGGATCCGGTCCGATCGGCATTTGCCCGACCGCGTGGTGCTCGATACCAGCCAGCCGACCATTGCTTCGCCGGCGGTGAAGACGGCCGCCGTGGCCGCGCCGCAGCAGTCGGCGCAGGACGGCGTCTCGCCGGCTCTGGCGGAGATGTCGGCCAAGGCGCGGGTGCGCGAGACCTTTGCCCAGTTCACGCCGACGGCAAAGACCGATGCGGCAAGGAAGGCGGATGCCAAGCCTCAGGCTCAAGCCCAGGCTCAGGTTCCTCAGGCCCAGATACCTGCGACCCAGACCCAGCCGAAGCGCAGGGTTGCCAGGACACATCCGGCGTCGCAGTACTACGGTCAGTCCTACGGCCGGCCGATGATGGTCGCGCAGCAGCCGCACTTCGGCATGTTCAACAACACCTGGTAAGCACGGCCTCGACCCGCCTCGGCAGGGCCGGGGGAGGGCTTTTTATTGTCTCGCCGCTCTGCTATCCGGACACATCCGAAGGTCGCCCTGCGTACTGGCTTGCCAGCGAGCGCGCGGCGCTTCTCGGTCTAGGCCCGACGCCCGGGCCAAGGCGCTCGTAGCTCAGCTGGATAGAGCATCGGATTTCGATTCCGAGGGTCGGAGGTTCGAATCCTTCCGAGCGCGCCAGCAAAATCAATAACTTACGTTGGCTTCCGCCACTTTCTGTGCCTCCTTGGGCATCGTGAGAGAAAGCACTCTCATGGCAGCCGAGGTGTTACTGTGGCCACGGCTGCGATGGAACTCGCGTCCCCTTCGTTCTAATCGCCGCACTCAAGGGAAGGCAGAAGGTCATATGTTTTCGATAAGAAAGTCTCGTTGCTGCAGTGCCCCATGAGCAAGGATAGCATCGCATTATCGATCGTCGTGCCGGTCTACAAGGAGGCCGGCAACATCGGCCCGTTCCTGCAGCGTGCCGAGGCGGTCGTGACCAGGCTCGGCGTCAGCTACGAAATCATCTTCGCCCTGGATCCGTCGCCCGACGACACCGAGGCGGTGATCCTGCGCGAGATCGAACGCAATCCCGCGGTGAAGCTCATCCTGTTCTCCCGCCGTTTCGGTCAGCCTGCCGCGACGATGGCGGGCATATTGAACTGCACAGGTGAAAAGTGCGTCGTGATCGACGTCGATCTCCAGGATCCGCCGGAAGTCATCGAGCAACTCTACGCGAAAATGGCGGAAGGCTATGAAGTCGTCTATGCGATGCGCTCGTCCCGCGAAGGCGAAACGCTCGTCAAGCGAGCGGTGTCCTATTTCGGTTACACGGTTATCAACCGTCTGAGCGATGTCGAGATCCCGCGCAACACCGGCGATTTCCGCATCATCTCGCGCCGGGTCATCGAGGAATTGCGCGGATTATCCGAATCGCACGGATTTCTGCGCGGCATGGTCGCTTTCGTCGGCTTCAAGCAGACGGCTGTGTTGTACGACCGCGCCGAGCGTTTCGCCGGGACCGGCAACTACAATCGCCTCGTGGGGTCGCTGCGGATTGGACTTAATGGCCTGGTTGGCTTCAGCAGCCGCCCGCTGCAGATGATGTCGATGGTCGGCTTCGCGGTGGCGGCGATCAGTTTTGCGCTTGGAATGTGGTACCTGATCCAGAAGCTCATCGGTGTCGAGCTGACCCCGGGATTGCCCACGACGGTCCTGGTCGTGTCCTTTTTCTCGGGGGTTCAGTTGCTGTCGTTGGGCTTCGTGGGCGAGTATATCGGTCGCATTTACGATGAAGCGAAGCGCAGGCCGATGTATATCGTTGATCGCAAAGTGAATTTTTCCGGGTCCTTCGGCCGGTCGGCTGACGAGGCTTAGCAATGATGCCGGATGCCGTCATGCCTGGAGAGCGGTGGCGTATGGCCGCGGGTGAGCGCAGTTTCCCCCCTGTTTCGCCCGGAGGCGGTTGCCCCGCATGGAACGCAGCCCGAAAGCCCCTGTAATGCCGGCCATGCGATGCTTCGTCACGGGGGCGGCCGGCTTCATCGGCAGCAGCCTGGTCGACCGGCTTCTTGCCGCCGGGCACAGTGTCGTCGGTTACGACAATCTTTCGACCGGCCAGCGCCGCTTCCTGCAAGGGGCTTCGGCGTCGCCGCGGTTCGAACTGGTCGAGGCGGATCTCCTCGGGGACGATTTGCTGCGGTCGTCCATCGCCGGTTGCGACATCGTGTTTCATCTGGCGGCCAATGCGGATGTCCGGTTCGGCACGCACCATCCGTTCAGGGATCTCGAGCAGAACACCATCGCGACCTACAATTTGCTGGAAGCCATGCGGGCGAGCGGCATCAAGCGGATTGCGTTTTCCTCGACCGGCTCGGTCTATGGCGAGTCCACGCTGTTTCCGACGCCGGAGAACGCGCCGTTCCCGGTGCAGACCTCGCTCTACGGCAACTCCAAGGTTGCAGCCGAAGGCCTGATTTCGTCCTATTGCGAAGGCTTCGGCTTCCAGGGCTTCATCTTCCGCTTCGTCTCGATATTGGGCGAGCGATACACGCACGGCCACGTCCTGGACTTCTATCGGAAGCTGCTGGCCGATCCGTCCCGCCTGGAAGTGCTTGGCAACGGCAGGCAGCGCAAATCCTACCTCTACGTTCAGGACTGCATCGACGCGATGCTGCTGGCGATCGAGCGCGCCACCGGTCGCGTCAATATCTTCAATCTCGGCCAGGACGAATACTGCGAGGTCAACCAGTCCATCGGCTGGATCTGCGAGCGCCTCGCGTTGAAGCCGCAGCTGGCCTATACCGGCGGTGATCGCGGCTGGGTCGGCGACAACCCGTTCATCTTTCTCGATTGCAGCCGTATGCGCGCATTGGGCTGGACGCCCAAGAAGTCGATTCAGACGAGCGTGATCGCAACCCTTGAATATCTGATCGCCAATCCCTGGGTGATGGAGGCGCGGCCGTGAAAGTCTGCGTCTACGGCCTGTATCATCTGGGCACGGTCACCGCCGCATGCCTGGCCTCGCGCGGCATTGCCACGATCGGCCTGGCGGAAACCGCAGAGGCCGCTGCCGAGCTCCGGGCCGGCACCGCGCCGCTGTTCGAGCCGGGACTCGACGCGCTGTTGAGGCAGGGCGTGCAGCGCGGCGCGCTCGATTTCACCGATGATATCGTCACTGCGGTATCATCGGCGGATCTTGTGTGGGTCAGTTTCGACACGCCGGTCGACGATGATGACGTCGCCGATGTCGGCTATGTACTCGATCGAGTCCGCCTGGCGTTTCCGCATCTGAGGGATGGCGCCGTCGTTCTGGCCTCCTCCCAGCTTCCGGTCGGCAGCATCGCGCGGCTTGAGCGGGATTTCGCTGATGTCGCGAGGGCGCGCAGGGTATCGTTCGCCTGCTCGCCGGAAAACCTGCGGCTTGGGAGCGCCATCAAGGCTTTCACCGAAGCTGAACGCGTCGTCATAGGAATTCGAAGCAACGATGCGCGCAAGGTGATCGAACCGGTGCTGCAGCAATTCTGCAGCACGCTGCTGTGGACGCGGGTCGAATCGGCCGAGATGGTGAAGCACGCGCTGAATTCGTATCTCGCCGTCAGCATCGCCTTTACCAACGAGATCGCAAGCATCTGCGAAAACGTGGCCGCCGACATGAGCGAGGTCGAGGCTGCGCTGCGGCTCGATCCTCGGATCGGCAAGAAGGCCTATGTCAGGGCGGGAGCCGCTTTCGGCGGTGGTACGCTGGCGCGCGATGTTCAGTTCCTGAATGCGGTTGCCGCCGGTCACAACGCCCCGGCGCCGGTGCTGAAAGCGGTGCTCGAGAGCAATGAACATCACAAGCGATGGGTCGTCCGCCACCTGACCCGGTCTCTCGGAGCGCTCGCGGGCAGGAAGATCGGCGTTCTTGGCCTCGCCTTCAAGGCCGGAACCAGCTCCATCCGGCGCTCGGTGGCCATCGAGTTGATCGAGGAGCTCCGGGCCGCCGGCGCCGAGGTCACGGTCTTCGATCCCAAGGTCTCGGCGCTGCCCGAGCCGTTGGCCTCGTCGGTCGCCATCGCCGGTACCGCCAACGCGGTATTCGTCGCCAGTGACGCGGTCGTGCTTGCGACGGAGTGGCCGGAATTTCGCGACATCGAATTCGCGAGCCTTCTGCCCAGCATGAAGCGGGCATTGCTGATCGACCAGAACGCGTTTGCCTCGGAGCAATTGTCGGGGCTGACGGGACTGGACTACATCGTTGCGGGCAAGGTGCGATGAAGCTCAACGGCCGTTTTGCGCTGATCACCGGAGCCAGCCAGGGGTTGGGGGCCGAGATCGCGCGTCATTATGTGACCAACGGCGCCAGCGTGATGCTGTGTGCGCGCAACGCCGAGATGCTCGAGGCCGAGCGGCAGGCATTGGCGCCGCTGCTTGTTCCGGGTGCCCAAATCGTCACCGTCGCCGCCGATGTCGGCAAGACCGAAGATGTCGACCGGGTCTTCGACCAGCTCCGCGCCGAATTTCCGCGCCTCGATATTCTGGTCAACAATGCCGGCGTCTACGGCCCGATGGGCAATATCGAGGACGTCGACTGGACGGAATGGGTCGATGCCGTCAGGATCAACCTGATCGGCCTCGTCTATGTCTCGCGCGCGGCGATGCCGCTGCTTCGCGCGCAGCGCTATGGCAAGATCATCAACATCTCGGGTGGCGGAGCCGCCAATCCCATGCCGGCGGTCACCGCCTATGCGGCCTCGAAGGCTGGCGTCGTGAGGTTCACGGAGTCGCTCGCGCTGGAATGCCGCGATGATCATATCGACGTCAATGCGATCGCGCCGGGTGCCCTGGTGACGCGCATGATGGACCAGCTTCTCGAGGCGGGGCCGGGGAAGGTCGGGCAGGCGTTCTTCGACCGGATGAAGAAGATCGCGCAGGACGGCGGCACGCCGCTCGCGATCGGGGCGAGGCTTTGCGTCTTCCTCGGATCGTCAGAAAGCGACGGCATCACCGGCAAATTGATCGCCGCGCAGTGGGATCGCTGGGAAGACTGGCCCCAGCATCTCGACGAGCTGAATGCCAGCGACGTCTATACGCTGCGGCGCATTGTCGGCCGTGATCGAAACAAGGAATGGGGTGACCGGTGAGCGGCGAGGTCGGCGTAGCGATCATTGGTTGCGGTGCGATTGGCCGGAAACGCGCGCAGGCGCTTGGCGGTGCGCGCCTCGTCACATGCGCGGACATCGCCCGCGAGCGGGCCGAGCAGCTTGCGGCCATGCATCCCGGCTGCAAGTCCACGGCGGACTGGAAGGAAGCGGTCCGGGATCCCGCGGTCTCGATCGTCATCGTCGCGACCTTGCACGATACGCTGGCGGAAGTGGCCCGCGGCGCGATTGCGGCCGGCAAGCATGTTCTGGTCGAGAAGCCGGCGGCCCGCCGCGCGGCCGAGCTGGCCGGGCTCGCAGAGGCCGCCGCCGCCGGCGGCAAGCTCGTGCGGGTCGGGTTCAATCACCGCTATCACCGTGCGCTGCAGAAGGCGCACCAGCTCGTGACGTCTGGCGCGCTCGGTCCGCTGATGTTCATACGGGCACGCTACGGCCATGGCGGGCGATCGGGATACGATCGGGAGTGGCGCGCGGACCCGGCGAGGTCAGGTGGCGGCGAACTGATCGACCAGGGTCCTCATCTGATCGACCTCGCTCGCTGGTTTCTGGGGGATTTTGCCGAGATCGACGGTTTCGCGGCGACCTATTTCTGGGACATGCCGGTCGACGACAACGGTTTCCTGCTCCTGAAGACGGCGGAGAGAAAGGTCGCCTTCCTGCACGCAAGCTGCACCGAATGGAAGAATATGTTCTCGTTCGAGATCTACGGGCGAGACGGCAAGCTCGACGTCAACGGCCTCGGCGGCAGCTACGGCACCGAGCGGTTGACCTATTACAAGATGCTTCCCGAAATGGGGCCACCGGAAACGACGATCTGGGAATATCCAATGGCGGACAATTCCTGGGAGACGGAGTTCGGCGAATTTCTGCAGGATATCCGGCTTCAGCGCCAGCCCGCCGCCGGATTGCGCGATGCCATCGAGGCACTCAAGATCATCGAGAAGATTTACAAGGTATCCGGACATGATCACGACGCGTAGCCCACTGCGCATCAGCCTCGGCGGCGGCGGCACCGATCTGCCGTCGTATTATCGCGAGCATGGCGGATTCCTGATCGCGGGAGCCATCGACAAATACGTCTATGTCAACGTCGTGCGGCCGTTCAAGAAGGGCATCTATCTCAAATATTCGAAGCTCGAGCAGGTCAGCGCGGTCGACGAAGTTCAGCATCCGATCATCCGCGAGGCAATCAGGATGCTCGGCTTCCACACGCCGCAAATCGAGATCACGACGCTGGCGGATATTCCCGCAGGGACCGGCCTTGGATCCTCCGGCAGCTTTACCACGGCGCTGCTCAAGGCGCTCTACATGCACCGGATGCGTCAGGTCGATCCGCAGAATCTCGCCAGGCTCGCCTGCGAGATCGAGATCGACCGCCTCGGCGAGCCCGTGGGCAAGCAGGACCAGTATATCGCCGCATGCGGCGGGCTGTCCTGCTTCACGTTCAATCCCGACGACAGCGTCGACGTCGAACCGCTGCAGATATCGATGGATACGAGGTTCGACCTCGAGGACAATCTATTGCTGTTCTTCACCGGCTTCTCGCGCTCGGCCGGATCAATCCTGCAGGACCAGAACACCAGAACCAAGCGCAATGACCAGGAGATGATCGCCAATCTGCACTATGTCAAAGAGCTCGGTTTGAGAAGCAAGCAGCTGCTGCAAGCCGGAAGGACGGCCGATTTCGGCGCCCTGATGCACGAGCATTGGGAACACAAGAAGCGCCGCTCGGGCGGCATGAGCAGTCCGCAGATTGACGAGTGGTACGAGCTCGGCATGAAGAGCGGCGCGACCGGCGGCAAGCTGGTCGGTGCCGGCGGCGGCGGTTTCCTGCTGTTCTATGCCAGCGACCGCAACCGGCTGCGTCATGTCATGACCGCCGCCGGGTTGCAGGAAGTCCGCTTCGGTTTCGACTTCGAGGGAACGAAGGTGGTGTTGGCATGAAGCTGCCGGTGGCCATCCTTGCGGGAGGATTGGCGACGCGACTCCGTCCCCTGACCGAAGCGACCCCGAAGGCCCTGCTGGACGTTGCCGGCAAGCCATTCATCATCCGGCAGCTCGACTATCTGCGTGAGCAGGGAGTCGGCAGCGTCGTTCTGTGCACGGGCTTTCTCGGCGAACAGGTCGCCAGTATCGTGGGCGACGGCTCGATTTGCGGCCTGTCGGTGTCCTATTCGCAGGATTGGCCCATGTTGCTGGGGACCGGCGGGGCGCTGAAGCAGGCGCTGCCTCTGCTGGGGTCGCGGTTCATGGTGCTGTACGGCGATTCCTTCCTCCCCATCGATTTTGCCTCCGTCGAACGAACGTTTCTCGAGAGTGGCAAGCCGGCAATGATGACCGTGATGCACAATGCGGGTCGATGGGACACCAGCAACGTCTTGTTCCGGGATGGTGAGATCGTCGAATATAATAAGCGGGCACCGATCGCCGAGATGCGCCATATTGACTATGGGCTTGCAGCCCTCTCGGCCGACGTCCTGATGGACCACGGGGCAGAAGGGGCTTTCGATCTGGCAGACGTCTATCATGGTCTTTCCCTGTCGGGCCGGCTCGCGGGTATGGAAGTGCATGAGAGGTTCTACGAGATCGGCTCCAGCAAGGGGCTCGCGGAGGCGGCAGACTATTTCAGGGGCAGGGGCACGTGATGGGTTACGTCGAACAGCATCTGCGTGAAACGATACAGATCGTCGAAAAGCTGGATGCGACGTCGATCGAGGCGATGGCGGACCTGCTGGTGCAGGTGAGGTCGGACGGTGGACGCGTTTTCTTTCTCGGTGTCGGCGGCAGCGCTGGAAACTGCTCTCACGCGGTCAACGATTTCAGAAAGATTGTCGGCATGGAGTGCTATGCGCCGACGGACAATGTTTCTGAGCTGACGGCCCGCACCAACGACGAGGGCTGGACGTCGGTGTTCGTCGAGTGGCTCAAGATCAGCAGGTTGCTGGCCAGGGATGCCGTGTTCGTCTTTTCCGTCGGCGGCGGCAATCTGGAGAAGAACATCAGTCCGAACCTGGTGACGGCCTTGCAGTATGCGAAGTCGATCGGCGCCAGGGTGCTGGGCGTCGTGGGCCGCGACGGCGGCTATACGGCTGAGGTCGCCGACGCCTGCGTGATCGTTCCGACCGTCAACGCCGACAACGTCACTCCGCATTCGGAGGCGTTTCAGGCGGTGATCTGGCATCTTCTGGTCTCCCATCCCAAGCTCAAGGCCAACCCAACCAAGTGGGAGGCCACGGTGGCGACGGCGGCCCCGGCCAGATGACATCACGGGCCATCTTCCTGGACCGGGACGGCGTGCTCAACCGTCCGGTGATCCGCGACGGCAAGCCGTCTCCTCCGGCCCGGCCGGAAGACGTCGTGATCTACCCGGGGCTGCGTACGCAACTCCGGCGTCTGAAGGATCGCGGCTTCGTCCTGATCGTCGTCACCAACCAGCCCGACGTGGCGCGCGGCACGGCGCGCAAGGAGACGGTCGAGCGGATCAACGACCTGATCGGGCGGGAGCTTGCGGTGATTGACCGGATTCTCGTCTGTTATCATGATAACGGCGATAATTGTGATTGCAGGAAACCACGGCCGGGAATGCTGCTGGCCGGAGCCAGGGAGTTCGACGTTGATCTCGCCCGCAGCTACATCATCGGCGATCGACGCGGCGATGTCGAAGCCGGCATGGCAGCAGGCGTCCGGACCATCTTCATCGATCGTGCCTATCGCGAGACGCCGCCCGCGGTCTGTGACCACCGGGTTTCTTCGAGCCTGGAAGCTCTGACGATCATCGAGAATGAGCGCGAAGATGAAGAAAATCGAAGACCTGCGGGTTAAGATATTCGCCGACGGGGCTGACAAGGCCGGAATGTTGGAGATGTACGCCAAGCCCTACATCAAGGGCCTGACCACCAACCCGACCTTGATGCGCAAGGCCGGAATCGGCGACTACAGGAAGTTCTCGCTCGACATCCTGGCGGCAATTCCCGACCGGCCGATCTCGTTCGAGGTGTTATCGGACGATTTTGCAGACATGGAGCGGCAGGCGATGGAAATCGCCAGCTGGGGCGACAACGTCTACGTCAAGATTCCCGTCATGAACACCAGACGGGAAACCAGCTACAGGTTGATCGAGAGGCTCGCCGCCAGCAAGATCAGGCTCAACATCACGGCGCTGATGACCCTGACCCAGGTGCGGGACGTCGTCGCCGCTCTCGACCCGGCTGTCCCGAGCTACGTCTCGGTGTTCGCGGGGCGCGTCGCCGATACAGGCCGGGATCCCGTGGCGATGATGGCGGCCGCGGTCGAATTGCTGAAGGTCGCGCCTGCCTCCGAACTGATCTGGGCCAGCCCGCGTGAGCTCCTGAACATCTTCCACGCCGACGCGATCGGATGTCACGTCATCACGGTCACCAACGACATTCTCAGGAAATTGCCGCTGGTCGGAAAGAGCCTCGACGACTATTCGCTCGAGACCGTGAGGATGTTTGCAGATGACGCCGCAGCGGCGGGTTATCGACTTTAACTTCCGTCCGGCATCACGGTGATCTGCTTGTCGCTGGCGGCGTGAGGCGCGGCGCGAGGTCTGTCGACAGCCGTTTTGACATGCCCTATACGCAGATCATGTCCCTCGCGCCGCTAGCCTTATCCATCGCGCTATTCGTCTTCTGGATCGGACTGGGGTGGTCGTTGATCGCCATCGCCGAGCCGGGCATGGAGCCGCTGAAGGCGTTGCTCGTCGCGCCTGCACTCGGCGTGGCGCTGACCGTGCTGCCGGTCTTTTGGCTCAGCGCTTTCGGACTGCCGGTCAGCGACTTCGCCCGCCCGCTCGCGCTCGTTCTCGCCGCAATCGCCATCACGATAGCGGGTTGGCGTCGCCCACCCTGGAAATCGCCGGAGTTGCTGCCCGCGGTCGTCGTGCTGTTGGCCGTCGTCCTGATTGGTTTTCCGACACTCTATTTCGGCTTCGACTGGATAGCGAACGCCAACGACGATTGGGGCGTCTACAACCTGCGAGCCATTCGCTATCTGCATGGTGGCTTCTATCAGCAGCCTTCCATCGAGGCCATGCGGGAGGGGCGCAATTATCCGGGCGTATACTGGTACGCAGACGTGGTTCAGACCTGGAGGCCCGGCAGCGACCTGGTGCTTGCGTGGGTCAGCACGATCGTCGGCAAGAACCCGTTTTTTGTGTTCATGCCGGTGATCCTGGCATTTCATGGCGTGCTCTGCTTCGCCGCGGCGGCGCTTGCCAGATCGTGGTTCAAATCCCGTACGGCGTTGCTCGCGGGCCTGGTGCTGACGGCGGTGGCACCTCTGAGTGTTTACGCCGTACATCAGCAACTGATCGCCCAGGTGATAGGTCTCGCCTTCACTTGCGCATTGGCGAGCCTCGCTTTCGTGTCTCTTCACCAGCTCGCTTCGGCGCGACGAATTGCCGTCGTATCGATCCTCTCCAGCGGATTTTTGCTCCTGTACACCGAATTGGTGCCGCTGTTCGGCCTGGGGTTCGTTTTATTCCACGCCAGTCACGCATTGGACAAGGAGTGGGGTTGGAGGCGATCGTGGCCAGTGCTGTCGATTCTCCCGGCCGTCTGTATTTTCCTCGGCGCC
The DNA here is from genome assembly GCF_018131015.1 of Bradyrhizobium diazoefficiens. Classification (GTDB taxonomy): domain Bacteria; phylum Pseudomonadota; class Alphaproteobacteria; order Rhizobiales; family Xanthobacteraceae; genus Bradyrhizobium; species Bradyrhizobium diazoefficiens_B. The sequence goes on from NZ_JAFCJJ010000030.1 coordinate 41,606, forward strand.
TACACGATTGATGCGGCGTTCTACCTCCTCTCCCAGTTTCAGCAGAGCTCTGCACAGGGCGTATTCGACGGACTGTCGATCTTTCCGTATTTTCGGGTTCCGAGTGGCGTGGCGGTGCTGTTCGGGATCTCCCGACTGGCGGAGCTGCCGAGCGAGCCATGGCTTTCCCTTTCGATAGCGGCTGGCTTCCTCTTGCTGGCAGTTGCTCTCGCCGGAACGTTGATTGGTCTCGCGGCTCGTCAAGGCGTCGCATTTGTCCCGGCCGGGCTGCTGTTGATGATTCTACTGCTCATCGTGCGTGGCAGTGATTTCGGGATATTCAAGATAGCGATGTTCGTCCAGGCGTTCGTCTGGTTTTGTATCGTCGCCGTGCTGGCCAGGCTTCGATTGAATTGGGCGGCACCGGTCTATCTCGGAATATTGTCGACACTCATCCTTACGGATATTCGGCATCTGGATTCCTCCTTGAAGCATGGTCCCGGCGCCGGCAGCTCGATGGGGAATGCCTCGCAGGAAAGGCTCTTGAGCAGATTTCTCGATGGCGGTCCGGATGCGCCATGCGATGCCGATTTCGAGACGCCACTTCCTCCCGTCATCAAGATATTGAGCGCCACGCCAGGGTGCGCGAGGAGTTTCATCGCGCGTCCAACTTTTGGATGGGGTATCACTCCTGATCGAAATCCGTTCCACGACACAATTGCGATCCGTGGATATGTCGAGCGTGCCGTCGGGCGTGTGAGCCCCGTTCCAACCAAGTTGCCGTTTGACTATCCGCAGCTCGGAAGCGTTGCCGTCGTCACCAGGAAGCCAGCGGTTGAGTATCGAAAACTGGTTGTCGATATCGCCAGCCGATCGATTTTCAACAGGACCGATTCTAGTCGGAACCGGCTGATCTTTGTGAATTCCAATCTCAGCAGTCACTACTACCTGCCGGAGTCCGGCATCGCCGGCATCTATGCAACGGAAGCAGACACGTTCTTTCCGAGCGGATATTTTGCCGCCGTCGGGAGGTATCTCCTGTTCAGAGTATCTTCTCCCAGCAAATCGGTGCGGCTCGAACTCGACCTCACAACCTCGGTTCTCGGTGACGGCAAGGCACAGCTTCCTGCCGCAACGGTCGTTGGGGAACAGCCCGTCCAGGTCGGGCTATCAGGACACGGCGCGGCGCGGGTCATTTCACCTCCACTGTCGCCTCTGGTCGTAGACGGTGTTGCTTATGTCCTGCTCGACCTGGGTGCCGAACCCAAGCCGATCAAAATCCCGCGTCATGGTTTGATGAAGATGTACGGCACCGAGGTGCCGATCGATCCCCGGCGGATGGTCGGGTTTGCGCGGGGGATCAGTCTGATTGATGCGGACGAGGAGGGCGCGGCCACACCTCCTTCGAGCATCAGCCATTTTCCTGCTGACCTCGCCAAAGAGAAACTCCAGTTCTCCGGTATCTATGAGGATGGCTGGCTCGGCGACGAGGGCTTCGTCGAGCTGTCCAATGACTGCCCGGGCAGCAAGGTTGTCTTCCGCGGCATGTTTCCGAGGGGGCTTGGTCTCGACAGCATCGATCTCTTGCTGAAAGTCGCTGGCGGAGAGTCCGTGGTGAAGCATATCGAGCCCGGGCCCTTCGAGCTTGAGCTGCCTGCAAACCCTGGCAGGTCTCGCATCGAATTCAGCTTCTCGGCGCTCGGCCGATTGCCGGGCGGCGACAATCGCCCGGCGACAGTGCTGCTGTCGTCGGTTTCGATCGAAGGCGGCGGCAGCAAGGCGGCCGAGGATTTGGGGTCGCAACCGCCGCAGCCGGCTTGCCAATAAGCTCCGACGCCGAAGCGACAGCGGTCGTCAGCGTTCGCGGCTGATCGGCAGGCCGGAGGCGAGGTCGATGAAATGGACCCGCGTGCAAGCCGGACAGGCGAAGGCCTCGAAGCTCCGACCTTCCTGTCGTTCCTGCTTCTCCAGATGCGTCTGCACGTTCATGCCCGTCTGCGGGCACCGGAAAACGATCAAATCGGCCATCGACGCAGAATGACGGCTTGGCGGATTTCATCCTTGATCTGGATCAGTTTTGGAATCGCTCCAGGCCGGTGGCAGGCGCGCCCCGATCGCCGGTCCCGCAAATGCGAAGGGGCCCGAAAGGGCCCCTTCAAACCTCACCAGCGCCGATAGCCATAGTAGCCGTAGCGGCGCGGCGCGTAGTAGCGGGGGCCATAATATCGAGGGCCGTAATAGCGTGGCCCGTAATAGCCATAATATCCGTAGTTCGGACGCCAGGCGCAGCGCCCCCAGGCATCGCAGACCATGGCAATCTGCTCGACGTCGGAGACCTGCGGCGTCGCGGGGGCAGGCGCAATGGGCATGGCCACGGCCGCCGGCGAGGCCGCGAGGGCACCGAACAGGGACGCGGCGGCGAGGGCAATCTTCAGCTTCATGATGTCTTCCTTTGATGACGCAGTACAGACTATCGAAGGGGTTTCGATCAAATTGTGGCGGAGCCGAAATGTGTAATGCTGATGAACATTTTCGTTGGCCCGGCGGCCAATTATTCGGGCGCTGCCGGTCCAGGAAATCGAGAAGCGATGACTGACGTCACGAGCCGGCCGCCCATAACGAGATGCGGCCAGCGACCCTCAGTAGCAGGGGTGCCGGCGGCCGTCCTGGCCGGTATAGGCGGCGGCGCTCTGGTAGCACTGGTTGTTGGCCGGGCCGTCGTAATAGGCGAAGGTGCCCGGAGCGATGCCGGGGCCGTAATTGTGCAGGTAGCTGATTGGGTAGGGCAGCGGGTTGACGTAGTGGCGATAGTACCGGTGATGTCCCCGGGCCTCCGCGAGGCTGGGGGCTAGGATTGCGGCCGACAGGGCAGCAACCGCGGCAACAAGCTTGAACCTGCTCATCTCGATTCTCCGGAACCCGCGCATTGGTGTCGGTTCGTTATAGCGATTTTGGACCGGCTAGCCACCCGCCCCGAGGCCGGAAATCGGGACTGACCCGCAGATTCCCGGGCTTATGTGACCGAAATGCCGGGGCGCGGTCCGCCGGCTTGCCCATTTTTGGCCTTTTCGGGATGCTTAACGAATTGCCTACATAAGTATGATCAAGATTCCCGCCGGCCGCTGGGGTGCTCTTCGAGGCCGGGTCGTTCTCGCAAGGTTTTCACCGTCACTTTGCCATGCGCATCACGCTTCTCAGCCTGCTGTTGCTCTTCGTCGCCGCCGCGCCGGCGCGGGCCGACCTGCACATCACCCGCGACCATGGCGGCTATGTCGAGGAGTACAAGACCAAGTACAAGCGGATCCGCGACAAGGGCGAGCGCGTCATCATCGACGGCATCTGCAATTCGGCCTGCACGCTCGTGCTCGGCATCGTGCCGATGAACAAGATCTGCGTGACGCCGAAGGCGAGCCTCGGCTTCCACCAGGCCTATTACGACAAGGCCTTCACCTTCGGCATCAAGGTCACCAGCGCGGAGGGGACCTCCGACCTGATGTCCTATTACCCCGACACGGTGAAGGACTGGATCCGCCGCAACGGCGGGCTCACCACCGACATGAAGAAGATCAAGAACGGGATCGATCTCTGGAAGATCATCGACCCCTGTCCGGACGAATGGTGAGCGGCTGATCCCGGCCTCTGCTCCTCGTCCAGCGCACATCGGCCGGTCGGAAACTCGCATTGCCGCGCAGCTCCCGCTCGGGCAATGAGGCCGGTAAATGACCCATGATCAAGACGCCCTTGCCGCGCGCGCGGCGCCGGTCCTGTTCGTCGTGCTCTGGAGCACCGGCTTCATCGGCACCAAATACGTCATCAACAACGCCGAGCCCTTGACCTATCTCGCCATCCGCATGGCGGTGGTGGTCGCCCTGATGGCGGTGATCGCGGCGATCGCGCGGCCGAAATGGCCGGACCGCGTCGGCCTCGCGCACAGCGTGGCCGCCGGCATCCTGGTCCACGGCTTCTATCTCGGCGGCACCGCGATCGCGATCGCGCATTCGATTCCCGCCGGGCTGTCCGCGCTCATTCCGGGCCTGCAGCCGATCCTGACCTCGACCATCGCCAACCGCTGGCTCGGCGAGAAGGTGACGCCGGTGCAATGGGGCGGGCTGGTGCTCGGCCTTGGCGGCGTTGCGCTGATCTTGCACAATCGCCCCATGACGGGGGAGGCCGGCCTCGGGTGGCTCGCCTCGGTCGTCTCGCTGGTCAGCATCACCCTCGGAACGCTGTATCAGCGTCGCTACTGCAATCACATCGACTGGCGCGCCGGCAATCTCGTGCAATATGCGGCGGTGGCGATCTTCTTCACGATCGGTGCCTTCCTGTTCGAAGATCGCGTCGTGCACTGGACGGCCGAGTTCGTGCTAGCCGTCGGCTGGCTCGCTGTGGTGCTCTCGATCGGGTCGATTGGCCTTTTGTACTGGCTGATCCGCCACGCCGCCGCGACCGCGGTTGCGAGCCTGTTCTATCTCGTGCCGGCGGTCACCGCGCTGATGGCCTATGCCCTGTTCGGCGAGAGGCTCGACGCGCTCGCGATCGCCGGTATGGCGATGTGCGCGGCCGCGGTGTTTGTGGTCAACCGCCGCTTCTAGGCGGGCAGGCTAGTGCGTCAGAATACATCCCTGACGTGCGCGGCGCCCTCATGCTAGGGTGGCCGCATTTTCAGACAGGGGTGATTTCCATGAAGAAGGAGAGACGTGCGCTGCTCGGCAGGTCGATGAAGCCGGTCCGCATTGCCTGCATCAATTACGCAGAAGAGATGATGAGCGACCGCATGATGGCGAAGCTCACGGCCGCGCTGCAGAAATGCTACGACACGCATTTCCTGCCGGTCTGGGGCTACCCCATCGATCTGGACGTCACCCGCAAGCCGAAGCCCACCGACTGGCAACTGGTCTATTTCGACGATGCCACCCACAAGAACTTCCTCGGACGGCATGAACTGACCCATCGCGGCCAGCCGATCTCGAAGATTTTCCTCAAGGCGCTGGGCGAGGAGCCCGTCAGCCTGGCAGCCTCGCACGAGCTGTTCGAAATGGTGCTCGACCCCATGGCCAATCTCTGGGCCGACAAGAACAGACATACCCAATATGCCTATGAGGTCTGTGACGCCGTCGAGGAAGACGCTTTCGAGGTCAGCGGATTTCCGATGTCGAACTTCGTCTATCCGTCCTGGTTCGAGCCGTTCAAGCATCCCCGCGGCACCAAGTTCGACCACATGGGATTGCTCAAGGAGCCGTTCTCGATGACCGAGGGAGGCTATGTCATCAAGAAGGTCAACGGCAGGCGGCTGGTCAAGGCGTTCGGCTCGCCTGAGAAGCGGCGGCGCTTCAACAGCGAGGACCGGCGGGGTCACCGCAGCGAATTCCGCGATCCCAAAGGCGAGCATCATCCGGGCCGGCGCGCCGCCAAGCGGCGCGGGTAAGCGCGAGGCCCCCGGGCATTTGCGCGCGAAGGCCCTGCGTTGGCCGGGCGATCAGCGCCTGGCCTTCTTCTTCTTGGCGGCTTTCTTCGCGGTTTTCTTCGCTGCTTTCTTGGGCGCCTTCTTGGCGGCCTTCTTCGCGCTCTTCTTGGTTGCCTTCTTCGACTTTTTCGAAGCCTTCTTCGGCGCTACCTTCTTGGCAACCTTCTTGGCGGCTTTCCGCACCTTCTTGACGGTGCTGACCGCGGCGTCCTTGGTCGCTTCAACGGCGGCGGTGATCGTCTCCATCGCCTGCTCGGTTACGGGCTTGTCGTCGTCCATGTCGTCCCCCAGGGTTTGAATGGAGCGTTGACGATAGCGGGATTCGAAATCGTGTCAAAGCAACCGCTCAACCTTTTCGGATTTTTGCATAGGCGGCGAGGGCGCGCTCGCGCCCACGCGCATGATCGACGATCGGCCCTGGATAGGTCTTGCCGAGCTCGACGCCCGCGCTTGCGAGTTCGATCGGCGTCGCTTCCCAGGGCCGGTGGATCAGCTTCGCCGGCAGCCTCTTCAGTTCCGGCACGAAGCGCCGGACATAGGCTCCGTCGGGGTCGAACTTCTCGCCCTGGAGCACCGGGCTGAACACGCGGAAATAGGGCGCGGCATCGGCGCCGCAGCCCGCGACCCACTGCCAGTTGGCGGGATTGCTGCCGGCATCCGCATCGACCAGCGTGTCCCAGAACCAGCGCTCGCCATGGCGCCAGTCGATCAGGAGGTGCTTGACCAGGAAGGAGGCGGCCACCATCCGCACCCGGTTGTGCATCACGCCGGTGTGCCAGAGTTCGCGCAGGCCGGCGTCAACGATCGGGTAGCCGGTCTCCCCGCGCTGCCAAGCGGCGAGCGCCTTGCTGTCGGACCGCCAGGGGAAGCCGTCGAAATTCGCCTGCAGGTTCTCGCCGGCGAGATCGGGATGATCGTGGAGCAGGTGGCGGCAGAACTCGCGCCAGCCGAGCTCAGTCAGGAACTTTTCGATGCCGGGCCCGAGCGAGGGGTCCTCGGCCGCCGCAAACCGCGCGGCGTGAAAGACCTGGCGCGGGCTGATCTCGCCGAACCGTAAGTGCGGCGACAGGCCGGACGTGCCCTGCCGGTCCGGCCGATCGCGGTCGCCGACATAGCCGCGCGCGACGGTCTTGAGGAAATCGCGCAGGCACGCGCGGGCGGCAGCCTCGCCGGGCGTCCAGGTGTCGCGAAGGCCGCCCGCCCAGTCCGGGTTCACCGGCTCGAGCTTCCATTCCTCCAGCGTATCGCTCGCGATCTCGGGGCCGCGGCGCAATGCCTTCGGGGCGGGCAGCGGTTTTGAGGGATCGCCGAGCGCCAGCACCCGCCGCCAGAACGGCGTGAAGACGCGCAAGCCCCGGCCTTCCTTGTTGCGGACCGCCGCGGGCGGGACCAGCAAGTCGCCGGGGAAACCTTGCGAGGCGACACCGGCCTTGGCCAGCGCCGCTTCGAGCTGCTGCTCGACGGCCCGATGCGGCGCCTGCGCGACCCCATTCCAGTAGACGGCCGCGGCGCCGCTTTCGCGCGCCAAGTCGGCGATCACCCTGGCCGCAGGCCCCCGGCGCAGCGTCAGCGTCCCGCCGCGCCGGACAATCTCGGCGCCGAGCGCGCGCAGCGACTGGGCCAGCCACCAGCGCGCCGCGCCGCCCGGTGCCCGGCCGGCTGCGTCGTCGAGGACATAGAGACAGATCACCGGCGCGCCGGTCCTGGCGGCAGCATGGAGGGCGGGATGGTCGGACAGGCGGAGATCGTCGCGGAACCAGACGATGACAGGCGGCGGGCTTGGCGGGGTCAGATTCTGTCCTCGTTTACGAATTGGAAACCCATGCCGCGTGCGGCGGCGTGAACCGTCGTTAATGCGACCGTAAGCCGATTGCACCAATATGCGGGAATTCCGGGGATAGTTCCATTCAGGTCTGGTTTTCGATGACGAAGCTCCTGCCGCAATTCAAGCTGGGGACCAAAGCGGTCCTGTGCGCCGTGCTGCTGATCGCCATGAATACGGCGCTCGTGGTCGGCGCCGGCTACTGGTCGCTCACCTCCGCCTTCAATGACCGCGCCCTGCGCGACATCGAGGTCAACCTGCGCACGCTGGCGCTGGCCTTTGCCGAGATCGTCCCCGACGCCAAGATCACGATGCGGAACGGTACGGTCGCGCAGGCCGAGATCCCGGCGATGCCTGGCTTCAAGGATCATTCGATCGTCGATCGCGCGGTGTCCTATGTCGGCGGCAATGCGACGCTGTTCGTGTTCGACGATGCGAGCGGGCAGTTCGTCCGCCGCTCGACCAACGTCAAGAAGGAGAATGGCGACCGCGCCGTCGGCACCCAGCTTGCGGCCGACCATCCGGGGCAGGCCGCACTGCGCCGCGGCGACGCTTACAAGGGACCGGCCACGCTGTTCGGAAAGACCTTCATGACGGCGTACTTCCCGGTCGTGAACGCATCCCGCAAGGTCGTCGGCATTCTCTACGTCGGCATCCCGATGGAGCAGTTCGAGAGCATGCTGGCGCAGGCGATCTCGAGCATGGCACTCGCCGCCGGCCTCGCCGCGCTGCTCGTCCTGGTCCTCTCCCTGCTGATCGTCCGCCGTGTCACCCGGCCGCTGACCTCGGTCACGCATTCGCTGACGGCGCTCGCCAATGGCCAGAGCGACGTCGCGATCGACTGCGAGGACCGCGCCGACGAGATCGGCGAGATCGCGCGCACGGTCGCGGTGTTCAAGAGCAACATGCTGGAGCGGGCGCGGATGCGCAGCGAGCAGGCGGCGGCCACCTCGGCTGCGGCCGAGCAGCGCAAGGCGGAGCTGCGCCACTTCGTCGAAGAGTTCCGCGGCAGCGTCGGCGGCATCCTCGAGCGGGTGCTGACCTCCTCCGGCGAGTTCGAACGGACGGCGCAGCAGCTCACCGACACCGCGCGCTCCACCGCTGAGCTGTCGGCGCAGTCCGCAGGCGCCTCCGAGGACGCCTCCGAGCACGTCCGCTCGGCGGCCTCGGCCTCGGACGAACTGTCCCAGTCGATTGCCGAGATCACCCGCAGGGTGCAGGAATCGAACGAGATCTCCGCCGAAGCGGTACGGCAGGCCGCGGCCACCGACCAGCGCATCGCGCAGCTCTCCGAGGCGGGCGCGCGCATCGGCGACGTCGTCAAGCTGATCACCTCGATCGCCGAGCAGACCAATTTGCTGGCCCTGAATGCGACCATCGAGGCCGCGCGCGCCGGCGATGCCGGCCGCGGCTTTGCGGTGGTGGCGCAGGAGGTCAAGACGCTGGCCGGCCAGACCGCCAAGGCGACCGACGAGATTTCGAGCCAGATCGCCAGCATGCAGCTTGCGACCGAGGAGTCGGTCGCGGCCGTCAAGGGGATCGGTCAGACCATCGAGCGCATCAGCGGCATCGCCGGCTCGATCTCGGCCGCGGTCGAGCAGCAGCGCAGCGCCACCCAGAACATCGCCGCCAGCGTTCGCGCTGCGGCCTCCGGCACGGCCGACGTCGCCGTCAATGTCCGTCACGCCGCCAAAGGCGCCAGCGAAACCGGCGAGACGTCGAGCCGGATCTTCGCCTCCGCCAAGACGCTGTCGGGCGACAGCCTCAGCCTGAAGGCCGAGGTCGACGGCTTCCTCGACCGGGTGCACGCCGCCTGATCGGCCTTGGGCCGGATCATTTTTCGCGAAAACAACCCCATGCAGCGTTACCGGTGGGGGGATCGCTCACGGGTAGCACAATAGGTAGTGGTCCGGTGCGGTGCTAAAATACCGTCACGGACGCCCGGGATCCCGGGTTCGCGCTTTCGCGCGCCCCGGGATGACTTTTGCGGTTGCCAGGGGCAACCGTCAAAAGTCACTTCGGCTGGGGCACGATCCGGATGTAGGGCTTTGGCTCCTTCCAGCCCTGCGGATAGATCGTCTTGGCCTCGTCATTGGAGACCGAGCCCGCGATGATGACGTCCTCGCCCTGCTTCCAGTCGGCAGGCGTAGCGACGCGGTGCTTGGCGGTCATCTGCAGCGAGTCGATCGAGCGCAGGATCTCCTGGAAGTTGCGCCCCGTGGTCATCGGATAGACCATCACCAGCTTGATCTTCTTGTCCGGGCCGATGACGAAGACGTTGCGAACGGTCTGGTTGTCGGCGGGCGTGCGGGTGAGGGGATCGCCCGAGGTCGAGGCCGGCAGCATGCCGTAGAGCTTCGAGACGTTGAAATCGGTGTCGCCGATCATCGGATAGTTGGGCGCCGCGCCTTGCGTCTCCTTGATGTCGTCGGCCCATTTGGCATGGCGGTCGACCGGGTCGACCGAGAGGCCCATCAGCTTGACGCCGCGCTTGTCGAATTCCGGCTTGAGTTTTGCCAACGCGCCGAGCTCGGTGGTGCAAACCGGGGTGAAGTCCTTGGGGTGCGAGAACAGCAGCGCCCAGCTGTTGCCGATCCAGTCGTGGAACTTGATCTTCCCTTCGGTGGTCTCGGCTTCGAAGTCAGGGGCGGTGGCGCCGATCGGAAGTGTCATGGGTCTACCTCATCGCATTGAATTTACTTGAAAAATCGCTACTGCCGTCACGGTGAATATAAAGCCTGGCGTGTCCCAAGTGAACTGGCTCAAGTAAAATGTGAATTCCTTCTCCGAAGGGCCGATTTCCTAGCATCTTTCTGTTACCGGGGCAGCTGTGGCGAAACATCTCCACCGGAGCCACACGGGCTCGATTGCCCCGATAAAGCCGTTTATGACCCCCATCACGCTCGCGCGACGCCTGACGGAACCGAAATGGTCCTGACAGCGACCAATCGGCAACCATCGAGAAAAGTCGCGATCCCCGTATCGAATCCTTAACCACCCCTTTACGCCGGCATGGAAATGCTGGTCGATCATGAGAAGTTTGGAAGTGAACGATGTCCGCCGCTGCGCCCAAATCCGTTGAGCCGTCCCTCGAACCGTCCTGCCGCGACACCGCGGCCCACGCACTCTCCATCGTTCGTGACGGCGTGATCACGGGCGAAGGCCCGACCACCAGGGGCAGGGTCCACTTTTCGCGCGCGCTCGATGCCGATGATGCCGCCTGGTGCGTCCGCATCCTGACCGCCACAGCCGTGAACGACCAGCCGGTCAGCCGCGCCGAGGCCGAGATCCTGTTCGAGATCAACGAGGCCGCGACCGAGCGCAGCGACGGCGGCCGGTTCGACGATTTGATGGCCAAGGCGGTCGCCCATTACGCCGCAAGCGCTTCGGGCCTGAAGGTGCCGTCGCGCAGCGTCGCGCTCGCGCAGGGCACCGACATCGATAGCTGGGCGCCGTCCTACGCCTCGAAGGTCAACAGCGAGATGCTGGAATGGATCGCCGCCCAGATGCGCGGCAAGCGCCAGAACAACCGTCGCCTGATGGCGATGGTGGCGACCTTCCTGGGCGCCACCGCGCTGCCGCTGGCGGGCCAATTGCCGAACGTGTTCGACATCGGCATGTAAGATTTGGGCATGTAAGAAATTACGCGCCTCCTGATTGAAGGCGAGAGAAGCGGCGGGGTTATTTTCCCGCCGTTTTTTGTTTGCCGGCGTCGGGCTCGAGGCCGAGCGTGCGGCCGGGGAAGCCGGCGGCGTCGAAATAGCGCTGGCTGCCGACGCGCTGGACGTTGAGCACGGTCTCGAGGCCGTTCTCGGACTTCTTCTTCGACCGCTCCACCATCTTGTACGCCTTCGGCACGATGCCGTTGAGCAGCGCCTCCGACATCACGCGGCCGACCAGGCCACCGTTCTGCGAACCGCGCAGGCCCATGAGGTGGGCGGCCGTCATGCCGACATCGGCATTGCTGACCGGGATCTCGTCGACATACCCGGCTTTGAAGTCCGGCCCGATCGCGGCCATGAAATTATGGGTGTCGCCGCGGCTGAAGCTGCCATGCATGCCCTGGCCCTGACGCAGCACGGTGTCGGCGACCTGCACCGAGCAGTTGGTCGGCGCCTCGCCGCAATCGCTGGCATAGGAGCGGAAGTTGACGACGATCGACGGCGTCGGCGTCGCCGCCTTGCCGCGCAGATTGACGCTCGACAGCGGCAGCGTGCCGGGGAAGCGGCCAAGCGAATCCTCGACGAACAGGCCGGAGACGTAGTCCTGCTCGAGCAGCGCCTTGATCGTCTTGGCCGCCAGCTTCTTGTCCTTGTTGGGCAGGTAGACCAGGTCCGAGCCGCCATTGGTGGCGACGACGAGATCTGGCTTTTCCGGATCCTTGCCCAGCACGCCGTTGCCGGCCTTGGGATGCTTGTTGCCGTCGACCTTGGCGTTCTTGTCGTTGGGGTCGAACAGCGGCAGGTCGAGCGCCCTGGCAAGGTCGAGCGCCAGAAAGCCCATCGGCAGGAAATCCTTCGGCGTGTCGTCGTAGCTGACCTTGGCCGAGGGGCTGGTCTTGCTCTCCTTGGAGATGGTCGAGAAGCCGTGGTCGGCCTGGATCATGATGTTGGTGCTCGCGGCAAGCCCAAGCTCGTCGAGCGCCTTGCGGATCTGGGCGAGGTTGTCGTCGGCGTTCCTGATGCCGGCCATTGAGGTCGGACCGTTGATGCCGGGCAGGATCTGGTTGAAGCTGTCGCCGGTATTGTGCTGGCTGCCGTCGGGGTCGCGCGACCAGAACACCAGCACGAACGGCTTGTTGCGCGCCTTGAACATCGGCAGCAGCACCTTGGTGGCGACGTCGGCGAAATAGGCCTGCTGCGCGACGTTGGCGACCGTGGTGCCCGGCGTCCTGGCGTCGCCCGCCTTGCCGTTGTCGCCGCGCGAGGGCGTGGCGAGGGGGAGACCCGCCTTGGTCAGGGCTTCCTTCACCTCGTCCGACAGCGCCACGCCGTTCTTGCCGCCGGTGGCATCGTCGAACACGACCGAATGCAGGCCGGGCTTCTCGGGCTTGTCGGTGTGGTCGAATTGATAGGTCGGCCCGTGCTTGCCCAGCGCCGCGGTGCTGTACCCCTTGTCGCGGGCCATCTTCAGGATCGTCTCCTCGTTGAGATAGTCGCCCTTGAAATGCTCGTCGATGTCGCCGAGCACGGCGTCGTTCTCGATGAAGGGGACGACGGTGTCGCCGGCGGGCACCGATGTGTAATTGGTCCAGATCGTGTTGGAGAACACGCCGGTGTCGCCGAGATAATGCCCGGTCGACATCGCCGAGCCGTTGGCCATGGTGAAAGTCGGAAACAGCGAGTGCGAGTTCTTGAAGTTGACGCCCTTGTCGCGGACCTCGGCCATCGCGGGGGCCGTTTGAGGCGAGACCTTCAGCGAGCGCAGACCATCGGGAATGAACAGGATCAGGTTGCGAGGGGTGTTGTTCTCTGCGGAAGCAAGTCCGGTGGACAGCACTGTCAGACCGGCTGACAGCAACAGCAGTGAACGGCGCATCAAAATCTCCTCGCGGTGAAGCGGCTTGGCTTGAACGGCTTGGCCGCCGACCGCGGCCCCCGGCAATCGTTTAGTTTTGCTCTATGACGGTTTTGTTACAAGCCCGGAGTCGCATGCAGAAGTGACGAGGAGGTGACCAGTCGTCCACGGATTCGTCATCGCGGAGTGGACGAAGGGGAGGGTGCGCATCGCGTGTCCCGGACGCGCTGCAATGCGTAGCATTGCTGCGCAGAGCCGGGACCCAGAAAGCAACACGGGCAGGGCGGGCGAGATGGGCCGCGGCTCTGCGTCGCACCGCCGAAGTGGTGCTGCACCGCGTCCGGGCCACGAGACCTCAGACGAAAAACCGCCGCCCGATGAGAGCGACGGGTCCTTCAACGAAGCTCGCGGTACTATCGGCGATAGACGCCAGTCAGCGTGCCGTTGCTGTGTTGCCTTCAGGACCGGCATCGCGTTGCGTCGAGCTCTGCACACAGCGCGGGATCCGACTAACCTGCCGAGGTCGGACAACGAGAAATTGTGCCACTGGCGGTCGCACTTCCACAAGACGAAATTGGGGTGTAGGCTCTGGCGATACTATTAATTGGTTTAGGCCGCTCGGTTGCCGTTTCACCGCATCCGAGCGGTTCGATGGAGATTAGCCAGCCGCCGAGCCCCCACGCTGTTCGCGGCTCTGGGAGGATGAACGGGCAATGGGGCCTACACACCACCTGATCGTGATCTCGGACCTTCATCTAGGCGGCCGCCCGCCGGCCGATGGGAATCCCGGTTTCGAATTGTGTCCCGCGGTATCGCGGCGACGGCTGGCGCGCCTCATTCGTCGCCTGGCGGCTCGACCTGACTTCATGGGCGACGGCGACACGATCGAACTGGTTATCAACGGCGACCTCATCGATTTTCTTGCCGAGGAGCCGTTCGTTCCCTTCACGAAGCAGGCCACGGAGGCGATCGAGAAGCTCGAACGCATCATTCAGAATTGCGACCGGGGCAGCAAGGAAGAGGAGAGTGTATTTCCCGCCTTGGCGGAATTCGTCGGCCTCGGCAACAAATTGACCGTTCTGCTCGGAAACCACGACATTGAACTGTCGCTCCCCGCGGTTCGGCGATCGCTGGCAAGCGCCCTGACGGGGGGGCGTCCGGCGCGTGTCGAGTTCGTCTTCGACGGCGAAGCATATGTGATCCGCGACGTCCTGATCGAGCATGGAAACCGATACGACGGCTGGAACGCGGTGGAGTATGGCGCATTGCGCGCGTACCGGTCGAGCGTCTCGCGAGGCGAGGAGCCATTTCCCTTCCAGCCGCCTGCCGGGTCGCGGCTCGTGGCGTCGATCATGAATCCGCTAAAGCGAAGGTACCCTTTCGTTGATATTCTGAAGCCAGAGAACGAAGCGGTACTTCCCATCCTGTGTGCACTCGAGCCAAAGCTGGTCCTCGAGTTGAAACGGGTGGCGCCGTTGTGGCTTGCAATGCTACGTACCAGCGGCAAGCTTGGGCGCGTCAAGCGCGAGGAGACTTTCATCGCCAGCGGTATGCCCGCTGCATTGCCGGCGACGGAGGCATCTGGCGCCGTGCTGGAGCCGGCGCGCACGCCCGACAATCCTAACCGCGAGCACACATTCCGGTCGACCAATGAGATCCTCGACGAGGCGGGCCGGTTGGCTGATGAGACGCTGCCGCAGGAACCGCGCGGGCGGGTTCCTCCCGGGACAGGCCAGATTGCGGTGGGCGTGCCAGCCTGGCTGTCCTCGGGACTGGGCCTATGGGATGCCGTGCGTGCCGGCGCCGCCGCGACCAGATCTCGCCTGCTGTCGCGCGCCCTGCGCGCGCAGCGCGAGGCCATCGGCACCACCTTTGACCTGGATGCGAAGGATTCGCCTTACTTTTCCGCCGCAGAACGGCTGCACGCAGCCGCCGGCGCGCGGTTCGTCCTCTTTGGCCACACCCACCTTGCGAAGTCGATCGCGCTCCCATCCCACGGCAGATATGTCAACACGGGCACGTGGTGCCCGACCATGCGGCTGCCGCCCGAATTCTACGAGGAGGAGCCGAGCGAGAAGACGCTGGAAGGGCTCACGCAATTCATAATGGATCTCGCAGACAACAAGATCGCGCACTGGACTGAGCTAAAGACCTTTTACGGCCACATCCGGCTCCCCCAGGACGGACCGACCCGCGTCGATCTGTGCGAGGTGAAGCCGGATGGCGCGATCAAGGTGCATCCGGGAGAGCCTTCATGACGACGATCGAGCGGCTCAAGCAGACGGTCGCGCACATCGAGGCGACGCCTCCCGGCGCCGAACAGCCGCGCCAGGGCACCGCCTTCCTCCTGTCCCGGGAGCAGGTCCTCACATGCGCCCACTGTCTTGGGGACCGATCCGGCTACGCCGCGACTGCCAAGCTGCATTTCAGCGAATGGGAAGATCCGGACCGGCAACGCGAGGCCACGGTCCAGTACGTGAATTGGGACACGGACGTCGCCTTGCTGTCGTTTAAGAAGCCCGCGCCGGTCGAACCAATGCCGCGAGCCTGCCGTGGCGAGAGGGGCGATGAGTGGGAGGGCTTCGGCTATCCCGCGCCAGTGGGAACAGACGGCCACACGTTCGACGGCACCATCGCCAATCCGCGGGCGCGTCACTACAATCAGGACGTGATGCAGCTCTCGTGCGGGCTGGCGCGCGACCAGCTGGGTGGAGCATCCGGGACCCCCATTGCCGCTTACGGCCATATCGTGGGCATGCTCACCAACCAGTTGCTGGGCTATTCGGCCGGGCCGCAGACGGTTATGCCGGTCTTCGACACGGTTTACGCACTGCCGATCGAGCGACTCCTGGCATCGGAGGAGTTTGGCCCGGCGGTCACGCCGGTCGCTCCGGACTGGAGAGAGCGGGTCGTCGCGCTTGCAACCGAATTCTCCCGCGCCGCCATGTCGAAGCGGATCGCGTCCGACGGCAAGTACAAGCCGGACCGCTACGTTGAACGCAACGACGTCACTGCTGCGTTCGACGGCTTCATGGCGCAGCGGGACAACCGCGTGTTCTTGGTCATCGCGAAAGCGGGGGCCGGAAAGACCACCGCGCTCGGACATCTGGCGCAGAGTCGCATCGCCGGACCGGGTGTATTTTTCCGGGGCGGCGTCGACAGATACGCGGTCGATGCGCTGCGGACATCGGTCGCTGATTCGATTTTGGACCCGATTTTCCAGGCAACGGGCGGACACCTGGAATGGGACGACCTGATGGATGTCCTGAAGCGGCGCGGTTCGGAGCTCGTGATCTTTATAGATGCGATCAACGAAACCGAGTTCGCGGAGATTAAAGAACGGCAGAAGGAATTGCAGGTTCTGCTCGAGTTCATCGAGGCGCTGCCGGCTCGCGTCGTGATCTCCTGCCGCGACGTGTTCTGGCGCTTCTTCATC
Source organism: Bradyrhizobium diazoefficiens (assembly GCF_018131015.1). Classification (GTDB taxonomy): domain Bacteria; phylum Pseudomonadota; class Alphaproteobacteria; order Rhizobiales; family Xanthobacteraceae; genus Bradyrhizobium; species Bradyrhizobium diazoefficiens_B. The sequence continues at coordinate 57,824 of NZ_JAFCJJ010000030.1, forward strand.
GATCCCCGCGCGCAGAAGGACGATTTCTGGTGGCGCCATGTGTTTGACCCGACCTATCGCGTGCGCTGTGACGAGGCCAGACAGCAGTTTCGCGAGAAGCTTGCCGAAGCGGCGAAACTGGCCGAGAAGGCAGGACATCGCGCCAACGTCAATGTCCCGACGGAGGACGAGACCAAGGCGAGGGAGCAGGCTGCCGTCGATCAGGTTCCTCACAGACCATCGCTGACGCTCGGCGATTTCACGCCATCGGAGTTGGCGGTCGCGCTCGACAGATATCATCTGGATGTCGAGTCGGACGTGCTCAGAACGCAGCTTCGCCATCCTCTTCTGTTGCGCCTCTACGCGGAGATCGCGGTCACCGACGATGTTTCGGAACTGATGACGCAGGGCGCATTACTCAAGCGGTACCTGGACTACAAGCTGGCTTCCGTGAAAAACTCGCTACCCTCGCATGACGGGCGGGCAGGCAGTCAGCTGCTCGATCGGCTTGCCGCCGAAATGCGCAAGCAACGGTACGGCAGGATCAAGGATGACGTCTTGGAAGACATGGTCAAGGACAGCCCAGACCTACAGCAAATCAGGACCTATTTGCTCGATGAGGGGATCATCCTGGAATATTTCGACGGCGGGTTGATCGGATTTCAATTCGATGCGTTGTTCGAATATGTCCTTAGCCGGCAAATCTCCGCGTCGGTGATGCGTGCGTGCGCGGAGAACCACATCAAGGGGCTGGCGGACACGCTCGCGACGGAGGCCGCGCAATTCGAAAGTCTGGTAGGCGCGATCGAATATAGCTGCACCGATATCGAGGCGACCGATCCCACTTGCTGCCGCCGGATCCTCGATGCACTCGCCGCGACGACCTCGTTCGGGCGCGAGGTTTTCTTGCGGGTAATCGCTCAGCTCGAGGAGCCGTTGCATCAGGACGTCAGGAAGGCTTTGGTGGCGTCTCTCTGCGACCGTAACGTCGCCGGGAAGGTGGCGCGCGACGCGATCGTGCACGCGGTTGCGGTGCGTCCTTCCGATAGTGCCTCGTTTGCCACAACGCTTGCCTTGGAGGCGGACGATATTGCGATCGAGCGTTGTGCCTTGGCGATGCGTGAATCGGTCGTGGGGCTGGTGGATCGTGTCGCCATCCTTGCGAGATTGCTGACGTGCCGAAGTGCCGAGGCCGCGTTCGCGGCGGTCACGACGCTCAGGGAGATTTTCGCGGATGACTACCGGGGACACTCGCCCTCACGTCAACAGCTCAATTCGGATCTGCTGAAGCCGCTTTCCGAGATTACCCTGAATGGCGAAGTTTCGTACTCCGGCCTTTCGCGGATCGTCGCAGGTCTCCTGCCCGAGCTTGTTGGGTGCGTTGACGGTGACGCGACGAGACGGATCGTTGCCGCATTCGTGGACCGATCGGAATTTGTCGCCGTCATGCACGGTGGCTACCTGATTCCGCTGTGCGTTCAATGGCTCGAGGAGGAGTCCGCCGAGATCACAGTTTTGGTGGATGCGTCACACCGCAAGCCGGCTCTATCGATGCCGCTGTCCGGATTGATCATGCAGACGCTTGCCGAGGAGCCGGAAAAGGCAAAGTGGCTTCTGGCCGTGCTCCTGCGTGCGGCCTTGGCAAATGGCGCAAAAATGAATGTCGGCTGGATGATCTTTGTTCAAGCCTCCGAACTCTTTCCGCAGGTTCTTGACCAGGTGATTGCAGAGTTGGCGCCAGCGGAAGCTGTCGAGTTTCGAGCACAAAGTGAAGCACTCGGACTTGGTCATATCAGGGGACTCAATCGGTTCGCGCTGACCGTTTCCGATTTGGCGGGCACCGCGTTCATCTCGCTACTGTCGTCCCTGGGGCTGCTCATATGGCTGCCGGCCGGCGCCATCGATATTTGGGGGACCTCCATCCAGGTGGCGACGATTGCATCCATCTCGCTCCACTTCGGAGTTGTCATGCTGTTTGCTGATAGGAGCCTGACAATCGTTCTTCGCACGACCCCCCTGAACAGATGGTATGTGGTCGGAATTGAAGCCATCATAGCCGCGGCGCTGCTTCTTTTCCGGCCACCGTTCATCCCGAGTGTGGTGGCTGCACTCGCATTGTTTGGTGCGACGTTCGGCTTTCGTCCAACGATGGCGTCGCCGCAGGGGCTCAAGGGGCTCGCGTTATCATTTGTGAGCGGCTGTGCATTGGGCGTCGTTGCAACCCCGATCGTATGGTCGCTTGGCGCTAGCACGGGCTTGGTTGCTGCATTGGTTTTGGTCGCAGCCGTCTGGCGTTGCATTCGGATCTGGCTGCCATCGTTCTACTTCATGTTGTCACCGGCCTTCGTGATGGCCGTGGCCAAGGGCGCGATCGCGGTCGGGGCGGCAATCGCTATGGCCGATGTCTGGCGCGGATCTTTGCTTGACATCGTAGTTGTAACTCTCACGGCAGTCCTTGCTGTCAACTTGACGGCCGCGACCTTCTTGGAGTTCAAGAGTGGAGGCATCGTCGGTTCGCCCGGAAAATTCGTTCGCGGGCCGATCTGCGCAGTGGCGGCCCTCGTCATCGCCGGGCTGGCTTGGTTTTCGCAATGGCTGTTGATGGGCATCGTGCTTGTCTCCGCCGTCTTTCTTCTGCTTCCGGCTCAGGGGGTGTCGAGGTGGTTCACCACGCGCCTCGGCACGGTCGCCGAGATAATGCTGTTCGGGTTTTGCGCTGCTCTCATTATTTGGTGGCGATGGGATGCCGGGGATGGATGGGCGGCACTCTTTGCGACGACCACCTTGTGGACGAGCCTGTGCTCGTTCGCGACGATCCTTGCGGTCCTTGGAACTGTTGCCGGTTTCGTTCTCAGGAAGAGCTTGAAGCGGATGGGACCGATTGAGGAGGCGACTTGAGCTTCCTGTACCGCAGGCCGCAGAGTGCTGGCGGCAGCCGAACCTTGTTGCATCGGCGGCGCTTCTTCACCCGACATTGCGCACGCCTCAAAACAAGAACTCGCCGCTCGGGCGGAGGGGCGAGTTCCTCAACGAAGCTTGAAACACTACCAGCGATAGACGCCGGTCAGAGTGCCGTTGCTGTTGCCTTCCGGACCGACATCGCCCTGCGTCGAGCTCGGTGCCGGATGATTGGGTCGGTTAAGGGCGCCGTAAAGGACCGGATGCGGATAGATCGCGCGGCGCTGGACCTCTCATAGGAGGGAGCGGGGCGGTCCCAGCCCGTGCGCGGGCCGTTCCAGTCGTAGGCTTGCGCCGACGCGGCACTGGCGCCTGCGACGAGCGAAGCCGTGATCAGGCAAAGGAGTTTCGAGTTGTCCTGCATTGGAGATGCTCCTGCTTGTGTCGGGAGCCAACCTTCGCAAGGGGGAGCGTTCCGGACCCACATGAAGTCGCCGCTCCCTGGAACAAGTATTTGATCCAGCCGCGATATCCCGGAGGTTCTGCCGCACTTCATGCTTCGTTAACCCTGTTTCTTAACCAATAATTAATTATACGTTTGCGGGCGGGCGAGGGGCCGGCCTAGCGTGCCGCGGGGAGCCGCAATCGCAGAGGCCAACGAGTTGGTGCGTATCATGATGTCCAGATCACATCGCAGATCATTTGGCAGATCATTTGGGGCGGTGCTTGCCTCGCTCGGTGCTGCCGTGCTCCTTGTCGTGCCCGAGAGCTTTGCCAGGCCCGGTGGCGCCGCGCCGCAGGGGTTGGCTGCCGCACCGCCGGCAGCCGTGCATCCGCATCCGCCGATCGGGCCGGCGGGGCGATTCCACCGCCGCAACAATCCCTTCGTGTATTGGCCGGGCGGCGGCGGATTCTTCTACGACGGCGCGTCCTACAACCAGCCCTTCGTCGACAACGCCGCGCAGCTCTCCAACGACGTGCGCTACACCTACACCTATGACGTTCCCTGGGACTGGACGCATCGCTTCCCGCCGAACGTCGTGCCGTCCGACCGGCCCTATGTGCCGAGCTGTCCGTCGGAGACGGTGACGGTGCCCGGCCGCGATGGCGGCGAGCACACCGTCAACATCATGCGCTGCTACTAAACAGCGCTCTCCGCTCAGGGAATCCCTGCCGCGGCGGCGCGGTCGCGATCGGACTGCCGCCGCCTGACGGCTGCGAGCTCGCGGCTGCACGCCGCAAATTTGGGCGTATCCGGGCGCAGTCCGAACTGGCTGCAGACATCGCGATCCTCGTCCGCAATGCTGCGCGCCAGCTCCGCCTCGGCGGCCTCGCGCGTTGCGGCTCCCGAGACGAGCAGGGCGTGAAGCCCTAGCGCGGCCACGACGGCAAGCAGCAGCGAAGCTGCGCGTGCGGAGCGCGGCAGCTCGCCGCTCGCGGGTTGAGGCGGTCGAGCCTTGGTTCTGGCTTCGGTCATGAAATCCTCTCGTGATGAAAAATATCGATCTCTGAAAAATGATCGTCGCAAAGGGCCGCCCGGCAATATCAGCGGCCACCCGCATTCATACAGGCTGCGCAGCAGCACCGACGTGAAGCAGATTACCAAAATCGGGTTCGGCGGGATCCGGGTCTCGCTGGACAGGGATGGCGGGACGGGGGGCACGAACGTTTGCAAAATGACCCGAAACGGACGTCAAGGATTGGACAGCTGCCGAGGGCACGAGTTGGCCTGAATTTGCGGCATCGGTGAGCGTTGAACCTGCGTTTGATCGAAGATACGCTGGCAAATGCTCGTTTAGCAGCATGGGGATCCAGGGGGGCGTGATGGTCCGCAAGTCAACGACGTTGGCGATCGTTGCTATGGGCATGTGGTTCGCGTGGGCCGCAAACGCCGGGGCGCAGCAGCCGGAGCCTGGCGCGCCTGACCTGGTCCTTGTTAACGGCAAGGTTCTGACGCTGGACGATCGATCGACTGTCACGGAGGCAGTCGCCGTTGCAGATGGCAAGATCGTCGCGACCGGAAGCAGTGCTTCGATGAAGTCGCTTGCCGGCGCCCGGACCCGCGTGCTCGATCTTTCCGGCAAGACCGTCATTCCCGGATTGATCGATACGCACGCTCACTTCAAGGCCGCGGGTCTCGGCGACTATGTTGTCATCATGGGCCGGGCCAGGACCGTCGCAGAAGCGCTCGAAGCCATCAAGGCCTTCGCTGCGAAGAGGAAGCCGGGCGAGTGGATCGTCGGTGGCGCGTGGCACCCGCCTTCCCAGCTTGCCGAGAAGCGCTATCTGACGAGGCAGGAGATCGACAGTGTTGCGCCGAACAATCCGGTCTATCTCCGCACCGTCGGGCATTTCTCGATGGCAAACACCATGGCCCTGCAACGGGTCGGCGTCGACAAGACCACCGCGGATCCCAGTGGTGGAAAGTTCGAGCGCGACGCGGCTGGTGAATTGACCGGCCTCCTCGTGGAGACGGCGATCGATCCCGTCGAGAAGGCCGTGCCGCCCTGGACGGAAGACGATGAAATCCGGCAATTCACCATTGCCGAAAGCTTTCTGAACAGCTTCGGGATCACCAGCGCGATCGAGGGCGCCACGGAGGCGCGCGATATCCGTACGCTGCAGAAGCTTGCCGCATCAGGGAAGGCGACCTTGCGCACCGGCGTGATGTTTCGACCGGAGCCTCCGGCCGATTTGACCGCATGGGAAGCGATCCTGTCGGGCAACGGGGCCGCGTCAGGGTTTGGCGACGATTGGCTCAAGTTCGCCGGCATCAAGATCTTCTACGATGGCGGCATGACGCTGAAGACGGCGCTGATGCGCGACGTCTATCCGGACTCGCATGACAACTACCATGGCATTGCGCAGCAGACGCCCGAGCGGCTGAAGCAACTCGTCTCCATCTGCAATCGCTATGACTGGCGTGTCGGTGTTCACGTGGTCGGTGACCTCGGTATTGACCAGGTGCTCGATGCGTTCGAGGCAGTCGACAAGGAAAAATCGATCCGCGACCGTCGCTTCGTCCTCATCCACGCCAGCCTGATCCGGCCCGAACAGATGGAGCGCGCGCAAAGGCTGGGGGTTCGTGTCGATTTCCAGAACGCTTTCATGTGGGACAAGGCCGCGACCGTCGAACGCTTTCTCGGGCGAGCGACCGCCGACCGCGCCGTTCCGACCAAAACGTTGATCGAAAAAATGGGGCTCAACAGCCTCGGCGCCGGGACCGATTTTCCCGTCAATCCGATCAACCCCTTCCTCAACATGTACGTCATGGTGACCAGGAAGGACCCCAACGGAAACGCCTACGGCCCGGCAGAAGCCATTACGCGCGAGCAGGCCCTGCGTCTCTACACCAGCGCTGCCTCGCACTACAATTTCGATGAAGCGCGCAAAGGGACCATCGAGCCCGGAAAGCTTGCGGACATGGTGGTGCTCTCCGCCGATTACACTTCCGTGCCGGAGGAGCAGATCAAGGACATCAAGGCGGACCTGACCCTCGTCGGCGGCAAGGTCGTCTTTCAGCGCTGAACCGGCGCCGGTTGGCCAGCCTAGCCCAGTTCAAAACTGGTCACGCCGAAGACGCGGTCGAGCCGCAATGGCGGGATCGCTCCCGTGTACATCCGCGCCGTTTCGAATGCCGGCTTCAGGGCCAGGGATTCCGCAAGGGCGATCGCCGCGTGGTTGGTCGCGGGGATGTCGAGGAAAATCTCGCCAGTGCCGGTGGCGGCCAGCAGGGCCTGCAGGATTATCTCCGCCGCGGCAGGGTCGTCGGCGACCAGCGGGCCGATCTTGTGGCCGGTCCGGCATGGGCGGATCACGCCCCATCCTTTGAGCCGGCCGTCGCGGATGAGCGCGCGACTGAGGTGGCCGGGCGCGCCGATCCAGGCGCGGAGGAAGGCGCCGCGCGGGGCGGGAAACACGGTGGCGTCGTCCTGCTCCACCATCGCGAACGGAATTGTGTCGAGGGCGACGACGCCGGCCGGCGGGGCCGGCGGCGCGGTGAGGATGCCGCCATAGCGGATATTGGCATAGGCAAGCGCGAAGCCGGATTTCCGGTAATTGTCCTGCTGCGCCACGACGCCGTCGAGCCCGATCACGCGAGACCTCGCGTGCGCGATCGCGGCGTTCCAGATGCGCAGGCCATGGCCGGCGCCGCGAAATTTTGGCCGTACGATGTAGAAGCCGAGGAAGGCGAAGCGGTCATCGTAATTGACGCAGGAGACGGTCGCGACCGGCTCGCCCTCGAGCTCGCCGACGAAAAAGCCCTGCGCGTCCGGGATCGCGAAGCAGGCGGCGTCCGCAAGGCCCGGATTCCAGCCCTCCGCCGCGGCCCAGTCCAGCGCGATCGACATCTCCTCGGGGCGGAGGTTGCGGATCTGCAGCTCGCTCATCTCAAATCGCTCATGACGGGACCGGCGAGGGTAGACCTGCCGGCAAATCTGGCGGTAGAAGGCCGTCATGATAGGCCGGGAGACCGGCGCGCCTCAAGACAGGGATGATCGTCATGGCTCTGGAGAAGGTCGCACTCGTCACCGCGGGTGGCAGCGGCATGGGGGCGGGGGCAGCGCGGCGGCTTGCCGCCGACGGATTTCGCGTCGCCATCCTGTCGTCCTCGGGCAAGGGCGAGGCGCTGGCCGCCGAGCTCGGCGGCTTCGGCGTCACCGGCTCGAACAAGTCGAATGACGACCTCAAGCGCCTCGTGGACGGCGCGATGGCCAGATGGGGACGCATCGACGTGCTCGTCAACAGCGCCGGCCACGGGCCCCGCGCGCCGATCACCGAGATCACCGACGAGCAATGGCACGCCGGCCTCGACACCTACCTTCTCAACGTGATCCGCCCGACCCGGCTGGTGACGCCGGTGATGCAGGCGCAGAAGGGCGGGGCGATCGTCAACATCTCGACCGCCTGGGCGTTCGAGCCGAGCGCGATGTTTCCGACCTCGGCGGTGTTCCGCGCCGGGCTCGCCGCCTTCACGAAGATCTTCACCGACACCCATGCGGGCGACAACATCCGCATGAACAATGTGCTGCCGGGCTGGATCGACAGCCTGCCGCAGACCGACGCACGCCGCGACAGCGTGCCGCTGAAGCGCTACGGCACGGTCGAGGAGATCGCCGCGACGGTGTCGTTCCTCGCCTCCGACGGCGCGGCCTACATCACCGGCCAGAACATCCGCGTCGACGGCGGGCTGACGCGCTCGGTCTGAGCGCATCGCCGCGCGGGCGGGCGAGGCCGGAAATACTTAGCTCGTTGGCTAACAAATCTTGACGCCACGCAAGCGCGCGTCTATAGTTAGCTACATGGCTAACCAATTATCTCGACTCGATGATGTTTTCGCGGCCCTTGCCGATCCCACGCGGCGGGCGATCGTGATGCGGCTGTGCGCCGGCGAGGCCTCCGTCGGCGAGCTCGCCGATCCCTTCGACATGGCGCTGCCGAGCTTGATGAAACACATCCACGTGCTGGAGACGAGCGGGCTCGTCCAGTCGTCGAAGGAGGGCCGTGTGCGAACCTGCCGGCTCAGCCCTGAGGCGCTCGTCGGTGCGGAAGACTGGTTCCAGCATCAGCGCGCGATCTGGGAAGCGCGGCTCGACCGCTTCGAGGCCTATGTGATGAAGCTCAAGAAAGAGAAGGAGAGGGCGGCTGCCAAGCCGTCCAAGCCGTCCAAGCCGTCCAAAACGACCAGCAAGACCAACAAACGGAAAGGTTCTGAGTGATGACGCATCCTGCCAATGCTGCCCTGTCGCAATGGTCGCTCGACCGCGAGATCGTGATGTCGCGTGTGATCGACGCGCCGCGCGAGCTGGTGTTCGAGGCCTGGTCCGACCCAAAGCATCTGCCGCAATGGTTCGGGCCGAAGGGATTCAAGCTCGAGACCTTCGAGATCGACGTGCGCGTCGGCGGCGTCTGGCGCTTCAACATGATCGGGCCCGACGGCACGGTCTATCCGAACCGCATGCGTTTCCGCCGCATCGAGCGGCCGTCGCTGATGGAGATGGACCACGGCACCGACCAGGACGAGGATCCCGGCATGTTCCGCTTTACCGTCACCTTCGCCGAGCAGAGCAACGGCAAGACCGTGCTGATGATGCGGCAACTGGCTGCCAGCACCGAGCAGCGCGACGGCATGATCGGCTTCGGCGCCGTCGAATACGGCTACCAGACGCTGGACAAGCTCGCGGCCTATGTGGGCGGGATGAGGCGCTGAAGGCGGCTGCACGCCGCGATCCCAAGTCATGGCCGGGCTAGCCGAGCGGAAGCGACGCCGTCCTTCGGACGGCTACGCCGGCCATGACGAAAGGAAGAGGGATCAGTCCTTCGCCTCGTCGGTGATGATGTCGCCGAGCTTCTGCCATCGCTGGCCGTCGAACTGCACCATCTGGAACTGCTTGTTGACGCGGTAGTCGGTCGGCGATGTCGTCACCGCGATGCCGGGCAGGGTCAGGTCGAGCTCGACATTCCTGAGATTGGCCGCCTGGCGCATCACGTTCTCGCGGGTGAGGTCGTCGCCGCACTGCTTCAGCACCTGCACCAGGAGCTGTGCGGTGATGTAGCCGTAGACGTTCAGGTTCGAATCCTTGTCGCCGTCCGGATAGTACTTCGCCATGAAGGCGAGATAGCGCTTCATGCCGGCATCGTCCTTCCATTCGGCATCGGCGCTGTCCTTGACATAGCCGACGCTGATGACGCCTTTGGCGTTGTCGAGGCCGGCGGGCTTCAGGACGGCGCTGACCGAGGAGGCGTTGATGTCGATGATGTGCAGCGGCTTCCAGCCGATCTCGGCGACCTTCTTGATCGCTTGCGCCGCCTGCTTCGGCGTCGTGGCGCTGAACAGCACGTCGGCGCCGGCGTCCTTCAGCCGCAGGATCTGCGAGTCGATGGTCGGCTCGGTGATCTCGTAGGAGGTCTCGGCCACGATCATCTTCGCCTTGTCGCCGAGCCCGGCCTTGAGGCCGGCGAGATAGTCCTTGCCGAGATCGTCATTCTGATAGAGCACGCCGATCCTGGCGTTCGGATGGTTCTTCAAAAGATACTGCGCGTAGATCCGGCCCTCGACGAGGTAGGAGGGATTGAAGCCCATGGTCCAGGGAAAATTCTTCGGATCGGTGAAGCGCGCCGCGCCGGTCGCGGCGAAGAGCTGCGGGACCTTCTTGGCGTTGAGATATTTCTGCACGGCGACGTTCGGCGCGGTGCCGATGATCTGGAACGTCAGCAGCACCTCGTCGCTCTCGACAAGCTTGCGGGTCTGCTCCACCGTCTTCGGCGGCGAGTAGGCGTCGTCATACTGGATCAGCTCGACCTTGCGGCCGTTCACGCCGCCCTGGTCGTTGATCATCCTCATATAGGCGGCCTGGGTCTTGCCGATCACGGCATAGGCCGAGGCCGGCCCGCTCAGCGGCACGGTCTGGCCGACCTTGATGGCGGTGTCGGAGGCGCCGGGATCGTATTTCGTCTCGGCTTGCGCTGCCGGGATCGACAGCACGAGTGCAAGCGCGCAGGCCCCGATGCGTTTGAAGAGATCGTCTTTCACTGTTCACTCCCTGTCCGTGATCGTCATTCGCCCTTGAGCCCGGCATCGCGGATCAGCCCGGTCCATTTGCGTGTCTCGTTGTCGATGAACTGCCCGAACGCGGCGGCGCCGCCGGCGCGCACCTCGAGGCCCTGGGCGGTCAGCCTGTCCTTCACCGCGGGATCGGCGAGCGCGCGCAGCACTTCGGCCTCGAGCTTGCCGACGATCGCGCGCGGGGTGGTCGAAGGCGCCATGAAGCCGTACCAGCCGGCGGCGACCACGCTGGGAAAGCCCTGCTCGCGCAAGGTCGGCGCCTGCGGATAGAGCGGGGTGCGTTCGGCGGAGGCGACGCCGAGCACCAGGAACTTGCCGCTCTGGATGTAGGGCAGCGCGGTCGGCAGCGCCGTCAGCGTGGCATCGACGCGGCCGGCGAGCAGCTCGGTGTAGGAGGCGGCATCGCCCCGGAACGGGATGTTGAGGCCCTTGACGCCGGCGTCGCGGAACAAGAGCTCGCCGGCAAGATGCGGCTGCGAGCCGGCGCCGGGCGAGGCAAAGGTCAGCCCGTCCGGCCTCGATTTGCCGTAGGCGATCAGTTCCGGCAACGTCTTGAACGGCGCGTCGGCGCTGATGATCAGGAACAGCGGTGCGATCACGGCCATGGCGACCGGCTGGAGATCGCCGCGGTCATAGGTCAGCTTGCCGAAAAGGGCCTCGGCCGTGGCGTAGGGCGCCGCGACGTAGAGGATGGTGTAGCCGTCGCCCGGCGCATGCGCGACCGTGTCGTTGGCGATACGCGTGCCGGCGCCCGGCTTGTTCTCGACGATGAATTGCTGGTGCAGGCTGCGGCCGAATTCCTCGGCGAGCAGACGCAGCGAGATGTCGTTGGAGCCGCCGGGGCCGTAGGGCGAGATCAGCCGCACCAGGCGCGACGGCCAGGCGTCCTCAGCGCGTGCGGCGAGTGAAAGGGCGGGGAGCGAGAGGGCGAAGCTGCCCAGCAATGCACGGCGGGTGATGGTCATGACGGCCTCCTCTCGGTGGAGTGCCAGTGTTCCTGTTCATGCCCTGGCTCTCTTCTTGTTGGCCCTGCGGACCTCGGTTGCGGGCTCGCCCGCGCCGACGACGGCGCGAATGCTGTCGGCAAGGGCCGCAAGGCGCGGGCCGATCTCGTCCTCGAGCTGGCCCGGCTGCAGCCGGAAGGCGGGGATGCCGCAATTGATCGAGAACGCCTGCTTCTGCCCGGCCACGTAAAACAACGGCGCGGCGACCGCGTGGATCGAGGGCATGTACTCGCCGATACAGGTGCAGTAGCCGCGGCTCGCGCATTGCACAATTCCAGCGCGGTAGGCCTCACGCGACGCCAGCCACATCCCGCTGTCTTCGGCCGCGATGCGCTCTTCCAGGCGCGCGGCGTCGGGCGGCGGCAGAATCGCCGCGGCGGCGCGGCCCATCGCCGTCATCACGACGGGAATCGGCATGCCGATATCGGGAACGTGCGGGCCGACGTCGCCGGAGCGCGCGCTCTCGACATAGATCATCGACGTGCCGTCGAGCAGCCCGATCGAGACCGTTCCGCGGACGCCCTGCGCCAGCTCCTGCATCATCGGCCGCGCCGCCTGGCGGAACTGCATGCCGGTGAGCAGCGGATGCGCCATCCGCAGGGCGCGCGCACCGACGCGGTACTTGGCGCATTCGGCGTCGTAGCGGAGGTAGCCGAGCTCGGCGAGCGTGTGCGTCAGTCGGGCGACCGTCGGCCGCGGGATGCCCGTCAAGGTCGACAGGTCCATGTTGCCGAGCAACGTGGTCCCGGCCGTGAAGGCTTCAAGCACGATAAGTCCCTTCGCGAGCGTCGTGGCGAAAGCGGCATCGTCGGCGCTCTCCGCCAGCACTGCGGCGGCGGACGAGGCGGCGCGGGTCGATTTGGGGACCGTGTAAGGCATTCAGGTTTAATGGACCGGCTCGCGCCTGTTGTCCAATAAATTCATATAATGCGCATCAATCGTCCAATATGTGGACGTAGTTGCGCGCAAAACCCGCGGCAAAGAGTGGACTGCAGCCTGGGCCCGCACACAGAATTTTGTCGTGAATCGCTGGCGTGTTGTGACAGGATTATTACGAACACATGTCGTATCGATAACGACTCGATGAATCCGTGGAGTGGCTCATGTTGCGGTGGCAGGCGCGGTCAAATCCCCTCGCATGGTGGTGGGGATCGCTGACGCTCGTGAGCGCCGCCAACATCCTTGTCTGGTTCATGCTCTACAGCGAGTTCTATCCGAGCGCCGCGGGCAGCATCAGTGGCGGCTCGGACATCGGCCTGATGTTCCTCCTGTGCGCGGGCTATGTGTTCGGTTGTGCGTTCCGCTCGGTGCTGCCGCGCGCCGACGTGCAGCGCATCTGCCTGTTCGACACCTGGCTCTCCAGCGTCTTCGTCGGCCGCTCGGTCGCAACAATGGCCGAGCTGTGCTTCGTGGCGCAGTGGGCGATCATCCTGCATCAGCTCGGCACCATGACCGGCGCGGAGACCGCGGTGAACCTCGCATTGGTGATCGTGCCCATCATCATCATCGCGGAGTGCTTCTCCTGGTACGCGGTGGTGACCACCAATTATCTCTTCAATGCAATCGAGAACTCGCTGTGGGCGGTGACCTTCTTCCTCGCGGGCCTCGCGCTGTGTCGCCTGGTGCCGGAGTTCCAGGGCGTGGTGCGCTGGGCACTGCTCGCCGGCATATTCGGTATCGCCTGCTTCCTGGCCTTCCTCGTCACCGTGGACGTGCCGATGTATCTCAGCCGCTGGCGGGCCGGCCATGCCGAGGGCAACACATTCCTCGGCTTCCTCGAAGGCCTGCATGACGTCGCCACGCGCTGGGTGGTGACCCACGACGTCGCGCACTGGAAGGGCGAGCTGACCTGGATGTTCCTGTATTTCAGCGCCGCGGTGTGGTCGAGCCTCGCGCTCTGCGCGCTCTACGCCATGGAAGGCTATCTGACGCGCTATCTGGCCTGAGCGCTCCGGCCTCAGGTGCCGCCGAGATCGACCGGCGTCAAGATTCCCTGGCGTAGCGCCAGCCGCACCAGCTCGATGTCGGAGTTGACGCCGAGCTTGTCCTTGATCAGCGAATGCAGGTTCGCCACCGTCTTCGGGCTGACATGCAGGGTCGCTGCGATCTCCTCCGTCGTGTTCTCGGCCAGCAGCAGCCGCATCACCTCGAACTCGCGCGGGGTGAGGACGTCGGCGGCCGAGCTCTCGCCGCTGATCCGGCTGAGCGCGAGCTCGTGGTCGATGTCGGGGCTGATGGCGATCTTGCCGGCGAGCACGTCCATCACCGCGCGCACCAGCGTCTCCGGCGGGCTGGTCTTGGTGACGTAACCCCTGGCGCCGGCCCGGATCGCCTGCACGGCGAAGCCGGCATTTTCATGCATGGTGAAGACGAGGATCTTGGCCCCCTTGTCCCATTGCCGGATGCGCCTCACGGCCTCGATGCCGCCGATGCCGGGCATGCTCAAATCCATGACGACGAGGTCGGGCGCCTCGGATTTGTAGAGACGATAGGCTTCGGTGCCGTCGGCCGCCTCGGCGATCACGCGCAGGCCCGGCTGCTTTTCGAGCACCGAGCGATAGCCCTCGCGGACCACGGAATGATCGTCGACCAGGAGGATGGTCGCATCACCTGCGCTCATGCCGCATGATCCAGCGCGGGCCGGTCGGCGGCCGCGACCGGGATGACCACGCGCAGCGCGGAACCGCCGTTCGGTCCGGCGGCAAAGCTGAGCCGGCCGCGCAACGCCGCGACGCGCTCGCGCATGCCGAGCAGGCCCATGCCGGATTTCGCCGCCGGGTCGTTCGAGCGTCCGTCATCGTCGATCGCAAGCTCGATTTCGTCGGCGCGCATCGCCAGCTCCAGGCTGACCTTGGTGGCGCCGGCGTGCTTGGCGGCGTTGGTGAGGGCTTCCTGCACGATGCGGTAGATGTTCGCGCTGATCGTGGCTGGCAGGCTCTCGAACGCGCCGTCGAAGCGGATCGAAAAGCGCGTCGCGCCGCGGCTGCGTCCGTTCCAGCCGGCGACGAGGCCTTCGAGGCTGGCGGTGAGCCCGAGCTCTTCGACATCCGGCGGGCGCAGCCGGAACAGCGCGCCGCGCAGCGTCTCCATCATGCTGGTCGCGGTCCGCGCGATGCCGTCGCATTCGCCGAGCAGGGCAGGGCAGTCCTGCGCGGCGGTCTGACGGGCGGAAGAGGCGAGCGCGCGGATGGCGGCCAGCGACTGGCCGAACTCGTCATGCAGCTCGCGCGCCAGATGGCGCCGCTCCTCGTCCTGCAGCGCGATCAGTTTCCGCGTCAGCTCGGCGCGCTCGGCGAGCGCAGTGTCGAGGCTTTCGGCGAGATGGTTGAAGACGTCGCGCACCGCGGAGAGCTCGGCGAGATCGAACGGCGGCAGCCGCGCGGTGAGGTCGTTGGCGGCGATCCGCTCGAGGCCGGTGCAGATCAGGTGGGTGGGACGCAGCGCGCGCGCCAGCGTCGCATAGACCAGGGCGCAGAGCAGCGGCAAGGCGAGGGCGAGCGCGAGCATCAGGCGACCGGCGTCGTGCCAGGCCTCGGCCGTCTGCACCGCCGGATCGAGCCAGACCACGGCGTCGCCGATTCTTGCGCCGCGCACGATGACAGGCCGCGCCGCCGCGCGTCCGGGGTCGAACAGGCTGCGATAGAAGGCCGCGAAGGCCTGCGGCGGCGCCGGCGCAGGCGGCGCCCCGCTGCAGAAGCGCTGCAGCACGTCGCCGCTCGCGGCACGGACGCCCAGGCACAGGCCGGGCGTCATCACATGGGCCGCGACGGGGTCGAGGTCCGGAAAGCCGGTGCGGGGGCTCGCCCCCCACTGGATCTTGCCCTGCTGCAGCTCCAGCGACTTGGCCACGATGGCGGCAATGCCGTCGATGCGCGCATGCGCTGCCTGGTCAGCCGCAATCAGGAAATAGGCGGAGATCGCGGCGAAGCAGGCCGCCGAGATGGCGGCCACGCGCAACGTCAGACGGACCTTGAGATCGAACCTCGGGCGGTTCCACATCGGCGGCACCTGGTGCGAACATGATTGTCCCTTGCATTAAACGGCAGAACGCCAGCGGCGGAAAGCGCTAGCCATGCCGCGGTGCAATGTCGTGAAATTTTCCCGGCGCCGGCCGGGACTGGTGCTGCTGCAGGGAGGCGGGCTTGCCGCCTAGAATCGGGCTTTTCCCCTCGAGCGAGACCCGCCATGCGCCGCAGCCTGACGATCCTCTCCGCCTTCGCCTTCCTCGTTGTTCTGGTGTCCCATGCACTGGCTGGCACCGAGCCCGCCATCGGCGTCGCCATGCACGACTTCAGCTATACCGATACGTCGGCCGAGCCTGTGAACCAGATCGCCGCCCACGAGCGGCGGCTGTCGGCTTTCATGGCCGCGCTCAGGCGGGATATCGGCGAGGGCGGGCGCTACCGGCTGGTGCCTTCCGTCCAGGACGGTGCGGCGTTCAAGGTCATCGGCGGCATCCAGAAGACGAGCACGCTGGTGCAATGGGCCAAGATCGCCGTGATCGATGTCAGCAGCAAAAAGCTAGTGATGGACAAGCTCTACACTTTCCGCGGCGACAATGATGAATCCTGGGAGCGCGCCGAGATCTTCGTGTCCCGCGAGGTCATGGCCGCGCTCCGAGCTCCCGCGCCGGTCGCGCTCGCTGTGTTCGATTTCGAGCTCGATGACATGACCGCCGCGTCAGTGGGGGCCTCGGCCGGTTCGGATGCGTCGTACCTCGCCGAGGTCACGGTGAGCGTGCGCGAGGCGCTGGGCCAGTCCGGCCGCTACCGCATCGTCGACGTCGCAGGCGCCGGTGGGGACGCGGTGAAGGCGCACGCCTTGCGGGACTGCAATGGCTGCGAGGCGCCGATTGCGCAAAAGCTCGGCGCTGACCAGTCGCTTATTGGCGTGGTGCGCCGGGTCAGCCGCACCGAATACTCGTTCGGCTTCCAGGTTCGCGACGCCGCGACCGGCGCCGTGCTGTCACGCGGCGACAGCGGCCTGCGCATGGGCGCGGACTATTCCTGGAAGCGCGGGGCGGTCCGGCTGGTCAGCGACCGCCTGATCGAGAGCCAATAGCTAGAACGTCAATTGCACCTTCATCGATCGCGAGCGGTCGCTGGCGAGCTCGAAGGCTTCGACCGCGTTCTCGAACGGCAGGGTGGCCGTGATCAGCGGCTTGACGTCGATCAGGCCTTCGCCCATCAGCCGCACCGCCAGCTCGAACTCGGGATCGAAGCGGAAGGTGCCGCGGAGCTGCAATTCCTTGGCGACGATGGTGTTGACGGGCAGCGTCATCTCGCCACCGAGGCCGAGCTGCACGAGCGTCGCGCCCGGCCGCAGCACGTCGAGGGCGGCGCGCAGCGCGGCCTGGTTGCCGGAGGCCTCGAACAGCGTATCGAACACGCCCTTGCCGGCGCGCCAGGGATCGAGCGCGGTGGCGTTGCTCGCGACGTTGATGGCATGGGTGGCGCCAAGCTTTTTCGCGACCGCAAGCGGGGCGTCGGCAACATCGGTCACGACGATCTCGGACGCGCCGCCGAAACGCGAGACCAAAATCATCAGCGCGCCGATCGGGCCGCAGCCGGTGATCAGCACGCGCTTGCCGAGCAGGGGGCCAGCCTGCTTGCCGGCATGCAGGCACACCGCGAGCGGCTCGGCCACGGCAGCCTCTGCAAGCGACAGCTTATCCGCGATCGGCACAGCCTGCGTCGCATCGACCGTCATGAACTCGCGAAAGCCGCCCTGCACATGGGGAAAGCGCATCGCGCTGCCGAGGAAGCGCATGTCGAGGCACTGGTTGCGCATACCCTCCTGGCAATGCTGGCATTGGCCGCACGGCCGGCTCGGATTGACCGCGACACGGGTGCCGGGTCTGACGCTGGTGACGCCGTCGCCGACACTCTCGACCACGCCGGCGATCTCGTGTCCCAGCGCCATCGGCTCACGGATGCGCACGACGCCGAAGCCGCCATGGTGATAGTAGTGCAGGTCGGAGCCGCAGATGCCGCCATTTGCGATCCTGACCCGGACCTCGCCTGCGCCGGGCCCGGCGTCGGGATAGGAGTCGATCCGCAGATCCTTCGGGGCGTGGATGACGACGGCGCGCATGATCTTGGTCCTCTGGTGTTTCGCGGAGATCACATCGCGGCGATCATGCCGCCGTCGACATAGATGATCTGGCCGTTGACGTAGGTGGAAGCGTCCGAGGCGAGGAAGATCGCCGCGCCCACCAGCTCGTCCGGCTTGCCCCATCGCTTTGCGGGAATTCGGCCCATCAGCCAGTTGTTGAAATCGGGATTGTTGACCAGCGCCTCGTTCATGTCGGTTAGCATGTAGCCGGGGCCGATCGCGTTGGCCTGGATGCCGTGCTGGGCCCATTCCACCGCCATCGAGCGCGTCAAATTCTTGATGCCGCCCTTGGCGGCCGTGTAGGGCGCGATGGTCGGGCGCGCCAGCTCGCTGCCGAGCGAGCCGATGTTGATGATCTTGCCGCGCTTGCGCGGGATCATGCGTTTGGCCGCCTCGCGGCCGATCACGAAGGCGCTGGTGAGATTGGTCTCGATCACCTTGCGCCATTCGTCGGTGGTGAACTCGACCAGCGGCTTGCGGTGCTGGATGCCGGCATTGTTGACGACGATGTCCACGGCAATGCCTTTTTTGTCGAAATCGTCGAACGCCGCGACGATCGCGGGCTCGTCGGTGACGTCAAAGGCTGCGCCCTCGGCCTGATGCCCGGCGGCGCGAAATTCGGCGACGGCCGCCTCGACGCGCTTCGGATCGACGCCGTTCACGATGATTTTCGCGCCGGCCTTCGCCATGCCCTCGGCGATGGCGCGGCCGAGCCCGCGGGAGGAGCCGGTCACGAGCGCGGTGCGGCCGGACAGGTCGAACAAAGCGGTGCTCATCGCAAACATCCTCAGGCGTTGGTGCGGCGCACGATCAGGTCGGAGCGCTCGAACACGGCGGGCAGGAGGTCGACGCCGAGGCCGGGGCCTTCCATCGGGAAGACGTAGCCGTCCTTGATCGTGGGCATCGTGGTGACGAGCTCATTGTACCAGCCCTTGTAGAAGGCGCGCACCGACTCCTGGATCAGCGTGTTGGGCTGGCTGAACGACATGTGGATGGCGGCGATGAAGCCGATCGGGCCGATGCAGTCATGCGGCGCGAAGGGCCGGTGATAGGTCTCGGCCATCGCCGCGATCTTGCGGCCCTCGGTGAGGCCGCCGGTCCAGCACAGATCCGCCATCACCACATGCATGGCGTCGCGGTCGAGCATGTCCTTGTAGGGGAAGCGCGAGCCGAGCGTCTCGCTGGCGCAGACCCAGACGTCGGTCGAGCGCGCGTATTCGGCCAGCGCCTGCGGCGAGTTCATGCGGATCGGGTCCTCGTACCAGGTCGGCTTGTAGGGCTCGAGCGCGCGCGCGATCTGCTTTGCGGTCGGCAGATTCCACAGCGAATGAAGCTCGACCATGATCTCCATCCTGTCGCCGACGGCCTTGCGGATCTTCTCGAACGGCTCGATCGCCTGCTTCATCTGCGCGGCGGTGATGTAGAGACCCTTGTTCTCCTGCGCCGCCGGATCGAACGGCCAGATCTTCATCGCGGAGATGCCGCTCTCCAAAAGGCTCTCGGCGAGCGCGTCGGCGCGGTTCATGAAGCCATCGAGATCCTCGTAAGGCCCCTTGGAAGCGCCGAGATTCCAGTTCGCGACCGGGCTGATATTGGTCGAGCGGACATACTGGGTGCCGGCGCAAGTGTTGTAGATGCGCTGCTTGTCGCGGCAGAGGCCGCCGAGCATCTGGTGAACCGGCTGATTGCAGACCTTGCCGAACAGGTCCCACAGCGCGATGTCGATCGCCGAGGCCGCGCGGTATTCGACGCCGGTCGAGGACTGCGCCATCGGCAGGTTCAGCATGTCGCGATGGATGGCTTCGATGTGCAGGGGATTGCGGCCGAGCAGGCGGCCGGCAAAGGTGTCGTGGACCTGCGCTTCCACCGCGCCTGCGCCGTAAAAGGTCTCGCCGAGACCGATCACGCCCGTGTCGGTGTGGACGCGCACCCAGATGACGTTGGAGAATTCCTCGGTGCGCAGGGTCTCGATCGACGTGATCTTCACGGCCAAAACCTCCCATTGCAGGCGCCTCGCGCCCGTGTTGTTGTCATTTTCGGCGCCGCCAGTCGTGACGCCGCGCGGTCAGTCATACGCCCGCTTGTAATATATCACAATATGTTTTAAGGGTGCTGGAAATAATGCCGGGCTCAGCGACGACAATTCGGGCCGCAGGGAGGAACTGGAATGGCACGGCGCAAGCGCGCGCTCGCGGTGGTGAGAGCGGAGGACGACGGCGAGGGCAAGCCGTCCCGGAGCAACCGTATCAACTTCTTCGAGCTGGCCTATCAGCGGATCGAAGAGCTCCTGGTTCACTGCGAGCTCAAGCCGGGCCAGTTCATGACCATGCTGGAACTGCAGCAGATCACCGGTTTCGGCCGCACGCCGGTGCATCACGCCGTCAATCGCCTGTCGGCCGACACCCTCATCATCATCCGTCCGCGCCACGGCCTGCACATCGCGCCGATCGACCTGGCGCGCGAGCGCATGCTGCTCGGTCTGCGCCGCGACATGGAGCGCTTCGTGATCCGCCTTGCGGCCGATCGCGCCAGCCTGTCGCACCGCAACCAGGCGATGCACATCGAACGGCTGATGCGCGAGCGCCGCGCCAGCCTCACGCTCGACGAATTCAACAGCATCGACCGCCGCATCGACGCGCTGGTGCTGGAGGCGGCGGGCGAGCCCTTCCTGGTGCACACGCTGCGGCCGCTGCATACGCTCTACCGCCGCATCGGCTACATCCATCACCGCTTCATGCCGGGGCAGGCCGACCTGTCCGGCACGATCGATCACCATCTCGCCATTCTCGCCGCCGTCGCCAGCCGCCGCGTCGAGGACGCCGTGAAGGCGAGCGATGCGCTGATCGACTTCATGGACGCGATATTCACGGGCATGGAGGCGGGGATCGACCCGCGCCTGCTCGATTGCAGCATCGAGCCGCTGCTCGATGCGTAGAGCATGATCCGGAAAAGCGTGCAGCGGTTTTCCGGAAAGATCATGCCCAAACGCTAGAGGGTTTTGAAGAGAGGACCGCACATGTCAACGATGGCCGCGCCACAACCGACCGCGAGCGAAGCCGCGGTCCGCTACCTCATCACCAACTACAGTCCCAAGGGCAACAAGGTCGGCTGGCTGATGATGGCCTCGATCCTGGTCGAGGCATGGGACCTCTATTCGATCGCCTTCGTGCTGATCTTCATCAAGGAGCAGTACAATCCCGATCCGCTGATGCTCGGTCTTGCCGCCGCCGGCACGCAGGGCGGCGCGCTCATCGGCGCGCTGCTCGGCGGCTGGCTCTCGGACAAGATCGGCCGCCGCATCATGTTCCTGGCCACCATGGTGCTGTTCATCGTGCTGGCGCTGGCGCAAGCCTTCGTGCCGAGTGTCGGCTGGCTCGTCGTGATCCGCTTCCTGCTCGGCATCCCGCTCGGCTCCGACATCTCGACCGGCTACACCTACATCATGGAATCCATGGCCAAGGGCGAGCGCGAGGTCATGGGCAACCGCTGGCAGTTCATGTTCGCGATCGGCGAGGTCCTGACCATCGGCGTCATCGTCATCTTCCTGCTGCTCGACATCAACCATGAGACGCTGTGGCGCGTCACGCTCGGCCTCGGCGCGGTGCCGGCGCTGATCATCCTGATCATGCGCCACGACGTGCCGGAGACGGCGGTCTGGCTGGTGCAGAAGGGACGCTATCGCGAGGCCAAGCAGGTCGCGCGCGAGATGTTCAACGACGATCTCGCCATGCTGCCGGATCAGGACGTCGAGGTGCCGAAGGTCTCAACGCGTGCGTTCCTCGCCGACCTCAAGACGGACCCGATCCGCTGGCGCGCCACGGTCTACGGCTGGATCGCCTGTTTCGCGCAGGCGAGCGAGTTCTCGACCTTCGCGTTCTACCTGCCGGTGCTGTTCGTGATGGTCGGCGTGTCGAGCGTGCTCGGCATCAATCTGGTGACGATGGCGCTGTTCTCATTCGCGGCCCTGTCGGGATGGGTCGGTCCGCTGCTGACGCCGAAGATCGGCCATCGCGGCATCGCGATCGCCGGCTTCTCGATCGTGCTGGTCTCGCTGCTGGTCGCCGCTTTCGCGCTCTACACCGACAACAAGGTGCTGCTGCCGTTCGCGGCCGCCGCCATGCTGTGGGGGCACTATTGGGACGCGTCGAACTGCATGACGATCCCGACCATGGTCGCCAAGCCGAAATACCGCGGCACCGCCAGCGGCTTCGCGTACATGTTCGTGAAGCTGCCGTCGTTCCTGGCGATCTTCCTGTTCCCGACGATGTTCGCGGCGATCGGGCAGGCCAACGCCACGCTGTTCGTTGCGATCTTCCCGCTGATCGGATTGCTCGCCGCGATCTTCATCCTGCCGGAAGTCTACGGCTACGAGAACGACTAGGGGGTCAGGGTCTCGACAAGGTGCGCCCGTGATGGCGACGGATCGAAGCGGCCGCCGAAATACTGGGTTTCGTGACATACACGCCCGTCGCGGAACTCCATGATGCTGACCGAGTATGACGGAATCCCGTCATAGGTCAGGACGAACTCGGTGATCCAGAGATCGCCGCCCCCGAGGATTCGCCTCACTGCAAAGCGCTTCTTGTTTGGCTGCAGGAAGCGGCTTTCCTGAATGTTGTGCCGGCCGCGGATTCGCTCGCCTGATTGCGGATAATCGAGCACGGCGTCTTCGCAGTAGATCTCATGCTCGGCCTCGAACTGACCGGCATCTGACGCATTCCAATGGCGATGCAAGGCAGACAGCTTGTCGCGATCATCCATTCTGATCTCCCGTCTGGCGCCCGGAATCCCGCTCCCGCCGGCCGCGGTCGGACGCTTCAGAACCGGCATCATACTATACTGCCGGCCTTGGAGTGACTTACCAGATCGCGGCCGCCAGCGCCGCGATCAGGGCGGGCGGGGTGACCAGCAGACCGAGCTTGAGGAACGGCCAGGCGCCGACCTCGATCTTCTCCCGCCGCAGCGCGACCAGCCACAGGATGGTGGCGAGCGAACCGGTCACCGACAGGTTGGGCCCGAGATCGACGCCGATTAGGATCGCACTGACGACGGGCGCGGGAAGATGATCGCTGGCGGCAACCGAGCCGGCAACGAGACCGACGGGCAGGTTGTTGGCGATGTTGTCGGCGACGGCGGTCGCGATGCCGACGCTCCAGGCGGCCTTCGTCACGGATTGCGCGATCGCCTGATGCAGCAGCGCGCTGAGGCTACCGATCGCGCCGGTCTTCACCAGCGCCTCCACCATCACGAAGAGACCGCCGACCAGCGGCAGCACGCTCCACGACACGCCCTGCAACACGGGGAGCGGCGATTGCCGGCTGAGCAGCAGCACGAGGGTTGATGTCACCACGCCGCAGATGAAGGTCGGCAGGCCGAGCGGCTTGTCCAGCGCGGAGGCCGCGACCAGCACGACGCCGATGGCGGCGATGCCGACGGCCGTGAGCTTGCCGCCGCGGCCGAGCTTCGGATGCGGCACGCGGGGCGCGATAGTCTCCTCCTTCAAGGCGCGGTGCAGGGCCAGGCGCAGCACGACATAGGTCATCAGGATCGAGGCCGCCGAGGGCAGTGCGAACAGGCGCAGCCACTCGATGAGCGGCGGCATGTGCGCGCCGAACACGACGAGATTGGCCGGATTCGAGATCGGCAGCACGAAGCTCGCGGCGTTGGCAATGAAGGCGCAGACGAAGAGATACGGGAGAGGCTGGGCGCCGGCCGCGCGCGTCGCGGCGTAGACGGCGGGCGTCAGCACGATCGCGGTGGCGTCGTTGGAGAGCAGCACGGTCACCAGCGTGCCGACCAGATAGATCAGCAGGAACAACCGTTGAGGTGAGCCGGCGGCGTATTCCACCGCGAGCGCGGCAAGATAGTCGAACAGGCCCTCGAGCCGGGCGAGCTCGGCGATCAGCATCATGCCGATCAGGAAGAGATAGACGTCGAGGCCCTTCTCGATGCCGGCCAGCGCGTCCTGCCACGGCAGCAGGCCGAGCAGGAGCAGCGCCGTCGCACCGGCCACGGCCCAGACTGCCTCCGGCAGGCGAAACGGGCGGATGAGGACGCCCGCAGTCGCGGCGACGATGATGCTCCAGGCCCAGAAGGCGTCATGCGGCACGCTCGGCACGTTCAGTCCGTGAGATGAGGTTGGTTCATTCAGCAGCGTTAGCGGAAGCCGCGGCTGATGTCTTCCCTTCCGTCGTCCCGGCGAAGGCCGGGACCATAACCACGAAAAGGTATTTGGCGAAGACTGCCAATGACCATCTCGTGTCAAACTTCTCCCTGGGGTGATGGGGTGGACGGCCCCCTACGGCATCAAGTGTGCCAGAATGAGGTTGTCACACACCCATTCA
>NZ_JAFCJJ010000031.1 GCF_018131015.1 Bradyrhizobium diazoefficiens
GCGGTCCTCCCATTCAGTCGGACCATACGGAATCAGACATCCTTCCCGTCTTCAACCGCGATGTGTGAATGCCATAGGCTTGCGGGGAGAGGGCGAGGATGCGTCTAGTGCGACGTCATCTGGCGCGGGAAGTCGCCCTGCTCGCTCAGGCGCGTTTCCGCAGTGCAGGCTTCCAGCGCCGCCATCCGGAATAGATAGGCGAGCGTCGCCAATCCGGAATCCTCCGCCATCTGCGCCAGCTCGAGCGCCATGTCGGACATATAGAGGTTCTTGTCCTTGGTCTGCAGCACGATATGGCTGTTCCGTATCATGTTCGACATCTCAGGCCGTCTTTCTCAGGGAGGCGGCGAGGCCGCAGAGATTGGCGCGGGCAATGGCGTCGAGAGGCGGTCCCTCCTGGCGGATCAATTGTGACATCCCGGTCCGGCCCCGCACGACGTCGAGCGAGTCCTGGCGAACCTCGATGGTCGCGGCCATGGTCCAGGAATCCTCGATCAGCGTCGGCAACCCCAACGGCGTAACGAGGAAGCCAATGTCGTGGAAGCGCGGCAGCCACCATGTCTCCATGACGAGGCACAGGCACTCGATGCCCTGCTCGAGACAGAACTCCTGCGCGGCCGCCATCAGTTGCAGGTTCAGCACGCCGTCGCGGCGATCGCGCGCGACGAAGAAGCGGGACCATTCCCAGATCAGCGGATCGGAAGGACAGCCGCGCACCGCAGCGAGATGCGGGAAGACTTCGCTCATCATCGTCGGCTTGGTGGTGGGATAGAGCCGGTAGCCACCCACCACACGACGGTCGTCCAGCGCGAGCAGGTAGATCGTGTCCTCATTGTCGTAGTCGTCGATGTCGCGACCATCGGGCTTGCGCAGCGCCCCCCAATTCCGCTCCTCGACGAAAATCTCGTGGCGCACCCGGAAGTGCTGCTCGATTACATCCTCATAGAGGTGGCGATTGACGGCAGAAACAACATGAATCATGAAGCCCCCCCATTGTTCGCAATGCGGGAATCTTCGGGAAAAACCGTCGCATCGGGTATTGGGAAATTTCCCAGTGTCGAACCGGAACGGCCTCAGGGATTGATGATATTGAGCCGGATCGCGATCGCGACCGCATGCGTCCGGTTGACCGCCCCAAGCTTGCGCGCGGCGGTTGCAAGATGCTCTTCCGCGGTACGCTGGGTGATGTTGAGGATCTCGCCGATTTCCCAGGCGGACTTGCCTTGCGAGGCCCACGCGATCGCCTCGCGCTCGCGTGGCGTGAGACGCGCCGACGAGTGCGGTTCCGGCTGGAGCAGCCGGCGGATGCGCTCGAAGCCGTACATCGCCATCAGGTGCAGCGCCGGCTTGCTGCGGGCGTTGAGATCGAGATGAACCCCGCCGAGCGAGACACCGGCTTCATAGCCGGTCAGCCCGTGGATCGGGACGACGAAGCCGCGCGACATGCGGAAGTCGGCGGCGCGCCGCATCACCTCGGCCGCCCCGGGCTCGAGCTCGGGATCGTAAGGGGCTTCCGACCATTCGAACGGATTTACGGACTGCCGGCACTTGCGGACCACGGGATCGACGCGGTCGTAGTTCTTCTCCGTATAGAGCCTGAACCATTCCACCGGCCAGCGCTTGGCCAGCACCATTTGCGAGAAACGCTGGTCGGGATTGGGCAGCCCCGTAACGATGATGTGTTCGAAGCCGAAACGCGCAAAGGCCGCTTCCAGCGCGTCCATCGTGGCGGGAACAGTTCGATGGGCCTCCAGACCCTCGATGAAGTCCAGCGCTTCCCGGCCATAATCCACGGCGGACATCGGTGCGTTCCCTGACCCTTGCTCACTATACCATGCCTGCGGGGGCTGCCTCAATTCGCGCTGCAGTGGAATTTTATTCGCGCGGCCGTGGAATTTTCCGCTGCGCCGCGTGCCGCGAATCTACTTGTGGAGGAAAAGCCATCAGTTTACACCTGCAGCGTAGCAAGCGGGAAGACCTCGATGGACGACGAGAACATCGCGCTCAACAGCGTGCTCGGCCTGGAACTCAACCGCGTGTTTTTCGCCGTGCGCGAAACGGCAAACAAGCAGAAGATCATCGCGTTCGCGCGCGACGTCTTACGAAGCGAGCGGACGAAGCCGGTCGACAGCGCCTCGCCGGACGGGCCGGCGAGCTGATCTTTGACTCGGAGCAGGCGATAACACCGAGCGCTTGCTCGGATGTCATGACACGACCTACCGGGTGCTGTCCTAAATCGGACAGTCGCGGTGGGGAATTAGGACACCGCCTTACATTGGTATTTCTGATAACCAGAACTGTGTGGGCGCGGGCTCGGAATCGTGGTCGCAAACGGCAGAGAGCTATGCGGACCTGAACGACTATCTTGATCTGTTCTTGGGTAAGGCAAACCGGCAGGCCGACAAGGCTATTGCCTAGCAGCTACGGCCGCAATCCGGATGAAGAATGAAAGAGGCCGCCAACTGAGGCGGCCTTAGTTCGCACGGTGTTTGCGCTCCTCAGCCGTGATCGACTCCAGTATTTCGTACTGCCTTGCGAGCGCGGTAAGACTCTTGGCGATATTCTTTAGGACGGTTGCCGCCCTGGGTGAGACCCCATTTCTCTCGGCTTGGCTTCGATAAGCTGCCGCCAGCACTCGGGCTTCATCAGCCGTCTTCATTCCCCAACTGCTTCCTGAAAAGAGAAGAGAAAAGGCGAGCACGAGAACGGGCACCAAGCCCGCTACTACAATCACGATCCCAAATGCCCATTCGCGCTTCATTGCATTTGAACAAGCCCCCTGCGCAGCGCGGGTTCCGAGCTTAACTTGAGTGAATTCTTAGGGATATTGAAACTAGGGAGAACTACGGAGCCAACACGGCCATCCATTTGGCTCCCGGGGAAATTAGGACAATCACCAAATCAGTTTAGGACACTGGGGGACCGCGCCGGGCATCGGCGGCATCACCTGCCGAAGCGCAATCAGCGTCCCTCCCCTGCGATCGGCCGCTTCGCCAGTGGCAGCAAGCGCATCTGCTTATTAAGCAACCGCACGACAGGTGCAGAAGTGCACACACCGTTCTGCAAACGGTCTGTTAGCGGCCGAATTCATGACTTCGGGATCAGCCGCAAAGCCGGTGGTAGTCGGATGCGCAACTCGCGCTAGCCAAGTCGCCGCGGAAATTTCAGCGAATGGGGCAACATCACTCCCCGGAAGTGGTTCCGACCGCCGGGAACCATTTTTTTTCGGGCATCCTCTAGGCGGGCAGCAGTTCTTTGCTTAGAAAAATCCGACGGGAACCAGGACAGGGCATGACTGAAGGCATCACGAAATCTCCCACCGGTATCGAAGGCTTTGACGACCTGACGCTTGGAGGCCTTCCGACCGGGCGGCCGACATTGGTCTGTGGCTCGGCCGGCTGCGGCAAGACGTTGTTTGCGTCCACCTTCCTGTTCAACGGCGCGAGGCTTCACGACGAGCCAGGGGTCTTCGTGACCTTCGAGGAGCGTCCCGTCGATATCGTCGCGAACGTGGAATCCCTCGGCTTCGATCTGCATGGGCTCATCGACCGTTCGAAGATCCACATCGAGCACATTGCGATCGACCCGTCCGAGGTCGCCGAGATCGGCGACTACGACCTCGAGGCGCTGTTCCTGCGGCTCGAATTCGCCGTCGACCAGATTGGGCCAAGCGGATCGTGCTCGACACGATCGAGAGCCTGTTCTCGGCGTTCTCAAACCCGGCGATCCTGCGCGCCGAGATCCGGCGCCTGTTCGACTGGCTCAAGCAGAAGGGACTGACGGCGGTCATCACCGGCGAGCGCGGCGACGGCAGCCTCACCCGGCAGGGCCTCGAGGAATATGTCTCCGACTGCGTGATCCTGCTCGATCACCGGGTCGAGAACCAGATCTCGACGCGGCGGCTGCGTATCGTCAAGTATCGCGGCACCGCACACGGCACCAACGAATACCCGTTCCTGATCGACGAGGACGGCTTCAGCGTGCTGCCGGTCTCCTCGCTCGGCCTCGGCCACAAGGTGTTCGACGAGCGCATCTCGACCGGCGTGCCGGATCTCGACGCCATGCTGACCGGCGGCGGCTTCTATCGCGGCAGCAGCATCCTGCTCACCGGCGTCGCCGGCTCCGGCAAGAGCTCGCTCGCCTGCATGATGGCGGATGCCGCCTGCAGGCGCGGCGAGCGCGCGCTTTATCTGTCGTTCGAGGAGTCCGAGGCGCAGACCGTGCGCAACATGAAGTCGATCGGCACCGACATCGGCAAGTGGCTGAAGGGCGACCAGATGCGCTATATCGCGGCGCGCCCGACCTTCTACTCGCTGGAGATGCACCTCGCGATCATGCTGCGGGAGATCGGCCGGTTCAAGCCGCAGCTCGTCGTGCTTGACCCGATCTCGGCCTTCACCGGCTCGGCCGACATCAGCGAGGTCCAGACGATGCTGCTGCGCATCGTCGATTACCTCAAATCCAACGGAATCACGGCGGTCTTCACCCATCTCGCCAGTGTCCAGCAGGCAGAAACCGATGCCGGTCTGTCGTCCCTGATGGATGGCTGGATCCTCCTGCTCAACCGCGAGGCCAATGGCGAGTTCAATCGGGAACTTTATCTGCTGAAGGCGCGCGGCATCGCGCATTCGAACCAGGTCCGCGAGTTCGTGATGTCGCGTACCGGCCTGCACCTGCTCGAACCCTATCTCGGTGAAGGCGGCGCATTGACGGGGTCGGCGCGGCGGAACGAGGAGGCTCGGGCGCGCCGCGCCGAGACCGACCGGCAAGCCGAGGTCGCGCGGGTGCAAGACCAGGTCACGCAACGGCGGCGTCGCGCGCTCGCGCAGATCGAGGCGCTCCAGGCCGACATCGACGCCGACGAGGCCGAGCTCAAACGCCTCGTCAGGGCCGAGGAAGTCTATCGCCAGCAAAGCCTGGACGATTCCGCAGCAATGGCGCGCGGGCGGAGAATGGGCACCTCCGCCGGCCCCGAACAGGAATGAGGTTATGTCCGAAGCAAGCAACCACCCCGCAAAGCTCGTTCTCTACGTCGCCGGCGAGACGCCGAAATCGCTCGCCGCGATTCGCAATCTCGAGAAGATCTGCTCCGAACATCTGGGCGGCAAATACACGGTCGAGGTGATCGACCTCAAGAAGCAGCCGCAACTCGCCCGCGAGCACGGCATCGTCGCGATCCCAACCCTGGTGAAGGAGCTACCGGTCCCGATCCGGAAAATTATCGGGGACCTTTCCGACACCCAGAAGGTTCTAGTTCATCTGTCGGTTGAGGAATGATGACGGTGGTGTCGCTGGTGTCCGCGTTGAGTCGGGACGAACTCGAGGCTCGGCTGTACGAGGCCGAGGAGACGCTCCGGGCCATTCGCGAAGGCGAGATCGATGCCGTGGTCATCAAGGGCGGAGCGACCGAGCAGGTCTTCACGCTCGAGGGCGGTGGGCACTCCTATCGCACCTTCATGGAGGCAATGGACATCGGCGCCGCCGCCTTCGATGCCGACGGCCAGCTGCTCTATGCCAACCAGGCGCTCTGCAAGCTGCTCGACCGGCCCGCGGGCGAGCTCTCCGGCCAAGCGCTGCTCGGAGTGCTGGATGCGGTGAATCAGACGACGTTCCGACGCCTGCTGACGCAGGCGCTGAAGGAGCGTCAATCCGCGGAAATCCACCTTCGCATCGGCGACACCGATCGAAGCTTCCTCCTCACCGGCGCCCCCATCGATTTCGGCGTCGTGAACGGCGTTGCCATCACCTTCACCGACATCAGCGAGCGCGAGCAGACCGCAGCCGCCAGGGAATCCGAGCGGCTGGCACGGTCCGTTCTCGCCTCGGCGAACGAGGCCGTCATTGTCTGCGACCGCGCCGGGATCGTCACCCACATCAATGCGGCCGCCGAGCGCATCTGCGCCGAGACGCCGGTCGGCAAGCAATTCGAGCAGGCGATCGAGCTGACTTTCGCCGACGCCGCAGAGCTGATGACCGGAGCGGATATCGTCGCGATGGCTGCGGGCGGCACCCCGGTACAGGGGCTGGAAGCCGCGGTGACGACATCCTCGACGGACGTGACGGACGTCCTCATCAGCGCCGCACCGCTCATCGTATCCGGAGACAGGACGCAGGGCTGCGTGGTGACGCTGATCAACCTCTCGCAACGGAAGGCGGCAGAGCGGCGGCAGGCGCTGCTGATGGGCGAGCTCGATCATCGCGTCAAGAACACCCTGGCAATGGTGCTGGCGATCTCCGCGCGCACCGCATCGCACGAACGCACGATCGAGGATTTCCAGAAGTCCTTCTCGGGCCGGATCCAGGCGCTGGCGGCCACGCATACGCTGCTTTCCAATGCATCGTGGGAGAATCTTCAGATCAAGGACGTGCTCAGCGTCGAGCTCGCTCCCTACGCGACGCTGTCGAGCGGCCGCATCTCCATGGAGGGGCTGGATATCCCGGTCGATTCCAAGACCGCTGTCTCGCTCGGCCTTGTCTTTCACGAGCTGACGAC
Source organism: Bradyrhizobium diazoefficiens (assembly GCF_018131015.1). GTDB lineage: Bacteria > Pseudomonadota > Alphaproteobacteria > Rhizobiales > Xanthobacteraceae > Bradyrhizobium > Bradyrhizobium diazoefficiens_B. The sequence continues at coordinate 6,494 of NZ_JAFCJJ010000031.1, forward strand.
CAACGCGGTGAAATACGGCGCACTGTCGACCCGCTCCGGCAAGCTGTCGGTCCGGCGAATCGGGCTCGTCGAGGACGGCGCTCTCCTGATCGAATGGGAGGAAAGTGGTGGCCCCCTCGTGACGCCTCCGACCTCATCCGGCTTCGGGCAGACCCTGATCTCGCGCAGCCTCGGCAGCGGCTCCAACGGCGGCACTAGGCTTGAATTCCGCCCGACCGGCGTGCTCTGCCAGATCTCAATTCCGAAATACGGCCATTTCCATACCTAGGAAATTTGCCGCTGGATGACGCCGCCGCTTCTGTGGGATGATCCGGAACGACGTTCCGGGACTTCCAGACATGATGACGTTGCGCCAGGTTGAAGTGATCCGTGCCGTGATGGTGACGGGCACCATTGGCGGCGCGGCGAAGCTGCTCAACGTCTCGGCGCCGGGGATCAGCCGTCTCGTCAAGTACACCGAGCGCTCGCTCGGCATCCGCTTCTTCCAGCGCCAGAACGGGCGCTACTTCCCGACGCCGGAAGCCGAGAACATCTTCGAGCAGATCAACGGCGTCTACAAGAAGGTCGATGACCTCTCCGAGATCATCTCCAAGATCGGCCGCGGCGGCCTGTCGGAACTGCGCATCGGCTCGGTGCCGAGCATTTCGCAGGTGATGGTGCCCCGCGCGATCGAGCGGGTCCGGCGCCGCTATCCCGATCTCGGCATCGACATCAACATCCTCAAGCTCGAGGAAGCCATCGACTATCTCATGCTCGGCCGCGGCGAGTGCGTCGCGATGAGCTACCGGCTCGAGCATTCCGGGCTCGACTTCATGCCGCTCGCCTCGGGCGAGCTCTATTGCATCGTGCCGCCCGGCCACGAGCTCGCCGGCCGCAAGCAGGTCTCGGCCGCCGAGATCACCCGCTATCCGCTGATCGGGATCGATCCCAACGACCCCTACGGGCGGATCATGGCCGAGATCTTCGCCCGCCACCGGCTCGACTACAACATCACCATCCGCGCCCGCTTCGGCACCACGGTCTGCGCGCTGGTGAAGGCGGGCCTCGGCATTGCCGTCATCGACCAGTTCACGGTGGCCCATGGCGGCTATCCCGGGATCGAGCTGTTGAAGATCACCGAGCCGACTCGGTTCGACACCTACATCGCGGTCAAGCGCGGCGCGCCGCTTTCGCTTCACGTCGAGTATTTCATCGAGGCCCTGCGCGCCGAGATGCGCGCGCTCGAGCCGTCCCGCGGCAACGGCAGGGCCGCGCCGGCGCGCGGCCGGCGGAAATAACATGATGTTAGGTTTAGTGGATAAATGAGTAATTGTGTTAGGCGGGGGAAAGACTATCGTTCCTCTTGGAATTGCGCGGATTTGCCCGCTAAAGCATGATCCGGAAAAGTGCGCAGCGGTTTTCCGAAAAGATCATGCTCAACCAATAACCTGAAGCGCGATGACGATTCATCCCAATCTCATCGCGCTTTAGCCGGACATCAACGCGCCCAAAGAAACGATAGTGGATCATGTCTAGCCGCGGACCCGCCGCACCGAAAAAACTCCTGACCGGCCTGATCGGCGCGCCGATCGCCCATTCCGCCTCTCCTGCCATGCACGAGCGCGCCGCCGATGCGCTCGGCCTGCGCGGCCACTACCAGCTCATCGAGGTGGCCGGCGCCGACGCAGCCGGGCTCGCCATGATGCTCGAAGGCGTGCGACGCCTTGGCTTTGCCGGCGTCAACGTCACCTTCCCGTACAAGGAGGCGGTGGTCCCGCTGCTCGACGAGCTGGCCCCGGGGGCGGCCGCCATGGGCGCGGTCAACACCGTCGTTGCAAAGGACGGCCGGCTGATCGGCCACAACACCGACACGACCGGCTTTGCGCGCGCGGTGGCGCCGCTGCTGGCGCCGTCCGGAAATGCAGTCGCCGTGATCGGCGCCGGCGGCGTCGGCAAGGCGATCGCGTTTGCGCTGGCAAGCCGGAAGGTGTCCGACATCCGCATTCTCGACAGCGAGCCGGCACGCGCCGAAACGCTCGTGTCCCTGCTGGCCTCGCGCGGCGGCGCGAGGGTTGCTTTGAGCGTCGAGGATGCGCTGCAGGGCGCAACCGGCCTCGTCAACGGCACGCCGGTCGGCATGCTGCCGAACCGCGACATCCCGGTTCCGGCCACGCTGCTGCACGACAATTTGTGGGTCGCAGATGCCGTCTATTCGCCGCTGATCACGCCGCTCCTTTCCGCAGCGCAAGCCAAGGGCGCGCGGATCATGACCGGGCGCGAGCTTGCGATCTACCAGGCCGCCGACGCCTTCGAACTGTTCACCGGCCTTGCCCCATCGACCGAGGTCATGGGAGAGGCATTCGACGAGGTGATGGCGGCACGAAGCCCGGCCTATCGCACAGCGTAACCGAAGCGGCCGGACACAAGGCCGCCGACGACATCAACGGGAGGAGAGACCATGAAGACGACCCTGCTGGCAGGCGCGCTGCTTGCCTTCGCGACTGCAACCAGCGTCCACGCACAGGCCATCAAGCTCGCGGACGTCGCCGAGCTTTCGGGCGGCGGCGCCACCGTCGGCACCAACTGGAAGAACGGCATCGATCTCGCCATCGAGGAGATCAACGCCAAGGGCGGCGTGCTCGGCCGCAAGCTCGAAGTGACGCATGCCGACTCGCAGTCCAATCCCGGCGTGGCGCGTGCCCAGGTGCAGAAGGCGCTCGATGCCGAGCCCTATGTGCTGCTCGGGCCCGGCTATTCCGGCTCGGTGAAGGTGACCGCGCCGCTCGCCGCCGAAGCCGGCATAGCCCAGATCATGGGCGGCGAGGCCGCCGAGCTGACGCAGGCTGGAAACAAGTTCCTGTTCCGCACCTCGTTCGGCCAGCAGTCCTCGATGCCGAAGGTCGCAAAATACATCCACGACGAGATGAAGGCGAAGACCGTCGCAGTGGTCTGGGTCAACAACGATTTCGGCCGCGGCGGCCGCGACATGGTGACCAAGGAGCTCGAACGGCTCGGCTCCAGGGTGGTCGCCGATCTCTCGACCGAAGCCGGCCAGGCCGATTTCGCCGCCGACGTCGGCAAGATCAAGGCCGCCAATCCCGATGTCGTGTTCGTCTATCTCAACGAGGAAGAGAGCGCGCGCATCCTGAAGGAGATCAAGCGCCAGGGCATCACCGCGCCGCTGATGGGCGAGACCACGTTGATCGGCCAGAAGGTGATCGAGCTCGCCGGCGATGCCGCCAACGGCGCCCGCGGCCATGTCGGTCTCACCACGGACGCACCGGTCGAGCTGATCAAGGCGTTCCGCGAAAAGTTTTCCAAGAAGTACAATTACGTGCCCGACCACAACGGCCTGAAGGGCTACCTCGCCGTCTACATGGTGAAGGCCACCACCGAGAAGATGGGCAAGGTGGACCCGAAGAAGTTTGCCGACACGCTGCACGGCCTGACCATTAAGGCCTCCGAGGAGCCCGGCATCCTGATGGACGTCACCGTCAGCGACACCGGCGACCTCGATCGCCAGAGTTTTCTGGTCGAAGTGGTCGAAGGCAAGCAGGTCGTGAAGCAGGTTCTGCCGAAGCTGAAGTGAAGTCTTCGCCTCTCCCCGCTTGCGGGGAGAGTCTCTCGTCTCCCTCTCCCCACCCTTCGCGGGGAGAGGGCTGGGTGAGGGTCCGCTTCCGCGGCCACGGTGACAATCGAGTTCGCGGAGACAGCCCCTCACCCCAACCCTCTCCCCGTAAGAACGGGGAGAGGGAGAAGAAAGAGAAGCGGGGCGAGGGAGACAAGAGAGGAAAATGTCGGGTCTTTTCGATCTTCTGGTCGCGGGACTTGCCACTGGCGCCATCTACGCGCTGGTCGCGGTCGGCTTCACGCTGTTGTGGCAGACCTCGCAGACCATCAATTTCGCGCAAGGCGAGTTCGTGATGCTGCCGGCGTTCCTGATGCTGGCGGCGATGCATGCCGGGGCGCCGTTCTGGCTCGCGATCGTCCTCGGCATGCTCCTGTCGATGATCCTGCTCGGCCTCGCCTTCAAGATGCTGCTGGTCGATCCCATGATGCGCCACGGCGTGCTGCCGCTCGCGATCGCGACCATGGCGCTCGCGATCGGCATCAAGGAGGCCGTCAAGCAGTTCTTCAGCGCCGAGGCCTCGCCCTTCCCCTCGATCGTGCCGACCGGCGACATCTCCATCCTCGGACATGCCGTCTCGCTGCAGAGCATCGGTGTCCTCGTCGTCGCCATCCTCGCCGTCCTCGGCCTGACCACGCTGCTCAACCGGACCTCGCTCGGCCACCAGATGCAAGCGGCGGCGCAGAACCCGACGGTGGCGCGCATCATCGGCGTTCCCGTCGAGCGCATGATCCTGCTGACCTTCCTGATCAACGCCTTCCTGGTGGCGCTGGCGTCGCTGCTGATCACGCCGATCTACCTCGCGAAATTCTCCTCCGGCGAGGTGCTGGGCCAGGCCGCCTTCATCGCCGCCATCGTCGGCGGCTTCAACCAGGTGCGCGGCGCGATCGCCGGAGGCCTGCTGATCGGCGTGCTCGACAATCTCGCAGCCGCCTACGTCTCCACCCAGTATCGCGCCGCCGTCCCGCTGATCTTCCTGATCGCCGTCATCCTGTTCCGGCCGCAAGGACTGCTCGGCCGCGCCGAGGAGCGCACGGTATGAGCGGCTTCGGCAAACCGTTGAAGATCGCGCTCGGCCTCCTCGTCATCGCCGGCCTGATCGTCGTGCCCATGAACTTCAACCGCTATGGCCTGTTCATCCTGAGCCAGTGGGCGGTGATGACGATTGCCGCGATGGGCCTCAACCTCACGCTCGGCTATGCCGGCCAGGTGTCGCTGGCGCAGGGCGCCTTCGTCGGCATCGGCGCCTATGCGGCCGCGATCATGACGACCCATGGCTGGCCGCTGCCCGCCGCGATCCTGGTGGCGATTGTCCTGAGCTTCGCGGTCGGCTGGGTGCTCGGCTATCCCGCGCTGCGCGTGCAGCACCACTATCTTGCCTTCGTCACGCTCGCCTTCTCGACGCTGGCCTTCCTCGTATTCCGCAACGAGAGCTGGCTCACCGGCGGCATCTACGGCATCTCCAACATTCCGCGCCCGCACTTTTTCGGGATCCCGACGAACAAGCCGCTGCCGTTCTACTATGTCTGCCTCGGCTCGCTCGCGATCGTCTCGCTCGCGGTGTGGTGGCTGATCCGCTCGCCCTGGGGCCGCGCCTTCATGGCGCTGCGTGAAAATCCCCTGCGCGCGCAATCGCTCGGCATCGACACGCGGCGCTACACGCTGATGGCGTTCGCGATCGGCTCGGCGCTCGGCGGCGTCGCCGGTGCGCTCTATGCGCCGCTGACGCAATATATCGATCCCGTGCCGTTCAACCTGTCGCTCTCGCTCGACCTCTTGATGATGGTGATCGTCGGCGGCGCCGGCTTTTATTTCGGCCCGTTCCTCGGCGCGATGATCGCGGTGCTGCTGCCGGAATGGCTGCGCTTCACCGAGGGCTATTACCTGATGCTCTATGCGGTCGCGGTGATGCTGCTGCTGATCTGGTCGCCGACCGGCATCCTGGGAATTCTCGACCGTTACCTGGCCGCGCGGCGCACCAAGGCGGCCTCCGCCCTGCGCGCCGTGGCAAAATCCCGGCTGGAGGCGGCGCAATGAGCGCGGTGCTCGAAGTCACCGATATCAGGAAGCGCTTCGGCGGCATCAGCGCCGTCGACGGCGTCTCCTTCGACGTCCGCGAGGGCGAGATCCTCGGCCTGATCGGCCCGAACGGCTGCGGCAAGTCGACCCTGTTCAACTGCATCCTCGGCCAGCTCACACCGTCAGGCGGCGAGGTCAAGCTCGACGGCAAGGTGGTCACGGGCCTGCGCCCCGCCGAGCTCAACAAGCTCGGCGTCAGCCGCACCTTCCAGCTCCTGCAGGTGTTTCCAAAGCTCTCGGTGCGCGAGAACCTGATCCTCGCCGGCCAGGAGCACCAGGGCAACATGGCCTCGCGCCTGGTCGGCCGCTCCGATGCCGGGCTGACGGAGGCCGCCAACCAGATGATCGGCTTCTTCAAGCTCGATCATCTCGCCAATGAGCCCGCCGGCGGTCTTTCCTATGGCCAGCAGAAACTGCTCGACGCCGCCATGGCCTTCATGGGCGGCCCGCGCCTGGTGCTGCTCGACGAGCCCGCCGGCGGCGTCAACCCGTCGATGCTGACTGACCTGAAGGAGCGTCTCGTCGCGATCAACCGCGAGAAGAACGCGACCTTCGTCGTGATCGAGCACAACATGGAATTCGTGATGTCGCTGTGCACGCGCGTGATGGTGATGGCGGAAGGCAAGGTGCTGGCGATGGGGCGGCCGGACGAAGTGCGGAAAAATCCCGCTGTGATCGAAGCCTATCTCGGACATTGAGGAGATGACCATGAGCGAGGCGATCCTCTCGGTTCACAACCTCGTCGGCGGCTACGGCAAGATGACGATCCTGAACGGCACGACATTTTCGGTGCCGCAGGCCAGCATCACCACCATCATCGGGCCCAACGGCGCCGGCAAGTCCACCGTGTTCAAGGCGATTTTTGGTCTGCTCAAGCTGCGCGAGGGGAGGATCAGTTTCGCGGGCAACGACGTCACCAACCTCAGCCAGCGCGCGCTGCTCAATGCCGGCATCTGCTACGTGCCGCAGGGCCGCAACATCTTTCCCGAGCTGTCTGTGCGCCACAATATCGAGCTCGGCGGCGTCGCTGCCGGCAAAGGCATCGACCTTCCTGGGCGGATCGAGGCGGCGCTCGATTTGTTTCCCGCGCTGCGCCGCAAGTCGGCGCAGCAGGCCTCCACGCTCTCCGGCGGCGAGCAGAAGCAGCTCGAGATCGCGCGCTCGCTGCTGCTCGAGCCAAGGCTCATGCTAGTCGACGAGCCCTCGATCGGCCTGTCGCCGCTGATGGTGCAGCAGACCTTCGACATCCTCAAATCCTTGCGCGACCGCGGCGTCACCATCCTGATGATCGAGCAGAACGCCCGTTCGGCGCTGGAAATCTCCGATTTCGGCATCGTGCTCGAACTCGGCCAGACCCGCATGGTCGACAAAGCGGAAAGGATCCTGAACGATCCGCGCATCGGCCAGCTCTTCCTTGGCGGTGCCATGGAGGAGAGCGCGGCATGAGCGCGCGACTGCGCATCGGCGTTGCCGGCGCCGGCCTGATCGGCCGCCGCCACATCGCGCTGATCGACGCATCGCCCGACTGCGAGCTTGCCGGCATCGCCGACCCCTCGCCTGCCGCCAGGGATTACGCTCGGGCGCGCAATACTCCCTGGCATGCCGATCATCGTGCCTTGCTGGCACAGGAGAAGCCGGACGGCCTGATCATCGCCTCTCCGAATCCGCTGCACCTGCCGATGGCGCTCGACTGTGCGCAGGCCGGCGTGCCCGCCCTGATCGAGAAGCCGGTGACCGACACGGTCGCGGCCGCGCAGCGCCTGTGTGCGGCGGTCAGGCAGACCGGCGTGCCGATGCTGGTCGGCCATCACCGCCGGCACAATCCGATCATCAGGGCCGCGCGCGAGGCGGTGGCGGCAGGCCGGCTCGGCCGGCTCACCGGCGTGGCCGCGCTGTGGCTCGTCAAGAAGCCGGACGACTACTTCGATGTCGCGTGGCGACGCGAGCCCGGCGGCGGGCCGCTGCTGATCAATCTCATCCACGACATCGACAACCTCCGCTTCATCTGCGGCGAGATCGCCGAGGTGCAGGCGATCATCTCGAACAGCGTCCGCTGCTTCGCCGTCGAGGACACGGCCGCGCTGCTGTTGCGCTTTGCCAATGGCGCGCTCGGAACGGTAACCGTGTCGGATGCGACGCCCGCACCGTGGAGTTGGGAGCTGACCTCGGGCGAGAACCCTGCCTATCCGAGGCAGGACCGGCCCTGCTACGTCTTCTCCGGCACCGATGGCTCGCTGTCCGTGCCGGACATGGAGCTTTGGTCCTATGCGCGGGAGCCGGGCTGGTACGCGCCATTGTCGCGCGAGACGATCTCCCCGCCGCCGCGCGATCCGCTGGCCGAGCAGCTCCGGCATTTCTGCGCGGTGGCCTCGGGGCGCGAACAGCCGCTGATTTCCGTCGAGGACGCGATGGGCACGCTCGCGGTCGTCGAAGCGGTGAGCGAGGCCGCACGCACGGGGCAGAGAGTTTCACCGGGGCGGATCATGGAGCAGGCAGCATGAACAAGCGTTCGATCGCAACGGTCTCTCTCTCGGGCGCGCTTGACGAAAAGCTTCGCGCCATCGCTTCAGCCGGCTTCGCCGCTGTCGAGATCTTCGAGAACGACCTGTTGTCGTTCGGCGCCAGGCCGCGCGAGGTGGCGCAGCTCTGCAAGGACCTCAATCTCGAGATCTGCGCGTTCCAGCCGTTCCGCGATTTCGAGGGCATGCCGGAGCCGCAGCGCGCGCGCAACTTTGCCCGCGCCGAGCGCAAGTTCGACCTGATGCAGGAGCTCGGCACCGACCTGCTCCTGATCTGCTCCAACGTCTCGCCGGCATCTCTCGGCGGCATCGACCGTGCCGCGGACGATTTTCGCGAGCTCGGGATGCGCGCCGGCAAGCGGTCCTTGCGCGTCGGCTACGAGGCGCTGGCCTGGGGCCGTCACGTCAACGACTATCGCGACGCCTGGGAGATCGTGCGGCGCGCCGATCATCCCGCGATCGGCGTCATCCTCGACAGCTTTCATGCGCTGGCACCGGGATTTCCGACCCGCCCGATGGCCTCGATCCCCGGCGACAAGATCTTCCTGGTGCAGCTTGCGGACGCGCCAAAACTCGAGCTCGACATTCTGTCTTGGAGCCGGCACTTCCGCTCCTTCCCGGGCCAGGGCGATCTGCCGGTCCGCGACTTCATGGCGGCGATCGCGGCGACCGGCTATGCCGGGCCGCTGTCGCTGGAAATCTTCAACGACCAGTTCCGCGCCGGCTCTGCGGCGCAGACCGCGGTCGACGGCCAGCGTTCGCTGATCCTGCTGGAGGACCAGCTCGCGCCGGATTGGCCGAAGTTTGCAGGCGAGCCGCTGGCGCCGAAGGCCAAGAGCCGCGGCACGGGGTTCATCGAGTTTGCCGTCAACGAGACCAAGGCCGGCGAACTTGCGGGCCTGTTCGGACAGCTCGGCTTCCGCAAGACCGGCAAGCATCGCAGCAAGGCGGTGGAGCGCTGGTCGCAAGGCAAGGTCGAACTCGTGATCAATTGCGAGACCGACGGCTTTGCGCATTCGCACTATGTCACGCACGGCCCCGGCGTCTGCGCCATCGCGCTCGACGTCGACAATGCGGGCCTTGCCATGCAGCGCGCCGAGACGCTGAAGGCGCGGACCTTCTACCAGCCGGTCGGACCGGGCGAGCTGGAAATCCCGGCAATCCACGGCGTCGGCGGCAGCCTGCTCTATTTCCTCGACCAGGCTGGCAAGAACTGGGACACGGATTTCGAAGGCGTCGCGAGCGAGGCGGGCGGGGACGCGCTGCTCGCGGTCGATCACATCGCGCAGTCGATGCCCTATGACGAGATGCTTTCCTGGCTATTGTTCTACACCGGCATTCTCGACCTGACACGGCTGGCGCAGATGGAAATCGCCGATCCCAGGGGCCTCGTGCAGAGCCAGCCCATCATCAACGGCGACCGGAGCCTGCGCTTCGTGCTGAACGGCTCCTCCGCCAATCGCACGATGCCGGCGCGCTTCATCTCGGAGTTCTTCGGCTCGGGCGTGCAGCACGTCGCGTTCTCGTGCCGCGACATTTTTGCGACGGTGGCCGCGATGCGCGCCCGCGGCGCGGATTTCCTCGACATTCCCGGCAATTATTACGACGACATCGAAGCCAAGTACGACCTGGCGCCCGAACTGATGGCGCAGCTCCGCGCCAATCACATCCTCTACGACCGCGAAGGCGACGGCGAGTTCTTCCAGGTCTATACCCACATCTTCGACGAGCGCTTCTTCTTCGAGATCGTCGAGCGCAGGAACTATCAGGGATTCGGCGCGGCCAATGCCGGCATCAGGCTCGCGGCGCAGGCCCGCGAGGTGCGCCCGGCGAGCATGCCGCGGGTGTAGATGGTCTCACCGTCTCCCCTTGCGGGAGAGGGTGGCTTCGCTACGCCACAGCCCTTCGTCCGATGATCGCAAAGCGCAGCTTGCCCGAGACAAAATCGATGGCGGCCACGGCGACCAGGATCATCAGGATCAGGAACGACACCTTCTGCCATTCCAGCACGCGAATCTGCTCGGCGAGCTGAAGCCCGATGCCGCCGGCGCCGACGATGCCGATGATGGTGGCCGAGCGCGTGTTGGATTCGATGAAATAGAGCACCTGGCCGGCGATCACCGGCAGCACCTGCGGCAACAGGCCGAAGCGGATCTCGTGCAGCGCGCTGCCGCCGGAGGCGCGGATGCCCTCGACCTGCTTCTGGTCGGCGCCCTCGATCGCCTCGGAAAACAGTTTTCCGAACGCGCCGAAATCCGACACGGCGATGGCGAGCACGCCGGCGAACGGGCCGAGCCCGACCACGTTGATCCACACCAGCGCCCAGATCAGCGTGTCGATGCCGCGGATCGAATCGAGCAAGCGGCGCACGGGGAAGCGCAGGATTTTTGACGGCACCACATTGCGCGCCGCCAGCAGGCTGACGGGAAGTGCGAACACCGCGGCAAGCGTGGTGCCGAGCAGCGCGATCGAGAGCGTCTCGCCAAGCGCCTTCAGATAGACCGGCAGCGACGAGCCGGGATCGGGCGGGATCATCATCAGACTGATCCAGCCGAGCTGGCTCAGCCCCGCGAAGAAGCGCTGCGGCGAGAAATCGAGGTTGACGAGGCCGAACACGAAGATCGCGAGCGCCGCGCCCAGCATCAAGGGTGTCGCCAGCCGCGCCGAAGCGGGCCGGTCGAAGACGTCGGGATAGCGTGCGCGGATCTGCGCGGTGTCGACTTCCTGCGGCCGCGTCACGTCCGCGCCTCCCTGCCGAACAGCCGGCCGCGCACCCAGCCGGTCGTGATGTCGATCAGAAAGACTGTGACGATGATGGTCACGAGGATCGCGCTGACGTCGGAATAGTAGAACTTGCGGATCGCGACGATGAGCTCCTGGCCGATGCCGCCGGCGCCGACAAAACCCATCACCGAGGCTTCGCGCACGTTGATCTCGAAGCGCAGCAGAGCGTAGCTGGCGTAGCCGGCCGAGACCTGGGGCAGGATCGCAAAGCGCATGCAGGCGACCCAGCTCGCGCCGGTGGAGCGGATGCCCTCGACCGGCTTCATGTCGGCGTTCTCGACGATCTCCGAGAACAGCTTTCCGAGCGCGCCGGTCGAGTGGATCGCGATCGCGAGCACGCCGGCCATCGGACCGAGACCGAACGCGATGACGAAGATCAGCGCAAAAACGATGCCGGGCACCGTGCGGGCGAATTCTAGGAGGCGCCGCACCGTGAAGCGCAGCCAGGCTGCCGGCGAGGTGTTTTCGGCGGCGAGGAAATTGAGCAGGAAGGCGAGCACCGCGCCGCCCAGCGTGCCGACATAGCTGATCAGCAGCGTCTCGCCGAGCAGCTTCAGCCATTTGTGCCAGCCCCAGAACCACTCGCCGAAATCGGTCCAGACGCGCTGGCCGTTCTCGAGGGTCAGGAGGCGGTCGAAATAGCTGACGAAGTTGCCGAAATAGGTGAAGAAGGTGCGCAGATTCACCTCGGCGCCGATCGAGGCCACGATCAGCGCCGCCACGAACAGGGCGAAGCCGGCCAACAGCCGCAGCCGCTTGCGCGCAACCGCCTTGCGGTAGGTCGCGTTCAGGGCGGCGAGCTGCTGCTCGGGAAGGATCGCAACCGCAATCGTCATCGAAGCCGGGGATCCATCAAGAAAAGAGCCGGGTCGGCGACCCGGCTCGAGTGGCGTCGTCCCGACGAACTCAGGACGCCTTCTTTCGCAGATTGTCGACGAACTTAATCAGCTCGATGGTCTTGTTGTAATCCTCGTTGGTGATCGGATCCCACGGCTTGTTCTTGCCGTCGGAGAGCTTCTTGAACGCCTCGGGGTTCTTCTGCGCCGAATCGAGGAAGGCCTTCTTGATGGCGGCCTTCATGTCGTCCGGCAGGTCGCTGAGATAGGCATAGGGCGAGTTGATGATGAGGTCGGATTTCACGATGATGCGGAAGTCCTCCTTCTTCATCACGGTGCCGTCGGCCGACTTCACCATGCCCTTGTTGAGCATGCGGGTCAGGTTGGAATCGTCGTCGGCGTTCCACCAGTTGGCGGCGACGTCGACCGTGCCCTGGGCCAGCGCCAGCACGGCATTCTCGTGGCTGCCGGTGAAGATGACCTTGGAGAAATAGGCGTCGGGATCGATGCCCATCTGGTTCAGCTTGAACCGGGGCATGTTGTTGCCGGAGGTCGAATTCGGATCGACGAGCCCGAGATTCTTGCCCTTGAGGTCCTCGACCTTCTGGTAGGGCGACTTCGCCAGCACATAGAACACCGAGTAATAGCCCTTCGAGCCGTCGGCGTTGACGTCGATCACGAAGGCGTCGGTCTTGACGCCGGTCAGGCGGGCGCGCGCGAACGAGGCCGGGCCGTAATAGCCGATGTGGATGTTGCCGGCGCGCTGGCCCTCGATCACGGCCGCGTAGTCGTTGGCGACGCGGAGCGTCACCTTCACGCCGAGCTCCTTCGACAAATAGTTGATGAAGGGACCGTAGCGCTCGGTGACGCCGGAGCCATTCTCGGCCGGGATCACGGCGAAGGTGATCTCCGGATATTTCGCCTTCCAGTCGTCGGCAGAAGCGGATCCGGCAAAGGTGAGCGCGGCGGCGCCGGCGAGAACTAGTCTGCGAGTGATCATGATACCCTCTTCATCGGTTGGGTCGGTTGACGCAAAGACTGGCAACTGCAGAGAAGCGATGCGGCTCAGGCGGCGGCGGCCGTTCCAAGCGCCGGGACACCCTCGGGCGCCGGCGCAGGCACGCCGCCCAGGACGTCGGCGGCCTCGAGATCGTAGAGCTCGCGCGCGACGAGGTCGGTGAGCGCGGACGGCGCGCCGTCGAACACCACGCGGCCCGCGGCCATGCCGATCAGGCGGTCGCAATAGGCGCGCGCCAGATCGAGCGAATGCAGATTGCAGAGCACGGTGATGCCGAAATGCTTGTTGATGCGCAGCAGCGCATCCATCACGATCTTGGTGTTGCGCGGGTCGAGCGAGGCGATCGGCTCGTCGGCGAGGATGATGTCGGGCTGCTGCACCAGCGCTCGCGCGATCGCGACGCGCTGCTGCTGGCCGCCGGAGAGCTGGTCGGCGCGCTGGGCGGCGAGCGAGGCGATGTCGAACTGCTCCAGCGCCGACAGCGCCAGCGCCTTGTCGTGCTCGGGCCAGACCTGCGACAGCGAGCGCCAGGCCGGCATCGTGGCGAGACGTCCCATCAGGACGTTGGTCAGCACGTCGAGCCGGCCAACCAGGTTGAACTGCTGGAAGATCATCGCCGACCGCGCCCGCCACTGCCGCAGCTCCCTGCCGCGCAGCGCGGTAACGTCGAGGCGGTCGAACAGGATGCGGCCCTGCGTCGGCGTCACCAGGCGGTTGATGGTTCGCAGCAGGGTCGACTTGCCGGCGCCGGAGCGCCCGATCACACCGACGAAGCCGCCGGGAGAAATTTCAAACGAGGCGTCGTCCACCGCGGCTTTCGTGCCGAAGCGGCATGTCAGACCTTCCACCACCAGCATGCAGGGCTCCAGATTAGCTGGCTGTCACCGCTAACGCCGAGGCTTGACACTTGTGTGACATGCGCGGTGCAATGCGGCGATCCTACGCAGCTCATCCCCTGTCATCGCTTCGTCATGACTCTGTCATCAAGCCGCTCGAAGACAGGCGCCCGCCCTCGAGCTTTCCGGATGCAACATGGTCGCCATACTGCTCTCGAACCAACCGACCATCGATCCCACGGCGAAGCTGCACGAGACCAGGCTCGGCGCCTATACCGAGGTGGGCGCGCGCACGATCCTGCACGAGGTCACGATGGGCGATTACTCCTACGTCGTGAACGATGCCCAGATCACCTACACGACTATCGGAAAATTCTGCTCGATCGCGGCGATGACGCGGATCAACCCCGGCAACCATCCGATGCATCGCGCCACGCAAGCGCATTTCACCTACCGCTCCAGCGCCTATTTCCCGGGCGAGAGCGACGATACCGAGTTCTTCGACTGGCGGCGCCAGCATCACGTCCATATCGGTCATGACGTCTGGATCGGCCATGGCGCGATCGTGCTGCCGGGCCGCAACATCGGCACCGGTGCGGTGATCGCAGCCGGCGCCATCGTCACGAAGGACGTGCCGGCCTTCACCATCGTCGCCGGCAACCCGGCGCGCGTCGTGCGGCGCCGGTTCTCGGAAGAGATTGCAGGGCGGCTGGCCAGGCTCGCCTGGTGGGACTGGAATCACGACAAATTGCGTGCAGCGCTGCCCGATTTCCGCAAGCTCGCGATTGAAGAATTCCTGTCGGCATACGAAGCAGGGACGCATTCCCCTGCGGGCAAACGAAGCGTGGTCGCGTGACGGACATTTTCATCGAGGGCGGGCGGGCCCTGATCGGCGCCGAGCTGGTCGAAACCTCACTCGCCGTATCCGGACCGGACATTGCGCGGATCGACGCGCCCCGCGGCCGCGCGCAGCTTGCGATCGATGCGCGCAATCTGCTGGTGCTGCCCGGCATCGTCGACCTGCACGGCGACGCCTTCGAGCGGCAGATGATGCCGCGCGCCGGCGTCGACTTTCCGATCGACGTCGCGCTCGCCGACACCGACCGCCAGGTCATCGGCAACGGCATCACCACGGTGTTCCACGCCACCACCTGGTCGTGGGAGCCGGGCCTGCGCAGCGGCGACAATGCGCGGCGCCTGCTCGAGGCGATCGAGCGGCAGCGTCCGCAATTTTGCGCCGATACCCGCTTCCATTTGCGCCACGAGACCTACAATCTCGACGCCGAGGCCGAGATCGGCGAGTGGCTCGCGGAGGGCCGCGTCGACCTGTTCGCCTTCAACGACCACATGGACGGCACCGTCGCCGACACGGCGAAGCCGCGCAAGCGCAACCGCATGGTGGAGCGCACCGGCCTGTCGGCCGAGGATTTCGACGCCGTGGTCGCCCATGTGGTATCGCGCGCCGCCGAGGTGCCGGCGTCGATCAACAGGCTCGCCGCTGCCGCCCGCGCGGCGGGCGTCCGCATG
The DNA here is from genome assembly GCF_018131015.1 of Bradyrhizobium diazoefficiens. GTDB lineage: Bacteria > Pseudomonadota > Alphaproteobacteria > Rhizobiales > Xanthobacteraceae > Bradyrhizobium > Bradyrhizobium diazoefficiens_B. The sequence continues at coordinate 21,700 of NZ_JAFCJJ010000031.1, forward strand.
CTGTCGCATGACGACGCGACGCCGGCGATGCGCCGGGAGTTTCGCGACCTCGGCGTGACCATCGCCGAGTTTCCGATCAACGAGGAGACGGCGCGCGAGGCCGCACATCATGGCGATGCCATCGTCTATGGCGCGCCGAACGTCGTCCGCGGCGGCAGCCATACCGGCTGGACCAGGGCGTCCGACATGATCGCAAAGGGGCTCTGCTCGGTGCTGGCATCGGACTATTACTATCCGGCGCCCCTGCTCGCGGCGTTCCGGCTCGCCGCCGACGGCGTGCTGCCGCTGGCGGACGCCTGGCGGCTCGTCTCGGCCGCGCCGGCGCAGGCCACCGGCCTTTCCGATCGCGGCATACTCGCCGCAGGGCGCCGCGCCGACATTCTCCTCGTTGACGGTAGCGTGCCGCTGCGGCCGCGGCTGGTCGCGGTGATCGCTGCAGGCCGGCTCGTGCATGTCTGCGATGCGACGCGGCTGCACGGCGCGGCAACGACGCCGCGTGAGGCTGTCGGTGCGGCATAAACCGGCTATGTTCGGGCAATGACAGGCTTTCCCCGCTACGCGATCTACTATTCCGCCGCTGCCGACAACGCGCTCACCCGCTTCGGCGCGGAGCTGCTCGGCTACGACGCCCACACCGGCAACGAGCTGCCGTTCCCGGACGCGGCGCTGCGCACCGCGCCGGATTGGCGCGAGATCAGCGCCGATCCCCGCAAATACGGCTTTCACGCCACGCTGAAGGCGCCGATGGCGCTGGCACCCGGGACAAGCGAGGCCGGGCTCGCGGCAGCCTGCGCGGCGTTCGCCGGACAGCCGCGGCCGATCCCGCTGATCCGCCCCGTCGTCGATTCCATCAGCGGCTTCATCGCCGTGATTCCGGCCGCGCCGGTCAACGAGCTCAAAGAGCTTGCCGCCGACTGCGTCCGCGATTTCGACGGTTTTCGCGCCGCTCTGTCCGCGGACGATCGCGCCCGGCGCAGGCCCGAGAAGCTGAGCGAACGGCAGCGCGACTATCTCGACCGCTGGGGCTATCCCTATGTCATGGAGCAGTTCCGCTTCCACATGACGCTGACGGGACGGCTCGACGACGAGAGGCGCGGGCCGATCCTTAAGATGCTGCGCGGAAGGTTCGCGACGCTCAGGCTCGAGACGATTGCAATCGATCGCATCGCGCTGTTCAAGCAGCACGACGCCGGGGCGCGCTTCCGCATCATCGGCGAGTGGGCCTTGACGCGGTAGGCTCACCCGCTAGCGAGATTGAAACCGAGCGCCACGATCCCCACGAGGATGAGGCTGGTCGCCCAGATGGCGTCCAGGTTGAACCAGCTTCGCGACACGAACCTCAATCCGAGATAGCGGTAGACCAGCCACGCCAATAATCCGCCGCCGCTGATCATGGCGGCCACGTGCACCAGGGACACCAGCATCGCCATCCCGAGATTTGCGCTCATCAGCGCGCCGGCGGCCTCGTGGCCGGCGTCGAGCTCGAAGGCGCGGCAGAGCCCGAGATAGATCGGCACCAGCATCAGGGCGGCGCCGTGCGCAATGGCGACGGCAAAGGACCAGAGCGCCAATTGCGTCGGCGGAATTCGCGCCAGCATGCGTGGATGCCCCCGCTCGATCAGCCGATAGACGCCGAAGCCGATGACGACAAGGCTCGCACTGATCTGGATCGAACGCTGCCACTCGGCCAGCACCAGCAGGAACGCAAACGGCAACAGCACGAGAAGTGTTGCGAGCAGATGTCCGGCCGCTAAGGCCCACAACGCGCGGAACAGCGCGCGCGGGCTCTTGTCCATCAGACCGGCCGAGACGGCGAGCGGCCATCCCATGGCCGGATTGAGGCCGTGATAGAGGCCGCTGGCGACAAGAGCGAGCCACAGCCAGCCGAGCGCCGGGCCCGCCCGTCCCCAATCTAGGCCGACGGATAGCAAAAGGAGTCCGTCGAGCAATCGCCGCCCTCCAGCCTGATCTGGTGCGCGCGATATCCGTCGGGGAAGCTCACGAAATAGTTCTTGTCGAGCTCGAGGCCGCCGTTGAGACCGGCATTGGCCATGACCTCCACACCGGGAACGCCGCCGGGATAGAACTGGTCATCCCAGGTGGAATAGAGCGAATTGGTCCAGTACACGCGTTTGCCGTCGCGGCTGATCTCGACCATCTGCGGACCGGCCGCGAACGCCTTGCCGTTCGGATGGGGCGTGCGGCGCGCGATGCCGCCGATGTGGACCGAACCGGCAAGCTTCGGCTTGCGCGGGTCGGTCACGTCGTACTGGCGCATTTCACCCGTACCCCAGCACGAGACGTAGAGAAAGCGGTCGTCCATCGACAGATCGATGTCGGTCACCAGCGGCGGCACGGCGCCAAAGCCCTGCAGCAGCGGCGGGAGCTGCTCCTTCGGCGCGGGCTCAGGCGGGATCGTTGCCGTCTTCTCCGCGTGGAATTTTCCGCCTTCGCGCCACCAGGTCCAGATCGAAGCTTCGAGATTGGTGGTGTCGACCACGACGCCCACGAAGCCGTATTCGCGAACCGGATCGTGGGCGGGGCGCACCTCCAGCGCCATCTGATGATTGGCGCCGAGGTCGATGGTCTGCACGTTGCGGCGGGCGCTGAGATCCCAGAAATGCAGATGATGGCCGTATTTGTTCGCCAGCAGGTCTTCCGGCACGATCCCGTTCTCGAACTGCGGCGGCAACGCCCATTCGCTCGTCACCATGTAGTCGCGCGGCAGGTTCCACCAGAAATCATAGTGCCGCGTCTGCGGCCCGCGGTCGATCTCCCAGCGTCCGAGCACCTCGAACGTCTCGCAATCCATGACGAAGACGCCGGGAGGCCCGTTGGTGCCGTCCTTGCCGCCGCCGCCCAGCGTGCTCACATAGATGCCGCCCGGCCCGCAATGGATGGTATGCGGCCGCGAATAGCCGGTCTTGCTGAAGACTTCCTCGGGCTCGATGATCTTGTGGATTTTCGCTTTGGTCGGATCGGGCTTGGTGTCGATGATGTAGATCCGCGACGAGCGCAGCCCGGGGATGACGAGATAGCGACGCTCGACGAAGGCGTGTCCGGCGAGCGGCGACAGCGCGGAGGAGCAGGCATTCCAGCCGAAGTGATGAAACTCATCGCCCTTGTTGGGCATCGTCACGGTATGGACAATCTGGCTGTAGGTCGGCGATCCCGGCTTGACGTCGATCACCGCGAGCGCATCCGGCTTTGAGAAATCCGGACTGAGCAGCAGCGTATAGGCAAAGTTCTCCGCGGGTGCTTCCATCGCAAGCTTCGGCGATGCGTGGAAAGTGGGATCCGGCCTCATCGTCATGGCACTGCCTCCCTGTTCTGTCGGTTTGCACCAGCCTGGCCCGGGATAGCGGCAGAATGAAGAGTGGTTATGCGATGTCTTGAAATGCCCCGCGAGCCCGGTTGGCAAGCGGATGATACGTCATCGCCGGACTGCGGGAAACCGGCCGAGCCGCGCTAGTTGACGCCTTCGGCCAAACGGGCTGATCAAATGTGACGAGAGCGCGTCCACACACTCGGTGTCGTCCCGGCGAAGGCCGGGACCCATAACGACAGGGAGCGGTTATGGCGCACGCTGGCAACTCCGAGTCGTCGCAAAACTATTGCTGCGGCGTGCTAAGCTCGTCCGGGACGACGGCGGAGATTCCGGTTGGCAGCCGCGCGTTACTTCCCCCACCGCAGCGCCAGCGCATCGCGCTCCTTGGCGAGCTCGAGCAGTCCCGCTCGCGTCGCCGGATGCAGCGGCTGCAGTGGATGCCGCACCGTGTCCGACTTGATCACGCCGCCGGCCTGCATCATGACCTTGCAGGCGATCAGGCCGCATTGGCGGTTCTCGTAGTTGATCAGCGGCAGCCAGCGTTCATAGGCGGCTTTCGCCTCCTCGCGCTTGCCGGCGAAATAGGGATCGATGATCTGGCGGATGCCGTCGGGATAACCGCCGCCGGTCATGGCGCCGGTGGCGCCGGCATCGAGATCGGCGAGCAACGTGATCGCTTCCTCGCCGTCCCACGGACCTTCGATGTCCTTGCCGCCGGCCTCGATCAGGCCGCGCAGCTTTGCGGCCGCGCCAGGCACCTCGATCTTGAAATAGCGGATGTTGGAAAACTCGCGCGACAGCCGCGCCAGCAGCTCGACCGACAGCGGCGTGCCCGCCACCGGCGCGTCCTGGATCATGATCGGAATGGTGATCGCAGCCGACAGCACCTTGAAGAACTCGACGATGCCCTTCTCAGGCACGCGGAAGGTCGCGCCGTGATAGGGCGGCATCACCATTACCATGGCCGCGCCCGCGGCCTCCGCCTGCTTGCTGCGCGCGGCGCAGACGGCCGAACTAAAATGGGTGGTGGTGACGATGACGGGAAGGCGGCCCGCGACGTGCTCCAGCACCGCGTGCATCACGGTCTCGCGCTCGGCGTCGGTGAGCACGAACTGCTCGGAGAAATTGGCGAGGATGCAGAGGCCGTGTGAGCCCGCATCGATCATGAAGTCGACGCAGCGGCGCTGGCCGTCGAGATCGAGCTCGCCGCGCGCATCGAAGATGGTGGGAACGACCGGAAAGACGCCGCGATAGGGGCGCTGGGCCTTGTGTTGTGGCGTGACCGGCATCGAACTCTCCCTGCTGTTCTTCTGTATCGCTACGCCCGCGCAGCGACACAGATGTACTCGGCACGCGGATCGGCGGCAATGCCGTTTCCCGCGTGCCGGAACAGGGGATCCGCAGCTAGGCCGTCTTCACCGCGCCCAAGAAGCCTTCGACGGCGACGCGGAGGCGGTCGGCATCCGCCGACATCCTCTTGACCGAGTCGGACAGCACCGTGCCGGCGTTGCCGGTCTCCTGGTTGAGCCTCGCAACGTTGCCGATGGTGTTGGTGACCTCGCGGGTGCCCTGGGCTGCCTGCTGGAAGTTCCGCGAGATCTCCGTGGTGGCTGCGCGCTGCTGTTCGACCGCAGCCGCAATCGCCGTCATCTTCTCGTCGATGCCGCTGATGGCACCGCCGATCGAGCGGATCGCGGCAACGGCTTGGCCTGTCGCGCCCTGGATCTCCTCGACCTGACGCGAGATCTCTTCGGTGGCGGTCGCGGTCTGCGCCGCGAGGCTTTTGACCTCGCCGGCCACGACGGCAAAGCCGCGGCCCGCCTCGCCGGCGCGGGCGGCCTCGATGGTCGCGTTCAGCGCCAGAAGGTTGGTCTGGCCGGCGATCGCGCTGATCATCTTCAGCACCTCGCCGATGCGGCCAGCGGTCTGGTCCAAAACCTCGACGGTCGCGTTGGTCTGTTCGGCCTGCGCCACCGCCTGGCGTGCCTCCTGCGCGCTCGACTGCACCTGCGCGGAGATTTCCCCGACGGAGGCCGAGAGCTGCTCGGTCGCGGCCGCGATAGTCTCGAGATTGTTGGTGGCCTGCTCGGCCGCCGATGCGACCGCCGCGGTCTGGCCGCTGGATTCCTCAACCAGCGAACGCATGCCGGTCGCGGTCGCGTCGAGCTCCCGGGTCGAGGTGGCGACGCCCTGAATGACGGCCTGCACGGTGTCGTCAAAGCTGCGGCAGGCGGCATCGACGGTGCCGGACCGGGCGAGTTGCAGGGCCTGCTGCGATTCGCGATCCCGGCCCAGGCTCTCCGCGGTCGCGGCACTTTCGCGCAGGCTCTCCAGCGCCGCGGCCATGGTGCCGAACTCGTCGGGATGCCTGGATTGCGGCACCGGTGTCGCATAGTCGTGGGCGCCGATCCGGGCGATGGCATCCAGGATGGCGCGGACCGGGCGCATCAGGCGATTGCGCACCACGTACACGCCGGTGAGGGTCACGGCGAGCGCCATCAGGAATGCGAGCGACTCCACCACGAGATTGGTGAGCGCCTTGGCCTGCACGGTCTCGGCGCGCGCGATCGACTGATCGAGCGCCATGGTCGCGACGCCGACGATGGCCGCGAACGGCGACTGGCAGAGCGTATTCCACTCGGAGGCCGGAAGCGCCGGCTTGCCGCTGCCATCGAAGTTCTTGGTGAGTTCGCCGATCTGCTTGAGGACGCCGTCGGTCTTGACGCGCGCTTCCTTCGCTGCGGTGACCAGTTGACCGCTCACGTCGGGCGCGGCCAGCAATTCGCCCATCCCGGTCCAGCCGGCGGCAATAATGCCGTTCCAGCCTGCGATCGTCTGCTTCTGTGTCTCGTCGAGCGGCTTCGATGTGTTGATGTTGGGGCGCAGCGTCGAGCACTGGATGCCGTAACGGTCGCGCACCTGCCAGGCGAGGCGGCGGACCTGGATCATGCGGGCAATGAAGGGATCGTCCATCCAGGCGCGGTTCGACACCGCGGTGGAAGCGAGGTTGGCCGTGTCGATCACCTTGGTGACGCCATCGTACCAGGGAGCCGTGCGGTCGATCTTGCGCTCGGCGCGCGGGCGCTTGCTCTCATCGTAGAATAGCTGGTATTTCGGCGCGGCGTCGTTCCAGCCCTGCTTCAGCGTGCCAGCGAGTTCGTCCCGACGCGGGAAGTCAACGGTGGCGAGCGCCGCGCCGATAGCCTCGTAACCCGCCTGTTCGGCCTTCGCCACCTCGCCGAGCTTCGCGCGCGGATCGTCCTCGCCGAGCAGCGCGCTCTGGGCATCGCCGCGATTGTTGCGCAGGGCCAGCACGCCCTGGAAGATCGCCTTGTCGGCAGCGGCAAGGCGGGCGGTTTCGAGACTGTCGTGATAGCGGCCGAAGGCTCCGACCATCTGGATCGCGGTGCTGGCCAGCGCCCCGGCCGCCAATAACGCCATCAGCACGAGAAGAAGCGAACTTACCGATTTCTTAAACATCGCCATGGGTCAGGAGGCCTTACTTTGCAGTCAGGCCACCCTGCATCGCAACACGTCAAGGACCGGTTAAGCTTTCGGCCAATTGGCGGGAGCGATCCGCCAAGCCGTCAGGCAAACTACGGTATTCACGCGACCTTGGTGAAGTCGGGCGGGCGGCGCTCGGCAAACGCCGTGAACGCCTCGCGCGCCTCGGCGGTCCGCAGGCGCTGCGCGAACTGCTCGCCCTCGGCCTGCATCTGCGCCAGCAGCACCTCGCCCTTGCGCATCAGCTTCTTGGTCGCGGTGAGCGCGCCGGCCGGCTGGCGGGCGAGACGCTGCGCAAGCGCAAGCGCCTCGGCATCGAGCTTCTCCAGCGGCACGACCCGGTTCGCTATACCCCACTCCAGCGCCGCTTTAGCCGCGACGGTCTCGCCGAGCGCAAACATCTCATAGGCGCGGGCATGGCCGATGCGGGCCGGCAGCAACAGGCTGGAGGCGGCCTCCGGCACCAGCGCGAGGCTGACGAAAGGCGTTGACAATTGCGCATTGTCGGCGAGCACGACGAGGTCGCAATGCAGCAGCATGGTGGTGCCGACGCCGACGGCCCGGCCCTGCACGGCTGCGACCAGCGGCCGCGTGCTGCGGGCCAGCGACTGGATGAAGCGCACGACGTTGCGGCTGCCTTCGGACCTGCCGGTAGCGACGGCCGCGAACTCGCCGACGTCGTTACCCGCGGTGAACATGTCACCCTCGCCGCGGATCAGAAGCACGCGAACGGCTGGATCGGACTCCGCGGATTCGATGGCGTCGGCGAGCTTGCCGTACATCGCATCCGTCAGCGCATTCTTCTTGTCAGGGCGCGCCAAAGTGAGGGTCAGGACTCCGCCATTGTTCTCGATCCGGACATGCTCGGTCATGTGTCTGCTCCTTTTATTCGTCAACACTTCTTGGAAACTTGTCCTGAATGCTGGTCAGCCAGCGCGCGACGATGTCGATCTCGGCGCTTGTAAACCCGTCCGTCAGCGACGCGTTGATCGACGCGGCCGAGACCTTCGCCTGCGCCAGCGCGGCGCGGCCGTTCGGCGTCAGCCACACGCGCCAGGCGCGGCCATCCTCGCGGTCGGCGCGCCGCTCAACCAGGCCTGCTGCCGCGGAACGGTCGACGAGACCGGAAATGCCGGCCGGTCCCAGATCGAGCGCGGCGCCCGCCTCGCCCATCAGGATGCCGTCCTGCCGGCCGAGAATGAACAGCAGCCCGGCCTGTGCCGGCGTCACCTCGCTCGTTGGCTGCGCCGCCATCCATCGCTGGAGGCGCCGCTGCGCGACGCTCAACAGATAGACCAACCGGTGATGCTTCACGGCCTCCGATTTATTTCGCATGCGAACTAGATAGAGCCGATCCCGTCGATTGTCAAATGGGCGGAGCTAGACCTGTCCGGCGGCAGCCGTCGAGGAAAAGCGCAGCGCAGGTGCTGATACGGCGCTCGATCTGCTTGCGCGACGGCAAGGGGACGCCGCCATAGATCGCGGCGCGCTGCGGCGCCGAGGCGACCATGCCGATCAGCATGCCGGCGGCCTCCTCGACGTCATCGAGCGCGATCCGCTTCTTCTTCACCTGGACGCGGAGCCAGCGCGCCATCGCAATCGAGGTGCGGGAAATGCCGTTCCTGTAGAAATTCGCGGCGAGTTCGGGAAACGCGGCCGATTCCTGCAGCACCATGCGCTGCAACGCCACCACCTCCGGATCGAGCACGAGATCGGCGCAGGCGAGCAGCGCCGCGCGTAGCCCGGTTTCGATATCGTCGTCGCCGCTCGCCTGCACGTCGACGGCCGACAGCAGCCGTTCGAGCCGGTCGGCGCACATCGCCTCGAACAGCGCGGCCTTGGCGGGAAACAGCCGATACAGCGTCCTGGTCGAGATGCCGGCGCGGCGCGCCAGCTCCTCGGTGCTGGTCGCGGCATAGCCGTCGACGGCGAAGGCGTGGCGTGCGGCCTCGAAGACGATCTGTCTCGTCTCCTCGTAGCTGCGCAGTGGCGGCCGCCCGCGCGGCCGGGATTGTGACGGTTTTGCCTGAGCCATGTTTTTACATGATGCCTGTCATTCCATTGACAGTCCCAAAGCTAGTCCTATTTTGGAAATCGTCAAGTTTCCTAATTCAGGGGAGCCGGCCATGACCGTCCACACCACGCCATCCACGACCGAAGCGGTTCCAACCCTCATCCCGGAGGGCGCCCTGCCCGTCGCGCCGCGACCGCGTCGAAAGCTGAACCTTCGCAAGCTGTTGCTGGCGGGCGTGGCGGCCGCGGCGCTGGCCGGCGCGGGCTGGTATGGCTATGGTTACTGGACCGTCGGGCGCTTCCTGGTGTCCACCGATGACGCCTATGTGAAGGCGGACAACACCACTATCGCGCCGAAGGTCAGCGGCTATCTCGACCGCGTGCAGGTGGGTGATAACGAGCATGTGAAGGCCGGCCAGGTGCTGGCGCGGATCGACGACCGCGATTTCCGTGTCGCGCTGGACCAGGCCAGGGCCGATGTCGCCGCCGCAAACGCAACGGTGACCAGCAAGCAGGCGCAGCTCGAGGTTCAGGACGCCGTGATTGCGGCCGCGAAGGCGACCATCGACGTCGACCATGCCGCCAAGACGTTCGCGCTGCAGGAGAACAAGCGCTACACCGATCTTGCCGCAACCGGCTATGGCAGCGTCCAGAACGCGCAGCAGGCGCAGGCGCGCGATGCCGGCGCCGATGCGGCGATCCAGCGCGACACCGCCAATCTCGCCTCGGCTCTCAAGCAGGTCGAACTGCTGAAGGCCGAGATCGCGCAGGCCAGTGCTGCCGCCGCCCGCGCCACAGCGCTCCAGCATCAGGCCGAGCTCAATCTCGGCTACACCACGATCGTCGCTCCGATCGACGGCGTCGTCGGCAACCGCACCTTGCGTGTCGGCCAGTATGTGCAGGCCGGAACGCAGCTGATGTCGATCGTGCCGTCCGCAGGCGCCTATGTGGTCGCCAATTTCAAGGAGACCCAGCTCACGCACGTGCGGGCGGGCCAGGAGGTCGAGATCGAAATCGACACCTTCCCGGGCCAGGTCATGCACGGTCACGTCGATTCCATCGCGCCGGCCAGCGGCCAGGAGTTCGCGCTGCTGCCGCCGGACAACGCCACCGGCAATTTCACCAAGATCGTGCAGCGCATCCCCGTCAAGATCGCGCTGGATGCCGAAACGCAGCCCGCGATCGAACTGCGGCCCGGCATGTCCGTCATCCCGACGATCGCAACCCGTTCAGCGCCGACCGCGCAAGCGGCAACGACGCCCCAAGCAACGTCTAAAGCAAAGCTCGTTTCCGGAGGGTCGTCTCATGTCAAGCAGCCTCTCAATCCCGACGCCATCACCCGCAAGACCGGCCGCGACGCCTGAGCGCGCCAGCGCCGACCCCAATCGCGCGAGCGCCACGATCTGGCTCGCCGTGTTCGCGGCGATGATCGGCGCCTTCATGGCGATCCTGAACATCCAGATCACCAACGCCTCGCTGCTCAACATCGAAGGCGGCATCGGCACAGGCGTCGACAACGGATCCTGGATCTCGACGTCCTACCTGATCGGCGAGATCATCGTCATTCCGCTGACCGATTACCTGTCGCGGGTGTTCTCGTTCCGCAACGTCATCCTGAGCTTCGCGACGCTGTTTGCGGTGTTCTCGATCGCCTGTGCCTTTACCGACGACCTGCCCTCGATGATCGCGATGCGCGGCTTCCAGGGCTTTTTCGGCGGCGTGCTGATCCCGATGGCTTTCACGCTGGTCTTCACCAAACTGCCGAGGAGCCAGCAGCCGATCGGGCTTGCCATGTTCTCCCTCGCGGTGACCTTCGCGCCCGCGATCGGTCCGACCATCGGCGGCTATCTCACCGAGAACTACGGCTGGCAGACCATCTTCTTCGTCAACGTGCTGCCGACCGCGGTCATGGTGGCCATCCTGTTCGCGACCCTGGAGCGCGCTCCGGTGAACCTCGCTTTGCTGCGCGAGGGCGACTGGTTAGGCATCGCCACCATGGCGGTCGGACTGGCGTCACTCCAGGCCGTGCTGGAGGAAGGCAACAAGAACGACTGGTTCGGCTCGACCTTCATCGTGCGGCTTGCGATCATCGCCGCGATCAGCCTGTCGCTGTTCGTCACTAACGAGCTCGTGGTCGAGAAGCCGCTGTTGCGCCTGCGCCTCCTGACGCAATGGAATTTCGGCGTCGGCACGATCGCTGCGGTGTTCCTCGGCTTCGCGCTGTTCGGCTCGGTCTATCTCCTGCCCGCCTATCTCGGCCAGGTGCAGGGCTACAATGCCGAGCAGATCGGCAACGTGCTGGCCTGGACCGGCCTGCCGCAGCTTCTGCTGATCCCGCTGGTGCCGAAGCTGATGCAGCGGTTCGACACCCGCTATATCGCAGCGATCGGCCTGCTGCTGTTCGCCGCGAGCTCGTTCATGAATATCCAGATGTCGCTCGACTATGCCGGCGACCAGTTCTTCGCCCCGAACGTCGTGCGCGCGGTGGGCCAGGCGCTGACGCTCGCGCCGCTCTCGGCACTCAGCCTCGGCAGCGTCGCGCCGCAGGACGCGCCCGCCGCCTCCGGCATCTCCAACATGATGCGCAACCTCGGCGGTGCCATCGGTACCGCCGTGCTCGCCACCATCGTCACCAAGCGCGAGCAGTTCCACTCCAACATCATCGGCCATTCCGTCACGCTCGGCCGCGAGGAGGTCCGCAGCCGCCTCGCGCAGATGACGGACTACTTCATCGCCCACGGCGTGCCCGACCCCAACGCCGCGCGCGAGCAGGCCATCATCGCGCTCGGCAAGACGGTCAAGCGCCAGGCGCTGGTAATGGGCTTCTCAGACACCTTTGCCGTGATCGGCGTGGTGCTGGTGCTCGCTGCGATCGCGGTGCTGCTGACGCGGCGGGTGAAGGCGGCCGGCGGTGGGGGCGGTGCGCACTAGGCTCTTCTCCCTCTCTCCGTTCTTACGGGGAGCGGGACGGGGTGAGGGGCCTCTCTCCGCAGACGACATGGCCATGAGACCTGTACCCCCTCACCCGGATCGCAAGAGCGATCCGACCTCTCCCCGCAAGCGGGGGAGAGGCGAAAAGAATCACGGCGCGCAGGTAAAGCTGGAGGCCGCCGTCACCGGCCCCGACTTGTAGTTCGGCCAGGCCGGCCAGCGGCACAGCGGCATCGCGCGCGTCACCGCGAACGACGGCGCCTCGACCTTCTGCTCGGTGACCTCCAGATCGCCGGGTGCCTTGCCCTTCTCGACCCAGTCGACCAGCACGCTCAGCATGTCGACATTGGCGGGCGCGCCGGAGCCGACATGGTCGACGCCGGGCGCGGTGTAGAGCCGCGCGAACTCGGCCGTCTCCGCCTTGCCGAGCTTGCGCTCGACATTCTCGAAATAACGGATGCCGGCATAGGGGCTCTGCGCATAATCGGCCATGTGCTCGAGCACGATCAGCCGGCCGCCGCGCGCGCGGAAGCGGCTGAGATCGGGATCGGTGGAGTCCATCAGGCTCGAGACCTCGAGCAGCCGCGCCTTGTGCTGCTCCGGCTTGTAAGTCGTGACGTCGAGCTTGGGATCACGCGCGATCACGTATTGAAGGGCGCCGGCGCCGTAGACCCAGGCGATGCCGTTCTCCGGCACTGGTGGCTGTACCGGCGCAGCCTTGCCGAGCCACCACGCCGACCATCCGCCGGTCGGGCCGAAGGCCGGGGTATCCTCGCCGGACACGCCCCAGCCTGGATATTCGTCGACACCATTGGCGAGCGCGAACGGGAATTTGTAGCTCGCATGCAACGTCTCGACCGCCTTGATTTGCACGTCGGTGAGGCACTGATCGCCGCCCTGGCCGGATGCGCAGCGCAGCGTCTCGACCTTGAAGGCCGCCTTGCAGCCGACGGGATCCTGCACCAGCGCATCGTCGGAGCCGTCGGCCTTGTCGCAGGCCGACCGCACCGCGTCGGCGACGAGCTTGACCTGCGCGGGACGGATCCAGCCGTCGCCCATGGTCGCTATGCCTGCGCGCGGACCGGCATGCTGCAGGCCGACCCAGTTGATGACGGGCACGCGGGCGAAAACGCCGTCGAAATCGTCGGGGTAGCGCTGTGCCATGGTCAGGGCTTCGCGGCCGCCCTCGGACGAGCCCATGAAGTACATCTTCTCGGGCTTCTTGCCGTAGGCGCGCTGCATCAGGGTGACGGCCGCGTCACGCACCTTCTTGTAGGCGCGGTGGGCGAAATTCTCGAAGGCCTCGTCGTTCAGCGCGAACAGCTGCGGTGGCTCGCCCGGCCTGGTCTCGTGGCCGGAATCGGTGCCGTAGGTGACGAAGCCGCGCGCCAGCGGCGAGGGCTTGTCGAAGGGAGAGGCCGGCGGCAGCGCAAGGCCGGTGATCAGCACGCCGTTGAAGCCGCCGCCACCATATTGCAGCGAGCGCCCGTTCCATTCGACCGGCAAATTGACCTGGAACTTGATCGGCGGCGCCTTGGGATCGGTGGGATCGATGTGCCCGAGCACCTTGCAGAAGGCGGGATTGGCCGGGGTGATGCGCCCCGACGGCGTCGGCCCGCGCTCGGCGACCGCGATTGGCGACGGCGCCTGCAACGTCGCGGCGTCGATCTTGACGGCATCGGCCCCGCCGGCAAGGCTCTTGCAGACCGCATCCGCATCGTCCGCCAGCGTCGCCGCGAACGCGCTGCCCGCGCCCATTGCGGCCATCGCGCATGTCAGCAATGCGCAAAGCTTCGCACCCTTAAGCGTCATCGTCTCCCCCGGCTTTTTTACTCTCGTTCGATCCGACGAGAGGCCGCATTCAATGCGAGCTTCGGCCGGCCGTCAACAAAGCGCTAGTGCTCGAACACCAGCCGCGCGCCGACGGTGCCTTCGAGGCTGCGGATTTGCTGCAGCAGCGCAGCCGAGTCCTGGCCGGCGAGATCGGCATCGAGCACGACATAGCCGAGGTCACCGGAGGTCTCCAGATATTGCGCGACGATGTTGATGTCGCGCTGCAGGAACACCTCGTTCAGCCGCCGCAGCATGCCCGGCACGTTGCGATGGACGTGGCTGAAGCGCGCACCGGTGGGGTGCAGATGCAGCTGCACCTCCGGAAAATTCACCGCGCCCATGGTCGAGCCGGTGACGAAATAGTCGACGAGCTTGCGCGCGACCTCGCCGCCGATCCGCTCCTGCGCCTCCTCGGTCGAGCCGCCGATATGCGGCGTCAGGATGACGTTGCCGAGGCCCTGCACCGGGCTCTTGAACCGATCGGAATTCGACTGCGGCTCGACCGGAAACACGTCGACGGCGGCGCCGGCGATGTGGCCGTCGCGCAAGGCACGCGCCAGCGCATCGAGATCGACCACGGTGCCGCGGCTGTTGTTGATGAAAAACGAGCCGGGCTTCATCGCTCGCAATTCCTTCTCGCCGATCATGCCGGCGGTCTCCGGCGTCTCCGGCACGTGCAGGCTGACCACGTCGCTTTGCGCCAGCAGATCTTCCAGCCGCTCGACCGGCTCGGTGTTGCCGTGGCGGAGCTTGTCGGTGCGGTCGAAGAAGATCACGCGCATGCCCATGGCCTCGGCCAGCGTCGAGAGCTGCGAGCCGATATTGCCGTAGCCGACGATGCCGAGCGTGCGGCCCCGCACCTCGCGGCTGCCGGCCGCCGACTTGTCCCAGCCGCCCTCATGGGCCGACACCGAGCGCGGAAAGATCTGGCGCAGCAGCATCACGATCTCGCCGATCACGAGCTCGGCGACGCTGCGGGTGTTGGAGAACGGCGCGTTGAACACGGGGATGCCGCGCCGGCGCGCGGCCTGCAGGTCGACCTGGTTGGTGCCGACGCTGAAGCAGCCGACCGCGAGAAGCTGGTCGGCGGCGGCGAGCACCTCGTCGGTGATCTGGGTGCGCGAGCGGATGCCGAGCAGCGACACGCCCTGAAGCGCCTGCCGCAGCGCCTCGCCCTCCAGCGCCTTGGTCAGTCGCTCGACATTGGCAAAGCCCGCGCTCCTGAACAGATTGACCGCGCTGTCATTGACGCCTTCGAGCAGCAGCGCCTTCGCACTCCGCTCAGGGTTTTGTCCTGGGGTTGGCATGGAATCTCCATCAATGGCGGCTTTGCCGCAGCTCATAAACCGCAGACGGCGAGCAGCACAAGTGGGATTGGATACGGGGAGAAGGTGGCTGGTAGTCAGATGACGTAAAAGCCGTGCGTGCCGTCGCGGCGGAGCTGCTCGACGAGGCCGTATTCCCAATCGAGATAGGCCTGCATCGCGCGTTCGGCGACGTCGGTACCCTCATAGGGCCGGCGGTAGCGATGCGCCGGATCCGGCTTCGGCAGGACAAGCGGCGGGCCGATGTCGAGCGCGCCGTCATATCCGCCTTCGAGCACATAGACCTCCCAGCCCATCTGCGCGAGCCATGATGCCGTCATGTCGGCGCGAACGCCCCTGTCGTCGGTCAGGACGATGCGCGCGCCGCGAACCGGCGCGGCCATGTCGGTCTCCTGCACGAGCTGGCCGCCGGGATAGTGGCGAAAGCCGGGGAGATGACCGCTCGCATACTCCTCCGCATCGCGCACGTCGAAACAATAAAGCGTGCGATCGGGCTGCGCGCGCAGCACCGCCATTTCGGCTGCGCCGATGTGGCGGACGCCGGCGCGATAGGCCACGTCGCGGGCCTTGGCCGGACCGCCCTCGAACGGCCCGATCGCGCCGCGGCTGTCAGCGCCGTGGTTGAGCGTGTGCCGCGCCAGCGTCCAGCCGATCGTGCCGTTGCGCAGCGCCCGCACCTTGTTCGGCACGCCGGCATTGATCAGCGACTGGGTGCCGATGATCGAGCGGGTGCGGCCGGCGCAATTGACGATGATGGTGGTGTCAGGATCGGGCGCAGCCTGACCCGCCCGCAGCACCAGTTCCGCGCCGGGCACGCTGACCGAGCCCGGGATGTTCATGGTGGCATATTCGTCGAAGCGGCGGACGTCGAGGATGGCGATGTTGGCCTTGTCGGCGATGAGCTTTGCGACTTCGTCGGCGCTGAACGAGGGCGTGTGACGCCGCGCCTCGACCAATTCTCCGAACGCCTTGGAGTAAGAGTTGACGTCCTCGAACATCTCGTAGCCCGCCGCGCGCCAGGCCTTCAGCCCGCCCTCGAGCGCGTGGACATTGGCGTAGCCGAGCGCGGCGAGGCGTTCGGCGCCCACCGCGACCAGTCCCTCGCCGTCGTCATAGAGCACGACCGTCACGTCCTTGCGCGGCAACCTTACCGCGGCCTCGATCGCGATGCGGTCCAGCGCCATGTTGGCGGCGAACAGCGGATGGCCGGTGGCGAACGCCGCCTCGTATCTGAGATCGAGCAGCGCGATCTCCTCGCGCAGGAGCAGCGCGCGGCGGATGTCGGCAGGCGTGACGGTCGGGAGCTTCATGGCGCAACGCAGGGCTAGCGGGATTACGCGATCGCGGGGCTCGTCAATTCGTCGAGCTGCCGCTTGAGCGCGGCGCCGTCGGACAAAGCGCGGAGCGGCGGACGCACGCGCAGCCAGCCGGCATCGCCGGTCTGGGCCGCGAGAATGGCCTTCAGCGTCGCGAGGAAGGAGGGCGACTTCACCACGATGTCGACCGCGGCCTGCATGCGCGCTTCGACATCGGCGCCGTCGATCATGCCCCTGACCAGCTCGGGGGCGATATTGGCCATGCCGCAAATGGTGCCGGCGCCGCCGGCGGCGATCGCGCGGGCGATATCGACTTCATTGCCGACGGTGATGGCAAGCTCGGGCGCGGCGGCGCGGAACGCCTGGAACTGCTTGAAGTCGCCGCTGGAGTCTTTCAATCCCGCGACCAGTCTGCCGTAGCGCTTGCGCAGGCTGGCGGCCACCGAGGTCGGGATCGAAACGCCGGAGACTTGCGGAATGTGATAGAGCGAGGCGCGCAGGCGATCGTCGGCGACGCCGTCGAAGGTGGCGGCGAAGGCATCCTCGATGCCGGCTGATGTCACGCTGCGATCGAAGTAGGGCGGCAGATACAGCACGTGGCGGATGCCGAGGCCGAGCATTGCGCGCGTCAGCGCGATGCTGTCGCTGATGGCGGGAAAGCCGCCGCCAATGCCGATGCGGTCGGCGGCAATGCCGGCCTTGAGCAGCGCTTCGACGGTTAAGATGCGCTCTGCGACATTGAACGAGGTACCCTCGCCGGTCGTGCCGAACAGAACGACGCCGTCCACGCCCTTGCTGAAGAGCTGCCTGATGTGAGCTGCGAGCTTGGCGGGGTCCGCGCTGCCATCCAGCGCCAGCGGCGTCGCCGACGCCACCCAGAACCCGCGAATTGCCTCCGTCATTGCACCACCCCTGCTGCGCCGCCGGACCAGGCTCCTGATCCGTCACGATCTCTGGGAAGCTGCCGGGGCCTTGTTTATTGCTTTGCGTCGATTCTTGTAGCCGACAAACAGGGGAAGCGCACCTGCCGGGTGGAGGCGGGTGCCCATGCGCGATTGCATCGACGGGAGCGCGTGCGGTCAGCGCCCGTCTCTCGATCCCGGCCTGTCCAGGAAATCCAGCGCGGTATTGATCTGTTCGAGCTGGTGCTCGATCCTGTCGCGCTCCTCGCCCGCCTGCGCCCTCTCGAGCAGTTCGACCAGCTTCTGCTTCCGCGCCAGCAAATTCTCTATGACCGTGCTCACAAGTCCCCCGATCTGACCCCGCGCGCCACCATCAGAATGTTCACGGCGGCGGTTGGTTCCTGCGGGATACAGTCCGCGGAACCCGTTGGCGCTGACCTCGCGCGGCACGCGTGATACGGTTGCCGACAACCAAATTTAGAGCGGAAGACGGAGGTGCGCCATGCACAAGGTCTGGATCGAGGCGGCGTTGAACGGGCCCTGGAGCCGCGCGCTTCAGCCCGGCATCCCCGACACGGTCGAGGCCATCATCGCCGAGGGCATTGCCTGCGCCCGCGCGGGTGCCGCGGTCATTCACACCCATGCCTATGACGGCGGTGGGCCGCAGAGCTTCGACTGGCAGGTCTATGCGCGCATCATCGAGGGCATTCGTGCGGCCGTCGATGTGCCCGTCTATCCCTCGATCCCCGGCCTCGATGTCCGCGGCAATGTCGCCGATCCGGTCACGCGCTTTGCCCATATCGAGGCGTTGGCCGAACGCGGCCTGCTCGAATTCGCGGTGGTCGATCCCGGCAGCGTCAACTTCACGCTGACCGCGACCAGCGCGCAGGCCAGGCCCGCGGAGACCTATCTCAATCCGGAGACCCATATCCGGCACGGGCTCAACGTCGCCCGGCGCCACGGCATCCACCCCGCCTTCGCCATCTACGAGCCGGGCTTCATCCGCGCCGGCGCGGCGCTGGCGCGCGCACATGGCGTCAAGACGCCGGTCTACCGCTTCATGTTTTCCGAGCAATTCGCGTTCTGCTTTCCGCCAAAGCCTTACGGCCTGGCCGCGCTGGTCACGCTGGCGGACGAAGAAGCGCGCGGGGCGCCCTGGATGGTCTCCGGCCTTGGCGTCGACGTCACGCCGCTGATCGGCGAGACGGTTGCCCGCGGTGGTCACGTCCGGGTCGGGCTCGAGGACGCGCTGCTGGGCTCGACCGCGACCAATCTCCGCCTTGTCGAGGATGCCGTGCGGCTGGTGCGCGGGCACGGCGGCGAACCGGCGACGAGCGCCGAGGTCCGGCAGGCACTGGCCGGCAGCTGAAGCGCTCGTGCCCCCGGGGAGCGCTCGCGCCCCCGGGAATACCGTTAGTGGAACCCTAATCTTTCACGCGCCCGTCGGTTGAATTCGGCAGGCGGGAGTCTTATCCGTAGCGCCATGAACACCCAGATCATCGTTGCCGGAAAGCCCCTGATGGCGAAGGCGCGCCCGCGCAAGCCGGCGCCGTTCCTTCCCATGAGCCGCGCCGAGATGGACGCGCTCGGCTGGGACGCCTGCGACATCGTGCTGGTGACGGGCGATGCCTATGTCGACCATCCGAGTTTTGGCATGGCCATCATCGGCCGGCTGCTGGAGGCGCAGGGATTCCGGGTCGGCATCATTTCCCAGCCGGACTGGCAGTCGGCCGAGCCGTTCAAGGCGCTCGGCAAGCCGCGCGTCTTCTTCGGCGTCACCGGCGGCAACATGGATTCGATGGTGAACCGCTACACCGCGGATCGCCGCCTGCGCCACGACGACGCCTATACGGCGGGCGGCGAAGGCGGCAAGCGGCCGGACCGCTGCACCGTCGTCTACGCCCAGCGCTGCCGCGAGGCGTTCAAGGACGTGCCGATCGTGCTCGGCGGTATCGAGGCCTCGCTGCGCCGGATCGCGCATTACGACTACTGGTCCGACAAGGTGCGCCGCTCGGTGCTGGCCGACGCCAAGGCCGACCTGCTGCTTTACGGCAATGCCGAGCGCGCCGTCGTCGAAGTCGCGCATCGTCTCGCCGCGGGCGAAGCGCCGCGCGCGCTCGACGACATCAGGGGCGTCGCGCTGTTCCGCCGCGTGCCGGAGGATTATGCCGAGCTGCACGCCGACGATCTCGATTCCGCCGACGAGGGCGCAACGCGCCAGAAGGGCGCGACCGTGATCCGGCTGCCGGCGCTGGAGCAGGTCGAGCAAGACAAGGAGGCCTATGCGCGCGCCTCGCGCGTGCTGCACCGGGAGAGCAATCCCGGCAACGCGCGGCCGCTGGTGCAGCGCCATGGCGACCGCGACCTCTGGCTCAACCCGCCGCCGATCCCGCTCACCACTGAGGAGATGGACGCGGTCTACGACCTGCCTTACGCGCGCGCGCCGCATCCGTCCTATGGCGATGCCCGAATCCCCGCATGGGAAATGATCAAATTCTCGGTGACGATCATGCGCGGCTGCTTTGGCGGCTGCACCTTCTGCTCGATCACCGAGCACGAGGGCCGCATCATCCAGAACCGCTCCGAGGGCTCGGTCCTGCGCGAGATCGAACGCATCCGCGACAGGACGCCGGGCTTCACCGGCGTCATCTCCGACATCGGCGGCCCCACCGCCAACATGTACCGGATGGCGTGCAAGGACCCGAAGGTCGAGGCCGCCTGCCGCAGGCCGTCCTGCGTCTTCCCCGAGATCTGCCCGAACCTCAACACCTCGCATGACGATCTGATCAGGCTCTATCGCAAGGTGCGCGAGACCAAAGGCATCAAGAAGGTGATGGTGGCTTCGGGCGTGCGCTACGACCTCGCGGTCGAGAGCCCCGAATACATCAAGGAGCTCGTCACCCATCACGTCGGCGGTTACCTGAAGATCGCCCCTGAGCACACCGAGCGCGGGCCGCTCGACAAGATGATGAAGCCGGGTATCGGCGCCTACGACAAGTTCAAGCGGATGTTCGACGAGGCGGCCGAGCGCGCCGGCAAGAAATATTACCTGATCCCCTATTTCATCGCGGCGCATCCCGGCACGACCGACGAGGACATGATGAACCTCGCGCTGTGGCTGAAGAAGAACCGCTACCGCGCCGACCAGGTGCAGACCTTCCTGCCCTCGCCGATGGCGACGGCGACCGCGATGTACCACACCGGCGTCAATCCCCTGCGCGGCGTGCGCCACGGCGGCAGCGACAAGGTCGAGGCGATCAAGGGGCTTCGTCAACGAAGGCTGCACAAGGCCTTCCTGCGCTACCACGATCCCGACAACTGGCCGGTGCTGCGCGAGGCCCTGATCGAGATGGGCCGCCGCGACCTGATCGGCTCGCAGCCCCACCAGCTCGTGCCGGCGCACCAGCCCCCCGGCACCGGCAAGGCCGCCGGCACACGACGCCCGGTGCGCCCCGGCAAGTCGCAGCGGTTCACGACCAAGGGCCTGCGGGTGATGAAGTAGCGGGCGGGAGCCGGATCAGGCTCCCTGCAGCAAAAACCTCGAAAACAACCCCATGCACTGATTCCGGCATGAGCGGAATCAATGGCTTAGGCGCGTCGCAGAGAGTTGAAGCGCAGGGGGCAAACCGGATCAGGATACCATCATCGAGGCGCGTGGAAAACGCGCGTCTTGCAGCTAGTCCGTATCGATATCCTCGAGCTTCACACCGCGCCCCGCGCGCAGGCTGCTCCGCGCCTGTTCGACGCGCTGCAGAAAGCGAGGATCATGCTCAAGACGGTACTCGAACCAATCGTCCTCCGATTCGAATCCAATCAACACACCGGCCGGCTTGCCGTGACGCGTGATGACGATCTCCTGCGTCTCGGCCTCACGAAGGTAGCGGGACAGATCATCCTTGATCTCAGACAGCGGGACCTCTTTCACTCCGGATTTCCGAACTGTGCGAGCCATGACTCGGCCTCCGATTTGGCAACGATCGCGAGAACTTCGACGGTCGTACTGGAAACATCGTAGAATACCCGGACGTCGTCTATCCGCAGCCGATATTGGGGCTGACGCAACCCTCGCAATTTCTTGATCCGACTACGGCTGATCTTCGCAGGCTCATGCCTCAGATGTGCTTCTAACGCGGCACGAACTGCTGCCCGAACATGCGCCTTCATGCGCTTGAGGTCTTCGACCGCTTCTGGAGCAAGGACAATCTCGAAGGGCATTCTGGCCAGATTATAGCCAGAATTCTTCGTCGCGTCAAAATGGCATGGGAGGGCCGATCCGCAGTCCGATATTGTCACCACAGCCGTCCGGGATTGGCAATTCATTAACCATAAGGCGCTTTACTCGCTCGGTACTCCATCACCTGCGGGGAGCAATCACGTGGCCATCGACTGGACTGCAATTCGGCTCGAGATCACGGAGTTCGACGCCGAGGCAAAGGCGAGACTGAACGAACTGCGTCCGCTGTTTGCCAAAGAGCTTCCCGGCATCATCGAGAATTTCTGCCGTTACGTCGCCAAGCATGAGCCAGCGACCGCGGCCCTGCGCGATTCCTCGTTCGTCCAGGAGTCCGTCCGCCTGCACCTCGCGCATTGGGACCTGATCGGCAAGGCGAATTTCGGCGACGAGTTGAGCAAGTCGGCGCTGGCGATCTGCCAGCATCACCAGAAGCTGGGCCTGCTGCCGCACTGGTACATGGGGACACGGATGATGTTCCTGTCGACCCAGCTGGGCAAGCTGGCCGCGGCCAGCGTCGAGATTCCGCGCTACGGGCGCAGCGTCCAGTCCGCCCACGACAAGCGCGCGGCGATGCGCGCGACCGTGGCCATTGCGGCCGCGATCGACACCGAGGTCACCACTGCCGGCTATTTCGGGTCCAACCGGCAGGTCAGGAAAGACGCCATCGCCAGCGCGAAGGGGCGCTTCAGCGCCCTGATCACGACCCTGACCGCGGCCTCGCGCGACCTGACGACGACGGCGGAGCGCCTCAGCAGCAGCACCGGCAATTCCACGCGGCTTGCCGGCGTCGTCGCCGGCGCCTCGACCGACGCCTCGAGCAACGTGCAGACCGTGGCCGCGGCGACCGACGAGCTTGCGACCTCCGTGCAGGAAATCTCGCGCCAGGTCGCGGATTCCAGCCGTGTCGCCGGCGCCGCCGTCGAGCAGGCCAACCAGACCAATGCGCGGATCAACTCGCTGTCGCAGGCGGCCAACCGGATCGGCGACGTCGTCAAGCTGATCACCTCGGTCGCCGAGCAGACCAACCTCCTCGCCCTCAACGCGACCATAGAGGCGGCGCGCGCGGGCGATGCCGGCCGCGGTTTTGCGGTCGTAGCCCAGGAAGTGAAGGCGCTTGCCTCGCAGACCGCGAAGGCCACCGACGAGATCGGCACCCAGATCGCCGGCATGCAGGCGGCGACGCAGGAGGCGGTCTCCTCGATCAAGATGATCGGCACGACCATCGACCAGATCTCGGCGATCACCACGGCGATTGCAGCCTCGATCGACGAGCAGGGCAAGGCGACGCGGGAGATCGCGCAGAACATCCAGCGTGCGGCGAGCGGAACGTCCCAGGTCGCCGACACGATTGCGCAGGTCAGCGCCAGCTCGGTCGAGACCGGCGCCGTGTCCGGTCACCTGCTCAAATCCGCCAAGAGCCTGTTCGAGGACACCGCGAAGCTCGAAAGCGACATCGACGGCTTCCTGAACTCGATCGCGGCGACGGCGTAGGCGCGCGGCCGCGGCGGGCGCGTTGTAGACGCACCGACCCTCTATCACCGTCACCCTGAGGCGGCCGCTTCTTCAGCGGCCCTCGAAGGGCGACGGCCCGGCTCTATCGGGGCCGTTCATCCTTCGAGGCTCCCCATGGGACGCGTTGCGTCCCATGCCTCGCACCTCCAGCGACAACGGCTTCGCCGTTGCGCGGGGATGACGGAATTGACGGCCCGCGCGCCACCCTCACCGATCCACCGGCACGCCGGGGCCGAGATGGTAGCGGCTGGAGAAGAACACCAGCGGCGTGGTGTCGCGATGGTCGCATGCGCTGACTTCGGCGATGATCAGCGTATGGTCGCTGACATCGACGTGGCGCGTAACCTCGCAGGCGAACCAGGCCACGCATCCCGACAGGCGCGGCAGGCCGTCCACGATCTCGTAGTCCGGAACGGCGCCAGTGTTGGGCTGACTGGCGAAATGCCGCGACAGGTCGCGGCCATGATCCGGCAGGACGTTGACGCAGTAACGCCCCGTGGCCGAGATCGCCCGGTGCATCCGCCCGGGCATGACGGAGACCAGCACGGTCGGCGGCGACAGGCTGACCGTGACGAAACTGTTCGCGGTCATGCCGCAGACGCGGCCGTGCTCGTCCAGCGCGGTCAGCACCGCAACCCCGGTCGCAAAGCGCGACGCGGCTTCGCGGAACGCCGCAGGACTTGCGCGCGGCATGTCAGCCCTCACGCAATGGCCCTGACGGGCTCGGGCGCCGACATGCCCGCGATCCAGGCCTGGATGCGCTGCGGGGTGGCGATGCGGTCCCACTGCCGGTCCGGATAGTTGAAGTTCTCGGTGAACTCGTTCGCCAGCGCCTGGTTCTGGCTCATCGCGCCGATCAGCATGCCCAACGCCTCGCTCGGCGGCTGCAGCATCACGTTGGTCCAGCGCGAGGCCGCCAGCACGCGATCCTGCCGCTTCAGGTCGATCTTCTCGCAGAGGCGCGCATCACACGCGTCGGCGCCCACGATCTCCTCGCCGAGCACGAAGGCCGCATAGGAGGCGACGTTGGCGCCCTGCCCCATCATGGGATCGACGATGGCATGGACGTCGCCGAGCGCGATGGCACATTTGCCGTCGTCGAACTCGACCAATGTGTTGCGCACGGTCGGGACCACGCCGCCCTGCAGCAGGTCCTGCGGCTGCGCCAGATCGAAGCACGCGGTGTCGATGCGGTCGTAGGTGGTCGGGTGATGCTTCTCCAGCTTGCCAAGCAGCACCTTCAAAAAGTGCTTCGGGTTCTCGTCGTAGCTGAGCGTCGCCAGCTCCTCCATGTCGCCGCCCGGCACGTTCTCCATCAGAAGCGCATTGGCGACGCCGCCGAAGGTGACGGTCGGGATCACGATCATCTCGCCATGCCCGGGAGAGACCGAGAGCGTGACGTTCATGGGATCGGGCTGCCGCACGCCGGTGTAGAGCCCGACGCAGAGCCGCCGCTGCGGCTGCGAATAGGGCGAGTGCTCGGGACGGTAGGTGAAGAGCTGGCCGAGCGGCCCCTTGCCGGTTGAGACCACCAGGAGGTCAAAACGCGCGACTAGCGCGCTTATGTCGCGCTCCTCGATGCGGCGATACTCGATCTTGCCGCCGCGATTGACGAAGTCCTGCATCAGCGCGGGCAGATACAGCCGGTAGTCGACGGCGCGGCTCGCCTTGGAGAAGTCGCCGCGAAAGCTCAGCGGCTGCGGGAAATTGAAGACGTGATCGTGGTAGTAATAATGGTCCTTCGGATCGGTCCAGTGATTGACGCCGAGATAGTCTTCCCGTGCGATCGTCACGTGGTGATGGGCGACGGTGTTGAGCAGCCGGATGCTGCGATAGTCCTCGGGGGGCCGGTCGGTGATGATCGTCGCATCCACGCCATGCTTCTGCAGGTAGAGCGCAAGATGCAGGCCGGCGATGCCGGCACCGACGATTCCGATATGGCGACCCATGTCGTGTCCTCCCCCGATTGCTTGTTTTGAGAGAGCGTAGCGGCCCGCCGTGTTGCGAACTACGGAATAAGTGGGATATAATTTATTCCGATTGGGAATGAATTATGGACCGGATCGATTGCCTGCGCGCCTTCGTACGCACCCTCGAGGGTGGCAGCTTTTCGGCTGCGGCCAAGGAGCTCGGCATCGGCCAGCCCGCCATCAGCAAGCGCATCGCGATGCTGGAGAGCGAGTTCGGCACGCAACTGTTCCTGCGCACGACGCGCACGCTGAAGCCGACGCCGGAGGCGCACCGCATCTACGACCTGGCGCGGCAGATCCTCGACAGTTTTGACATGGCGCGGTCGAGCGTCGAACAGGCGGCGCCGCGCCCGACCGGCACGCTGCGGATCGGCGTGCCCTCCTCGTTCGGACGGCGCTACATGATGCCCGTCATCGCCGACTATGTGCGGCACCATCCCGAGGTCCGGGTCGACATCCGCTTCAGCGAGCGGTTCGTCAATCTCGTTGAAGAAGGCATCGAGCTGGCGCTGAGGATCGGAAACCTGGAGGCGAGCACGCTGGTCGCCCGACGGCTCGGCACCGTGCAGCGCTACCTCGTTGCAACGCCGACCTATCTGCACGGCCGCCCGATGCCGCGAACGCCTGACGATCTCGGCTCGCACCAGTGCATCGTCTATTCGCGGATGTCGCCGGCGCATCAATGGGCGTTCGAGTCCGAGCATGGTCGTCACGTCGCCTCGATCAACGGCCCCATCCATGTCGACGATGCCGACGCGATGCAGGAGGCGACGATGCATCATCTCGGCATCGCCATCCTCCCCGACTGGAACGCGGCGGACGGCCTTCGCAGCGGCGAGCTCGAGCATGTGCTTCCGGACTACAGCATCGCCGCACTGCCCCTGCATGCGGTCTATCCCGAGACGCAATGGATGTCGCTGCGCGCGCGAAGCTTCCTGGATCTTCTGGTCGCGCGCGCGGAGCATTTCGTCCAGCCCTGACCGCATACCCCCACCGCCGGCGCAGGCGGTTGACGCTGCGCCTGCCGGCACTAAATGACGCCCATGAAAAAGATCGGATTCTTGTCCTTCGGACACTGGACGCCCTCGCCGCAATCGCAGACCCGCTCGGCGGCGGACACGCTGCTGCAATCCATCGAGCTCGCAGTGGCGGCAGAACAACTCGGGGCCGACGGCGCCTATTTTCGCGTGCATCACTTTGCGCGCCAGCTTGCCTCGCCGTTTCCGCTGCTCGCCGCGGTCGGCGCGAAGACCAGCACAATCGAGATCGGCACCGCCGTGATCGACATGCGCTACGAGAACCCGCTCTACATGATCGAGGACGCAGGTTCAGCCGATCTCATCGCCGGCGGACGGCTGCAGCTCGGCATCAGCCGCGGCTCGCCCGAGCAGGTGATCGACGGCTGGCGCTACTTTGGCTACCGGCCGGCCGAGGGCCAAAGCGACGCCGACATGGGCCGCCGCCACGCCGAAGTGTTTCTGGACCTGCTGCGCGGCCAAGGCTTTGCCGAGCCCAATCCGCAACCGATGTTTCCGAACCCGCCGGGACTGCTCCGCATCGAGCCGCATTCGGCGGGCCTGCGCGAACGGATCTGGTGGGGTGCCGGCTCCAACGCGACCGCCGTGTGGGCGGCAAAGCTCGGCATGAATCTGCAGAGCTCGACGCTGAAGAACGACGAGACCGGCGAAGCCTTCCACGTGCAGCAGGCCGCGCAGATCAAGGCCTATCGCGCGGCGTGGAAGGAAGCCGGCCATGCCCGCGAGCCCCGCGTGTCCGTCAGCCGCAGCATCTTCGCGCTGATGAACGATCGCGACCGCGCCTATTTCGGCGGGGAGCGCGGCGGCGAGGACCAGATCGGCTTCATCGATCCGCAGACCCGCGCGATCTTCGGCCGCAGTTACGCGGCCGAGCCGGATGCGCTGATCGAGCAACTCAAGCAGGACGAAGCGATCGCCGAGGCCGATACGCTGCTGCTGACCATCCCGAACCAGCTCGGCGTCGCCTACTGCGCGCATGCGATCGAGGCGATCCTAACGCACGTCGCGCCGGCGCTGGGGTGGCGGTAAGGAATATGGCGGCCGTCTAAAGGCGCGAAGCTCGCCTGCGGCCATCCTTCGAGACGCCCGCCTTCGGCGGGCCCTCAGGATGAGGTCGCGTTTTGCTGCGATATAGACCCTCATGGTGAGGAGCCCGCCAAAGCGGGCGTCTCGAACCATGCAGGCCCGGCTCTTCCGACACAGGCGATTCAACTGCTTGCCTACGCCGCCACCGGGATCGACTGCGCGTAGTTGAACATGTTGCCGGGATCGTAGGTCTTCTTGACCTGTTTGAGCCGGTCGAGCGCGTCGCCGTAATAGGCGGCTTGGGGATTCTGCAGGGCGGGATCGGCAAAGTTCTGGAACGCGCCGCCGGTGCCCTCGCGCCACATCCGCTCGAAGAAGGCGTTCTGCCAATCGATGCAGCCCTCGATCTCGGCGACGGGTGCGGCGGGCGCCCAGGACATGCCGGCATCCATCAGCCAATCGGAGCGGCGGTGAACGAAGGCCGACTCCCGGTCCGGCTTGTTCATCTTGCCGCCGGTCTGGAAGAAACGGAAATCGGCGTGGGTGCCGTTGGTCCGGCCGGGAAATTTCTCCAGAAACCCATAGGCCTGATCGAGGGCCTCGTCGCTCAGCGAGCCCGCCACGAAGGCAGAGCGTTCGTGGAAGCGGTCGAGCGTGTCGTCCTCGGAGAGGAAATCCTGCGCCTTCCAGTAGGCCATGGTCCGGATCACCTTCTTGATGGGCCGGCCTGCACGCATGGCGCCAGACAGCAGCTTCTCGACATAGGCCGGCGCTCCGACATATTGGCCGATCAGGTCGATCGCGACGGTGGTGTTGTCCGGCCCGGGCGGACGCGCCTTGAGGGACAGCCGGCTGCCGAACTTGTTGTCGGCGGTCGTGAGGTCGCGCAGCAGGGCCCGCGCGACGGCGTGCTCCTTGCCGCCTGCAAAACCCCATTGGATTTGAAACACGGTGACGGTGGAGACCGGCATGGTCTTGAGCCGGAACGCCGTGTTGACGCCGAAATTGTTGCCGGAGCCGCCGGTGCAGGCCCAGAACAGCTGACCATCCGGGCCGTCGGGGGTCGCGATTACCTTGCGGCCGTCGGCCAGCACGACTTCCGTCTCGAGCAGCAGGTCGGATGCGACGCCCCAGTTGCGCATGGAAAAGCCGATGCCGCCGCCGAGCAGGAAACCGGACAGGCCCACCGTGGTGCAGCGCCCGGTGGTGAGCGCGACGTTGTGACGGCGGAGCAGGCTGTAGACGTGCCCGTTCATCAGGCCGCCGGGCAGAAAGACAGTGCCGTCGCCGTCGACGCGCGCGCCTTGCGTGATGCCGCCGGTCGAGATCATCACGCCATCGGTCATCGAGAAGCCGGCATAGCAATGGCCGCCGCTGCGGATCTTCGGCTCGATGCCGCGCGCCCGGCACCAGTTCACGCCGGCCACGACATCCGGCGCGCCCGCGCACCAGATGATGCCGGCGGGCCGCAGGTTCTCGTAGGCACCGTTGTAGCCAACGCTCAATTCCGGATAGCCCTTGCTGCCGGGCAGGATGATGCGGCCGCCCTGCAGGGCCCGCTCCAGCTCGAGCCAGTCCGACGGCTTCAGCCGTGCAGCCGGTCCGGCATCGGCCGCCCGCGCGATCGACGGACAGGCGGACAGAAAGGCCACTGAGGCGGCACCGAGCAAAAAGCCGCGCCGCGGCATTGCAGGACGGGCTGGAAGGCTCGACATCGTCACCCTCGGATTGAATCATCGGCCGTCGGCAACTTTACCTTACTTCCTGCGCATCGGCGATCGCGATCATTGACCTAGGTCAAGGCTGAAGCTGCCTGCGAGCGAAAGCTCGCGAGGGACTTTTCCCATCGGGGCGAAAGGCGGCAGGGCAGAATGGACGAGCTGTCGGCACTTCGGATCCGCAGCGTCAGGCTGCCCGTCTGGCTTCGCGTCGTCGTCGTGCTGGCCGTGGTGCTGCTGGCCGGGGCCGCGAGCCTGTTCGCGTACCGCTGGTACATCCGCCCCGTGACGCTGTCGATCGCGGTCGGCTCGCTCGATGGCGACGCGCCCAGGATCATATCGGCGCTCGCGAGCCGGCTCACCGTCAACAACGCGCCGGTGCGGCTGAAGCTGGTGGAGACCAGCGGCGCCATCGCAGCGGCGGAGGCGTTCTCATCCGGGAAGACCGACCTTGCCGTCGTCCGTGGCGACGTCGGCGACCTGTCGCAGGCGCAAGCCATCGTCGTGCTGACCGAAGCCGTGGCGCTGCTGGTCGCGCCGCCGGGATCGGCGATCACGGACATGGCCGGCCTGAAGCGCGTGACGGTCGGGGTGGTCGCGGGCGACACCAACCAGAAGATCGTCAGCGTGTTGACGAAAGCCTATGACCTCGACCGCGCCAACGTGACCTTCAAGAGCCTCGCGCTCGACCAGGTTCGCCGTGCGCTCGATGCCAGGGAGATCCGCGCCGTTCTCGTCGTGGCGCCGCTGAGCGAGAAATATGTGTCGCTGGTGCGCGGCCTGTTCCCGCAGACGGCGAAAAGCGCCCCGGTGCTGATCCCGATCGAGAATGCCGGCGCCATCGCCGAGAAGGAGCGCGCCTATGAGAGCTTTGACATTCCCAAGGGCGCGCTGCGCGGATCGCCGCCCGTTCCAGCCGACGACGTCACCACGCTGAAGGTCTCGTTCTACATCGTCGGCAAGCAGAGCCTGGACAACGACGTGATCGCCGGCTTCACGCAAGCCATCACCAGCGCGCGCCGCGACGTCCTGGCCGAACTGCCGGTCCTCGCGCAGTTCAAGGCGCCCGACACCGACGCCGGCGCCTATCTTCCGGTTCATGCGGGCGCCGCCGAATTCTACAACGGCAGCCAGCTCTCGTTCCTCGACAAGTGGAGCAACGCCATCTTCCTGACGCCGATGGCGCTCGGCGGGCTCGCCACGGTGCTGGCGGCGGCCTGGCAGTTTCTCCGCTCCGGCGAGTTCAAGCCGAGAGAGCCGGCACTGGACCTGCTCTATGCGCTGGGGCGGCGCATCCGGCTTGCCGGGAACGAGGCGGAGCTGGCCGCGATCGAGTCGGAGATCGACGAGGTCCTGTCGGCGCAGCGCGCGAGCGCGGCCGAGGACGACTCCACGCTCGACACCGCCACGCTGAATGTCGCCGCGCATCGCCTGGAGAATCTGATTCATGACCGCCGGGCGGCCCTCACGGCAGCCAGCCCCGACAAACCGAAAGAGGCCGGCAGTGTCGCGGGCGAGCCGGTGTCAAAGCCGGAATAGCGGCACGCGTGTGCGAGTGGCGCCGTGACGGAGGTCGAGACGAGCGAGCAGACAAACTCGATGTCTCGACCGGAATAAATCCGCCGCCTCGATGTTCTGACTGAATTGGCATCGGTCAGGACATCACGGGATGACTTTCGGGGCCTCAGCTGGCGGAATCGAATTCAGCAAGCATGTCGCCTCGCGTCGCCCCCATTGGGCGATCTCAGGACACCTCAATGTTTGGGCTGCGCAGGTTCCTCCTCAGCGGTCAGCGTGCCCTGTTGGATGAGCGCGCTGCGCTGCTCCCACGGCCCTGGATCGAGAACCGCGCCGTTGATTTTCCCGGCGGCGTCGCGCGTGAAAGCGAGCCGCGTGTGGTCGCCGCCCTCGACCTGGAATTCATCCTGCGAACGGACCGCCACAGGCGTCGGCCGTCCCTTGTCGAAATCGAGAATTGACCATTGGCCTGTTGCCTCGACGACGAGCTTGCCGTCTACGACACTGACTTGAAGCGCGACACTCTGCGCAGGAACCGCCTCCCGGGCAAAGGCAACAACGAGCGGAGCGCTCTGCGTCGCGCGGATGATCTTGAACTTGATCGCGGCGTTGACCGGACCTGAAATCCGACGAAAGGCCGCCTCCAGGGTCAGGCCCTTGATCGACTTGTCGTCGACCGCTGTGATGAGATCTCCCGCCATGATGCCTACTTTCGCGGCGGGGCCGGTGTCGGCCAGTTTGATCACCCTGAGGCCATCGGTGCCCGCGATAACGGACTCAAGACCGGTCCAACCATTGCCGTCGGTAACCGAGATCTGCCTGTCCAGCGAACTTGCAGACCCGCCGAAAACGTAACGTCCAACGTATTCGGTGAGGGCGCCCTCATTTCGTTGCCCGACCGCGACCGGCGCTGACGCTTCAGGCACCTTCAGCGCCGCATAGGGCAGGCGACGGATGGCGTTGAAATAGAAGCCGTTCTCACTGTACTGGCGTCGCTGCATCATCATGATCAGGATCAGCTTCTGTGCCGGGTCGATCGAGAAGAACGTGCCCCAGCTTCCCTGCCAGTTGAAGCTTCCGACTGCGCCCGGAATCAAGCTGAAATCAGGGCTGGTGCGGACTGCGAAACCGAGCCCCCAGCCCGTGCCGTAGGCCGGACCGACTTCATGCCCCGCAATGTGCATTTCGGGCTGCAGCGAATTCGTCGTCATCAGCCTGACCGTTTCGGGCTTCAAGATACGCACGCCGTCAAGCTCGCCGCCGTTGAGCAGCATCTGGCAGAAGCGCAGGAAGTCGGGCGCCGTCGAGACGATCCCGCCACCCCCTGAAAAGAACGTTTGCGGATGCGTGACGTCCCCGTCCGAAGGCGATGTCGGTACTGCGACAAGACGGGCCAGTTTATCCTCGGGCACCGAGAAACCACTGTCGACCATACGCAGCGGCCCAAAGAGACGACTTTGCAGAAACTGGTCGAACGGCTGGCCCGAGACGACTTCGATAACGCGCCCGAGCACATCGTAACCGATCGAATATTCCCAGACTTCACCCGGCTGGTGCAGCAGCGGGAGTGTGCCGACGCTGGCCACGAACGAAGCGATCGGCTTGTCGCGCCGGAACGGCGCCCGCGCGCCGTAAAGCAGGTGGACCGCCGCATTGCCAAATCCGGGGTCGGCGTAGTCCGGCAATGCATAAACGAGGCCGGACGTATTGCGCAGAAGGTCCCGGATGGTCATCGCGCGCCTCGCCGGTTCAAAAACCTTCTGCGCAAGATCCAGGAGGATCGGATCCCCCGTGGCCGGATCCTTCTTGACGACCTGCATATCCCTGAGCTCCGGCAAATATTGCGCCACGGGAGCGTCAAGCTCGAGCTTGCCTTCATCGACCAGCATCATGGTGGCGACGCTGGTGATCTGCTTGGACATCGATCCGATGCGGAAGATCGAATCCGGCCGCATCCGAATTTTCTTGTCGCCGTCTTGAAAGCCGGTGGGCTCCAAATAGGCCAGCTTTCCGCCTCGGGCGATCCCCACGACAAAACCGGAGGGATCACCCTTTTTTGTCTGCGCCTCGAACCAGGAGGTCATGCGTGCCAGCCGCCGCGCCGAAAAGCCGAGACTGTCCGGGTCGCCGGCGGTCTGCAAATCGTCGGCAAGCGCCGCACCCGCCGGACAGAGTGTAAGCGCCGCCAGCGCGGCCAATAGAACGACAAACCGCTGATTTCGCATGGGGAGCCCCGTTTGGCGCAACGATTGCGAGGAAGGATCGCCATCAGTCTGTCGAATGTTTTCGATTCCTTCTTGCCGATTCCTGCAAACCGGCTGGCCGATTCCTCAACTCGACTGGCCGATCTTCAATCGATCGTTCACCGGGGCCGCATTTCCCGCCATGGCGAGGCGGCGAAATTCAGTTGGGGTCAAATTTGTCGCGGCCTTGAAGGCGCGGTTGAACGGCCCGATCGACTGGAAACCTGTGTCCATCGCAATTGTCAGCACCGGGACTTCCACTTGTTCGGGGTCGACCAGCGCCGCCTTGGCTTCCCCGATCCGGTAATGATTGAGAAACGCATTGAAATTGCGGTAGCCGAGGCCCTCATTGATGAGCTGCCGCAGCCGGTATTCCGGCACGCCAAGCTCGGCGGCTAGCGACCCAATGGTCACCCCCTCGCGCCGGTAGATGCGCTCGACGGTCATCAACTGTTCCAACCGGCGCAAGAGAGCCGGTTCGATCGCGGCAGGCTTGCGCTGATCGTCAGACGCCTTGGCTGGCGCGCCCAAGGGGACATCTGTCGGGGGCAGCAGGATCGAACCGTTCCGCGTCCCCGCCTCCAGCAGATTCCATGCGCTCAAGCCGACCAGCACAAGCAGAGCGAAGGCGTTGGCGACGCTAGCCATGGAAAAAACGGGAGCCGTGGGCTGCTGCAAGAAGCTCAAATAAGAGCTGAGAACGATTTGGGCCGACGCCCCGATCAAGACCACCAGCCGGAGCCGACGCCGGCCCTGCACGAGGTCCGCCCGCCAGGTGAGAAGCGTCTGCGCCACCGCCAACAACGCCAGGCCGAGAAAGGTGAACGACAGCGTGCGTTCGATCGCAATCTCGAGCGCGGCCGATCGCGTGATGCCGCTGGCGTCCAGCCATTGCGCGACGGCGACGGCCGCCCACAAGACTCCATGCCAGGGCCGCGGCACGAAATCGTCATCGAAGGCGGCACGCGCCCATAGCCAGAACACGACACAGTTCGCGCTGGACAACGCCAGCAGCAACAGGCCCCACCATGCAAACGGCCGCGGGAACGTCGGCGCCGTGCAGATCATCGAAGCCGCGGCGCCGATCGCGAGCGCGGCGGCCAGCAACGCGGCCGTGCTGTCGCGGCGATCGCGCAGCGCAAGAGCCGCGATCAGCAGGCACAATGCTACGACGGCGCCCCGTAACCCCAGATCGATCGACATCAAACCGCTGGTGTCCACGACCGGAAATACTCCGAATGCCAATGTTGATGCCAAAGCCGCGCAGGTTCGCTCATATGCCCCTTGGCCTGCCGGACACTTCCACAATGGGCATCAATGCTCAATCACTGCCGGCATGTCTACGGACACTCAACCAGGAGGCGGGGACATGGAGGATGGTTGTCGATGGCGTGGAGCAGACCCCGCGTTCCGGAGCGGATATCTCGGCCGACCTGACGAGACCAATCAAGCGATCGGCTGGCACTGGCTGCGATGGATGATGCCGAAATGGCGCGCCCGGAACGATTCGAACGTCCGACCCTCAGATTCGTAGTCTGATGCTCTATCCAGCTGAGCTACGGGCGCGTTTTCGCAAAGCAGCGGTCGCGGGCATGGCCCACAACCCGTCTCCCGGACGGAAACCGGAAGAGGGTGCGAAAGAGCGCTCTGACTAACCGCTCTTGCCGGCGTTGGCAAGGTCCGCCTTGGGGAGATTTTGCAGGGAAATGGCGGTTTCCGGGTCGGCCTATGGCCGACTTACGCCCGCGCCCGCTCGTTGCGGATCGACAGCAGTTCCACGGGGCGGTCGGGGATGACGATGCGGAAGGTGGCGCCGATGGTGCCTTCGACCAGGTGGATCTCGCCGCCATGGGCCCGGATCAACTCGGCGGCTATCGCGAGGCCGAGGCCGCTTCCGCCGGGGCGGCCGGAGGTCTGGAACGCCTCGAACAGATGCTCCCGGGTCTTCTGGGGGACCCCCGGACCGGTGTCGGACACCTCGAGAATGGCAACCGCGCCTTCGCGCTTGCCGGTGATCCGGATCTGCTGCGCACCGCGCTCGCCGGACGATTGGCTCTCCAGCGCCTGGGCTGCGTTGCGGACGAGGTTGAGCAGCACCCGGAACAAATGGTCGGGATCGGCATCGACCGAGAGTCCGCGTTCGATCGCGGCGACCCAGACGATCGAGGCGTCGTTGGCAAGGCCCGCGGTCTCGCGCACCTCCAGCACCACCGGCTCGATCGGCAGCATGCGCCGGTCGGGCGCGGCCTCCTGGGCGCGGCCATAAGAGAGCGTCGACTGGCAGAAGGCGATGGCGCGCTCGAGCGAGCGCACGAGCTTTGGCGCAAAGCGCTGCACCCGCGGATCGGGCACGCTGGCGAGCTGGTCGGACAGGAGCTGGGCCGAGGCCAGGAGATTGCGCAGATCGTGGTTGATCTTGGAGACCGCGAGGCCAAGCGCGGCGAGCCGGCTCTTCTGGTTCAGCATCGACATCAGGTCGCGCTGCATGTCGGACAATTCGCGCTCGGCGACCCCGATCTCGTCGCTGCGCTGGCTCGGCACGATGATCCCCGCCGAGCTCTCCGGATTTTCGTGGAAGCCGACCAGGCTAGCGGTGAGCCGCCGCATCGGCCGCACGAACAGATAGTGCAAGGCGAGGTAGACCAGGCCCGCGGTCAGGACCGCGATGATCAGCGCCACGACCACGACGTTGCGGGAGAAGCGGTACATCGACTGCCGCAGCGGCTGCTCGTCGGTGACGATCTCGATGAACTGGGCGGTGCCGACGCCGGGACCGACGATGCGGATCGCCTGGTTGCCGGTCTCAAGCATCATCTGGAACGAGCCGGTGATCGCCTCCCACGCGGTCATGTCGCGCAGGTCGATGTCGTGCTCGATGGTGACAGGCAGGTTGTCGCTGGCGAGCAGCCGGCGCTGCTGGCCCATCTTGATGGCGACCGCGCGGGCATTGATGCTTTTCAGGATCTGGCGCGACAGCGATTCCGGGACCATGCCGAGCGGCGCCGCATCGAGCACCAGGGCCGCGGTGTTGGCGGCTGCAACGCGGTCGTTGAGCCGGTTCACCCAGAAGTTGGCGATCGCCGGCACGTAGAGCAGGACGGCCGCGATCATCACCAAGGGAACGGTGAGCAGCAAAAGCTTGCCCGACAGGCCGAGCCCGCGCGAGACGCGCGGCCGCGTCACCGGCGGTTCCACCTGATCCACGGACCGATCCCGAGATTGATCAAGGTCCTGGGTCGACGGAAGGTCTGTCGCTGCCACGAAATCGCCCCTGCTGGCCTTTGGCTAGTCCTTGGCTTGGAGAGCATGCGACCCTCCCCCCGGGGCCGTCAAATTACGGATCGCTAATCTCCGGACGTGGTATGTAGGGGTGGATATGACATATCGCCACCGTCCGGGTTAAAAAACCTCGCCGAAACAGCGATATTCACCTGGGCTGTGCGGTCCAGCGGCGTTGACGAAGACAGGGCGCTCCCTTATAAGCCGCGCAAATTGTCCGCGATGACCCGGTGCGATACCGGGAGCGGCTCTCTTGGGGCCGAAAACGGCCCGTTTTGGGCCGCATCTTCCGGACTTTACCATCAATTCTACAGGCAAATTGCCCGGTCAGCGGAGAAAAACCCGTGAAGCGGACTTATCAACCCAGCAAACTGGTGCGCAAGCGCCGTCACGGCTTCCGCGCCCGTCTCGCCACCGCCGGCGGCCGCAAGGTTCTCGCCGCCCGCCGCGCTCGCGGCCGCAAGCGTCTGAGCGCCTGAGCCAGACCGGCCCCTTTTGGGATTTCATCATGGATCGGCTGAGGCAGCGGGCGGATTTCCTCGCCGTTGCCAATGGCGCGCGGGTGAATAGTCCCGCGTTCGTCCTGCAGTGCCGCCGCCGCGATGACGGCGGCCCGATCCGGATCGGCTTTACCGTTACCAAGAAGAACGGCAACGCCCCTGAACGCAATCGCATCCGGCGCCGGCTTCGCGAACTCGTGAAGCGGCTCGATCCGGTGTCGATCCAGCCCCATCATGATTATGTCCTGGTCGGCCGAAGGGACGCGCTCACGCGCGACTTCGCCACCATGCTCGACGATCTGCGCATAGCGCTCGCGAAGCCCGCGCGGCATACGGCCAAGGGGCAGACCACGGGACGCGGCCGCACCCCCGGCCCTGCGCCCGCAGTCAGCCGCAAACCGGATTGATGACGAGACAATAGAGATGACCGACAATCGCAATACCATCCTCGCCGTCATTCTGTCCGGCCTGGTCCTGATCGCCTGGCAGTATTTCTACAACGTGCCGCAGATGGAGAAGCAGCGCGCCCAGCAGCAGGCGCAGGCCGAGCTCCAGAAGGGCACGCCGCAGCCGACGGCCTCCTCGACCCCGGGTGCCGCGCCGCAGGCGGGCAGTGCGCCGCAGCCCGGCAGCGCCGGCGCTCCATCCGCGCCCCAGGCCGCCAACCAGCCCGCCCAGCCGACGGTGAGCCGCGACGCTGCGATTGCTGCTTCGCCCCGGGTCAGGATCGATACGCCGCGTCTGACCGGCAGCATCGCGCTGAAGGGAGCGCGCATCGACGACCTCGCACTGGTGCAATATCGCGAAACGGTCGATCCCAAGTCGCCGCCGATCATTCTCTACTCGCCCTCGGGCACCGCTCAGCCCTATTACGCCGAGTTTGGCTGGGTCGGGGCGAGCAAGCTGCCGGACTCTCAAACCGTGTGGCAGCAGGACGGCAGCGGCAGCCTGACGCCATCGACGCCGATCGTGCTGAAGTGGGACAACGGCGAGGGTCTCACATTCCGCCGCACAATTTCGATTGACGATCACTATCTCTTCAGCGTCAAGGACGAGGTGAGCAACGTCGGCAACGCGCCCGTCACGCTCTATCCATACGCGTTGATCTCGCGCCATGGCACGCCGCAGGTCTCGGGGTACTACATCCTTCATGAAGGCCTGATCGGCTATCTCGGTGACCAGGGCTTGCAGGAGAAAGCCTACAAGGCCGTTGCCGAAGCCCCCGCGATCCGCAACGGCGGACACGGATTCGAATTCAACAACGTCACAAATGCCTGGCTTGGCATCACTGACAAATACTGGGCGTCGGCGCTTCTTCCCGACACCTCCGCAACGCTCAAGGCGAGCTTCGTCGCCGAGCCCGGTGCGCAGATCCGGTACCAGACCGACTATCTGCAAAACCCGGTGACCGTCGCGATCGGCGGCAGCGCGACCGCGAACACGCGGCTGTTCGCGGGTGCCAAGGAGGCCAGCGTGGTCGGCGTGTTCCCGTTCGCAGGCCTCGGCGGCTACAACAAGGCGCTCGGCCTCAACCATTTCGACCTGCTGATCGACTGGGGCTGGTTCTACTTCATCACCAAGCCGATGTTCCTCGGCCTCGACTTCTTCTACCGGTTCTTCGGCAATTTCGGCATCTCGATCCTGCTCGTGACCGTGATCGTGAAGCTCCTGTTCTTCCCGCTGGCGAACAAGTCCTACGCCTCGATGGCGAAGATGAAGTCGATCCAGCCGCAGCTGCAGGCGCTGAAGGAGCGCTATCCCGACGACAAGGTGAAGCAGCAGCAGGAGATGATGGAGATCTACCGCAAGGAGAAGATCAATCCGGTCGCCGGCTGTCTTCCCGTTGTGATCCAGATCCCGGTGTTCTTCTCGCTCTACAAGGTGCTGTTCGTCACCATCGAGATGCGGCACGCGCCGTTCATTGGCTGGATCAAGGATCTCTCCGCGCCGGATCCGACCAATCTGTTCAACCTGTTCGGCCTGATCCCGTTCGATCCGACCACAATTCCCCTGTTCGGCCACTATCTCGCGCTCGGCATCTGGCCGATCATCATGGGCATCACGATGTGGTTCCAGATGAAGCTGAACCCGACGCCGCCGGATCCGACGCAGCAGATCATCTTCAACTGGATGCCGCTGATCTTCACCTTCATGCTGGCAGGCTTCCCGGCGGGCCTCGTGATCTACTGGGCCTGGAACAATTTGCTCTCGGTGGTCCAGCAGAGCTACATCATGCGCCGCAACGGCGTGAAGGTGGAGCTGCTCGACAACATTCGAAGCTTGTTCAAAAAAAAAGTGACGACTGAGGCGACGTAGCCGTCATTGCGGAACCAAGCTGCCTCCACATCGTCATGCCCGGGCTCGTCCCGGGCATCCACGTTTTGGAGCGTATCGTGCAGATGGACGTGGATGGCCGGGACAAGCCCGGCCATGACGAGGAGCGAGGCCTTCGCATGACCGACGACAAAGATGCGAAGCTGATCGAGGCCGGGCGAAAGCTGTTCGCCCGCGACTGGCAGTTCATCTGGGCCTCGCCCTCGATCGCGACGCTGCCGCCGATGGCGGGGCTGGAGATCGCCTTTGCCGGCCGCTCCAATGTCGGCAAGTCGAGCCTGATCAACGCGCTGACCGGCCGCAACGCGCTGGCGCGCACCTCGCATACGCCGGGCCGCACCCAGGAGCTGATCTTCTTCGAGGTCCCCGGGAAAAGTGACCTGCGCCTCGTCGACATGCCCGGCTACGGCTATGCCAAGGCGCCGAAGACGCAGGTCGCCTCCTGGACCGACCTGATCCACAAATTCCTGCTCGGCCGCGCCTCGCTCGCGCGCGTCTACGTGCTGATCGACGCGCGGCACGGGCTGAAGGACGTCGATCTCGAGGTCCTCAAGACGCTCGATCGCTCCGCCGTCAGCTACCAGATCGTGCTGACCAAGGCCGACCAGGTGAAGCCGGCCGAGCTCGCCTCGCGCATCGCCGAGACCGAGGCCGCGCTGGCCAAGCATCCGGCCGCGTTCCCGAACGTGCTCGCGACATCGTCACGGAGCTCGACCGGCATGGCCGAGTTGCGCGCCGCGATGGCCAAGCTGCTGGAGGAGCGCAGCCCGTGACGATCGCCGATCGCCTGTTGATCGGGCTGGCCGGCCTGATGGGCGCCTCGGGCGTTGCGCTCGCGGCGGCGTCCGCCCACGGCGCTGATGCAGGGCGGCTCGCCTCGGCGAGCGCCATGCTGCTGTTTCATGCAACCGCCATACTTGCTGCGATCGCCCTGCTCGCGCGCGGGCTTCTGCATGGCGGAATTGGGCTCACCGCAGTGTTCGGCTTCGCAAGCGGCGCCGCGCTGTTCGCGGCCGATCTCGTCATGCGGCAATATGTGGGGCACGCGCTGTTTCCGATGGCGGCGCCCACGGGTGGGACCGTGATGATTCTAAGCTGGCTGGCCGTAACGTTGGCGGCGGTGGTGACGAGGAAGTAGCGGCTCGTGTCCCGGACGCGGTGCAGCGCTTAGCGCTGCTCCGCAGAGCCGGGACCCACGGCAGCCACATGGGCCCCGGCTCTGCAGCGCACCGCTGAACTGGACGATGCTTCGTATCGCCAGGGAAGCGCTGCGCTGCGTCCGGGGCACGAAGACCACTTTGCGCCGCGCCCGCCAATCGGATAGAACGCGCACCGACAGTCCCGCCAGCGAGATCCGCCTCATGACCGAAATCTCCCCGCTCGACCAGGCCCGCATCCTGTCCGAAGCGCTGCCGCACATGCAGCAGTATGACGAGGAAACCATCGTCATCAAATATGGCGGCCATGCCATGGGCGACGAGGAGACCGCGAAGAACTTTGCCAGGGACATCGTGCTGCTGGAGCAGACCGCGATCAATCCGGTGGTGGTGCATGGCGGCGGGCCGCAGATCGCGACCATGCTGAAGCGCCTCGGCATCGTCTCGGAGTTCGCCGCCGGCCTGCGCATCACCGACGCCGCCACCATCGAGATCGTCGAGATGGTGCTCGCCGGCTCCGTCAACAAGCAGATCGTCGGCTACATCAACGAGGCCGGCGGCAAGGCCGTCGGGCTCTCGGGCAAGGACGGCAACATGGTGAAGGCGTCGAAGACGACGCGGACCATCATCGATCCGGACTCGCATATCGAGAAGGCGGTCGACCTCGGTTTCGTCGGCGATCCCGAGAAGGTCGACCTCACCCTGCTCAACCAGCTCATCGGCCACGAGCTGATCCCGGTGCTGGCGCCGCTCGCGACCTCCAAAGACGGCCAGACGCTCAACGTCAATGCCGACACCTTTGCCGGCGCGGTCGCGGGCGCGCTCAAGGCGAAACGACTGCTGCTGCTCACCGACGTGCCCGGCGTGCTCGACAAGTCGAAGAAGCTGATCCCGCAATTGTCCGTGAAGGACGCGCGAAAACTGATCGCCGACGGCACGATTTCCGGCGGCATGATCCCGAAGGTCGAGACCTGCATCTACGCGCTCGAGCAGGGCGTGCAGGGCGTCGTCATCATCGACGGCAAGATGCAGCACGCGGTGCTGCTCGAGCTCTTCACCAACACGGGCACGGGAACGCTGATCCACAAGTGAGAGAAGAGCGGACAAAGAAAGCCGTCATGGCCGGGCCTGTCCCGGCCATCCACGATCTTTCGTCCGGTGCCAAGAACGTGGATGCCCGGCACAAGGCCGGGCATGACGGGAAGAATACGCGGCGCCCACGCCGCTCCGCTCTCACGCGCTTCCTGATGACGCTGCCGGCGGCGGCCGTCTCGTTCCTGTTCTCCGCCGCGCCGGCTTTCGCGGATCTGAAGATCTGCAATCGCATGTCCTATGTCGTCGAGGCCGCGATCGGCATCGACGACAAGGCGGCAACTGCGACGCGCGGCTGGTTCCGGATCGATCCCGCCACCTGCCGCGTGGTGGTGCAGGGCACGCTCTCCGCCGACCGCATCCTGCTCAACGCCCGCGCGCTCGGCCTCTACGGCGCCTCGCCGATCCCGCAGAGCGGCAGCGACATGCTCTGCGTCGCGCAGGATAATTTCGTCATCGCCGCCGCGCGGCAATGCCGCAGCGGCCAGACCCAGGTTGCCTTCACCCAGATCACGCCGACGCAAGCCGCCGACGGCAATTTCGTCGCCTACCTCGCCGAGGATTCCGAATATGACGACGAGCAGGCCCGGCTTGCCGGCATCCAGCGCCTGCTGGTGATCGCGGGCTACGATGCCGCTCCGATCGACGGCGTGGACGGACCGAAGACGCAAGGCGCGCTTGCCGCGTTCCTGAAGAGCCGCGGGCTGTCGACGGACATCGTGTCGACACCGACCTTCTTCAAGACCATGGTGGACGCGGTGCAGACGCCGTCCACCAGCGGGCTGACCTGGTGCAACGACACCCCGCACAAGGTGATGGCGGCGGTCGCCACCGACGACGGCAAGTCGGTGACGAGCCGCGGCTGGTATCGCATCGATCCGAAGAAATGCCTGACCCCCGACGTGACCGGCACGCCGAAGCAGATCTTCAGCTTCGCGGAAGCCGTCGATGCCGACAACCGCACCATCAAGCTGAAGGACCGGCCGCTGAACTGGGGCGGCGACAGGAAGCTCTGCACGCGCGAGACCAAGTTCGAGACCAATGAGCAGGCCGATTGCGCCGCGCGCGGATTTTCGGCGACGGGTTTCGGCGCCGTGGACATGCCGGGCGGCGGCAAGACGCTGCGCTTTGCGATGCCGTGATGTGATGGCGGCACTTCTTGCTCCTTCGTCGTCCTGGCGAAAGCCAGGACCCATTACCCCAGGATTGAGTTTGGCGAAGAACGACAACCAGAGTGCCCCATTGATGCGTCACGGAGTATGGGTCCTGGCTTTCGCCAGGACGACGATCGAAAGCGGAGCCGCTGCGTCGGTCAACGGATAGAGAGTTGTGATGAAATCCCCCCGCGCCTTCGG
The DNA here is from genome assembly GCF_018131015.1 of Bradyrhizobium diazoefficiens. Classification (GTDB taxonomy): domain Bacteria; phylum Pseudomonadota; class Alphaproteobacteria; order Rhizobiales; family Xanthobacteraceae; genus Bradyrhizobium; species Bradyrhizobium diazoefficiens_B. The sequence continues at coordinate 63,827 of NZ_JAFCJJ010000031.1, forward strand.
CCATGTCGACACCTGGGTGTTCGACCTCGACAACACGCTCTATCCGCATCACGTCAATTTGTGGCAGCAGGTCGATGCGCGGATCGGCGAATTCGTCTGCAACTGGCTGAATGTCGGCCCGGAGGAAGCGCGCAACATCCAGAAGGACTATTACCGGCGCTTCGGCACGACGATGCGCGGCATGATGACCCTGCATGGCGTGCGCGCCGACGACTATCTCGCCTATGTGCACAGGATCGACCACTCGCCGCTGGAACCGAACCCGGCGCTCGGCGAAGCCATCGCGAAGCTGCCGGGGCGCAAGCTGATCCTGACCAACGGCTCGGTCGACCACGTCGATGCGGTGCTGGCGCGGCTCGGCCTTGGCTCGCATTTCGACGGCGTGTTCGACATCATCGCCGCTGAATTCGAGCCCAAGCCTGCGCCGCAGACCTACCGGAAATTCCTCGAAGACCATGCGGTCGATCCGACCCGGGCCGCGATGTTCGAGGACCTCGCCCGCAACCTCACCGTCCCGCACGAACTCGGCATGACCACGGTGCTGGTGGTGCCCGACGGCACCAGGGAGGTGGTGCGCGAGGACTGGGAGCTGGAGGGACGCGATGCCGCCCATGTCGATCACGTCACGGACGATCTGACGGGGTTTTTGGCGGCGCTTGGCGCACTCTCTCCACGTCGTCCCGGCGAAGGCCGGGACCCATAGCCACGGGACGTGGTTTGGCGAAGACCCGTCGTTCGGTACGGCTATCTTCCTCACGCGATAGATCACGAGGTGAGTCCCGGCCTGCGCCGGGACGACATCGAAGGCCAATCGAACCCACCCTCCCCCCACCGCGACCAACGTCTGGGCAGCACCCGCCGCCCGGAGCTGTTCGCATGGACTGGACCCGGTACCTCTTCCGCTTCGACGGCCGCATCTGCCGCGGCGAATTCTGGTTCGGGCTGGTCTGCCTGCTCTGCGCCCTGACCCTGACGCTGCTGCTCGTCGGGGCTGTGATCTTCACGATCTCCGATACCAGATCGTTCAACCTCGACGTCGACGACGTCTTCAAGGTTGTCGATCCCGCGGCATGGCGGCGCCTTCACACGATCGGGCTTCCCCTTCTCCTGAGCGAAATCGCCGGGACCGGCTTGCTGCTGTGGATGTATCTCGCGATTTCGGTCAAACGCCTGCATGACCGCAACAAGAGCGGCTGGTGGATGATGGCGTTCTTCGTCTATCCGGGCCTGTACCAGCAGTTCGTGGATCGCCTGCCCGACTCCCTCTGGATCATCCCTTTTGCCGCCGCCGCGGGCATCCTGCCTTTGTGGGCCCTGATCGAGATCGGCTTTCTCCGGGGCACGTCGGGCGCAAACCGCTTCGGGCCCGACCCGCTGACGGAGGCCGAGGAGGGCGCGCGCTCGTCGCAGCCGTCGCAGCCCTGGGACCAGCGGAGCGAGCTCGAATTAGTGCCGCCCAGCGCTAGCCCACCGGGCGGCATGCATGTTAAGCGGGGCGCATGACCGATGCCCTTTCCATTGCCCGTGATCTCATCCGGTGCCCCTCGGTAACCCCGGCCGATGCCGGTGCGCTGGGCGTGCTCGAAACGGCGCTCACTGCCGCCGGATTCACCTGTCACCGCGTGACGTTCTCGGAAGCGGGCACCGCCGACGTCGACAATCTCTATGCGCGGATCGGCAGCGAAGGTCCTCACATCACCTTTGCCGGCCACACCGACGTGGTGCCGCCCGGCGACGAGAGCGCCTGGAGCGTCGGCGCGTTCTCGGGCGAGGTGAAGGACGGCTTTCTGCATGGCCGCGGCGCGGTCGACATGAAGGGCGGCATCGCCTGCTCGGTCGCAGCCGTGCTGGCACATCTCGCGGCGAACGGCGGCCAGCCGCGCGCCGACGGAACGGGCTCGATCTCGTTCCTGATCACCGGCGACGAGGAAGACGTCTCGGTCAACGGCACCATCAAGCTGCTGAAATGGGCTGCCGAGCGCGGCGAAAAGTTCGACCATTGCGTGCTCGGCGAGCCGTCCAACGTCGAGACGCTCGGCGACACCATCAAGGTCGGCCGCCGCGGCTCGCAATCCGGCACGCTCTATGTCGACGGCGTGCAGGGTCACGTTGCCTACCCACACCGCGCGGCCAATCCGGTGCCGGACATTTCGCGTCTGATCGTGGCGATTTCCGACGAGCCGCTCGACCATGGCAGCGCGCAGTTCCAGGCATCCAATCTCGAATTCACCTCGGTCGACGTCGGCAACAAGGCTTCCAACGTCATCCCCGGCGAGGCCCGCGCAAGGTTCAACATCCGCTACAACGACAATCACACCCAGGCATCCCTGCGCGAGCTGGTGGAGACGCGCCTGACAAAAGCGTGCGGCAATCGCATCCGCGCCCGCATCGTCTGGGAGCCGTCGAACTCCAACGTGTTCGTGACCAAGCCCGGCCCCTTCACCGACCTCGCGGTGTCCGCGATCGAGGAGGTGACGGGCCGCAGGCCGGAGCTGTCGACCTCGGGCGGCACCTCGGATGCGCGCTTCATCTCCAGCTACTGCCCGGTGATCGAATTCGGCCTGGTCGGCCAGACCATGCACCAGATCGACGAGCGCGTGCCGGTTGCGGACCTGGAGAAGCTGACGCAGGTGTATCGCGGGATTTTGACGCGGTATTTTGCTTAACCATTCTCCGCCCGTCATGCCCGGGCTTGTCCCGGGCATCCACGTTCTTCGCGCCTCAGGCAAGAAAGGTCGTGGATGGCCGGGACAAGCCCGGCCATGACGATGGGGTGAGAACCCCGGCGATGGCCCCTACCGGACAATCGTGTCGTAGAGGTCCTTCCACTCGGGATTATCTCTGAGAATAAGTCTGACCTTCCACGTTCGCGACCAGTGCTTGATGTTGTGCTCGCGCTGGATGGCGGTCTGGATGTCTTCGTAGCGCTCGAAGTAAACGAGCAGCTTGACGCCGTACTTCTTGGTGAAGCCAGGCACGAGGCCGTTTCGATGCTCGTAGATGCGACGAACAATGTCGCTCGTTACGCCGACATACAAGATGCCGTTGGGCGCGCTCGCCAGGATGTAGACCCATCCACCATGCATGGTCTCATGTTGACGCACGTGGATGGCCGGGACAAGCCCGGCCATGACGTCTATGACGGCCTAATAATCCACCTTCACCAGATACAGCCCCTCGGGCGGGGCGACGATGCCGCAGGCGGCGCGGTTGCGGGCGGCGAGTGCAGCGGAGAGATCGTCCGCGGTCCAGCGGCCTTCGCCGACCCAGACCAGCGATCCCACCATCGAGCGGACCTGGCTGTGCAGGAACGAGCGCGCCGAGGTGACAATCGTGATCTCTCGCCCGTCGCGCACGACGTCGAGCTGGTCGAGCGTCTTCTCCGGCGATTTGGCCTGGCACTCGGTGTCGCGAAAGGTGGTGAAGTCGTGCTTGCCGAGCAGGCGCTGCGCGGCCTCATGCATCGCCTCGGAATCGAGCCGGCGCGGCACGCGCCACGCATGGCCGACATCGAGCGCGAGATTGGCGCGGGTGTTGATGATTCGGTAGCGGTAGTGGCGCTTCACCGCGGAGAAGCGCGCCTCGAAACTATCCGGCACGATCTCGGCTTCCAGCACCGCGATCGGGTGCGGCCGCAGATGCGCATTGAGGCCGTCGCGAAAACGGCCCGGTGGAAACTGCTTGTCGACATCGACATGCGCGACCTGGCCGCGCGCGTGCACGCCGGCGTCGGTGCGGCCCGCCCCATGCACGCGCAAATCCGCGCCGGTCATCGCCTTCACCGCAGCCTCCAGCGCGCCCTGCACCGAGGGCAGCGTGTCCTGGACCTGCCAGCCGAAGAACGGCGCGCCGTCATATTCGATGGTGAGCTTGTAGCGGGGCATCAACCGAACCGCATCGGCGGCGTGACGGGCACGCCGCGCAAGAAGTCCGCGGCCTGCATCCGCGCCTTGCCTTCGCGCTGCAGCTCGAGGATGCGGATCGCGCCCTCGCCGCAGGCGATGGTGAGGCGGTCGTCGAGCACCTCGCCTGGAACTCCGGAACCCTTCGCCAGCTCGCAGCGCAGGATTTTTACGCGCGCGTCCAGCTCGGCCCAGGCGCCGGGGAACGGCGACAGGCCGTGGATATGACGCAGCACGGCGCGCGCCGGCTTGCTCCAGTCAATCCGGGCTTCCGCCTTGTCGATCTTGGCGGCATAGGTGACGCCGTTCTCGCTCTGCTGTTTGAGCTGGAGGCTACCGCGTTCGAGCGCAGCCATCGCGCGCACCATCAGATCGGCACCGAGGCGAGAGAGACGGTCGTGCAAATCGACCGCAGTCATGTTGTCCGTGATCGCAAGGCGCTCGGCCATGGCGACGTCGCCGGTGTCGAGGCCGACATCCATCTTCATCACCATGACGCCGCTCTCGGCATCGCCTTCCATGATCGCGCGATTGATCGGGGCGGCACCCCGCCAGCGCGGCAGCAGCGAAGCGTGCAGATTGTAGCAGCCGAGTTTTGGCGCATCGAGGATCGCCTGCGGCAGGATCATGCCGTAGGCGACGACGACGGCGGCGTCCGGCTCGAAAGCGCTGAATTCGGCGAGCGCCTCCGGCGTCCTGAGCGTCTTCGGCGTCAGCACGGGAATGCCGAGCTTTCGCGCGGCTTCCTCGACCGGGGTCGGCTGCAATTGCAGGCCGCGCCGCCCGCCGGGTTTTGGCGCACGCGTGTAGACGGCGACGATCTCATGGCCATGCGCGACGAGCTCGAGCAGCGTCGGCACTGAGAAATCGGGCGTGCCCATGAAGATGAGGCGGAGGGGCATTGGCTACACAATCCTCGACACAAGCACGGTACTCGTCATGGCCGGGCTTGTCCCGGCCATCCACGCACTTCCTGCACGCGGCGGCAAAGAACGTGGATGCCCGGCACAAGGCCGGGCATGACGGCGGAGGGCGTGGCTACTCCGCGCGCTTGGCGGCTTTCTCGAACTTCTTGATGACGCGGTCGCGCTTGAGCTTCGACAGATAGTCGACGAACAAGACGCCGTTGAGATGGTCGATCTCGTGCTGGATGCAGGTGGCGTAGAGGCCGTCGGCATCCTCCTCGTGGAGCTTGCCGTCGAGATCGGTGAAGCGCACGCGCACCTTCGCGGGCCGTTCGACCTCCTCGTAATATTCGGGGATCGACAGGCAGCCTTCCTCGTAGGTGGACAGTTCCTCGGACGAGGCGATGATCTCGGGATTGATGAAGACGCGCGGCTCCGGCTTGGTTTCGCCGTCCGGGTTGGGCTTGGCGAGATCCATGGTGATGAGCCGCAAGGGCTGCGCGATCTGGATCGCGGCGAGCCCGATGCCGGGCGCGTCGTACATGGTCTCGAACATGTCGTCGGCAAGCTTGCGGATCTCGGCCGTGACCTTCTCGATCGGCTTGGAGACCAGGCGCAACTGCTTGTCGGGCAGGATGATGATTTCTCGTAGGGCCATGGCCGCGATTTAAGCCGCGCGCCGGATGCGGTCAATGCGGCGGGGAACCCCGTTAACCCTCCGCTAACCATAAAACTTCAGGTTTCGTTAACCATAAAAATTAGGCGGCCGTTAACCCGAAATGTTCGCTATTCGTTCGTGCGATCGGGCGAATCGGATAGAAGGACGGGCATGAACGAGATCATTTTCATGGCCGGCGACTGGCCGGTCCGCACCATCGATGCCCTGCTCGGTTTTGGCGTCCTGGTCCTCATCCTGCTGGTGATGATTGCGGTGGTGATCGCCCGATCCGGGCGGCGCGGCGCGGAACTCGCGATGGCGCACGCGATCCGGGCCGACGAGCTCGAGGAGCGGCTCGCCCAGGTGCTGCACGCCCAGAGCGAGGCCTCGGGCCGGGTCGACGCCATGACCCAGGCGCTGGCGGGACGCCAGGCGGAGATGGCCCGCGCCGTCAACGAGCGGCTGGATTCGGTCACCCACCGCGTCGGCCAGTCCATGGAGCACTCGACCCGCAACACCATGGAGAGCCTGCGCGCCCTGCACGAGCGGCTCGGCATCATCGACAGCGCGCACAAGAACCTCACCGACCTCACGACGCAGGTCACGACCTTGCGCGACGTGCTCGCCAACAAGCAGTCGCGCGGCGCCTTCGGCCAGGCGCGGATGGAGGCGATCGTCCAGGACGGGCTGCCGAAGGGTGCCTACGAATTCCAGTTCACGCTCTCGACCGGCAAGCGGCCGGACTGCGTCGTGTTCCTGCCCGACCAGCGCCCGCTCTGCATCGACGCGAAATTCCCGCTGGAGGCGATGACCGCGCTGCACGACGCCCGCACCGACGAGGAGAAGCGCATCGCCACGCAGCGGCTGCGCGCCGACGTCATGAAGCATGTCAGCGACATCGCCGAAAAATACCTCGTCGCCGGCGAGACCCAGGAGATGGCCTTGATGTTCGTGCCGTCGGAATCGGTCTATGCCGAGATCCATGACGGCTTCGACGACGTGATCCAGAAGGCCTATCGCGCCCGTGTCGTGCTTGTCTCGCCCTCGCTTCTGATGCTCGCCATCCAGGTGATGCAGCAGATCATGAAGGACGCGCGCATGCGCGACGCCGCCGACCAGATCCGCACCGAGGTGATCAAGCTCGGCGACGACCTCGGCCGCCTGCGCGATCGCGTGCTGAAGTTGCAGAAGCATTTTGCCGACGTGAACGAGGACGTCCGCCAGGTCCTGATCTCCGCCGACAAGATCGAGAAGCGCGCAGGCCGGATCGAGGAACTCGATTTCAGCAAGACCGACGCCCCGGAAGGCCCGCGCCTGATTGCAACCGGCGCGCCGCAGCTGTTTCCAAGGAAGCTCCAGGCGGGGGAGTAGGTTTAGGGCACACTGTCATGCCCCGCGCAGGCGGGGCATCCAGTACGCCGCGGCGGTTGTGATTGAACCGAAGTGCCGGTGTTTACTGGATCGTCCGCCTTCGCGGACGATGACACTGGGAGGGGACTAAGAGCTCTCGCCTCACTGACCGCGCCCCCAGAATCTGCTAACACCGCCCCATGACCGCCCCCGACGCGACCTCTTCCACCGCGACTTCCGCGCCCGCCACGTCCTGGCGCGAGAGCCTTGCCGTTTACCTGCAGCCGCGGGTGCTGATCGTGCTGTTTCTCGGCTTCTCGTCCGGGCTGCCGCTGGCGCTGTCGGGCTCGACGCTGCTGGTGTGGATGCGGGAGGCCGGGGTCGATCTCAAGACCATCGGCCTGTTCGCGCTGGTCGGCACGCCCTACACGCTGAAATTCCTGTGGGCGCCGCTGGTGGACGCGCTGCATGTGCCGCTGTTCACGCGCGCGTTCGGGCGGCGGCGCGGCTGGCTGGTGTTCTCGCAATTGCTGCTGATCATCGCGATCCTGCTGCTGGCGATGACCGATCCCGCGAGCTCGCCGTTCTACGTCGCGCTCGGCGCGCTGCTGGTGGCAACCACGTCCTCCACGCAGGACATCGTGGTCGACGCCTTCCGCGTCGAGAGCCTGCCAGAAAGTGAGCAGGCCGCAGGCATGGCGGCCTATGTCGCCGCCTATCGGATCGGCATGCTGGTCTCGACCGCGGGCGCGCTGTTCATCGTCTCGGGCTTCGAGGGCACCGGCATCCCGCGCTCCTCGGCCTGGATGTGGGGCTATGTGGTGATGGCCACGATGGTGCTGATCGGCACGATCACGGCGCTCGCGGCCACCGAGCCCGAACAATCCGCGCAGGCAGAGGCCGCGACGCAAGAAGAGACCGCGTTCACGCGCGTGCTGCACGCGGCGATCGGCGCCTTCTCGGAATTCTTGTCGCGCAAGGACGCGCTCGCAGCCCTCGCCTTCGTCGTGCTGTTCAAGTTCACCGACGCGTTCTCGGGCACCATGACCGCACCGTTCGTGATCGACCTCGGCTTCACCCGCAACGACTACGCCGCGATCGTGAAAGGCGTCGGCCTCGCCGCGACCCTGATCGGCGGCTTTGCCGGCGGTTTTGTCGCGAGGCGCTATCCGCTGGCAGCATCGCTCTGGATCGGCGGCGTGGTGCAGGCGCTGGCCAATTTGTCCTTCTCCTGGCTCGCGGTGGTCGGCACCAATCAATGGGCGCTGGCGCTCGCCATCTGCGCCGAGAACTTCACCAGCGCCGTCGGCACCGTGATCTTCGTCGCCTATCTCTCCGCGCTGTGCCAGAACCCGCTGCACACGGCGACGCAATATGCGCTGCTCACTGCGCTCGCGGCGGTGGGACGGACCTATCTCTCGTCGGGTGCCGGCTATGTCGCGGAGACGACCGGCTGGCCGCTGTTCTTCGTGATCTGCGTGCTGGTGGCAATCCCGAGCCTGGTGCTGCTGGCGTACTTGCAGAAGCGCGGGCATTTCGAGGCGCTGGGGCCGGTGCGGGTGTAGTTCCACGCACTCGCTGTCATGCCCCGCGCAGGCGGGGCATCCAGTATTCCAGAGACAATTGTGATTGACCGAGAAGCCGCGGCGTACTGGATCGCCCGGTCAAGCCGGGCGATGACACCGAATTGAGGAAACGGTGTCGCCGCCCCCCTACTGCTTTTTCACCAGGCTCCACTTCGTCACCACGGCCTCGCTCAGCTGGCCGGGATCGCTGGCGCAGGCGAGTTCGTCGACCTTGACCGAGATCTCCTTGCCGACGACCGATTTCAGCTGCGCGGCCTGCGCATCGCTGGAGGTGACGAGCTGGAAGGTCTCGGGTCCGGTCTCGAGATTGCACAGCCCGTTCGGCGGGGGCAGGCGGCGCGGCTCGGAGGTGATCTGGAAGGTTGCGATCCGCTTGCCGCGGTTCTTGACGTCGCGCACCTTCATCGCGTTCAGCTCGCCCGAGAGCACGTCGCCGGCGTTGATCGGCTTGCCGGGCTTCGACGGCGCCTCGTCGCTCTGCTGCGCGGAGAGCGCCGGCGCCACCAGCATCGTCATCGTCGCGGCCAAAGCCCATCGTGTGGCGAAAAGTTTCGTCATGTCGTCAGTTCCGTTGAGTCTGGATGGCTAGAACAGGGTGCGCTGCCGCATCGCGGCCGATAGCGTACCTTCGTCGAGATAATCAAGCTCGCCGCCGACCGGCACGCCATGGGCGAGCCGGGTCACCTTCACATTGGCGTCCTGCAGCAGGTCGGTGATGTAATGGGCCGTGGTCTGGCCGTCCACCGTCGCATTCAGCGCCAGGATGATCTCGTGCACCTTGGGATCGTGCGCGCGCGCGACCAGCGCGTCGATGGTGAGGTCCTGCGGGCCGACGCCGTCGAGCGGCGACAGGGTCGCGCCCAGCACGTGATAGCGGCCTTGAGTCGCGTTGGCCCGCTCCAGCGCCCAGAGATCGGCAACGTCGGCGACGACGACGATGATGGCGTCGTCGCGCTTGGGATCGGTGCAGACCGTGCAGGGATTCTGCGTGTCGATGTTGCCGCAGGTCTTGCAGACCTCGACCTTGTCGAGCGCGACCTGCAGGGCGCCCGAGAGCGGCATCATCAGCGCCTCGCGCTTCTTGATCAGGTGCAGCGCCGCCCGCCGCGCCGAGCGCGGACCAAGGCCGGGCAGCCGCGCGAGAAGCTGGACCAGCCGCTCGATTTCAGGACCTGCAACCGCGCCCATGTTACTGGCCGAACAGCCCCGGAGGCAGGCCGAGCCCGCCGGTGAGCGCCTGCATCTTCTCCTGCATCGCGGCTTCCGCCTTGCGGCGGGCATCACTGAGCGCGGTGACGAGCAGGTCTTCCAACACCTCGCGCTCTTCCGCCTTCATCAGCGAGGGATCAATCTTGACGCCCTTGACGTCCATCTTCGCGGTCATGCGCACGGCGACGAGACCGCCGCCGGAGATGCCCTCGACCTCCACATTGGCCAGAGACTCCTGCATCTCCTGCATCTTGGATTGCAGTTGCGCCGCCTGCTTCATCATGCCGAGAAAATCAGCCATGGGTCTTGTGTCCTCAAAAAAGATTCGGCTCGCTCAGAGATCGTCGTCGGCTTCGGAACCGTCGGGCGGATCGTCGCTGCCGTAGTCGGCGTTAATATTGGATTCCGGCGTCTCGGGGGCAAGCCTGCGGACCTCGACGACCTTCGATCCGGGGAAGCGCGACAGCACCTCCTGCACGCGCGGATCGGCCTCGGCGGTGCGCGCATGTTCCTGCTTCGCCGCCTGGCTCACCGAGCGCAGCGTCGGCTGGCCCTGCTCGTTGGAGACGATCACGGTCCAGCGCCGGCCGGTCCAGAGTTCGAATTTTCGCGCGAGCTCCGAGATCATGGTCTTGGACGCGTTCGGCTCCAGCGCAACCTCGAGCCGGCCCTCCTCGAAACGGACGAGGCGCATGTCGCCTTCGAGCGCGCCCTTGGTCATGAGGTCGCGCTTCTGCCCCGCCAGCGCCACGAGCTGCGTAAAACTCGTGATGCGCAGTTGCGGCGCGGCGCCTTGCGGCTCCGGCGCAGGCGCGGCCATCTGCGGCCGGGCACCGCCGCCGAATGACGGTGACGGCGCGCTCGGCGCGCGCATGGGCGCGACCGGGGCAACCGGCGCCGCGGAGGCCACGGGCGCGGCCGGCGCGCTGCGCGCCGAACTTCCGCCGCCTACGACCGGTGAGGCGCCGCCGTTCTGCTCCAGCATCCTGATGGCTTCGTCCGGCGTCGGCAGGTCGGCGACATAGGCGATCCGCACCAGCACCATTTCGGCGGCCGCTGCGGGGCGCGTCGCGGCCTGCACCTCGGTGATGCCCTTGAGCAGCATCTGCCACATCCGCGACAGCACGCGCATGGAGGTTTTCGAGGCGAAATCCTTCGCGCGCAGGCGTTCGGTCTCGCCATAGGCGACGTTTTCGGCAGTCGCGGGAACGATCTTCACGCGGGTGACGAAATTGACGAACTCGGCGAGGTCCGACAGCACGACGATGGGATCGGCGCCGACGTCGTACTGGTCGCGGAACTCCTTGAAGGCGGCCGCGATGTCGCCGCGCGCGAGCGAATCGAAGAGGTCGATGACGCGGGTGCGGTCGGCGAGTCCCAGCATCTGCCTGATAGCGTCGGCCTGCACGCGGCCTGCCGCATGCGCGATCGCCTGGTCCAGCAGCGACAGCGAATCACGCACGGAACCTTCCGCGGCGCGCGCGATAATTCCCAGCGCCTCAGGCTCGATCTCGACGTTTTCCTTCGCGGCGATGTTGGCGAGATGCTGCATCAGCACGTCGGCCTCGACGCGGCGCAGGTCGAAACGCTGGCAGCGCGACAGCACCGTGACCGGAACCTTGCGAATCTCCGTCGTGGCGAACACGAACTTGGCGTGCTCCGGCGGTTCCTCCAGCGTCTTCAGGAAGGCGTTGAACGCCGCCGTCGACAGCATGTGGACTTCGTCGATGATGTAGACCTTGTAGCGGGCGCTGGCCGGGGCGTAGCGCACGCTGTCATTGATCTGGCGGACGTCGTCGACGCCGGTGTGCGAGGCTGCGTCCATCTCCAGCACGTCCATGTGCCGGCTTTCCATGATCGCCTGGCAATGCACGCCCAGCGTCGGCATGTGGATGGTCGGCCCCTTCACCGAGCCGTCCGGCATCTCGTAGTTGAGCGCACGGGCCAGGATGCGCGCCGTGGTGGTCTTGCCGACGCCGCGGACGCCGGTGAGGATCCAGGCCTGCGGAATGCGCCCGGTCTCGAACGCATTGGAGACGGTGCGGACCACGGCCTCCTGGCCGATCAGATCGTCGAACGAGGATGGGCGGTATTTGCGCGCCAGCACCCGGTAGGGCGTGGCCTGGCCGGCGCGGTCGGGATCGGGAGGGGCGCCAGCGTCGGTCATCGGTCGATCCGCAATGAAATGTCTCTCGGCCGGCTTTTTGCGGAAAGGAGCGCGCTGGCGGGATACCCCCGCCGGCGCAATTCGCTCGGAAAAACAGGTAGGAGACTGACGAGCGACCCGATCCGGACCTCGTTAGGGCTGCTTCCTTCCGGACCTGACCCGGTTGGCGAGTGGCTCGTCCACCGCCAATCTCCCGGTCCCTATTTGGGGCCAAAGGGAGCGGAAAGCAAGCGCAGTGTGGCCGTTCCCGGGGGCGCCCGGGTCGTCCCGGCCCGAACCGCTCCGACGGGGGCGATTTCGACCTTTAAGGCCCTTCCCGACCGGCGGAAAGGCATGCCTCGCCCGCCCGGGAGATGCATCACGGTTGTTGTCTGCGGGCGTGCTCTCTGCGACGGTGAGAATCGATCACGAGAAGCTCTCCATGTCCGAACCTGCCTGGTCGCTCCACTCCCGCCTGAAAGAAGACACCATCGACATCGGCGACCTGCCGCTGTCGAAGGTGCTGGTCATCAAGGACGCGCATTATCCCTGGCTCCTGCTGGTGCCGCGGCGGCCCGACGCGGTCGAGATCATCGATCTCGACGAGGTGCAGCAGGCGCAGCTGATGACGGAGATCTCCCGCGTCTCGCGCGCGCTGAAGGAGATCACCCGCTGCGACAAGCTCAATATCGCGGCGCTCGGCAATCTGGTGCCGCAGCTTCACGTCCACATCATCGCGCGCCGCACCAGCGACGCGGCCTGGCCGCGGCCGGTGTGGGGCGTGATGAAGCCCTTGGCGCATGACGCCGCCGAGGTGCAGGGTTTCATCAGCGCGCTTCGCCGAAAAATCTGGTTGGGTTGAAAGAACAATAAATGTCAGCATTCGATTCGTTTCCGCTGGGACAGCCGGCCTTCGTCACCAGTGTCCTCGACCGTGCCGCGCATCTGCGCCGCGACGACGAAAAGCTGTTCGCGCTGGAGCAGAAACCGTCCTCGCGCGCCTACGTCGTCTACCGCGACTCGCTCCTGGTGAAGCGCGAGGGCGACAAGGTGCGCGCGCTGCTTTCGATCGACGAGGCGGTGAAATGCGGCGCCAATCCCGGCACGGTCTTCTTAGGGTTGCGCGACGGCGCCGCGGTGTTCGGCATGGGCATGCCGCAGACCGCCGCCGAGAAGCTGATCGGCCGCGACGACTACAGCGTCGCGGAATTGCGCGGCATGGCGATGCAGGGCGCGATTCCGCCCGACGAGCTCTCGGCCATCGCGATGGCGAAGTCGATGGTGGGCTGGCACCAGCGCCACGGCTATTGCGCCAATTGCGGCACCCGCAGCGCGATGAAGGAAGGCGGCTGGAAGCGCGACTGCCCCAGCTGCAAGGCCGAGCATTTTCCGCGCACCGATCCGGTCGTGATCATGCTGGTCGCAGCCGGCGAGAAATGCCTGCTCGGCCGCCAGAAGCAGTTTCCGCCCGGCATGTATTCCTGCCTTGCCGGCTTCGTCGAGGCTGCCGAGACCATCGAGGACGCGGTGCGCCGGGAGATCCTCGAAGAGTCCGGAATCCGCTGCACCGACGTGCAGTATTACATGACCCAGCCCTGGCCCTATCCGTCATCGCTGATGATCGGCTGCAGCGCGCGGGCGCTGAACGAGGACATCATCGTCGACCGCTCGGAGCTGGAGGACGCGCGCTGGTTCACGCGCGACGAGGCGGCCCTGATGCTGGCGCGAACCCATCCCGACGGACTTGCCGGGCCGCATCCCTTCGCGATCGCGCATCATCTGCTCGGCCGCTGGGTGCGCGACAAGAGTGGCGCCTGAGCCAGACGCCGCCGATGGCCGCATCAGGCATCGCGCCGCGCATCCTCTGCATCGGCATTCCCGTGCGCGACCTCACCTTCCGCGTCGAGGCCGTGCCTGAGCGCGGCAGCAAGGCCAATGCCACTCATCTCGCGGAGATCTGCGGCGGCAATGCGCTCAATGCCGCGATCACGATCGCAAGGCTCGGGGGACGCGCGTCCTTTGCCGGACCGATGGGCGATCCCGGCGAGACATCGAGCGGCTTCATCCTCGAGCTGATGGCCGCCGAGGGCATCGAGACCAGGCATGTCGTGCGGATGCCGGGCGTTTCGACGCCGGTGTCCGCCATCATGATCGAGCCGTCCGGCGAGCGGACGCTGACGATCTATCGCGATCCCGCATTGTGGACCGTGAAACTGCCCGACGCCGGTCAATTACTGTCGGATTGCCAGGCGGTCCTTGTCGAAAGCCGATGCGCGCCGTTCTGCACCGAGCTCTGCGCCGAGGCGCGCCGGCGCGGCATTGCCGTCATCGCCGGCGTCGACCGCGCGATGGCACTCACCGACAGCCTGCTCACGGCCGCCTCGCATCTGCTGTTCTCGAGCGATCAGGTTCGAGAAACGGCTGGCGTCGCCGACGATGGCGAGGCCTTGAAGCGCCTGAGCGGGATCACGCCGGCCTTCCTGGCCACCACCCGCGGCCCGCGCGGCACGCTGTGGCTGAACGAGAGGGGCGAACTGGAGGAGACGCCTGCGCTTGCCGTCGAGGCCGTCGACACGCTCGGCGCCGGCGATGTCTTCCATGGCGCCTTTACGCTGCGCCTGGCCGAAGGCGGCGACATCCGGGAGGCGCTGCGATTTGCCGCGACCGCCGCAGCTCTGAAATGCACCCGCCATGGCGGCGGTCTGGCGGCGCCGCAACGTATTGAGATCGAAGAGCTTTTGCGCGAAGGGCCGACCGCCGGACTTTAGTTGCAGGCCGGAATATGGGCTTGCGAGAGAAGAATTTTCTCTATATGAGGGAAACAGACCCTCATAATGGAACAAAGTTCTTCAAATGACCGACGCCGTTGTCCAGATCCCCGAAACCAGCCGCCGTCTCGACGCTATCGACCGCAAGATCCTGATGGTGCTTCAGGATGACGCCTCCCTGTCCGTCGCCGAGATCGGCGACCGCGTCGGGCTGTCGTCGACCCCGTGCTGGAAACGCATCCAGCGCCTGGAAGCCGACGGCGTGATCCTCAAGCGCGTGGCTCTGGTCGACCAGAACAAGATCGGGCTCGGCATCTCCGTGTTCGTGTCGGTGGAAAGCGCCGACCACTCGGAAGCCTGGCTGAAGAAGTTCGCCGAGGCCGTCAGCGCCATGCCGGAGGTGATGGAGTTCTACCGCATGGCCGGCGACGTCGACTATATGCTGCGCGTCGTGGTCGCGGACATGCAGGCCTATGACGTGTTCTACAAGAAGCTGATCAGCTCGGTTTCGCTGAAGAACGTCACCTCGCGCTTTGCGATGGAGAAGATCAAGTCGATCACCGCGCTGCCGATCCCGGCGGTGGTGACGGCCTGACGCTCGATCAGGCCGACCGGCAACGCAACGCGCAAAATAATCCCGTAGTTCTACCGGCCTGACTCCAAACGGACATTTACGGGGAGTTAGGCCCGCTCACGTAGACTCCCCGGCATGGAGGGGAGAACGGCGATTCCGCCCCGGCGGTGGCCTGTCTGGGCGAATGCGACAGCATTGCTGGTCGCGGGCTGGATCGCGCTCGCAATCCTCACCTTACAGGTTCGTCCGGGCGCGACGGTTGTCGCGGTTGCGTTTCCGCCCTGGTGGAGCACGCAACAGGTTTTTCAGGCTGCGGGATCGGCGCAAGCGGCGATCGTGAGGGCAACCGCCCTTCCCACTCTCCTCGTCGTCCGCCCGGATGACCATGACGGACTGTCCCGCCTCCACGAGGCCGGGGCCTGGCTCGTGATGGACGCGCAAGCGGTTTCAGCATGTTTTGGCAGATAGTCTTGGGGATGATGGCATGATTGTCGAGAACGACGGACTGGAATCGCTGCGCCAGACCACCAGCAAGTTCCTCGTCACGGTGCTGTGGCTGCACGTGCCGATCAGCCTCGCGATCGGGCTGGCGCTCGGCAAGCCCTGGCTCATTCCGTCCGTGTTCATGGCGATCTTCGCGCTCGCCGCGACCCTGTCCTGGAGCATGTCGGGCAACGGGCTCGGCACGCGCCTGGTGTTCGCCGTCGCGCTGATGAGCGGCGTATCGATGTTCGCCTACCAGTTCGAGGGACATGCCTGGCAGGTCGACATCCACATGTACTTCTTCGCGGCGCTGGCCTGCACCGTCGCCTATTGCGACTATCGCCCGATCATCGCCGCGACGGTTGCGGTCGCGGTGCATCATCTCGCCCTGAACTTCCTGCTGCCGGCGGCGATCTATCCCGGGGGCTCGGACCTCGGCCGCGTCGTCCTGCACGCGGTCATCCTGCTGGTCGAGGCCGGGGTGCTGATCGCGCTGGCCCACACTCTGCAGGAGCTGTTCGCGACCACGGCGGCGAAGACGGCCGAGGCACAGGCCGCGATCGCGTCGGAAGCGCGCGCCAACGAGGAGCGCGGCGAAGTCGAGCAGCGCGCCAAGGTGGATCGCGAGGCCGCCAAGCAGCGGCTCGCCAGCAATTTCGAGCAGAGCATCGGCGGCATTGTCCAGGCGGTGGCAATCGCCGCCGGCGAGGTGCAGCATCTGTCATCCGCAATGAGCGGCAACAGCGCGGAAACCGCGCGGCAGACCACGGCCGCAGCCGCAGCCTCCAGCCGCGCCTCCGGCAACGTCGAGACGGTGGCCGCCGCCACCGAGGAGCTCACGGCGTCCGTCGGCAGCATCACGCAGCAGGTCGCCCGCTCCGCCGAAATCGCCGCCAAGGCCGCCGACGAGGCTCGCCGCACCAACCAGGTCGTCGAGGGTCTCGCCACCGGCACCCAGAAGATCGGCGAAGTCGTCACCCTGATCCAGAACATCGCGAGCCAGACCAACCTGCTGGCGCTCAACGCCACCATCGAGGCGGCGCGGGCCGGCGAGCACGGCAAGGGCTTTGCGGTGGTCGCAAGCGAGGTCAAGGCGCTGGCGAACCAGACCGCGAAGGCGACCGAGGAAATCTCGGCGCAGGTCCAGTCCATCCAGAGCGCGACCGGCGAGGCCGTCAACGCCATCCAGGCGATCGGCGCCACCATCGCCGAGATCGACCAGATTTCCGGCCAGATCTCCACCGCCGTCGATCAGCAGGGCCAGGCGACGCGCGAGATCGCCGGCAGCCTGCAGCAGGCCGCCTCCGGCACGCGCGAAGTGAGCGACAACATCGCAAGCGTCAGCAAGGCCTCCGACCAGACCGGCGCCGCCGCCTCGAAGATGCACGAGGCCGCAGCCGGACTGTCATCGCAGTCCGAGCGGCTCAAGAGCGAGGTCGACGGCTTTTTGGGCTGGCTGCGGACAGCGTAAGCGCTACGCGACCCGGCGTCAGCGCTACACAACAGGTGTCATCGCCCGGCTTGATGTTCAGCCCGGGGACATGACCGACGGGTGTTCGGGGACATAGCCGACACATCATAGTGCATGGATTTGGCAGCGTG
>NZ_JAFCJJ010000032.1 GCF_018131015.1 Bradyrhizobium diazoefficiens
AATCGAGAGATACCCAAAGAATCCAGTTCCAACCGCCTTGCAACGCCCCTCTAGCGCCATATGCGATTCCCCTACCCACAAGGGGGGAGGGGACGCAGCTTCATCGGGGCTGGTTAAGTCTCATTCCATTAGACATCAGGCCGCCTGCCGCAGCGGGGTCCAGGCGAACTCCGGATAGTACGCATCCATCATGCGGTCGACGAAGGCGACGAGGTTCGGAAATGCCTCGGCGCGCTCGCGCAAGGACGACTCGAAGAACGGCGTCAGGATCCCGGCGAGCGCGCCGAACGCGGTCGCGTCGACGCCGCTCGGCTTGTTGCCCATCAGCCAGGCCTTGTCGCCGAGCTGCACGGAGAGCGCAAACAGCGAGCGCACCGCGAGATCGACGTCGTCATCGGGCCCGTGGCGGCCGAGGCCGGACAAGAGATAGTTTTCGGCGACGCGGAATTGCGCGTCCTCGCGCAGCTTCTCGCGATTGTGCTCCGGCGCGCCGTCGAAGAAATGCGCCGGCCCCTTGGCGAAATTGACGGGATCGACCCAGCGCGCGCCGACCAGCGCCCAGTAGACGTGATGCTCGATCATGCGCTCGAACGCCCAGGCCTGCGCGCGCTCGGCCAGCGACAGCCCGGCATCGAAGTCGAAGCCGTAGCGCCGCTCGATATGGGCGCGGATGAAGGTGGAATCGGCCACCGCCTCGCCGCCATCGTCGATGAACGGCAATTGCCCCTTCGGCGACGCCGGCGGCATGGCACGCTCCTTCCGGTAGGGCAGTCCCGCCATCTTGAGCTGCACCTCCGTCTTGGTGACGAAGGGGCTGATTTCCGGCAGGCCGAAGCCCGTGCCAAAGCCGTAAAGCGTGATCATGAAACCTCTCCTGAACGACGAGACGAGTTGGCGGAACCTAGGGCCGGGCTGCTGCCACCATGGTGGCAGCAGCCGTGATATCTTCTGCGAAGCGGGCCCCCTGCCAGGCGCGGCCCATGACGTGGCGGACCAGCGCGTCCGCGGCCTGGGCCAGCGAGCGCGCCACCACGCTTGCCAGTGCAATGCGGAGGTCGACGACGATGAGATCGAGCGAAATCAGGCGGCCGAACGCCCAGGCGTGCCACAGCTGGGCCCGCCCCAGCGGGCCGGCCAGGCCGAAATGGGTTGGAATGATCATGGACAAATCCTCTTCATTCGATGAGTTGTCCCGGTATAGAACTCCCCTGCTGCCAACATCCTGTCAGCATCCGCGCGCCGGATTTTGAGCAGGCGAAATTCTTCCAAGAGAACCGTCATGAGACGCGCCGACCGGCTGTTCCAGATCATCCAGGTGCTGAGGCGCACGCGCAAACCGCTGACGGCGGACGCAATCGCGGCCGAGCTCGAGACCTCGAAGCGCACCATCTATCGCGACATCGCCACGCTGATGGGCCAGCGCGTGCCGATCCGCGGCGAAGCCGGCATGGGCTACATCCTGGAGAAGGGTTTTGACCTGCCGCCCCTGATGCTGACACCCGACGAGATCGAGGCCGCCGTGCTGGGCGCGCAATGGGTGGCGGGCCATGCCGACACGGCGCTGGCGCGCGCGGCCGAGGATCTCATGGCCAAGATCGCCGACACGGTGCCGGAGCGGCTGCGTCCCTTCGTGCTCGAGCCGGCGAGCCGGGCGCGACCGAGCTGGAACAGGGAGCCCGACCGCATGGACATGGTGCGCACGCGCACCCAGATCCACGAAGGCAAGAAGATCATGCTGCGCTACCGCGACGAGCAGGGCCGCGCCAGCGAGCGCATGATCTGGCCGATCGCGGTCGGCTATCTCGAAGCCGTGCGCCTGCTCGCGGCCTGGTGCGAGCTGCGCAGCGACTTCCGCAGCTTCCGCACCGACCGCGTGGTGGAGGCCGCCTATCTCGACGAAAAATATCCGGAGCGGCGCGACGTGCTCCGCGCAAAATGGCGGCAGAGCCTGGTCTGGGGTCCGCCCAAGGACAATTGAAGGACAATTGAAGGACAATTGACGGCGATGGACGAGACGCAAGCGATCGACCTGTCGAGTTGCTGCCAGAGCTGCGGCGCCTGCTGCAGCTATTCGGAAAACTGGCCGCGGTTCTCGATCGAGAGCGACGAGGAGCTTGCTTCCATCCCGGAGGCGCTCGTCAATGCGCGGCAGTCCGGCATGCGCTGCGAGGGCGACCGCTGTTCGGCGCTGAAGGGAGAGGTGGGGAAGGCGACGGCCTGCGGCATCTATGCGGTGCGGCCGGAGGTGTGCCGCACCTGCATGCCGGGCGATGCCGAATGCGCGATGGCGCGGCGGAAGTTCGGGCTGCCGGTGATAGCGGCCGCTTAGGCCGAAACGGCTTCGCTGACCTCGTCGTCGATCTCGTCGTCGAGCGGTGCCAGCACCGAGAGCGGCTTGGTCGACAGCGTGATCGGCTTGCGGCCGCCCGACAGCGACGGCGAGGCTTTGGTCGTGCCCTCGCGCGACAGCGCGTAGAGCGTCGAGCCGACCCGGCCGCCGTTCTCGATCAGCTCACGCTCGCTGCAGCTGCCTGCGATCGCGACGGCCAGCGAGTGCAGATGGCTGCGGCGATAGCAAAACAGCGCCAGCCTGGCGCGGACGTCAGGGGAAACACTCTCAACCAGCCTCGGCAGGCCGTTCTCGCTGGCGCGATACATCTCGCCAAGCAGCTCGTCACGGACCGGGCAGAAATCGCTTTCAAAGGCGTCGCGGTTTGAAAACATTGCGGTTCTCCCTCGTGGGGGGAGGATGCCGCAGAATTCTCTAACCAAAGGTTAACCACACCGGCCGGTAGTTACCCGGAGTGCTTGCGCGCTGCCCGCGAATCAGCGGCGGGAACGCGCCAGAGCCGCCGCGGTGTCATGCCCGGGCATAGCCGAAGGACGGCGTCGCTTCCGCTCGCCTATGTCCGGCCATCTACGCCTCACCGCCCTGCACGAAGAACGTGGATGCCCGGGACAAGCCCGGGCCACGACGACGTCGCGCAGAGACAAGCCCTCAGTTCGCAGCCATGAAGATGGAGAGACCGAAGCCGGTCAGATGATGCAGCGCCTGGTCGACGCCGATCAGGGTCCAGAACCAGGGGTGCTCCTGGTTGACGCCGCAATTGGCCGAGATCCATCCCTTGATGCGGTCGACCGTGATGTGGATCACGAAATCGATCAGCGCCACGAACCAGAATCTTGGCGCCACGATCAGGATCAGCGGCAGCGCAACCGCAAGGTGAACCAGGCAGTGCACCAGGAGCGGCAAAGCCCAGCCGTGCTTCTGATCCTTGCCATGCGCCATCCAGGCGGTTTGCAGGACGAAATCGGCGATGATGTGCTTGAAGGTGAGCAGCAGCATCCAGCCAATGAGCGCTTCAACCGGAACCGCCGATGACAGGGATGGAAACAAGCTGACGCCCCTCGTTGACGACAAAAGAAAAAAATACGGAGCGTTCAGCGCAACTTCTTCTTGGACCGGCTGGATCGCCGGGACGGTGATTTATGACACCTCCCGCGGCGGAATGCAGCCGGGGGGAACCGGAAAATCACCAACTGTGGCTAACTGGTGATACGAGGCCCGATCGCAGCGGTTTCGCGAGGTAACGTTATTTCCGGCGCGGAATTTGCCTTCTGCCGCAGGGGCGCTATCCTCCGCCCGGTACAGGATTATCTTTCTTTTTTCAGGCGCTTACGAAAATTTAAGGGCGCGCGCAGCCGGCAATCGCAGGGCCGCCCGCCATCCCGGAATCAGGCCAGGGTGCCGCCATGAGTGCTGAAGGCCCGACCTCCTCGCCCGAACTCACGCCGCCAAGGCGCCCCAAGGTGATCAAGACCAACCAGCAGCAGGTGCTGCTGTATGTCGTGCTGACCCTGCTCCTGTCGCTCGCCACGGTCTGGGCCGGCCGCGCCATGCTGCACAATTCGGAGACGCTGACCTTCGCCGTCGGCGCGCCCAACAGCGACGAAGCGCTGTTCGCAGCCAAGCTCGCCACCGTGCTCAAGAACAACGCCTCGCGCTTCCGCATCAAGATCGTCAACAACGCAGACAACGCCAAGGCGCTCGCCCAGTTCGACCGCAAGCAGGCCGACCTCGCCGTGCTGCGCACCGACGCCAAGGTGCCGCTGCGGGCGCGCACGATTGCGATCCTCGAGCACGATCTCGTGCTGCTGCTCGGGCCCGGCAACAGGAAGATCAAGTCGCTTGCCGAGCTGAAGAAGAAGAAGGTTGCGGTCCTCGCCGCAGGCGATTCCTCGCTCGCCTTCGTGCGCAGCATCCTCGACATCCCGGACGGTCCGGACGCCGCGAAGATCCAGATGGCGCCGCCGGGCGCGACCCTGGACAAGCTGTTTGCGCCGGCAAACGGTTTTGCCGCTGTCATCGCCATCGTCCACGCCTCGAAGGCGGTGCGCGACAAGGGCTATGAGCAGGTCGCACGGCGCGGCGGCTTCACGCTGAACGCCATCGACGAGGCCAAGGCGCTGGCCCGCAGGATCCCCGGCATTTCCGGCGAGACCCTGACGGCAGGCACGCTATCCGCTTCGCCCGAAATTCCCGACGACGATCTCGACACGATCGGGCTCGAATGGCTGCTGGTCACGCAGTCGAAGATGTCGGCGTCCACGGCGGGCGAGCTGGCGCGCACCGTCTACGAGAACAAGTCTGCGCTCGGGCTGGACAACGGCTTTGCCTCCAGGATCGAACCGGCTTCGGTCGAGAAGGACGCCTTCGTGATGGCGCATCAGGGCGCGGCCGACTACATCAACGACGACACCAAGTCGTTCATGGATAAGTACAGCGACATGATGTATCTGGGCGCCGCCGCGCTCAGCGTCATCGGCTCGATCTTCGCGGCGATCTACGCCAAGATCACCCGCATCGCGCCGGAGAAGGCCAGCGAGCTCTCCACCGCCATCCTCTGCATCGGCGAGCGCATCGAGCACGCCCATTCGCTGGACCAGCTCGAATGTCTCCAGGACGAGCTCGAGGGCATCCTGCGCGGCGCGGTCATAGGCCTCAGGGACGGCACCATCAGCACCGACGGGCTCGACACCTTCAAGCTCGGCTACGAATTCGTCCGCGACGACATCGGCATGCGCCGCGACTACCTGAAGCGCCACGCCGGCGACCCCGAGCAGGCGGCCCGCGATGCCGCCTCCCGGCACGACGACACCAATGTCGTGGTGGTGAAGACGGCTCAGAGCGCCTGACACATTGCCCATGCCGGCGGCGATCGTTGACGGCCCCGGTTCGGGCAGGCACCTTGGCGCCGAGGTCCCGGCCGGGGCCTCGAAATCCTCCCCAGTCCGGGCCGCCCGCTTCGCATGTCCACGCCGCTGATCCCCGCTCTGGCCCAGTTCGTGGCCGCCACGGCCGGCCGCAACATGACCAGGGTGGCCTATGTGGCGGTCGCCGCCGGCCTGCTCGGCATGGTGCTGCTGACGGTCGACCCCGCCTATGCGGCGGCGCCGCGCTGGGTCGACGCCCTGTTGTCGGCCTGCCTCGCCTACTTCGTGTTCGAATGGCTGGTCCGGCTGCGCCACATGGCGCGGCAGGGACGGCTGTCGCTGTACGTGTTCTCCTTCGCCGGGCTGGTCGACGGCATCGGCGCGCTCGCCGTGCCGGTCGCCCTGCTGTTTGGCGTCGAGCCCAGAACGGCCTGGCTGTTGAGCGTGCTCTGGGTGCTGAAGGTGGTGCCCGGCATTCCCGGCCTGCGGCAGCTTCGCCGCGTGCTGGTGCTGGAATCCGGGCCGCTCGCGAGCGTGCTCGTGATCTTCCTGATGGTGGTCTTCCTCGCCTCCGTCGCCGAATATTTCCTGGAGCGGGACGTGCAGCCGCAGACCTTCGGCAGCGTCCCGGCCGCACTGTGGTGGGCGGTGGTGACCCTGACCACGACGGGCTATGGCGACGTCGTGCCGGTGACGCCGCTCGGACGCGTGGTGGCGATGCTGGTGATGATCTCCGGCCTCGGCGTGTTCGGCCTGTGGACCGGCATTCTGGCGACGGGCTTTGCCGCCGAGACCCGGCGCGACAATTTCCTCAGGACCTGGGAATCCGTCAGCAAGGTGCCGTTCTTCGCTGCGCTCGGACCGTCGGCGATCGCCGACGTCACCCACATGCTGCGCACCATGGAGCTGCCGGCGCGCACCTTGGTCATCCGCAAGGGGCAGCCGGGCGACTGCATGTATTTCATCGCCGCCGGCGAGGTCGAGGTCGACCTGCCCGGCAAGAAGGTGCAGCTCGGCGAAGGCGCCTTCTTCGGCGAGATGGCGCTGCTCGGCAACAACAAGCGCGGCGCCAATGTCGCGACCACCAAGGTGTCGCGGCTGCTGGTGCTCGACCTCGTCGACTTCCGCGTGCTGATGGCCCGGCACCCGGATCTCGCCGAGACCATCGATGCGGAAGCAAGGCGCCGCGCGCTCGAAAACAAGTAAGAAGGAGACAAGAATGTCGGAGACAGCCGACGCGGCATCCACCCCCGTGCTCGATATCAGCGGCCCACGCGCCACCATCCGCCTCAACCGGCCGAAGCATCTCAACCGGCTGCAGGCCGAGGATCTCGGCGAGCTGCTCAAACTGTTCGACCGGATCGAGGCCGATCCGGCGATCCGCGTGCTGGTGCTGACCGGCACGGGGCGCGCCTTCTCGGCGGGCTACGACCTCAACTCGGTCGCCGAGCGCGCGGTGAGCGCCAGCGAGCAGCAGAGCGCCGGCTCCGCCTTCGAGGTGGTCGTCAACCGCCTGGAGGATCTCGGCGTGCCGACGATCTGCCGGCTCAACGGCGGCGTCTATGGCGGCTCGACCGATCTCGCGCTTGCCTGCGATTTCCGCATCGGCGTCGACACCGCCGAGATGTTCATGCCGGCCGCGCGGCTCGGCCTGCACTACTACAGGAGCGGCATCAAGCGCTACGTGACCTGGCTCGGCGTCGACAACGCGAAGAAGCTGTTCCTCACCGCGCAGAAGATCAGTGCGCCGGAGATGCTGCGGATCGGCTATCTCACCGCGATGGTGGCGGTGGAATTCCTCGACGAGGAGGTCGACAAGCTCGCCGAAATCCTCGCCGGCAACGCGCCGGTCGCGATGCGCGGCATGAAGCGCGCGATCAACGAGTTCGCCCGCGGCGAGCTCGACGAACAGGCCGCCGACCAGCGCCACCGCGCCAGCATGCGCGGCGACGAGATCAAGGAAGGCATCAGGGCCTTCGCGGAAAAGCGGCCGCCGAGATTTTAAGGGGGCGCCCTCTCTCGTGTCCCGGACGCGCTGCAACGCGCATAGCGTTGCTGCGCAGAGCCGGGACCCAGATGGCGGCACGGCACTCGGGGAAATGGGCCCCGGCTCTGCAGCGCACCGCCGAGAGGCGCTGCGCTGCGTCCGGGGCACGAGAGCGCGTCTCGTCGCGCGATGCAAAGGGCGCGGCGCGCAAGGCTTGACGCCGGTCTGGTCGCGCCGACCACGAAACATTCCTGAAACACGATTCCTCCCTCGCGCCGTGAACGCATTCGCGTCTCGGCCCGACCGAACTGCAGGGACACAACAACGGCCTCGCGCCACTGGAGAATGACGATGTTTCGCAAATTCGCACTCGGTCTGATCGCTGCCGGCTCGCTCGGTGTTGCCGCTCTCGCGCCCACCGCCGCCTCGGCTCACGGTTTCCACCATCACTGGGGTCCCGGCTGGGGCTTTGGCGGCATCTACGTCAACACCGGAATCAACAACTGCTACCAGGAGCGCGTCGTTCAGACCCGCCACGGCCTGCGCGTCCGCGTCGTGAACGTCTGCGCGTATTCGATGTACTGAGGCCACGCATTCGCGACAAAACCCCGATCGCCCCGCGATCGGGGTTTTTGCACGTCGAAATCGCCCTACTTGCCGAGCAGCGCCGCGATCTCGGCCTTCAGAAAGGCCTGGTCGCGCGGATTGCTCACGGGATTGCCGGCGCGATGGCCGTGCAGCGACGGGATCGGATGCAGTGCGGTCGACTTCGCGTTAACGAGCCGGCCCAGTTCGACCTCGTTGTCGCGAGCATCGAAATAACGATCGGTCGCGCCCGGCATCAGCAGCACATGGGCCTTGATCGCCGCCAGCGCGCGGTCGAGATCGCCGCCGAATGCCGCGCATCGGCTGATGTCGCCGCGCTGCCAGATGCCGGCCTGCGCCAGCAGGTCGTTGGCATCGCGGCGGGCGAACGTCGCGTCCCATGCGCGGACGAGGTAATCCTCGAGCGAGGTGAAGCCCGCCTCGCGCCAGAGTTCGTCGCGATAGAAGCCGTGGGACATCGCCCAGCCGGCATAGACGCGCCCCATGGCGCGGAAGCCTGCGACGGGCTTCTCGACGAAGCGGCCGTCGCGGAAGGCAGGATCGGCGGTGAGCGCGGCCTTCACGCCCTCGAGGAAGACGTGGTTGTAGGGCGCACAGCGCGCGCTGCCGCAGACGATTGCGGCACGCTCGACCATGTCGGGGTGCAACGCTGCCCAATGATAGGTCTGCATGCCGCCCATCGACCAGCCATAGACCAGCGCCAGTTTTGTGATGCCGAAGCGCTCGGTCAGGAGCCGGTGCTGGACGGCGATGGCGTCGTGATAGGTGAGTTGCGGGAACGGCGCTTCGCCGGAATTCGACGGCGAGGATGACAGCCCGTTGCCGAACAGGTTCGGGATGATGATAAAGTAACGCGTGGGATCGAGCACGCCGTCAGGCCCGATCAGCCATTCGGTGTCGTAATGCTGCGCACTGAACGAGGTTGGGTAGAGGATGGCGTTGTCCCTGGCCGCGTTGAGCTGGCCGTAGGTCTTGTAGGCGAGCTTCATCGCTGGGAAGACGGCGCCGGACTGGAGCGTGACGTCGCCGGCCTCGAAAACCTCGTAGTCGCATTGCGCCGTCATGGACCAACTCCCCCGCTCGTGCGGCCGCAGAGCGCGCCCGCCGCAGCAACGATGCACGATTATGCGAGAAGGACAACGAGGATTCTGGCGGTCGCGCGTCAGGTGATCGCCGCGATATACCGCTGCACCGAGGCCGCGAACGCGGCCTTGGCGCCGCCGGCGATGTTGCGGCCCCACCAGGCACCGTAGATCCGGTCGAAGGCGAGCGGCTCGACCGCGGCCGCGATCCGCCTCACCGCGGCCGCGTTGAGCGGCATGTCGTTCGGATAGGAGTACATGAAGCTGACGAAACGGCGGTCCATCGTCACCTGCGCGATGTCGCCGGTGAGGAGCGCGCCGCTGCCGTCCGCCCCCCGCGCCCAGTGCAGCATGGTGGCGCCGGCGAAGTGACCACCGGTGCGCAGCAGACGCAGATCGTCCGAGATGCGATGATCTTCGCCCGTCCAGTGCAGGATCGCAGGATGCGGACGCGTCACCCATTGCGCATCGTCGGCATGCAGATAGACGGGGATGCCGTCGAAGGCGGCACTCCAGTCGGCGAGCGCGCCATAATAATGCGGGTGCGAGATCGCGATCGCCTTCAGCCCGCCGAGCGAGCGGACATGGGCGATCGCCTCCGGCGTTGCCAGCGGGATGCAATCCCACATCACGCAGCCGTCGCCCTGCGGAACCAATAAAGCGCGCTGGCCGATGGCGAAGCCCGGCTCGAGAGCGATTCCGGTGAGGCCGAGATCATCGCGCCAGACGACGCGATGCCGCTCCGAAAGCGTCTCGCGGGTCAGGAAGGCCTGCCCATTCCAGTTCACATATTGCCGCTCGTCCTCGCAGATGGGGCATGCGGCAGGTGGCCGTCCGCTGTCCGGGAATTGCGCGCCGCAGGTTTCGCAGGTCCAGAGAGGCATGGTTCTGATCCGGAAGAGATGCTCAGACGAGGTGACGCCGCGGTCCCGCAGCCGCAAGTGCGTGGAACCAACATGAGGAGCGCAGGTTACGTTCTGGTCAGCGTCGGCACAATGCCGGCAATCATCGCCTCGTGCGAGTCCTTCTTCGATCGGCAGTATCACGCACAGCGTCCCGATGACCTCGCGCTCTCCACCCCGGCTCTGGCCCCTTTACGCAGTCAATTTCTTCATGGCCGACATGCAGTCGGGCATCGGACCGTTCGTCGGCGTGTTCCTGCAGGAACGGGGCTGGGCCACCGGACTGATCGGCACCGCGCTGACGATCGGCAATGTCGCGGGCATGCTGGTGACGACGCCAATCGGCGGCTTCATCGATGCCAGTCGCAACAAGCGGTTGTGGGTCGTCATTCCCGGCATCTGCGTGGTGCTTGCCTCCGCGATCATCCTGATCTCGCAGAATTTCTGGGCGGTGACGTTCTCGCAGGTCGCCCAATCGCTGGCGAGCGCGGCGATCGTTCCGGCGGTGACCGGCATCACGCTCGGCATCGCCAAGCAAAAGGGGTTTAACGCGCTGAACGGGCGGAACCAGGCGTTCAACCATGCCGGCAACATGATCGGCGCAGCGTTGTCGGGCTATCTCGGCTACAAATTCGGCTACGTCGCCGTGTTCGTGCTTGCGGCCGCGTTCGGCGCCATCGCCATTGCCTGCGTGCTGATGATTCCTGCGAAGTCCATCGACGATCGCCAGGCCCGCGGCAGCAAGGAGGACGAGAGCAAGAACCCGCCGGATGCCATGTCCGTCCTGCTCAAGCACAAGCCGCTGCTGGTGCTGGCGTTCGCGCTTGCCATCTTCCATCTCGGCAATGCCGCGATTGTCCCGCTCTATGGCCTCGCGGCGGTGGCCGAGGGACAGGCCAATGGCCCGAGCTTCGTGGCCACCACCGTCGTCATTGCGCAAGGCGTCATGGTCGTGACGTCGCTGGTTGCCATGCAGGTTGCGGGGAAGCGCAACTACTGGCCGGTCATCCTGGTCTCATTCATGTTCCTGCCGATCCGCGGCGTGCTCGCCTTCTTCGTCACGGGGTGGTGGGGCGTGGTGCCGATGCAGGTGCTCGACGGCATCGGCACCGGGCTTCAGACCGTCGCCGTCCCCGGCATGGTCGCGCGCTCGCTCGACGGCACCGGTCGCATCAATCTCGGCCAGGGCGCCGTGATCACCGTGCAGGGCGTCGGCGCAAGTCTCAGCCCCGCGCTCGGCGGCTGGATCGCGCAATGGATCGGCTACGGCCCGACCTTCCTGCTGCTCGGCAGCTTCGGGCTCGCGTCGATGGCGCTGTGGCTGGCGTTCGGCGCGCACGTGAAGAAGTATTAGCCTTTTCTCCCTCTCCCCGCTCTTACGGGGAGAGGGTTGGGGTGAGGGGCCTCCCTCCACACAGGAAACTGCCGCTGAACCTGTACCCCCTCACCCGGATTGCATCTTCGATGCAATTCGACCTCTCCCCGCAGGCGGGGAGAGGTTAAGAAGTCTCAGTCAAACTCCACAACGATCTTGCCCAAGTGGCCGCCCTGCTGCATCAGCCGCAGCGCATCGGGCACGGCGCCGAAAGAGAACACGCGGTCGATCACCGGCTTCATGCCGCTTCGCCCGATCGCCGATGTCATCCCCTCGAACATGCGGCGGCTGCCGACGGAGAGGCCGATGACGTGCAAATTCTTGGAAAACAGGCTCGGAATCGCGATCTGCTGCGAGAAGCCGGAGAGCACGCCGATCACCAGGATGGTGCCGCCGACCCGCGCTGCTTCGAGCGACTGCGCAAACGTGTCCTTGCCGCCGACCTCGACGACGTGGTCGACGCCGCCGCCGGCCCACTCCGCAGCCGCCTTGCCCCAGTCCGGCACCGAACGGTAGTTGATGGTGTAGTCGGCGCCGAGCGTCCAGGCACGTTCGAGCTTGTCGTCGCTCGACGAGGTCACGATCACGCTGGCGCCCGCGAGCTTTGCGAATTGCAGCGCGAAGATCGACACGCCGCCGGTGCCCTGCACCAGCACGGTGTCGCCGGGCTGCACGTTGGCTTCCTCGAACAGCGCGCGCCACGCCGTGAGGCCGGCGCAGGGCAGCGTCGCCGCTTGCTGGAACGAAAGATGCGAGGGAATGCGGCTGACGCCTTCGGCGTCGAGCAGCATCACCTCCTGCAGCACGCCTGGCCGCGTGCCGCCGAGCGCGTAGCGGCGGCTCGTTGCCGACACCTTGCCGTCGATCCAGGACTGGAAGAACATCGGGCAGACGCGGTCGCCGACCGCGACGCGGGTGACCCCGTCGCCGACGGCGGTCACCTCGCCTGCTCCATCCGAGAACGGGATCAGCGGCAGTCGCGACACGCCGCCCTTGCCCTGCACCGTGAGCAGGTCGCGGTAGTTCAGCGATGCCGCCCGCATCCGCACGGTCACCTGCCCCGGGGCCGGCGCGGGCTCCGGCAGCTCAGTCAGCTCCATGCCTTCGATCGACCAGTCGCGCGCGACCTGCCAGACTTTCATGGCGATCACTCCGTCTCAGGTGCCAAAATTCTTCTGGATCGCCTTGTCGAGCGTCTCGCCGCCCACGAAGCGCTGGCGCAGCTCGCGCTTGAGCAGCTTGCCGCTCGGGTTCTTTGGCAGGCTGTCGACGAAGATGACGCGCTTCGGCACCTTGAAATGCGCCATCTGGCCGGCGCAGTGCTTGATGACGGATTCCTCGTCGAGCGTCTCGCCGGACTTGACCACGACGACGGCGGTGACCGCCTCGATCCAGCGCGGATCGGGCAGGCCGACGACGGCGACCTCGGAAACCCCGGGAATGCGGTAGACCATCTCCTCGACCTCGCGGCTCGCGACATTCTCGCCGCCGGTCTTGATCATGTCCTTGACGCGATCGACCACGGTGATGTGGCCTTCGTCATCGACGGTGGCGAGATCGCCGGAGTGAAACCAGCCTCCTGAGAACGCCGCCGCGGTCTTGACGGGATCGTTGTAATAGCCGGAGAGCAGATGCGGCGAACGGTGCACGATCTCGCCGACCTCGCCCACCTTGACGTCCTCCATCGCGGTGTTGACCACGCGGGTCTCGACATTGAGGACGGGCTTGCCGGCCGAGCCGGCCTTGCGCAGCTGGTCCTCGGGCCGCAGAACGGTCGCGAGCGGCGCGATCTCGGTCTGGCCGTAGAAATTCCAGAATTTGACGTTGGGAAGGCGACGCTGCAGTTCGAGCAACACTTCCACCGGCATGATCGAAGCACCGTAATAGCCCTTCTCGAGCGTCGACAGGTCGGTCTTGTCGAAGTTCGGCGATCGCAGCATCGCGATCCAGATCGTCGGCGGCGCGAAGAACGATGTGATCCTGTGGGCCTGGATCAGCGCCAGAATGTTGTCGGCGGTCGGCTTGCCCGTGATCACGCCGGAGGCGCCGAGATAGATTTGCGGGCCCAGAAAGACGTCGAGCTGGGCGCAGTGGTAGAGCGGCAGCGCGTGGAGGTATTTGTCCCCCGCGCTCATGCCGCCGTCGATGATGCAGCTCACATACTGCCACATCACGGCCTCATGGCTCAGCATCGCGCCCTTCGGCAGCGATTCCGTGCCGCTGGTGTAGACGATCTGGGCGAGATCGCGGCTGTCGACGGAGGCCTCGAGGTACGAGCTGTCGGGATCAAGGAGATCGTCGAAGGTGGTGAGGCCCGCGGGCGCGGTGGCCGGATCCTCGCCCGGCAGCCAGATCATCTTCTCCACCGCGCAATCCCTGGCGCTGGCCGCGCGCGCGGACTCGACGAAATCCGCACCCGCCGCGAGCAGTCTTGCGCCGGAGCTCTTCAGGATGAAATTGATCTCATCCGGGTTGAGCATGAAGTTGATCGGCACCAGCACGGCGCCGATCCGCGCTATCGCAAAACGCAGCGCGGCGAAGGCGTGCGAATTGCGCGAGAGCACGGCGAGACGATCGCCCTTCCTGACGCCGAGCCCGAGCAGGCCGCGGCCGAGCCGGTTGCAGACCGCATCCATCTCGGCAAAGGTCCAGCTCATGCTGCCGCAGCTCACCGCGAGCCGGTCCGGATCGCGGCCCGCCGAGCGGCGCAGCAGATCGCCGATGGAGTGCTCGCGCGCTTTTGCGATGGTGGCTGTAAGATCGCTCGACATTTCCGTCCCCTTGAGAAACTTGCGCCGCGTGGGTGCCGGAAGCCTTGCATCCACGCGCATTTCGAATTTGCAGAGAAGCGTAGTCGGCGAGGCCTGCCGCGTCAAATTGACGGTGTGCTGACGCCATGACGCAAGAATTGACCCTTCACCGGGGCAAATTTAGCCTGCCGCACCAACCATAAGAAAATTGGGGAAACGTCATGTACCGGATCGCGCGCGCCGCTGTTGCAGCCGGGCTGCTCTCTGCGTCCTTCATCACTCCATCGTCAGCCCAGCAGGCTCCGCTCAAGATCGGCGTGCTCTCCGACTTCTCCTCGGTCTATTCCGACATCGGCGGCCAGGGCAATGTCGAGGCCACCAAAATGGCGATCGAGGACTTTGGCGGGCAGATGTTCGGCAAGCCGATCGAGATGCTCTCGGCCGACGTGCTCAACAAGCCCGACGTCGCCTCCACCATCGCCCGCAAATGGTGGGAGGCCGAGGGCGTCGACATGATCATCGACCTGCCGACCTCGGCCACCGCGCTCGCTGTGATGGAGCTGTCGAAGCAGTACGAGAAGGTCATGATCGTGACCGACGCGGCAAGCTCCGACATCACAGGCAAATCCTGCTCGCCCTATACCGCGCACTGGACCTACGACACCTATTCCAACGCCCACACGGTGGGCAGCGCCATCGTCAAGAACGGCGGCGACAGCTGGTTCTTCCTGACCGCCGACTATTTGTTCGGCCACTCCGTCGAGCGCGACACCTCCGACGTGGTGAAGGCGGCCGGCGGCAAGGTGCTGGGCAGCGTCAAGCATCCGCTCAACACGGCGGATTTCTCCTCCTTCCTGCTGCAGGCCCAGGCTTCCAAGGCCAAGATCATCGGCCTCGCCAATGGCGGCGGCGACACCATCAACGCGATCAAGCAGGCCGGCGAATTCGGCATCGTCACCGGCGGCCAGAACCTGGCTGCGATCGCGATGTTCATCTCCGACGTGCACAGCCTGGGGCTGAAGCTCGCGCAGGGGCTGATCGTGACCGAGGCCTATTACTGGGACCTCAACGACAGGACCCGCGCCTTCGGCAAGCGCTTCATGGAGCGGGTGAAGCGCATGCCGACGATGAACCAGGCGTCGACCTACAGCGCCACGCTGCACTATCTGAAGGCGGTGCAGGCGGCCGGCACCAGGGACACCAAGACGGTGATGGCGAAGATGCGCGAGCTGCCGGTGAAGGATGCCTTCACCGACAACGGGACCTTGCGCGAGGACGGCCGCATGGTGCACAGCATGTACCTGTTCCAGGTGAAGAAGCCCGAGGAATCCAAGGGCCCTTGGGACTATTACAAGCTGCTCGCCGAGGTGCCCGCCGATCAGGCCTTCCGGCCGCTGAAGGACGGCGGCTGCCCGCTGGTGAAGTAACGCTGTCGGAACGACGGATCTGCGCCGCCTCGGGCGCTGCAGGTCCTCTCAAGCGCGATCTCGTCATGCCCGGGCTTGTCCCGGGCATCCACGTTCTTCCGGCCGCGTGGCAAGGCGTGGATGGCCGGGACAAGCCCGGCCATGACGCCGCGGGAGCGTTGGGGTCCGAGCTCTCAACCCACAAGCGATCTAGCGACGCCGCAGGTCCGACGGGCTGTGCCCGAACTTTTTGCGAAACACCGTGCTGAAATGTGACGAGCTGCTGAAGCCCAGCTGATAGGCGACCTCGGTGATCGACAGGGAACGCAGCTCGGGGCGCGTCAGCACATCGTAGCAGCGCTGCAGCCGCCGATCCAAAATCCATTCGGAGACCGAGACATCGGTGAGCCGGAAGAGATAGTGCAGATGCCGGAGCGAGACGCCATTGTTCCTGGCAATCTTCTCGAGCGACAGGTCGGCATCGGTGAGGTGCGCCTCGATCCAGGCCTTGACCGAGCGCAGGCGCGCCTGCTGCGCGCTGGCATCCTCCGAGCATTCGTCCCGATCGCCCATGTCGAGCGCGAGCACCAGCACGTCCATCAGTTCGCCGCCGAGCCGGGTCCTTGCAGATTCCTCCAGCGGCGCGCCTTCCGCGGCCAGCATCGCACAGAACTCCGCCGCAATCCGGCCCAGGCCACGGCTCGTCGGCATCGTCGTGACGACCGGCAGGCGCGCATCGCTGAAGCGCGCGGAAAATTCAGCGCGCGGGATTTCGAGATAAAGCGAGCGCACCCGGCCGACGCATTCCAGATCGTAGGCTTCCGAGGCGGAAAAGATCGCCCCTAAGCCCGGATTTGAAAGCAGGGTCTCACCGGCCTGGAGCACGTTGATCCGGCCCTGCTGGACGAATTCGACGTAGTAGCAATCCTTGTCGAGTTTTGCGATGTGCCGCTCGCGCCGCGAGATGCGCTGCTCGGACAGCAGCACGTCCGTCATCGTGACCGCGCCGAACCGCGCCTCGCGAATGAAGCCGTGATAGTCGGATCGCTCCTCGGCATTGACGTCGACATGGACGTAGACATCGCAGATGGCGCCTTGCCATGCGGCATAGCGCTTGGACGGCTCCAGATCGTCTGTCGAAAAGACCAGGTTCATTGTCCGCCCATCCCGCGAGAGGCCAGCATGAACATCATTTGTGCATCGCACAAACCCGCCGGGCAGCGGAATTCTAGATCGGCGCCGCCTGCACGCAAGACCGTTTGCGCGCACAAGCAAAAGCTTTGCGCTCAGAAGCAAGCCGCGCCCGGGCCTGAGGCCTATGAAGAACAAAAAGACGGCCAACGAGATCGGCGGGGAACGTTCGCTTGCACCAGGCCAGACCAGAAGCTTCTGCCGTGCCGCGTCGACGGCGGCGCCCGTGAGCAGCGCCGTGTCGTCACCCGTCACGACGCGGTTCACGCAAGCAGTCAAGACCATCGCCGATATCGAGGCGCTGGAGCGTCTGCCCTATGAGTCCCTCGTCCCCGCCCGCAATCTGCATCATCTCTTCGAAGCCACCGCGCGCCTGCACCCCGACCGGCCTGCGCTGACGGTCCTGACCAGAGGCTCGCGCGTATCAGGCGACGTGACGCTGACCCATCGGCAGTTGCTCGCGGAGATCACGCGCGCCGCCAATCTGTTCAGGTCGCACGGCATCGGCGCGAGTGACGGGACCCTCGCGTTTCTCTGCCCGATCCTGCCGCAGCTATTCCCGGCCCTGCTCGGTGCCCAGGTCGCGGGCGTCGCCAGCTCGATCAACTATCTCCTGAACGAGGACGCGATCGCCGACCTGCTCGAGGCGCAGAACGCGACGGTGCTGGTGGTTGCCTCGGAGGCGGCCGATCCCGCGATCTGGGCCAAGGCGACGAGCGTGGCCAAACGCGTCCCATCGCTCCGGACGATCTTCGTGATCGGCGCGAACGGCCCCCTGCCCGGCGGCTTTCTCAGCTTCGACCAGGCCGCGGGCGCGCGCGACACCCTGGACTTCGAGCCCTCCGCGGATCGCGATACGGTATGCGCGCTGTTCCACACGGGCGGGACGACCGGTAGGCCAAAACTGGTCCGCCTGGCGCATGGCAACCAGATCCATGCAGCCTGGAGCTTTGCCCAGGTTCACGGGCTGGACGAGTGGGACGCCGCGGTCAACGGCTTTCCGCTGTTTCACGTCGGCGGCACCATCACCGTCGGCCTGTCGATCCTCGCCGCCGGCGGCCATGTGATCATCCCCTCGCCCTACAGCCTGCGCAGCCCCGATGCGATCCGCGACTATTGGCACACCGTGGAGCGCTTCGGCGCCACCATCGTCAGCGGCGTGCCGACCTCGATCGCCGCGCTCGCCGAGGTGCCGATCGGCTCTTCCGATATCAGCTCCGTCCGCATGGCCCTCACCGGCGGGGCTGTGGCGCCGAAGGCGGTCAGCGAGCGGTTTCAGGCCAGGACCGGCATCACGCTGTTCGAAACCTACGGAATGACGGAAACCGCCGCGGCGATCGCCTTCAATCCAGGCCGCGGGACCCCCGTGCAAGGCAGCGTCGGCTTCCGGGCGCCGTTCGCGCAGACGAAGATCGTCGCTCTCGACGACGCGGAGCTCAGAACGGAATGTCCGCCCCTCACCAGCGGCCTCGTCCTCGTCAGGGGACCGCAGGTGTTTCCCGGATATCTCGATCCCCGGCACAATGAGGGCGTGCTCACCGCCGACCACTGGATCGTCACTGGCGACATCGGCTATCTCACGACGGATCAGCGCCTGGTGCTCACGGGCCGCGAGAAGGACCTGATCGTGCGCAGCGGTCACAACATCGACCCCGCCGCGATCGAGGACGTCGCCAATGCCTTCCCCGGCGTCCAGATGAGCTCGGCCGTCGGCATGCCCGACGCCTATGCCGGCGAGGTCCCCATCCTCTTCGTCGTGCCGTCACCCGGAAAATCCATCGACCTGCCGCAACTGCGCGAGCATCTCGAACGAGGCGTCCATGAGCCTCCGGCGCGGCCAAAGCGCGTCGTGCTGCTCGAGGCGCTGCCGGTCACCGCGGTCGGCAAGATCTTCAAGCCGACGCTCCGCGACCTCGCCGTCCAGGAGAAGGCCAGATCCGAGATCGACCGCATCTTCGGCCCGGAGACCGCAGCCGAGATCCTCGTCGAGAAGGACGCCAGGCTGAACACGCTTGTCCACATCTCGATCGATTCCAGGGATCAGGATCGGGTCAACGCGCTCACCGAGAGCTTGACTCCGCTCCCGCAGACCTATCGCATTACGACCCGATCGTCATAACCGCCCGAAAGAGGCCGACGTCGAGGAAAGGCAGGACCGGGATGAAGCGCATTCGACTCAGTCAGCAGGAAATCGTCTTCGCGGTCTTCGCGCTGCTGTTCCTGCTGTTCTCGATCTTCCTGCGCGGCTTCCTCACGCCCGAAAACATGCTGACGCTGCTGCAGAACGTGTCCGTGCTCGGCATCCTCGGGCTCGCCATGGCGGTCGTCGTGATCGGCCGCGGCATCGACATCTCGCTGATCGCGGCCCTCGCCGTGCCGCCGGGACTCGCCCTGCAGATGGTGCAGGACGGCCACTCGCTGCCGATCGCGCTTTCGACCGCAGTGCTGCTCACGATCGCCTTCGGCCTCGTCAACGGCTGGCTGATCGCCTATGCCGAGGTGCCCTCGCTGTTCGCGACGCTCGCGACCGGCCTGCTGCTCGCAGGTCTCGGGCAAGCCGTGCTGTTCCGGCTCGACGTCGTGCAGTGGAGCTCCGGCATGGACGGCTTCGAGCGGCTCGGACAGGGCACCATTCTCGGCATTCCGACCTCGATCGTGATGTTCGCGATCGCCTGCATCGTGGTCGCCTTCCTGCTGCGCCAGACGCGCTGGGGCGCATATATCTACGCGATCGGCGACAACCCCTATGCCGCGCGCGTCACCGGCATTCCCTCCCGCCCGATCATCGTCCTGCAATACGTGGTCGCCGCCCTGATCGGCTGCTTCGCCGGCCTCGTGATGGCCGCATCGGTCAACTCGATGCCGACCCGCATCTTCAACTCGACGCTGATCTACGACGTCATCCTGGTCGTCGTGCTCGGCGGCATCGGCCTGTCCGGCGGCCGCGGCGGCGTCCTGAACGTCATCATCGGCACGCTCGTGATCGGCACCATGCTCAACGGCATGACCATCATGGACATCTCCTATGCCGGACAGAATCTCATCAAGGGCGTGGTGCTGCTGCTCGCCGTCATCACGGACTCCTTCCTGAACCCGCGCAATGAGGAAACGGCGCAACAGGGCGACATCTGAACGACCAACAACGACAAGCACAACCAAGGAGGAAACGATGAAGCATCTCGGCACCCCGACAAAGGCACTCGTTGCCGCACTTAGCCTTGCGGCCATGTCCGCACCCGCTTTGGCCCAGCAGGGCCTGGACGAACCGTTCCAGAAGCCGTTCAAGGAAGCGCTGGCCGGCAAGACCGTGGCCTATGTTCCGGTCGCCATGAACTTCGATCTCACCGAGGGCTGGTATGCCGGCTTGAAAAAGGAGCTCGAGCCGTACGGCGTCAAGTTCGTGATCCGCGACGCCAACTGGAACACCAATGCCGGCGCGCAGGCCGTCACCTCGCTGATCACGGAAAAGCCGGCCGTGATGGTGGTGCATAATCCGGACGTGCAGACCTACGCAAAGCTGCTGCAGCGCGCCGAGAACGAAGGCATCTACGTCATTCAGATCAACATGGGCTCCGCCTATCGCAGCTCGGCCTTCGTCGGCGCCAACTGGGTCGAGATCGGCGAGCGCCAGACCGAGGGCGTGGTCAAGGCCTGCGAGGGCAAGTCGAACAAGATCGCGATCGTACAGGGCGCGCTCTCGGCCGCGGCGAGCGCCTACACGCTGAAGGGCGTCGAGAACGTTCTCGCCAAGCATCCCGAGATCAAGGTGGTGTCGAGCCAGGCCGCCGACTGGGACGCCGCCAAGGCCAAGGCGATCACGCAGACCGTGCTGAAGCAGAATCCCGATCTCTGCGGCATCGTCGGCTTCTGGGACGGCATGGACATCGGCACCGCAGCCGCGGTCAAGGAAGCCGGTCTCACCGGCAAGGTGTTCCTCGCCACCTCCGGCGGCGGCGAACGCAAGGGCGCGTGCGAGCTGGTGAAGTCCGGCGCCTTCGACCTCAACATGAGCTATGACGTGCCGACCCAGGCAGCGCAGATGGCCGGCACGATCAAATTCCTGCTGTCGTCGGGCGCCAAGCCCGGCTCGATCAAGGGTTCGGAATACACCACGCTGATTCCGATCACCAAGGAGAACGCCGACACCCAGACGGCCTGCTGGAATCTCAGCGATCTGAAGAAATAGTGCCGATGCGATCCCCGGGGCGGAGGCCCCGGGGACCACGCTCCAAACATTTGCCACGCCCTGCTGGAATGCCGATGCGCGACACAATCACAAGCCTGCGTTACCGCTACTGGCCTGATCATCTCCTCGGCGAAATCCTGTCCAAGCGCTGGACCGAGACAGCCATCCCGGTGATCCTGCTCCTGATCGTCGGCTTCGCGTTCAGTCGCTCCATCGACAACTTCCTGTCGCCGGCGAGCCTTGCCGACACCGCGCGCCAGGCCGGCGAGATCGGCTTCATCGCGCTCGGGCTCGCGCTGGTCGTCATCGTCGGCGGCATCGATCTGTCGGTCGG
The DNA here is from genome assembly GCF_018131015.1 of Bradyrhizobium diazoefficiens. GTDB lineage: Bacteria > Pseudomonadota > Alphaproteobacteria > Rhizobiales > Xanthobacteraceae > Bradyrhizobium > Bradyrhizobium diazoefficiens_B. The sequence goes on from NZ_JAFCJJ010000032.1 coordinate 21,034, forward strand.
TTCGATCTTTGCGCTGACGGATTTCTGCGCGCTCTACCTGCTCGACGTGCTGGGCTGGCCGGTGCCGGCGGTGGTCGTCGCCACGCTGCTCTGCGGCGCCCTGCTCGGCGCCGTCAACGGCTTCCTGATCGGCTATTTGCGGCTGCGGGCCTTCATCACCACGCTGATCACCCTGATCATCTATCGCTCGGCCTATGACCTGCTGATCCAGCGCTACTCCAACGCCATCGCCTCGGCCTTTCCCGACATCCCCTCCTGGGACTTCATCGGCGCCGGCAGCGTGCTCGGCATTCCGACCGTGGCGCTCGTCTATATCGTCATCGCCATCTTCGGCCACATCTTCCTGACCCGGCTGCGTCCGGGCTGGCACATCACCGCGATCGGCGGCTCGCGCCGCTCGGCCTACAATTCCGGCATCCCCGTCCGCCGCACCATCGCGCTCTGCTACGTCGCCAGCGGCGTGCTGACCAGCATCGGCGCGCTGTTCTTCGCATCCCGTCTCGGCACCGTCGGCGGCGACATCGGCGTTGGCCTCGAGGTCATCGTGCTGACCGCAACCGTGCTCGGCGGCATCACGCTCGGCGGCGGCAAGGGCTCGGTTGCGAAATCCGCGGTCGGCGTGCTGATCGTGCTCCTGATCACCAACGGCCTGACCACCATGAACGCGCGCGGCGGCGTCAACCGGATGGCGCTCGCCGGCATCCTGCTCGTCGCCGCGATGGTCGATATCCGCTGGCAGAAGAACCGGACCCGCATCATCAGCAAGGTCTATGTCGCGCCGACCTATCACGCGCTGCCGCCGCCCCCGCCCACCGGGATCGGGCAAGGCGGCCCGTTCGAGCAGAACGACAAGCTGCGGAATGTCGAGGCGATCGGTCTCGGCCGCATCGAAGCGCCGGAGGACGTCATCCTCGATCGCCACGACAATCTCTACGCCGGCTCCCGCCACGGCGACATCATGCGCTTCCTGGCGCCCGACTACGAGAAGATGGAGGTGTTCGCCCATATCGGCGGCCAGCCGCTCGGCATGGCCTTCGACCGTGAGGACAATCTCTACGTCTGCATCGGCGGCATGGGGCTCTATCGCATCAAGCCCGACGGCACGGTGGAGAAGGCGACCGACGAGACCAACCGCAGCATGCGCTCGGTCAACGACGACAGTCGCCTGCGGCTCGCCGACGACCTCGACATCACCGACGACGGCCTCATCTTCTTCTCGGAAGCGACCGTGCGCTACGAGATGGACGAATGGCCGATCGACGGCCTCGAGGCGCGCGGCAACGGCCGCATCATCTGCTACGACACCAGGACCGGCGCGACCCGCACCGAGCTGCGCGGCCTCAAATTCCCCAACGGCATCTGTGTCGCCAGCGACGGCCAGTCGATCCTGTTTGCCGAGACTTTTGGCTGCTCGATCAAGCGCTATTGGTTCGCGGGCGCCAAGAAGGGCACCGTCGAGGTGGTGATGGACAATCTGCCGGGCTACCCCGACAACATCAACCTCGCCTCAGACGGCAATTACTGGCTGGCGCTGGTTGGCATGCGCAGCCCCTCGCTCGACCTCGCCTGGAAGATGCCGGGCTTCCGCCGCCGCATGGGCAAGCGCGTACCGGTGGACGAATGGCTATTCCCCAACATCAACACCGGCTGCGTGGTCAAGTTCAACGAGCAGGGCAAGATCCTCGAATCGTTCTGGGACCTGCACGGCGAAAACCATCCGATGATCACCTCGATGCGCGAGCATCGCGGCTATCTCTATCTCGGCGGCATCCTCAACAACCGGATCGGCCGCTACAAGCTCGACAATGCCGATCCGAACTTCGTCCAGTATGACAAGCGATGGGGGAAGCAATCGTGATCGCGGCGTTGCGGGAGTTCGCCAACCGCTTTCTCGGGCGCGGCGACGCCACCATCACCGTACCGTCCTTCGACGGCGCGCTGAAGCCCAACCAGAAGCTGGAATCCGCCGAGACCCTGCTTTCATGCGAAGCCCCGGCGGATCTTGCGACCGACGGCCAGAACCTCTTCATCGCTGACGGCCCCCGGCTGGTGTGGCTGCGCGACGGCAAGGCTTCGACGGTGCGCAGCTTCGAACGACCGATTTCCGCCTTGTGCTGCCTTCCCGGCGGCGGCCTTGCCATCGCGCTCGGCGGACGGGAGGTGCATCTCTACGCCACCCCCTCGGCCGGCACCCCGAGCACCGTGTTCGCCGACGCGACATTCAATGCGATCAACGCGCTTGCGCTGGCGAGCGACAACACGCTGATCGCAACGGACGGATCGACCACCTGCGGCGTCGATGACTGGGCGCGCGACCTGATGGAACTCAACCGGAGCGGCCGTGTGTTCAGGCTCGATACCGCCGGCAAGACGGTGACGCCGCTCGCCCAGGGGCTCGGCTACGCCTTCGGCGCCTGCGCGCATGGCAACGCCATGCTGGTCAGCGAGAGCTGGCGGCACCGCCTCGTTCTCGTCGCGCCCGGCGCATCGCCGCGGGTCGTGCTCGCCCACCTGCCCGTCTATCCGTCGCGGCTGGCGCGCGCCGCAGGCGGCGGCTACTGGCTCACCGCCTTCACCGCGCGGACCCAGCTCGTCGAGTTCGTGCTGCGCGAGCCGGCCTACCGCCGCCGCATGATGGCCGAGATCGATCCGGAATACTGGGTGGCGCCGCGCCTGCGCTCCGGCATCTCGTTCAAGGAGCCGATGCAGGGCGCGCACATCAAGACGATGGGCGTCATCAAGCCGTGGGCGCCGCCGCGTTCCTATGGCCTCGTCATCCGCCTCAACGCGGAGGGCCAGCCGCTCTATTCGCTGCACAGCCGGGTCGACGGCGTCAATCACGGCATCGTCGCCGCAACGGAGCTGGGCGGCGATCTCATCCTGATCGCCAAGGGGCCTGGCCGCGTCCTGAAACTGCCTCTCGCCGGCCTCGCCGAGGAGTTTGGCTCATGAGCGACATCGTGCTCTCGCTGCGCAAGGCGACGAAACTCTATGCGGGCGTGCCGGCCATCGACGGGGTCGATTTCGACCTGCGCCGCGGCGAGATTCACGCCCTCGTCGGCGAGAACGGCGCGGGCAAATCCACCCTGACCAAGGTCATGGCCGGCGTGGTGACGCTGACCTCCGGCACCATGACGGTGGACGGCGTAGACGCCGCACCGAGGACACCACTCGAGGCCCGCCATCTCGGCATCGCCATGGTGTTCCAGGAGAACAGCCTGGTGCCGACCATGACGGTCGCGCAAAACCTGTTTCTCGGGCAGGAGAAGTTCTACAACCGCCTGCGCGGCATCTACATCGCCGCGCAGCAGTTTTTGCAGTCGCTCAATTTCGACGTCACGCCGACCGCGACCGTGAGCGGCCTTGGCGCCGCCAAGAAGCAGATGGTGGAGATCGCGCGCGCGGTCCTGCACCGCGCCAAGGTCATCATCTTCGACGAACCGACGGCGTCGCTGACGCCGGAAGAGAAGAAATATTTCTTCGACCTCGTTCGCGACCTCAAGAAGCGCGGCGTCTCGATCGTCTTCATCTCGCACGCGCTGGAGGAGGCCCTGCTGCTGGCGGACCGCATCACGGTGCTGCGCGACGGCAAGCATGTCGTGACCGACGACGCCGCAAAGTTCGACCGCGCCGCGATCGTGCAGGCCATGGTCGGACGCGACCTCTCCAATACGCTCTATGGCGCGCGCAAGAGCGCCGTGCGGCCGGCCGGCGCGCGCGTGCTGACGGTGCAGAACCTGAAGATGGCGCCGATGGTGAAGAACAATTCACTGTCGGTGTTCGCGGGACAGATCACCGGCGTGTTCGGCCTCGTCGGCGCCGGCCGCACCGAAACCTTCAAGATAGTCGCCGGCGTCCTGAAGCGGGATTTCTTCCACGGCGGCGAGATCCTGCTGCACGACAAGCCGGTGCGCTACCGCGTGCCGGCGCCGGCGGTCGAGGCCGGCATCGCCTATGTCACCGAGGACCGCAAGGTCGAAGGATTCTTCGAGACCTCCTCGATCGCACGCAACATCTATCTCGGCCTGCTGTCGAAATTTCCCAAGGGGCGCATGATGCTGTCGCGGCGGGAAACGGAAGCGGTGGGCAAGACCTGGATCGAGAAACTCAAGGTGCGCGCCATCGGCGATCACGGCAAGGTGGTCGAGCTCTCAGGCGGCAACCAGCAGAAGGTCGTGATCGCCAAGTCGCTGGTGCAGGAGCCCGACCTGATCATCTTCGACGAGCCGACCCGCGGCGTCGACGTGGGGGCCATCGTCGAGATCCACGAGTTGATCAACCGGCTCGCCGACGAAGGCAAGGCGGTCGTGGTGGTCTCGTCCTACCTGCCCGAAATCATGGCCCTGTCCGATCGCATCCTGGTCTCGCGCCAGGGCAAGGTCGTGGAGGAATTTTCCGCGCTGGAGGCGACCGAGGAGAAGATCATGTACGCCGCGATTCACTGAAGCGGCGCCGACATCTTGTGACCCTTCTGGCGCAGCGCCTCGATCAGGCGCTGCTTCAGTTCGCCGGCGGCCTGCTGGCTGAGGTTCTGGCCGATCTGCGCGCTCGCCTGCGCCAGGGCATCCGACTTCTCCAGGAATTTCTGCCCGGCGGGCTGGGCGTAGAACGCCTCGATCTTGCGCAGTTCGTCCACCGTGAAGTTGGCGGCATAGAGAGCGGCGATCTGGTCGGTCATCGCGGCAAAGAACGGGGCGTAGATCTCGGCCCCCGGCGCGGTCATGGCGTCATAGTCACGCTCGATCTCCGGCCTGTCCTGCGCAACCACCGGCCTCAGCTTGAGCAGGAGCTGCGGCAGCGTCACGCGATACTGATCCGCGATCTTCAACGTCATGACGAGCTTGCGCGCCGCGTTCATCGCCTCCGGCGACGGCGTTTGTGCCGATGCTCCGGAGACGAGAAGCAGGAAGGCGCCGGCAATCGTCAACACGCGTCTGGACATGGATTTCTCCGTTGGGCCTCAACGTTCAGCGGCTCGCGGGCGCCGCGGCGGTTGCCGCGGCCGGCGCAGTCTCGACGGCGGTCTCCTGATCCTCGATGTCGGTCACTTTCACGAACAGCTGCGGCACCCGCTCGGCGCGATCGAGCAGCCATGCGGCGCCGATCATGATCACGATGCCCGCGATGGAGACGGCGAGCTGCTCCCACACCCCCTTGGTGTATTGCGTCAGGATCCAGTGCGCCGAGAACGACAGGAAGACGCCGAGGCAGAAGATCGGCAGCGAATGCTGGCCGCAGAGGATCACCGGGCGCAGCCATGGCGCATGCAGCGACCGCCATTTACGCGAGATGAAATGCGTGACCCAGATCGCCAGCGCCAGGAAATGTGTGAATCGCAGCATGTCGAGGTTGGTCTTGTCGATCGGGTAGATCAACTTGATCATCCATTTCGGAATCAGGGCCTCGAGCGCGTGGATGTGCCAGGTCATCACGATCAGGAAGGCGAAGACGAGCCAGGCCGCCGCCAGCCCCATCGCCGCCTTCGACCACACCAGTCCTGCGATCTTCTCGATCTGGCCGATGCCGCACCAGGCCGCGAACACGAACATCAACTGCCAGCAGAACGGGTTGAAGTACCAGGTCGTTCCGGGCGGGTAGGAGGCGATGTTCCAGTCGAACCAGCGCGACAGCACGTAGAGCGCGACGGAGGCGGCGAGCGTCAGGTTCGGCCGGCGCACCAGGCACCACACCATGAAGGGCGCGGCGAACACCAGCGCGATGTAGAGCGGCAGCACGTCGAGATTGACCGGCTTGTACTTCAACACGATGGCCTGGCCGATCAGTTCGTCCGGATGCGCCAGGAAATTGAACACGTTGAACTCGTGCTTGTACATCGGATTGTCGAAGCGGCGCGCGGTGCGCGCGATCTGAGCCGTGAACAGCAGGAACAGCATGATGTGGGCGACGTACAGTTCGGCGGCGCGCCGCCACAACCGCTTGAGCGCGGCGAGGAACCAGCCGCCCGCGACGACCGGACCGTAGATCCAGCCGACGAGATAGCCGGAGATGAAGACGAAGAACTCGGCGGCGTCGCTGAAGCCGTAATTGCGCAGCGTCAGCCAGGTCACGACGTCGTGCGGGATGTGATCGAGGAAGATCATCCACAGCCCGATCCCGCGGAACAGGTCGAGCCGCAGGTCGCGCTCGACCGGCGCCAACAGAGCTGACTGGTCTTTTGTGATCATGGCCCCGCCTCATCCGGTGGGCGTCGCGCCACAGCGCGCGCCGGAGAAATCGGATGCTAAGAATTACCAATCAAAAAGTCACCTAGCCCAGCGGCTGGTGCCGACGGTATCCGACCTTGGCGCCGCGTGGAAGGGAAACTCGCGGTCGCCGGGTCTCGACCGAGACGTGACGGCGCTTCCTTCAGGGCAGATAGAGATACCGCAGCAGCGTCCGGCCCACCGCTTCCAGGCTTTGCGCCGAGCATTTATCGGGCGTGTCCTCGGTGGTGTTGTAGAACGGCTCGTATTCGAAATCGATCACGACGAAGCTCGGAATCCCGGCGTTCTGGAACGCGGTGTGGTCGTCCTGGATCCCATAGGGAGCCGGCTCGCGCTCGAAGGCGCCGGGCGCGATCTTCATCCCGATTTCCCAGAACTTCTTCACCTCCGCCGGCGCCGAGCGGAGGCCCGATGCCTCTGCCTTCAGGTGCAGATCGCGGTCGCAGACCATGTCGAAATCGACCATCTTCTCCGGCCTCGCCTTCGGATAGAATTCGGCAAGGCGGGAGACGAAGTACGGCGATCCGAGCGAGCGGAAGTTCGGGTCGCCGGCGCCCATCGAGATCGGCCCCTCCTCGCCGTCGAAGAAGATCATGTCGATCCCGACCGGGGGCGCATCCGGCATTTCCGACAGCACGCGAGCGGTCTCCAGCAGCACGGCCACGCCTGAGGCGGAGTTGTTGGCGCCCGGCATCGGCGCGTCCGGATTCTTCTGGTCGCGATAGGCCTTGATGATGCTGTCGTAATGCGTAGCCACGATCACGCGGCGTGGATTGTCCGGCTGGAAACGCGCGATGATGTTGGTCATCGCCAGGATGCGGCCGCCCTCGCGCGCGATCCAGCGCTGGGGCACGATGGTGTCGAACTTCGTTTTCTTCAGCTCGGTGGTGATGTAGTCGATGGCCTTCTGGTGCCCGGGCGTCTCCATCGACCGCGGGGTGAAGCGCAAGAGGTCCACGATGATGGCGAGCGCACGCCGGCCGTCCCAGGACTCGACTGAAGGCTCGGCCTTGACCTGGTCGGCACCGGCTGCGGCGGGAAGCGGACCGGCCTGAACCAGCAATAAAGCGGCGGCCGCGACGAGCCGGGAGCGGAGATTTTGCAGCATCGTTCAGATCTCGGTTGGCCGCCGCGTGGCTGTCGCGAACAGCAATGCGGCACAGAGCGCAAGCGTCACCGCAAAGATGTAGGTGATGTTGCGCGAGCCGATGGACGGGATCAGGATGAATGTCGTCAGCAGGGTGCCGGCGACGTTGCCGATGGTGGAGACGCCGTAGACGAGCCCCGCCACGCGGCCGGCCTCCTTGGCCGATCTGGTCAGCAGGCTGACGGCGATCGGCGAGAACGTGCCGAGCAGCGACAGCGGAACCAGCAGGAGCGCGGCCGACGCCGACAGCGTCGCGGCGGGACCAGCGCCAAGGCTGTTCAGGATGTCCTGCATGACGGTATCGGCCGTTGCCGGCACGAGCGCGAGCCAGCCAGCCGCGATCAGGATGGCGAGGCCGATGGTTCGTTGCGACGGATAGCGGTCGACGATGGCGCTGCCGGCGAAATAGCCGATGGCGAGCGCGCAGAGCACTGTCGAGATCAGGCTCGCCCACGTGCCGATTCCGCCGCCGAAATAGGGAAAGAGATAGCGGCTGCCCAGCATCTCAAAACCCATCAGCACGCCGCCGGCGGTGAAGGCGATGAAGTAGATGTTCGGCGCGAGCGCGCGGGACGGCGTCAAGGCACTTTCCTGTTATGCCGCTCGACCGCCTTGAGCGTCTCGACGGGGGCGAAATCGTCCGTCAGCACCGTGGCCTTGGGACTGATCATCTGCGTGTCGCTGAGGTCGACGCGCTTGCGCACCGCCAGCATGGTGGCGAGCGGGTAGCGCAGGCCGTAAGCCTTGTCGCGCTCGGCCGCGACCGCGGCGAGGTCCTCCGCCTTGCGCTCGGGGCCGTCATAGGCAACGGTGACGAAATTGTCGTCCGACTTGTAGAATTCGAGTTGCGGGAAGACCGCGCCGATCGTCTTCATCGCGGCGTCGAACAGCATGGTGTCGGATGCGACGTTTTGCACCACGATGCCGCCCTCGGCGAGATGGTCCTTGACGATCTGGTAGAATTCCTTCGTCAGAAGGTGGAACGGCACGAACGGCCCGCGATAGGCGTCGATCATGATGACGTCGTATCGGTCCTTCGATTGCGACAGGAACAGGCGGCCGTCCTTGGCGTCGACCAGGAAGTTCGGCTCGTCCTTGAGCCCGAAATATTTCCGCGACAACTCGACCACGGCAGGGTCGAGCTCGACCGAGGTCACGCGGACGTCGGGCAGGAAGCGATGCAAATACCAGGCCGTGCGGCCTCCGCCGGTGCCGATCTCGAGGATCGAATGCACGTTCTTCGCGTACATCAGGGCGGTGGTCATGAACTGGGTGTAGGGAATCAGCAACTCGCGGTCGTCGCCGGAATTGAACACGGACTCGGTGTAGATCTGCTTGTTGTGCCCGAAGGTCAGGATGACGTACTGCGCCCGCTGATAGACGTAGATGTTGTTGTAGAGGGATTCCCGCGATTCCAGCAGGCGGGGCGGTGCCAGCGGCGGCTTGTCGTTCGCGGATGCGACCCCGGCACAAAGAAGCGCGGCTGCGATCACGCCGAGGAACACTGACCGGATCAGCATCAAGACGCACTCCTTGCCTGGGAGGACCGATGGATGGGTGGGCAGCGTCTTGATAGACCATCGCGGCGGACGCGAACAGGGGAAGTCGCCTCCAGAGAGGCAATTTCAGCGGAAGTCCTCGACCAGTTGCCGGGTTTCCCGCGTCGGCTCCCTGTAGCTCACAAGCCTTACATCCAGATCGAAACGCGACATTGTCGTCAGCGCCCGCCGGATGGCGGCGTCGATCCACTCGTCCTCGTTGCCGAAGGCGCCCCCGCCAAGATGGGTGATCAGAACCACGTTCGACATGCCCCGCTGCTTGTTCATGACGGCCGCCAGCAAGGTGGCCTCATAGGCCGCCTCCAGAACGAGCGATGCGAAGGACTTCCAGTGCACCGACGGAACACCGCTGTAAGCCACCGGAAGCGCCGAGCAAAACACCTGCGAAACGCGCGGTCGCTGCGCGCCTTCGGCGTCAGTGACTTCCACGCCGCTATGAACACCGACGCGCAGCCTGCCACGCAGCCTGTCGAACTGGCCCGGCTGCATCCCGCCCACGTGCTTCGTAATCGCGTCGAGCCCGGCACGGGTGCACAGGGCGTAGCCATTGGTCATCCGCCACAAGGCCTCGACCGGCCTACCCAGGTCTGCGGCCAGGGCTTCGCCGATGTCGGCCAGTCCGTCGAGCTGGCGCGTCGCCGTCTGTCCATGACTGTCACCGACCGGAGCGAAGTAGTTCCGGTAGATCGTCGCTGCTCCGGCGGCGATGGCGCACGCCGGCCCCTGGGTCGGGTCAGACTGGTAGCGAGTGACCCCGTCCTCGGGAGTCACTCCGGGGCCGGTCATCTCCAGCAGGTTGAATTGGGAGGCGACCTGGAACAGGGCACCGGCGTTCGCGGCCAGATGATGCATTCCCCGGACGTCGCCGCTGACGGCCGACAATTTCGTCCGTCCTGCTACGCCGCCAAGGGACATCGCTCGCTCGCGCAGCGATTGCAACGACACCAGTTCGAGCTCGCCGATGCCATAGCTCTTCCCGTTGACGAGCGACTGGAGCTTGTCTCCCTCCACCCTGAGCTTGGCACGGGTCTCGGCGTAGTTGCCCTCGCGAAAACCCGTCAGTCTTTCGAACCAGTCCATTGCCTCATCGCATCCGCAAGATGTCATTCGCCAACTGGAAGTCTTCGGGCTTGCCCTTGGCGATGATCTTTATCCCTGCCTCTTCCAGCTGCAACCGCTTCGCCTTGATTCGCCCTTGCTTCTCGTCCTTGCCGAAATCGTAGACCAGAAGAAAAACGTGAGGGTGGATCGACAGCTCACGTTTCCCCTCGGCAACCTGCCTGACAAGATCATCGACCGGCCGGGCCGGACTTTGACTGCTGATCTCCACCAGATTCCTGCAGACCCTGACGTAGCCCTCGATCAGGCTTTCCTTGGCTTCCTTGGCCTGAATGAACTGCTCATACTTCCTGATCTGAGCGATCACGGCCGTGGAACGCTCCGGAGGAGGAAGGCTTTTTGCTCCCTTGGGAAGCTTTTCCAGGCCCCATAATTCGGGATTGTCCGCGCATTTCGCTTCGCAGAAGACCAGCTCAGCTCCCGATTCCGTCGGCACCAATACGGCGATGTCCATCCGCGGCGCAGACAGATCACCGTTCTCTCCGGCCTTCGTGAAGGCGATCTCGAGATCGACGACCTTCGGCTCCTTCCTCGCGATCTTGTGCACGCCGCTTTTCTCGGGCAAGGCAAATCGCTCAGCCGTCCTGATCAGTTGCGACAAGGTGAGCTTGGACTCGTACTCGGTGTTGATGATATCGGCGGGCTCGATATCGAACTTCGTTCCATTGAACGACACATACGGATCTCTTTTCTCGAGGTCAGGCTTCACCAGATACTTGTAGTGGATCGCAAGACGGGGCTTGCCGCCATCGCTGCCCCCTTTCCCGAAGGCAATCTTGAAGACGCTCTGCCCCCTGACATAGGCATTCAAATATCCGTTCCGGACTGCCAGCAGCAGATCCTTGCTCTCCAGAACCTCCTTCCACCAATTGTCCGCCTCGCTCGCCGCGAGCCCCCTCAATCCTTTGGCTTGTGAGTCGGAAAGACCGCGCTTGAGGAAGTTCAGTTCAGACGTCAATCCATTCGCCATCGTTTGCCAATTCCACGTTGCTGAAGAGATCCGGAAACCGTAGCCGTTCAAAGGTATGGATGGGGATCAGGCGCTTCGCCGCAACGGCGGCGGCAAGGCGCTTCAGGTCGGACGGGCCGGCGTGTCCGGAGGTGTGCACCGTCTCGAACGGGATGCCCCGGCGATCGCAATCGGCCTTCAAGGCCGCGCCGGCCTGGCCCTCGGCCAGATAGCCGTCCCATTGCGACCAGAACACCCGCGCGCCCGTGAGTGCGCCGGCCTGCGCGAGGTCGGACATCATCCAGCCCCGGAACAGCATGACCGAACGCGGCGCACTTTCGGCGAGTTGCCCGGGCCAGATCCGAAAGCCGCGATAGCTATCGACCAGGGGCGCGATCCCCTTGGCCTTCAACTGAACGCGCTGCCGTTGCGGGACGTAGACGGCTAGATTCGACCAGCCCGGCGCCGGCTGGGGAATGCTGTCGCGGCCGGTCGCCTTCAGCACCTCGGCGGCGTAGGCATCGATGAGGAGGCTGCGCCCGGTTCGCTTCGCCGCGCGATAGATCGTCACCACCCGGTCGATGTTCTGGGCCGAGCAGGCGACGAGGGCGAGGCCTTCGGTCTCCTTGAAGCGCGCGACGAAAATCTCCTCGAGGTCCTCCTCGGACGGAAACGTCGCATCGTCCACCAGACGGCCGAGGCTCGATCCTTCCATCAGCATGAGGTCGACGTCGCGGGGCGGATCGTTGATCAGCGCGTCGAACAGCTTGGGCTTGCGGCCGTGGGCGCGCAGATCGCCGGAATAGAACAGGCGCTTGCCGCCGGACGCAATTTCCATGGCGTAGGCATCGAAGCCTGAATGATCGACGAGACGGGGCGTGATGGCGAAGGGGCCGAGCTGGAGCGGCTTGCGATGCTCGAGGTGCTGGCTTGCCTTCAAGGCGACGGCATCGGGGACGAAATCGGCGGCCGCCCGGATGATGCTCTCGGTCGCCTGCCCCATGATGAGCGGGATCGCGGGGTTGACCTTCGGCACCAACCCCCAATGGTCGCGATGACCGTGCGACAGCACGATCCCAAGCAGGCTGGCGCTGGGGACGGAGAGCCCATCGACGGCGGGCAGCGGCGTGGAAGCAAGGTCTTTGGCGTTCAGCGGCAGGCCGAGATCGAGCAGGATCCGGGCCCCCTCGCTCTCCAGCTCGATACATGTGCCGCCAATCTCGCGCGTGCCCCGATGGATCCGCAATCTCACTACGCGACTTCGCCCCCGCTCATTTCACTTTTCTTATATTCAATCGAGGCCCCGGGAAATTTACACGTTATGGAATATTCTCGAAAAATATTTTCGTGGCGAAGCCTCCCGCCCGATGTCAACTAGATGGGTCGCAATGGCCGGTCAATATGGACGAACGCATAACCTTCGCGATTGGAGACATCCACGGATGCTTCGAGGAGCTCAGGGCTCTACTCGATATATGCCGCAGCAGCGCGGGCGACGTCGCGCATGATTTCCTTTTCCTCGGCGACTATGTCGATCGCGGGCCCGCCTCCGACCGGGTGATTGCCTATTTGATGCGGGAGCAGGCCAACGCTCCCTCGCAATTCCGCTGCCTCATGGGCAATCACGACCAAATGCTGTACCGCGCTGCGGACCCGGACCGCTCCGATGCCGACCTCATTCAGTGGTGGGCGAACGGCGGCGAGCAGACGCTCGATGCCTACGGCGTCGAAGACGCCTCCGATCTCCCGGCAGAGCACCTCGCATGGTTGAGGGCGCTGCCGCTTCATATCAGCGACGGGCACAGGCTGTTCGTCCATGCCGGCGTGAGACCCGGCATTGCCCTGGACGCCCAGTCCGGGGATGACATGATGTGGATCCGCGAGCCGTTCCTGTCCTCGGAGCTCTGGCATGGCGCTCTCGTGGTCCACGGCCATACGCCAATGAAGACGCGCGCGCCCGACGTCCGCGCCAATCGCGTCAATCTCGACACGGGAGCCTGCTTCGGCGGACCGCTCACGGCCGCGGCGTTCGGCCCGGGGCAAGCTGCGCCGTTGTTCTTCGTCAACAGCGACGGCTTGAGGTTTGAACTGCGGTCCGGGCCAGCAACAACGCGAACGAGCGCCGAACGACGAGAATGAACCTCACGGCGCAGCGTCCTGGCCTGCAGTTGACATGCATGAGCCCGAAACAAAAAATGGCCCGCATCAAGCGGGCCATTTTCCTAATCGGAACCGGTCATTCCGAATTTGGTTGCGGGGATAGGATTTGAACCTATGACCTTCAGGTTATGAGCCTGACGAGCTACCGGGCTGCTCCACCCCGCGTTAAACCGTTGCGCGCCTTCGTCAAATGCCGGGATGGGGAATGAGGGCCGGCGCTGTTCGCGTGGCTTGCTCGTCCGTCCCAAAGGCTTCCTTGGAAGGCAACCCCGGGGCAAAGCCCCCTTGGGTGCGGGGCGTATGTATCAAGGCAGACCGCCTTTGGAAAGGGCCGCAGGGACGTTTTTTTCGACTTTATGACAGCCAAACGGGCCGATTTCCGACCCGTTTGGCCGGCACTTGCCAGAAGTTCCACAAAGGGCCAGCTTGCGGCGCCATAACCCGAGGGGAAAGGGAGGAACGCCATGACCCAAGCCGCCCTGAACGACACCATGGACCGGTCCCCGGCCAGCACCCCGCTGCGGACGCTGGAAAGCGCCTTTCACGCCATGGTCGCGCGGTCGCGGGCGGAGCCCGCTCCGCCCCTCACCGACCGCCTCGACCGGCTGGCGCGCCTGCGCGCCGTGGTCGCCGACAATGAGGAGCGCTTCCGGCAGGCGATCTCGGCCGATTTCGGCCATCGCTCGGCAGTCGAGACCACCATCGCCGAAGCCATGATGGTCTATGGCGAGATCCGGCATGCGACAAAGCACCTGAAGAGCTGGATGGCGCCGCAGCGTGTCGCCACCGCGCTGCAATTCCTGCCCGCGCGCAACCGGCTGATCCCGCAGCCGCTCGGCGTCGTCGGCATCATCGCGCCCTGGAATTATCCGCTCCAGCTCACGCTGGCGCCCGCGCTTGGCGCAATCGCCGCCGGCAACCGCGTCATCATCAAGCCGAGCGAGCTCGCGCCGCATTTTGCCGCGCTGCTGAGAGAGACGATCGCCGCGCGGTTCGATCCGACCGAGCTGCTGGTCACCGGCGTCGAGGACGAGATCGCAAAAGCCTTCGCACACCTGCCGTTCGATCATCTGGTGTTCACCGGCTCGACCCGGGTCGGGCGGCTGGTCGCGGAGGCGGCGGGCCGCAATCTGACCCCGGTGACGCTCGAGCTCGGCGGCAAGTCGCCGGCGATCATCGACGCCTCGGCCGATCTCGAGGAGGCGGCCGAGCGCATCGCCTACGCAAAGCTGCTCAATGCCGGGCAGACCTGCATCGCGCCGGACTATGTGCTGGTGCCCGAGCGCTCGCTGCAGGCCTTCGCCGAAAAGGTGCGTGCGCAGATGCGGCGCATGTTCGGCACCGACCCCGCCAACAAGGACTACACCTCGATCATCTCCGACCGGCATTATGCCCGGCTCGAGACTCTCGTCGCCGATGCCGCGCAGCGCGGCGCAAAAATCCTGCAGCCGGCCAAGGCCGACGATCCGAACTGGAAGGCCCACCGCAAATTCCCGCCGACCCTGATCGCCGGCGCGACCGAAGAGATGGCGGTGATGCGGGAGGAAATCTTCGGACCCGTGCTGCCGGTGCTGGGCTATCGCGAGCCGGCCGAGGCGATCGCCTTCGTCAACAGCCGCGACCGGCCGCTCGCGCTCTACTGGTTCGGCAAGGACCGCACGGCCCGCGACGAGGTGCTGTCGCGCACCGTCTCCGGCGGCGTCACCGTCAACGACTGCCTGTTCCATTTCGCGCAAGCGCATCAACCGATGGGCGGCGTCGGCCCATCCGGCACCGGCGTCTATCACGGCGAGTGGGGATTCAGGACGTTCAGCAAGCTGAAGCCGGTGTTCTACCGCTCCCGGCTCAACCGCCTCGCCGATCTCTACCCGCCCTATGGCGGCAAGATCGCGCGGCTGGAGAAGATGTTGCGGTTCATGTCGTAGACTGTCTCAACACCGTCATTGCGAGCGCAGCGAAACAACCCTCCGCGGGCGAAAGTCTGGATTGCTTCGCTTCGCTCGCAATGACCAGAAGAAAATGCAATGGGGGAAAACACAGGTGACTGATACATTCGATTTCATCGTCGTGGGCGCGGGCTCCGGCGGTTGCGCGGTGGCCGGCCGGCTGTCGGAGGACGCGGCGACGTCGGTCGCGCTGCTCGATGCCGGCGGCCGAAACGACAACTGGCGGATCACCACGCCGTTCGGGCTCGCCTTGCCATACGCCGCGGCCAACTGGGCCTTCGATACCGTGCCGCAGAAGGGTTTGAACGGCCGCATCGGCTATCAACCGCGCGGCAAGGGCCTTGGCGGTTCCTCGGCGATCAACGCCATGGTCTATATCCGCGGCCACAAATCGGACTACGACCACTGGGCCTCGCTCGGCAATGCCGGCTGGTCTTACGCGGACGTGCTGCCTTATTTCAAGCGCTCGGAGAACAACAGCGATTTCGACGGCGAGTATCACGGCAAGGGCGGCCCCCTGCACGTCAACAAGCTGCGCTCCGAGAATCCGATCCACGAGGTGTTCCACCAGGCCGCGCGCGAGGCGCAGTTCCGCATCCGCGAGGACTTCAATGCCGAGGACCACGAAGGGCTCGGCAGCTACCAGGTGACGCAGCACGGCGGCGAGCGCTGGAGCGCGGCGCGCGCCTATGTGCAGCCGCATCTCGGGACGCGCGCCAATCTTCGCGTCGAAACGGGGGCGCATGCGACCAAGATCCTGTTCGAAGGCGGCCGCGCGGTCGGTATCGAATATGTGCAGGGCAAACAGAAGAAGCAGCTGCGCGCCCGCCGCGAAGTGATCCTCGCCTCCGGCGCCTTCCAGTCGCCGCAGCTCTTGATGCTGTCGGGCGTCGGCGACGGCGAGGCGCTTCGCACGCACGGCATCGGCGTCGCGCATCATTTGCCGGGCGTCGGCCGCAATCTGCAGGACCACCCGGATTTCGTGTTCGTCTACGCCTCCGACTATCCGCACTTCGTTCACTCCTCGCTGGGCCGGCTGCCGTTCCTGCTCCGCGCCATTCAGCGCTACCGCCGCGAGCGGCGCGGCCTGATGACCACCAATTTCGCCGAGTGTGGCGGCTTCCTGAAGACCCGGCCCGACCTCGACGTGCCGGACATCCAGCTCCACTTGGTCATCGCGATGCTCGACGACCATGGCCGCAAGAAGCACAAGGAGGCCGGCTTCTCGTGCCACGTCTGCCTGTTGCGACCGAAGAGCCGCGGCAGCGTCTGGCTGAAAAGCGCCGATCCGCTCGCCGTACCCATGATCGATCCGAACTTCCTGGGCGAGGCGGACGATCTCGAGACGATGGTCGCGGGCTTCAAGACCACGCGGCGGCTGATGGAGACGCCGGCGCTGCGCGCGTTGCAGAAGAAGGACATGTTCACGTCCGACGTGAGAACGGATGACGACATCCGGGCCATCCTGCGCAACCGCGTCGACACCGTCTATCACCCGGTCGGCACCTGCAAGATGGGCACGGATGCGATGGCCGTGGTCGACCCGAAGCTGAAAGTCCACGGCGTGGAAGGCCTGCGCATCGTCGATGCCTCGATCATGCCGACCCTGATCGGCGGCAACACCAACGCGCCGACCATCATGATCGGGGAGAAGGCGGCGGACATGATCCGGGCGGAGATGCGGCGAGCTAAAGATGACGGGTCGTCCCGGCCTAGTGCGCAATTGCGCAACTAGGCCGGGACGACAGCGGTGGCTAGTTCAGCAGGAACCCGCCGTCCACGGTCACCACGCTTCCGGTCATGTAGCGCGACGCCTTCGAGGCCAGCAGCAGGATCGCGCCGTCGAGATCAGACTCGGCGCCGACGCGGCGCTGCGGGATGCGTTTTGCTAGCCGTTCGCCCGCCGGCGTCGCCCAGAAATCGTGGTTCATCTCGGTGTCGATATAGCCCGGCGCCAGCGCGTTGACGCGGATGTTCTGGCCGGCGAGTTCCAGCGCCATCGCCCTGGTGGCCTGGATCATCCCGGCCTTGGAGATCGCATAGGGCGACACCGCCTTCAGCACGCCGGTGCCGAGCACGGAAGCGATGTTGACGATATTGCCCTCCTGCTTGCGCGCGATCATGCGGCGCGCAAGCTCGGTCGCGAGAAAATAGGCGCCCTTGAGATTGGCGCCGACCACGGCATCCCAGTCCGCCTCGGTCTGCTCGGTCGCGAGCTTCTCGATGGCGATTCCGGCATTGTTGATCAGGACGGTGACGGGGCCGAGCGCGGCCTCGGCGGCATCGACGGCGGCGGCGATCGAGCCGGTATTGGTGACGTCGAGCGCCACCGCCGCGGCGCGGCCGCCCTTGCCGCGGATCTCCTCTTCCAGGCTCTTCAGCTTGTCGGCCTGCCGTGCCGCCAGCACCACGGCGGCGCCATGCGCGGCCAGCACGCGCGCGAACTGGCGTCCGAGCCCCTGGCTGGCACCGGTGATCAAAATGGTCTCGCTTTCGACGTTGAACGGATCGGACATGGCAGGATTCCCGGGGCGAAGTGTCATGCGCGCATAGATACCCATGATTTCGTCGAACGCAAAGCCGCAGGGCTTACCAGAGCCGGTCGCGTTGGCTAATGTGCCGCATCGAAGATGGACACCACACGGGAGTGAAACAGTGGATCTTGGGATCAAAGGCCGCCGCGCCATCGTCTGCGCATCCAGCAAGGGCCTGGGGCGCGCCTGCGCCATCTCGCTGGCCGAAGCCGGCGTTCACGTCACCCTGACCGCGCGCGGCGCTGATGCCCTGAAGAAGACGGCGGACGAGATCCGCAAGGCCTATCCCGGCGTGACCGTGACCGAGATCGTCGGCGACATCACGACGCCGGCCGGCCGCGAGGCCGTGCTGAAGGCCTGCCCCGAGCCCGACATCCTGATCAACAATGCCGGCGGCCCGCCGCCCGGCGATTTCCGCAACTGGAGCCGCGACGACTGGATCAAGGCGATCGACGCCAACATGCTGACCCCGATCGAACTGATCAAGGCGACCGTCGACGGGATGATGGAGCGCAAGTTCGGCCGCATCGTCAACATCACCTCGGCCGCGGTGAAGGCGCCGATCGACATTCTCGGTCTTTCCAACGGCGCGCGCGCCGGCCTCACCGGCTTCATCGCCGGCCTGTCGCGCAAGACCGTGATCAACAACGTCACCATCAACGGCCTGTTGCCGGGCCCGTTCGAGACCGACCGCCTGCGCGGCACCGCCAAGGCCGAGGCCGAGAAGCGTGGCATCACGCCGGACCAGTTGCTGGCGGAACGCGCCAAGCTCAATCCCGCGGGCCGCTTCGGCGATCCCGAGGAGTTCGGCTATGCCTGCGCCTTCCTGTGCGGCGCCAAAGCCGGCTTCATCACGGGCCAGAACATCCTGCTCGACGGCGGCGCGTTCCCGGGAACGCTGTGAGAGCGGTCTGGTACGAGCAGACGGGACCAGCGCCGGACGTTCTCACCTACGGTGAGATGGCGACGCCGGTCGCCGCTCCCGGCGAAGTTCGCATTCGCCTGGAAGCGTCCGGCGTCAACCCGGCCGATGTCGGCCGGCGCGGCGGCAGCTATCGCGCGATGGAATTTTCGCGCGTGATCCCGAACAGCGACGGTGCGGGCTTCGTCGACAAGGTCGGCGACGGCGTGACGCGCTTCAAGAACGGCGACCGCGTCTGGCTGTTCAATGGGCAACGCAACGGCCGCGCTTTCGGCACCGCGGCGGAATATATCGCGCTCGCCGAGCATCTCGTGACGCCACTGCCGGATAACCTCTCTTTCGCGGCAGGCGCAACGCTCGGAATTCCCGCGATGACCGCGTGGTGCTCGCTGTTTTCCGACGGCTCCATCGTCGGCAAGACCGTGCTGGTCACGGGAGGCGCCGGCGCCGTCGGGCACTACGCGGTGCAACTGGCAAAATGGGGCGGCGCGCAGGTGATCGCGACCGTCAGCTCGGCGCTGAAGGGCGAGCAGGCCCGGCGGGCCGGCGCCGATCTCGTGGTCAATTACCGGGACGAGGACGTCGTCGCCAAAGCGATGGCGTTCACCGGCGGACGCGGCGTTGACCATGTCGTCGATGTCGATTTCGGCGGCAACATCGCCACCACGCTGAAGCTGATGGCGGTGAATTCCACCATCGCGGTCTACGCCACCAACGGCAACCGCACGCCGGTCGTGCCGATGCGCGAACTGATGGAGAAGTGCGTCAACCTGCGGTCGCTGGTGCTGTTCGCCCTGCCGCCGGCGCTGCTCGCCACTGCACAAGCCGACATCACGAAGTGGCTGGCGGCGGGACCTCGCATCCACAATGTCGCGGCGCAGTTCGCGCTGTCGGATACGGCGCAGGCCCATCTCGCGGTCGAGAAGGGCGACAAGCTCGGCACCGTCATCGTCGACTGCGCCCGATGAGGGATCAGGAAACGGGCGTCGTCCGCTCGTCGGTCCAGTCGATGCCGAGCTCGTCCATGCCGTCGGCCAGGAGATCGCCGAGCATCGGCTCGCCCAGGAGATATCGCACGGCCTCGCGCCGGGGCGCCTTGTACCCGGCACGGGCCTCGGCGGCGCGGGTGCGCAGATCGTTCCACTCCTCCACGTCGCCGTCGCCGCGGCCGAGCCACATCAGCGTGACGAGGTCGAGTTGCTCGTCCTCGTTCAGCGCCCCGATGAAGCCGGTCAATTCGGTTACGACCGGATCCGAATTGCTATCCTCCAGCACGTCGATCTCGTCGTCGTCAGCAGCGTTGGACCCCGAGTCCGGATCGGAAGCCGCTTCCTTGACGTCGAATTCGCGAGCCTTCTCGATGATGAAGGCGACCTTTTCGGCGGAAATGGCAAGCTCTGGCATCTGTCCCTCTCTTTGGCTTCCTGGGTTCCCCCGATAACGCGGCACCGCATCAGATGATCCATTGCGCCCGGAAGCGGAAAACCGCATGTTTCCACGCCAAATCAAGAACAAGAGGACGCGCCGCATGCAGTGGAAGGTAGGTCGGGTCAGGATCACCAAGGTGGTGGAGCTGGAGACGGTCGGCTCGACCCGCTTCATCCTGCCGCTGGCCAGCAACGAGGAAATCCAGAAGCTGCCCTGGCTGATCCCGCATTTCGCCACCGAAGAGGGCCGGCTGAAAATGTCGATCCACTCGCTGGTGGTGGAGACGCCTTCGCGCCGGATCGTGGTGGACACCGGCCTCGGCAATGACAAGCAGGGCCGCAACGTCCCGACCTGGAACAATCGCACCACGCCGTTCCTCGAGACGATGATTGCGGCGGGCTTTGCCCCTGACAGCATCGACACCGTGCTGTGCACGCATCTTCATGTCGACCATGTCGGCTGGAATACGAAGCTGGTGGACGGCAAATGGGTGCCGACATTCCCGAAGGCGCGCTACGTCTTCGGCCGAACCGAATACGAGCACTGGCGCGACCATTCGACCGAGCCCGACAAGCAGGCCGTGTTCGACGATTCCGTGAAGCCGATCATCGACGCCGACCGGGCCGACCTGATCCCGAGCGACCATCGGCTCTGCGACGAGATCAGCATGATCCCGACCCCGGGCCACAGCCCCGGCCATATGAGCATCCTGATCCGGTCGGACGGCGAACAGGGCCTGCTCACCGGCGATGTCGCCCACCACCCCTGCCAGATGGCGCGTCTCGGCTGGTCCTCGACCGCGGATTCCGACCAGGCGCAATCGGCCGCGACGCGGCGCGAATTGTTCGGCCGGTTCGCCGACACCCCGACATTGGTGATCGGCGGGCATTTCTCGGCCGGCCACATCAGGCGGGACGGGGAGGTGTTCAGGTTTGTGGCACTGGGCTAGCTCTCGTGCCCCGGATGCTGCGCAGCACGAAGTGATGCGCTGCTAGGCCGGGGCCCATGCTTGCGGCACTCTGGGTCCCGGCTCTGCGGAGCAGCGTTGCACGCTGCACCGCGTCCGGGACACGGGGCACCTCCCGAATTAAGGGGGCTGCAATGCACCCCCTTTTGAACGGTTGAATTTCGCCCCGCCCTGTTCCATGAAGCTATTTAACCGATCAGTCCATCTGCAGGGAGAAACGAAAAATGAAGCTTGTTCGCTATGGCGAGAAGGGTACGGAAAAGCCCGGCCTGATCGACAAATCCGGCCAGTTGCGCGACCTCTCGGCGCATGTGAAGGACCTGACCGGCGAGGCCTATTCGCCGGAATCCCTGAAGAAGCTCGCCGCCCTCGACCCCGCCTCGCTGCCGGCCGTTTCCGGCAAGCCGCGGTTCGGCGCGCCGGTCGCCGGCATCTCGAAATTCGTCGCGATCGGCCTCAACTACAGCGACCACGCCAAGGAGACGGGCGCCGCGATCCCGACCGAGCCGATCATCTTCCTGAAGGCCAATACCGCGCTGTCCGGGCCGAATGACGCCGTCGAGAAGCCGCGCGGCTCGACCAAGCTCGACTGGGAGGTCGAGATCGCCGCCATCATCGGCACCCGCGCCAAATACGTCTCGGAAGCCGACGCGCTGAACTATGTCGCCGGCTACTGCGTCTGCAACGACGTCTCCGAGCGCAACTTCCAGACCGAGCGCCTGGGACAGTGGACCAAGGGCAAGTCGCACGACACCTTCGGTCCGGTCGGGCCGTGGCTCGCCACCAAGGACGAGATCAAGGACGTGCAGGACCTGTCGATGTGGCTCGACGTCAACGGCCAGCGCCGCCAGACCGGCTCGACCAAGACCATGATCTTCTCGATGGCCAAGTGCATCTCCTATGTCTCGCAGTTCATGACCCTGCAGCCCGGCGACATCGTCACCACCGGCACCCCGCCCGGCGTCGGCCTCGGCATGAAGCCACCGACCTTCCTCAATGTCGGCGACGTCGTCACGCTCGGCATCGAAGGCCTCGGCGAGCAGCGCCAGGAGATCATCGGGGCGTAAGCGGCCTCGTACCGCTGGTCGTCATGCCCGGGCAAAAGCGCGAAGCGCGTCTTCGCGCAAGACGACCCGGGCATCCACGTCTCACAGTCTGACCACGCGGCGACGCGTGGATGGCCGGGTCAAGCCCGGCCATGACGGAGGAGACACCGTTCGCACAGGATCGATTGCAGGGAATAGTTCACATGAAACTCACCTTCTCCCCCGCCTCGCCCTTCGCCCGAAAAGTGCGCATCGCCGCGATCGAGCTCGGGCTGATCGACAAGATCGAGCTCACCCCCGCCACCGTCGCGCCGGGCACGGTCAACGAGGACTATTCGAAGATCACGCCGCTGAAAAAGCTGCCGGTGCTGATCACCAATGATGGCGACGTGATTTTGGACTCCTACGTCATCGTCGAATATCTGAACGAGCTGGCCGGCGGCAGCCTGATCCCGGGTTACGGCCCGCGGCGCTGGAGAGCCAAGACCAATCACTCCCTGATCAACGGCATGCTCGATTCCATGCTGTTGTGCCGCTACGAGAAGATGGTGCGGCCGCAGGGCTTGCAGTGGCAGGCCTGGTCGGACGACCATTGGAACCGGGCCTGGACCGGCATGGCGCGCTTCGAGAACATGCCCGAGGTGCTGAACGGCCCGTTCGACATCTCGCAGATCGGCCTCGTCTGCGTGCTCGGCTATGCCGACTTCCGCTTCGCCGATTGCGGCTGGCGCAAGGCCTATCCAAAGCTCGACGCCTTCCACCAGAAGATGCTGGAGCGGCCCTCGGTGAAGATCTCGGTGCCGCCGGCGGCGTAGCAACGGGAGTTCTCATGAGCTTGAAGTTCTCGGTCAACGACCTCACCATCCATCGCGTCATCGAGCAGGAAACCTCGTTCGTGCCGGCGCTGGACATGCTGCCGGGACTTTCGCCCGAGGTGCTGGCCGAGAACCGGGCATGGATGCGGCAGGCCAAGGCGCTGGATGACCAGGATGTGCTGCTGCTGTGTTTCCAGTCCTATGTGGTGAAGACGCCGCACCACACCATCTTGATCGACAGCTGCATCGGCAACGACAAGCCGCGCCCCAACCGACCGAAATGGAACATGAAGACCGACGACACCTATTTGCGCGCGCTCGGCGCCGCCGGGTTCTCGGTCGATGACATCGACTTCGTGATGTGCACGCATCTGCATGTCGATCACGTCGGCTGGAACACGCGGCTTCAGAACGGCCGCTGGGTACCGACCTTCCCCAAGGCGCGCTACGTCTTCGCCAGGCAAGAGTTCGACTACTGGTCCGAGCAGAACGCGAAGGCGGAGGTGCCGCCGTTCGCCGACAGCGTGCTGCCGGTGGTCGAGGCCAAGCGCCACGAGGTCGTCGGCAACGACCACCAGATCGGCGACCACGTCCGCATCCTGCCGACGCCCGGCCACACGCCGGGACACGTCGCGTTCACGTTTGGCCGCGGCAAGGACGACGCCGTGTTCTCCGGCGACCTGATGCATTCGCCGCTGCAGACGCTTTACCCGGAGCTCTCGATCAAGTTCGACGTCGATCCGCAAGCCGCCGCGAAAACACGCCGCAGCTTCCTGGAGCGCTATTGCGACACCGACACGCTGTGCTGCACCGCGCATTTCCCCTCGCCGTCGGTGGGCAAGATCCGGCGCAAGGGTAACGCGTTCGTGTGCGCGGCGGTGTAACGGAACGCGATCTTCCCGTGCCGTCATGCCCGGGCTTGTCCCGGGCATCCACGTTCTTACAATCGATCAGCCGCAAAGAACGTGGATGGCCGGGCCTCCGACTCGCCGAAGCGGCTTCGGCCGTGCAGGCGGGACAAGCCCGGCCATGACGAGGAAACATCATGGCCGATCTCCCCGACATCCCCCTGCCCGCCGGCATCCGCTCGCGTTATGTCGACGGCATCAACGGCCTGCGCATGCACGTGCTCGAGGCCGGCTTCGAGAGCAAGGGCCGTCCCTGCATCCTCTTGCTGCATGGCTTTCCCGAGCTCGCCTTTTCCTGGCGCAAGGTGATGCCGGCGCTGGCTGCGGCCGGCTATCACGTGATCGCGCCGGACCAGCGCGGCTATGGCCGCACCACGGGCTGGACCGCGGACTATGACGGCGATCTCGCGCCCTTCTCTCTCCTCAACCTGGTGCGCGATGCGCTCGCCCTTGTATCCGCGTTCGGCTACAGGCGGGTCGATGTGGCCGGGCATGATTTCGGCAGCCCGGTCGCGGCTTGGTGCGCGCTGATCCGGCCTGACGTATTTCGCTCGGTGACGCTGATGAGCGCGCCGTTCGGCGGCCCGCCGCCGCTGCCGTTCGGCACGGCCGATGCGCCGGCAAAGCCGCCCACGGAGGATCCCGTGCATCGCGAGCTCGCCGCGCTGCCGCGTCCGCGCAAGCACTATCACTGGTACTATTCGACACGCGCAGCCAACGCCGACATGCAGCGCGCGCCGCAGGGCCTGCACGATTTCCTGCGCGCCTACTACCACCACAAGAGCGCGGACTGGGCCGACAACAAGCCTTATCCGCTGCAGTCCTGGTCCGCGGGCGAGCTTGTAAAACTGCCGACCTACTACGTGATGGACGCGGGCGAGACCATGGCCGAGACGGTCGCCAAGGAGATGCCCTCGCGGGCTGCGATCGCCGCCAATCAGTGGCTGCCGGACAATGAGCTCGCCTATTACAGCGCCGAATATGGCCGCACCGGATTTCAGGGCGGGCTGCAATGGTATCGCTACGGCACGTCAGGCACCCTCAACAGGGAGATGCAACTGTTCGCCGGCCGCAGCATCGACGTGCCCTCCTGCTTCATCTCGGGCCGGCAGGACTGGGGCACATATCAGCGCCCCGGCGTGTTCGAGACGATGCAGGCGCGCGCATGTACGAAGATGCTCGGTTGTCATCTCGTCGACGGCGCGGGCCATTGGGTGCAGCAGGAACAGCCGGGCGAGGTCAGCCGGCTGTTGCTCGATTTCCTCGCCAGGGCGCGCTCCGCCTGATTTGACCAGGAAACCGCGGCGCTCTATGGTTTAGAATAGTTCTAAACTGATGAGACAGAGCCCGCCGTGAAGAACTTTGCCGAGCTGACCGAACGCGAGGTGCTTGCGGTCGCGATCTCCTCCGAGGAGGAGGACAGCCGCATCTACATGACCTTCGCCGAGGACCTGAAGGAGCGCTACCCGGATTCGGCAAAGCTGTTCGAGCAGATGGCCGAGGAGGAACGCGGCCACCGTCACATGCTGCTGGAGATGTACGAGCAGCGCTTCGGCCCGCATCTGCCGCCGATCCGGCGCGAGAACGTCAAGGGATTCCTGCGCCGCCGGCCGATCTGGCTGACCAAGAACCTGCCGCTCGACACGATCCGCAAAGAGGTCGAGACCATGGAACTCGAGGCCGAGCGCTTCTACGCGAAGGCCGCCGAGCAGGCGGACGACGTCAATGTCCGCAGGCTACTCGGCGACCTCGCCGAGGCCGAGAAGGGCCACGAGCACACCGCGGCCAAGCTGACCGGCGAGATCCTGAAACCCGACGTGCGCGCCGAGGAAGACCGCACGCGGCGGCGCATGTTCGTGCTGCAATATGTGCAGCCGGGCCTTGCCGGCCTGATGGACGGATCGGTCTCGACGCTGGCGCCGTTGTTCGCCGCCGCCTTTGCCACGCACCAGAACTGGCAGACCTTTCTGGTGGGCCTCGCCGCCTCGATCGGCGCCGGCATCAGCATGGGATTTGCGGAGGCGCTGTCGGACGACGGCTCGCTAACCGGGCGCGGCTCGCCCTGGCTGCGCGGCCTCACCTGCGGGCTGATGACGACGCTCGGCGGGCTCGGTCACACCGCGCCCTATCTGGTGCCGGATCACTGGGCCAACGCGTTCTGGATCGCAACGGGAATCGCCGGCATCGTCGTGTTCTTCGAATTGTGGGCGATCGCCTATATCCGCGCGCGTTACATGGACACGCCGTTCCTGCAGGCCGTGTTCCAGATCGTGCTCGGCGGCGCCATTGTGCTGGCGGTGGGGATATTGATCGGGGCGGCGTAGGCGTTCCCCATCCCGCACGGCAATCGCCATCAAACAGCCGTTGCGGCATTCGGCCAAACTGCGCATCATCCCGCCCAACAAACGCAGGAGCATGCCGTGGCCAAATCGGAATGGAGTTTCAAGAGCGCGGTCGAATTGTCGGCCGCGCTGACCGCAAGGAAGGTCTCGTCGGTCGAGCTCACGCAGGACGCGATCGACCGCATCGAACGTCACGACGGCAAGATCAACGCGATCTGCGTCAGGGATTTCGATCGCGCGCTTGGTGCCGCGCGTGACGCCGACGCGGCATTGGCCCGTGGCGAACGCAAGCCGCTGCTCGGCCTGCCGATGACGGTGAAGGAATCCTACAACGTCGCTGGCCTGCCGACGACCTGGGGCATTCCCGCGCAGAAGGATTTCATCGCCAGGGAAGATGCGCTGCCGATCACGCGGATCAAGGATGCCGGCAGCATCATCCTCGGCAAGACCAACGTTCCGCTCACGCTCGGCGACTGGCAGAGCTACAACGACATCTACGGCACCACCAACAACCCCTACGACCTCGGCCGCACGCCGGGCGGCTCCTCCGGCGGCTCGTCGGCCGCGCTCGCCGCGGGCTACGGACCGCTGTCGATCGGCTCGGACATCGGCGGGTCGCTGCGCGTACCGGCGTTCCATTGCGGCGTCTATGCGCACAAGCCGACCTTCAACCTGGTGGCCATGCGAGGCCATACGCCGCCACCCATGCCGCCTCTGCCTTTCGACCGCGACCTCTCGGTGATCGGCCCGATGGCGCGCAGCGCCGCCGACCTGTCGCTGCTGCTCGACGTCATGGCCGGCCCCGACCCGATCGACGCAGGCCTCGCCTACCGGCTCGAACTGCCGGCGGCCCGGCATGCCGCGCTCAGGGATTTTCGCGTGCTGGTGATCGACACCGATCCGGTGCTCCCGACCGACACGGCGGTGCGCGGCAGCCTCAACAATCTCGCCGACAATCTTGCCAGGGCCGGCGTGAAGATCGAACGCGGCAGTCCCCTGCTGCCGGATTTCGCGGCCTCCTCGCGGCTCTATATGCGGATGCTGATGTCGTTCCTCGGCGCGAGCATGGCGCCCGACATCTATGCCGGCGCCAAGGCAGGCGCAGCGGCACTCCCCGAAAGCGACAACAGCCTCGCCGCGGAGCGGCTGCGCGGCATCGCGCTCAGCCATCGCGACTGGCAGATGGCCAGTGGCGGGCGCACGCGGCTGCGCGCGCAGTGGCGCGAGCTGTTCAAGACGTTCGACGCCGTGATCTGCCCGGTGATGCCGACCCCGGCCTATCCGCACGACCATTCGCCGGACCAGGAAACGCGCCGGATCACGATCGACGGCAAGGAGCACGTCTATCCCGACCAGCTTGCCTGGCCCGGTATCGCAACCTTGCCCGGCCTGCCCTCGACCGCGATCCCGACCGGCTTTGCGCCGGATGGCCTCCCCGTCGGCGTGCAGATCGTCGGCCCGTGGCTGGAGGACCGCACGGTGCTCAAGCTCGCCGAGCTGATCGAGCACGAGTTCGGCGGATTCGTGCCGCCGAAGATGTTTGACGACTAGTTTCCCGCCGTCATTGCAAGAGGGAGGGAGGAAGCATCATGAGCAGCGATCTCGAACTTCTTACCGCGCTCAACCGCGACTACGTCGCCTCGGTGCAGAATTGCGACGTCAAGCGCTTCGACGAGATCCTGGCGCCGGAGTTCTATTGCTCCAATCCCGACAAGACGCTGGTCGACCGCGCTGCCTTCCTGGAGCAGACGGCGCGGCCGATCGCGATCCGCAATCTGCATGCGCACGACGTCGTCATCCGTATCATGGGCGATTTCGCCATCATCCACGCCGCGACGAGCTACACGACGGCGGATGGTCAGCAGGCGACCGGGCGCTACACCGATTGCTGGGCGAAGCAGAACGGCCGGTGGCTGGCGGTGTCAGCGCACGTGTCGCGGTGACTATCTTGAGAGAGTGAGGCAGATACATCGCCCCTCACCCTCCGCTGTCATGCCCCGCGAAGGCGGGGCATCCAGTACGCCGCGGCCGCAGTCGGTTCACACACTTCGGCCGCGGGGTACTGGATCGCCCGGTCAAGCCGGGCGATGACACCGTCGTTGTGATTCACTTATCAAACACGATCACGCTGCGCAGCGTCTTTCCGGCCTTCATGTTGGCAAAACCCTCGTTGATCTCGCTGAGCTTCAGCTTCGCCGAGATCCAGTCCTCGAGGTGCAGCCGGCCGCGCAGGTAGAAATCGACCAGGCGAGGCATGTCGACCCGGAAATGGTTCGAGCCCATCGAGGAGCCCTGGATCCGGCGCTCGCGCAAAAAGTCAAAACCGTGCAGCTCGATCTTCTGGCCGAACGGGATCATGCCGACGATGGTCGCGGTGCCGCCCGCCGCGAGCATGCCAAAGGCCTGCTCCGCGGTCTCCTTGCGGCCGAGCACCTCGAAGGAATGCTGCACGCCGCCATTGGTGAGATCGCGGACCTGCTTCACGACGTCGCCGTCGGCGGGATTGATGATGTCGGTCGCGCCCAGCTTGGTCGCGAGCTGCAGCTTGACCGGGTTGGTGTCGATCGCGATGATGCGGCCAGCGCCAGCAATCTGCGCACCGTTGATCGCGGCCATGCCGACGCCGCCGCAGCCGATCACCGCGACAGTCTCGCCCGCCGTCACCTTGGCCGTGTTCACGACCGCGCCGTAGCCGGTGATGACGCCGCAGCCGATCAGCGCGGCGAGGTCGAGTGGCATCTCCTTCCTGATTTTAACGATGGCGTTCTCGTGCACCAGCATCTGCTCGGCGAAGGACGAGAGGTTGAGGAACTGGTGCAGCTTCTCCGGCTTCGACCACTGCATCCGCTCGGAGGCGCCCGGCAGCATTTTCACGGTCGTGTCGGTGCAGAGCACGGTGCGGCCCGTGGTGCAGTTGTCGCAGGTGCCACAGAACACCGAGAGACAGGTGACGACGTGGTCGCCCGGCTTCACATAGGTGACGTCGGAGCCGACCTGCTCGACGATGCCGGCGGATTCGTGCCCGAGCACCGCGGGCAGTGGATGCGGATAAAGCCCTTCCATGAAGTGCAGGTCGGAGTGGCAGAGGCCGGCGACCGCGGTGCGGATCAAAACCTCGCGCGGGCCGGGCTTCGGCAGGCTGACATCCTCGATGACCAGCGGCTGATTGACTTCATAGAGGACGGCGGCCTTCATCGGTGTTTCCTCATTGTTATGATTTTCGTTGAGCGTGGTTTCCACCTCTCCCATAGGGAGAGGTCGGAAGCGCATCGGAGATGCGATTCCGGGTGAGGGGTTCAGGTCCCCGATAGAGCGCAACCCCTCACCCGGATCGCTGGCGCGATCCGACCTCTCCCATAGGGAGAGGTGAAGAGAGCCTACGCTGCCAGAACCAGTTCGCCAACCTCGCTCATGGACGCCGCGCGATCGCCGAGCAGCAGCGCGGCGATTTTCGCTTGCGCGGCATTTTCCGTCAGCCGGAACGGATCGTCCGGTGACACCCGGTGCTCGACCACCAGCCGCGACAGCAGCAGCCGGCGCGCATCGCCACGCATCTTGTGGATGCGATGCGCCTCCCAGGCGAGCGCGACCGCGCTTGCGACATGATAGAGCAGGCTGGTGGCGCGGCGCGCATCGGCTTCGTTCTCGGCCCGCCCCGCGACCTCGCGCGCGAAGCCGACGGCGCGATCGGTCAGGCCGCGCAGGCGGTCGCGCCAGGCCTGCGGCACGGAGGCGCTGTCGTCGAGCCGGGCATGCAGGTCGGCCGATAGCGCGGATTCCGCGCCATGGCGGCCGACCGCGCGCCGGAGCGCATCGATTGCGACGATGTTGCCAGTGCCTTCCCAGACGGAGCCGAGATGCGCATCGCGCAGCAGCCGCGCGGTGGCGAACTCCTCGATATAGCCGATGCCGCCGCGCATCTCGAGCGCATCGCCGCAGACTTTTCGCGCGTCACGCGTGGCGCGGAATTTCAAGGTGGGGGTGAGGATGCGCAGCAGGGCGGCGGCATCCTGGCTGCCGGCCTCGGCGCGGTCGAGCGCATCTGCGGTGAGAAAACTCATCGACAGCGCCTGCTCGACCGGCAGCATGATTTTTAACATCTGCCGCCGGCCAAGGGGCAAGTCGATGATGCGGCTGCCGAACACAACGCGATTCTTCGCCACGGTCATCGCGTCATGCCAGGCGCGGCGCATCAGCGCGGCCGATTTGACGCCGTTGGAGAGCCGCGACGAGTTCACCATCTCGGCCATCTGCACGAAGCCGCGGTCGAGCTTGCCGACCGCATAGGCGATCGCGCCTTCGAGCTTGATCTCGCCCGACGCCATCGAGCGCGTGCCGAGCTTGTCCTTAAGCCGCACGATCCGGTAGTGGTTCTGCGAGCCGTCGTCGAGGAAGCGCGGCATCAGGAACAGGCCGACGCCGCGCGTGCCGGCGCCGGCGCCTTCGGGCCGCGCCAGCAGCATCACCACCTTGGCGTCCGCGTTCGAGCAGAACCATTTTTCGCCATAGAGGCGCCAATGGTCGCCCTCCTGCACGGCGCGCGTGGTCAGCGTGCCGACGTCGGAGCCGCCCTCCTTCTCGGTCATGAACTGGCCGCCTTGCGTCAGCTTGTTCATGTCGGTCTGGGTCAGGCCGTCCAGATATTTTTCCTTCAGGGCCTCGCTGCCGAAATTCGAAAGCAGCTTGGCGCAGCCGTCGGTGACGTTGATCGGGCAGCCCATGCCGAACTCGGTCTGGTTGAACAGGAAAGTGAAGGCGTGCTTGGCGACGACGGGATATTTGTCCGGCCAGCCCATGATGCCCTTGCGGATCGAGAGCGCGTGGA
Source organism: Bradyrhizobium diazoefficiens (assembly GCF_018131015.1). GTDB lineage: Bacteria > Pseudomonadota > Alphaproteobacteria > Rhizobiales > Xanthobacteraceae > Bradyrhizobium > Bradyrhizobium diazoefficiens_B. The sequence continues at coordinate 51,925 of NZ_JAFCJJ010000032.1, forward strand.
TGCCGAACTCGCCGAACGCCGCCTTCTCCAGCTCACGATAGGCCGGGTGATATTCGATCCACTGCACGTCGCGGCCGAACTTGTCGCGCTGGTGCAGCACCGGCGTATGCCGGTCGGCGAGCCGCGCAAACTCGTCGAGCGGGCCGCCGGCGAGCTCGCCGAGCCGGTCGAGATGCGGCTCGATGTGGCGGAACAGCGGCTCCGGCAGGTGGACGCGCAGAAGATCCGTCAGCGCCTGGTCGGCGCGATAGAAATTCATGCCGGATGTGTCGGGCGCGAGCAGGCCGGATGGCTCGGCCGCGACATTCTTGTGCTGCGCTGGGGCCGCCTTCTGCATGATCGTCCTCTTCGTTTCCACCCCGCTGGCGCTTTTGCGCTGCTTTCGCGCTTGCCGCTTGGGATGATGTCGATCATGCTCCAGCGGAGAGAGCTGATAAAGCCGCAAATTGTCAGGGAGGCATGATCGCCGTGAAGGAGCAATTCGCCCTGCGGAATTGTGATCGGCCCAACCGGCGCACCGGGTGGCTGTCTGCGCGCGCCATGCATAGATCAGCGGCTCCTTCTCTCCCAGGGATCACATCATGGAACATCCAAGGTACAAGATCGCGCTCATCGTCGGCGCCGGCGAAGGCCTGAGCGCCTCGCTGGCGCGACTGTTTGCCGCCGAGGGCATCCGAGTCGCGCTTGCCGCGCGAAAAATCGAGAAGCTGGGCGCGCTCTGCACCGAGACCGGCGCAAAAGCCTATGCCTGCAACGCCACCGAGCCTGACGACGTCGAACGCCTGTTTGGCCTCGTCGAGCGCGAGATCGGTACGCCCGACCTCGTCGTCTACAACGCCAGCGCACGCGCGCGCGGGCCATTCGTCGAGCTGGTCCCGGCCGAGGTCGCAAACGCGATCGCGGTTAGCGCCTATGGCGGCTTCCTGGTGGCGCAGCAGGCGGCGGGGCGCATGCTGCCGAACAAGCATGGCGCGATCCTGTTCACCGGGGCGTCCGCGAGCGTCAAGGGCTACGCGCAGTCGGCGCCCTTCGCGATGGGCAAGTTCGCGCTGCGCGGGCTGGCGCAGAGCATGGCGCGCGAATTGTCGCCGCAGGGCATCCATGTCGCGCATTTCGTCATCGACGGCGGCATCCGCAGCACAGTGCGAACCGAGCCGGCGGACAGACCGGATTCGATGCTCGATCCCGACGCGATTGCCGCGAGCTATTGGAACGTGCTGCAGCAGCCGCGCAGCGCCTGGAGCTGGGAGCTGGAGCTGCGGCCCTGGGTGGAGAAGTTTTGAGGCGGCTGCCGTAGGGTGGGCAAAGGCGCATAGCGCCGTGCCCACTATCCCGGACACGACAAAAATGGTGGGCACGCTTCGCTTTGCCCACCCTACGAGAGCAGGGAGAAACAATGACCACGGAAACCACCGTCGACACCGGCACCAATGAGCTGCTCTGCGTCATCCGCGACCGCGTCGCGGTGATCACGCTGAACCGGCCGGAGGCGCGCAATTCGCTGTCGGACAATCTGACGCCGGCATTGCGCACGATGATCCGCGCCTGCGGCGAAAACCCCGGCGTTGGCGCGCTGCTGCTCACGGGCGCGGGCGAGGCGTTCTGCGCCGGCGGCAACGTCAAGGGCATGGGCGCGCATCGCGACCCGAAGAAGCTCGAAATGTCGTTTGACGACAAGGTCGCCGATCTCCAGGAGCGGCAGCGGCTGCTGACCGGCACGCTGGTCTCGGTGCGCAAGCCGACTATCGCCGCCCTGCCCGGCCCCGCGGTCGGCGCCGGGCTCGCCATCGCCATGGCCTGCGACATCCGCATTGCCGCGCAGTCAGCCTTCGTGGCCACCGGCTATGCCCGCATCGCGCTCTCCGGCGACTACGGCATCGCCTGGCTGCTGACGCGATTGGTCGGCACCGCGCGGGCGCGCGAGCTGCTATTCACCGGCGATCGCGTCGACGCCGCGCGCGCCGAGGCCATCGGCCTCGTCAACCGTGTCGTGCCCGACGACAGGCTGCAGGCCGAAGCCTTCGCGCTGGCAAAGTCGCTAGCCGAAGGCCCGCGGCTGGCGCTGCGCTACATGAAGGACAATCTCGACGAAGCCCTGCTGTTCGACTTCGAGACCGCCCGCGACCATGAGGCCGAGCGCCTGATCCGCCTCACCACGACCGCTGATCACAAGGAGGCGGTGCAGGCCTTCATCGAAAAGCGCAAGGCGGTGTTCACGGGGAAATGAAAAAGTAGCCCGGCTCTGGATCATCAGGACCGGGCTGGGAGTGTGTCAGACCGAGGCTGAGGGGCTTTCGGCCTGACGGGAAAGGGCGGCGAGGCGCCAGCTCGCGCAGGGAATGTCCTTCGGCGCGACGTTGAGTTCCTTGTCGAAGCGCACCAGCCTCCAGTCGTCGGGATGGTTGACGAAGGCGAAGCCGGACTTGCGGGCGAGCGCGATCATGGTTTCGTTGGACCGCAGCGTATCGCCGAACAGATGCTCTGCGCCGAACGCGGCCGCGCGGCACTCCATGTTCTTCAGGAGCGCGGTGCCGATGCCGTGTCCCTGCCAGCGGTCGTCGACCGACATGCCGAACTCGACGCGCGAGCTATCCGCATGAAAGGCATAGCGCGCCTCGCCGACGATGGTCTCGAAACCGTCGACCATTTTGGTCGCGATCACGGTGAAGCGTTCCTGCTCGCCGACATGGGTAAAGTCGTGCAGCAGCGCCTTCGGCAGTTCGCTGATGGCGCCGAAGAAGCGGTTGTAGCGGGACCGCGTCGAGAGCGACCGGACATAATGCTGCAGTTCCTCGGTGTCGCGCGGCTCGACGAAGCGAACGTTGAGCGGCTCACCCTGTCGGGTCCGCAGCGTGTCCGAATATTGCTTCAGGTCTTCGAGGCGAAGGATGCTCATGACGGAGCCTCCGGGAAAAAGGGACCGCCGGCGCCCCTGATCAGGCGGCGCCGGCCTGGCGGCCAATCAGGCCCGCCAGAAGGGTTTGTCGGCCTCGTAGGCAATGTCGGTCCAGGACAGGCCGACGTCGTGGAGATCGCGGGCACTCCAGTTGGCCAGCTCCCGCCGGGTCCGGTAGCGCTCGTGCCAGATGTGCAGGGTTTCGCCGATCTGCTGGAGCAGGCCCGGCGCATGATGATTTGTCATCGAATTATGGGTCAAAATGGACATGTTCAGCTCCTTGAGCTAACTTGACCGCTAATATCTGCTTCCGAGTGCGCTGCGACAAACGACAATTTGTACCTTTTCGCATGAAATAACGTCATGTATCCTCTGCCAGATGACTGCCAGATTGCCCTCCTTGAACGGATTGCGGGCGTTCGAGGCCGCCGCGCGCCATCTCAGCTTCACGCTGGCGGCGGCCGAGCTGAACGTGACCCAGACCGCGATCAGCCATCAGATCCGCAGGCTCGAGGAGGAACTCGGCATCCGCCTGTTCATCCGGCAGAATCGCGCGCTGGCACTGACGGCGGAGGCGCGCGACTACCTGCCGGGCGTTCGGGCCGCCTTCAACGACCTCCGGCTCGCCACCGACCGCCTGCTGCGCAAGGACGACGACAAGGTGCTGACGGTGTCGACGCTGGCCTCGCTCGCGGCAAAATGGCTGCTGCCGCGGCTGACCGATTTCCAGGAGCAGCATCCCGGCATCGACGTCCGCATCACCACCTCGACCAGTCTCGTCGACTTCCAGCGCGACGACGTCGACGCCGCGATCCGCTATGGCCGCGGCCAGTGGCCGGGCCTGCGCGCCGACTGGCTGATGGCGGACGAGTTTTTTCCGGTGTGCAGCCCTTCGCTCATCCATGGCGAGAAGCCACTGCGCGTGGTCGAGGATCTGAAGGACCACGTGCTGCTCCACACCACCACCAACACCGACGACTGGCGGCAGTGGCTGACCGCGGCGGGCCTGCCGACCGACATTTCGCGGCAGCCGGGCATCACCTTCGACATGACCTTCATGACCGTGCAGGCGGCGATCGACGGCATGGGGGTGGCGATGGGGCGGACAAGCTACGTCCGCGACGACATCGCCAAGGGCCGCCTCGTGGTCCCGTTCCGGATCGCGCTGCCGGCAGACGCAGGGTTCTATCTGGTCGCGCCGCAGGGCCGCCGCGAGGCGCCAAAACTCGCCGCGTTCCGGCAATGGGTGCTGGCGACAGCACAGAATAAGGCCTGAAAAATGATGCCGTCGGCGCAGCATGCGCTGCTTGTTCTTCACCTCTCCCCGCTTGCGGGGCGAGGGAGTGCAGTCCCGATGCGGCAAGATTACAGTTCGACCACGACGTAGTCGCTCTCGATCCTGACCGGAATCGTCTCAGCGACATACGGACCCTTGACCACGCTCGCGCCCGGCTCGACATGCGCGGGATACGCCTTCACGCGGAAGCGGCGGGGGTCGCAGTAGGATTGGCCGGTGCGGACGTCGAACTCCCAGCCGTGCCAGGGGCAGCGGATGATCTCGCCGAGCTTGGTATATTCGATCTCGCCAGGGTTGGTTGACTGCGCGAGCCCGATTAGCGGGCCCTCGCACAGCGCCGCGCCCTGATGCGGACAGCGGTTCATCAGACCGAAATACTCGCCCTTGATGTTGAAGACCGCGATCGGCCGTCCCTCGATCTCCAGGAATTTTCGTGTGCCGGGCGGGAGCTCGTCGACCGACGCAATCACATGTCGCGCCATCAACTCATTCCGTAGAGCTTGCGCGCATTGCCCAGGTAAAACGCCTCGCGATTGGCCTCGCTCACGCCGGCCGGCAGCACGCGCGACGGCTCGTCATAATCCCAATGTGGATAGTCGGTCGCGAACAGGAGGCGATCCCAGCCGATCCATTCGATGACGTCGAACAAATCCTCGCGCCGCTCGGGATCTTCCATCGGCTGCGTCGTCCACCACACCTGCTCGCGGATATATTCCGACGGCGGCCGCTTCACATGCGGCACCTCGCTGCGCAGGCGCTGCCAGACCTTGTCGAGCCGCCAGGCGAGCGACGGCGCCCAGCCGAAGCCGGCCTCGATCATCACCATCTTCAGTTTCGGAAAGCGCTCGAACACGCCTTCGAGCACGAGGCTTGCCAGCGCCGATTGCTGGCACTGCGAATGCCCGACCATCTCCTCGATGTAATAGGACGGCCAGCCCGACGGGGTGATCGGATTGCCGCCGAAGCCAAAGGCGTGGACGCCGACCGGAAGACCGGCCTCTTCCGCCGCCTGGTAGATTGGCCAATAGCGGCGCTGGCCGAGCGGCTCGACATTGCGGCTGAGCAGCAGCACCTGGACGAAATTCTTGTCGCCGGCGCGCTCGCGGATTTCCGCAGCGGCCGACAGGCCGTCCTCATTGCCGACCACGATCGAGGCCTTCAGGCGCTTGTCCTTGCTGGTCCATTTGTCGATCTGCCAGTCGTTGATCGCCGAGCACAGCGCGGCCGAGAGCTCGTGGTTGCGGATGCCCTGCCCGGTGTTGAGCGGGTTGAGCACGCCGAGCTGCACGTTGTTCGGATCGAGCAGTTGCTGCTGCATGAAGGACAGCGAGGAGCCTTGCGGCCCGCCCTCCGGCGGATAGGCATCGCGGCGCGAGGCATTGGGCTGGGCCTTCGGATAGGGCGGACCTTCCATCATGCCCTGATAGGCATGGACGCCATAGACCTCGAGATGATGCTGCCAGCGCTTGGCGAGGTAGGGATAAAGCTCGGTGCGGGTTGCGCGCGCCGGATGGATGTCGCAGTCCGCGATCGCGGTCTTCGCGGTGACGGGGGAAGCAGCTTCGGTACCTTCGCGGAACTGGATGTTCATCGCCATGCCTCCTTTGGCAGCGGGCTAAGTCAGGCGGGGATAGGTGGCGTGAGGATTGTCGATCATGATCTTGCGCACGAGATCGGGGGGGAGACCCTCGGGCAGCGCGTCCTGGCCGTCGAACTGCCAGTGCGGATAGTCCGTGGAGAATAGGACCAATTCGTCCGACTGCATATGATCAAACAGGCGAATTAATGTCGCCTGGTCCGGCGGCGCATCAAATGGCTGTAACGAGAAGCGGATGTTGCTGCGCACAATTTCGAGCGGCGCGCGATCGACCCAGGGCGTCTCCATCCGCACCCCGCGCCAGAACTTGTGCAGCCGCCAGAGAAAGGGCGAGATCCAGGAGACGCCGGACTCGAGCATCACCATTTTCAGCCGCGGATATTTGGCGAACACGCCCTCGACGATCAGGCTGGTGAGCTGGGTCTGGAACGCCTGGGCCTGGCCCACATAATCCTCGATGTGATAGGAGCCCCAGCCGACCGCGGTCGGTGGATTGTGATAGGCGGAACCGGCGTGAATGCCGACCGGCAAATCGAGCCGTTCCGCGGCCTCATAGATCGGCCACAGCGCGCGCTTGCCGAGCGGCGTATCGCCCATCACCAGCATCAGCACCTGCACGAAGCGCCTGTCCGGCGCGCAACGCTCGATCTCGGCGACGGCCTTCTCGACGCTTTGCGTGGGGATCACGATCGAGCCGCGCAGCCGGGAATCGCGATCGAGCCATTCCTTCGCCAGCCAATCGTTCAGCGCGCGGCAGAACGCGGCCTGCATGTCCTCCGAAAACACCATCTGCACGCCATAGAGCGGGTTGCAGATGGCGTGGCTGAGCTGAAAGGGATCGAGCACATGGCGCTGCATGTCCTCCAAGCGCTCGCCCGGCTTGCCGGTGTCGGGGCGCCAGTCCGGGCGCGCCGTGACCGGCGATCGCGCGGGATAGGACTGCGAGACGAGATCGACCATGCCGCGCGTCGTCACCTGGTCGCGCCAGTAATCGCTCAGATACGGCAGCAGGCTGGTCAGATGCGGCACGGCCGGATGCACGTCGCAATCCACCCCGCCGGCGATCAGGGACGCCATGACGTCTCCTTCACATTTCCTCGTCGCGTCTTCGCGAGGCTGGCCTGGCCGCCCCGTCTCGTGCCTGACATTCAAGCAGGCCTGCCCGCCGCCCGCAACTCAGCCAAGGCCGCTGTCATATGCTAGGAAGGCTGGGCTCGGTTGCGAGGGAATGAGAGGTTTTGGGGATGAAAGAGCTCGTCGGCATCGCGGAACAGGTTGCGGCCAAACTGATTGCGCGCAAACAGACCATTGCGGTTGCGGAATCCTCGACGGGCGGACTGATCTCGGCCAGTCTGCTCGCAGTGCCCGGTGCGTCCGCCTATTTCCTCGGTGGGGCCGTGGTCTATACTCGCGACGCCAGGCGCGCACTGATGGATATTTCGGATGAAGGAATGAAGAGCCTGGGCTTCCGATCCTCCTCGGAACCTTATGCCAAACTCCTCGCCGAGCAGATGCGCCGCCGCTTCAACTGCGACTGGGGCCTGTCCGAGACCGGCGCCGCCGGGCCCACCGGCAACCGTTACGGCGATGCCGCCGGCCACAGCTGCATGGCGGTCGCGGGGCCGGTCGCGGACGTGATGACGCTGGAGACGGCGAGCGATGACCGCTTCGCCAACATGCAGGTGTTCGCGGCGACGGCGCTGAAGCTGCTGCTGAGGAAACTGGAGGAGTGAGACCGCGTCGTTGCTGAATGTGAGACGGAGTGGCCGCGCCTCACCTTCGGTGTCGTCCTGGCGAAAGCCAGGACCTATTACCCCAGGGAGAGGTTTGGCGAGGACTGGTCGTTCGGGATTGGCATTTCGCGCTATCGATGGATTCCGCGGTATGGGTCCTGGCTTTCGCCAGGACGACGTTGCACCTATCGCTCCAGATGCCGCACGAAAATCCGCACGACATAGCCCTTGAACCGCGGCGCCTCGTCGTAGACGTCGGAGGCGATCCGCTCGATGGTCTCGCGCAGCGACAAAAACTGCGCCTGGCGCGCGCTGCTCTCGGTGCCCTGCATGCCCGCGAGTTCGTCCATCGCGGCGTCGCTGATCTGGCACTGAACGACATCGCCGTCGTTCATCATGGTGAAGCGGAAGGCCAGACGTTCGAGGTCATGGCCGACGATCCTGTCGCGCGCCAGCGGCATCCGATTGTCCCGTTCGCGCCCCCGAACGGGACAATGCAGAAATTCCGGCGCCTTGTCACCCCAGGGTCAGTAGACGAGCGCGGTCCCCGTCGGCTTCGCCAGCGCCGCGGCCAGGGATTTGTACTCCTCGCAATCCGTGCCGCAGATCTCGGCTATCCGGCTCAGGTGATACAGCGCCTGCTCGCGGTTGCCCTGCTCGAGCTGCCACAACCCGTAGTACTGCCAGGTCAGGACGTGGTTGGGATCGGCCTTCAGCGCACGCTGGTACCAGACCTGCGATTGCTCGTAATCGCCGAGCTTGCGGTAGGAATAGCCGATCAGGTTGGCGACATTCGGATGGTCGTCGTGACCGAGCGACTTCAACTGCTCGATCGCGGCCGCATAGTCGTTGCGCTCGTAGATGGTGTCGTAGGCCACGCGATAGCCGGCCGCGAAAGCAGGGTCGTCGATGCTGGATTGATTGCTGGGCTTTCTGCCCCTGTGGGTCGCCTTCGTTCCCGAGCGCTTCGGATAGGCCGGCTGGGCAGTGCTCGGCGTCGAATAGGAGCTGCCATAGGGATCGCTGCCCCCGCCGCCTCCACCGCCCCCGCCTCCCCCGGCGGCATATGCCGGAACTGCCAGCAACGCTGCAACCGCGCCGCCCAATGCAAGGAACTTGATCATCGTTGCGATCATCTCCGTCTCCCTCTCGATCGATGCGGCCCCGGACGACGTGTTAACCCTGACCTCGTCTCGATATTCCGGGGACCGTCCTCACAGAGACGTCAACGCGTGAGACAGTTCTGCTGTCCTTGCGATCGCGGCAGACAAGCGCCTCATTGAAACGCGACTTCGGCAAAGCTGCGGAGCTTGCGCGAATGCAGACGCTCCGTTTCCTGCTGCTTGAGCCGCTCCAGCGCCTTCATGCCGATGTCGAGATGCTGCCCGACACGGCGGCGATAGAATTCGCTGGCCATGCCCGCGAGCTTGATCTCGCCATGCAGCGGCTTGTCGGAGACGCAGAGCAGCGTGCCGTAGGGCACGCGGAACCGGTAGCCGTTGGCGGCGATCGCGGCCGATTCCATGTCGAGCGCGACCGCGCGCGATTGCGACATCCGGCGGATCACCTCGGGGCCTGATATCTCCCAGTTGCGGTTGTCGACGCTGGCGACAGTGCCCGTGCGCATCAGGCGCTTCAATTCGAAGCCTTCGAGGCCGGTGACGTCCTCGACTGCGTCTTCCAGCGCGACCTGCATCTCCGCCAGCGCCGGGATCGGCACCCACAGCGGCAGCTCGCGATCGAGCACGTGGTCCTCGCGCACATAGCCATGGGCCAGCACGTAGTCGCCGAGCCGCTGGGTGTTGCGCAGCCCCGCGCAATGGCCGAGCATCAGCCAGGCATGCGGCCGCAGCACCGCGACGTGGTCGGTGACGTTGCGCGCGTTCGAGGGACCGGTGCCGATGTTGATCAGGGTGATGCCGCGATAGCCGGGCTCGACCAGATGGAACGCCGGCATCTGCGGCATGCGAACCGGCGCGGTGCCGCTCGTTGCGCCGCCATGGCGCGTGATCAGATTGCCGGGCGCGACGAACGCCTCGAGGCCGGCCTCGCCGGACTGGAGCCGTTGCTGGCAGAGCTGCGCGAAGGCGTCGACATAGAACTGGTAGTTGGTGAAGATGACGAAATTCTGGAAATGCTCGGGGTCGGTGCCGGTGTAGTGATAGAGCCGGCGCAGCGAGTAATCGACCCGGGCCGCGCGGAACAGCGACAACGGCTCGGGCGCGCCGGGCTTAAGCTCGAAGGTGCCGTCGGCGATGGCATCGTCCATGGTGGCGAGGTCGGGCACGTCGAAGGCATCGCGCAGCGACCGCGCCACCGGCGAGTTCTCACTGGTGGTGATGGCGGCCTCGATGTTGATGTCGCGCCGGTATGCGAAGTGGATCGGGATCGGCTCGGCCGACTCGCCGATCTCGACGGGCACGCCGTGGTTCTGGATCAACAATCCGATCTGCTCGGTGAGATAGCTCCGGAATACGTCGGGCCGCGTCACGCTGGTCTCGTGCACGCCGGGACCGGCGACGAAGCCATAAGCGAGCCGTGAATCGAGCCGCGCATGCGTCGCAGTGGTGAGCCGGACGAACGGATAATATGCCCGCACCCGCGTCGTGATCGCTTCGCCGTTGACGTAGGCCTCGAACCGCTCGCGCAGGAATCTCGTGTTGCGCTCGTAGATCTCCTCGAGCCGGGCGACGGCGGCAGGCGCGTCGGAGAAGGATTCGGTGGCGATGGTCGGTGGGGATTGCATCGTTCGACGCCGGGTTGCTGTGGCTTTGGTCGAACTATAGCAAGAACGACGCCACGCCGTCAGTGAGGAGCCGCCTGCGCATCACAACACACCGTTGTCATGCCCCGGCTTGACCGGGGCATCCAGTACGCCGCGGCCTCTCGGTTCAATCACAGCCGTCTCTGGAATACTGGATCGCCCGGTCAAGCCGGGCGATGACAGCGAGTATGCGGCTCACGCTCCGGGATGGCACGCTTTCGCGCGTCACCTCTCCCGGAACGCCCGCATCAGCTGGTCGTGAAGCGGCTTCATCAGATAGGACAGCATGGTGCGGTCACCGGTCTGGACGAAGGCTTCCACCGGCATGCCGGGAATCAGCTTGACTTCGCCGAGGCGGGCGACCTCCGCCGCCGGCATCGAGACGCGGATGGTGTAATAGCTCTGGCCGGTGCGCTGGTCGGTGGTGACGTCGGGCGAGACGCGGCTGACGACGCCGTTGAGCTCGGGCGTGGTGCGCTGGTTGAAGGCGGAGAGGCGCAGCAGCGTCTTCTGGCCGATCTGGAGCTTGTCGATGTCGATCGGATTGACCTTGGCCTCGACCTGGAGGTCGTCGGCCTGCGGCACGATCAGCATCAGCGTGTCGCCCGCGGTGACGACGCCGCCGACCGTGTGCACGGTCGACTGCAGCACCATGCCGTCCTGCGGCGCGCGGATGTCGACGCGGCGGAGTTGGTCCTCGGCCGCGACCTTGCGCTCGATCAGCTCGCCGATCTTGTCGTTGGTCTCGCGCAGGTCCTTGGAGACCTCGCTCACCATGTCCTTGTCGACCTGGATGATCTGGAGCTCGGTCTCGGTGATCTTGCCCTTGGCCTGCGCCCGCGAGGCGATGTATTGCGCGCGCTCGCCGTTGAGGCGGGCGCTGTCACGCTCGAGCGTGGTCAGGCGCGAGAGCTGCACCAGGTGCTTGTCGTAGAGATCGCGCACGCCGGTGAGCTCCTGCTGCACCAGGGCGATTTCCTTGTCCTTGGCCTTCTCCTGCGCCGAGAGCCCCTCGATCTCCTCGTTGAGCTGCTGGATGCGCTCGCGAAGCTGCGCCTTCTGGCCGGCGCGGCCGTTGACGCGGACGTCGAACAGCTTGCTTTCGCTGGAGAGCAGCGCCTTGACATCGGGATCGGCGCCGCGATCGAGCAGCGCCTGCGGGAACTCGATCTTGTCGACACCGCGCTGCTCGGCCTGGAGCCGCGCCGCGCGCGCCTGCGCGGCATCGAGATTCTTGGTAACGATGGCGAGGTTGGCCTTGGTGACGGTGTCGTCCAGCCGCACCACGATGTCGCCGGACTTGACCACGTCGCCGTCGCGGGCGCGCAATTCACCGACCACGCCGCCGGTCGGATGCTGCACCTTCTTGACGTTGGATTCGACCACGACCTGGCCCGGCGCGATCAGAGCGCCCGAGATCAGCACCGTCGACGCCCAGCCGCCAAGGCCGACGACCAGCACCACCACGATCGCCAGGCCAAGAAGCAGGTGAAACCGGATCGACTGCCGCACGGTCTTCTGCGCGTCCGGCTTCGGCCCGCCGATGGTCATCGTGCTCATGGCTTGACCACCCCGCCTTCGCTGACGATCTTGATCGGCGTCGACGGCGCGACGCGCGGCTGGAGAACTTGCGCCAGCACCTGCTCCTTCGGCCCGAAGGCCTGCATGCGGCCGTCGCGCAGCACCAGGATCTGGTCGACCGCCTCGACCCCGATCGGGCGATGCGCCACCACGACGACGATGGCGCCGCGCTCGCGCGCCGCACGGATCGCGCGGGTCAGCGCTTCGTCACCCTCGGTATCGAGGTTGGAATTGGGCTCGTCCAGCACGATCAGGAACGGATTGCCGTACAGCGCGCGCGCCAGCGCCACGCGCTGGGCCTGACCGGCGGAGAGCGAGGTGCCCTGCTCGCCGACCTGGGTGTTGTAGCCCTCGCGCATCTTGATGATCATCTCGTGCACGCCGGCCTCTTTCGCCGCGGCGATGATACCGTCGGAGGTCGCGTCGGGATCGAAGCGGCAGATGTTCTGCGCGATGCTGCCGCCGAACAACTCGACGTCCTGCGGCAGATAGCCGATATGGCGGCCGAGCGCGTCCGACGACCACTGGTCGAGCGCCGCGCCGTCGAGCCGCACCTTGCCGCGCACCGGGTTCCAGACGCCGACCAGCGCGCGGATCAGCGATGACTTGCCGGACCCGCTCGGCCCGATGACGCCAAGACCGTCACCGGCGGAAAGCGCGAAGTTGACGTCCTGGACGATCAGGCGCTGGTCGCCCGGCGCCACCATGGCGACGCCCTCGACGGCGAGCCGGCTGGTGGGGGGCTGCAACTGGGTCGGCATCGTCTGCGCCGGCATCTGCTCCAAGAGCCGGCTGAGACGGTGCCAGCTCTGGCGCGCCGCGACGAAGGATTTCCAGTGTGCGATCGCAAGATCGACCGGTGCGAGCGCGCGCGCCGACAGGATCGAGCCGGCGATGATGATGCCCGCGGTCGCTTCCTGATAGACGACCAGATAGGCGCCGACCGCGAGCACGGCCGATTGCAGCATCATGCGCAACACCTTCGCGATCGCGCCGAGACCGCCGGCGACGTCGCTCGCACGCTGATTGCCGGCGAGATATTTTTCGTTGGCCTCGCTCCAGCGCCGGTTCATCCGGCCGCTCATGCCCATCGAGACCATGACTTCGGCGTTGCGGCGGCTGGACAGGGCGAGATCGTTGCGCTGGGCCGCAAGCCCCATCGCGTCCTTCGCCGGCTGGCGGGACATGAACTCGGTCACCACCGTCAACCCGACCAGGATGATGGCGCCGACCAGCGCGGTCAGCCCGATCATGACGTGGAAGGCGAAGCAGATGCCGAGATAGAGCGGCAGCCAGGGCAGGTCGAAGAATGCGCTCGGCCCCATGCCGCCGAGGAAGGAGCGGACATTGTCGAGGTCGCGCAGCGGCTGCAGTCCCTCGTTGCGGTTTCCGACCAGGAGCGGCAGGCGCACGATGGTGTCGAACACGCGCTTGTTGAGGGCTTCGTCGAGCGCGGTGCCGACCCGCCCGAGGATGCGCACGCGGATCATGTCGAGCACACCCTGCGCGATGTAGAGCCCGCCGGCGAGGATAATGAGGCCGACCAGCGTCGGGATGCTACGGCTGGGCAGCACCCGGTCGTAGACCTCCAGCATGAAGATCGACCCGGTCAGATAGAGCAGGTTGATCATGCAGCTCATCAGGCCGACGCCGATGAAGGCCGAACGACAGGCGCGCAACGCGTCACCGAGCTCTGAACGGCGGAGGCCGGGAACGGCTGCCATCAATCTGATCTCTTTCGGGTGAGGGGCAAAGGCCCTGATTCCATCGGCAAGGGGTACCCGACCCGGATTAACATGGTGTTCTCCCGGCGCTCAACGAGGTCGAATTGGGTCGAAGCCCCCAAGCCACATCTAGCCCTGCGGACCCTGCGGACAAGTCTGGTATTTCACACTTTTCGGAATTTTTATAGCAGAGGTCGGCGCCACGCCCCAGCCCGTCGAGGTTCCGGCCGCCTGAAACCGGGCGGAACCGGCGAGGAAGGGACGCCCTGGCAAAAAAGTCGAAAACAACCCCATGCACTGATAGGCGGCGGGGGCCCGAACGGGCCGCTCGGCGCGGATATTATGACGGCATCGTGACCGGCTCCGCCAGCACGCATCTGGCCGCCCGGCCCGGTCCGACCTGCACATTTGGCGGCAATTGCTCCAGGCAGCGCGGCTGGGCCGCGGCGCAGCGCGGGGCGAAGGAGCAGTTTTGGGGCTTTTCGGCCAGTGACGGCGGGGTTCCGGGAATAGTCTCGAGCCGTGCCCCGCGCCTCGCGCCATGGATGGTGGAGGCGAGCAGCCCCTTGGCATAGGGGTGCACCGGCGAGCGGACGATGTCGCGCAGCGTGCCCTGCTCCACAATCTGGCCGGCATACATCACCGCGACGCGGTCGCAGATTTCGATGGCGACGCCGATGTCGTGGGTGACGAAGATGACGGACATGCCGAACTCGCGCTGCAGCTCGCGCAGCAGCAGCAGGATCTGGATCTGCACGGTGGCATCGAGTGCGGTGGTCGGCTCGTCCGCCAGCAGGATCTTCGGCCGGCAGGCGAGCGCCAGCGCGATCATCGCGCGCTGGCGCATGCCGCCGGACATCTCGTGCGGATAGGCGTCCAGCCGCCGTTTTGCGGACGGAATGCGCACGACCTCCAGCATCTCCAGCGCACGTGCCCGCCCCTCAGCAAGGCTCTTGCCCTCGTGGCGCACCACGCTTTCGGCGATCTGCGCGCCGATGGTGTAGACCGGGTCGAGCGCGAGCGCAGGCTCCTGGAAAATCATCGACACGGTCTGGCCGCGGAACGACGACAGCTCCTCATCGTTCATGGCGAGCACATCGCGACCCATCACGTTGACGGTGCCCGCAATCTGCGTGCGCTTCCTCGGCAAGAGCCGCATCAGCGCCCGCAGGGTCACGCTCTTGCCCGAACCGGACTCGCCGAGCAGGCCCAGCACCTCGCTGTTGCCGAGCGAGAGGCTGAGATCGTTCACGGCATAGACCGTGCGCTCGCCGGTGAAGCGGATGTTGAGGCCCGAGATGTCGACGAGATTTGTCATGACGGCAGTTTGGGTACCCGGTCGTGGTAGTCGGTCACGCGCTGGAACGCGGCGCCGATGGTGAGCAGGGTGGCCTCGTCGAAGGAGCGGCCGATGAGCTGCATGCCGATCGGCAGGCCGCTCCTGGCGAAGCCCGACGGTACTGTGAGCGACGGCAGGCCGAGGAAATTCACCGGGCGGGTGAACAGCGTCAGCCGCTGCAACAGCCCATGCGCGTTGGGCCCGCCGCCGACGTCGCTCTCCGCAATCGTCGGCGCCGGTATGGGCGACGCCGGGGCGACAATCGCGTCAACGCCGGTCGTCGCGGCATTGTGGGCGGCAAGCGCAGGCCCGCGCCAGCGCATCGCCTCGAGATAGGTGATGGCGGGAACGGCGAGGCCGTTCTGCAGCCGCATCAAGACCTGCGGGCCATAATCCTGCGGCCGCTCGATCATCCAGCGCTTGTGGAAGGCGGCAGCCTCGGCCGCGAGCACGAGCTGGCTCGCCGCCGACAGTTGCCGCTGGTCGGGAAGCTCGACCTTGACGATGTCGGCGCCCTCGCGCTTCAAGACGGCGATGGTCTCGTCCAGCACGCGGCCGACGTCGCTGTCGAGATCGTCGACATAGAAGGACGCGGGCACGCCGATCTTGAGGCCCTTCAGTGAGCCCTTGGTTGCGCCGACATAGTCTGACAGCGCCTCGTGGCTGCAGGTGGGATCCGCAGGGTCGGCGCCGGCCATCAGCGCCAGCAGCAGCGCGCAGTCCTCGGCGTTGCGGGCGAGCGGGCCGACCGTGTCGAGCGACTGCGATAGCGGCATCGCGCCGGCGCGGCTGACGCGGCCGACCGTCGTCTTCAGCCCTGTGACGCCGCAGAAATGCGCGGGCATGCGGATCGAGCCGCCGGTGTCGGAGCCGAGCGCCGCATAGGTCAGGCGCGCCGCGACCGAGGAACCGGAGCCCGAGGACGAGCCGCCGGTGATGTGCGCGACGTTCCAGGGATTGCGCACCGGGCCGTAATGAGCGTTGTGGCCGGTCGGGCCATAGGCAAACTCGGCCAGATGCAGCGTGCCGAGCCGGATCTGGCCGGCGTCCTTCAGCCGCTGCAACGCGGTCGACGTCACGGTCGGCACGAAGTCGCGGCGGATCAGCGAACCGCAGGTCGCGACGTGGCCGGCGTCGTAATACATGTCCTTGTGCGCCAGCGGCACACCATGCAGCGGGCCGCGCGCCTCGCCCTTGGCGAGCTCGGCGTCGGCGGCCTCGGCCGCCTTCAGCGCCGCTTCCGCCTCGATCGACATGAAGGCGTTGAGATGCGGCTGCCACTGCGCAATGCGCTGCAGCAGCGCGCGGGTCACCTCATGCGAGGACAATTGCTTCATCGCGATCGCGCGCGCGACCTCGGTGAGCGTCATCAATGCAGGCTCGGTGCTCATTTCGCGGCCTTCGCGGTCTGGGCGTTGACGTAGAGCGCTGGCTCGAGGTCAAACGGCAGCGTGCCAGCGATGGCCGCAAAGCCTTCGAAGGCCGGCCCGATGGAATTGGAGATTCGGGTGGCGATCTCGTCATCGACAGGGACGCCGGCGGTTTGCGCGATCGGCTTGATCTCTCTTGCGGTCGGTCTCGTCATGCGGTTTCCTCTCGGGGCGCGTTGGCGTGGCCCGAACCCGGGATCGCCATGTGGCACGCGGCCTCGTGACCCATTCTATCGAGTGCCGTGAGCTTTGGTGTCGCATTTGCGCAGAGCGGCTCCGCAAACGGGCAACGGGTGTGAAAGCGGCAGCCCGAGGGCGGATCGATCGGGTTGGGCGGATCGCCCGTGATCGGCGGCTTTTCGGTGCGGCGGTCCGGATCGGAGGACGGCATCGCAGCAAGAAGCGCGCGTGTGTAGGGATGCGCAGGCCTGTCCCAGACCTCGTCCACGGGGCCGAGCTCGACGACCTCGCCGAGATACATCACCAGCACGCGATCAGAGATGTAGCGGACCACGTTGAGATCGTGGCTGATGAAGAGATAGGTGAGGCCGAACTCGCGCTTGAGGTCGGCCAGCAAATTGAGCACCTGAGCCTCGACCGACTTGTCCAGCGCGGAGACCGCCTCGTCGAGGATCACCAGCCGGGGCGACAGCGCCAGCGCGCGGGCGATGTTGACGCGCTGGCGCTGACCGCCGGAGATCTCGTGCGGATAGCGGTTGGCGAAATTCTCCGGCCGCAGGCCGACCTTGCCGAGCAGCTCGCGGGCAAGTGCGCGGGCCGCGCCGTCGGCCATGCCATGCACCTTCGGACCGAACGCGATCGATTCCTCGATCGTCAGGCGCGGATTGAGCGAGGCATAGGAGTCCTGGAACACCATCTGCATGCCGCGGCGCAACTCGCGCAAGGACAGGGAACGGCCGACGGTCATGCCGTCATAGATGATGTCACCGGTATCGCGCGGCATCAGATGCATCAGCAGGCGCGCGGTGGTGGACTTGCCGCAGCCGGACTCGCCGACGATGCCGACGGTCTCGCCCTTGGCGACGGTGAAGGAGACATTGTCGACCGCACGCACGGTGCGCTTGGCCGCGAACAGCCCGCCGCGCACGGGAAAATGTTTTGTCAGGCCGCTGACCCTCAGCAACGGCTGCGCAACTCCGCCGACATCTTCGACGGGCTCCAGCATTTCAACGGAGGTGTTGCTCTTGCTCTCGCTCATGGCCGCGGACTCCGACCTCTCCCTTCGGGAGAGGTGTGGCACCGGCGCCGCTGTTGGAGTCTGCGTCGTTTTCACCATCGTCAGTTCCTGATGTCCATGGCGCTGCGCAGGCCGTCCGAGAGCAGGTTGAAGCAGATCGACACCGCGAAAATCATCGCGCCCGGCAGCGCCGCGACCCAGGGATTGACGTAGATCGCGGTGCGCAGGGTGTTCAGCATCAGGCCCCATTCCGGCTCCGGCGGCTTTGTGCCGAGGCCGAGGAAGGAGAGGCCCGCGGCCAGAATCATCGAGACCGAGATCAGGCTGGTGGCGTAGACGAAGATCGCGCCGAGCACGTTGCCGAGAATGTGGACGCGCATGATGGTCAGGGCGCCCGCACCCGACGCCCGCGCGGCCTCGACGAAATCCATGTTGCGCACGCCGGTGGTGACGCTTTCGGCGACGCGGGTGATCTGCGGCACGAACACGATGGTGAGCGCCACGATGGAGTTGAGGATGCCGGCCCCGAGCGCGCCGGAGATCGCGATCGCCAGCAGCACGGAGGGGAAAGCGTAGAACACGTCGATGGTGCGCATGATCGCGGTGTTGAGCCGGCCGCCGACATAGCCGGCGATGATGCCGAGCGAGGTGCCGATGCAGAAGGCGAGGATCACGGGCAAAATGCCGATGACGAGCGACAGCCGCCCGCCATAGATCAGCCGCGCCAGCATGTCGCGGCCAAGCTCGTCGGTGCCGAGGGGATAGCCGGCCGTGCCGATGTGGCGCAGGCGGCGGATCATCGAGCCCTTGTAGGGATCTTCCAGGCCGAGCCACGGCGCCAGGATCGCGGACAGGAAGATCAGCAGCAGCACCAGCGCGCAGACCATGCTGACCTTGTCGCGCGTGATGCGGCGGCCGACGGTCGCCCAATAGCCGCGCGCCCTGGTCGCGGGTGCGGCCTGCAGCGCGGCATCGGCGGTGGCGGACAGAGGAAGCTCGCTCATTGCGGCGATATCCATCGTCGTCCCGGCGAAAGCCGGGACCCATAACCACCAAAGGCAGTTTGGCGAGGACTCGTGGTTGCCGTCGCGTCGCACAACCGCTTCCTGGGGTCATGGGTCCCGGCCTTCGCCGGGACGACACTGAATGTGTGGCGGATGCCAGGGCTCGATCTCATCCCGCTAGCCCCGCTTGATGCGCGGGTCGATCGCGGCCTGCGCGATGTCGACCAGCAGATTGAGGAAGACGAAGAACAGCGCCAGGATCAGGATCGTGCCCTGCAGCAGCGGCAGGTCGCGCTGGAAGATCGCCGAGTTGAGCAGGAAGCCCGAGCCCGGCCAGGAGAACACCGTCTCGATCAGGATCGAGCCGCCGAGCATGTAGCCGAGCTGAAGCCCCATCACCGCGAGCGCGGTGGGCGCGGCGTTCTTGATGACGTGGCGGAACACGCCGCGCTCATGCAGACCCTTTGCGCGCAGGGCCTCGACGAAATCCTGCGAAAGAATGTCGCCGGTGAGCGCGCGCACGGTGCGGGTGACGATGCCCATCGGGATCACCGAGGTCGTGATCGCCGGCAGCACGAGATATTTCAAATGCGCCCAGTCCCAGGCCCAGGAGTTGGAGCCGTTGGGCCCGGCGCCGACCGCGGGCAGCCAGTTGAGCTGGACCGAGAAGATGATGACGAGCACCATGCCGAGCCAGTAATGCGGCACCGACACGCCGGCGATGGCGAAGGAGGTCGCGACCTTGTCGATCCAGGTCTCGCGGAAATAGCCGGCGATCAGGCCGAGCAGGATGCCCATGGTGAAGCCGATGACGGCGGCTGCGATCGCGAGCGTGACGGTGTTGCCGACCGCGCGCATGACCTCGGCGAGCACCGGACGCCCTGTCGCGATGGAGTTGCCGAGATCGCCGTGAAGGGCCCGGAGCAGCCAAAGCCCGAACTGCACCGGCAGGGGGCGGTCGAAACCATAGGCGGCGCGGAGCTGCGCAGCAAGCTCCTGCGAGGCATCTGCGGGGAGCACCGCAACCAGTGGATCGCCCGGCGTGATGTGCACGAGCAGAAAGCACACCAGCGCTACGCTGATGACGATCGGGATGACGTAGACGATGCGTCTGGCGATATAGGCAAGCACGTCGGATTCTTTCTTCCCTTCTCCCCTTGTGGGAGAAGGTGGCGCGCAAGCGCCGGATGAGGGGTCTCTATCCGCGACGAATGTTATTCCAATCGCGCGAGGGGTATCCGCGGAGAGAGACCCCTCACCCGGCTTCGCTTCGCGAAGCCACCCTCTCCCACAAGGGGAGAGGGTGCACTGAGCAAGCCGTTAGATAGCTACTGTATCGACACCGGCGAGAAGTCGATGAACCAGCTCTTCGGCTGGATCACACCGGTGACCTTGGGACTCATGGCGCGGGGGCCGACGTCGTGGGCGACGTAGAGGAAGGCCGCGTCGTCGACGGAGGCCGCGTGCAGCTCGGCGAGCGCGGCGTCGCGCGCGGCGGGATCGAAGGTCTGCCGCGCCTTCTTCACCAGTTCATCGAATTTGGGCTCGTTGATGAAGCCCCAATTGTTCGAGACCGGCGGGGCCATGCCGGACTGCAGGAAACGCACCAGCGCGAAGAACGGGTCCATCGCCGCATAGGTGACGTTGGTCGCGTTCGAGCCGTTGGCCGAGGGGTCCTTGGCGCCGCGGCGCCAGTTGGTGAACAGCGTATTCCACTCGATGACGTCGAGCTTGACGTCGAAATAGCACTCGGCCAGCGCCTGCTGCAGATATTCGTTCATCGGCAGCGGCTGCATCTGACCCGAACCGGAGGCCGAGGTCTGGATCTTCACCGTCAGCTTCTTGGACGGGCCGAAGCCGGCCTCCTGCATCAGCTTTTGGGCAGCCGCCTTGTCGTACTTGATCTCGAAGGACGGCTTGCCGCGCCAGGGATGGCCCGGCTCGAACGTGCCGCTTGCGGGCACCATCAGGCCGGCGAGCAGGCCGTCCTTGAGGCCCTCACGATCGACGCAGAGGTTGGCAGCCTTGCGGACGCGGATGTCGTTCCAGGGCGAGCCTTCGACGCGGGAGAACTGCCACGGCCAGACATGCGGCTGCTCGTTGGCGTAGAGCTTGAAGCCGCGCTGCTTGAGCTCGGGCAGCGCGTCCGGCGCCGGCGCCTCGACCCAGTCGACCTGGCCGGAGAGCAGCGCCGCGGTGCGCGCATTCGCCTCCGGCATCGGCAGCAGCACCATCTTGTCGACCTTGGGCACGCGCGCCTTGTCCCAGTAGTTCGCGTTCTTGACCAGCTCGAGACGCTCGCGCGGGGTAAAACTCGCCATCTTCCACGGGCCGGTGCCCGCGGCGTCCTTGGCGAAGGCGGTCCAGGCGGCCTGCGACTTCGCCTTGGCATCAGCGCCTTCGGCCTTGTCGTAGAAGTGCTGCCACTTCGCCGGGCTCGCCATGAACAGGTTGGTGAGGTTGATCGGCAGGAAGCTGTCGGGCTCCTTGGTGGTGAGCTCGACGGTCATGTCGTCGATCTTCTTGGCGGAGGCCAGTGTCGGCATGCGCGAGGCGGTGACGCCGACCTGGCTCGGATCGAATTGCGGCGCGTCCTGCTTCAGCACCTTCTCGACGTTCCAGACCACGGCATCGGCATTGAACGGAGTGCCGTCATGAAAGGTGACGCCGGGGCGCAGCTTGAAGGTCCATTTGGTCTTGTCGGCGTCGTCGACCTTCCACTCGGTCGCAAGGCCCGGGATCACCACGCTCGGCTTCTCGGCGGAGGACAGGTCCCAGCCGGTCAGGGCGTCATACATGGTGAGGCCGGTGAAGCGGTTGCCCTCAAAACCCTGATCGGGCTGGCCCAGCGTGCGCGGAATATCGGCAGCGGTCATGCCGATGCGCAGCACGGTTTCAGCGCTGACCGCACGCGGCCAAGCGGCTGCAGTCGTCAGGGCCAGCGCCACAATCAGCGCCGCCCGTGTGGTCTTCTTGATACGCATCGCAACAGTCCCTTTCCGGCTTCCGATGATTAATTTTGATGCAAAAGTATGCAATGGCCGTGCCACTGGGGAAAGTTATGCTGCAAATCCCCCTTGCGACGACAAGTCCTTGTGATCGCGCAGCCCGACAGGCGGCGCGCTGCCTATTCTGGCATCAAGATTGCAGGTTTGAGCCCGATTTTCTCCCTGGGAGCTCTGGGCCATGCGTATCCGACTTTCCACCTGTCTCGCCGTGCTGGCGCTGGCTGTTTCCGCAATCCCGGCGCACGCCGAAACGGTGGTGCGCTACGGCATCTCGATGGCGGACATTCCGCTGACGACCGGCCAGCCGGACCGCGGCGCCGGCGCCTATCAGTTCACCGCCTACACGATCTACGATCCGCTGGTGGCCTGGGAGATGGACGTCGCCGACCGTCCGGGCAAGCTGGTGCCGGGCCTTGCCACCGAATGGAAGGTCGACGATGCCGACAAGACCAAATGGCGCTTCACGCTTCGCAAGGGCGTCAAGTTTCACGACGGCAGCGAGTTCAACGCCGACGCGGTGATCTGGAATCTGGACAAGGTGCTCAATGACAAGGCACCGCAGTTCGACAAGCGGCAAAGCGCGCAGGTGAAGACGCGTCTCCCCTCCGTCGCGAGCTACGCCAGGATCGACGACTTCACCGTGGAGATCACGACCAAGACGGTCGACTCCTTCTTCCCCTACCAGATGCTGTGGTTCCTGGTCTCGAGCCCGGCGCAGTATGAAAAGCTCGGCAAGGACTGGGACAAGTTCGCAAGCCAGCCTTCGGGCACCGGCCCGTTCAAGCTGACGAAACTGGTGCCGCGCGAACTCGCCGAGCTCACGAAGAATGCGGATTACTGGAACCCCAAGCGCATTCCCAAGGCCGACAAGATCGTGCTGGTGCCGATGCCGGAAGCGCTCACGCGCACCAATGCGCTGCTCGCCGGCCAGGTCGACCTGATCGAGACGCCGGCGCCGGACGCCGTGCCGCAGCTGAAAGCGGCCGGCATGAAGATCGTCGACAACGTCACGCCGCATGTCTGGAATTATCACCTCAGCGTGCTGCCGGGCTCGCCCTGGACCGACATCCGCCTGCGCAAGGCGCTCAATCTTGCGATCGACCGCGACGCCGTGGTGGGCCTGATGAATGGCCTCGCAAAGCCCGCCAAGGGCCAGGTCGACCCGTCGAGCCCGTGGTTCGGCAAGCCGAGCTTCGAGCTGAAATACGATCTCGCCGCGGCCAAAAAGCTGGTCGAGGAAGCCGGCTACTCCAAGGCAAAGCCGCTGAAGACCACCTTCATCATCGCGCAGGGCGGCACCGGCCAGATGCTGTCGCTGCCGATGAACGAATTCCTGCAGCAGAGCTTCAAGGAGATCGGCATCGACATCGACTTCAAGGTGGTCGAGCTCGAGACGTTATATACGCACTGGCGCAAGGGCGCGGCCGACGAGATGAACGCCGGCATCACCGCCAACAACATCGCCTACGTCACCTCCGACCCGCTCTACGCCATCGTCCGCTTCTTCCATTCGAGCCAGGTCGCGCCGGTCGGCGTCAACTGGGGCGGCTACAAGAACCCGAAGGTCGACGCGCTGATCGACGAGGCCAAGCAGACCTTCGATACCGCCAAACAGGACGAGCTGCTGGCGCAGGCGCATGCGCTGGTCGTCGACGACGCCGTGCTGGTCTGGGTCGTCCACGACACCAACCCGCATGCGCTGTCGCCGAAGATCAAGCAGTTCGTCCAGGCCCAGCACTGGTTCCAGGATCTCACGACGATCGGGATGGAGTGAGGGGGAAGTCTGCAGCCACAATTAACGCCGTCGTCCCGGCGCAGGCCGGGACGACAGTTTTGTTGAGGCGCGCACGCAAAACACGCCAGCGTCGTCCTGGCGAAAGCCAGGACCCATAGCCACCGAATTTGATTTGGCGAAGATTGGTGGTTGGCAGTTCGGCGCTGCAAATACCTCGTGGGGTAATGAGTCCTGGCTTTCGCCAGGACGACGTCGATGATGAGGACCGCGCCCCCCTACTTCGTCAGCAGCGCATACGCCCCGGTCCAGTCCTGCGGCGGCGGATTGAGCTGGAACTCCTTGATGCGCGCCTCATAGAGCCCGAACAGCTTTTCCAACGTGTCGGCGTCCTCGCTTCGACGGCCGCGCTCGATCGCGTCCAGCGCGCCCGGCCAGTCGCGGCTGCGGTAGCAGCCGAGCATCTCGATGGTGATGTTGCGCAGGCGCTGGAACGCGCCCGAATGCATCACGTCCTCGCGGCCGGCGATGGCGTAGATCACCTCGGGCTCGGTCTTGCCCTTGACCATGATGAAGTCGAGCTCGAGGATCGCGAACTTGTCCTTGGCAGCGAGCGCGGTGCGCGATCCGACGATGATCGGGAAGCCGTATTCCTTGGTCTGGCCTTCGAGGCGCGAGGCCAGGTTCACGCTGTCGCCAAGCACCGAATAGTTGAACTTCTGGTCGGATCCCATGTTGCCGACCACGCCGATGCCGGTGTTGAGGCCGATGCCGACATTGAGGGGGATGTAGACGTGGCCCCCCGCGGCGGCCTCCTGCTCGCGCTCCTTGTTGACCACGTCGATCTTCTCCAGCATCTGGACCGCGGTCTCGCAGGCGTTGATCTCGTGCTGGGCGTCGTCAACTGGCGCGTTCCAGAACGCCATGATGGCGTCGCCCATATACTTGTCGACGTAGCCCCTCTTTTCGATGATCACGTCGGTGAGCGGCGTCAGGAAGCGGTTCATCAGCGTGATGAGCCCTTCCGGGTCGTTCTTGTAGCTCTCCGAGATCGTGGTGAAGCCGCGCACGTCGGAGAACATGATGGTCAGCTCGCGCTCTTCGCCGCCGAGCACGACCTTTTCCGGCGATTGCGCCATCTGCTCGACCAGCACGGGCGACAGATATTGCGCGAAGTGACCGCGGATCTGCATGCGCTGCCTCTGCTCTCGCACGAAGCTGGCGAAGATGAAGGTGAGGTAGATCGCGGTCGTCGACAGCAGCGGATAGGTGAAGTCGATGAGGTAGCGGTACTGCGAATAGAAGAACCAGGACGTGCCGACCAGGACCGCCGCGAACATCGCGCCGACGAGCACCAACCGCACCGGGCCGAGATTCGGCGTGACGATGATCACGAGAATGCCGATGATCAGCGCGGCGAGCAGCTCGACGCCGAGCGCATAGTTCGGCTGCGAGATCACCGCGCCGCTGATCACGCTTTCCAGCACCTGGGCGTGGATCTCGACGCCCGGCATGCTCTTGTACACCGGCGTGGTCTTGATGTCGTTCAGCCCGGCCGCAGAGGTGCCGACCAGCACCAGCTTGCCGGCGACCCTGCCCGGCGGCAGGCTGTTGTCGAGCACGTCGGCGGCAGAGACGTAGATCGAGGGATCGTGGCGGGCATAGTGCACCCAAAGCTGCCCGTTCTTGTCGGTCGGGATCTCGACGCCCTTGAGGCGGATCGCACGGACGCCGGTCTTGTCGGTGCGGACCAGCAGCGTCGGCGTGCCCGTGACGATGCGCAGGATCTCGAGGCTGAGCGAGGGCATGATGTTGCCCTGGGCCCGCATGATCATCGGCACGCGGCGGATCAGGCCGTCGCGGTCGTTCCTGATCGAGAACAGGCCGCGGCCGGCGGCGGCCTTCTCGATCACGGGCACGTTGCGCAAGAGGCCCGGGAAGTCGAACAGGAAGCGTTCTGCACCCTCCTCGCCGACCGTGGCGACGCCGGTGAAGGGCAGCGTCTTGTCGAGTTCGGCGCCGACCTGCGGCTGCCCGGTTTCGCCCAGCACCACGCGCGAGCGCTTGATCGCGTCGGCGAGGATCTGGTCGTTGGACGGCAGCTCGCGCAGCCTGGCGCGGGTGGCATCATCCAGATAGCGCATCTGGCTCGCCACCATATCGGGGTTGAGCCGGTCGGCTTCCGAGAACACGACGTCGAAACCGACCGCCACGGCGCCGTTGCTGGTGAGGTTGTGGATCAGGTCGGCGATCTGCGTGCGCGGCCACGGCCATTGGCCGAGCTTCGCCAGGCTCTTGTCGTCGATGTCGACGATGACGACCGGCCGCTTCCCCGCCTTGTCCCGGGGATCGATCAGCTGGAACATGTCGAAGGTGCGCAGCCGCAATTCCTGCACCGGCGGCGGATCCCAGAGGCGAAGCCCGGCGAACACGACCAGCAGCGCAAGGCACATCAGCCGCGCGAAGCCGAACCTCCGCGCAAACCACCGCCGCAACAGTCTGAGCCGTTTCATGTGACTTAAGACTTCCCGCCCTGTACCGCGCCTGGCGGATCAATCATGGAACGTTCGCGCGCGATTTTCTATTGCCGAGATCGAAGGATCATGGATTTTTTGCCGCGGTCAAGGCGCAGGCGCAGATCTCCAGGAGGCCAGTTCGCTCGTCACGCGATATGGGTACCGAAGATGAAATCGGTGGGCTGGAGAGTTGCAGTCATATTCTGCAGCAGCAGCGACTCGTGCTCGGTGACCGGCGGGCCATTGGGCTGAGCGATCTGCTGGGTCCACTTGACCAGCGTACCTCCGGACTCCTGGCAGATGGTGAGATCATCCATGGAGGCCACATCCGAGAACTGGCGCAGGTCGATCTTGTCGAGCCCCTCCGTAAAATCGGTGATGGTGTGCTGGCCGTCATTTCCCGACCCGCGCGGCATGAAGACGAACTGGTCCTTGCCGGCGCCGCCGGTCAGCTCGTCGCCGTTGTCGGCCGCGAAGATGACGTCCTTGCCGTCGGTGCCGTACAGGTGGTTGCCCTGGAAGCTGCCGCTCTCGACGAAGATGAAATTGACGGTGTCGTGGAGACCGGTGGTCGTGTCCGTCACAATGAGCGTGATCTGGTCGGTCTCCGGCGGCACGGCATCTGGATCGGGGGAAACGCCACTCGGACTGGTGGTGGCGCCGGTCGGGTTGTAGGTAACGCCCATATCGAAGCCCGAGTTGACGTCGGCCAGCGAGCCGGACGCCGGATAGAAATCGACGTCGCTGAGATCGGGATGCGCAGTCGAAATCTGGACAGTGAAGCCGTGCTCCGCGACGCCGGGATCGGTGTCGTCGACCACGAGACCGACGATGGTGTCGGTCTCGGGAATGCTCTCGTGGTTGGTCTCGACGTGGAAGAACTCGGTGTTGATGACGGGGCCGTTCGCAGCCGGACCGTTCTCCGGCGCGGTCACGTCCGTGCTGATGGTGGTGAGTGCGTCCGAGATCGGCGTCGTGCCGCCCTTGCCGTCCGTGATGTCGGTCGTCGCCGCTCCCGAAGCTGACGTGATATCGCCGGCATAGGTGTCGTCGAGGGCATGCACACCGAGCGATGTCGGCGTCCCGGTAAAGCCATCGGCCGGCAGGAAGCGGATCAGCGTATCCGGGCTCAGCACGAGCGCCTGCGCGTCGCTGACCGATCCGATATCCACCCATTGACTGGTTCCGGCGAGTTCATACTGCCAGACACCCTGGTCGGCCGTCGCGGCGTCAGACGTGACTGCGATGGCCTTGAAGTTCGCGCCGGTGTCGACGTCGTGGAATTTGTCCGTGAAGAGAGCGCTGATGGCGCTTCCGCTGGGATCAGTGTTGTCGCCCGCAACGAACGCCAGCGTCGTGTTGTCGAGCGTCGGCGCGTCGTTGCTGCCGACGATGGTGATGGTGACGACGCCATTGCCGGTACCTGTCGCGGCATGCCCGTCGCTCGGCACGATCGTATATTGCAGCGTCAGCGTCTGGCCGGCGGCGAGGAAGTCGAACGCTTGGCCGTGCGAATTGAACCCCCAGTTGAACTGGGCCTGCGTGGCGGTGCCATTCAGGATGTAGCCGGACGGGACGGTGAAGTCGCTCAGCAGGTCCGCGTTCGACAGTCCGCCGACGTTGTCGGTATACAGTTGATCGTCGAGATAGACGTTGACATGATCGAGCGCCACGCTGACGTGGTCGGCGGTGTCGGCATCCGAGAGCGTCAGCGTGCCGGCCTTGACTAGCCCCGTATTGGTCTCGCTCACGCTGATGCCGGCGCTGTCATTCGTTTCAGCCGTAATCACCGGAGCATCGTTGGCGCCTGTCACGTTGACCGTGAATGTCGCCGTACCGGTCGCGCCAAGCGCGTCCTTGGTCTGGACGGTAAAAATATCGGTGTAGTCGCCCGCCGCCAGCGCGTTGATCGCGGCGGCGTCGGGGACATAGCTGTAGGTGCCGTCGTCGTTGACCGTCAGCGAACCGTAGTGACCCGCAACCGTCGTCACGGCGTGGCAGGCCGGATCCAGCACGGCGTATTTCAGCGTCGCCGTTTCGCCGGTGTCGGCATCGGCCCCGACGAGCGTTCCCGTGATATCGGAGAAACTGTCAACGGCAGCCGTGTCCACCAGCGGAACGGTCGTCACCGCGGACAGCTTCGGCGTATCGTTGGCGCCGGTCACGTTGACAGTGAACGTCGCCGTGCCGGTCGCGCCATGGACATCCCTGGTCTGGACCGCGAAAATATCGGCGTAGTCGCCAGCCGACAGCGCGTTGATCGCGGCGGCATCGGGGACATAGCTGTAGGTGCCGTCTTCGTTGACCGTCAGCGAACCGTAGTGACCCGCAACCGTCGTCACGGCGTGGCTGGCCGAATCCAGCACGGCGTATTTCAGCGTCGCCGTCTCGCCGGTGTCGGCATCGGCCCCGACGAGCGTTCCCGTGATATCGGAGAAACTGTCAACGGCAGCCGTGTCCACCAGCGGACCGGCCGTCACCGCGGACAGCGTCGGCGTATCATTGGCGCCGGTCACGTTGACAGTGAACGTCGCCGTGCCGGTCGCGCCATGGACATCCCTGGTCTGGACGGTGAAAATATCGGCGTAGTCGCCAGCCGACAGCGCGTTGATCGCGGCGGCATCGGGGACATAGCTGTAGGTGCCGTCTTCGTTGACCGTCAGCGAACCGTAGTGACCCGCAACCGTC
>NZ_JAFCJJ010000033.1 GCF_018131015.1 Bradyrhizobium diazoefficiens
ACGGCTCCTGTGAATGGGTGTGTGACAACCTCATTCTGGCACACTTGATGCCGTAGGGGGCCGTCCACCCCATCACCGCGTGATCTATCGATGGGCGAAGGTGTGAGTACCGCGAGAAGGCTGAACAATTACCAGTCTTCGCCAAACCTCTTGTAGTGGTTATGGGTCCCGGCCTTCGCCGGGACGACAGCTGAGTTTGAAGCGGCGGTTTTTCATCACATTACGGCGCTTCCGCAATGATGTGATCGTCGATCTCGTCCACCCTGTTGACGCCGCACAGGCCCATGGTGGTGAGCAGCTCCTTCTGGATGATGTCGATCGCCTTGGCGACGCCGGCCTGGCCGCCGGCACCGAGGCCATAGGCATAGGCGCGGCCGATCATGCAGGACTTTGCGCCGAGCGCGAGCGCGCGCATCACGTCCTGGCCGGAGCGGATGCCACCGTCGAACATGATCTCCATCTTGTCGCCCACGGCGTCGGCGATCTCGGGCAGCACCTCGATCGAGGAGGGCGCGCCGTCGAGCTGACGGCCGCCATGGTTGGATACGACCAGCGCCTGCGCGCCGGTCTTGGCGGCTTCGTTGGCGTCCTCGACGTCGAGGATGCCCTTGATGATGAGCTTGCCCGGCCAGATGCTGCGGACCCACTCGACGTCCTTCCAGTTCAGCGAGGTGTCGAACTGCGACGCGGTCCATTCGGCGAGGCGGTTGAGATCGTCGGCATTCTTCACGTGACCGGCGATGTTGCCGAAGGTGCGGCGCTTGCCCCGCAACACGCCGGCGACCCAGGACGGCTTGGTCGCGAAATCGATCAGCTTCGCCAGCGACCATTCCGGCGGCACGGTCATGCCGTTCTTGATGTCGGCGTGGCGCTGGCCGATCACCTGGAGGTCGACGGTCAGCACGAGCGCGCTGCACTTCGCGGCGATCGCGCGCTGGATCAGCTCCTTGATGAAGCCGCGGTCCTTCATCACGTAGAGCTGGAACCAGAACGGCTTCTCGACATTGGCGGCAATGTCCTCGATCGAGCAGATCGACATCGTCGACTGCGTGAACGGGATGCCGGCGGCCTGCGCGGCGCGGCAGGCATGGATCTCGCCGTCGCCATGTTGCATGCCGAGCAGGCCGACCGGCGCCAGCACCAGCGGCATGGCAGCGCGCTCGCCGAGGATCGTGGTCGAGGTGTCGCGCTTGGAGACGTCGACCAGGATGCGCTGGCGGAACTTGATCGCCTGCAGGTCCTCGCGGTTGGCGCGCAGCGTTTCCTCCGCATAGGAGCCGCGGTCGCAATAGTCGAAGAAGGCCTTCGGCACGCGGCGCTTATGCAGCGCACGAAGATCGTCGATACAGGTGATGTGCTTCATGAACGTTTCCCGGGCCTCGTCTTGTCTCGGAAGTCTTGTATGGAAGTCTTGCATCGGATGATCGAGGGCTCATCTAGCATGGTTGGATGCGCAGCCAAATCGTTTGAGAGGAGTGCGCCATGACGAGACCTCAGGGCCGGCCGACGCCGGAAGAGATCAAGGAGAAGCAGGACCTCGACGACGCGCTGGAGGAGGGCCTGGAAGAGACCTTTCCGGGCAGCGATCCCGTGAACGTCACCCAGCCCGCGCCGAGCCGTGGCGATGGTCATGTGAAGCGCTCCGGCTAGGAGGCGGTTCCGCCTCCGCTTCAGAACCTCAGCAGTAAGCACAACGTTAACAATAGCTTACCGAGGTACCGGGCCCGCCGGTTCCGTAATGATTC
The DNA here is from genome assembly GCF_018131015.1 of Bradyrhizobium diazoefficiens. Taxonomy (GTDB): domain Bacteria; phylum Pseudomonadota; class Alphaproteobacteria; order Rhizobiales; family Xanthobacteraceae; genus Bradyrhizobium; species Bradyrhizobium diazoefficiens_B. Next base: position 1,746 of record NZ_JAFCJJ010000033.1, read on the forward strand.
ATCATATTTTTTGAATCGAAGTTAGGTGCAATGGCATTATAAGACCTCGGCCAGGCAGGGATGGGACCCGTTCGGGCGTCCGAAGGTTGTGGTCGGAGGTCCCTGGTTTGGCCTTGGGGGACGATATGAGTCGCAAATATTTCGGGACGGACGGGATTCGGGGCCGCGCCAACGGACTGATCACGCCGGAGCTCGCGCTCAAGGTCGGCCAGGCCGCAGGCCTCGCGTTTCATCGCGGCGATCACCGCCACCGGGTCGTGATCGGCAAGGACACCCGCCTGTCCGGCTACATGATCGAATATGCCATGGTCGCGGGCTTCACCTCCGTCGGCATGGACGTGCTGCTGGTCGGCCCGATGCCGACGCCGGCGGTCGCGATGCTGACCAAGTCGATGCGCGCCGATCTCGGCGTGATGATCTCGGCCTCGCACAATCTGTTCGAGGACAACGGCATCAAGCTGTTCGGCCCGCAGGGCTTCAAGCTCTCCGACGACGTCGAGCGGCAGATCGAGCAGCTGCTCGACGAGCCCATCGAGAAGCGGCTGGCGCAGAGCGCGAGCCTCGGCCGTGCCCGCCGTATCGACGGCGTGCATGATCGCTACATCGAATTCGCCAAGCGCACGCTGCCGCGCGACCTGTCGCTCGAGGGCCTGCGCGTCGTGGTCGATTGCGCCAACGGCGCGGCCTACAAGGTGGTGCCGGAAGCGTTGTGGGAGCTGGGCGCCGACGTGGTGCCGATCGGCGTCGAGCCCGATGGCTTCAACATCAACAAGGATTGCGGTTCGACCTCGCCGGACGCGCTGTCGAAGAAGGTGCGCGAGCTGCGCGCCGACATCGGCATCGCGCTCGATGGCGACGCCGATCGCGTCATCCTGGTCGACGAGCGCGGTCATGTCGTCGACGGCGACCAGTTGCTGGCGGTGATCGCGCAGAGCTGGAAGGAAGACGGCCGGCTGTCGCGGCCGGGCATCGTCGCCACCGTGATGTCCAATCTCGGCCTCGAGCGCTTCCTGAACGAGCAGGGGATCGATCTGGTGCGCACGCCGGTCGGCGACCGCTACGTGCTCGAGCAGATGCTGGGCGGCGGCTACAATCTCGGCGGCGAGCAGTCCGGCCATATCATCCTGTCCGACTACGCCACCACGGGCGACGGCTTCGTCGCCGCGCTGCAGGTGCTGGCGGTGGTGCAGAAGCTGCGCCGGCCGGTGTCGGAGGTCTGCCATCGCTTCGATCCGCTGCCGCAGATCCTCAAGAACGTCCGCCACAAGGGCGGCAAGCCGCTCGACGATTCCGAGGTCAAATCGGCGATCTCCGACGGCGAGCGGCGCCTCAACGGCCACGGGCGCCTGCTGATCCGCTCCTCCGGCACCGAGCCGGTGATCCGCGTCATGGGCGAGGGCGAGGACCGTCTCCTGGTCGAGGACGTCGTCGACACCATCGTCTCGGCGTTGGGACAGGCGGCGGCGTAGTGTCTTCCTTCTCCCCTTGTGGGAGAAGGTGGCGCGAAGCGCCGGATGAGGGGTTCTATCCCAGACCACAACTGCTAGGTCGACTCGCAGAGGCAGACCCCTCACCCGTCTCGCCGCTACGCGGCGATCCACCCTCTCCCACAAGGGGAGAGGGGCAGACGAGCGCATCCCAGCCATTTGCGATTGGCGGTGGTTCGGCCGCTCTTTGCATCGTAGTTCGTTACTAGCGGCGGTTCGCCGCGCCCGCCGGAATCGCTCCCTTGAACAAGCCCGTCGTCGTCTCCGAGGAAACGCTCACCGAGCCCGTCGTCGTCGTCGATGCCACCGTCGCCAAGGCGGCCGCGGGGCCGGCCTATGTCGTGCTTGCCGGCATCAGCGTCTCGCACTTCCTCAACGACACCATGCAGTCGCTGATCGCCTCGGTGTATCCGATCCTGAAGGACACTTACGCGCTCGACTTCGCGCAGATCGGCATGATCACGCTGGCCTTCCAGTTCACGGCCTCGCTGCTCCAGCCCGTGGTCGGCCACTACACCGACAAGAAGGCGCAGCCGTTCTCGCTGGCGATCGGCATGGCCTCGACCTTCTTCGGCCTCTTGCTGCTCAGCGTCGCCCACCAATATCTCGTCATCCTCCTCGCCGCCGCGCTGGTCGGCCTCGGCTCGGCGGTGTTTCACCCCGAATCCGCGCGCATCGCGCGGCTCGCCTCCGGCGGCCGCTACGGTTTCGCGCAATCGGTGTTCCAGCTCGGCGGCAGTTTCGGCACCTCGATGGGACCGGTGCTGGCGGCGCTGATCGTGGTGCCGTTCGGGCAGGGCAGCATCGCCTGGTTCTCCTCCATCGCGTTCCTCGCCATCCTCATTCTCTGGCGCATCGGCCGCTGGTACGCGCCGCAGATCACGGCCAGGAAGGCCGCGCCTGTCCACACCCAGCCGGGCGGGCCGAGCTCGCGCCGCGTCGTTGTCGCGCTCCTCGTGCTTGTCGCGCTCTTGTTCTCGAAGCAGCTCTACGTCTCGAGCCTGTCGAGCTACTACATCTTCTATCTGATCGACCGCTTCGGCGTGTCGACCCAGGCGGCGCAGATCTATCTCTTCATCTTCCTCGCCGCCAACGCGGTCGGCGCGTTCTTCGGCGGACCGCTCGGCGACCGCTTCGGCCGCAAGATCGTGATCTGGATCTCGATCGTCGGCGCGCTGCCGTTCACGCTGGCGCTGCCATATGCCGGGCTCGTCGGCAGCGCCGTGCTGTCGGTGGTGATCGGGCTCATCATCTCCTCGACGACGTCGTCGATCATCGTCTTCGCGCAGGAGCTGGTGCCGCACCGCTTCGGCATGATCTCCGGCGTGTTCTTCGGCGTCGCCTTCGGCATCGGCGGGCTCGGCGCGGCTGTGCTCGGCGAGCTCGCCGACCGGACCTCGATCGGCTTCGTCTACCAGGTCTGCGCCTGGCTGCCGGCGATCGGGCTGCTTGCGGTGTTCCTGCCGAAGCTGCCGCAGCACAGGCGTTAACGCATCCTCTCTCGCCCCGTTGCGGCTTCACACATCGTTAGCAATTGCGTCGCGCAAAGCGCTGCTTTTTTGCAACGCTGGCGATGCAAACGCGTGTGTGTGAGAAAAAATCAACCTTAAAAATTAGGGTTAAGTGGCGCTTAAACATTTGGTGCCATCGTCCTCCCGTGAGTTTCCAGAACGTGAGGCCACCATATTCGGCCTCACCGGCCATAAGGACGAAGCCAATGCGTAGCGTTATGTCTCTCCTTGCCGCGGGCGCGGCGACCCTGATTTCATCCATGGCGTTCGCCGCCGACATGCCGATCGCGGCACCGCCCCCCATGTACGCGCCGCCGCCGCCCGCCGACTTCGGCGGCTGGTACCTGCGCGGCGACGTCGGCATGACCAACCAGAGCGTCAAGAGCTTCGAAAGCGCGCCGACGACCGCACTCCCGTTCACGATCCAGGGCCTTGGCTTCGACTCCTCGCCGTTGTTCGACCTCGGCGTCGGTTATCGCTTCAACAACTGGTTTCGTGCCGACGTGACCGGCCAGTGGCGCGGAAGGGCCAACCTGCACGGTGCAGCCAATCTCGTTCTGCCCGGCTACGCCGAGACCAACAACTTTACCGGCAGCAAGTCCGAATGGGTCTTCATGGCGAATGGCTATGTCGATCTCGGCACCTGGTGGTGCGTCACGCCGTTCATCGGCGCCGGTGTCGGCACCTCCTACAACAAGATCAGCGGCTTCCGCGACGACGGTGTGATCATCAACGCCGGGGCGCTGAGCAACAGCGTCACTTACTTCGCCGACAACGGAAAGTGGAATTTCGCCTGGGCGGCTCACGCAGGTCTCGCCTACAAGGTCAATCCCGGCTTCACCGTCGAACTGGCCTACAGCTACATGAACCTCGGCGACGCTGCGCCCGGCAACTTCCGCGCCTTCGACAACAGCATTTCGGGGCCGACCACGATCAAGTTCAGGGACATCACCTCGCACGACCTCAAGCTCGGCGTGCGCTGGGATCTCAACAGCCCGGCGGTCTACGCGCCGCCGCCGCTCGTCACCAAGGGCTGATCGTTCACCCCATCGCTTAACGTCTCTTAACGGCGCGGGATCATCCCGCGCCGTTTTGCTTTGCGTATTTTTCATTGCTCGTGGCGTCGAAAGCGTCCGGTGCAACCATTGGTTAAGGTTAACGAGCCATGATCACTGTCGAAAGTTCGGGGTTGATGGAGCGTTGCAATGCGTAGGCTTTGGTTGGTCGCGGCGGTGTTGGGAGCGGCGTCCGCCGCACAGGCGGCCGATATGCCGGACCTGCCCGTGCTGCGCGGCGGCTTCACCGACGGCCTGTCGAAGACGAGCCACAACTGGGACGGCTTCTATGTCGGCGGCCAGGCCGGCTTCGCCACGTCCAACATCGATTTCAGCCACGCCCCGAAGTCGATGACTGATTTCATGCTGCGCGACAGCGTGCTTCAGGCCCCGGTCGGCGGATGGTCGCTGCTGCCGAAGAACCACGTGCAGTCGACCGGATTTGGCGCCTTCGTCGGCCGCAACTGGCAGTATTACGATGCGGTGCTCGGCGTCGAAGCCAACTACAGCTACATGAACAACCTGTCGTCCTCGGCAAGCGATTCGATGAGTCGGTTGCTTGCCCCGGCCGACTCGACGGTGCCTAAAGGGCACATCTACTCCTACGACACCACGCTCGGCGGCGGCGCGTCGCTGAAGCTGAAGGACTACGCGACGTTCCGTGGTCGGGTCGGCTGGGACGGTGGTGAGTTCATGCCCTACGCATTCGGCGGCCTTGCGGTCGGACGCGCCGAGGTCTCGCGATTTGCCAGCGTTGCCTGGCAGGCGTGGGACGACTGGGATGAGACCCAGGGCCTCCTGACAGTTCACCACCACGATCCACTCCCCGCCCGGTCGCAGACCACCCCGTTGACCCAGGCCGAGCAGCGGACCAACAGCTTCATGTACGGATGGACCGCGGGCATCGGGATCGAATACGCGCTTTGGCAGTGCATCTTCCTGCGCGGCGAATGGGAGCATGTCGGTTTCTCGAAGGTGAAGGACATCTCCGTCAGCCTGGACAACTTCCGTCTCGGCGCCGGCTACAAGTTCTGAATCGGTCTCCGCAGCGGTTGACAGCCACCCATCGTCCTGATGCTCTGTCGCGAACGCGGGAGCGGCGGCGATGCGGATCTACGGCGACATCAACTCGGGCAATTGCCTCAAGGTGAAGTGGGTCTGCGACAAGCTCGCGCTGCCCTATCGCTGGATCGCCGTCGACACCATGAAGGGCGAGACCCGCACGCCGCAATTCCTGGCGATGAACGCTGCCGGCCAGGTGCCTACCGTCCTGTTCGATGACGGCCGCACGCTGGCGCAGTCCAACGCCATCATCCGCTATCTCGCCCGCGACAGCGTGCTGCTGCCGCGCGACGCCTTCACCGCGGCCAAGATGGACGAGTGGCTGTTCTGGGAGCAGTACAGCCACGAGCCCTACATCGCGGTGTGCCGCTTCCAGCTCGTCTATCTCGGCAAGAGCGCATCCGAGCTCGATCCCGAGAAGGTCAGGCGCGGCTATGCGGCGCTCGACCGCATGGAGCAGCATCTGGCCACACACCGCTTCTTCGCCGGCGAAGAGATGTCGCTCGCCGACGTCTCGCTGCTCGCCTATACCCGTCTCGCGCATGAGGGCGGCTTCGATCTCGGCCGGTACCCGGCGGTCCGTCGCTGGATCGGCGAGGCCGAGGCGTCTCTCGGCTTGCCGCCGGTGCGTTGAGTTGCGGGGCCTTTGCCATGAACGATAAGTCCGTCATCATCCGTCCTGCGCGCCGCGAGGACGTCGCCGCCATCGTCGCCATGCTCGCCGACGATCATCTCGGCCGCGCCCGCGAGCGGGTGGAAGCGCCGCTGCCATCAGCCTATTACGCGGCCTTCGAGCGCGTCGAGCGCGATCCCAATCTGACGCTCGTGGTCGCCGAAAGCGAGGGCAGGGTGGTCGGCTGCCTGCAGCTCGCGATCCTGCCGGGCATCAGCTCGCAGGGCGGCATCCGCGGTCTGCTCGAGGACGTCCGCGTCGCCTCCGATTGCCGCAGCCGCGGCATCGGCGAGCAATTGGTGCAATGGGCCGTGACGGAAGCGAAGGCGCGCGGCTGCAATCTCGTCGAGCTCTTGACGCATGCGAGCCGCGTCGATGCGCAGCGCTTCTACAAGCGCCTCGGATTCGCAGCGAGCCATGTCGGCATGACTGTGCGCTTTTGATGCAGCCTTTTGAGCTGCCATTGCGCAGTCTGCGAAATCGGATCGCGTAGTCGTTCATCTTAATATTCGATAAACTACCCGTTCGTCGTCCGGGTTGTTCCAGGAACGAACGATGCTACGGAGCGTCTGAAACCGGGCTCGGTTGGTTCGGGGATTTCGATGACAACCTATTCGATGATCAAGGTCGGCAACGACTACGTCGTGCAGGCTCATGACAAATCCGTTTTGAAAGTGGCAAGCCGCCGCCGCGCCGCGCAGTTGATCAGCGAGGCGACCGAGTTGCTGAATGCGCTTGCGGCGGTCGAATCCCCCGAAATCGCACCGGAATTGCCATCACTCCAGCGTGAGACGCCTGAACTTTCTTGACTGCTCTGCCCGATTCCCGTATCAGCCGCGGCGGGACACCTCCCCCCAACGGGAGGCTTACTATCTGGAAGGGTAGATCATGACTGTAGCGAAGCCCGCTTCGCGGCCGACCGTGCCGCATTTCTCCTCCGGCCCCTGCGCCAAGCGCCCCGGCTGGAACGCCCAAAATCTCAAGGACGCAGCGCTCGGCCGTTCGCATCGCGCGAAGGTCGGCAAGACCAAGCTCAAGCTCGCGATCGATCTGACGCGCGAAGTGCTTGAAGTGCCGGCTGATTATCGCATCGGCATCGTGCCGGCGTCCGATACCGGCGCGGTCGAGATGGCGCTGTGGTCGCTGCTCGGGGCAAGGCCCGTCACCACGCTTGCCTGGGAATCCTTCGGCGAGGGCTGGGTCAGCGACATCGTCAAGGAATTGAAGCTCAAGGACGTCACCAAGCTGAACGCAGCTTACGGTGAGATTCCCGACCTCTCCAAGGTCGACCCTGCGAGCGACGTCGTCTTCACCTGGAACGGCACCACCTCCGGCGTGCGCGTGCCGAATGCCGACTGGATCAGCGCGACCCGCGAAGGCCTGACCATCTGCGACGCGACCTCGGCTGCGTTCGCGCAGGCCCTCGACTGGGCCAAGCTCGACGTCGTCACCTTCTCCTGGCAGAAGGCGCTCGGCGGCGAGGCCGCGCACGGCATGCTGATTCTGTCGCCCCGCGCGGTGCAGCGGCTCGAGACCTACAAGCCGGCCTGGCCGCTGCCGAAAATCTTCCGCATGACCAAGGGCGGCAAGCTCAACGAAGGCATCTTCGTCGGCGAGACCATCAACACGCCCTCGATGCTCTGCGTCGAGGACTATCTCGATGCGCTGAACTGGGCCAAGTCGATCGGCGGCCTCAAGGCGTTGATCGCGCGCGCCGACGCCAACACCAAGGTGCTGGCCGACTGGAAGGCGAGGACGCCCTGGATCGACTTCCTGGCCAAGGACGCCGCGATCCGCTCCAACACCTCGGTGTGCCTGAAGTTCACCGATCCCGCGATCACACAGCTCTCGGAGGACGCGCAGGCCGAGTTCTCCAAGAAGCTGGTGGCGCTGGTCGAGAAGGAAGGCGCCGGCTACGACTTCGCCTATTACCGCGATGCGCCGGCGGGCCTGCGAATCTGGTGCGGCGCCACCGTGGAAGCGAAGGACGTCGAGCTGCTGACGCAGTGGATCGACTGGGCCTTCGCCGAGACCAAGGCCACGCTGGCCAAGGCGGCGTAAGTTCTTCTTCGCCTGTCCCCGTTCGTACGGGGAGAGGCCGGGTCGCGCAGCGATCCGGGTGAGGGGCTCTCTCCACGAGCACTTCTCCTGTGGCTGCCCCTCACCCCAATCCTCTCCCCGCAAGAACGGGGAGAGGGAGAGCAACAAGCTTCCAAGCCACTCACTCCAAGTCACTCACGCATTTCCGGCCCTCGGGCCGATCCTCCCTCAGGGACGGTGAAGGACACATCCTCATGACCAAGCCCAAAGTTCTCATTTCCGACGCGCTGTCTCCCGCTGCCGTGCAGATTTTCAAGGATCGCGGCGTCGAGGTCGACTTCCAGCCCAACCTCGGCAAGGACAAGGACAAGCTCGCCGAGATCATCGGCAACTATGACGGCCTCGCGATCCGCTCCGCGACCAAGGCGACCGCCAAGATTCTCGACAGGGCGACCAACCTCAAGGTGATCGGCCGCGCCGGCATCGGCGTCGACAACGTCGAGATTCCGGCGGCCACCGCCAGGGGCATCATCGTGATGAACACGCCGTTCGGCAATTCGATCACGACCGCCGAGCACGCCATCACAATGATGCTGGCGCTTGCCCGCGAGATCCCGCAGGCCGACGCCTCGACCCAGGCCGGCAAGTGGGAGAAGAACCGCTTCATGGGCGTCGAGATCACCGGCAAGGTGCTGGGCGTGGTCGGCTGCGGCAATATCGGCTCGATCGTCGCCGACCGCGCGCTCGGCCTGCGCATGAAGGTCGTCGCCTTCGACCCGTTCCTGTCGCCGGAGCGCGCCAAGGACATCGGCGTCGAGAAGGTCGATCTCGACGACCTGCTCAGGCGCGCCGATTTCATCACGCTGCACACCCCGCTCACCGAGAAGACCAGGAACATCATCGACGCCTCCGCGATCGCGAAGATGAAGAAGGGCGTGCGCCTGATCAACTGCGCCCGCGGCGGCCTCGTCGACGAGCAGGCGGTGGTCGATGCGCTCAATTCCAAGCAAATCGCCGGCGCCGCCTTCGACGTTTTCGCCGAGGAGCCGGCCAACACCAACGTGCTGTTCGGCCATCCCAACGTGATCTGCACGCCGCATCTCGGCGCCTCCACCACGGAAGCGCAGGAGAACGTCGCGCTGCAGGTCGCCGAGCAGATGTCGGACTATTTGCTCACCGGCGCGATCTCGAACGCCGTCAACTTCCCCTCGATCACGGCGGAAGAAGCCCCGAAGCTCAAGCCCTTCATCGCGCTCGCCGAGAAGCTCGGCTCCTTCGCCGGCCAGCTCACCGAGAGCGGCATCCTCAAGGTCGAGATCACCTATGAGGGCCACGTCGCCGAGATGAAGATCAAGGCGATCACCTCGGCGGTGCTGTCCGGCCTGCTGCGGCCGATGCTGGGCGAGGTCAACGTGGTGTCCGCGCCGGTCGTCGCCAAGGAGCGCGGCATGGTGGTGGACGAGATCGTGCGCGCCGCCCAGAGCGACTATGAGAGCCTGATCACGGTCACCGTCACCACCGAGCGGCAGGAGCGATCGGTCGCCGGCACGGTCTATCACGACGGCAAGCCGCGCCTCGTCGACATCAAGGGCATCCGCGTCGACGCCGAGTTCGGCAAGTCGATGATCTACGTGACCAACGAGGACAAGCCGGGCTTCATCGGCAAGTTCGCGGGCCTCCTGGGCGACGCGAAGATCAACATCGCGACCTTCCATCTCGGCCGCGTCGAGCAGGGCGGCGATGCCATCGCGCTCGTCGAGGTCGACGGTGCGGTGCCGGCCGACGTGCTCGCCAGGGTGCAGGCCCTGCCGCAGGTCAAGCAGGTGAAGGCGCTGACGTTCTGAGCAACGATCTCTCCTTCGTCATGGCCGGGCTTGACCCGGCCATCCACGTCTTGCGGCTCGGCATGAAGAGCGTGGATGCCCGGGACAAGCCCGGGCATGACGAGTGGATGGTTCGATGCTCACGCGTCGCCCCGGAATGACGGCCATCATATATTCCGACCTGCGGAACTACGCCGCCCCGCTTGGCCAGCGAGGGCGGCGTTTTTGTTGATGCTGCGCCGCGCTTTATTTTCCCCGCTGGCGCCAAACTTTGTGTACCAATGGCGCCCACGACGCTCCGTACCAATCGTATGAAGGGAGAAAACAATGCGTGAAGCCGTCATCGTTTCCTATGCGCGCACGGGCCTGGCGAAGTCCGGCCGCGGCGGGTTCAACATCACCCCGCCGATGTCGCTGGCCGCGCACGCCATCCACCACGCGGTCGATCGCGCCGGCGTCGCCAAGGATTACGTCGAGGACTGCTATCTCGGCAATTGCGCCCATGGCGCGCCGAACATCGGCCGCCAGGCCGCGCTCCTCGCCGGCTTGCCGAAGTCGACCGCCGGCGTTTCGGTGAACCGCTTCTGCTCCTCGGGGCTGCAGACCATCGCGATGGCCGCCAACTCGATCCGCTCGGACGGCGCGGACTGCATCGTCGCCGGCGGCGTCGAGAGCATCTCGATCCCGGGCGGCGGCACGCCGAAGGAATCGATCGATCCGGAGCTCCTCAAGACCGCGCCCGACATCTTCATGGCGATGATCGACACCGCCGACATCGTCGCCGAGCGCTACAAGCTCAGCCGCGAGTACCAGGACGAGTACTCGCTGGAATCGCAGCGCCGCATGGCGGCCGCCCAGCAGGCCGGCAAGTTCAGGGACGAGATCGTCCCGATGAAGACCAAGATGAAGGTCGTCGACAAGCAGACCAAGGCCGAGAGCATCGTCGACTACGTCGTCGACCGCGACGAATGCAATCGCCCTGAAACCACGATGGAAGGACTGGCAAAGCTCGAGCCGGTGAAGGGCCCGGGCAAGTTCGTCACCGCCGGCAACGCCAGCCAGCTCTCGGACGGCGCCGCCGCCGTGGTGCTGATGGAAGCCAAGGACGCCGAGAAGCGCGGCCTCAAGCCGATGGGCCGCTTCGTCGCCTGGGCGGCGGCGGGCTGCGAGCCGGACGAGATGGGCATCGGCCCGATCTTCGCCGTGCCGAAGCTCTTGAAGCGCCATGGCCTCAAGATCGACGATATCGATCTCTGGGAGCTCAACGAGGCTTTCGCCAGCCAGTGCCTCTATTCGCGCGACAAGCTCGGCATCGATCCCGCCAAGTACAACGTCAACGGCGGCTCGATCGCGATCGGCCATCCCTTCGGCATGACCGGCGCCCGTCTCACCGGCCATTTGCTGCAGGAAGGCGCGCGCCGCAAGGCCAAGTGGGGCGTGGTGACGATGTGCATCGGCGGCGGCCAGGGCGGCGCCGGTCTGTTCGAGATCTACAGCTAAAGACGATCAGTCTCGCTGAACGTTTGCTGCAGGGAGGCACGGCGCCATAAGCGCCGTGCCTTTTGTTTTGCCGGTGTCCGTCGCCAGATCGCCGCGTTCCCGGCGGGAACGCTATGTCCGATTGCGTGCATTGTCACAACCTGCGTAGTCCTACGTGCGCGAATCTTAACGAAGATTTTTACGCATTATCGTTCCATCAACCATCTTCACCACCATCGGGTCTGCCGTCGGATGTCCCTGTCTCTTCGCCTCACTCACAAGATCACGGCCATCGGCATCGTCGGCGTCGTCGGCGTGGTGCTGATCGGCGGCATCCATCTCTACGGTGAGAAGGCGATCGCGGTCTGGCGCGCGGCGGCCGAGAGAGCGCGCGAAGTTTTCGAGCTGAACAACAGGGTCTCGATCGGCTTGCTGGAAACGCGCCGCGCCGAGAAGGATTTCCTGCTGCGCAACGACCCGGCCAAGGCGAAGCAGCAGGCCGAGCTGGTCGGTGCCGCTGTCGCCAATCTCGACGGCCTGCGCGCCAAGGTCGCCGGGCTCGGCAAGCCCGAACTGGCGCGCGAGATCGAGGCGATGGCCGCGTCGCTGAAGGTTTATCAGGCGCGCTTTTCCGCCGTCGTGAAGGAGAAGGAGAAGCTCGGGCTCGACGAGAAGTCGGGCCTCGAAGGCCGCCTGCGCGCCTCCGTTCACGACATCGAGGCCAAGGTCAATCAACTGCACCAGCCCCCGCTGTTCGCGTCCATGCTGGTAATGCGCCGCCACGAGAAGGACTTCATGCTGCGCCGCGACCGCAAATATGGCGAGGAGATGAAGCAGGGCGCCGCCGCCTTCTTGGCCGACGTCGCGGCCGCGGACATTCCCGACGCCGCGAAGGCGGAGCTCCGGCAGAAGCTCGAGCTCTACCAGCGCGACTTCTCCGCGTGGATGGAAAGCGCATTGACGCTCGCTGCCGAGCAGAAGGCGATGTCGGAGGCGTTCGCGCCGATCGAGCCCGCCATCGAGAAGCTCCAGGCGGCGGTCGATGGCATGCGCTCGGAGGCGAACCGCGCCAACGCCGCGGAACGCGAAAACATCCAGTGGTGGATCGCCGTGTCGATCGCCTTGATCGCCTCGGGCGTGCTCGTCCTCAGTTTCCTGATCGGCCGCTCGATCTCGAAGCCGTTGTCGGCGATGCAGGCCGCGATGGTCGAGCTCGCCAACGGCAATTTCGCGATCGTCCTGCCCGGCCTCGGCCGGCCCGACGAGATCGGCGAGATCGCGCAAGCCGTCGAGACGTTCAAGGTCAACGCCGAGAAGAAGGCGCGCGACGAGGCGGAGGAGAAGGTCAGGCAGGACCAGATCGCCGCCGAGCGTCGCCGGGCCGACATGATCAGCATGGCGGACGGTTTCGAGGGCGCGGTCGGCCAGATCATCGAAACGGTGTCGCAGGCCGCGACCGAGCTCGAGGCCGCGGCCACGGCGCTGACGTCGACCGCCAGCCGTTCCCAGGAGCTCTCCGCCGTGGTCGAGGCGGCCTCGGAGGAGGCGGCCACCAACGTGCAGTCGGTCGCGTCAGCGGCCGAGGAGCTCAGCGCATCGGTCAACGAGATTAGCCGCCAGGTGCAGGACTCGGCGCGGATCGCCGGCCAGGCCGTCGATCAGGCGCGCCAGACCAACGATCGCGTCGGCGATCTGTCGAAGGCCGCCTCGCGCATCGGCGACGTGATCGAGCTCATCAACGCAATCGCGGGGCAGACCAATCTGCTGGCGCTCAACGCCACCATCGAGGCGGCGCGCGCCGGCGAGGCCGGCCGCGGCTTCGCGGTGGTCGCATCCGAGGTCAAGGCGCTGGCCGAGCAGACCGCGAAGGCGACCGGCGACATCGGCCACCAGATCACCAGCATCCAGTCGGCCACCGGCGTGTCGGTGAGTGCGATCCAGGCCATCAGCGGCACTATCGAGCGGCTGTCGGAGATCTCCTCAACCATCGCCGCCGCGGTGGAAGAGCAGGGCGCCGCGACCGGCGAGATTTCGCGCAACGTGCAGAACGCCGCCGCGGGCACGACCCAGGTGAGCGCGAACATCAGCCAGGTGCGGCAGGGCGCAGCCGAGACCGGCTCGGCGTCATCGCAGGTGCTGTCCGCGGCGCGTTCGTTGTCGACCGACAGCAGCCGCCTCAAGCTCGAGGTCGGCAAATTTCTCGACACCGTTCGCGCGGCCTGATCCGGAGATCGCAGCATCGCGATGTGAGTTCAGCTCACTTCAGGCGGTCGATCTCGAAAGTGTATCTGAGCTGGGCGACCGGTCCGTTGTCGTCGCGGACCTCCATGGCCCATTGCAGCACCGGGCCGTCCCCGGCGAACTCCCGCGCGGCGTCCCGCATCATGTCCGCGAGGCCCTGTGCCGCTTCGGCCTGTGCGGCCGCGAGGCTCGGCAATTCCATGCCTTCCTCGTCGACGGCTACGGCGCCGCCATCGAGCAGGTCGAAATAGTATCTTGCCATCCGAGCCAACCGCGGGTCATCCGTGTCGTTCCTGTTGCTCGAAACCGTTCGCCCGTTTGGTCAAAGGAAACTTCAACTCATCAGGACGTACTCCACGATGCCTGTCACGACGGCGAGCCAGATCAGCGAGATCCTGAATGGAGAGAGGGACGGCCCATCAATCGTCCCAGACCAGCTCGCTGCATTTGAGGCAGCGATACAGGTCAACGGTATTGCCTTTCCGCAGGTCAGGAAGCTTGACGAACAGTCGCGTCGCCTCGTTGCAGGTCGGACAATTGGGCGGCCTGCGCGAGGGCCGCGGAGTGTCAGCAGGAACCATGGCGCCGTCCCCTTCCATCGGCCAGGAGCGCAACAGCTCTCCCGGCCACCGGCGCCCGGAGGTGAGTCGTCGCTGGTGGCGGGGAGGTCAGTACCCGAGAACGCGGGTTGCGGCACTAACCTGTCTTAACATTTGTTGGATTTGTTTCCCGGGGAAACGGCTCCTGCGTCTTGCGACCGAGGAACGTGTCGGGCGCGGCGCTCTTGAGCACCTCGGCGGCTTCCCTGACATACTCCCGCAGACTTTCCAGGTTTTCGGCGTCATGCACGGACGGGCGAAAAATTCCGACTCGCAATGCCATGATTGCGCTCCCTTGCCGATGCAGGCGGGAGCTCAATCGGTCTCTCTGCCACCGACGCCTACGGACAGAGCCTCAGCCGGTGATGACGGTAAACTATCTCAAGGCGCGTTTGTTCAATAGTGAACTTTACGGGAATGAGGCGGAGCTGTGGCGCGCATGATCCGGAGAAGTGCGAAGCGGCTTTCCGAAAAGATCATGCGCAAACAATGACCTGAAGTGCGATGACGAGGCCTCCCGATCTCATCGCGCCTCAGGCCCGCGCCAGCGCCTGCGAGAACACCACCTCGATCAGCGTGCCGGAATTGGCGGCGCTCTTGATGTTGAAGCGGGCGTGATTGGCTTCGACCAGCGCCTTGGTCAGGGACAGGCTCAGCGCCGAATTGTCCTCGGCATCGCCCGGGGGCGGGGTGCGGAACGGCTCCATCGCGGCCGCGACCTCGCGTTCGCTGAGGCCATGGCCGGTGTCGCGGATGCGCAGGGCCACCTCGCCGCGGTCGGTGAGCGCGGTCGAGACGATGACCTGGCCGCCGGCGCTGGCGAGCCGGATCGAGTTGGAGATCAGGTTCATGGTGACCTGGCGCAGCGCGCGCGCATCGGCCGTGACCTGCGGCAGCGCATGCGCGAGCGAGGTGCGGATGATGATGCGCTCGCGGTTGGCCTGCGGCTGCATCACCACGACGCAGGCTTCGACGAGGTCGTTGAGGTTGAGGCTCGCGAAGGAGAGGTCGAGCTTGCCGGTCTCGATCCGCGACAGCTCCGAGAGGTCGTCGATGATCGCGATCACGCGCTCGCCGGAGGCGCGGATGTCCTTCATGTATTCGCCATAACGTTCATTGCCCAGCGAACCAAATCGTTCAGAGATCATCACCTCGGCAAAGCCGATGATGGCGTTGAGCGGCGCGCGGATCTCGTGGCTGATCCGCGCCAGCATGTCGGCCTTGGCGCTCGCCGCGCCGTCGGCGAGGCGCCGCGCCTTGGTCAGCTCGCTCTCGCCCTGCTTGCTCTGCGAGAGATCGCGGAACACGGCGAAGAAGTTCGGGCCGTCGGGCCTGGTGCGACCCATGATCATCGCGAGCGGAATGACGCCGCCCTTGCTTTCGCGTCCCAGCACCTCGCGGCCATGGTCGAGCAGGCTCGCGATGTCCTGGCCCTTGAGGCTTGCGAAATAGTCGGCGACGATTCCCTGGCTTTCGGGCGCGAACAGCGTGGTCAGGTTCTGCTGCAGCAGCGCTTCCCCGTCATAGCCGAACAGCGCCTCCGCGCTGCGGTTGCAGGCGTGGATGTTGCCTTGCGCATCGAACATGACGATGCCCTCGGCGGTGGTGTCGAGGATTGCGGCGAGGTCTTCGGCGTCGGCGTCGCCCGCCTCGGGCGCCGTGGGGATCGCGACCAGCGGCTCGGTGACAATGTGCTCGGCGAGAACGTGCTCGGTGAGGACCTGCTCGGTGACGATGTGCACGGGCGGGGCTAACGGCAGGGCGCAGATCAGCGCATGGGCGCCGTCGCCGTTCCAGTCGATGGCGTGCAGATGCGCGTCGGTGGAGGCAAGCGGCCGCTCGCCATTGGCGACCGCGGTGCTGATCGTCACCGGCGTGCCGCCTTGCGATGTGCTGCTCGCCGCCGACACGCCCGGCTCGACATAGAGCGCATCGAGCCCGCCGGCCTCCTCCAGCGCGGACAGGCTGTCATAGCCCATGCGCGCGAGGAAGGCGGGGTTGGCGTAGAGCAGGCGGTCGAGGCGGTAGATCAGGATGCCCGTCGGCAAGAGGTCGAGCAGCGTGCGGTCGCGCGCGGCCTCGCCCCGCGGCAGCGGCGCGGGCTCGGTCAGCCATTCGGCCGGCGCGCGCGGCGCCTCTTCTTCCGGCGGCTCGGCCGGTGCTTCGGCAACCCTGGGTTCGGACGTTGCGATCGCGTCCGTCTCGCGTTCGAGCCGCTCCGACAATTGCCGGGCAAGCTCGTTGAAGGCGCTGTTCTCGACGGGGGTCAGCGTCGGCGGTCTCTGATCGCCGGGTGAGCGGAACGGAACGACATTGGGAGGCGTTTCCACGGGCGTTTCCAGATCGGTTGGGTGTGAATTCGCATCAAGGACGGCTTCTGGCAGTTCTGGTTCGGGCTCGGGCGGCGGCGGCTCGAGCGGCGCCGGCGATGCCTCGACTTCGGGCTCCGGTTCATCTTCGGGCTCGACGACGTCGGCGGAAAGACTCTGCGGCAGCGGCGCGAGCTGCTCGTAACGCCTGAGCGCATCGAGCCGGTTGAGGGCGTCGAGATCGCGGCAGACGCCAAAGCCCTTGAAGCCCGCGAAATTGCGCGAATGGTCGTAGACCGGCAGCCCGGCGAGCTCGACCGGCAGCCGTTCGCCGCCATCGGCCGGCCACTGCACCATGACCCCGGCCCAGGTGTCGCGGCTCGCCAGCGCGGCTGCGACGCGCCCCTCGGGATCGAGCGAAAATTCCTGCGCGACCTCGTGCCAGGGCCGGCCGAAACCGGCGGCCGTGTGCGGACCGATCAGGCGGATGAACTCGTCCGAGCCGAGCACGAAGCGCCCTTCCGCATCCTGCTGCCACAGGAAGCGCAGCGGATGCTGGCGCGGTGCGGGTGGCTTCGCGTGTTCGGACGGCGGCTCGGCCATGACGGCCGTGATCGGCTCCGCCTGCGGCGACACGATGGCTGAGGGCGCGTTTTCAACCGGAGTTTTGCCCGCTTCTCCGGTGGGCGCTTCACCCGTTTCGCGGGCCGTGTCCTGAACAGGCGTGGCCTCCGCGTCGCCGTTGAACACCCGCGCGAGCGTTCCGGCCAGCGCCTGCATCGGCTCAGTGAAGGCGTCGAACAGCGGGATGCCGCCCAACATTTCAGCCGGCGCCGGCGTCTCGCGCTCGGTCGCGACGGCCGGCCGCTCAGGCTCGGCCGCTGCGTCTGCCTCCGTGCTTTCGGGCGGGCCCAGCGGAGTGACAGGTTCGATCAGCGCGACCAGCCCGACATCGCTGCCGCTTCCGACCCGCTGTAGCACCATGGTGCCGATGCCGATCGGCAGGTCGACGCGGCCATGGGTGAGCGCTGCACTGCGCGCCTGCTCGAGCCCGGCCTCGCCGAGATCGCGGAAGCCGAGCAGGGCGCGGGCGCCGTCGCTGGCGCCGATGAACAGGCCGTCGGGCGCGAACGCCGCCATCGGCGCCCCGGTGCCGTCGACGAGGCGCTGCAGGCGCTCGACCAGCGGCATCGCGGGTCCGGTCGCGGCGGTCGCGGTCACCAGCACGCCATGGAAGCCGTCGGCGAAGTCGAGCCGGGCGCAGGCGCAGGTCATCAGCCCGCCGAGCGCGGCGCCGAAGCCGCGCAGCCGCTCGAGCCTGGTGGCGCCGCCTGCGGGCAGGCGGTGGGCGAGCTGCACGATCTGGCGGCGATGGCTGTCGGCCGGTCCAAAAATCTGCGCGGCGAGCGCGGCCGCATGGGGCGCGCCGAAGAATTTTGCACCGACCGGGTTGGCCCAGAGCACGCGCCCGCCGTCGAGTGACCAGAGCCAGGCCGGCAGCGCCGAGGTCGCATGCACGGCCAGCCGGGGATCGCCCACACCTCGCAACTGGAAATCCGAATGGGTCATCGACCGGCTGATCGTCTCGCTGTGACGCTTCTTGTGGCGTGGGCCGCCCGGGAATGGCAGCCTTAAGAAAGGGTTATCGCGCGCGGGCGCGGGCAGGTCCACGGCCCCGGTCGGCCGGAGCTGCTTTAAGCCGCGATAACCTTAATCCAGCCGCCCAAGCAAGCCGCCCCCGGCCCGCATCCGCAGGATTCGCCGGCCATTCGGCGGAGGCAAAAGCGGCAAAATACTTCAACCCAAGGTCCCCTTGTTCCCGGAACCTCATCCTCCCCGCGATTAAATTTGCGCAACGCACCCCAAGTTCCGTTGCATTGCACAATGTTGACATGATAGTGGGGGATATTACGGGGGCTGGGCGAGCCATCTGCTTTTCGTTTCGCGTTTGAAAGTCGTTCGCATCCGCTGAATTCGAGGCCTGGATCGGGGCCCGGCGGGGCGGCCGGAAGGCTCACTCCATTTTCTATCATCGTGAGGGACGACCATGACAGGTACCACTGATCCGTTTTCTGCCTCGATCATCCCGTTCGAGGTCCCCGAGCAGGTTCGCGCGTTCGCCGAGAAGGGCGTGTCGCAGGCCCGCGAGAGCTACGCCAAGTTCAAGGACGCCGCCGAGAGCCACAACGGCGCGGTCGAGGCCGTGTTCACCAATGCCAGCAAGGGCGCGAGCGAATACAGCGCCAAGCTGATGGAATTCGTGAAGGCCAACACCTCGGCCCATCTCGACTTCACCCAGCAGCTGTTCGGCCTCAAGTCGCCGACGGAGGCGCTGGAGCTGTGGACCGGCCACACCCGCAAGCAGTTCGAGACCCTGCAGGCCCAGGCCAAGGAGCTCCTCGAGCTCGGCCAGCGCGTCGCCGCCGAGACGGCCGAGCCGATCAAGGCCAACGCCGCGAAGTTTTATAAGCCCGCCGCCTGATCTTTTCGGCAGGTTTTGAGTTAGGAAAACCCGGGCCCTGAGGGTCCGGTTTTTTTCAACCTCTCCCGCTTGCGGGAGAGGTCGGCGCGGAGCGCCGGGTGAGGGCTCTTTCCTCTCGGGGAATCTCTCCACAAGCGGGGAAGGAGCAGAAAAAAGGTCTGGTCGCCATCCCGCCGGATTTCATCGCATTGAGGCCGATTTACCCCGGTTTTTCGTCCGTTTGCGGCCTTGCCAAAAGCGGCCGTTGCACCTAGTTTCCGCCCCGTCCAGCCCCCCTTAAGGTGACGGCCTTTTCAAGGTGCCCCCCGGGCGGCTCGCAAGGATGCAGTTGTAGCTCAGTTGGTTAGAGCGCCTGTCTGTGGAACAGGAGGTCGGTGGTTCGAGCCCACCCAACTGTACCAATCTAACCAGATTGTTAGGGAAAACGTCGAGAGCCGACGCCCTCGTTTGCCTCTCCCAAAAGCGACTTGCCATCGGCCAGTTCATCAACTCCGCCCGAAGCGAGCGGCCTGCGCCTTGCCAGACGCCTGAGGCTTGAGCAAGCTTCCACGTTCTGCGGTCCGATCAAACGGGCGATCCAGTTGAACTGATGCTCACGTACTTGCATTCTCGCAAAGCGAAGCGCCTGAAAGGCCGCATCGGCCAGCATCGCCTCGCCCAACCCGACCCGGACGCTGTTATGCGCAAGAATATCGACGGTCGTGACAAGCCTTGTCGATGCGAAACGCTCCGCCGCCAGCCGTGTTGCCTTTTTTTCATCGATTGCCGCCGAACAGCCCTTGGCATGAGCGAGAGCAAGCGTCGCGGCCTCTCCATCGCCGAGTGACTCTGATGCCGGACCCGATACGAGGGCAAAGAAGGTCTCCAATGCCTGTCCTTCAAGCTGGCGGACTAGCAAGACCTGGTCAGCAATCATTTCCTGTAAGAGGCCGATCTCATGGCGACCTTTAAATGAATCGAACTCGACCTCGCGCACAACGTTGTCGGTCAAAACAACCGGCATCGCCAGCGATTTCAAGATTGCGGCGGCATGACCCGTCGCCAGGAGATTGATCACGACGCTCGAGTCGAGAACGAGTTCGCAATCCTCCTCAGTGAGGCAGCTTGAAAAGATCATCCGCCTCGTCCTCTTCCGCCGCTGCTTCGTCGAGCAACTCGCGGACTTGCATTCGTTCGAGCTTTAGCATGTCTGACATCTGACCTTCACTGATCAGGCTTTTCTTCCATGCATCAATCGCTAGCAAAAACAGGCGCGATGATTGCGCGCCGCCATCAACGAGAGACGCGTCGTAGGCAGCCGGGCCCAGGATCTGACGCACCTGCTCGTCAGTAATGCCTCCGTTATCCTTGAACCAATCCCAGGTGCCCTTTTTCGTCAGGCCAAGCTCTTCGAGGCGCATGACCATGGCCTGACGCGACACGCCGAAGAAGTCCGCGAGCAAAATGATGTGTCGCCTCGTGAGATGGCTCGACCCGGTCGTCAATTCCTTGAACTTTTCCATCACGGCTCGAGCCGGCGTCAAAAAAGCCCGGCCGAAGGCATTCGCGTAACGTTCTTCGCGCGAGTTCTCGTACTTCCCGTCCTGATAGACCTCAGGCTGTCGACGGGTGGCCGTGAAATGCCCAAGCTCGTGACCGCCGGTCTGATTTCGGCGATCCTTCCGGTGGCTTGCATTAATCAGAATGCAAGCGCCGACTGCGTCATCGTATGCAAACAGTCCCGAGACTTTTGGATCGAGCTTGCGGCTATATATGCGGACCCCGAGTTGAAGCTCCATCAGAGCAAACAGGTTCTGGACCGGACCTTCGCCAAGTCCGAGCCAGTTCCGCAAGTTCTGCGCATCGTGTGCCGCTTGCGTACGAACGTCGCCTGGCAGAATGGGCTTCTCCGCGGGGTAATTTTGGGTTCGCCGCACGCCCAGGATGCTTTCGAGTTCGACTTCGGCCCGGACGAGGTCGTTCAACGTTCGCGCCGCCTGGTCGATACCGTCGTCGCTGGCTTCGTGAAGCGAGCGAAACCGGGGCACAAGGTCCACATGGACGGCCTCGCGTCGAAGCAGTGAATTGACTGAGACTCCGTAGCAGCGACTGAGCGCCTGTAGTTCGTCGATCCGAGCACTGCGCTGCCCCTTCTCGATCGCGACGAGCGTGGTGCGCGCGATATTAGCTGCCTTCGCACCCGCGTCCTGGGTGACGTTCGCAGTCTCGCGCGCGACCTTCAATCTCACGCCCAGTTCTATCGGACTCAGATCTCGGCTTGCATTCGTCATTGTACGGTATCTATCCATTTCCTCACGAAGGATCCTTCTCCGAGATCTCTCGTGAACGCGGACCATTCTGCTTCATGCCGTTGCAGAAGCCGCTCCAGTCCGCTCGCTACCACTTCTGGCGGTTCTGCCAACGAGCGCGTCAATTCGCTTAGAGTGCGGCGCTTGAGCATTGCGTATTGGGCCGATGTTCGAATCAGGGCGAAGTGCTCGAGATGGAGCACTCCGGCCAGCGCATACTCGCGTAACGCCGTCGTCATGTTGTTGAACCTACCGGCTGCGCCTTCTGCGAAGGTGGGGGACTTCAGCGTCTCCCACACATAGGTCTCCCGCGGTTCGTTCAAGCCGGCGGCATGAACGCTCATCCGCCTTAACATGCACGCCGCGCAGATCCCGCACTGCCGCCAAGTGCCTGATACCGACGCCTGCCGTGATTGTTGCCAGCATGAGCGCGTCTTCGCCCAGTTCGCCGCCTGCTCACCGCAGTTGTCGATGAATTCAAGCAGCGTTTCGCCTTTGGTCTTCCAAAGCCGCGGGAAGCGATAGCGCAGTTGATATCCGAGCAGCACGCTGACAAACTTCTCCATCCGCACGGTAAACATCGGATGGTTCCGGTAGTCCGAATATCCCTGTCCGACTGGAAGGATCGCCGGGGCGAGGGCGCCTTGCCCGCTTTCAGGCACGACTACCGTGGGCGCATCGATCAGATAGGCGGCGAGAGCGGACACAAGGCTGAATTTGAACCCACGGCTCCGCGCGCTCGTTTCGGCGTTATTGCCGTCCAATTTAACCCTGTATGGCAGCGCCGCAAACGGAACCAGAGACGCAGCCCTCTTCGGAATATCCCGTCGTTTGGTTCCAACTCTGACGCGCACAAGCCGGTGTCCGAGACGTTTCCGAACGAGGCCGTCAACCGCCCATGAATCCAGGCCTTCGCTGAAGGCAATTACGGCCTCGGCATCGTTGGGAAATTCCATCCGGTTCTGGGCCGGCGTCAAAAAGCTCGTCCTGTGAGCGCGAAACTCAAAATTCCAGTCGTCGCCGGTAAGGAGGTTGAGCGCGTCGACCAACGCCCGCGTCACCGAGCGATCCGACCATCTGGCGGGATCGTGAACAGGGATACGGACGTCGAAGCGCCGACCCCAGTTCATCGCGCTGCGAGACAGGCTACGATCGCAGAACTCAACCGTTGCCGCCACGACAAGCGCATCGTAGACCACCGCTTGCCAGTTGGTGGATGAGAAGGACTCCAACAATTCGGTATCGAAGTTGACGTTATGATCGAGCTCGCAAGCGACCGTACCCTTGCGCGGGCGCCCGCCACGCTCAACGACATCGACGGCCAGTTCGCTTAGTTCGAGAAAGCGCGCTACCGTCACAGCGGCACCCCGTCATTGACATCCGTTTTTTTGCGCGGTCCGCGCGGCGCGGTCGGCTGCGGGTCAACCAACATCGAACCAAGCTTGCTCTCTGACAATCCGGAGATGGCGCTCTGCAAGCGCGCAGCCACGCTGTCCGCTCGTCGTTGGTTCGATTCTCGCAGGTAATGCTCCTCCACTGACCGCGTGTTGGCGAACCCCCGTTCCTTGGCGGCGAGTCCTACTGCCTCGTAGAGCGCCTCCTTGCCCTTGCGGCCCTCGTGAACGAGTTCAATACTCCACGCGATCGCGTTCATTCCAAAAACGGAGCCGGCAGCGAATGCTTTGGCGTCCTCCAACTGCTGAAGCGCGATTTCGCGAAGCCCCAATGAATTATCGCGGCCGGTGAAAACGTCCTTCAAGGCGTTGAGCAGCGGCGCCGAGACCTCATTCTTGAAATCGCTGGCGAGCGCATGCGACGCAGCTTCCCCGACCTGCTCGGCGTCGTAGGTATGCTGATCGCCTCGCTTGGCCAGCTCCTTCCAGGCCTTCCGCATTCGCAAGCTTCTGTGTGGTCCGTCGCTCATGACTCACCTATTTGTCAGAAACTATAAAATATTTTATGACAATGTCAAATCGTCTCAAGTCGGGCGTTGCCAGTTCCTGGACTGCCCGCGACGGCTGCGGCGCGAAATTCGCTAGTCTTATCAACGGGTCTGAGGTTGTTTGCGTCGAGGCCGCACTCCGCCCATCGACCTCGGCCGCATCACGCCTTAACCTTCCCGAGGACATTAGCGCACACCAATCGCTGGAGGTCCCATGTCGAACTCCGATCTCGCGTTGTCGATTGCGCTCGGTGTCGGTCTTGCGGCCGCGACGGGGTTTCGGGTGTTCTTGCCGATGCTGGTGGCGAGTGTCGCCGCTTACTCGGGGTCGCTGCCCCTGGGCGAGGGATTTGCGTGGCTTGCAACGCCTGCCGCCATGCTGATGCTTGGCGTCGCCGCGCTGCTGGAGGTCGGCGCGTATTTCATTCCCGGCGTGGACAATCTGCTCGATGTCATCGCCGCGCCCGTTGCCGTGATCGCCGGCGCCGTCGTGTCGGCGGCGACCATGGCGGATCTTCCCCCGATGATGAAATGGACGGCCGCCATCGTCGCCGGCGGCGGCGCGGCCGGCCTCGTGCATGGCGTCACCGCGGCGGTGCGGGCCAAGTCGACGGTGATGACGGCCGGCCTCGGCAACTCGACCGTTGCGGCCGCCGAGCTCGGCGGTTCGCTGCTGGTCTCGATTCTGGCCCTGGCCGCGCCGGCCGTCGCATTCGCGATCGTCATTCTCCTGCTCTGGCTGGGGACACGCCTGATCCTGCGCCTGCGGGGCTCGGCGCGTCACACCGATGCGCCGGGATGACCGCGCGCGACTACTTCGCCACCACCATCACCACCACCGGCAGCGTCACCGCCGCCAGCAGCGTGCCGAGCGCGACCGGCAGAGGTCTCACCACCATTGATCCGCGCCGCGAAGATGCTGGCATTGGCCTCTCAGGAAATGATCGCCTTGATTTGCGCTGTGTCCGCAAACTCAACCAACTCGACGATCTTGTCATTCTCAAACTTGAATAGGTCCAAGACTTCGGTGCTGAAGGTCTTCCCGTTCGGACGGTATTGGATTTTAAGGCGGGACCGTATTGCCACCTGATTCCCCTCAACCAGCTTGGTCAGGATCTCGCGCTTCTCGAAAGCGAAATGATCAATAAATTGACCGAAGGCCGCAAGCAGCTGCTGGTGCCCCTTCACAACTCCGGCGAGGTGCAGCGCGCCTTTGTCGCCCACAAGGTTGAACAGCCCTTCGGAATGAAAGGCTGCCACCAGGCCCTTCACGTCACCGCTGCCGCGTGCGGCGTAAGCGCGCTCGATGACGTTGAGCATGTCCTCACCATGTCTCATAACCGCCTCCCCGATGTGTGTCAGAGCAGGATAGCTACCTTTGCGTGCAAACGCCAGCAGCTCGGTGGTGCGAATGACGGTGACGGCGCACCAGGACCCCGACGCGGGGAGGGCCCCATCCGCAACGCTGCTCAAATCCAGTTTAGTGCTCCGTCACCGTAGCTCCCTGGTTCGCAATGCGATATCGGTAGCGCGTCAAAGGCGTTCATGGAAAGCAATCCAGGCGGAAAAGATCGTGAGTTTCTTCGAGCGTCTCAAGGTAGCAGCATCCGTTGAGTGGCGGGCTTACACTGAGCATCCCTTCACGAACGGATTGGCCGACGGTTCGCTCCCCGAAGCGGCGTTTCGTCACTATCTCGTTCAGGACTACCTGTTCCTCATCGAGTTTGCTCGCGCCTACGCGCTTGCGGTCTACAAGTCGCCCAGGCTCGCCGACATGCGTGAAGCGGCGGCCGGCCTGTCGGCCATCCTCGATGTCGAGATGGACCTGCATGTCAAGCTCTGCGCCGGTTGGGGTCTATCCCCGACCGATCTCGAACAAGCCCCTCCGGCGGCCGAGATGCTGGCCTATACACGCTACGTGCTCGACGCAGGAATGCGCGGCGATCTGCTGGCCCTCAAGGTGGCGCTTGCCCCCTGCGTGATCGGGTACGCGGAGATCGCAACGCGACTCGCTTCGCGACCCGATGCCGACGCTGCGACGAACGCCTATCGCGTCTGGATCGCCGAATACGCCGGCGCGCCGTACCAGGAGGTCGCTGCTAAAGCGCAGGCGCACCTGGACCATCTCGCCGATCTCTACGCCACGCCGGCCCGCGAGGCCGAGCTGATTGCGATTTTCAAGGAAGCCACCCGGCTCGAGGCAGATTTTTGGGAGATGGCGTGGCGCGTGGGCCAGCGTGTTCAATAGCGGTTTCGACAATCGTCAGGCGCCTCTACCTCACGACCATCACCACCACCGGCAGCGTCACCGCCGCCAGCAGCGTGCCGAGCGCGACCGCGCCCGAGACCGGGTTCACCAGGCGCTGATACTGGGCCGCGAAGATGTAGGCGTTGGCGCCGGTCGGCATCGCCGCGAACAGCACGACGACGCCGCTCGCGAGCGGCGGCAGGTCGAGCAGTTTTGCCAGCACGAACGCGACCAGCGGCATCGCCAGCAGTTTTAGCGCGCACATCACGAGGATGCCGAGCTTCTCGCCCTTCACCTCGAAGCGGAACAGGTTGATGCCGAGCGCGATCAGCGCGGCCGGCGATCCAGCCTGCGCCAGCAGCTCGATCGTCCTGTCGACGACGGGCGTGAGGCCGAGGCCCGTAAAACGCCAGACGACGCCAAAACCAATCGCCAGCATGATCGGGTTGCGCGCGAGATCGGTGAGAACCGGCCAGATCACCGAGAGCATCGAGCCCTTCTGCTTGCGGCCGACAAACTCCATCTGCAGCGTGCCGCAGAGCCAGAGCAGCGGCGTGTTCACCGACAGGATCAGCGCCATCGGCCCGGCGGCCGCGCTGTCCAGCGCCGAGAGCACGAGCGGAATGCCGAGCATCACGATGTTGCCGTAGACCGCGCCGATCGCGAACACGACGCCGTCCTCGCGCCGCGCGCGGAGCAGCGCGGAGACCGCGAGCGCGAGGGTCCAGATGATGGCGAGCGCGCCGTAATAGGCGCCCCACATCCGCCACGGGCTGACATCGGGAAACTCCGAGACGACGATGGTGCGGAACAGCAGCGCGGGGATCGCGATCGAGAAGGCGAATTCGGAGATGCCCTTGTGTGCGCCCTCGCTGACGAAGCGGAACAGCACCGACGCATAGCCGGCCGCGATCAGGGCAAACACCGGCGCGACGATCAGCAGTGTGGCCATTTCCGTCCGTGCCTGGTTCGCTACGACGCCAGCGCGATGATCCTGCGCGCCATCCGCACATTGGCGTGGTCGATCATCCTGCCGTCAAGCGTGACGGCGCCCTGGCCGAGCGCCTCGGCGTTGTCCATGGCTTCGATCACCCGCCGCGCCTGGGCCAGCTCGTCGGCGGAGGGAATGAAGGCGCGCAGCGTCGGCTCGATCTGGTCGGGATGGATGATCTGCTTGCCGTCGAATCCCATGGACGCGGCCTTCTGCGCGCTGCTTGCGGTGAGCGTTGCATCGCGGAACGCGCCGCAGGGGCCGTCGATGGCGCGCAGGCCGAACGCGCGCGCGGCGACCAGGAGGCGCATCATCGGATAGGCGAACAGGTCGAGCGGCGCGGAGGCGTAGCCGCTTTGCGCCGAGCCGACGTGCCGGTAGCCGTCGGGCGAGGCGCCGATCTCCGCCGATCGCGCCCCGATCGATGCGGCGAAATCGCCGACCCCGAGATGAAGCGCGGCAACGTTTGCATGCGCGGCGGCCAGCGCCTCGACATTGACGAGACCGAGCGCGGTCTCGATCAGCAGTTCGAGCGCGACCGGGGAGGACCGGCCGGGCGTTGCGGCGTGAAGCTGATCGGCAATCGCGCAGATGTCGCCGGGGCGCTCCGCCTTCGGCACGATCACCGAATCCAGCCTGCTGCAGCCTGCGAGCGCGCGGATTTCCCGCGCAATGAAGGGGCTGTCCGCGGCATTGAGCCGGACCGCGACGCGCTTCTCGCCCCAGTCCAGCGAGGACAGCGCGTGGACGGCTTCATCCAGCGCCGCGTCCTTTTCGGCAAGCGGCACCGCGTCCTCGAGATCCATGAACACCGCATCCGCGCCTGACGCCGCCGCCTTCGCGACGAGGCGGGAGCGATGCGCGGGAACGGCAAGAACGACCCGGCCCGGGCGCTGATCGCGCATCGTCATTGCTCCCCGCCGAGCCCAGATTCTTCGAGCCCAAGTTCTTCGAGCCCAAGTTCTTTGAGCCCAAGTTCTTTGAGCCCAAGTTCGCCGAGGATCGACGCATTGTGCTCGCCGATCGCCGGGACCGGATCCATCCGGGGGGTAAGTCCGGGAATGGTCAAAGCGGGCAGAAAACTCATCACCGGCCCGCACGGCGATCCCACGGTTTGCACCCGGCCGCGCGCGCGCAGCTGCTCGTGCTGCAGGAAGCCGTCCACCGAGTTCAAATGCGCATTGGCAATGGACGCCTCGTCCAGCAGGCGCAACACCTCGTCGCCCGTCATCGCGGCAAAGCGCCGCTCGATATGCGTCTGCAACGCATCGCGGTTCTGCATGCGCAGCGGATTGGTGCAGAAGTCCGGATGGTCGGCGAAGGCGGCGTCGCCAAGCACGATGCGGCACAGCGACCGCCACTCGCGGTCGTTCTGGATGCCGAAGAAGATGGTGTTGCCGTCGCCGACCCGGAACGGGCCGTACGGCGCGATGGTGGCATGCCTTGCGCCGGTGCGCGGCAGCGGCCGGCCCGCACTGCTGGTGTAGAAGGCCGGATAGCTCATCCAGTCCGTGATGGAATCGAACAGCGAGGCCTGGAACGCCGTGCCCTTGCCGGTCCGCTCGCGGCGATACAGCGCCATCAGCACGCCGTTGAGGATGTACATGCCGGTGGCGATGTCGACCACCGAAAGCCCGACCTTGGCCGGCTCCGCCTCGGTGCCGTTGACGGCGAGCACGCCGGCCTCGCATTGCACCAGCAGATCGTAGGCCTTCTTGTTGCTGTAGGGCCCGCCGGCGCCATAGCCCGACACGTCGCAGGCGATGAGCCGGGGAAATCTTTGCGTCAGCGACGCCGCATCGAGGCCGAGCCGCTCCGCCGCGCCGGGCGCCAGGTTCTGGATGAAGACGTCTGCCCGCGGCAGCAAGGCGTCGAGCACGCGCTTGCCTTCGGGACTTTTGATATCGATCGCGAGACTTTGCTTCGACCGGTTGGTCCAGACGAACTGGCTCGACATGCCGTTCATCACGTGATCGTAGTCGCGGCAGAAATCGCCGTCGCCCGGCCGCTCGATCTTGATGACGCGCGCACCCCAATCGGCGAGATGCCGGCTGGCGAGCGGCGCCGCGATCGCCTGTTCGAGCGAGACGACGGTGACGCCCGCCAGCGGCAGGTCCGCATCATGTCCGTCCATGAAAAATGGCCCTTCGCTTGCTGCGCCTTCAGCCAGCGCCGCATTGACTTAAAGACTTCAACTCGATGACTTCGGGGATGTCAGCCCACGCGCCCATTCGATGGTGGCATGATGCCCCTGTTTTGCCCGAATTGTCAAATGGATTTCGTAAAATCCGCAAGAGGCCGCGGCGGCCTTTTCGTCGGTGCATGGGGTTGTTTTCGCATTTTTTGCGGACCGGCCGTCGGGCCCCGTTCCAGGCCGATCCCGCCAGTTCCGCCGGGGCGCTGGGCTGTTGCCGGGAGCGCACAGGTCGCGGCTTTCGCATCTCGCCACGTTGCCAAGCAAGGACCGTTCACCCACACTCCGGCCCGACTCGCATTTGGGGGAATCGATGCCGGCGTTCCGCTTTGAGAGGCCAATTCTTGCTGCCGCCTGTGGCCTCGCCCTGGCCGTGCTCCAGCCCGGCGCAAGCCTTGCCTATACCCCGGAGCAGCAGCAGGCCTGCACGCCGGATGCGATGCGGCTCTGCGGCGAGTTCGTTCCGAACGTCGATGCCATCACCGCCTGCATGATCCAGCGCAAGGCGCAACTCTCGCCGGAGTGCCGGGTGTTCTTCCGCCAGGGCCCGGAGCCGGGCGAGGCGCCCGCGCCGCGTGCCGGCAAGCCGACCAACATCACGCCTGTGGCTGCCAAGAAGAGCGCAAAGCAGACCACCAAGCCGAAGACGACCAGGAAGAAAAAATCCGAAGACGACTGACCGCGCGCGTTCCGTTCCTTCCTTCATGTTCATGAACGTCGCGGCCGAGCGCGCCAGCTTGCGCAAGCTTGAGACTCATTTTGTTCGCCCCTCGGCGCAGATGTCTGCAGCGTTTCGCGAAGACGCCGATGAAAACCGGCCGAAACAGGATTTGCGCGTCACGGTTGCGTTCCGGATTTTCCCGAACTGCTGCTCGAAAAACGCGCAAAAGCCGGTGCCGAAAGGCGTTTCACGAGAGTTTGTGGCCGCTCGCGCCACGCAGTGTGACTCAAAAGCCAACACGCCCCGTTAATTCGTGGCCGCTTCGCAACTCCCGGTAAAATTTTGCTTTCACGAATCAGCGCGCTGATTCATTTTCGCGCTCTGGGGTCAACTGGAGGCTTGAGGATGAACGTTATCGTTTTTGCATCGCGTAAAGGCGGCTCGGGCAAGAGCACGCTGGCCGCACATCTCGCCGCGCAGATCAAGGCCAGCAAGCAGGTCATGCTCGTGGACGCCGATCCGCAGGGCTCGCTCACGCTGTGGCACAAGCTGCGCGGCACCAACGAGCCGCCGATCAAGGCTGCTGTGAACTCGGTCAGCGGCATCGTCTCCGCGGCCAAGCGCGATGGTTACGAGTGGGTGCTGATCGACACGCCGCCGAACCTGTCGGCCGTCGTCGACGACGCTATCCGCAACGCCACCATGGTGGTGATCCCGGCGCGTCCCGGCGTGTTCGACGTCAACGCGGTGCAGGAAACCATCCAGATGTGCCGCGCGGCGCGCAAGCCCTACGCGGTCGTGCTCAACGGTGCGCCGGCCAAGCGCGACGACGCCGAGAGCCCGATCGTCACCATCGCCCGCGAGGCGCTGGCCAAATTCCGCGCGCCGGTGTGGGGCGGCCAGATCACCAACCGTTCGGATTTGCTGATGGCGCTGAGCCACGGCGAAGGCGCGCGGGAATATCAGGCCGAGAGCCGTGCGGCGCAGGAGATCGCGCGGCTGTGGGCGGCGATCGAGCGTTCGGTGAAAGCCATTCGCGGCACGGCGTCGGCATCCGGCGCAATGCACAGGCAGGCGGCCTGATCCATCAATCATTCCCCGGACGACAAGCGCGCGGTGTCCCGCGCGTTTTGCGTCTTGGGGATGAGCACGATCCGGAAAAGTGTGAAGCGGTTTTCCGAAAAGATCGTGCTCAAAAGGACCGCTACGCCACCATCAGCATGTAGAACACGATCACCGGCGACAGCGTCAGGATCACCGACCAGATGCCGGCGGCCCAGAGGATGTCCTCGGTGCTGAAGCCCTGCTGCCCGGCGCCGAGCTGCGGCGCCGCCTCGTTCTGACTGTTCACGTTCGCCCCCGCGATTTCTTCGCTTATGGGCTTCACGATAGGCGGGATGTTTTAAGATCCGGATCGCGGCGCCACTCGCATTTTGAGCGCATTTGCGTTTCCGCCTTAACCATTCCGTCCGCGCCGTCAGCCAGTCAGAACCAGACGCGAAACAGCAGCCCCGGCACCAGGCCGAGCGTCATCGCCCAGAACCCGATCGACGACACCATCAGAATTCCCTGCAAGAGATCGTCCGGCGCGTACTCCTGCGCGGCCGTCCGCCGGGTGCGATGCCCCATGGCTATTCCCCCTTCAGCAAGACCTTGGCAACAACGCTAGGCGCGACTGCGTAAACGAGACGTGGATACGCGATGCGGCGGCTGCGAAGACGCTCGTTCTGCCGCGATGCAGCAGGAGGGCGCCAGGCCCGCGCCGGGCGACGACCCCTGCCGCACTTTGCCGCTGGCCCAAGGCTTCCGTGAACGCTACGGTTTGGTGAGCGTTGAGGCAGCACCTTGCAAGGGGACATGGGGCCGGCATGAGCGGGAAAGAGCCAGCCAGTTCATCGGCGAGCGCCCCGGGCGAGGCCCGGGTGCCCGAGCTGCGGCTGCTCTACGAGACGGCTCCCATCGGCCTCGCCTTTCTCACCCCCGATTGCCGCTACCAGCGGATCAACCGGCGCCTCTGTGAAATCTGCGGTATTTCCGTCGATGAGCATCTTGGCCGCACGGTGCGCGAGACCATCCCTCAGCTCGCCGAGCAGGTCGAAACCATCGTCCAGCAAATCGTGCGGACCGGGCAGCCCATCACAGGCATCGAGATCAGCGGCCAGCGGCGGGACGGCGGCAATGCCGACCGCGTCTGGACCACCAGCTGGTATCCGCTTATCGCGCCGGACGGCAGCATTCTCGGCATCAACGTCGCCTCCGAGGAGATCACCGAGCGCAAGCGGATGGAGGCGGCACTTAGCGCCAGCGAGGCCAGGGCGCGCGAGCTCGCCGAGCGGATGCGCAAGCTGAATGGAGAGCTGGAGCAGCGTGTCGTCACCGAGGCGCGGGAGCGCGTCCGCATCTGGAACGCCGCGCGCCAGGAAATTTCCGAGATCGGCCGGCACATGACCATGTCGGCGATGGCGGCTTCCGTCGCGCACGAGGTCAGCCAGCCGCTGGCTGCGGCCGTGCTGAACGCCGAGGCCGCCTTGCAAATGCTCTCCGCAACGACGCCCGACCTGGACGAGACGCGCGCGGTCATGAAAGGGATCGTCGACGACGCGCAGCGTGCTCGCATGGTCCTCGACGGCATCCGCTCGATGTTCCGCAACGACGGTGGCGCGAGGAGCGCCGTGACGCTCAACGACCTCATCTGCGAGGTCCTCGCGGTCGTTCGCGGCGAGCTGGACGCGCATCAGGTCTCGCTGCGGAGCGAGCTGGGCGACGGTCTCCCTGCCGTTCTCGCTGCGCGGACGCAACTGCAGCAGGTGGTTCTCAACCTCGTCGTGAATGCGATCGAGGCCATGAGCTCCGTCACCACCCGTGAACGCGTCTTGATCGTCAGGTCTGAAACCGCGGGATCAGCTCACGTGCAGATCACGGTGGAGGACACCGGCAGCGGAATAGACCCGAGCATCGCGGACCGCGTGTTCGAGGCGTTCTTCACCACGAAGGCCCTCGGCATGGGCATGGGGTTGTCGATCTGCCGCTCGATCGTCGAATCCCACGGTGGCCGGCTTTCGGTCTCCGCGCGCACGCCCGGCGGGTCGAGCTTTTGCGTCCTGCTTCCATCGGCCTCGCCCGTCCCGGCCTGAACCGCCTTCTCCCGCGAGGAGAGAAGGCGGCAGGAAAGGGGAGAGGCAGGCTCACGCCGCGACCGGCATCCTGCGCGCGATCTCGCGGTCGAGTGTCGCTGCAAGCTCGCTGCTTACCTCCACCATCGGCAGGCGCACCTCGGGGCTGTCGATGAGGCCTGTTCGCCACAGCCAGTACTTTGCCGGCGCGGGGCTCGGCTCGGCGAACAACAATTGCGTCAGCCCGGCGACCTCGTGCCAGCGTGCCTGCGCCGCGTCGTGGTTGCCGCGCTTCAGCTCGGCGTAGACAGCGGCGAATGTCGCGGTCTCGACATGGGCGGACAGCACGATGCCGCCATCGGCGCCGTCGGTGAGCGCCTCAAGATAGTTCGCATCCTCGCCCGTGAGCACGCGGAAGCTGCTGGGCCGGTCGCGCAGCAGCGCGATGGATTGCTCGCGGCTCGCACCGCAATCCTTCAACCCGACGATGTTGGGATGCTCGGCGAGCCGCAGCATGGTCTGGTTGGTGATGTTGACCGCGCAGCGATAGGGAATGTTGTAGAGCGCGAGCGGCCAGGCGGCGTGGTCGGCGAGCGCTTCGAAATGCGCCAGAAGCCCGCGCTGCGACGGTCGCACGTAATAGGGGCTCGCGATCAGATATCCGTCGATCGGCCAGTCCGCGGTCTCGTCGAGGCGCTCCTTCAGCCGCGCGGTGTCCGCGCCGGACAGGCCGAGGCACACGGGCCGCTTGCTGCGCCCGGCGTCGATCTCCTCGCGCACGATTCCGACCAGCCGCTCGAGCTCGGCTGGCCGCAGCGTCATGCCTTCACCCGATGTGGCGCCGAGGATGAAGCCGTCGATGGCTGAGCTCGCGTAGTGCCGTGTCAGTCGCCGCAGCGAGGCCTCGTCGAGCTGGCCGTCGCGAAACGGCGTCACCAGCGGTAGCCAGAGCCCGTTCAGATGATCCTGTAGGCCGGTCATGTTCCTTCTCCTTCTCTGTCAAAACCTGAGACGGAGGGCACATGAAAAAACCCCGTCCAAGGTGGCGGGGTTTTCGGGATTTCGCTCGCGATGACGAAGCTAGCTAGTGCGCGAAGAATTCCGAGGTCCCCGGGTGGGGGCCTTTTTTCGAGACGATTGCGCACGACTTCGTGATCATTGGCAAATCATGCGGGGTAGGCGTGGAACTGTCAATACACGCGGAGGGCGAAAGCAAAATCGCACGAAAAAAAGCCGGGCCCGAAAGAGCCCGGCTTAGGTATTGGCCACGTGAGGCCGACACAATCACCTTCCAAGAGGGATTACTGAACGCCCGCGCCACTGGAGGAGGGGGACAAATGCGCAACGCGAAAGCTCAGCGTGGAAACATTATGGGCTCGCTCGACGCCATGCAGCAAGCGTCCAAGCCGCATGTCAGTCATGCGGAAATCAGGACGGCCAGCGCTGCGCCTTGCTCACCACGAAGTCGCGGAACACCTGCACGCGCGCGACTGTCTTCAGCTCTTCCGGATAGACGAAATAGGTGTCGAGCTGGATCGAATCCGATTCACCGAACAACTGCACGAGCTTGCTCTGTTCCTCGACGAGGTAGTCGGGCAGCGCCGCGATGCCGAGGCCCTGCTGGCAGGCGCGCACGAGGCCGAGGATGTTGTTGACCCTGAAATAGGCTTCGCGCGGACCCGAGCCGTTGCGCCCCGCTTCGACCAGCCAGTTGCGGTTCTGCAGGTGCGGCGCGAAGTTGCCGTCGGAGAGCGAGATGATGCGGTGGGAGTCGAGCTCCTCCAGCGTGCGCGGCGTGCCGAAGCGCTTGATGTATTCCGGCGAGCAATAGGCGTGAAAGCCCATCGCGAAAAGCTTGCGCTGGATGAGATCCGGCTGCGTCGGCTTGCGGGTGCGGATCGCAACGTCCGCCTCGCGCATCGACAGGTCGAGCTCTTCGTCGGTGACGATCAGCGAGATGCGGATCTCCGGATAGAGCGCGGTGAACTCGCCGAGCCGCGGGATCAGCCAGTTGATGCCGACGCCGGGCGTGGTGGTGATCTTGAGATCGCCGCTCGGCCGCTCGCGGCTGTCGGTCAGCTTGGCGCGCGCCGCCTGGAGCTGCATGAACACGTCATGGGCGGTGCGGAACAACAGGTCGCCCTGCTCGGTGAGGATCAGGCCGCGGGCATGGCGGTGGAACAGCGAGACCGAGAGTTCCTGCTCCAATGCCGAGACCTGGCGCGACACCGCCGATTGCGACAGGCCGAGCTGCTCGCCCGCATGCGTGAAGCTGCCTGCTTCCGCCGCCGCGTGAAACACCTTCAGCTTGTCCCAGTCCATGTCCGTAAATCCGTCGCGTGTTCGAGCCATGATCTTTATTCCGCTGCGGCGCGCTCGCTGGCGCGCAGGGCGAGGAACCGTTCGGCTTCGAGAGCTGCCATGCAACCGAGGCCTGCGGCCGTCACGGCCTGGCGATAGGTTTCGTCGGCGACGTCGCCCGCGGCGAACAGGCCGGGCACCGAGGTCGCGGTCGAGTTCGGGGCGACCTCGACATAGCCCGAGGGTTTGAGCTTGACCTGGTCCTTGACGAGCTCCGTCGCCGGCGCATGCCCGATGGCGATGAACACGCCGTCGGTCTTCACATCCGTGAGCGCGCCGGTCTTGACGTTCTTCAGCCGCACATGGGTGACCTTGTTCGGGTTCTCGGTGCCGCAGATCTCGTCGACCGCGCTGTCCCAGATCACCCGGATCTTGGGGTGCTTGAACAGGCGCTCCTGCAGGATGCGCTCGGCGCGGAAATGATCGCGGCGGTGCACGATGGTGACCTGCGAGGCATGATTAGTGAGGTACAGCGCTTCCTCGACCGCGGTGTTGCCGCCGCCGACCACCACGACCTCCTTGCCGCGGTAGAAGAAGCCGTCGCAGGTGGCGCAGGCCGACACGCCGCCGCCCTGGAATTTTCCTTCCGACGGCAGTCCGAGCCAGCGCGCCTGCGCGCCGGTGGCGAGGATCACGACGTCGGCGAGATAGACGTCGCCGCTGTCGCAGGTGAGGCGGAACGGCCGCTGCGCGGTCTCCAGCCTGACCACGAGGTCGGTGACGATCTTGGTGCCGACATGGACCGCCTGCTTCTCCATCTGTTCCATCAGCCAGGGGCCCTGGATCACATCGGCGAAGCCCGGATAGTTCTCGACGTCGGTGGTGATGGTGAGCTGGCCGCCCGGCTGGATGCCCTGGATCAGGATCGGCTCCAGCATCGCGCGCGCGGCGTAGATCGCGGCGGTGTAGCCGGCGGGGCCGGAGCCAATGATGACGACCTTTGCATGGGTAGCGGACATTTTGACGGACGCCTTTCACGGGGGATTTGCAGCGCGGGCGCGGACAGTGCCGGGAGGCCTCGCGGGGCGCTGAAATATCAGAGCTAATCTAAGCCATCTGGCGAGCCATGCAAGAATTGCATCCCCAATCAGCGGATTTTTCCAACAAGGAACAAAAGTCGATTGCGTTGCACGCGCAATAAAATTGCGCATCCTGCCGGGACTGGGCTATGAGGATTGCGACGGACCCACCCGATACCGCCTCAAGGCCAGGAGTTCCAATCACGTGTCGCGGAACCTAGACGAGATCGACCTCAAAATTCTCGCCGAGATCCAGGCTGACGGGCGAATCACCAATGTCGAGCTGGCCAAGCGGGTCGGGATCTCCCCGCCGCCCTGCCTGCGCCGCGTCCGGACGCTGGAGGAGGAGGGCTACATCCACGGCTATCGCGGCCTCCTGGATGCGCGAAAGCTCGGTTTCGACGTCACGGTCTTCGCCTCCGTGCACCTCTCCAGCCAGGCCGAAGCTGACTTGCGCGCCTTCGAGGAGTTCGTCCGCGCCGAGCCCCTGGTGCGGGAATGCTGGATGCTGTCGGGCGAGGTCGACTTCATCCTGAAATGCGTCGCGCCCGACATGGCGACCTTCCAGGATTTCGTCACCCATCTCACCGCCGCCCCCCACGTCCGCAACGTGCGCACCTCGCTGGTGCTGCACAATTCGAAATACGAGGCCGCCGTGCCGCTCGATGTGAAGGCGCGGAGATAGCCTCCAAGCGTCCTGCCAGTCCCGTCATCCTGAGGTGCGAGGCATCGGGCGCAAAGCGCCCGATGGGGAGCCTCGAAGGATGCACCGCCCGCGTGCATCCGCGCGCGTCACCAGCCGGGCCGTCGCCCTTCGAGGCTCGCCGAAGAGGCGAGCACCTCAGGGTGACGGTGACGGAGTTGTGCGCTTCATCTCGTGCCCCGGACGCAGCGCAGCGCTCCTTCAGCGGTGGGCTGCAGAGCCGGGGCCCATCTCACCGCGATTACCCGTGTTGCTTTCTGGGTCCCGGCTCTGCGCAGCAGCGTAAGAACGCTGCAGCGCGTCCGGGACACGAGAGTGGCGTTGCTGCTGCTCCACACTCCGTCGTTGCGATCGCAGCCCGATTACATTCCCGGCAACAGGCCAAAACAAAAAGGCCGCGCAGATCGCGCGGCCTTTTCAAGCGTCAGTGCAGCGGCAACCCTTACCGCCACTCCACCTTGGTGATCTCGTACGCCTTGGCGCCGCCGGGTGCGTTGACCTCGACGGTTGAGCCCTTCTTCTTGCCGATCAGCGCGCGGGCGAGCGGCGAGGTGATGGAGATGCGGCCCTTCTTGGCGTCGGCCTCGACCTCGCCGACGATCTGCCACACCGTCTTCTTCTCGGTGTCCTCGTCGACCAGCGTCACGGTGGCGCCGAACTTGATGGTGTCGCCGGACAGTTTCGAGATGTCGATGATGTCGGCGCGCGCGAGCTTGTCCTCGAGCTCGGCGATGCGGCCCTCATTGTGGGACTGCTCTTCCTTCGCGGCGTGATATTCCGCGTTCTCCGACAGGTCTCCGTGCGAGCGCGCCTCGGCGATGTGCTCGATGATCCGCGGACGGTCCTCCGACTGGCGCTTCTTCAATTCTTCCCCGAGCGCGACAAAGCCGGCCTGGGTCATCGGAACCTTTTCCATCTCTTCTCTCGTCCTTCGGCCGCGCGCTTCGCCACAACAGGGGGCGCGGCAACCTTGATTCGTCGGTATTCACGGGGCTGAACACACGGCCACCGGAACGTTCATGCGGGTCTGGCGCGGAACAGAACCACCACATGGCCGGACAGTTCCCTGCGGCCATTTGTGGCTTCATTGCCAATCACTTAGCGGCGGGCTGGCCGCCGCTAGCGATCAGGTTTCCGAAAAGTAGCTCTGCAGGGTACGAACCTCAAGGTCTCCGCCGAGATAGGCGCGGATGCCCTGCGCGGCCGCCACGGCCCCGGAAAGAGTGGTGTAATACGGCACTTTATGCAAGAGGGCCGCGCGCCGCAGCGAACGGCTGTCGGCCAGCGCCTGCGGGCCTTCGGTGGTGTTGAAGACGAGCTGGACGTCGCCGTTGGTGATGGCGTCGACGATGTGCGGCCGTCCCTCCAGCACCTTGTTCACCTTCTCGGTCGGGATGCCCTGGTCGGTCAGGAAGCGCGCCGTACCCGAGGTCGCCAGCACCTTGAAGCCGAGCGAGTGCAGCTCGCGGACGGCATCGGCAATGCGCGTCTTGTCGCTCTCGCGCACCGAGACGAACACCGTGCCCTTGCGCGGCACCCGCGTGCCGCCGCCGAGCTGGCTCTTGGCGAAAGCGACCTCGAAATTGCGGTCGATGCCCATGACCTCGCCGGTCGAGCGCATCTCGGGGCCGAGCACCGTGTCGA
Source organism: Bradyrhizobium diazoefficiens (assembly GCF_018131015.1). GTDB lineage: Bacteria > Pseudomonadota > Alphaproteobacteria > Rhizobiales > Xanthobacteraceae > Bradyrhizobium > Bradyrhizobium diazoefficiens_B. The sequence goes on from NZ_JAFCJJ010000033.1 coordinate 39,671, forward strand.
CGCCGGGGAAGCGCGCGAACGGGAATACCGATTCCTTGACGCCGACATGCTTCAGCTGCGTCTTCTTCAGCTGGAAGTCGGCGAGCTTCTCGCCGGCCATGATGCGCGCGGCGATCTTGGCCACCGGCGTGCCGATCACCTTGGCGACGAAGGGCACGGTGCGCGAGGCGCGCGGGTTGACCTCGAGCACGTAGATCTCGCCGTCCTTGATGGCGTATTGCACGTTCATCAGGCCGACGACGTCGAGGCCGAGTGCGAGCTCGCGGGTCTGCCGCTCGAGCTCGGCGATCATCCTGGCATCGAGCGAGTAGGGCGGCAGCGAGCAGGCGCTGTCGCCGGAGTGAATGCCGGCTTCCTCGATGTGCTCCATGATGCCGACGATGAAGGTGTCCTTCCCGTCGGACAGGCAGTCGACGTCCACTTCGGTGGCATCCGACAGATAGCGGTCGAACAGCAGCGGGTTCTTGCCGAGCACGGTGTTGATCTGCCCGGTCTTGTCGTTCGGATAGCGCGCCTTGACGTCGGCGGGGACGAGCTCCGGCAGCGTGCCGAGCAGATAATCGTTGAGCTGGTTCTCCTCGCGGATGATCTGCATCGCGCGGCCGCCGAGCACGTAGGACGGGCGCACCACCAGCGGCAGGCCGAGATCGGCCGCGACCAGCCTTGCCTGCTCGACCGAATAGGCGATGCCGTTCTTCGGCTGCTTCAGGCGCAGCTTGTCGAGCACGCGCTTGAAGCGGTCGCGGTCCTCGGCAAGGTCGATGGCGTCGGGCGAGGTGCCGAGGATCGGCACTTCGGCGGCCTCGAGCGCGCGAGCGAGCTTGAGCGGGGTCTGGCCGCCGAACTGCACGATCACGCCATGCAGTGTGCCGTTCGTGCGCTCCTTTGCGATGATCTCCAGCACGTCCTCGGCGGTGAGCGGCTCGAAATACAGCCGGTCGGCGGTGTCGTAGTCGGTCGACACCGTTTCCGGGTTGCAGTTGACCATGATGGATTCGTAGCCGGCGTCATGCAGCGCGAAGCAGGCGTGGCAGCAGCAATAGTCGAACTCGATGCCCTGGCCGATGCGGTTCGGGCCGCCGCCGAGGATGATGACCTTCTTGCGATCCGACGGCGCGCTCTCGTCCGCGGCAGTGCCGGCAAACGGCGACTCATAGGTCGAGTACATATAGGCCGTGGGCGAGGCGAATTCGGCCGCGCAGGTGTCGATGCGCTTGAACACGGGGCGGACGCCGAGCGCATGGCGCTTGGCGGTCACCTCCGCATCCGTGAGCTGCGCCAGCACGGCAAGCCGGGCGTCGGAAAAACCCATGGCCTTCAGCGTGCGCATGCCGAAGGCGTTGTTCGGAAGACCGCTCTTCTTGATCTTCTCTTCCATGTCGACGATGCCGCGCATCTCGGCGAGGAACCAGGGGTCGATCTTGCAGGACTTGAAGATGTCCTCGTTGGACCAGCCGAGCCGCATCGCCTGCGCGACCTGCAGCAGCCGGTTCGGCGTCGGCGTGCCGAGCGCGGCGCGGATCGCGTTCTTGTCGTCGTCCTGGCCGAGGCCTTCGATCTCGATCTCGTCGAGGCCGGTCAGGCCGGTCTCGAGCCCGCGCAGCGCCTTCTGCAGGCTTTCCTGGAAAGTGCGGCCGATCGCCATGACCTCGCCGACCGACTTCATCGAGGTCGTCAGCGTGGAGGAGGCGCCGGGGAATTTCTCGAAGGCGAAACGCGGGATCTTCGTCACCACGTAGTCGATGGTCGGCTCGAACGAGGCCGGCGTCGCGCCGCCGGTGATGTCGTTGGCGATCTCGTCGAGCGTGTAGCCGATCGCGAGCTTTGCCGCGACCTTGGCGATGGGGAAACCCGTCGCCTTCGATGCGAGTGCCGAAGAACGGGAGACGCGCGGATTCATCTCGATCACGACCATGCGGCCGTCCTCGGGATTGACGCCGAACTGCACGTTGGAGCCGCCGGTCTCGACCCCGATCTCGCGCAGCACCGCCAGCGAGGCGTCGCGCATGATCTGGTATTCCTTGTCCGTCAGCGTCAGCGCCGGCGCCACCGTGATGGAATCGCCGGTGTGCACGCCCATCGGATCGAAATTCTCGATCGAGCAGACGATGATGCAATTGTCCTTCTTGTCGCGCACCACCTCCATCTCGAACTCTTTCCAGCCGAGGACGGATTCCTCGATCAGGACTTCGTTGGTGGGGGACGCATCGAGGCCGCGCTCGATGATGTCGAGAAATTCTTCCTTGTTGTAGGCGATGCCGCCGCCGGTGCCGCCCATGGTGAAGGAGGGGCGGATGATCGCGGGCAGGCCGATCTCGGACAGCGCCATCATGGCCTGGCCGAAGGCGTATTCCTGGTAGCGCTTGCGGCGGTCGGCTTCGCCGAGCGTCCACTGCCGATCATGCTCTTCGAGGGCAGCGCCGGAGAGCTTTTCGCGTTCAGCCTGGCGCTTGTCGCGGAAGGATTTCTTCAGGGCGGAGGCGTTGGCGAGCCGCGACTTCGGCGTCTCGAGCCCGATCTTGGTCATGGCCTCGCGGAAAAGCTGACGGTCTTCAGCCTTGTCGATGGCGTCAGCCGTGGCGCCGATCATCTCGACGTCGAACTTCTCCAGCGTGCCCTGCTGGCGCAGCGACAGCGCGCAGTTCAGCGCGGTCTGGCCGCCCATGGTCGGCAGCAGCGCGAAGCCGCCGGGAATGACGTGGCGTTCCTTTTCTATGATCTTCGCAACAATTTCGGGCGTGATCGGCTCGATATAGGTCGCATCGGCCAATTCCGGGTCGGTCATGATCGTGGCCGGGTTGGAATTGACGAGGACGATGCGATAGCCCTCTTCCTTCAACGTCTTCACCGCCTGCGTGCCCGAATAGTCGAACTCGCAGGCCTGGCCGATCACGATGGGACCGGCGCCGATGATCAGGATGGTCGAGATGTCGGTTCGTTTGGGCATCACCGCTCGCGGGCTGGAATCTGGGCACAAAAAAAGGGCGCGCCTGCCGCGCGTCCCTTGAGCGAGAGCGCGGGGTCTTCCCTCGCGCGCGGGTGGGTCTTAGACCAGTTTTCCGGGCGGCGAAACCCCGAAAAACGCACCATCAACCAGCAATTTTGGCGGGTTTTGGCGGGCCTGGGCGGGCGCATGTCCGGCCCTGTCCGATGCCGTCTTCAGCGCCGCCGAAAGGGGATGCCGACCGGCTTCGACCGCAGTTCGGACGCGATCTGGCCGGGTCGGATCGACTCGGACGCCCGGCTCCCGATTCGCCAGCCGCATCAAGGCCTTCGGGGCAATCGGCGGGCGTCCGGCCCGGACCGGCGCGAATCGGTGCATGGGGTTGTTTTCGAGATTTTGGTTTTGGGGGGCCGCGCCACGCCCGGCTTCGCCCTTTCGGGCTACGCCGCGGCAGCCTTCGCCACGACAGGGCTTGCCGAGCCGAAGCTGCGTCAGCAGCGAAGGCTGGAGACCCGGCCTGGATTTGAACCAGGATAAAGAGCAATGCACTGCTCTCGCGTGGACGCTTCCGCCACCGGGCCGGAAGCGATCATCGCCGATCGGGGTGCGACAGGCCACCACAGCCAAGCATTAGGCTTAACGGACCAGCGGCGGCCGGGCGACGAAGGTCATGCGCCAGCGGTTGTGGCCGATATTGATGCCGGCGCGCTGGCCCGCGAAGCCGGCGGCCTTCAGCTTGGCGGCCATTTCGTCCTCGCTGTAGCGCTTGAGCCCGATCCGCGTCCGTAAGTGACGGTAGTCCGACAGCGCGGTGCTGACGAGCCCGACCAGCGCGTCCTTGAGGAAGCCGTGGCGCAGGCCGAAGCTGAGCAGCGCGACCACGTCGCGGAACATGCCGACATGGGGCTGCAGGATGTCGCCGAGCACCAGCTTGCCGGACGGCTTCAGGATGCGGCGGATGTTGAGGAGGGCGGCATCCAGTTCCTCCGACGTCATGTACTGCGCGACCGAGTTCATCACGACGAGGTCGATGGACTGATCCTGCATCTGGCGCACGTCGTCGAGCGAGCGGACGCGGATCTTGGTGTTCGGGGCAAACCGCGCGATCAGACGGCCGCGCACGCCGGGGGCTGGCTCGGCCAGGATCAGCTTGCCGCAGGCGGCCGCCACCTGGCCCGCCGACAGGGCCTCGCCGCAGGCATAGTCCAGCACGGTCGCCTCCGCCGAGGCGATGTAGCCGATGATGTCCCGCGCGATGATCTGGAAGTGCAAGTCGCGATGCAGCTTGCTGACATAGATCGTGTGCGTGGAATCGTAATAATCGATCCAATCGTCCATGGTAGGCGAGGGTCCCGGCCAAGACGGTTCCTGCAAAGGAACCGGCGCTGCCCATTTGCGTTAGGGCTGCGACGGCGCGCCGTCAATGTCCGCGTCCTAACAGGAAGGTTTCCCGTGAGCAAAGCCCCCAGCAAGGTCTCGCCCGATCTCGACACCCCTACCGATCTGTCGCCCCAGGCGGTCAAGAAGGTCTCGGAGGCGCTCAACGGCCTTCTGGCCGATGCCTTCGCGCTTTACCTCAAGACCAAGAATTTCCACTGGCACATCAGCGGCCGCCATTTCCGCGACTACCATCTGCTGCTGGACGAGCAGTCGGACCAGATCTTTGCCACCACCGACCAGCTCGCCGAGCGCGTCCGCAAGCTCGGCGGCACGACGCTGAGGTCGATCGGCCAGGTCGCAAAGCTCCAGACCATCAAGGACAACAACGAGGACTACGTCCCGCCGCGCGCGATGCTGCGCGAGCTGATGCAGGACAACAAGCACGTCGCGAGCGCGATGCGCAAGGCGCACGAGGTCTGCGACGATGCTGGCGACGTCGCCAGCGCCAGCATCCTCGAGGTCTTCATCGACGAGACCGAGCGCCGCACCTGGTTCCTGTTCGAGGCCACACGCCAGGAAGGCGGCAACGAGGCGTAAGGCACATGGCAGTTGGGTGGGACGGCAAGCCCGCCCGACGGCTCTCCGCGCTTACGGCAATCGCCACAGCCGCATCAGCGGTCCATCCTTGCCGCGTACCGGATCAGCCGGTGGCAACGCCACCTTCGGAATCGTCTTCAGCGCCGCGGCGTGGTTTTCGGGTGTCGCCCGCGTCACCTCCATCCGCGATCCCGGCGGATAGGCGCCGATCACGCAGAAATCCGCGCTGGCCCCGATGCGTTGATGCCCGGTGCCGGCCGGCAGGATGGCGACGTCTCCGGCCTTGATCTCGATCTCCCGCCCGTGGTCGCCGCCGAAGCGGACCCGCGCGCTGCCGCGAGCGACGCCGAGCACCTCGTGCACCGTCGCGTGATAGTGCAGAAAGTCGTAGACGCCGTTGCGCCACATGCCGCCCCAGCCGTTCTCCTCGAACAGACGTTCGATCGTCTCTTCCGGTTGCTTCGGGTCGAGCCGGACCGCACTCTCGTAAACCAGGAAGGGGATGATGTTGTTGGGCACGAGCCCGTCATCCCCAAACACGATGGCGAGCGGCTCGGCATTGTCGCGGACGACGGTCATGGCGGGCTCCTGCGCGAGAGCGTAGCAGGGATCAACGGGGAGTGTGAGACGACGTTCCCCTCTGCTCGTGTCCCGGACGCGATGCAGCGCGAAGCGGTGCGTCGCTGAGCCGGGACCCAGAGTGCCGCAGCATGGGCCCCGGTTCTGCAGCGCATCACGCCGCGAAGGGCGGCGCGCTGCACTGCGCCCGGGGCACGAGAGCTGTGGAGCCGCTTACGCGCTCTTCTTCTGCCGCATCAAGTCGGCGAAGCGCTGGAATAGATAGTGCGAGTCGCGCGGGCCGGGCGAGGCCTCGGGGTGGTATTGCACCGAGAACACCGGCTTGCCGTCGAGCTGGATGCCGCAGTTGGACCGATCAAACAAGGAAATGTGGGTCTGGGTCGCGCCCTTCGGCAGCGTGGTCTCGTCCACGGCAAAGCCGTGGTTCATCGAGGTGATCTCGACCTTGCCGGTGGTCTCGTCCTTGACCGGATGATTGGCGCCGTGATGGCCCTGATGCATCTTCTTGGTCTTGGCGCCGACCGCGAGGCCGAGCATCTGGTGGCCCAGACAAATTCCGAAGGTCGGCGTGCCCGACTTGATCACGTCCTGGATGACCGGCACCGCATATTTGCCGGTCGCGGCCGGATCGCCCGGACCGTTGGACAGGAACACGCCGTCCGGCTTCATCGCCAGGATGTCCTCGGACGATGTCGTTGCCGGCACCACCGTCACCTTGCAGCCGACGCCGGCGAGCAGGCGCAGGATGTTGCGCTTGATGCCGTAGTCGATGGCGACGACGTTGAACTCCGGCTTGTCCTGGCGGCCAAAACCCTTGTCCCACAGCCAGGGCGTCTCGTCCCAGGTGAAGCGCTGGCCGCTCGTGACCATCGGCACGAGGTCCATGCCCTCGAGGCCCGGCCATTCCCGCGCTTCTTCCTTGAGCGCATGCAGGTCGAACCTGCCGTCCCTGGAATGCGCGATCACGGCATTGGGCATGCCCTTGCTGCGGATCAGCGCGGTCAGCGCGCGGGTGTCGATGCCGGAGAGGCCGATGATGCCGCGCGCCTTGAGCCAGGCGTCGAGATGCTTGGTGGCGCGGTAGTTCGAGGGATCGGTGATCGCGGTGCGCAGGATCACGCCGCGCGCACCGGGCGTCGCGGCCATGTTCACCGTCTCGATGTCTTCCTCGTTGGTACCGACATTGCCGATATGCGGGAAGGTGAAGGTGATGAGCTGGCCGGCATAGGAGGGATCGGTCAAAATCTCCTCATAGCCGGTCATCGCGGTGTTGAAGCAGACTTCCCCGACGGCGTGGCCCTCGGCGCCGAGACCAAAGCCTTCGAGCACCGTGCCATCGGCGAGCACGAGGAGCGCGGTCGGTTTGTGGTCCGGCCAGGCGGGATCGTTGTCATGTTGTGTCATGAGCGCGTTTCATAGTCCCCGCGGGGGCCGCCGTCAAAGCGCGAGAGGCCCGATTCACATGCGTTTTTGCATATTTGACAGGCCTCCTCAGGGGCTTAGGCTCGATTTGGCAATTTTGCTCCATTTTGGCCGCCGGCCGGGAAACAATGAACCTACAGGTCCGGTATGGCCTCTTTCCCGCGAACGGCTTAGATCAGGGCAACGGATTGAAGGGATCACGATCATGCTGCGCGACGACATCAACAATGCGGTCAAGGAGGCCATGAAGGCCAAGGACGAGCGCAAGCTCTCGACGCTGCGCATGGTCAACTCGACCATCAAGAACGCCGACATCGACGCGCGCGGGCAGGGCAAGCCGCCGCTGTCGGATGCCGACCTGCTCGGCGTCTTTCAGAAGATGATCAAGCAGCGCCAGGAATCGGTCGAGCTCTACGACAAGGGCGGCCGCGCCGAGCTCGCCGCGCAGGAGCGCGAGGAGATCGCGGTGATCTCGGCCTATCTGCCCAAGCAGATGTCGGATGACGAGGTGAAGAAGGCGATCGCGGACGCGATCGCCGAGACCGGGGCGGCCGGCATGAAGGACATGGGCAAGGTGATCGCGGTGTTGCGGGCGAAGTACGCGGGCCAGATGGATTTCGGCAAGGCCAGTGGCCTCGTGAAGGCGGCGCTGTCGGGCTAGGTCGTCATTCCGGGGCGCCCGTAGGGCGAACCCGGAATGACGAAGAACAATGGGGGGCAACGATGACCGGCGCCGTAAAACCGTTTCGCATTGCCGTCAGCGACGACATCCTCTCCGACCTGAAATCGCGCCTTGCCCGCACGCGCTGGCCGGAGGCGGAATTGGTCGACGACTGGAGCCAGGGCGCGCCGCTGAAGTGGATCAAGGAGATCTGCGCCTACTGGGCCGATGGCTATGACTGGCGCGTGCGCGAGGCCAAGCTCAACCGCTTCGAGCAGTTCACCACCGAGATCGACGGGCTCGACGTCCACTTCCTGCACGTGCGCTCGCAAGAAGCAAACGCACTGCCGCTGATCATCACCCATGGCTGGCCCGGCTCGATCGTCGAATTCCAGAAAGTGATAGCGCCGCTGGTCGATCCCGTCGCGCATGGCGGCAATGCCGCCGACGCCTTTCACGTGATTTGTCCCTCGCTGCCGGGCTTCGGCTTCTCCGCCAAGCCAAAGACCACCGGCTGGGGCGTCGATCGCATCGCCGCGACCTGGGTGAAGCTGATGGACCGGCTCGGCTACGCGCGCTACGGCGCGCAAGGCGGCGACTGGGGATCCGCGGTGACGACCTCGCTCGGCGCGCAGGACGCAGAGCATTGTGCCGGCATCCACATCACGCTCGCCTTCAACGCGGCGCCGAAGCTCGAGGGTGAGCCGACACCGGAAGAGAAGCGCGCGCTCGCGGGCCTCAAGCATTATGTCGATCTCGACTCCGGCTATTCGAAGCAGCAGTCGACCCGGCCGCAGACGCTGGGCTATGGCCTGACGGATTCGCCGAGCGGACAGGCGGCCTGGATCCTGGAAAAATTCTGGGCCTGGACCGACTGCAACGGCCACCCCGAAAACATTTTTGGCAAGGACGAGCTGCTCGACAACGTCATGCTCTATTGGGTGACGGAGACGGCAACCTCCTCGGCGCGGCTGTATTGGGAGAGTTTCGGCAAGCGCCGGACCACGCCGAAGGTCGGTGTGCCGACGGGCGTTGCCGTGTTCCCCAAGGAGATCATCACGCCGGTGCGGCGCTGGATGGAGCCGAACTTTTCCAACATCACCCACTGGAGCGAGATGGAGAAGGGCGGCCATTTCGCCGCGTTCGAGCAGCCGGAGCTGTTCGTGCGCGACGTCCGGAAATTCTTCGCGACCGTGCGGTGAGCTGTCTCCGCCGTCATGCCCGGGCTTGTCCCGGGCGTCCACGTCTTTAAACTGGGCACCAAGCAAGAAGAACGTGGATGGCCGGCGTCTTGCCTCGAAGACGCGCTTCGCGCTTTTGCCCGGCCATGGCGATGTAGCGAGGAACGCCCGCACCGATGCTCACCGAAGCCGCAACCTACGACGAGCTCTACCGCAACTTCCGCTGGGACATTCCGGCGCGCTTCAACATGGCGGAGGCCTGCTGCGACCGTCATGCCGACGGCACCGGCCGTCTCGCGCTGATCTATGTCGACGACAACGGCACGACCACGCGCACCTCCTTCGACGAGGTCGCCGAGATGTCGCGCCGCTTTGCCAACGTGCTGAAAGCGGATGGCCTCGTCCGCGGCGACCGCGTCGCGGTGTTCCTGTCGCAATCCCTGGAACTGCCGATCGCGCATATGGCGGCGTTTCGCTCGGGAATGATCTCGATCCCGTTGTTCGCGCTGTTCGGCGAGGATGCGCTGGAGTTTCGCCTGTCGAACTCCGAGGCCAAAGCGATCGTCACCGACGAAGGCGGCTGGGAGAAGCTCAAGAAAATCCGCGACCGCCTGCCGGACCTGAAGACCGTCTACGTCGTCGGCGAGCGTGCGCCCGCCGGCGCGACGTCGTTCTGGGATGCGGTGAAGGCCGCTTCATCCGACTTCGCGCGGGTCGACACGTCCTGCGACGATCCCGCGCTGATCATCTATACCTCGGGCACGACCGGCAACCCGAAGGGCGCGCTGCACGCCCATCGCGTCGTGCTCGGTCATCTGCCTAATGTCGAGATGTGTCACAACTTCCTGCCGCGGCCCGGCGATCTGATGTGGACGCCGGCCGACTGGGCCTGGATCGGAGGCCTCGTCAACGGCCTGTTCGCCTTCTGGTATCACGGCATCCCGCTGGTCGGTCATCGCGCGCGAAAATTCGAGCCGCAGGCGGCGATGCAGATGATGGCCGATCTCGGCGTGCGCAACGTCTTCCTGCCGCCGACCGCGCTGAAGCTGATGCGGCAGGCCGGCGTGACGCATTCCGGCGTCAGGCTGCGCAGCATTTTCACCGGCGGTGAATCGCTCGGCGGCGAGCTTTTGGGCTGGGTGCGCGAGACCTTCGGCATCGACGCCCACGAGGTGTTCGGCCAGACCGAGTGCAACCTCGTGATTGGCAGCAACGCCAATCTGTTTCCGATCCGCCCGGGTTCGATGGGCAAGGCGACGCCCGGCTTCGACGTCCGCATCGTCAATGACAAGGGCGAGGAGCTGCCGCGAGGGCAGCGCGGCATCATCGGCGTGCGCCAGCCCTGTCCCTGCACCATGATCGAGTACTGGCGCAATCCGGAGGCGACGGCGAAGAAATATGCCGGCGAGTTTCTCCTGACCGGCGATCTCGGCGTACAGGATGAGGACGGCTATTTCTGGTACGTCAGCCGCGAGGACGACGTCATCACCACCGCCGGCTATCGCGTCGGCCCGTCCGAGATCGAGCACACGCTGATGAAGCATCCGTCAGTGGCGATGGCCGCGGTGGTCGGCATTCCCGATCCGATCCGTACCGAATTCATCAAGGCCTGGATCGTGCTGCGCCCCGGCTTTGCCGCGAGCGGCACGCTCGCGCGCGAGATCCAGGAGTTCGTGAAGGTGCAGCTCGCTGCGCACGAATATCCACGCTTCGTCGAATTCGCCGAAACCTTGCCGATGACGGCCACGGGCAAGGTGCTGCGGCGCGAGCTGCGGGCGAGGGGCTGAGGTGTCAGCGCGAGGTCGATGACAGGGCGGACCGCAGCATCGCGGCAAGATCCTGCCGCTTGAACGGTTTCGTCAGGATGCGGGCGTCGGCCCCGTTGGGCGTCTTGACGGGATCCTGGGTGTGGCCGGAGGTGAAGAGCACCTTTAGACCGGGCCGCAACAGCACAGCCTGCCGGGCGAGCTCCGGTCCGAACATGCCGCCTGGCATCACGACGTCGGTGAAGAGCAGATGGATGTCGCCGGGCTGGCGCAGCAAGTGCAGCGCCGCGGGACCGTTCGAGGTCGCGATGACGCGGTAGCCGAGCGTCCTGAGCTCGTTCGCGACATAGGTCCGGACCATGTCGTTGTCCTCGACGAGGAGAATGGTCTCGCTGCCGTCGAGTGCGATGGTCCGCTCCGCGGGTGGCGGCTCGGCGGCCAGCGGCGCCGCAAGGCGGGGAAAGAACAACCTGATGACGCTGCCCTGTCCTGGTGCGGACTGCATCTGCACGAGTCCGCCGGACTGGCGCACAAAGCCGTAGACCATGCTGAGGCCGAGGCCGGTCCCCTTGCCGACCTCCTTGGTGGTGAAGAACGGCTCGAACGCTCGGCTCGCCACCTCGGCCGGCATGCCCCCGCCGGTATCCGTCACAGACACCATGACGTAGTCACCGGGCCGCGGCTCGCCGTTGACGTCGAGATCAGTCTCAGTGAGCGACTTGTTGCAGATCGCGACCGTCAGCTTGCCGCCTTCCGGCATCGCATCGCGCGCGTTGAGCACGAGATTGAGCAGGGCGGTTGCGAGCTGGCCCGGATCGACGCTGGTCAACCAGAGATCCGGTTCGATTTCGAAGCTGCATTCGATGTGCTCGCCCAGCGACCGGCGCAACAGCTGCTCGGTGCCGAGAACCTTCTCGGCGATGTCGATCTCCCGCGGCCGCAGCGGCTGCTTGCGGGCGAAGGCGAGCAGGCTCTTGGTCAGGTCGGAGCCGCGCTCGGCGGCGGTTGCGATATCGCCGGCGATCCGGTGCAGTTCCTTGTTTCCCGCCAGCTGGTCGGCAAGGTGCTCCGCGTTGCCGAGAATGACGGTCAGGAGATTGTTGAAGTCGTGCGCCACGCCACCGGTGAGCTGGCCCATGGCTTCCATCTTCTGGGATTGGCTGAGCTTCTGGCTGAGGTCGGCGATGGCGGCGCGTTGCTGCTGCAGCGACTCGGCGGTGTCGTTGAGCAAGGTCATCAATCCGCCGAGCTCGCCGCTTGGGTGGGGAGGCGAAATTCGCGCGCTGAGATCGCCGAGTCCGAGCTGCTTTGCCATGGTGGCGAGCCGCCCGACCTGCCGCCCGACACTCGCGGTCGCGAGAACCCAGACGCCACCCAGCAGCAGCAGCAAGGCCACGGCGAGAATGGCCATGTCCTCGTAGAGCCGGCGGTTCGCCGCTGCGACCAGTCCGTCCTTGGAGCGTCCGACCAGGATGTGCAGGCCGGCAGCGCGGGTCGCGGGCGAGCGGGCGAGGGCCCAGACCTGCGTGCGGCCCTCGCGGTCGGTCACCTCGCGAAACGCCTCGCCATCCGGCGCCGAAGCGAACCGAAACAGGTCGGACCCCGCGATCGAGTCGCCAACGGGCGTGCTCCAGCCGCCTGCTGCCGGGGCGACCAGGACCGCGCCCTTGGCGTCGGCGAGCAGGATCTCCTTCTCGGCGAGCAGCCGCTTGTGGTGATAGTCCGCGAATTTGTTCAGGTTGAAGGAGGCGAGCAGGACGAATTTCAGCGCGCCCGCATCCGACCGCACCGGATACGCGATCTGGAGCACCGATATGCCGGTGAGGCGGCCGAACACCGGCTCGAGCGTGACGACGCCGTGCGAGACCAGGGCCTGCTTGAAATAGGCGCGATCCCTCAGGTCGAGGGTGCGGTTGGTGCGAAGCGAGTCGCAAAACAGGCTGCCGTCCGGATCGATGGTCAGTATCCCCGTGAACTGCGGGTATTCCTCGCGCACTTCCGACAGGAAGGCCGAGCATGCCGCCTTGTCACGCGTGTCGAGATCCCGGGCACGGGCGAGGCCGTAGTGGAGCTGGGCGGTGCCCCGGACCTTCTCGTCCAGGTCGCTCGCGATGTCGTTGGCCGCCGCAGCCAGATTGGCCAGGGCCGCATTGATTTCGCTGGTGCGATTCTGCGCGAAACGCAAACCTACGAGGCTCGCCGGCACCAGCATGGCCGCGATGACGAGGATCAGTAACCGGGTACGCAGGCTCATCGGTTCGGCGGTCCAACGCGCATGCTGGTTTGAACATCCAACTTTGCGGCAGCATCGTCGGTTCAGTCCACAGATATCGTCTCGAAAACGTTACCGAAGACCGAAGATTTCGCGCCGCGGGAATTGCGTCTGCCGGAAGGGGGCCTGGCGTAGCTGCCGTCCGGCATGCTGCACTAACTTGCACGTGCGCGCCGCGGCGCTAGTATCGTGCCCATCTGCGCGCGACGGAGATCGCGCCGATCTTTCGGAGGAAGCCCATGTCTATCTCGGGCAAGGTCGATCCGGTGGTGCGCCCCGTCGCGGCAACCGACATCGCCGAGGCGGTGGTCGAGGGCCTGCGTGATTTCCAGGCGCTGCCGCTCTACGGGCTCTGCTTCGGCGCGCTCTACGCCGCCGGCGGCATCGCCATCCTGCTCTGCCTCACCGCTTTCGGCATGGTCTATCTCGTCTATCCGCTCGCCGCCGGCTTCGCGCTGATCGGGCCGTTCGTGGCGATCGGTCTCTACGAAGTCAGCCGCCGCCGCGAGCGCGGCGAGGCGGTCACCTTCGGCGCCATCTGGTCGGCGATAATTTCGCGCGGCGAGATCGGCTGGATGGCGTTCGTCACGCTGTTCGTGTTCGTGGTCTGGATGTACCAGGTGCGGCTCTTGATCGCGCTCCTGCTCGGCCTGCACGCCTCCTTCTCGAGCCTGCGCGAATTCATGACGGTGGTGCTGACGACCAATGAAGGCCTGCTGTTTCTCGCCATCGGCAACGCGGTCGGCGCCGTGCTGTCGCTGATCCTGTTCTCGCTCACCGTGGTGTCGTTCCCGCTGCTGCTCGATCGCGAGGTCGATTTCGTCACCGCGATGGTCACAAGCGTGCGCGCGGTGGTGACGAGCCCGCTGCCGATGATCGGCTGGGCCGCCGTGATCGTGATGCTGCTGATCGTCTCGGCGCTGCCGTATTTTCTCGGACTGATCGTGACGCTGCCGGTGCTGGGACACGCGACCTGGCATCTCTACCGGCGCCTGGTGGTGCCGGTGTAGATCGTCGCTGCTTTTGCGTGCGATCTCGCCGCTTCGCTCGGTGACCTGAGTTCGAGAACTGGAAGAACGAATTGCTCATGGGCGAACATTGCCAACGACAGTCGCGCATGGTTGCTGGAGCAGGCCGCGGTTGACTTCTGGTTGTTTTCTTGTCACTTTGAAGCCTTAAGCTACCTCGGGGCAACGTCCCCGGAAGCCGAAGCAATTTCCTCTGGGTGACGCAGGAGGCAATTCATGTGGGCAAGGAGTGTCGCAAAATCAAATGGTGATGGATCGCGGTGGCTGCTGGGTCTTTTTAGGCTGTACGACCCATTGGTTGCAGTGCCGGAACGGACTTGGGTGATCCAGGGAATTCAAGGCTGGACCGATCTCGATTACGGCGCCGGTTCAGGAATTAAAATTGCGGTGATTCCGGAGGGTTGGGCATTTGGTTGGACGTCGCCCGTCAAAGAGACCAAGGCGGTTTTTGGTGGCGCCGAGAACATCACCATAAGTTGTGGCCCCGCCGGATGTCCGACGACATCTCACACAGGGAATATAATCCTCACGATCACCGCTGATAAGCCAGAGTGAGTAAAGATCCCCGACCGTGATCCAGTATCTTCATAACCCTCAAAGTCGGCATTAGCTCAGCACAAGCCGCCAGTGCAGGTTTGAATATCCTGCTGCCTGCAACTCCTTGAGCAGGTCAGTTTTCCATGCTCCGCGTTCATCCACTGCAGTCTGGATGACGCCTATGAAATCTGACGGCAGTTCAAGTTCAGCCTTCTTCAGCGCCGAAATCTTGGTCGGCCGCAGCGCCACCAGACGACTTGCTTACGGCGTCTTGATCCCCATCGCCTTCAGCGCCGCCAGCATCTGCATGGGAGGCGCCATCGTGATCTGGGGCGCCTTGCCGGTCTCGAGCAGGCTCTTCAGCCCCGACAGGATCGCGGGCCAGCCGGTGCGGCCGCCGGAGAGTATGTCGTCGCTGAGCGCGCGGTCGTGACGCTCGCTCATGGTGAGGCGGACGGCCTCGCCGGCCGGCTCGATCTCGTAGGTGACGATCGTGAGCCCCAGTTTTTCGACGAGACCTGGCCAGTTCACGTTCCAACTCACCGTCAGTCTGTTCGGCGGATCGCATTCGAACACCTCGCCGGAGATATGCTCCGAGCCATCCGGTGCGCGCACGATGAATCTGCCGCCGAGCTTCGGCTCCATCTCCACCGCAAAACTGGAAAAGTATTTGCGGCTGAACTCGGCCGAGGTCAGCGCCTCCCACACCTTCTCCGGCGTCGAGGCGATGTAGATGGTGTAGACCGTCAGCGGCTTGAACTGATCGAGGTTCATTTTACGTCGAATCCCTTGTCGAGGGCCGCGCGCGGAATGTCGAGCACCTTGCCTCTTTCCAGCAGGCTCTTGAGCCCGGACAGGATCGCCGGCCAGCCATTGGAGACGGCGCCGAGATATTTGCCGCCCTCGACGAAGCCGTCGTGCAGCACGGTCAAACGCACGAGCGAGCCGAACGGTTCGATGGTGAAGACGACGCGCGAGATCGGCTCGCCGCGGAGTTCCCTAAACTTCTGGTGCTTGAAGCTGTAGGACAGGCGACGCGGCGGATCGGCCTCCAGAATCTCGCCGGAATCGGTGGTCTCGCCGTCCATCAGCAGCGCGAAGGGCGAACCGACCTTCCAGTCGGACCTCACTTCCGACCCGAACCAGTATTGCCTGGTGAATTCGCTCGAAGTCAGCGCCTCCCACAATTTTTCCGGCGTGGTCTCGATATAGCTCACATAGACGAATTGCGGCTTACTCATCGCGCTTCTCCAACTGGCGTTTCAACTCGCTGAGCGCGGCGAGCTTGCCGCGCTCGAATTTTCTGATCCAGCGTTCGCCGATTTGATGGATCGGCACCGGATTGAGGTAATGCAGCTTCTCGCGGCCATGCCTGATGGTCGTGACCAGATTGGCTTCTTCCAGGATGACAAGGTGCTTGGTGACGGCCTGGCGCGTCATGTCGAGGCCCTCGCAGAGCTCGTTCAGCGTCTGGCCGTTTCTGGCGTGAAGGCTGTCCAGCAGCGACCGTCGTGACACGTCGGCGAGCGCTTTGAAGACCTCATCCATGGCGGCGATAATAGGCAACCAAATGGTTGCATGTCAAGATGGTGTCTTTGGCGCGCGCAAATGGCTGTGTTAGCCTTGCAAGCTCAGCCAACGCAGATTGGTTCCGGGAGGCGTTCATGTTCCGCCGCGTCGCTACTGCAGGCCTCGTCCTTGTCGCCTGCAGCAATCCGGCCCATGCGCAGAAGCAGACGATCGGCGCGCCGCCCGAGGCTTCCAACATGAGGCTCGTCGGCACCAGCGATCTTCAGGCACGCAGCGCCTACCAGCCGACCATTCACCACCAGGGTGACCGCTGGATCGCCTATATCGGCCATCACGGCGGCACCGACGACGTGCCCGCGCCGGTCAATCCGATGACGGGCCAGGCCGAGCCGAACGGAACCTCCATCCTCGACGTCACCGATCCCGCGCATCCCAAATATCTGCGGCACCTGCCGGGGCAGCCAGGCAAGTACGAAGCCGGCGGTGCACAGATGGTGCGGATCTGCGACGGCAAGTCGCTGCCGAAGGCCGATCCCAATGCGGTCTACATGCTGCGCACCTTCGGCGGCGAGGCGCACGAGATCTGGAACGTCGCCGATCCCGCGAACCCCGTGCTCGTCACCCGCCTCGGCGGCCTGAAGGACACGCATAAGAGCTGGTGGGAATGCGACACCGGCATGGCCTATCTCGTCTCGGGCGCGCCGGACTGGCGCACGCGGCGCATGACGCAGGTCTATGATCTCAGCGATCCCGCGCATCCGCAGAAGATCAGGGATTTCGGCCTGCCGGGGCAGGAACCCGGTTCGACCGGCGCGTTGCCGACCGAGTTGCATGGGCCGATCTCGACGGGACCTGCGGGCAACCGCGTCTATTTCGGCTACGGCACCAACAAGGGCGGCATCCTGCAGATCGTCGATCGCGAGAAGCTGCTGAACGGGCCGAAGGAGCCGACGCCGGACAATCTGCGATTTCCCGAGATTTCACGGTTGCCGATGTCGGCCTTCAATGGGGCCCACACCACCTTCCCGATGCTCGACATGCCCATTGCCGAGTTCGCCGAGGACAGGGACGGCAAGACCCGCGACATCGTCATGATCGTGGACGAGGCGATCCTGAACGAATGCACCGAGCCACGGCAGATGGTGTGGTTCGCCGACGTCACCACCGAGGCGCGGCCGATGATGATCTCGAGCTGGACCGTGGCGGAGGCGAGCGGGAAATTCTGCCAGCGCGGCGGCCGTTTTGGCGCGCATTCGTCCAACGAAAGCATGGCGCCGGTCTACTACAAGAAGATCGCCTTCATCGCTTTCTTCAATGCCGGTGTGCGGGCACTCGATATTCGCGATCCCTATCATCCCCGGGAGATCGGCTATTTCATCCCCTCGATCACGGAGGCGACCGACAAGCGCTGCATTCCGATCGAGGGCGGCGAGCGCTGCAAGGTGGCGATCCAGACCAACAATGTCGAGACCGACGATCGCGGCTACGTCTACATCGTCGATCGTGCCAACACCGGCCTGCACATCCTCGAGCTGACCGGCCCGGCGCGCGCCGCCGCCGGCTTGCCAAGGAATTGACGATGCGGCTCGGGGCGGCGATTGCAGTCGCGGCGATCATGCTCGGTGCGTCCGGCGTCGGCGCCTGGCAGCTTGCCCCGCCGCCGGCGGATGAGGCGGTGCATTGGCGCGAGATCGCCTGGCCCTTCCCGCGCGACGGCTGGCCTGCGGGCCGCGCCTTCCGGTGCGACGGCGCCTGCGCTGGCGCCGAGCTCTATGTGCGGGCCAAGCGCGGCTTCTGCAATTGCGACCGCGGCGTCGCCGATGACGACGAGGTCGATCGCGTTGCGGACATCGACCTGATCAATCCGCGCTTCGCGGCCGCCGCGCCGGGTGAGGCGATGGGGCTTGGCGATATGCGCGGGCGGGCGCGGCGTTATGATCTCGACATGCCGGACGGCGCGCGCCGCGCCGCGATCGGCGTCGCCGTCTCGCGCCGTTGCGATCTCCTGGTTGCGGCGGCGCAGGGACGCGGGGAAGCTGGCGCGATGCAGCGGGCGGCGCTCGCGTTCCTGCAGACGCAGGCGATGAATCAGTGGATCGTCGCCGCGCTGGATGGCAGGTGAGGGAGGCGCAATGCTTCGACACCCTCCGCCGTCATCACCCGCGAAAGCGGGTGATCCAGTATTCCGCGGCGGTCGTGGGATACGGATAAACTGCGGCGTACTGGATACCCGCCTTCGCGGGTATGACACCGGTGGCGGGGCACGGGGCCCGTACTCATCTCGCTTCCGTTCCCGCCTCCACCATGCTTAGTACGAGAAACCCTCCTTCAGCCGAGTCCTCCCCATGATGTCCATGCAAGCCTATCTCGCCTTCGTGGCCGCCTGCATCGCGCTGGCGCTGCTGCCGGGGCCGATCGTCACCCTCGTCATCGCCAACGGCCTGCGCTACGGCACACGGGCGGCGCTGACCAACATTCTCGGCGTTCAGATGGGGCTGTTGATCGTGATCGGCGTCCTTGCGGTCGGCCTCACCACGCTGATGGCGACGATGGGCTATTGGTTCGACTGGGTGCGCTTTGCCGGCGCGGCTTATCTGGTCTGGCTCGGCATCAAGCTGATCCGCTCTCCGGTTGAAGGCGTCTCCGCTGACGAGCCGCCGCCGCCCCCTCGTGGCGGCTTTCTCCTGCAGGGCTTTGTCGTCGCGCTGTCGAACCCGAAGCTGCTGGTGTTCTTCGGCGCGTTCATTCCGCAATTCATGGACATGAGCAGGGATCACCTGTCGCAGGTCGTGGTGTTAGGTGTCACCTTCATGGTGCTTGCCGGCCTGACGGATGCAATCTACGCGCTGCTTGCCGGCCAGGTCCGCGGTTTTTTCTCGGCCCGCCGCACGCGCCTGGTGTCGCGCGTGTCCGGCGGCTTCATGATCGGCGGCGGCATCTGGCTGGCCTTGATCCGGGCCAAATGAGCAGGATCAGTTGAGCGAGGCTGCCGGTTGAACCTTTGCCGGCGGTGGTGCGTCCAAGGGAGCATTGCCGCTGACGAAGGATTTTTGCCGTGCCTCAATTGCCCCCGCTGGTCTACGCGATGCTGCTTGCGCCGCTCGCGCTGATCCTGATTGCCGCGATCGTGAAGAGCTGGCAGGCGCGCGAGGCGCGGAGCTGGCCGCAAACGCCGGGCAAGGTCGTGACCTCGGTCGCCGAGGTGCGCGAGGTCAGGGTGTCCGACGACGAGCGCGAAGACGGCTATCGCATGGAAAGCCGCAACTTCGCCAACGTCGCTTACGAATATTCCGTCGCGGGCCGCAAGCACAGCTGCAACCGCATCTCGATCGGCGAGGACCTCGGCAATTTCCAGGTCGCCGAGAAGCTCGCGAAATACCCGGCCGGCAGCATCGTCACGGTCTATTACGATCCGCGCCATCCCGATCAGGCGGTGCTGGAGCGCGACCTCCCCAAGGGCCTGTGGGGTTGCCTCGGCATCGGTTCGGCGATCGTGATCGCCATCATCTCCGGCTCGGCCTTCGGTCTCAACCAGAGCTACCAGTATCTCGCGCACCACATCGGCCGTCCGGATCTGGCGGGCCTCGTGGTCGGCTTCGGCGCGTTCGGCCTCGTCATCGCGCTGATGGCCTGGGCCGTGCAGCGGCAGGCGTCGATGGCGACGCGCTGGCCGGTGGTGCCGGGCACCGTCAGGCTGTCGGAGATGGAGGAATATCACGAGGCGAGCGAGCCCGGCGAGGCGCGCGGCATCGAGATGTTCGCGAGGCGCGTGACCTATACCTACAGCTACCAGAACGTCCGCTACACCAATGAGTGCGCGCGGGTCGCCGCCGGCACGCCCGAGGCCTCGAACAAGATGCTGACGAAGCTGATGTCGCGCTATCAGGACGGCGCCAGCGTCGAGGTCCGCGTCAATCCCGACAACCCGGCCGAGGCCACGCTGGATGCGCGCGGCGACGGCCGCTTTGCCTATGTGCTGTGGGGCCTGGCCGCGATTTTCGCTGCGCTGGCGCTGTTCGTCGCCACGCGCGGCGGCTAAAGCATGATCCGGAAAAGTGCGAAGCGGTTTTCCGAAGAGATCATGCGCAAACAACAACCTAAAGCGCGATGATTCACCCTGATCTTATCGTGCTTTAGACCAGCCGCTCCGCGTGCAGCTCCACCTCGATCTCCGTAAATATCCGCGCCAGCCGCTCGGCCCATTGCTGTTGGCCGGACTGGTCCGCGATCAGGTCCTGGCGAATCTCGATGCCGGTGTTGACGAGCCCGCGCGCCTCGCCGTGCACGGGGATGGTGTAGTCGGTGAGATCGCCGACCGCGTAGGGCTCGTTGTCGCCGACGACGAGATCGCCCTCGGCGCGCAGGTGCTTCAGGAGAAGCTGCGGCAGCACGGTGTCGCGGTTATAGAGCGCGCCGATGTGCCATGGCCGGGCGACGCCGGCATAGACCGGCGTAAAACTGTGCAGCGACACCAGCACGGTCGGCCGCTTCGCCTGCACGCGGTCATCGATCACCGCGTCGATGCGGTGATGATAGGGGTCGAATATCTCGCGCCGGCGCGCCTCGCGCTCGCGATCCGGCAGCCCTTCGTTGCGCGGGATCGCGGTTGCCTCGGAAATTACGGGGATCGAGCTCGCGACGCCGGGCGGACGGTTGCAGTCGATCACGAGCCGCGAATAGCGCTGCGCGACGAGATGCGCATCCAGCATGCCGGCGAGCCGCTCGGCGACGCCGGCAATGCCGATGTCCCAGGCGATGTGGCGCGTGAGCTCGCTGGCAGCGACGCCGAGATCGCCGAGCGCATGCGGCAGCACGCGCCCGTAATGATCCGAGGTGAGCAAAAAGGGCGATGCTCCCGCCGCATTCACCTCATGCACCGGTGGAATGTCGCCTTCGCCGAGCAGTTGATCCGGCGCGTCGGCTGTGTCTAAAGCCATCCTGATTGCCTATGGAAAAGCAGTCGCCTCGAAAAAACGGGCAGGGGAATCGCTATAGATTGCACCGCTCAAAATCAACCTGATTGCTTCGCGATGCCGTTACTGACGATTCACCACAAGACCGAATATCGCTACAACCGCCCGGTCGCGTTCGGCGAGCACCGCATCATGCTGCGTCCAGGCGACGGGCATGATCTGCGCGTGCTCGACTCCAGGCTCGACATCTTGCCGACGCCCGTCTCGCTGCGCTGGATTCACGACGTGTTCGGCAACTCGGTTGCGATCGCGAATTTCGACGAGCGTGCGGACAGGCTGATCTTCGACTGGCACGTCACCGTCGAGCACAATCCGGTGGAAGAGTTCGCGCTGACGCCGGACGACCCGGCCTACTTCTATCCTTTCGTCTATGACGAGTTGGAATTGCCCGATCTCGTCCAGTACATCACGCCGCAATATTCCGATCCCGACGGCAGGATCGCGGAATGGGCCCGCGGCTTCCTCGACGACGATGCGCCGACACCGACCTTCAAGATCCTGAGCGGCATGACGCATGGCATCCGCGAGCAGTTCGAGTATCGCCGGCGCCACGAGCCCGGCACCCAGCATCCGCTTCAGACCCTGCAGTGGGGCACCGGCACCTGCCGCGACTACGCGCTGTTCATGATCGAGGCCTTGCGCCAACTCGGCATCGCAGCACGCTTCGTCTCCGGCTACATCTTCGTGCCCGACGACATCGCGCAGCATCATGTCGGCGGCGGCTCGACCCATGCCTGGGTGCAGGCCTACCTGCCGAACGCGGGCTGGATCGAGTTCGATCCGACCAACGGCATCGTCGGCACCCGCGATCTCATCCGCGTCGCCGTCGCGCGCGACCCGCGCCAGGCTATACCCCTGCACGGGATCTATGTCGGCACCCAGGACGCCTTCGATGTCATGGACGTCAGCATCAGGGTGGTCTCCGACGAAGAGCGCAGCGGCGCGGAGCTGGAAGCGGAGGCTTTGTAGACGCTTACCGTTGTCGTCCTGGCGAAAGCCAGGACCCATTACCCCGACCGCCAATGTTGCGCGGTAACTTGACCAACAGATTGCCCATTGCCCGGTTCGGTGGCTATGGGTCCTGGCTTTCGCCAGGACGACAACAGAGTATGTGGCGCTGTCGCTCCGCATCAATCGCAGTTATAGAACCCCCATGACCTCCGATCGTCTTTTCGTCTACGGCACCCTGATGCGAGGCTTCGACCATCCGATGGCGCGGCTGCTGTCACAGCATGCGGATTTCATCGGCGAGGCGACCTGCCGCGGCCGGCTCGTCCTGGTGAAGCATTATCCGGGATTGCTGTTGTCGGACGCGCCGTCGGACCTCGTTCATGGCGAGCTGTTCCGCCTTCGCGTGCCCGAAGAACTGCTGCGCGAGCTCGACATGTACGAGGCCTGCGGCGAGGGCTTTCCGGAGCCGACCGAATATCTGCGCGAGCTGATCGAAGTGACGCTGCCTGGCGGCGCCACGGACAAGGCCTGGACCTACCTCTACAACTGGCCCGTCACCAATCTGCCGCACGTCGCGTCCGGCCGCTTTCTGGAGCATTAGCGCTGCTCTGGTTTTTACCTCTCCCCGCTTGCGGGGAGAGGTCGGAATTTGCGTAAGCAAATTCCGGGTGAGGGGGTACAGGTCTCTCGATGAATCTCATGCGCCGAGAGAGCCCCTCACCCCAACCCTCTCCCCGTAAGAACGGGGCGAGGGAGCGCACCTCCGACTTGGCTAGTAGTTCGCGGCTAAACTCTATCTAGGCCGAGAGCACTTCCTTCACCACGCGGATGTCGACCTCGCGCTCGACGTAAGTCCATTCCTCGGTCCGTCTGAGCATGGCCACCAGTTCCTCGAACTGGGTGGCATGCGCGGGGGCGTATTCGAACCAGGTCAGGAAATCGAAGGGACCGCCGAGATCACGGCAGTGATAGAGCTGGCGCGCGATCGCGGGAAGGAAGCGCAGGCTGTGCGCGATGTGGTGCGACTTGTCCTCGAAGATCCTGCGGCGTTCTTCCTGGGTCAGCTCCCACCATGCGGCCGATTTGCGGATCGGGATCAGCGCGGCCGACGTCGCCTCGATCCGGCCGAGGCCGGCCTGGACGGCACTGAGCTGCTGCTTCTCGGCGCGCTCGGTGTAGCGCAGCGAACTGGCCACGCCGACCAGCCGCCAGGCCTGGCGCGAGGGCACCAGCGGCAACGAGACCGCGTCACTGTCGGTCACCGACAGCGCCGGCACGAAGGGCAGGGGCTCGCCCGTCACGGGCGACATCGAGGTCACGCGCCAGCCCGCGCTCTGGCCACCCCGAAACGTCCTGAACATGGCCCATGGAAGCGTGGAACCGGGGCAGGTTCAAGGCGTCCGTCATTCCGGGGAACTGTCAATCCCGTCATCCTGAGGTGCGAGGCTTGCGATGCATCGCATCGCAAGCGGAGCCTCGAAGGATGAACGGCCAAGACGCAGCTGGGCCGTCGCCCTTCGAGGCTCGCCGAAGGGGCGAGCACCTCAGGGTGACGGGACCAGGCCTGTGAATAGGTCGAATAACCCGGAAAAGCCGGACAAACCTGACTTTTGGGCCGGCTGTCCCTATATCCCTGATCCTTCGCCCGACTCACCCGCTTTCGCGTTACACTCATCCATGCGCTTCACGCCCCAATTCCTCGACGAGCTTCGTGCCCGGCTATCGGTCTCCGAAGTCGTGGGTAAGCGCGTCAAGCTGAAGAAGGCGGGGCGCGAGTGGAAAGGGCTGTCGCCGTTCCAGCAGGAGAAGACGCCCTCCTTCTACGTCAACGACCAGAAGGGTTTTTACCACGACTTCTCCTCCGGCAAGCATGGCGACATCATCAGTTTCGTGATGGAGACCGACGGCCTGCCGTTTGCCGAGGCGGTCGAACGTTTGGCCAGCATGGCCGGCCTGCCGCTGCCGGCGGTGACGCCCGATGCAGCCCGGCATGAGCAGCGGCGCAAGTCGCTGCATGACGTGATGGAGCTTGCGGCCAAGTTTTTCTCCGAGACCCTGGCCTCGCGCGTTGGTGCCAAGGCGCGCGGCTATCTTGCCGACCGCGCGATCTCGCCGGCGACGCAAGTCCAGTTCCGTCTCGGCTATGCGCCACCGCCGCCTGAACGCTTCGCGCTGAAGGAGCATCTCGGCAAGCTCGGCGTCTCCGTTGAGGACATGATCGAGACCGGCCTCTTGGTGGCCGGCAACGATATTCCCGTGCCGTATGACCGCTTCCGCGATCGCGTGATGTTTCCGATCACGGACATCCGCGGCCGCGTCATCGCCTTCGGCGGACGCGCGCTGGAGAAGGACGTTCCGGCCAAATACCTGAACTCGCCGGAGACGCCGCTCTTCCACAAGGGCGACAATCTCTACAACCACCAGACGGCGCGGAAAGCGACGCATGATGGCGGCGCGCTGATCGTGGTCGAAGGTTATGTCGACGTCATCGCCATGGTCACCGCGGGCTTTGCCGGTGCCGTCGCGCCGCTGGGCACCGCGCTCACCGAGAACCAGCTCGCGTTGCTCTGGAAGATGGCAGACGAGCCGATCCTCTGCTTCGACGGCGACCGTGCCGGCCAGAAAGCTGCCTATCGCGCCGCCGACCTCGCGCTGCCTTTCCTCGCGCCCGGCAAGAGCCTGCGCTTCGCGCTGCTGCCGGAAGGCCAGGACCCCGACGATCTCGTGCGCTCCGGCGGGCGCGGCGCGATCGAGGAGGTGATCGCGGCGGCACGGCCACTTGCCGACATGATCTGGTCGCGCGAGCTCGAAGGCGGCAATTTTGCAACGCCCGAGCGCCGCGCGGCGCTGGAGGCGCGCATCAAGGAGCTCTCCAACGGCATCCGCGACGAGGTGGTGCGGCGCTATTATCGCGACGATTTTGCCGAACGGCTGCAGCGTACCTTTGCACCCGAGGGCGGACGCGGCGGCTTTGCCGGCCGCGGCAATTTCCGTCCCGGTGGCGGTGGCCGCTCCTTCCAGTCCCGCGGCGGCGGACAGCCGAATCGATTCGGCGGCCAGGGATTCGGTGGAGGATTCGGTGGAGGACGCCGCGGCCCGCCCGGCCCGACCCCGCTGCCCTCCGGCCCCTACCAGGCGGCGAGCCCGCAGCTCGCGGCCAGCCCGATCATGCGCGGACAGAGAAGTGCCATCTCCCGCCGGGAAGCCCTGATCCTGCAGAGCCTGATCAACCACCCATGGCTGCTGCATGAGCACCTCGAGGAGGTCGCCGCCCTGGAACTGGCCCATCCCGAGGCCCATAAGCTCCGGGCCGGTATCATCGCCGCCTTCGCCAACGACCATCACCACTCGCCGGACCCCGGCGAACAGGCCGAAAAGATGCGGGCCGACCTTGAGAAGAGTGGATTTATCCCGCTGCTTCAAAGGGTTGAGCGTGCCATCACGACCCAGGCGGTGTGGGGCGCCCGCGAGGGGGCGGCACGCGACGACGTTCTCGCCACCTGGCACCAGCTCGTTGCCTTGCATCGGCAATGGCATTCACTACTTAGGGAGCTGAAGGACGCCGAGCTGGCCTTGGGGGAGGACCCCAGCGAGGCCAATTTGGCATGGCTGCGTGACGTCAAGGCCCGGATCGGCGAGGTCGACGGTACCGAGGCCCTGATCGAGGGGTTCGGCGAGCTGTCGGGCCGGCTGCAGAAGAGCGTGTGATGAAAGAATAATGCGGACGGCCGGGGCCGGAACCGCTAAAAGACTCGCCAAATCCGAGGTTTGGCGGCAAAAACAGGGTTAATCGAGGCTTAACGGTCTTGTAGCACTTTGGCCACCAGCGGCCGCAGGCAGAACAGACGCGTCAGGATGAATCCGCGCGAGCACTGTTGCAACCATACCTGCATCCGCCGCGACAAAGAGGCTCACGAAGCGTTAGGCAAATCCGGCGAGAGAAAGCGGGGGTGGCGACAGAAGGTTCGCGCCGCCCTTTCTGTGTCGAGATCTGACGAAGCGAGAGCGTCGAGCAACAGGTTCAAGTGAATTCAAGCGGAGCGGCCGTTCGGCCTTCTGCATGAAGCGCGTTTAGGAGCAATGGATGGCCACCAAGGCAAAGACGCTGCAGGCGAAGGACAAGGAAAAGGACGACAAGGCAGCGGATGCGCCGGAGAAGGACTCCCAGGACGCGCCGTCGCCCTTGCTCGACCTGTCCGACGCGGCAGTGAAGAAGATGATCAAGCAGGCCAAGAAGCGCGGCTTCGTGACCTTCGATCAGCTCAATGAAGTCTTGCCGTCCGACCAGACCTCGCCCGAGCAGATCGAGGACATCATGTCCATGCTCTCGGACATGGGCATCAACGTCACCGAAGCCGACGACTCCGAGGGCGAGGAGGACAAGGACGAGGGCGGCGAGGACGAGACCGACAACGAGCTCGTCGAGGTCACGCAGAAGGCCGTCACCGAGGTCAAGAAGAGCGAGCCGGGCGAGCGCACCGACGATCCCGTGCGCATGTATCTGCGCGAGATGGGCACGGTCGAGCTGCTCTCCCGCGAAGGCGAAATCGCGATCGCCAAGCGCATCGAGGCCGGCCGCGAGGCGATGATCGCGGGCCTGTGCGAGAGCCCGTTGACCTTCCAGGCCATCATCATCTGGCGCGACGAACTCAACGAAGGCAAGATCTTCCTTCGCGACATCATCGATCTCGAGGCGACCTATGCCGGCCCGGACGCCAAGGGCGGCATGAACAATGCGATGATTGCCGGTCCCACCGGTGAGAACGGCGAAGCCCCGGCCGAAGGCGGCGAGGCTGCGGCGGCGCCCGCGCATGTCGCCCCGCCCGCGGCGCCGACCACGGCGACCCCGTTCCGGCCGGCGCCGGCCGGTGGTGCTGCCGCAGACGGCGAGAAGGACCCGGGCGAGGCCGCCGCCGAAGCCGACATGGACGAGGACGACGAGTTCGAGAACCAGATGTCGCTTGCGGCGATCGAGGCCGAGCTCAAGCCGAAGGTCGTCGAGATCTTCGACAAGATCGCCGAGAGCTACAAGAAGCTGCGCAAGCTCCAGGAGCAGGACATCCAGAACCAGCTCGAGAGCACCTCGCACGGGCCCTCGCTGTCGCCGCACCAGGAGCGCAAGTACCGCAAGCTCAAGGACGAGATCATCGTCGAGGTGAAGTCGCTGCGCCTCAATCAGGCCCGCATCGACTCCCTGGTCGAGCAGCTCTACGACATCAACAAGCGCCTCGTCTCGCACGAGGGCCGCCTGATGCGCCTTGCCGACAGCCACGGCGTCGCCCGCGACGACTTTTTGCGCAACTACACGGGTTCGGAGCTGGACCCGCGCTGGCTCAACCGGGTGTCGAAGCTTTCGGCCAAGGGCTGGAAGAACTTCGTGCACCACGAGAAGGACCGCATCAAGGACCTGCGCCACGAGGTGCATCAGCTCGCAGCGCTGACGGGCCTCGAGATCGTCGAGTTCCGCAAGATCGTGCACTCCGTGCAGAAGGGCGAGCGCGAAGCCCGTCAGGCCAAGAAGGAGATGGTGGAAGCCAACCTCCGTCTCGTGATCTCGATCGCCAAGAAGTACACCAACCGCGGCCTGCAGTTCCTCGACCTGATCCAGGAAGGCAACATCGGTCTGATGAAGGCCGTGGACAAGTTCGAGTACCGCCGCGGCTACAAGTTCTCGACCTATGCCACGTGGTGGATCCGGCAGGCGATCACCCGCTCGATCGCCGATCAGGCGCGCACCATCCGCATCCCCGTGCACATGATCGAGACGATCAACAAGATCGTGCGCACCTCGCGCCAGATGCTCAACGAGATCGGCCGCGAGCCGACCCCGGAAGAGCTTGCCGAGAAGCTCGGCATGCCCTTGGAGAAGGTGCGCAAGGTCCTCAAGATCGCCAAGGAGCCGCTGTCGCTCGAAACTCCGGTCGGTGACGAGGAGGACTCGCATCTCGGCGATTTCATCGAGGACAAGAACGCGATCCTCCCGATCGACGCCGCGATCCAGTCCAACCTGCGCGAGACCACGACGCGTGTGCTGGCGTCTCTGACGCCGCGCGAAGAGCGCGTGCTGCGCATGCGTTTCGGCATCGGCATGAACACCGACCACACGCTGGAAGAAGTCGGCCAGCAATTCTCGGTCACCCGCGAGCGCATTCGCCAGATCGAGGCCAAGGCGCTGCGCAAGCTGAAGCATCCGTCAAGGTCGCGGAAGCTGCGGAGCTTTTTGGATAATTAATTCGGATCGTTATGCCCAAGCTTCAGCCGGGCATCATCCAAACGAAAACGGCGGGCGTGAGCCCGCCGTTTTGCTTTGGCTGCTGAAGCTTCGTCCTTTGGCGTCATTTTTTGACCGCGATCGGTCATCACGGTTCCAATCGTGCATCACGCTTCCGATCAATCGACCTCGCTCGACGAGTCCCCGGCCGATATGACGCCGGCGAGTGCCGCCGCAACCTGGCCGCCTCTTCGCCGTTTCATCGTTCGCGAACGGCACGTTGGGCGTTTCATGGCGCGCCGCCAATCGACGGCGGTCGTCTATGAATTTGTTCGTTTCGGCATCAAGCAGGGCTGGGCTTGCCTGTTCGGCGGCATCGCGGTTGCGCTGATGATCGCGACCTGGCGCTACTACCCCGCAACCGCGCCGCTGGCGCGATACGACTTTCTGTTTCTCTGCATGATCGCCGTCCAGATCGTCCTGCTCGGGACGCGCCTCGAGACGCTGGATGAGGCGAAGGTCATCGTGATCTACCACGTCGTCGGCACGGTGATGGAGATCTTCAAGACTTCGGTCGGCTCCTGGATCTACCCGGAGCCAAGCTTTTTCAGGATTGCCGGAGTGCCGCTGTTCACCGGGTTCATGTATTCATGCATCGGCAGCTATCTCTGCCGCGTGTGGCGGTTGTTCGATTTTCGTTTCGAGCGACATCCGCCGCGCTGGGCGCTCGTTGCGCTGAGCATTGCGATCTACGTCAACTTTTTCGCCCATCACTACATGCCAGACCTGCGGATTGTTCTGTTCGCCGCGGCCGCACTGTTGTTCTCGCGCACGACGATCTACTTCAAGGTCTGGGGCGATTATCGTTCGATGCCGCTTCTGCTCGGTCTCGCCCTGGTGACGCTGTTCATCTGGTTCGCCGAGAATATCGGCACCCTCACGAAGACGTGGCTGTATCCGTCCCAGCAGCACGGATGGGCGATGGTCTCGCCCGCCAAATTCGGCTCGTGGTTTCTGCTTCTCATCATCAGCTACACGCTGGTGAGCTTGATCAACAAGCCGCGTGTCCGGATTGAGCCGCGAAGGGCGTCTCCAGTCATGCCCGAGTTGAAAGCAGTCTAGTCCGACAGGCGAGCGGCCTCGCTCGCGAGTGTTGCCCCGGGCCCAGGCGGTTTGTGGTCGGTCAGGGCGTCTGGAACAGGCGGCGCGGACGCTGGTGAGGGCCTGCCTATTTCTTCTTCACGCCGACGCGGTCGAGGGTCTTGATCGCGAGTGGCGGCCGGCCGGATTTTTCGGCGATCTCGCGGTCCTGCTCCATGATGAAGCTGCGCGCGGGCTCGTCGCCATCGAGGCCGCCAAGCAGTTCGGCAGGCACGCGGCGGTTGGAGCGCTGGGTGCCGTCTTCATAGACGACGTTGAAAAAGGCGAACTCGCCCTTGGGATTGGTTCCGGGTTTTTTGGCCATGCGCGGCTTGTGGGCGATCAGGGCCCCACAGTCAAATGACTTTGCCAGCAGCACGCCACCGCCTGACCTTGCGGAACCCGCCGCAGTCGACCGCTCAAATCTGGTTGCAGGATGGAGGTGCCAGGCGTGGAAGGCGTGACCCGATCTGGTCCTCAATAAACGGCGGGCCGAAAGGCCCGCCGCTTATTTTGGGTCTTCAGTGTCGCCCGGGGCTGGCAGGGCAACAACCTAAAATAGAAGGCTATAGCTTGCGCCATGCGATGGCAAGACAAATCGTGACGGTCGAAGTGTCGCACCGCGTGAGTCGAATTTGTGTCCCGTGTGAACGCCGGTTCCAGTCTGTTGCCGAAGCAGATGCTTGAGAGATCGAAACAAATTGTTTCTCCCAACGGCTATCGCAATGCAGCGAGGCGGCGACCTATGTGTGTGGATGTGCGTAAGCAGGATTGCCCCGGCACACTTCGCCTCGCGCCGGCGCGTGGTTGAGTTCCTGGGCAACCAGTCGCGATCCGCCTCCACCATCGCCGCGCTTGTCGTCGTCCTTGCGACCCTGCGCCATGATGGCGCTGCCCATCGCGGCCGAACCGAAGGTGATGAGAAAGGAGCCGAGCAGCAGCAGGATCGCAACGACAGGCGCGCGGTCGGCGAAGATCAGCTCGCGCAGATGCCCGGGGTTGAGCCAGAGCAGGCCGCCGACCAGCAGGCCGGCGGCGCAGGCGCCGATCGCGAGGTTGATGGCGAGGAGGCGGAAGAGCGGAATGCGCAGGAGCGTGCGGCGGTGCTTCATGATGACGGCCCAGGCTTGGCGCGGTTGCTCGAAGCGCGCGCGTTTCAGGATCATAGCGGCAACTCCCGCCTTCGTCATTCGGGGGGTGCGACGAAGGAGGAAGTGCGCACGATTGATCGTCTGTGGCATGTCGGCTGAGTGCCACTATTGACGCGCGTCAACCCTCGGTGCGGTCGCGCTTTGACGCGAATCCTGTTCCCGGGCATGATCGCAATCCCGCCTTCTGCGCACTTTTCAAGGGAACTTCCAACATGCCGAGACTTGCCCTGGCCACCGCCCTCGTCGTCTGTCTGGCCGGCGGTTCGGCCGAGGCCGCACGCTGCGGTGGCGACTTCAACGGCTTTGTCGCCAGCATGGCGTCGGAAGCGCAAGCCGCGGGTATCCCGGCGAGCGTGACGAGCGCGGCCCTCAGTGGCATCACCCAGGACGGCGCGGTGCTCGCCTTCGACCGGCGCCAGCGCTACACCTTCAACAAGACGTTTGAGCAGTATGTCTCGACCCGTGTCGGCCCCGGCCGCATCAATGGCGGCCGCGCGCTGCTGCAGCGCCACGCCGCGCTGCTCTCGCGCATCGAGCAGAGGTTCGGCGTGCCCCGCCAGATCCTGGTCGCGATCTGGGGCCTGGAGAGCGATTTCGGCAAGGGCGACATCGGCAAGATGCCGGTGATCCGCACGCTCGCAACCCTTGCCCATGACTGCCGCCGCACCGAGCTGTTCCAGGGCGAGTTGCTCGCAGCCCTGAAGATCGTGCAGCGCGGCGACCTGCCGCTGCGCGACCTCATCGGCGCCTATGCCGGCGAGATCGGCCAGACCCAGTTCCTGCCGTCGTCCTACATCAAATACGGCGTCGATTTCGACGGCGACGGCCATGTCGATCTCCGCCACAGCGTCCCCGACGTGCTCGCCTCGACCGCGAACCTGCTGCACAGCAACGGCTTCAAGATGGGTCAGCCCTACGGCGAGGGCACCGCCAATTTCGAGGCCATGCGCGAATGGAACAGGGCGGTGATCTACCGCAAGACGATCGGCTATTTTGCCGACCGGCTGATGGGGCAGTGAGGGATCTGCTGAGAGTCGGAACGTCGGCGCCTTCCACTCGGTGTCATCGCCCGCGAAGGCGGGCGATCCAGTACTCCGAGAAGGTCGTGATTGATCGATGGGCCGCGGCGTACTGGATTCCCCGCCTTCGCGGGGAATGACAGCGCAATGTGTATTGAGCAAGCGTGCCCCCTGACCTCACGTCCCCTTCGCCATCCTCTCCAGCTTGCGCTGCAGCGGCGCCCAATAGGTGCCGGGACGGAAGCGCTGCAACAGGTCCATGAAGCGGGCGTCGTTGCCGATCAGGATGCGCGGCTCGTTCTTCTCGATGCCCCTGATGATGCGCAGCGCGGCGTCCTTCGGCGTCGTCTTCGCCGCGTTCTCGAACCGCTCGATCATCTGTGCGCGGCGGGCATTGTCGGTGACGCCGACCCCGGTGCGCGAGCTGCGGGCAATGGAGGTCGCGACGCCGCCGGGATGCACCACCGACAGCTTCACCGTGCTTGCCGCCATCGCGAGCTCGTGGCGCACGCTCTCGGAAAAGCCGCGCACCGCGAATTTGGCCGCCGCATAGGCCGACTGGCCAGGCGGGGCAATGATGCCGAAGATCGAGGAGATGTTGACGATATGCGCCTCGGGCACTGTCTTCAGATGCGGCAGGAAGGCCCGGGTGCCGTGCACAACGCCCCAGAAATTGATGTCGAACAGCCACTTCATCTGCGCCTGGTCGATCTCCTCGAACTGCCCGAGCAGCGCCACGCCGGCATTGTTGACGAGGATATTGAGCGCGGGATGCGCCGCGATGGCTTCGCTTGCGAACCGCGCGATGTCGTCGGGCTCGCCGACGTCGACGCGGTGCACGCTGATCTTGCGCCCGGGTCCGATCTCGGCGGCGAGCGCCTTCAGCCCGGCCTCGTCGCGGTCGGCAAGCGCAAGGTCGCAGCCGCGTCCGGCGAATTCGATGGCGAGCGCGCGGCCGATGCCGCTCGCAGCTCCGGTGATGGCGGCAGCGCCGCGAATTGCAGTCATGAATCCCCCGCCCAGGTACCCGATCGGAACTATGATTTACATTTTTTCAGAATGGAACTGAACCGTCTTCCGATTTCGTCTTTAACACAGGTTACTTGAACGGAGGCAAGCAGCATTGGGAGACATCGATGGGACAATCGAAGCCATTCACTGCGACCGCACTCATTGTTGAAGACGACGCCCTGCAGCGCGAGATGCTTTGCCTCCTCCTGGAAGAGAGCGGCTATCAGGTCATCCAGTGCGAGAGCGCGGAAGCCGCCACGCGCGTTCTCGAGAAGAACGCTGGCGCGCTCTGCCTGATGATGACCGACGTGCAGCTTGCGGGCCACATGAGCGGGGTCGAGCTCGCGCATGTGGCCAAGGACCGCAATCCGGATCTCGACGTCGTCGTCACCTCCGGCCGGCCCTTGAAGCAGGCATTGCCGCAGGGCGCGAAATTCTGGGCCAAGCCCTGGGCGCCGCTCGACGTGCTGCGCGAGGCCGAGATCGCACAGATGAACTGAATTGCAAGGTGGTGGGAGCCATGGCGCTGACCGTGTCGTGACTTCTCCGGAGCGGTCGGAGGTGGTAGGGACGAGGCATGTCCTGGTCCTTCCTGCTCACCTCGCTCATCGTCGTCGCCTCGCCCGGCACCGGCGTGCTCTACACCCTGGCCGTGGCGCTGACCCGCGGCTCGCGCGCCAGCTTGGCTGCCGCCTTCGGCTGCACGCTCGGGATCGTGCCGCACATGACCGCCGCGATGCTGGGACTCGCCGCCGTGCTCCACACCAGCGCGCTCGCCTTTGCCGTGCTGAAATGGTGCGGCGTCCTCTATCTGCTCTACATGTCCTGGCAGGCGCTGCGCGAAACCGGGGCGCTCTCGGTTGACGGCGAGATCAAGGAGCGGTCGAGCGGAAGGGTGATCGTCACCGGCGTCCTGATCAACATCCTCAACCCCAAACTCTCGATCTTCTTCCTCGCCTTCCTGCCGCAGTTCATCGCGGCCGAGGAAGCCCATGTGCTGGCGCGGATGCTGGAGCTGAGCGGCGCCTTCATGGCCATGACCTTCGTGGTGTTCGTGGTCTACGGCCTCTGCGCGGGATCGGTGCGCGAGCGCGTCATCTCGCGTCCCCGCATCATGGCCTGGCTGCGCCGCAGCTTCGCCGCCGGCTTTGCCTTGCTCGGCGCCAGGCTCGCGTTCGCGGAGCGGTAGGCTCGTCAGCCAATAAAAAAGCGGGCCTTGCGCCCGCCGCCTTCAAACTTCGTTTAGCAGTCCAAACCCGGGCGGAGCGAGGCTCCACCCGGGCAAAGAAAACTAAAGCTACTTCTTCTTCGCCTTCTTGGCCTTCTTCGCCTTCTTCGCCTTCTTCGCTTTCTTAGCCATAGGATCCTCTCAAGGGTTAATGGTGAAACGCGACACGAGGGATGCTCGGCGGAGGGCCAGCCTCGCAACATTCCTCGACGACAAACTCAGCAGATTCGCAGGTCGCTGCCCCGCGCTGTCACATCTGTGTCATTACGTTATCCACAGCTCAGATGTGCTTTTGGATGATTTCGGTCGCGAATCCGCAAGTCGCGGCCGGCGCCGGATTCATGAATCCAAAACCACGGGCACGCTTTCGAGCGTCCGGGTGAGATTCCGTTAAGTGCACCGCGCGCATTGTCGCCCGCAAGAACACGGGGACGGGGTCATGGACGAAGGGCAGCCACGAATCGGGGGCGGGACGCTGCGCGTGCCGCGGTCGCGATGCTGAGCGTACCGACACTCTGGACGGTCTTCGTCGTCAACTTCCTGGCGCTCGGCCTGATCTGGGCCTATGTGACGCGCTCCTATCCGAAATTCGAGGCCGCACGGTTCTGGATGGCGTCGGCCTTCGTCGGTGCGGCCGGCGTGATGGCGGCCCTGACCCGCCAGTTCTTCGTCTCGCCCGCGCCGCTGCTGGTCGGAGCGGGCGGCATCATCGCGGCGAGCTGCTTCGCCGCCATGGGCATCCAGCGCTTCTACGGCCGCCCGGTCACCTGGCGCATCATCGCCCTGACCGGGACCCTGAGCCTTGCCGGCATCGTGTTCTTCATGCTCGTGTTCGACCACATGCAGCTCCGCATGCTCAGCTATACGCTTGGCCAGGCGCTGCCGCTGGTGCTGGCGCTGCGCCTGCTGCTGTGGCCGCCGGAAGGCCGCGTCAGCCCGGGCGCCCGGCTGTCCGCCATCGTGATCCTCACCATCGTCGCGATCTTCGTGGTCCGGGCGGCGGGCAACATGATCGGCCGGGATTTCTCGGCCGTGGCCGGCGGGCAGGTCCACGCCGTCATGCTGCTGGGACTGTTGTTCCTGTCGATGACGCTGAATTTCGGCTTCCTGCTGATGGCGATGGACCGGCTGCGCAACGAGGTCGCCGACCTCGCGCTGCTCGACGACCTCACCGGCGTTGCCAACCGGCGCCATCTGCTGCAGCGCCTCTCCGAGGAATGCGCGCGCTCGGTGCGCAGCGGCGAGCCATTCTCGCTGCTGGTCATCGACCTCGACGGCTTCAAGACCATCAACGACACCCATGGACACGCCGCGGGCGACGCCTGCCTGCGGCACTTCACCCGGATGGCGCAGACGCGGTTGCGGCCGGGCGACATGCTCGCCCGCACCGGCGGCGACGAATTCTGCGTGGTGCTGCCGTCGTCCTCCTTGCGCGAGGCGGCCCTGATCGCCTGCCGCGTGCTCGAGGTCTGCCGCGAGGATGCCGCCGGCTGCACCGGCCAGGACATCCCGATCGCGATCTCGATCGGGGCCGCCGAATGGGACCGCGGCATCGGCGAATTCCCGGACCGGCTGATCGCCCACGCCGACCATGCCCTCTATGCCGCCAAGAAGAACGGCAAGAACGATTTTGCCCTCTATGAGGCTGCGCCGCCGCTGCTTCCCGAGGCGGTCGGCGAGGCCGCGCGCAAATTCGCCTGAAGTGCTACCTTCGGGTCCGCACCGGACCCGCATGATGATCTCCCGCCTCGTCGCGCTCCTTCTCGCCGCCCTCGCTCTGATCGCGCCCGCCGCCGCGACCGATGCCGGGCTCGCAGAAATCGCGCGCGGCTCCGGCACGCCCGACATTCCCGGCCTGAAAATGATCTGGCTGGCGCCATGGGGCGACGTCAGCCGCGCTCATCCCTGGCGCAATATCATCGTGCATCAGACCGAAGGGCCGGCGGGCTCAGCGCGCGGCGGCGCCGAGGCGCAGGCCAAGAACCCGACCCGGCGCGGCGTCACGGTCTGGGTCGAGACCGACGGCACGGTCTATTGGGCGGTCGCGGAAAACCTGGTGCCGACCCATGGCGACGGCGCCAACCGCAACGACAACAAGTACATCGACAACAAGGCGACCTTCCGCCAGGTGGTGCGCGACAATTCGATCGGCATCGAGTTCGCCGGCAACTATCCCGACGTCGCCACCGGACCGACCGAGGCGCAGATCGCGGCCTGGAAGATCCTCGTGAAGGTGCTGCGCGCGCGCTACAACATTCCGCTCGACCGCGTCTATGCCCACAACTGGATCGACTACAAGGACGCCCGTTATTGCGAAGGCTGCTGGCTCGCGACCCTGGCGCGGGTCTGGGGGGAATGACTAAACCGGCTGCGTCATCCAGCCGAACAGGCGCTGTATTAGCCCGATGCGTCGCGGCAATTCCGGCGGCCCATCGGCCGCGAGCACGCGCTTCAAGAAGTAATCCAGAAACACCATGTCGTTCGGCTCGGTGACGGTGAACTGATCCTCGCCGAAGAACACGCTGTAATCGTAGAAGAACGGTCCAACGAACGGGATCGTCGCGGTCGAGGCGTTGTCCTTGGAGATCACGAACTCCGCGGGATCGAGGCCGTGCTCACCCATCGCTCGCTCGACCAGCGGCAGCTTGCGCATGAACTGGTCGGAGAAGCCGCCGACCGTGGATTGCAGGATGATCGCCATGCCGCACACGTCCGCCTGATGCTGTAAGTCGCTGTATTTTTGTCGGCTGGCTGTCCACGCGGGTTCAAGGCAGGCGGGGCGTAGCGATCTCCGCTGTCATCGCCCGGCTTCGATGTTCAGCCCGGGGACATGACCGACGGGTGTTCGGGGACATAGCCGACACATCATAGTGCATGGATTTGGCAGCGTG
>NZ_JAFCJJ010000034.1 GCF_018131015.1 Bradyrhizobium diazoefficiens
GCACGCCGCGGCGCGAATTCCTCTATGTCGACGACATGGCCGATGCCTGCGTGCACCTGATGAAGACCTATTCGGGTTCGGAGCTCGTCAACATCGGCACCGGCAGGGACATCACCATCGCCGAGTTCGCTCGCGTCGTTGCCGGTGTCGTCGGCTACGAAGGTGCGATCTCCTTCGACACGTCGCGTCCCGACGGCACGCCGCGCAAGCTGCTCGATGTCAGCCGTCTCGAAAAGCTCGGCTGGCGCGCGCGCACCTCACTGGTGGAGGGTATCGATCTCGCCTATCGGGGATACCTAACCGACCCGCAATGATTGCGCCTCAGAAGGATGTCAAAGGAAAATTTCGTCAGAGTCTCACAAATAGCCTGTCCCTTGCCGATCCGAGCAAGACCGGCGGACGATCTGAGAGAGTGGCTGTCATCGGCTCGCAATGCTTGGCGTTGTTATCGTTGATGGGTCAGATCGTCTTCCCAATGCGTTGATTTGCGGCGCATTTTCGTCGACGGAATTCTAGCATTAGACCGCCGCTCGGGGTTGCGCCGGAATCTGGGAGATAGTTGTACGAGTTTCATGGAAGGTCTAAAATCGGCGTCAACAGGGGTGATTGACATGGCCGGCAGCCACCGATGCAGACCTATCGATTACTGGACGCTGCCGTGCGTCCCATATTGGACGCGCTAGGCTGTTGGACGTCCTTGGCTGCGTCGCTGCCCCATAGCCGGAAGCCACGCCAATAATACGGCTTTTTCAACTGGTGTGAAGGATAGAGCCGGGACGCGAGTGCAGGTCTATGTCATTGTTTTCACTTGCATGCTAAGGGACTGGGAGGTCCAAGCCGGTCACACCAAAGAACGACCGGGCATGACTTGGCCCGCTTCGCCTCCTAGGGCACGTAGAGAATCAGATGCATGTGAATGCTGCCCTGTTTAGGGCGAAAGAGCTACTTGATGCCGCGCTGGTGCCAGTACACGCCTGGAGAGGGAGTCCCCCATGGAGCCTCGGGTACTACACGAGAAAAAAGCGGGCCATTATGCGCGCAATCGACGAAGAGTCAGTGCGTCCCAATACGCCGCTTCCTCCTGCCTTTGGCGTGGCCCTTGATGAGCGGATAGTCGAATATCCTTGGTTGTTTTCGCGCCTGAGAGCGGTTGGAGAGCTTGGAAAGGTATTGGACGCAGGCTCGACGCTTAATCACGAATATATATTGAATCGCGCTCCGCTGGCGAAGGCAAACCTGACCTTAATGACGCTTGCACCAGAAAAGCGGTGCTACTGGTACAAAAACTATTCGTACGTCTTTGGCGACTTCCGAACAAGTCCGTTTAGAGACGAGTTGTTCGATACGCTCATCTGTATCTCGACGCTTGAGCACGTCGGGCTGGACAACACACTGTTGTATACGACGGACCGGAGCAAGGCTGAAAACGATAGATTCGGCTTCTCGGAAGCCGTCTCGGAATTCAAACGTATCGTCCGGCGCGGTGGCCGATGCTTTATCACCGTGCCTTACGGACAACACCAGGACTTTGGTTGGTTCCAGCTGTTTGATGCTCGAATGCTAGAGCAGCTCATCAACGCATTTGGACCACTCAGCTACGAGGTAGAGTTCTTCAAATATAGCCGGTTGGGCTGGGAGAGGGCTTCCCAGCTCGAAGTTGAGGATGCGACAGCGTTCGATCCCCATAGCGGCCGCGGCCGCGCGGACGACAGGGCGGGTTGCGCGCGTGCAATTGCCTGCATTCAGATGATCAAATGAATCTTGATCTCCTTGTGCAACGCCTTTTGAGGCGTCCAACTTGTGAACTCGGCGTCGGCGCACGGCTCCTGAGCACGGCCAGAATACGAAACATCCGTCGCGACCAAAAGTGTATTCGTATCGGGGACCACAGCATCGTTCGCGGCGAACTGCTGACCTTTGCTCACGGGGGGCGGATCGAACTCGGCTCATGGTGCTACATCGGCGAAGGTGCGCGCATCTGGTCGGGCACCTCCATTTCAATCGGAAATCGTGTATTGGTCGCTCACGGCGCCAATTTGTTCGACAATCTCACGCATCCCATTGATCATCATGCCCGGCACCAGCAAATCAGAGAGATCTTCACGAAAGGCCATCCCCGTAGCATTGATCTGGATGATCGTCCGGTAACGATCGACGATGATGCGTGGATTGGAGCGGGTGCCTATGTTCTTCGAGGGGTTCGAATTGGGGCGCGTGCCGTGATTGGTGCGGGCGCGGTTGTTACGAAGGATGTCGAGGCCGATACCATCGTCGCCGGCAATCCGGCTGTCGTGATAGGCCGAGTTGGCACGCCCGATGAGTAAAGGACGCGCCTTCTTGCGCTGCAAAAAGGGCTGCACATGAGCGTCTGGGTGACTGGGGGCAATGGCTTCATCGGTCGGCACCTCATTCGGTATCTCGCGAATCAAGGCGAGACGGTGTGTGGCCTCGGGCACGGCGCCATCGACGAGGTGGATCGGCACCGACTGGGGTTGGCCGACTGGATCAGCGGCGAAGTAAGCGCACCAAATCTGGACGCGCTGGCGAGTCGTGGCGGTACTCCGTCTGCCGTCTTCCATCTTGCAGGCGGATCGTCGGTCGCGCGCTCGATCGAGCAACCGTATGAGGATTTCTCCCGCACGGCTATCGCCACGGCCAGCCTGCTCGAATGGCTGCGCCACTCGTCTCCCGACTCTCGGTTGATTGTTGCCTCCAGCGCCGCAGTCTACGGCGCGCATCACGTCGGCGCGATTTCAGAGGACGTCGGGACGCAGCCGGTGTCGCCCTATGGTCACCATAAGCTGGTCATGGAGCAACTCTGCCGCAGCTACGCGAGTTCGTTCGGTATCCAGGCCACCATCGTCCGTCTGTTCTCGGTCTACGGTCCCTCCTTGCGCAAGCAGCTGCTCTGGGACATCTGCTTGCGCCTGGGACAAGGACAGCGGCAGCTCGTCCTCGGTGGCGCTGGCAATGAGGAGCGGGACTGGGTCGATGTGCGTGACGCCGTACGGCTGATGGCGCAACTCGCCCAAGATGGCAGCCAGCCATTCAAGCTGCTAAACGGCGGCAGCGGCATCGGAACTACCGTTGCAGAGATCGCGGATCTCGTGACGAGTGCCTGGGGCGGCGGAATCGACGTGCGTTTCTCGGGATCTTCCCGGGCCGGTGATCCCTTCAGTCTCGTCTCCGACGCGCGGCAGCTTGTCGCGCTCCGATTCAAATGGTGTATTCCTGTAGAGGAAGGGATCAAAAACTATGTGAGCTGGTTCAAGGAGCAGGCACGTTGAGCGCCATTCGTCCGATCCGAGTCGCCTTCACGTTGATTTCTCGCAAGACCTGGGCGGGCGGTTACAACTATCAGCTCAACTTATTCAACGCGCTGGGCAAGTATTGCCCCGGCGCGATCACGCCCATCGTATTCGCAGGACAAGCCTATGATGTCGGCGAGCTTGAGCCCGTTCGACAGACAACGGCTGTCGAAGTTGTCCGCGCTCAATGTTTTGACCGGTCGTCACTTGCCTCGCTTGTACCGACCTTGTTCGCGCAGGATCGTGGCGCGATCAATACTTTTCGTGCCAACAAGATAGATGCCGTCTGGGAGAATGCCCGCTTCTTCGGGTGGAGGTCTCCCTATCCAACGGTTGCCTGGATCCCCGATCTGCAGCATAGGCAGCTGCCGCATTTGTTCTCGGACAGGGCGAGGTGGCGGCGTGAACTGGGTTTTCAGCTGCAGGTACTTTCGGGCCGTACCATTGTGCTCAGCAGCCTTAGCGCCGAGCGCCACTGCCTCGCCTACTATCCGCCGACCAAGGGCAGAACGGCCGTCGTGAGGTTCGCCACCGAGCCCTCGCCTAAATTGCTTGGGCTCGACCCCGTACAGGTGCTGCAGAAGCACGACCTGCCACGTACGTATTTTTACCTGCCCAACCAGTTCTGGCGGCACAAGAACCACAAGATCGTGCTGGACGCGCTCGCCATGCTCTCACAGCGGGGTGTCCGTCCCGTGATTGTCGCCTCCGGTGGCCGCGATCCGAACGACCCGGAGTATTTGGATCAGATTGTTCGCGAGGCGGCGGATCGCGGGCTGGCGCAGCAATTCCGCTATCTCGGAATGGTTCCACTGCCGGAAGTCTATGCCCTGCTGCGCGCCAGCGCTGCGCTGATCAATCCGTCGCGCTTCGAGGGCTGGAGCACCACTGTGGAGGAAGCGAAATCGTTCGGCGTTCCGATGGTTCTGTCCGACATCGATGTGCATCGTGAGCAGGCCGAAGATGGGGCGCTCTATTTCCACCCGGACGATCCCCATAGGCTCGCCAACCATCTGCAGAGTTTCGCAAAGCCGGCCTTTGTCGTCCGCGATATGAACAAGGAGCTGGGAGAGCGCGTGCGACAATTTGCCGAGAGCTTCGTATTCACAATTGAACGGGTTCTTCGCGAGCGATGAATGGATATGTAAGAGTGCTTGATAGCTGTCGCATGCTGCGGAAGCTCCAACCCGCCGGGACACAATGAAGAGACGGACTGTACTCGTTACCGGCGCGAATGGATTTATCGGGCGCAATCTCGTTCCGATTCTTGAAGCGCGAGGTTACGTCGTTCGCCGCGCAGTCCGTGCAGGGGCGATGCTCGAGAATGATATCGAAGTTGGTTCGATCGGACCGGCGACTGACTGGGAAAGCGCTACAGCGGGTGTAGATGCCGTCATTCATTTGGCTGCTCGGGTTCATCATCCGAACGAGGAGCACGCCGCAGAGCTGTACAAATCGGTCAATGCGGAGGGCACGCTCCAGCTGGCGCATACCGCAGCGCGCGCGAACGTTCGAAGATTCGTTTTCCTGAGCTCGATACTCGTCAACGGAAGCTGCACCGATGGGAAAGCTCCGTTTACCGAGAAGGACCAAGTTAGCCCCCGGGGTGTTTACGGCCAGTCCAAAGCCGCCGCGGAATCCGGTCTTCAACAACTCGCGGCAGAGTCCCAAATGAGTGTCTGCATTGTGCGTCCACCGCTCGTGTATGGGCGTGACGCGGTCGGCAACTTCCGTCAGTTGGTCAGAGCGATTAGAATTGGGATCCCGCTTCCCTTTGGCCTTGTTAATAACCGAAGATCATTTGTTAGCGTTCAGAATCTAGCGTCGTTTATTTCGGTGGCGACCGAGTTGGAATTCTACACCGGTTGCAAAACGTTCCTTGTCGCCGACGCTGAGCAGGTATCACTTTCGAACTTCATTCGGCGAATGGGAAGCGCCATGGATAGATCTCCCATACTGGTGCCTATTCCGGTCGGGTTGTTGGAATTTGCAGCAAACGTCATTAAGCCTGGACTGCGTGACAGTCTTTTGGGCTCCATGGAAATTGACACCTCGGCAGCCCTATCAACTGGCTGGAGAGCCCCCCTCAGCATGGATGATGGTTTGAAACTTGCTTTTAACAGGTCCACTTCGATCTGAGCAGAACTTCGCTCTGGCTCTCCGAGGTGGTTCAAGCTTGGGGCGCAGAAGTTTGATAGCAGTCCAAAAGATTCGAATCGTCTGCATTTCGGTCACGTTGCAGTTCCAGAAATGATCCCGAGGCCGGCATCAGCGTTATTGCCGTCGCACGGTGTTGTCCTGTA
This sequence comes from Bradyrhizobium diazoefficiens, assembly GCF_018131015.1. Classification (GTDB taxonomy): domain Bacteria; phylum Pseudomonadota; class Alphaproteobacteria; order Rhizobiales; family Xanthobacteraceae; genus Bradyrhizobium; species Bradyrhizobium diazoefficiens_B. Next base: position 5,612 of record NZ_JAFCJJ010000034.1, read on the forward strand.
CGCCAATATCGATCGGCCAAAGCTCTCCGGCTTGCTTGATTCCTTCATCGCGACCGTTCTGAAAACCAATCCAATAGCAGTAAGAACCCAAAGTGACCAGACAGGCAGTGATCAGGATGTAAATCATGGCTCGGATCCCGTGGCCCCGGTCTGCGGTGGTTGATAAGGCGGCTAATCATTATACATTCGAAGCGAAACGGGCGATAGCGTTTCGATGCACATCGAAGTAGTAGTGTGATACCCGCTCGGCGCGCGAGATGGTCGAGCTCGCTTCACGCAGGTCGGCCGCCGCATCGAATGGCCCGGCAAGGGTGTCGACGGGACCGGCATCGATGCGAAGAGCGGCAAGATCCTGGTCAAGATCGATCCGTCCTAGTTCCGACCGACCGAGGTCGATCTGCTCGTCGGACGCCAGCAAGGCGCGGAAGGTGCTCGGCTGGAAGCCGAAGCGGACCTTCAACCAGCTCGTCGCGGAGATGGTGGCGAGCGATCTGGCCGAGGCAAAACGGGACGCCGCAAATGGCAAACGCGGCCTTTGAGCTGAAGGGCAGGACCGTCTACGTCGCCGGCCATCGCGGCATGGTCGGCAGCGCCCTCTTGCGCCGGTTGGCGCGGGAAGACGTCGAACTGCTCACGGCGGACCGCCGCGAGGTCGACCTCTGCAACCAGGCGGCCGTGTTCGACTGGTTCGCGAAGGCGAAGCCGCAGGTCGTGTTTCTCGCTGCCGCGAAGGTCGGCGGCATCGTCGCGAACGACACGCTGCGCGCCGAGTTCATCTACGACAACATCGCGATCGCGGCCAATGTGATCCATGCGGCGCATCTGAACGGCGCCGAGAAGCTGATGTTTCTGGGCTCCTCCTGCATCTATCCGAAGCTCGCGGCGCAGCCTTTGCGCGAGGATTCCATGCTGACCGGCCCGCTGGAGCCGACCAACGAGCCCTATGCGATCGCCAAGATCGCCGGCATCAAGATGGTGGAGGCCTATCGCAGCCAGTATGGATCCGACTTCATCAGCGTGATGCCGACCAATCTCTACAGTCCCGGCGACAACTATCACCCCGATACAGCCATGTGGTCGCGGCCCTGATCCGGCGCTTCCACGAGGCGAAGGAAGCGGGCGCGGCGAGCGTGGTGGTCTGGGGCACCGGCACGCCGCAGCGCGAGTTCCTTTATGTCGACGACATGGCGGATGCCTGCGTGCACCTGATGAAGACCTATTCGGGGGCGGAACTGGTCAACATCGGCACCGGCGAGGACATCACCATCGCCGAATTCGCCCGCGTCGTCGCCGAGGTCGTGGGCTATGGCGGCACGATCTCTTTCGACCCCTCGCGTCCCGACGGCACGCCGCGCAAACTGCTCGACGTCAGCCGTCTCGCAGGTTTAGGCTGGCGAGCCAGGACCTCGGTTCAGGATGGCCTGAAGCGCGCGTATCGTATTTGTCGCAAGAGTAGGAGAGTGTGCATCTGCCAGTTTAATCGACCCGCACGCGGAAAGTGGAGGGCTGCGCTTCAGCGGATCTGCGACAAAGCCCTTCCCTAATAGGACGCTGAGCAGCATCAGAGAGACAGAATCAAGCCAATTTGGACATGACCAGGACCGAGCGGCGCGCGACGGAGCTGCTCGGAGGGCGATGCGGTCCTACCGCATACATATTGAAATGAAGCAGTGATTGTCGGAAGATCGGCGACACCCCTTGCAATTTAGGTCAGTGAGCTTTTGATGCGTCCAGCGGTGTTTTTTGATCGTGATGGCGTTCTCAATGAGGACGATGGTTATGCTTTTGATCCGGCCAAGATCCGGTGGGTGCAAGGAGCCAAGCAAGCCGTAAAAGCAGTCAATGATGCCGGGTATTTTGCGTTTGTCGTAACGAACCAATCAGGAATCGCGAGGGGGTTTTACGAGGAGCGGCATGTTCGCAATTTGCACGAATGGATGTCGCGTGAACTCGCTATCGTTGGTGCCCATATCGATGCGTTCGAATTTTGCCCACATCACCCCGATGGCGTGATTGATAGCTACCGTGTCTTCTGCAACTGTCGTAAGCCGCAGCCTGGCATGATAGTAGCCCTGCTTGAGCGGTATCCCGTGGACATTAGTGCTAGCTTCATGATCGGTGACAAGAAGAGCGACCTTGCCGCGGCGCAGGCGGCCGGCATCGCAGCCTATCTGTTTAATGAGCCGAACCTCCACGCCTTCATCGCCCCGCTATTAATCCTCCGCATTAACTGATCTCGCCTCACGGCGGCGTGAGAGTGGAGCATTGATCCCATCGCTGTCGCGGAGACGAATTGATCGATTGATAGGCGGGAGGGAAATTAGGTTGAATAGATCTTGAGTTCCCAATCAAGTATGTTTCTGAGTCGCCATGCTGGCGGCATAGGAGGCCAGCATGTTTGGATAACCATGTTCTTTGGATCTCCGTTTGGGTGTCGTGTCGGCGAACGAGCGTGCCGGGCACGTCAATGCGGCAAAGCGATATTTCGTCTTTTGACGGTGATGTTCAGAAGCCGGGCTCACGATGGAGTGCTTGCATCTCTCATGATAGTCCGAGGCATGGATGGCAAGGGCCATTCTACAGACGAGTAAGATCGGAACATCACCGCCTGAAGCGACGATATGATCGAGCCTTTCGCTGGCTAAAGCTGAGCTGCGGTAAAAAGGTTTTGATTCCCCGCGGCGTCTGCGATTTGCAGGTCTCGAAGGAGTATTCATTGCGAGGGCGCCTCCAATCGGGACGGTAAAGCGATATCCTGTGTGGTGGAGCCGGCTTCGCCAGGGCGACGGATTGGACTCGCGTCCCATAGTTCCTTCGCGAGGGGTAAGGGCGAGATCTGCATGTCGGCCCACCAAGCTCTCTCATTGCCATGACGATGAAGCGATTGATGGTGCGACCTGCATAATGGAACCGTGAACTCATCGCTGACTTTGCGCCCCAAAGTTCGAGGTTGAGCGAATTTCAAATGATGCGCGTCAGACGGGGTCTTATGGCAAACTAGACATGCTCGGCTGCTGACAAAGGCGAGGTGCTCCTTGCTTCGGCGCCGCGGCGGCTCTTTCGGGAAGGTGAGCGTGGGCGGCAGTTGGAGTGGGAGGTCGCCCCTCAGGCGAACGCCGGCTACGCCTCCCGACAGATCCACGACCTGAACTTCGCCGGGCGACGAATTAGGGTCAGCTTCGTGGTATACATGTTCGGAGTCCGGAAGCCTTCCTTCCAAGTTTTTCCTCTCGTACGCCGCTTCCAGGACGCGAGCGTCGCCCTGCAAAAGAGTGTTCTTGAGGGGAAGGATTGACTTGGCCCAGGCCAGCAGTCCTTCGCCGCCCTCTTGGCAAGCAAGCTCGTCCAAAAGCCGGTCGCGGAGCTCGGCTGAGCGCTCGGGCGGTAAGATTGACCTACAGTTCAGAATACGCTTCTGAGCCTTTCCCGATGGCCCTGGGGCGGTCTGTGGCTCCGTCGCTGCCGGAGAGCCCGTGACGACGTCAGGCGCGTCCAGATCGTCCTCTCCGGCAATACCAACCAAAGCGAACAGAGCGTAGCGACGGGCGTAGGTCAGCGCCGCTCCCATTCTGTGAGAAGCATCCAGATCCTTGGCCGCGCATACAGGGAGGTCCGATGAGATCCACTCCCCCGACGAGTGGGCAAGAAGCGTGGTAAGGTAGATATGCCCGGTCGACTGTTCGCTTCGAGTCGATTGAATTGTTGCAATTTCCTGCTGGCTCAGGGTCTTTCGCACGATGTCGAGACCGCTTGCCAGCGAGGCGTATCGGAACGTGCGGCTTCCCTCTCTCGGGAATGGCGAGTGGATGCTGGCCGTAAGTGTCTTTTCAGGATTGGTCAACTCGCTCTGTGCCTTGGCTAAGGCTGCGGCAATGGCGCCAATGCGCTCACTGGACCGATGCATGGGCAACCTCCGTCGAGAAAACTTCGAAGCTGATGGCTCCAGATTTTGAGCGCTTGGCTCTAATGCCATGGCCAGTCGCTTCCTTGGCATCTTCCGGCACCAGCTTCTTCAGTTCGACCTTAGCAAATTCATGCTCGCCATGGGCTTCCCGCGTGCGAAGATACGTTGCAGCGAGCTCTGCCCAAGCATTGGATGCTGCCATGTCGACGACTCTGACCGCTTCAAGCCGCGGCCGCGGCGTTTCGATGTTGAACAGTACGGGCGGTTCGCCGGTCTGCACGCAGCGCCAGAACTTCTTTTCCGCAGTAAGCAGGAGGTGCTGGTACAGTGGGTCGGCATGAATATTGATCTCGACCCATTTCCCTCCGCCTGTGATAATCGAAAGCACTGCTGAACGGGCCGTCACCACCCACATGTTATGTTGCAGCTGCGCCATATGCTTTTCAGCCGCCGCCTCTTCAGAGAAATGCCACGGCAGCATAAACTTAGCCTCATACACCGCACCCGTCGGTTGAACGCGGCCATCTAGCGTGGCGCCCATCCATTTGTGGATCGGGTGTCGGACTTTCCGCTGGACGTCCTCAACCGTGTGGCCGCTGGCGCGCTCGTACCAGGTTCGATTCAGGTCCTCGGTGATGTTGCCGAGTTGGACGATCAGTTCTCCGCTCAGGTCCTGCGGTTCGAGTTCGCCGCGCTTCTCGCGCCAAAGCCTGATGAGCTTATCCTGGTCCTCTCCCATAATGATCCGTGCGTCGGATCCGCCAATGAACGTACGGCGATCGGGGTGAATTTTCGTGGGGACTCGCGTATCCATTCTCTAAATCTCCTGTCGTACGACCCGATAATGATAGATCATATGGTGTGAAATAACCCACATGGGCAAAAATGTCAAGGTGAAAGGGCCTCCGCTGATTGCGGCCCAGATTCGCGCAGCTCGGGCGCTTTTGAGATGGAGTGCCGAGGAGTTGGCACAGGCCTCGGCGCTCGGGTCGAATACCGTTCGGAGAGCAGAGGTCTCACAGGGGGCGACTTCGTTAACCGCTGCCAATGACAGTGCTATCCGCAAGGCGTTGGAGGACGCTGGCGTTGAATTTATCGACGAGAATGGCGGTGGCGCGGGAGTTCGGCTACGAAAGCCTTCGCGCTAATCCTCGCCTGGCTGAGAGCCCTTTACAGCCTCCTTCTGATCGTCTTGCTTCAGACTAAGCGACCGCCGAAGCTCAAATCAGCTTCTTAACGGACGATCCAACATGCGCGCCGATCGCGCCGAGTTCGCCAGCCATCCTCCGATCCAAGCTATTGCCGTCGCTCTCCGTATAGAGCCCGCGGAATCACGCCATATGGCTTGGTGGCGACAAAAGCGATCAGCCAGATCGGTTGCGGTCTTGACCGCCTCACGTGCGCTATTGGTCCATTCGAACGTGCTCATATCGAACGCGTCCCCCGCGTCGCGACTAAGTCCGCCGTCGTGATTGAAGAAGACGGCCGCGCGTTTGGTCGACCTGAGAAGAGACGCTTCGCACCCAATTGGAAGAACTGGCAAGAAGGGCCGAAGTCGATAGCGGGCAGCGGTCTGGAGGCCCGACCGACATGGCTGACAAGCTCAAGGCTTTCGAGCGGGAGAACCGCGAGCTTCGGCAGGCCGATGAGATCCTGCGCAAGGCAAGCGCCGATTTTGCGATGGCGGAGCTCGACCGCCGGTCCAAGGCATGATTGCGTTCATCGACGATCATCGGTGCATAGGGTCGAGCCGATCCGCAAGGTCTTGCCGATCACCCCTCGACCTACCACGCCCATGTCGCCAGTCGGCGCGATCCGGCTAAGCTGTCGGCGCGCGCCAGGCAGGACGGCGCCCTGAAGATCGAGGTGCGGCGAGTCTTCGATCAGAATTTCTCCGTCTATGGCGTGCGCAAGGTCTGGCGACAGCTCAAGCGGGAAGGCTTCGATGTTGCCCGTTGCACGGTGTCACGACTGAGCGGGACATGGGTTTACAAGGCGCCATTCGTGGCAGATTCGTCAAAATCACGGTTAGCGAAAGGCCGCGCCATGTCCGCTGGATCACGTCAACCGCCAGTTCAAAGGGCCCAGGTCGAATGTCCTCTCTGAGTTCACCTATGTCGCGATCTGGTCCGGCTTTATCTAGGTCGCCTTCGTCATCAACGCGGATGCGCAGGATCTTGGGCTGGCGAGCCTCGCGCACCCTACAGGCGGGCTTCGTGCTCGGTCCGCTGGAGCAGGCAATGCACGATCGGCCGCCGGTCCACCGCAGCGGGCTCGTACATCATAGCGACAGAGGCAGCCAATACGTCTCGATCAAGTACACGAGCGTCTGGCTGAAGCTGGCGTAGAGCCCTCTGTCGGCAGCGTCGGAGACTCCTATGACAACGCTCTCGCCGAAACCATCAACAATCTCCGCTAGGCAGAGGTGATCCATCGACGCGGTCCATGGCGAAACTTCGAAGCCGTAGAGTTCGCGACGCTGGAATCGGTGGATTGGCTCAACACTGGCGGCTCCTGGAGCCCATCCAACATCCCGCCGGCCGAAGCCGAACTTTACTACGTCATGCTGGAATAACCCGCCATGCGGGGTAGTTTTACCGAACGGGCTCCCGCAAACCGAGGCGGTTCAGTTTCTGCGCAGGAGGGTAAGTAAAGCGGGCCTGCGTGCTGTGACGATAACAATGAAGCCCAAGCACACTTTGCCAGAAACCTTTCGAGCTGGATCTTGAGCTCATGTAAAATCTAGCGTTTGCTCGCCGACGGACCCGAGACGCCGTAACCCGTTCAAAACTGCGTACCGTGCGCTCGCCAAAGTCACCACGGAACATAGAACATCACGTATGTGAGGACGATGATTATAACGAACGTCCAAACAAGCGATCCATTGAGAGCCCGAAAATTCACATTATACCCTCAGCAAGCGTCAAAGCTTATCGAGATCTGATGGCACTAATATGGCCACACGCTTCCTTGACGGGGGCTGCGTGAGGCGGCGTGGGCGCCGTCTCTCGCACGCGCTCCGAGGCGACCAACAAGCGCGGTGCGAGCTGATGGCCACCGAAAAGCAGATTGCCGCCAACAAGACGAATGCCGCCCGCAGCACCCGGCCACGGACGATGTCGAATAAAACGCGTCCCAGTGTGACTCGCTTCATCGACTTGGAAAAGTCGGTTTTGATAGAACGATCCCAATCTTGGAGAGCGAATGAGCATCGGTCCGACCCGATTCGGCAGAGTGGATCCAATTGCGTAACATCGCTCGAAGACTTTCGAGGGGCAGCGGGATGCAAAGGTATTTCAGTGACATCCCGCGCGGACCGACACGGATCGCCGCGCTGAAACTAAGTTCAGCACCGTTCGCACGAAAGTTGCAAGGTTGCCTTCCCGAAACAGCAGGCCGCGGATGCCAGCGGCATGCGCCGCATCCAGATCTCGCTGCTGGTCGCGATCAGGAAGCTCCTGTCGGCAGCGACGGGAAAGCGCTGCAGCAGGTCGATGATCATGCTAGGCCCGGGCTTGCGCCGATCGCTATCGCGACGATAGCGCGCAACAACGGCCCCGGGATGGTCGGGACAGTATTCGAAAGCATCAATATGCGCGCCGACGGCGGCCAGCTCGTCCGCTATCCAGCGATGCAGCGCGTGCACGTCACTCTCTTCATAGAACCCGCGGGCGACGCCGGACTGGCTTGGTGACAACGAAGGCGAAATAGCCGGCTTCGTTTACGTGCTTGACGGCCTCGCGTGCCCCGTCCATCCATTTGAATTTGCTGGGTTCGAACAGATAGCCCGCGTCGTGGTTGAGAACGCCGTCGCGATCGAAGAAGACGGCGGGGCGCATCGGTGTCGTCGTCATGGGGCTGCATCCGGGTTTCTATGGCCCTTTGTTCACCGCCTCACCGACAACTTGTCAAGGAGTTGCAGGATGAGCCGTTTCATCGGTACGGAGTCATCTCGCGCCAGGCATAATGAGACCGTTCCCATCACCCGGGCTGATGGTTCGAGGCTAGGGGCGGCCCTAGATGTTGACCCAATAACCAACTTCAAGATCAGATCGTACAGGCTAGGGTTCAACATAGTGGGGATGGATTGGCGGCTTGTATGCCGAGCCGAGTGGAAGCATTTTTCATTGAAGCGAAGACCCAGCTGCTTGACGAGTTTTCTAGTGCATCCGCCGCCCGATCCCAAGATCGCTGCCATGCGAGGGCGGCGCGCACGAAGTAGCCCGATCAAACGCGGTGTCTCATCGCCCTTTCAGCTTTCGCCCCAAAGTCCCTGAGCATTAGCTAGTATATTGCCGATGAAGTCGAAATCGCGCCCGAGATTTCGAGACCAAGCCCGCGAATAGTTCAGAAACAAAGAGCAGAGTTTGCTTGGAACGGTTCTATATCTGCATTCTGTCGGCGCCGCGCGGCCGCTCCTAGGTGTGGTCCGACTTGCCGTCCATTACCAGGCCTTTTCTGTTCGGGTGGATAGCCAAACGTGGACTGTCTTGATTTTCAGGCCGGTTAGGCTGATCTGGTAGCGTCAAACAGCAGGGGATGGTCCATGGGAACTGCGCTCACTGTTCAGAATGCGAAATTGCCCCGTCGACGAGAGCGAGAGCTTCTGGCGGCGCAATACATCCGTATGTCGACGGATCGGCAGCAATACTCGATCGCCAACCAGATGGCGCTGATCGCCGGATACGCAGCCGAGCATCGGCTGACGATTGTGAACACTTATATCGACGAGGGCATCAGCGGGTTGAGGATCAACAACCGCCGGGGGCTCCTTCGCCTCCTCAACGATGTTCAAGCGGGAACCGTAGATTTTGCCAATGTGCTGGTGCGGGACGTCAGTCGCTGGGGTCGATTCCAGGACACGGACGAGAGCGCTTACTATGAGTTTATCTGCAAGCTAGCCGGCGTGAAGGTGATCTATTGCGCTGAAGTGTTCGAGAACGACGGCAGCCCCATCTCCGGCCTCTGGAAGAACATGAAGCGCCTGATGGCGGCTGAGGACAGCCGCGATAAATCTGCGAAGGTCTTCGCTGGGCAAAGCCGAATCGCGGGACTTGGCTATTGGGTTGGAGGCCGGCCCGGTTTTGCGCTGCGCCGAGAACTGGTTGATGCGGCCGGCAAATCAAGGGGCTTTCTCGAGCATGGTCACCAAAAGGCCTTGCAGACCGAGCGAGTATTGCTGCGTGCCGGGCCGCCCGACGAAATCGCGATCGTGCGATGGATCTTCGAAAGCTTTGTCGGCGGGATAGAGGAGACCGCTATTGCCCGCGAGTTGAACGCGAGAGGCATTGCCAACCATCGCGACGTCCCGTGGAATCTCCAGATGATCGGCCGCATCCTTCGCAACGAAAATTACACGGGCAACACCGTCTACTCCCGGACGTCGAGGTATTTGCGGCAGCGCCGTGTTATCAACGACAAGTCCAAATGGATCCGCAAGGAAGCTGCGCTCGAGCAGATCGTGCCGCGGAAGATCTTCGATGAGGCGCAGCGAATTATCGGCAAACGGATGCGACACCGGCTGTCCGACGACGAGTTGCTCAAGAGGCTCCGTGTTCTTCAGCTGCGGATAGGAACTCTGTCTCACAACCGCATCAATCGGGCGAAGGGATCAACTCCCAGCGCTGATACCTACGAGCGCCGATTTGGCAGCCTTCGCAATGCGTATGCCCTGATCGGTTACGTCCCCGATGCTGACTATCGCTACCTTGATACGCGCAGCGAGCGCAGCAATCTGATCAATCGGCTCGCAGGCGAGATCGCCGCTAGACTCCCAAATGTACATCCCGATCTCATTGTCGGGCGAGCGGGAGGCTGCCTGGAACTGAAGAATGGCTCATTCATATCGTTGCGCGTGGTACGATGCTGGGAGCATTCCCGGAAGCATTGTCCGGTTTGGACACTGCGGCGTGGTTCCAAGCCGCGCCCGGGTGTCGTTGTCGTGGTCAGACTGAATGAAAAGAATGAGCAGCCGCTCGACTACATCCTAGCGCCGATTGAAAACCTGCCAACGCGTCCATTAATCCTCACGGAAACTGCCATCGCCAAACTATACCGACAGCGGTTCAGGAGCATCGTCGATTTGATCCGCGCCCTGAAACGAAGGCCCAAGTCGTAGCGAGGCGTGGTAACCCGTTCATTCCCATGTCGACCTCCTTCATGAGGAGAGGGCCGACGCATTTCGGCGTTTAACCACCTCGTATTCTGCGCTGCCGAAGCGGGCGAGGCGAGGTCAGCTTCGCGCGAAAGAAGCTCGCATCGTGGGATGTACCGGCTTAGGTGACTTGCATGCCGTCGGGTGCCTTCAGAAGAGGTGCGGTGATCGACACGATTAACTGATGCTCCCTGGCAATGCGCGTCTGGGCATTGATGAGATTTGCCGTCGCTCTGGCCTGAGAGAGCAGGTCGTACGGGTTTTCTGAAATTACATGATAGAGTGCGATGCCTTCCTTCATCGAGGCGCAGCATTGCCGATCCAGTGCTGCAGCGGCAAGCGAGACGTCCATGTCAAGCGTGACATTGCTCTGAGCGCTTTCGATCAGCCTCTGTAAAGCCTTTCGAGAAGCGGCGAGAGACAAGCGTCGCTTGTCCAGCGAATTCGCAATCGTGTTGATGCGCCGCTTCGCAGCCAATTTTCTCGACGAGTTTCGTGTGCCGGCTCCTTGCATGTCCCGAGTGTGGATCATGCGAGGGGGGGCGAGCAAGCGAAGGAAGAAAAAAATCGTTGGAAATGTTGGGCTGGGGCTAGCTTAGTCCTACGTCCATGGAGAAGCTGCGATTCGGTATGGCTTGGGTGAAATTGGAATCAAGGGCCTCAATGACGGCTAATAAGTCGCGTGCAAAGTCAGAAAACGCCCTGAAGCATGGCGCTTACGCGCGCGCTGTGTTGCTTCCGCATGAAAGCCGCCGCGATCACGACCAGCTAGTTGCCGAGACAAGGCAGGAATGGTGTCCAAACGGACCAACCGAGGAGGTGCTCGTTGATCGTTTGGTCGACTTGATGTGGCGCCAGAAGCGTCTGCGCCACTACGACCAGCAGATGCTGCAATTGCAGATTGATCGCATTCAAGTCCAAAATCAGGCCGTGCCAATAAGGGTCGAGATTAAAGCGCTAGCGCCTGAATTCGCTGGCGCGACAACGGCGGAGGAGGTGGAAAAACTTCTCGCCAAGCAGGGTGATTACGGCAGCATCATCGCTTCCTGGGTGCCCAGGCCTAAGGAAATTGAGAAAGAGTCTAGTTGGGGAGCGGCGATCGCCGATCACCTGAGCAAAATGAACGTTGGATCAATCGTTGAGGGGCCGCCGGAGATCACGGCTTATGTCGATCATTATCAGTTGGAGATGCAGGACGAGCGCATGGAGCGTCTGGATGAGCGCATTCTTCAAGTGACGAAGCGGCTCGTGCAAATCAAAGCCTCGAAGGCGCTCTTCCGCACCCGGCCAGATCCGGAGACGCTGTTTCCTCTCAACGCGAGGCCGCGGCCCGCAACGGCGATTGGTCAGGAAGGCCGCGGTCGAGCCAATGAAAGGACAACGACGAATACGCAGCGGCCGTCATCTGGCCCGATCGAACACGTCCGCTCTCGCATCAAAGATGTCGATGAAAAAACCGCCGCTGCCGTAAAAATCACCACCGCTGGAGGAAATGGTCGCGTGTAGTATCAATGACGGCAAGGAGTGGTTGCAAAGTTCGCAAAACGAAAGTAGTCAAAAGGGAGAGCAGTATCGTAGCTCTCACCGCTCGTCCGCGATCACCTTGCCGTCATTCGGGAGCGCGCCCGGGTTCACCAGCTCGACGGCCCCGCCGAGCTTGGTCACCGCGCGCAGGCTGCCGGCGATCTCCTCGCGCAAGGTTTCGCTTGCGGCTGATGTTTCCGCCTTCAACGTCATCGCGTCGGTTTCGCGCTCGCGCGTGACGACCAGGCGCAGCCTGCCGAGTGCGGGATGGCGTTTGCCGATCTCGGCGATCTGCTCAGGACGGACGAACATGCCCTTGACCTTGGTGGTCTGGTCGGCACGGCCCATCCAGCCCTTGATGCGCATGTTGGTGCGCCCGCATGGGCTCGTTCCCGGCAGCACTGCTGTGAGGTCGCCGAGCGCGAGCCGGATCCAGGGATGGTGCGGGTCGAGCGAAGTCACAACGATCTCGCCGACATCGCCGGGCGCAACGGGATCGCCGGTGCCGGGCTTGACGATCTCCAGGATCAGGTCCTCGTTCACGACCATGCCCTCGCGCCCCTCGGTCTCGAAGGCGATGAGGCCGAGATCGGCGGTGCCGAAAGCCTGGTAGGCGTCGATGCCGCGCGCCTTGATCTCGGCCTGCAGCGAGGGCGGGAAGGCCGCGCCCGATACCAGCGCGCGCCTGATCGAGGAGACGTCGCGCCCGGCGCTCGCTGCAGCGTCGAGCAAAATCTTCAAGAAGTCCGGTGTGCCGCTGTAGCCGACCGGACGATAGGCCTCGATCAGCTCGAACTGCTGCTCGGTGTTGCCCGGGCCGGCCGGGATCACCGCACAGCCGAGCGCGCGCGCGGAGGCATCGAAGATGAAGCCGCCGGGGGTCAGGTGGTAACTGAATGTGTTGAGCACGATGTCATCGGGCCGGAACCCGGCCGCGAACAGCGCCCGCGCGCCGCGCCAGGGGTCGGCCTGCCGTCCCTCCGGCTCGAAGATCGGCCCAGGGGAGGTGAAGAGGCGGGCGAACGATCCCGGCGCAGCCGCCACGAAGCCGCCGAAGGGCATGGCGGCCTTGTGCAGGGCCGGTAACTCCGACTTGCGCAAGACCGGCAGGCCCGCCAGCGCCGCCCTGGAGGTCACCGCGGCCGGATCGACCCCCTTCAGGCGTTCGGCATAGGCGGGCGCGGCCATGGCGCTCGCCAGCACGCCCGGCAGGCGGGAGAACAGCTCGGCCTCGCGCGCGGCGGGCTCGCGCGTCTCGAGGGCATCGTAATGGGCGGTCATGGGGAGTCTTTCGGGGTTGGCATCCGTTGCGCGCCGCCGCAGGCATGGGTATCAGACAGCCATTGGCGGGGCTTATCGAGGACGCGATGGCGGACGAGGGAATCATTGCGGCGGACGAGGCGGCCGGCGTCGTGCCGCGCCTGAAGCGCCGCATGATCGAGGAGACGCTGCCGCTGTGGTCGACCGTCGGCTGGGATGATGCAGCGGGCGGCTTCATCGACCGCCTGCATCCCGACGGCACGGCGGATATCGAGGCGCCGCGGCGCGTGTTCGTGCAGGCGCGCCAGATCTGGTGCTACGCCAAGGCGGCGCAGATGGGCTGGTATCCGCAAGGGCGCGCGATCGCGCTGAAGGGGCTGGAGCATCTGCTGGCCAGGGCCAAGGCGCCCGATGGCCGGCCGGGCTTTGTGCACCGGCTGACGCCGCAGGGCGGGGTGCTGGACGGAAGGCGCGATGCCTATGACCACGCCTTCATCCTGTTTGCGCTCGCGGCCGTCTATGCGCTCGACCAGGACGCGCAGATTCGCGGCGAGATCGACGCGCTGCTCGGCTTCCTCGACGGCGATCTGCGCTCGCCGCATGGCGGTGTCCATGAGGGCCTGCCGGTGTCGCTGCCGCGCCGGCAGAACCCGCATATGCATCTGTTCGAGGCGATGATCGCCTGCTTCGAGGCGACCCACGATTTGTCGTTCCAGCAGCGCGCCGGCAGTTTCTTCTCGCTGTTTCTCGCCAATCTCTACGACAAGCAGAGGCGGATCCTGACGGAGTATTTCGAGGAGGACTGGTCGAAGATCGAGCCGGTCAGCGTCGAGCCGGGCCATCAGGCCGAATGGGTCTGGCTGCTGAAGGGCTTTGAACGCATCACGGGCTGCCCGACCGGGCAGCGCCGCGCCGAGCTTTTGGAAACCGCGCTGCGCTATCGCGACGCGGCGACCGGCTGCCTCGTCGACGAGGGCGACGCTGCCGGCAACATCCGCCGCGATACGCGACGGCTGTGGCCCCAGACCGAGATCGCGAAGGCGTGGATCGCGCAGGCCGAATCCGGCGAGGCGGGCGCGGCGGAGGAGGCGCGCGCGGCGCTGGTGCGGCTCGAACGGCATTATCTCAGCCATCCCGTGCGGGGCGGCTGGTACGACCAGTTCGACCGCGACGGCAAATCGCTGGTCGACACCATTCCTGCGTCGTCGTTCTATCATGTTCTCTGCGCGGTCACGGAAGCGGAGCAGGTGCTTGAATAAGACTCTTGTGTTTTGACGCGTTTTCTTCACGCGAACCGGTTCCCACTTCGCTTGAAAACGCTTTGTCAAAGCCAGCGCTTGCGCCGCTTGAAGCTCTTGAGGTTCTTGAAGCTCTTGCGCTGGTCGCCGGCGCCGCCGAGGTAGAACTCCTTGACGTCCTCGTTGTCGCGCAATTCCTCGGCGGTGCCGTCGAGCACGACCTTGCCCTGCTCCATGATGTAGCCGTGGCTCGCCACCGACAGCGCGGCGCGCGCGTTCTGCTCGACCAGCAGGATGGTGACGCCGAGGTCGCGGTTGATCTTCTGGATGATCGAGAACACCTCTTTCACCAGCAGTGGCGACAGCCCCATCGACGGCTCGTCCATCAGGATCATCTTCGGGCGCGCCATCAGCGCGCGGCCGATCGCGAGCATCTGCTGCTCGCCGCCGGAGAGATAGCCGGCAAGGCCGGTGCGCTCTTTCAGGCGCGGGAAATAATTGAAGACCATGTCGATATCGGCGTCGACCTCGCGGTCCCTGCGGGTGAAGGCGCCGAGCCTGAGATTCTCCAGCGAGGTCATGTCGGCGACGATGCGGCGCCCCTCCATCACCTGGAAGATGCCGCGGCGGACGATCTTGTCGGGATCGACGCCGGCGATCGGCTCACCCTCGAACAGGATCTCGCCGCGCGTGACCTCACCGTCCTCGGTCTTCAGAAGTCCCGAGATCGCCTTCAGCGTCGTCGACTTGCCGGCGCCGTTGGCCCCTAACAGCGCCACGATCGCCCCCTTCGGCACGTCGAGGCTGAGACCGCGCAGCACCAGGATGACGTCGTCATAGACGACCTCGATGTTGCGCACGCTGAGGAGGGCGACGGGAGCCACGGCAGTGGGAGTGGGGCGGGTGGCTTCGAGGGTATCGGTCATGCTTCAAAACTCCGCTGTCGTCACCCGCGCATGCGGGTGACCCAGTATTCCAGCGACGCCTGAGATTCCCCGAGAGGCTGCGGCGTACTGGATCCCCCGCCTTCGCGGGGGATGACAGTTGTGCGTTTGGTCAGCGCCGCGCTCACCAGCCCAGCAGCTCCGGCTTGCGCGGCAGCTCGACGGTCTTGACCTTCTCGAGCTTGATCGTGCCCTTGGCCATGAGGTCGTTGAGGTCGCCGTCGGTCGCCCCCGCGATCTTGGTGCGATAGAGGTCGACCTTCAGCGTGCCGCGATGGTCCTTGTCGGTCCAGGTCGAGGCGTTGCAGACGCCCTCCATGCCGGCCGGCACCCAGTCCTTCTTCTGGTAGAAGCCCTTGGCGACGTTGTCGCCGGTGGCGCCGCCGTTCTTGGCGGCCCAGTCGAGCGCTTCTCTCATGTAGAGGGCCGAGCAGACCGCGGCGATGTAGTGCACGGGCCGGTACACCTTGCCGGTCGGGTCGGACATCTTGGAGATTTCCATCACCGTCTTCATGCCGGGCGCGTCACCGCCCCAACTCACCGCGGTGCGCAGGGGGAAGATCACGCCGTTGGCGGCATCGCCCGCCGTCTTGGCCGCGTTCTCGTCCATGCCCCAGACGTTGCCGAGGAACTGGATGTCGACGCCGGCGGTCTTGCAGGCCTTCATCACCGAGATGTTGGAGGCCGCGGTGTTGCCGAGATAGGCGTAGTTGGCGCCCGAGGATTTCAGGCTCAGGCACTGCGCGCTGTAGTCACCTGGCGTGAGCGCGAACACCAGCGGCGGCAGTATCTCGAAGCCGAGCTCCTGCGCCATGGCTTCGCCGGCCGCCTTCGGCGCGTTCGGGTAGGGATGGTTGGCGCCCATGTGCACGAACTTCGGCTTGCCGGACTTGCCCTTGGCCTTCCAGTCCTCAGCCGCCCACATCAGCATCGCGCGCAGCGCGTCCGAATAGCTCGGACCGTAGAAGAAATTGTAGGGCGCGGGCTTGGCCTTGCCGCTCGTGCCTTCCGGATCGGTCAGCGCGGCGGCGTACGAGCCCGACATGTCGGGAATCTTGTCCTGTGCCAGGAAGCCGGTCAGCGCCTCGGTGTCCGCGGTGCCCCAACCCATGATCGCGGCGACCTTGGAATCCGGCGCAGACCACTTCTTGTACAGCGCGATCGCGCGCGGCACCTGGTAGCCGTAATCGTTGGTGTCGACGCTAAGCTGCTTGCCGCCGACGCCGCCGTTCTTGTTGACCCAGGCGAAGGTGTCCGCGACGGCCTGGCCGTAGGGCGTGCCGACGTCGGAGGTGCCGCCGGAATAATCGGCGAGATGGCCGATCGCGATCTGCGCCTGCGCGCCCGCCGAGAATGCGGCGATCGCCAGCGCGAGCGATGCGGTGCTCAAAAGGGATTTTGTCTTCATGGTCGTCTCCTCCGGTTTATTCGTTGGTTAGGGAGTGCCGCGCTCAATGCGAGAACGGGTAGAGTTTCCAATAGGCCTTGATCTGCCGCCAGCGATGCGCGAGCCCGTCCGGCTCGAACATCAGGAAGGCGATGATGATCACCCCGATCGCGATCTCGCGCAGGAAGGTGATGTTGGTGTTGAGCGACAGCGCCTTGTCGATCGCGCCGCCCTTCAGGGACAGGCTGATGAACTCCATCGATTCCGGCAGCAGCACCACGAAGGCGGTGCCCATCAGCGTCCCCATGATCGAGCCGGTGCCGCCGATGATGATCATGGCCAGGAACAGGATCGAGCGCTCGATGCCGAAGCCCTCCTGCGAGACCACGAGCTGGTAGTGCGCATAGAGCGCGCCGGCGATGCCGGCGAAGAAGGCGGCGAGCCCGAACGACAGCGTCCGGTACTTGGTGAGGTTGATGCCCATGATCTCGGCGGAGAGATAATGGTCGCGGATCGCCACCAGCGCACGGCCGTCGCGCGTGCGCATCAGGTTGGTGACGAGGAGATAGCTTGCGACCACATAGGCGAGCACGACGTAGAAATATTGCCTATCGCCCCGCAGCGTGTAGCCGAAGATCGAGAACGGCTCGGCGCTCGCCGGCACCGAGCCGCCTGAGAACCATTCGGCGCGCGAGAAGAAGTCGAGCAGGATGTATTGCGCGGCGAGCGTCGCGATGACGAGATAGAGCCCCTTCAGCCGCGCCGCCGGAATGCCGAAGATCAGCCCGACCAGCGCGGTGACGAGCCCGGCGAGCGGGATGGCGAAGAACACCGGGATCGGCGCGTTGTTGGAGATGTAGGCCGAGGAGAAGGCGCCGAGCAGGAAGAAGGCGGCGTGCCCGATCGAGATCTGGCCGGTGAAGCCGACCAGGATGTTGAGGCCGAGGGCTGCGATCGAGAAGATCCCGATCTGGATCAGGATGCTGAGCCAGTAGCCGCTGAAGAATTGTGGCGCGAGGCACAGCAGCAGCACGCCGGCAATCGCGAAGTTGCGGCTGGTGGTGGTCGGGAAGATCGTGGTGTCGGCCGCGTAGGAGGTGCGGAAGTCACCAGCGGGAATGAGGGCAGGACCGGCCATGGATCAGATCCGCTCGATGTCTTTGGTGCCGAACAGGCCGTAGGGCTTGATCATCAGCACGATGATGAGGACGTAGAACGGCGCGATCTCGTAGAGATTGCCCCAGTGCAGGTACTGGCTGTCGACATATTGCGCGATGTTCTCGAGCAGGCCGATGATGATGCCGCCGAGCACGGCGCCGCCGACGGAATCGAGCCCGCCGAGGATCGCCGCCGGAAACACCTTGATGCCGTAAGCGGCAAGCCCGGAGGATACGCCGTTGACGACGGCAACGACCACGCCCGCCACCGCCGACACGGTCGCGGAGATCGCCCAGGCCATTGCGAACACGCTCTTGACGGAAATGCCGAGCGACTGCGCCACCTGCTGGTTGAACGCGGTGGCGCGCATCGCAAGGCCGTATTTCGAAGCGCGAAAGAACCAGGCCATGCCGATCATCATGGCGACCGACACGACGAGGCTCATGACGTAGACGGTCTGGATCTGCAAGCCCAGCAGGCTGACTGCCTGGCTCTCGAACACGCGGGGGAACGGCTGCGGGTTGACGCCGAACATCCATTTCAGCGTCGCCTGCAGCACGGTGGAGAGCCCGATCGTCACCATGATCACGGAGATGATGGGCTCGCCGATCATCGGACGCAGGATCAAGACCTGGACCGCGATGCCGAACACGAACATGAACACCAGCGTCATCGGCATGCCGATCCAGAACGGCACCTGGTACTTGGCGAGCAGCGCCCAGCACACCCAGGCGCCGACCAGCAGCAACTCGCCTTGCGCGAAGTTGACGACCTGCGTCGCCTTGTAGATCAGCACGAACGACATCGCGACCACGCCATAGAGCGTGCCGACCACGAGGCCGTTGACCAGGAGCTGGATGAGGAAGGCGGTGTTCATGTGATATGCTGTCCTTCGCCTCTCCCCGCTTGCGGGGAGAGGCCGACGCGCGGAACGCGCGGCGGGTGAGGGGGAGTTTCCGCATGCGAGGTGCCGACGAATTCAAGACAGAACGGGCTAGAAGCCTGCGCGGCGTGTCGACGGATGCGGAACGGATATTGTGGTATCGCCTGCGTGCGCGCCGGCTGAACGGCTGCAAATTCGTCCGACAGGAGCCGATCGGGCCGTACACCGTTGACTTCATCTGCCGCGAAGCGCGTCTGATCATCGAGGTGGACGGCGGGCAACACGCCGATAATCCGCGTGACGCTGTGCGCGACGAGTGGCTCACCGATCGCAACTATCGAGTCCTGCGCTTCTGGAACAACGACGTGTCCCGCAACCTGGCCGGCGTTCTCGAGACGATTATCACCGCCCTCGCGGAGGCTCCCCCTCACCCGGAGCGCTGACGCGCTCCGACCTCTCCCCGCAGGCGGGGAGAGGCGAAGGGCAGCGCCGTGCGCGGCGGTCACCTGTGTCACTCCGCGGCCTCCGCCAGATGCCCGTGGCCGCCGAGATCGACCACGCGAAGCGTGGTGCGCACGCGCTGGGTGGTGCCGTCCTGGAAACGGATCACGGTGTCGACGGGGATGTCGGCATCGCCGCGGTAGATGGCGTCGATGATGCCCTCGTATTTCTCGTTGATGACGCTGCGGCGCACCTTCCGCGTGCGGGTGAGCTCGCCGTCGTCGGCGTCGAGCTCCTTGTAGAGCAGCAGGAAGCGCGAGATGCGCTGCGCCGGCGGCAGCGTGGTGTTGACGGTCTCGACCTCCTTGCGAAGCAGCGCATAGACCTCGGGTCGCGAGGCGAGGTCGCTGTAGGTGGTGAACGACAGGCGGTTCTTCTCCGCCCATTTCGAGATGATGGAGTAGCGGATGCAGATCATCGCCGCGAGCGCCTCGCGGCCGGCGCCCAGCACCACGGCCTCGGCGATATAGGGCGAGAATTTCAGTTTGTTCTCGATGAACTGCGGCGAGAAGCGTTCGCCGCGCGAGGTCTCGGCGAGGTCCTTGATGCGGTCGATGACGACGAGCTGGCGGTTGTCGTTGAAATAGCCGGCATCGCCGGAGCACATCCAGCCGTCCTTGATGTCGGCGACGCTGGCCTCCGGGTTCTTGTAATAGCCGAGGAACATGTTGGGATGCCGCACCACGATCTCGCCGACACCGTGGACGTCGGCATTGTCGATGCGGATCTCGACGCTGTCGGCCATCGGCACGCCGGTGGTGTCGGGATCGACCTTGCCCTCGGGATGCAGCGTGTAGGCCCCGAGCAGCTCGGTCTGGCCGTAGAGCGTGCGCAGCGGCACGCCCATGGCCTGGAAGAACTTGAAGGTCTCCGGCCCGAGCGCCGCGCCGCCGGTGGCGGCCGAGCGCAGGCGGGTGAAGCCGAGCCGGTCGCGCAGCGCACGGAACAGGATGGCGTCGGCAAAGCCCGAGCGCCCGCCTTGTGCGAGCGCGGCAAGGCCGCTCTTCATGCCGATATCGAACAGGCGCTGCTTGAAGGGCGTCGCATCCATCACCTTGGCGCGGACGTCGGCGGCGATCGATTCCCATACGCGTGGAGCAAAGAGCACGAATGTCGGCGCGATCTCGCGCAGATCGTTCATCATCGTGTCCGGCTCTTCGACGAAGTTGATCTTCATCCGGCACAAGAGGCCTTTGCCGAGCACATAGACCTGCTCCATGATCCAGGGCAGCGGCAATACCGAGACGTATTCGTCGTCCGGGCCCTTGGGGTCGAAGGCCAGATAGGTCGCGCAATGGCCGAGCACGCGGCCGGCCGCGAGCATGGCAAGCTTGGGATGCGAGGTCGTTCCCGACGTCGTGCAGAGGATCGCGACGTCCTCGCCGCTTGTCGCGTCGACCAGGCGATCGTAAAGCTCCGGCTCGCGCGTTGCCCGCGCGCGCCCGAGCTCGGCGAATTTCTCCGCCGACATCAGGCGCGGATCGTCATATTTCCGCATGCCGCGCGGGTCGGAATAGATGATGTGCTTCAGCTTCGGCACGCGGTCGGCGAGGGTGAGCAGCTTGTCGACCTGCTCCTCGTCCTCGGCGAAGACGAGCTGCGCCTCGCCATAGTTGAGGAGATAGGAAGCCTCCTCGTCGAGCACGTCGTGATAGAGCCCGAGGCTGAGGCCGCCGATCGCATGCGTTGCGATCTCCGCCGCGACCCAGTCCGGCCGGTTGTCGCCGATGATGCCGATGACGTCGCCGCGCCCGAGGCCCAGCTCGACGAGGCCGAGCGCGAAGTCGCGCACGCGCGCCTGGTAGTCGCTCCAGGTGAACAGGCGCCAGAGCCCGAGGTCCTTCTCGCGCAATGCGATCTCGTCGCCGTGCTCCTTCGCGTTGAGCCGCAGCATCTTCGGATAGGTGTCGGCCTGCGCGACGCGGCCCGCATAATCCATCATGCCGCGCTCTCCTGGGCCGGCGGCGCATCGTCGGGATCGACCAGCACCTCGTCCTCCTCGCCGAGATAGGCGCGCCTGACGTGGGGATCGGCGAGCACGGCGGCCGGATCGCCCTCGGCGATCTTGCGGCCGAAATCCAGCACCATGACGCGGTGGGAAATGTCCATCACCACGCCCATGTCGTGCTCGATCATCACCACCGTCATCCCGAACTCCTCGTTGAGGTCGACGATGTAGCGGGCCAT
The DNA here is from genome assembly GCF_018131015.1 of Bradyrhizobium diazoefficiens. Lineage (GTDB taxonomy): Bacteria > Pseudomonadota > Alphaproteobacteria > Rhizobiales > Xanthobacteraceae > Bradyrhizobium > Bradyrhizobium diazoefficiens_B. Next base: position 26,752 of record NZ_JAFCJJ010000034.1, read on the forward strand.
GTCCTCCTTCTCCTCGAAATTCATGCCGGCCATCGGCTCGTCGAGGAGGATGAGGCGCGGCTCCAGCGCCATGGCGCGGGCAAGCTCGACGCGCTTGCGCAGGCCATAGGAGAGGGTGCCGGCTTGCGCTTTTCGCACCGACTGCAGGTCGAGGAAGTCGATGATCTCCTCGACCTTGCGGCGGTGCTCCAGCTCTTCCTTGCGCGCGCCGGTAAGCCAGTAGAGCGATCCGGTGAGGAAGTTGTTCTTCAGGAGGTGATGGCGGCCGACCATGACGTTGTCGAGCACGCTCATGTGGTGGAACAGCGCCAGATTCTGGAAGGTGCGGCCGATGCCGAGGGAGGCGCGAGCGTTCGGCGTCAGGCCGGTGATGTCGCGGCCCTGGTAGAACAGCTGGCCTTCGGTCGGCTTGTAGCGGCCGGAAATACAATTCACGATCGAGGTCTTGCCGGCTCCGTTGGGGCCGATGATCGAGAACAGCTCGCCCGCCCTGATGGCGAAGCCGACATCGGTCAGCGCGCGGACGCCGCCGAACCGCAAGGACACGCCGCGCACTTCGAGACTGGTAGCCACCAACAAATTCCTCCCCGGTGATGGCGCTTTCAGTGGCGCTCTTTCGGCCGTTGCTCTCGGGCGATCCTAGTACGGCCGTGCCGGTGAGGCCATGGAGCGAATGGTCTCGACCGGAAAGCCGCGCCGCTTTCGTTCCGGTTTGGGATCAAAAGCCGCATCGCCCGAGGTGGCCCTGCATAGGGGAAAGCGCTATTTTCAAATGTCTCGCGCCCGACAATTCTGCGACAAAGTTTTAGCGGGCGGCGGGGCCTCCATCTTTCGTCGGATGGGGAGTGAATGCATCATGTTGCGGTGCAGCAGAAGAGCGGAGTGGCGAGACGGTGCGGCTGGCCTCGAGACCATGATTTCAGAGGATCATCTGAGGCGCGTCGCCGGCTGGTCGCGCGAGCTCACGCAAGCGGAGATCGAGGTCGCGCGCGCCGGAATCACGGAGCGGTCATACGGCGCCGGCGAGACCGTCTTCATGCGCGGTGACAGGTTCGATTATTGGGCCGGCATGGTCTCCGGCCTCGCCCGGATGGGCGGCGTCTCGCGCGACGGCAAGGAGACGAGCCTGGCCGGGCTCACGGCCGGCGCCTGGTTCGGCGAGGGCAGCGTGCTCAAGAACGAGCCGCGCCGCTACGACGTGGTGGCGCTGCGCGACAGCCGCGTCGCGCTGATGGAACGCACCGCCTTCATGTGGCTATTCGAGAACAGCGTCGGCTTCAACCGCTTCCTGGTGCGCCAGCTCAACGAGCGGCTCGGCCAGTTCATCGGCATGCTCGAGGTCAACCGCACGCTCGATGCCACCGCGCGGCTGGCGCGCAGCATCGCCTCGCTGTTCAACCCGATCCTCTATCCGGAATCGAGCGCGCGTCTGGAGGTCACCCAGGAGGAGATCGGCGCGCTCTCCGGCATGTCCCGCCAGAACGCCAACCGCGCGCTGAACCAGCTGGAGAAGGAGGGGCTGCTGCGGCTCGAATATGGTGGCGTGACCATCCTCGATATCGGGCGGCTCGGCAGCTATGGGGAGGAACGATGATCTCTTCGTTCCCCGTGCTGCTGTGCTCATAGAGTTCGACGATCGCGAGTCGCACTCGCCTTACGTCGAGCGCATATGGCGCAGCCGGAGCCGGAATGGCGGCTCGTTCCTGTCGATGGCCGAGGGCAATATCGAGCTTGTATTCACGCGGCTGCCGGAATTTTTGGCAGTGACGCTGCGAGGGCCGGTCACGCGGGGGACGGTCGTTGAATGCCCGCCGAACGGCGAATGGCTCGCCATCCGTTTTCGACTGGGAACCTTCCTGCCGCAGATACCGACGAGCGCACTGATCGACCACCGGAATATGCAATTGCCGGTGCTCGCCAATGGCCGTTTCCTGTTTTCGGGCCTGACCTGGGAAATCCCGGGCTACGACAATGCCGAGCATCTCGTCGCCCGCCTGGCGCGCGCGGGCGTCATTGCGCGCAGCCATGCCACCGATGCGGCGGTCGACGGCGACGTCGACTGGATGAGCCGGCGCTCGGTTCAGCGCCACTTTCGCCGTGTCACCGGCATGACGTTCACGAGCTATCAGCAGATCCAGCGTGCGCGTCGCGCAGCAAGCTTGCTGGCGGGCGGCAGCTCCGTGCTCGAGGCGACATCCGGCGCCGGCTATTTCGACCAGGCGCATCTCACCCGCTCGGTCCGGCAACTGATCGGCATGACGCCGGCGCGGCTTGCGCGCGAGCGGCCGCAATTGTCGTTTTCGTACAAGACAACGACGTCCTGACCGCACTACGCTCGGCCGAGTCCCGCAGAAGGTGGGCGCGAAAACCGGGGGGCCGTGACCTTTCAGGCTTATCTCGACAATATCCAGGCCAAGACCGGCAAGACCCCGGACCAGTTCCGCAAATGGGGCAAGGCGAGGGGCTTTTCGACCGGGGCGGGACTGGCGGCCGGCGTGAAGGCGGGCGCTATCGTGGCTGCGCTCAAGGACGAGTTCGGCCTCGGCCACGGTCATGCCATGGCCATCGTCGCGCTGCTCAAGGGAAAGCCGAAATAGGGTGATGGCGATGAGCAGGTCGAGACGCGTGGCCGGCTGCGTGATGAGCGGGCTGGTGATTGCCTTCATGCTGCTCGATGCCGGGATGAAGCTCGTGCCGCTGGACGTCGTGATCAAGGCGACGGCCGAGCTCGGCTTTCCTGCTTCGCCCGATCTGGCGCGCGCGCTTGGCGCGGTGGCGCTGGTCTGTACCGCGCTCTATGCTTTTCCGCGAACCGCCGTGCTCGGCGCGATCCTGCTGACCGCCTATATGGGCGGCACCGTTGCGGTTCATTTGCGGGTCGGCAATCCGCTGTTCAGCCACATGCTGTTCGGCGTGTATCTGGCCGTTCTTGCATGGGGCGGTCTCTATCTGCGCGACCCCCGGGTTGCGGCGCTGCTTCCACTGAGATCGCCATCGGCCGAAGTTTGACGTCCTCGTCACCCTGCATTGGCCGGAGCGTGCGCGGGCCACAAATCGGCGCGCCAGCGGATCGCAATCGCCAGCATCGCGAGCAGCCCGGAGCTGGCATAGAGCGAACCCGTGGCGGAATAGCCGATCAGGTCGATCAGGCTGCCCGCCGCAAGCAGTCCCAGCGGCAGGCCATAGATCACCATCATGCGGACGCCCATGACGCGGCCGCGCAGATGTGCGCTCGCCGCACGCATCAGGATGACGGCCGCCGATATCATCGACATGCTCTGCGCGATCCCGGCGAGCACGAGGCAGGCCATTGCCACCGGCACGGTCCTGATCTCGACGAACACCAGCAGCATGGCGTACCAGGCCATGGTCGCACCGATCAGGAGACGGGCGATGCGCAATCCGCCGACCAGGCTTAACGTAATGGATCCGATCAGCGAGCCCGTGGCGAAACTCGCCGAGAGATAGCCGAGACCGGTCTGGTCGGTTTGAAAGATGTCCCGCGCGATGTAGGGCAGCAATCCGCTGGTGAGCGGGAACGCGGTGAGATTGACCAGGAACGCGACGCTCAGCGCCGCGCGCATGCCCGGGCCGTTCCAGGCGTAGACGATCCCTTCCTTCAGATCGCCCAGCAATCTCGAAACGGCGTGGCTGTTCGCCGGCAGATCCGTTGTGACGACGGAGCGTTTCGGCCGGGTCAGGCACAGCATCAGAAGCGCGGCCACGAAATAGAGACAGACGATCGCCACATAGACGAAGCCGATGCCGAGGACGGCGAACAGCCCGGCGCCCGTCAATGCGCCTGCGATGCGCGCGCTGTCCTGGGTCGTGCGCGCAACGCTGATGGCGCCCACCAGTTGCCCGGCCGGCATGATGTCGGCAAGCAGCGCCCCTCGGACGCCGAGGTCCGAGGGGCGGATCAGGCCCATGATGGCGACGATGATCATGACGCTCAGCGGCGACAGATGACCGGTCAGCGCCAGAACCATGATGATCGAGGAAAGCACGGTATAGGCGAGGCGCATCACCACCAGGAGATCGCGGTGGCCGATGCGGTCGCCGATCATTCCGAACACCGGCGCGACCAGCGTCCCGACGAACTGCAGCGACGCAAGCACGGTGAGCAGCAGCACCGAGCCGGTCTCGACCATGATGTACCAGCCGAGCACCAGCGTCTCGACCTCGAACGCCCAGGAGGTGAGCAGGTCGGACGGCCACTGGAAGCGATAATTGCGGATGCGGAATGGCGCGAGCGCCGAGGGTCGCGTGGCTGCGCTCAAGACGCGATGACGCGTGTCACGGCGTTTCCTTCGTTGCTTCTTGTTCTGTTTGGCAACGTAGCGATGGCGATTTGTGTGTCAATCGGAGCTGGCGCAGGCCGCCCCCGCGCTCGGCTCCTAGCTGGACGCGATCCTCGGCTTTCGCTCCGTCAGCGCCGCGGCCATCGCCGAGATCAGCGGCCGCATGAAATAGGCGTCGTCAGGAGGCGAGACGTCCGTGCGCAATCCATGCGCGGCGAGTTCGCCCGAGACCGCCGGTCCCACCGAGGCGATCAGCGTCCGCTCCAATCCCGCGCGCAGCTTCGCTTCGCTGCCATGCGTCTTCGCGGCCTCAATCAGGCGGCGGACCTGACCGAGATTGGTCAGCGCGATCGAATCGATTCGCCCCGCTGCCATGTCGTCGATGGCGGCGATGATGTTGGCATCCGCCGCCTTCGAGTCGTAGGTGTAAGGCAGCACGGAATCGACCTCGGCGCCCTGCGCTGCGAGCGCGCCGGTCAGGGCGCTGTGATCCTTGTCCGGATAGAGCTGGAGGCCGAGGCGCCGTCCCCTGAGGTCGAGCTTGCCCAGCATCTCGATCACGCCCTCGGTGGTCGGCTTCTCGGTGGTCTGCTGCGGTTCGAGCCCGTTCTCGCGCAGCGCCTTGCCGGGTTTCGGGCCGCGGGTGAATTTTCGCGATTTGGCGAGCGCCGCGACCAGCGCGCCGTCGAGGCCGCGGGCGGCGGCAAGCTTCATGATCCGCCGCAGGCCCTCGCCGGTCATCAGCACGAGATCGTCAAGGGGTTTTTCGATGGCGCGGCGGATCCAGGCCTCGACCGGGGCGGGATCCGGCGCATCGTGGATGGTGAACATCGGGCATTGCACGACATCGGCGCCCTGCTCGGCGAGGAGCTTTGAGAACTGCGCCTCTTCGCGCGTCTCCAGAATCAGGATGCGGTAGCCGTTCAAGCGGTCGGCCATAAGCGAGCTCCGGTCGGAATTTCAATCGTCCGTTCATCCTGACTCTGCGCCCGGGATTGGCGCAAGACCGGCGACGGTGATAGAGCAGGGCGCAAATCGCGGATCGTTCCGCTTTCCCTTGCCCAAATCTTCATCAAGAGCCATTTCACCGAGAATCATGCCCGATCATCAATATGTCCTGACCCTGTCCTGTCCGGATCGTCCCGGCATCGTTTCGGCGGTGTCGACCTTCCTGGCGAACTCCGGACAGAACATTCTCGACGCCCAGCAGTTCGACGACATCGAGACCAAGAAGTTCTTCATGCGCGTGGTGTTCACCGCGGCCGATCTCGCCGTGGAACTGTCGGCGCTGCAGACCGGATTTACCGCGATTGCCGAGCGCTTCGGCATGGAATGGCAGATGCGCGACCGCGCCGCGCATCGCAAGGTGATGCTGCTGGTGTCGAAGTCCGACCACTGCCTGGTCGACATCCTCTATCGCTGGCGCACCGGCGAATTGCCGATGACGCTTGCCGCGATCGTCTCCAACCATCCGCGCGAGGTCTATGCCGGGCTCGATTTCGGCGGCATTCCGTTCCACCATCTGCCGATCACCAGGGAGACCAAGCGCGAGCAGGAGGCGCAGATCCTGGATCTCGTCGCCAGGACAGGGACCGATCTCGTCGTGCTCGCCCGCTACATGCAGATCCTGTCCGACGATCTCTCGGCAAAACTTTCGGGCCGCTGCATCAACATCCACCACTCGTTCCTGCCGGGCTTCAAGGGCGCAAAGCCCTATCACCAGGCCCATGAGCGCGGCGTGAAGCTGATCGGCGCCACCGCCCATTACGTCACGAGCGACCTCGACGAAGGTCCGATCATCGACCAGGACGTCGAGCGCATCAGCCATCGCGACACGCCGGAAGACCTCGTCCGCAAGGGCCGCGACATCGAGCGCCGCGTGCTGGCGCGGGCGATCCGCTACCACCTCGACGACCGCGTCATCCTCAACGGCCGCAAGACCGTGGTGTTCGTGGACTAGCGAATGGGGAATGGCGAGTAGCGAATAGAAAACGGGCGGCTCATTCGCCACTCCCCATTCGCCATTCGCCCTCTCAGTGCACCGCCTCGCCCGAGGTCGAGCCGGTGGCGGCCTTCTGCGCCTGCTCTTCCTTTTCGCGATCGGCCGCCGGCATCAGCCGCTTGCGCTCGCGCTCCTTCATGTAGGCCTCGTATTGCGGTGTACCCGGCCGCGGCGGCGCATCCGCCGGCAGGCCGCCCGCCCATTGCGGCACGAGGTCGCCCACGCCGGCCGACAGTCTTTCGTTGACCGACCCGCAGCCGGAGAGCCCCGCGGCAACCGCGAGGAGGGCAAGCAGGGAACGACAGCGCATGGGCATCTTGTGGGGTACTGGAAATCGGAACGGGTTCTGGTCGCCCGCCGGATCGCAACCGGCCAAGGCACCGTAGCTTCAACAAGGTAAAATGGGCTTATTCGAGGTAGGTAGGCATATACCAAGGGCGGCCGCCCGCCTTGCGCGGCGATGTTCAAATTCTGCAAATGAAAGACGAAATCCTCCATCCCCCCGGCCAGCCGCGTTCTTAAGACTAGGGCCCGAGACTAAGCGCTGGGGCTCGCGACAATCTGGCTTGGTCGTCGCGGGGGATTATTCGTTGACAAGTCCATTTTATTTGTACAAGCGTACAAATAGAAGCGGCTGGGATCGGGGTGACCGGGTTACTCCGGCGTAACCGCGACATCGCTTCCCGCGTCGGCATTTGGCACGCTAGGCTTGCGCCGAATGGTCGCCAAACGTCCGATTGACAAGCGGGGCGCGAAGGACGCCATGTGGCTCGCGTGTGAGCCGAGGTTGAGAAGGACCGGGCACTCGGTCCAGGGCACAAGTGTCAGGAATTTGAGGGGAGGGACAGTCTGATGTTCGAACGTCACAAGCACACTCACAAATACTCTTGGGCCGCGGTCGTCGCGGCCGTCGCCGGTCTTGCGGCGGTCGCGTCCGCCAGGGCCGAGGACAGCGTCAAGGTCGGCCTGATCCTGCCGATGACCGGCGGTCAGGCCTCGACCGGCAAGCAGATCGAGAACGCCATCAAGCTGTACATGCAGCAGAAGGGCGACACCGTCGCCGGCAAGAAGGTCGAGATCATTCTCAAGGATGACGCGGCTATTCCGGACAAGACCAAGACCGCAGCGCAGGAACTGATCGTCAACGACAAGGTCAATTTCATCGCCGGCTTCGGCGTGACGCCGGCGGCGCTCGCCGCCGCGCCGCTGGCGACGCAGGCCAAGATTCCGGAAGTCGTGATGGCGGCCGGCACCTCTATCATCACCGAGCGCTCGCCCTACATCGTGCGCACCAGCTTCACGCTGGCGCAGTCCTCGACCATCATCGGCGACTGGGCGGTGAAGAACGGCATCAAGAAGGTGGCGACGCTCACCTCCGACTACGCGCCCGGCAACGACGCGCTCAACTTCTTCAAGCAGCACTTCACCGCCGGCGGCGGCGAGGTGGTCGAAGAGGTCAAGACCCCGCTCGCCAACCCCGACTTCGCGCCGTTCCTGCAGCGCATGAAGGACGCCAAGCCCGACGCGATCTTCGTGTTCGTGCCGGCCGGCCAGGGCGGCAACTTCATGAAGCAGTATGCCGAGCGTGGCCTCGACAAGGCCGGCATCAAGGTGATCGGACCGGGCGACGTCACCGACGATGACCTGCTCAACAACATGGGCGACGCCGTGCTCGGTACCGTGACCGCGCATCTCTATTCCGCCGCCCATCCCTCGCAGATGAACAAGGATTTCGTCGCGGCCTACAAGAAGGCCTTCGGCAACCGTCCGGGCTTCATGGCGGTGAGCGGCTATGACGGCATCCACCTGATCTACGAAGCCCTGAAGAAGACCAATGGCGACACCGACGGCACCAAGCTGGTCGAGGCCATGAAGGGCCAGAAATGGGAGAGCCCGCGCGGCCCGATCTCGATCGACCCCGAGACCCGCGACATCGTGCAGAACATCTACATCCGCAAGGTCGAGAAGGTCGACGGCGAGCTCTACAACGTCGAGTTCGCCACCTTCGAGGCCGTCAAGGATCTCGGCAAGACCAAGAAGTGACCCGCGAAAGCGGGTCATCCCGGAGCGCGCTTAGCGCGCATCCGGGATCTCGAAATGACTGAAACGAATTCCGGGGCCTGCGCGTTCGCGCAGCCCCGGAATGACGAAGGTCTACCAGGAACGATCCACCCTCGATGACTGCAATCCTCACCAACCTGTTCGATGGCGTTGCCTACGGCATGCTGCTGTTCGTGCTCGCCTGCGGGCTCGCGGTCACGCTCGGCCTGATGAACTTCGTCAACCTTGCCCACGGCGCCTTCGCCATGACCGGCGGCTATGTCTGCATGGTCCTGGTCAACCGGATGGGCTGGCCGTTCTTCGCGGCGCTGCCGCTTGCCTTCGTCTCGGCCGCCGCGATCGGCATCGCGCTCGAGCGCACGCTCTACCGCCATCTCTACACGCGCAGCCATCTCGACCAGGTGCTGTTCACGATCGGCCTGACCTTCATGTCGGTCGCGGCCGTCGACTACATCCAGGGCTCCTCGCGGGTCTTCATCAACCTGCCCGACGCGCTGCAGGGCCAGTTCGACCTGTTCGGTGTCGGTATCGGCCGCTACCGGCTGATGATCATCGTGATCTGCGGCCTGCTCACCGTCGGTCTGCAGATGGTGCTGGCCAAGACCCGCTTCGGCAGCCGCCTGCGCGCCGCGGTCGATGATCCGCGCGCGGCGAGCGGCCTCGGCATCAACGTGCCGCAGGTGTTCGCCTTCACCTTCGCGTTCGGCTGCGGGCTTGCCGGCCTCGGCGGGGCGCTGAGCGCCGAGATCCTCGGCCTCGATCCGTACTTCCCGCTGAAATTCATGATCTACTTCCTGATCGTGGTCACCGTCGGCGGCTCCTCCTCGATCACCGGCCCGTTCCTGGCCTCGCTCCTGCTCGGCATCGGCGACGTCGCCGGCAAATATTACGTGCCGAAGATGGGCCCCTTCGTGATCTACACCATGATGATCGTGATCCTGATCTGGCGCCCGAACGGCCTGTTCGGCCGCACGGCCGCGCGTTGAGTTCGCCGATGAGCACATCTTCCGACGTCGGCTATCACGCCCAGCACAAGGCGCGCTGGCACTATGGCGAAGTCGCCTTCTGGCTCGTCGTGCTGGCCTGCGGCTTTCTGTTTCCCTCGCGCTATCTGATCATGACCGACATCCTGCGGCTCGCGCTGTTCACGATGTCGCTCGACCTCATCCTCGGCTATGCCGGGATCGTCTCGCTCGGCCACGCCGCCTTCTTCGGCGTCGGCGCCTATGCCGCCGGGCTGCTCGCGCTGCACGGCATCGTTGGCGAGCCGGTGCTGGCGCTGATCGTCGCGGGCCTTGCCGCCATGGTGCTGGGCTTTGCCACGAGCTTCCTCGTGATCCGCGGCGTCGACCTGACCCGGCTGATGGTGACGCTCGGCATCGCGCTGCTGCTGGAGGCGCTCGCCGAGCGCTTCTCCAACATCACCGGCGGCACCGACGGCCTGCAGGGCATCGAGATGCAGCCGATCTTCGGCCAGATCCCGTTCGACATGTTCGGCAAGACCGGCTTCTTCTATTCGCTGGCCGTGCTGTTCCTGCTGTTCCTGTTCGCCCGCCGCGTCGTGCATTCGCCGTTCGGCCTGTCGCTGCGCGCGATCAAGAACAATCCGCTCCGCGCCGCCGCGATCGGCATTCCCGTCGACCGCCGCCTGGTCGCGATCTACACGCTCGCGGCCTTCTATGCCGGCATCGCCGGCGCGCTGTTCACCCAGACCACCGCGATCGCCTCGCTCGACGTGTTCGCCTTCGAGCGCTCCGCCGATTTGATGCTGGTGCTCGTCATCGGCGGCACTGGCTATCTCTATGGCGGGCTGATCGGCGCGGTGGTGTTCCGCATGCTGCAGGAATTGTTCTCCACCATCACCCCGCAATACTGGCAGTTCTGGATCGGCCTCGTGCTGGTCGTGATCGTGCTGGTCGGCCGCGAGCGCCTGCATCGCTGGGTGCTGTATTTGCCGAACCTGATCATCAGGCAGGTGGCCGGGCGCAAGGCCGTCGTCGCCGTGCCGGAGAGCGACGCATGACCATCGCGCTCGAAACCCGGAACCTCGAAAAGACCTTCGGCGGCCTGCGCGTCACCCGCGACCTGTCGCTTCGGATCGAGCAGGGCGCCCGCCACGCGCTGATCGGCCCGAACGGCGCCGGCAAGACCACGGTGATCAACCAGCTCACCGGCGTGCTCAAACCGAACTCGGGCCGCATTCTGCTCGAGGGCCAGGACATCACCGACCTGCCGGTGCACAAGCGCGTGCTGCGCGGCCTGTCCCGCACCTTCCAGATCAACCAGCTCTATCCCGACCTGACCCCGCTCGAGACCATCGGCCTTGCCGTCTCCGAGCGTCTCGGCCATGGCGGCGACTGGTGGCGGCGGATGGGGACGCGGAGCGACGTCAATGGCGAGATCGCCGATCTGCTCACGCGCTTCCACCTGCTCGATGCCATGAACGAGCCGACCGTGACGCTACCCTATGGCAAGCAGCGCCTGCTGGAGATCGCGGTGGCGATCGCCGCCCGGCCGCGCGTGCTGCTGCTCGACGAGCCCGCCGCCGGCGTGCCGGAGAGCGAGCGCCACGACATTCTCGCCGTCGTCGGCAGCCTGCCGCGCGACGTCACGGTGCTGCTGATCGAGCACGACATGGACCTCGTCTTCTCGTTCGCCGACCGGATCTCGGTGCTGGTCTCCGGCGCGCTGCTCACCGAGGGCCCGCCCGACCAGGTCGCGCGCGATCCGCAGGTCAAGGCCGTCTATCTCGGCGAGGAAGCGCATGTCTGATCTGCTCGCCATCGATTCTCTTCGCGCCGGCTACGGCGAGGCCGTCGTGCTGCCCAAGATGAGCCTGCGGCTCGGCGAGGGCCAGGTGCTGGCCCTGCTCGGGCGCAACGGCACCGGCAAGACCACGCTGATCAACTCCATCGTCGGGGTGACCCGGCGTTTCTCCGGCTCCATCGCGCTCGGCGGGACCGACGTCACGGCCTTGCGGGCGGACCAGCGGGCGCGCGCCGGCATCGGCTGGGTGCCGCAGGAGCGCAACATCTTCCGCTCGCTGACGGTGGAAGAGAACATGACGGCGGTGGCCCAGCCCGGCCCCTGGACGGTCGAGAAGGTCTACGAGATGTTTCCGCGGCTGAAGGAGCGGCGGGGCAATTTCGGCAACCAGCTCTCCGGCGGCGAGCAGCAGATGCTGGCGATCGGCCGGGCGCTGACCCTCAATCCGAAGGTCCTGCTGCTGGACGAGCCGACCGAGGGCCTTGCCCCCATCATCGTCGAGGAGCTGCTGAAGGCGATCGGAGCCATCACGAGGGCGGGCGGCATCTGCTCGATCATCGTCGAGCAGAATGCCCAAAAGATTCTGGGGCTCGCCGACCGCGTTGTGATATTGGAGCGCGGAACGATCGTCCACGACGCCCCGAGCGCCGCGCTGAAGGCCGACCCCTCGGTCCTGGAGCGCCACCTCGGCGTCGCCGGAGCGGCCGCCCATTAGAGATTTCGGGAGTTAGAAATGCAGCGAACCAAAGCCCCCTTCCGCGCCGACGAGGTCGGCAGCCTCCTGCGCCCGGCCAAGATCAAGGAAGGCCGCGCCAGGCTCGAGAAGGGCGAGATTTCGGCCGACGATCTGCGCAAGATCGAGGATTTGGAAATCGAGAAGGTCGTGCACAAGCAGGCCTCGATTGGCCTGAAGCTTGCGACCGACGGCGAATTCCGCCGCTCCTGGTGGCATTTCGACTTCCTGGCCAAGCTCACCGGCTGCGAAATGTTTCACCCGGACACGGGCATCCAGTTCGCTGGCGTCGAGACGCGACATGATGCGGTCCGGGTGATCGGCAAGCTCGATTTCCCCGACAGCCACCCGATGCTGGATCACTTCCGCTTCCTGAAGAAGGTCGCCGACCAGGCCCACGTCACCGCCAAGATGACGATCCCCTCGCCGGCCGTGCTGCACTTCCGCGGCGGCCGCAAGTCGATCTCCAAGGACGTCTATCCCGATCTCGAGGCCTTCTACGAGGATCTCGGCAAGACCTACCGGAAGGCCGTCAAGGCGTTCTACGACGCCGGCTGCCGCTATCTGCAGTTCGACGACACCGTCTGGGCCTATCTCTGCTCGCAGGACGAACTGAAGAAGGCGCGCGAGCGCGGCGACAATCCGGAAGGTTTGCAGCAGATCTACGCGCGCATCATCAACTACGCGCTGGCCGACAAGCCCGCCGACATGGTGGTGACGACGCATGTCTGCCGCGGCAATTTCCGCTCGACCTGGATCTCCTCGGGCGGCTACGAGCCGGTGGCCGAGACCCTGCTCGCCGGCACCAATTACGACGGCTACTTCCTCGAATATGACAGCGACCGCGCCGGTGGCTTCGAGCCGCTGCGCTTCCTGCCCAAGGGCAACAAGGTCGTCGTGGTCGGCGTCATCACCTCGAAGTTCGGCGAGCTCGAGAAGAAGGACGACATCAAGCGCCGCCTGGAGGAAGCCGCAAAATTCGCGCCGCTGGAGCAGCTCGCGCTGTCCCCGCAATGCGGTTTCGCCTCGACCGAGGAAGGCAATATCCTTTCCGAGGAAGAGCAGTGGGCGAAGCTCGGCCTCGCGGTCGAGATCGCCAAGGAAGTGTGGGGGCAGTAAGGCTCACCGCATTCCGGCGTGATGTGAAGGACCTTGCCAATCCCCAGGTGTCGTCCCGGCGAAAGCCGGGACCCATACGCCGTGGACTAACTGTAGCGTGAGCCTGCTAACGGCGAGTCTTCGCCAAACCATGTTCGGTGGTTATGGGTCCCGGCCTTCGCCGGGACGACCTCGAGTGAGGCGCGTACAAGCCTTACACGCTCACTTCTCCGCCAGATAAACCTCGCCGAGCAGCGACGAATTCGACCACGGCACCTGCTTGTTCTTCGTGGCCGAGACCACCTCGGCCCGCACCCGCGTCAGCATCTGCTGCACCTCCAGCCCGGGCGTGCCGATGTGGCGGGAGAGCGCCGCCGAGAACGGCGAGTTGGCGCCGTCGCCGTCGAGCGCGACCTGGCCGGGCGCGGTGGCAAAGGCGATCAGAGTGCCGGCCCCCAGCGTCGCACCGGCGCCAAGGCTGGTCGGCGCGGCGAGGCCCGATGCGCCTTCGATGGCGCGATTGGCGCCGGCGGCGGCCACCTGATGCGCCATCGGATTGTTGCGGCAGGCATCGAAGATCAGGATGTTGGTGCGGACCTGGTCGTCGAGGCCGGCCATGATCGTGTCCATGTCGATCATCGCCTCGGTCATGCTGCTGCCGGCCTTCAGCTCGACGTCGACCGGAATGAGATAGTTGCGTCCGTCGACCTGAACGCCATGGCCGGCATAATAGACCAGCGCGACCTGCGCCCGCGCCGCCTCCCGCAGGAAATCGCGCGTCCTCTTCTGCATCGCCGCGCGATCGAGATCGACGCCCTCCGACACGGTGAAGCCGATGTCGCGCAGGCTCTTTGCGACCGCGCGCGCGTCGTGGGGCGGATTGGGCAGCGCCTTCACATGCGCATAGGCGCCGTTGCCGATGACAAGCGCCATGCGCGTGCCGCGAACGGCCGGAGCAGGGGAGGGCGCCGGCGTCGCACCCGTCTGCTGCGTGGCCGGGCTCGCCGGCTGCGGCGCCGGTGAGGGCGCATCGCGCGGCGCCGGCGGGCTCGCATCCGTGACCAGCGACAGCCGCACCTTTGCAGTGGCCTGGTTGGCCTTGCTGCCGGCGTCCGAGGCGACGACCGAAAGCGTCGCCTTGTAGTCGTCTCTCGCATGCGCGTAGTCGCCCTTGGCCTCGTAGGCCAGCGCGCGATGGACGTAGCCCGAGATCAAGACGCTGTTGGGCGGCGTCATGGTGTTGACGGGCGGCTTGTCCCTGGCGAGCCGGATCGCCTCGCTGCCGTCGGCAATGGCGCGATCGAGATCGCCCCTGGCGCGCCAGATCGCGGTGCGGTTGATCAGCGGCTGCGGCAGCGTCGGGTCGAGCCGGATCGCCTGGTTGATGTCGGCGAGCGCGCCGTCGAGATCGCCCAGCGCTTCCTTCGAGATGCCCCGGTTCTGGAACGAGAACGCCGACGTCGGATCGGCCTTGATCGCCACGTCGTAATCGGCAATCGCCTTGCCGTATTCGGCCTTGGCGAGCCAGGCATTGCCGCGGTTGTGGAAGATGATGCCGCTCGGCGGGCCGAGCTTCAGCGCATCGTTGAAATCGGCAATGGCGATGTCGTACTCGCCCTTGTCGTAATAGGCCGATCCCCGCATGTTGTAGACGGCCTGGCTCGGCTGCAGCCTGAGTGCTTCCGTGGTATCCGCGATGACCCTGGCGTAATCGCCCTTCTTGTTCCAGCCCACCGCGCGCCAGAAATAGACGGTGGCGAGCTGGTCGCCCTTGAACACCTTCAGCGCGATGATCTTGGTGCAGGCATCGACCATCTGGTCCGCCGGCGTGGTGTCCTTGGTGCAGAGCGGCCCGAGCTGGCTGCGCGACTGCGCGGACGCGGGCGCGCACCAGAGCGCGGCAAGCAAAGCGGGGATCAGCAGCAGTCGTCGCAAGCAAACCTCGGCGGCAAGCGGATTTCGACAGAGGTGTCCGCCGGTTGGTCGCGCCTGCCGGTTTCCCGGTTCAAGGTGACCGCGAATTCACTTCCTTGATTGCCGGGTCCGGATCTCCATCGATCCGCGCGCCATCTGCACCTCGAACCGCGACAGGAAGCTCATGCCGAGGAGGCCGTCGATGCCCGGGCCAAAGCTCTTGTCGTCGTCCTTCTGAACAGCAATGGGCACGTTGGTTGCCTCGAGCTTGCCCAATGCAACCTTGTCGGCCCGGGAGAGCCTCGCCTTGATCTGTCCGTTCGGAGTGCTCAGCGTGATCTCGCTCGAGCCGGCGTCGGCAATCTTCGCCTTGCTGGCAAACGCCGACTTGACTGACACGTAGCTCGCGCCGGTGTCGAGGACGAAGAGCCCGCGAACGCCGTTGATCTCGGCCTTTGCGATGACGACGCCTCTCTGTTTTTGCAGCGGAAAGCTTTCCTTGCGCAACTCGCTCGACGAGACGCAATTGCCCTGCCGCTCGTAGTCGGTGATGATCTTCTGGGTCTTGCTGGTGTCGCGGGCCGCCGGATCCAGCGCAACCCAGCGATTGATCGGCGCGGTCGCTTCGCAGAACTGCTTCAAGGCTGCGTAGGCGTTCGCCATGCGCAGGAACACGTTGCTGGAGATCGTCTTCTTGTCGCCGCTGTAAAGTTCGATCGTGTCGGAATAATCGGTCAGCGCGCGGCGGTAGTCGCCGGCGCCATCCAGTGCCATGCCGCGCAGGTAACGCGCGTTCTGATCGGATGGCGCGCGCCTGACGTATTCGTCGGCGGCCTCGACGGCTTTCGGATAGTCGGTCAGCTTCATGTAGATGCCGACGGCCTTGTTCAGCGCGGTCAGCGGCGCTCCGCAGGCCTTGACGAAATTGTAAAGGCCGTCAGCGGCTTGCCGCCGATAGCCGAGCTTGTCGAGCCACTGCGAAAGCTCGTCGATGCTCTTCTGGTCGCAGGGCTCGCGCTTGAGCTCTTCCAGCTTCAGCCAGACGGAAGGATCGCGTGCGGCGGCGACCGGGAGTGGGCCGAGGCGGGCGTAGACGGATTCGAAGACTTCATCGGGATTGTCGGTCAGGTAGCCCGCATAACCGACGTCTGGGAGTGCCGTGAATAACAGCACCGCAACGCAAATCCGCCTGAACATATGCACCCCAAAGTATCTCGCCCAGCATAAGGTATATCGGTAAGCGCAGCGGGTGCAAATCAGCCGGTGGGATGTTTCCCTGGTGGGCAGATGATGATAAGGCGTCCCAACGAAATTGCCCTGCCCACCGCCTTCCCACCCATGAAAAACGACGAGATCCTCAGCCAGATCACCGAATTCTGCCGCAAGGCGGACGTGGCGGAATCGACCTTCGGGCGGCTTGCCGTCAACGACGGCAAGCTGGTGCACCGGCTGCGCGAGGGCAAGCGCATCACCATCGACACGCTGGAGCGGATCCAGGCCTATATGGCGGCCTCCATGCCCGGCGGGATGCCGCCGCCGCGCGGGCTGCAGGTGCCGCCTGAGAAGCGCGATCCGCGCGGCAATTTCCGCTTCTTCGAGAACCGGCAAAAATACCTGCTGTTCGTCCACACCTGCAGCGAGAAGCGGGTGGTGGCCGAGCGCGTGGCGCTGGAGCTTGCGAGCATCCATCCGCGTCCGCCGGCGCTGCGCCTGTTCGATGCAGGCGTCGGCGACGGCACCGTGCTCGCGCGGGTGCTGCGCGCGATGCATCAGCGCTTTCCGCACATGCCGTTCTATGTCGCCGGCAAGGAGCTGAGCCTCGAGGACGTCCGCCTGACCCTGGAGAAGGTCCCGGACCGGCTGTTCGAGCATCCGGCCTCGGTCTTCGTCTTCACCAACATGTACTATGCCGAGGCCCCCTGGCTGACGCCCGCCTCGCCTGCAGCGGCGGCGGCGACCGTCTGGCACGAGGTGCCGCTGCGCGGCGATTCGGCCGGTGATTTCGAGACCCAGATCGCCGAGTTGAAGCCGTTTCTGGAGCAGAATTGGCGGGCCGCCGTCAGCCCGCGCACGGGCATGCCGCTCTACGAGCGGCCCGTGGTCCTGGTGCTCTACCGCGAGGACCACCGATTCCTGCTCGATTCGACCATTCCCAAGCCGGGCCAGACCGAGGCCAATTTCGACCTCGTCATCGCATCCCAGCCTTACCGGGCCAAATCCTCGGTAAATTTCCGTGCAAAACGCATCATTGCGCCCCTGGCGCGGGCGCTTCGGGCCGGCGGCCGCCTGATCGGGATCCACTCCCACGGCCAGGATCCCGGGATGGAGATCATCCAGGCGGTATGGCCCGGAGAAAATCCTTTCTCGGTGAGCCGTCATGAGCTATTGCGCGCTGTGAAATACGAGCTTGGATCGGCCGGGCGGGACCTCAACTTTAACGCTTACGCCGATAACCGTTCGATCTTCCGGTATGATATGGAAGCCCTGCCTAACGAGGTGACCGGTAGCATCGGAACCTCGACAGCCTTTGCAGCGTGGAATGCGGCGGTGTATGTCGCTCAGATTGAGGACGACCGGTTGACAGAAATGACTCAAAACGGCCGCACCCTGGATGCCGCCAGGAATGTGCTGCGAAAGTATAACGGGCTGTGGTTTTACGACGAATCCTACGTCATCTCGCGCCGGCGTGACTGACACAATCCAAGGTAAACATCGCAACGACCGCCGTGAGCGGCGGAACAAGGGGTTACTTGATGCGCGCGTCCTATCTCTTCACCAGTGAGTCCGTGTCTGAGGGCCATCCGGACAAGGTCTGCGACCGGATCTCCGATGAGATCGTCGATCTGTTCTATCGCGAGGGGCCCAAGGCCGGCATCGATCCGTGGGCTATTCGCGCCGCCTGCGAGACGCTCGCAACCACCAACAAGGTGGTGATCGCCGGTGAGACGCGAGGCCCGAAGTCGGTCACCAACGAGCAGATCGAGGGCGTCGTGCGCGCCGCGATCAAGGACATCGGATACGAGCAGAAAGGCTTCCACTGGAAGACCTGCGACATCGAGATCCTGCTGCACCCGCAGTCGGCCGACATCGCGCAGGGCGTCGATGCGCTGCAGCCGGGCGAGGTCAAGGAAGAAGGCGCGGGCGATCAGGGCATCATGTTCGGCTACGCCACCAATGAGACGCCCGACCTGATGCCGGCGCCGATCTTCTACGCCCACAAGATCCTCCGTCTCATCTCCGAAGCGCGGCATTCCGGCCGCGAGAAGGTGCTGGGCCCGGATTCCAAGAGCCAGGTCACCGTGCAGTACGAAAACGGCAAGCCGGTCGGCGTGCGCGAGATCGTGGTGTCGCACCAGCATCTGGTCGAGGACATCTCGTCGAAGCAGATTCGCGACATCGTCGAACCCTATGTGCGCGAAGCGCTGCCGAAGGACTGGATCACGCCGAAGACCATCTGGCACATCAATCCGACCGGCAAGTTCTTCATCGGCGGTCCCGATGGCGACTCCGGCCTGACCGGCCGCAAGATCATCGTCGACACCTATGGTGGCGCGGCGCCCCATGGTGGCGGCGCGTTCTCGGGCAAGGATCCGACCAAGGTCGACCGTTCGGCCGCCTACGCGGCACGCTACGTCGCCAAGAACATCGTCGCCGCAGGTCTTGCCGACCGCTGCACGCTGCAGCTCGCTTACGCCATCGGCGTCGCGCGTCCGCTGTCGATCTACATAGACACCCACGGCACCGGCAAGGTGTCGGAGGAGCAGCTCGAGAAGGTCGCGGCCAAGGCCATGGACCTCACCCCGCGCGGCATCCGCACCCATCTCGACCTCAACCGCCCGATCTATGCCCGCACCTCGGCCTACGGCCATTTCGGCCGCACGCCCGACAACGAGGGCGGCTTCTCCTGGGAGAAGACCGACCTCGTCGAGTCGCTCAAGCGCGCGCTCTAGTTTTTCGTGCGTGATCCCGGGGCGCACGCGCGAGCGAGCGCCCCCGGAAAATGCCTATCCGTCGCATCGAGATTCCGGGTTCGCCTCCAGCGAGGCGGCCCGGAATGACCAATTCAACAACAGGACGTCCGCTATGAACGCGAAGCCCGGCTTCACCGATTACATCGTCAAGGACATTTCGCTGGCCGATTTCGGCCGCAAGGAGCTCTCGCTCGCCGAGACCGAGATGCCCGGCCTGATGGCCACCCGTGAGGAGTTCGGCCCGAAGCAGCCGCTGAAGGGCGCGCGCATCGCCGGCTCGCTGCACATGACGATCCAGACCGGTGTGCTGATCGAGACGCTGGCAGCCCTCGGCGCCGACATTCGCTGGGTCTCCTGCAACATCTATTCGACCCAGGACCACGCCGCGGCCGCGATCGCGGCTGCCGGCATTCCCGTCTTCGCGGTCAAGGGCGAGACGCTGAAGGATTACTGGGACTACACCGCAAAGCTGTTCGACTGGCACGGCGGCGGTCACCCCAACATGATCCTCGACGACGGCGGTGACGCCACCATGTACGTCCATCTCGGCCTGCGCGCCGAGAACGGCGACACCGCGTTCCTGGACAAGCCGGGCTCGGAAGAAGAGGAAGTCTTCTTCGCGCTCCTGAAGAAGCAGCTCAAGGAAAAGCCGAAGGGCTACTTCGCCGCGATCGCCAACAGCATCAAGGGCGTTTCCGAAGAAACCACCACCGGCGTGCATCGTCTCTACGACATGCAGAAGGCCGGCACGCTGCTGTGGCCGGCGATCAACGTCAATGACAGCGTCACCAAGTCGAAGTTCGACAACCTCTATGGCTGCCGTGAATCGCTGGTCGACGGCATCCGCCGCGGCACCGACGTGATGATGTCGGGCAAGGTCGCGATGGTCGCGGGCTTCGGCGACGTCGGCAAGGGCTCGGCCGCCTCGCTGCGCCAGGCCGGCTGCCGCGTCATGGTGTCCGAAGTCGATCCGATCTGCGCGCTTCAGGCCGCGATGGAAGGCTACGAGGTCGTGACCATGGAAGACGCGGCGCCACGCGCCGACATCTTCGTCACCGCCACCGGCAACAAGGACATCATCACCATCGAGCACATGCGGGCGATGAAGGATCGCGCCATCGTCTGCAACATCGGCCACTTCGACAACGAGATCCAGATCGCGGGTCTGCGCAATCTGAAGTGGACCAATGTCAAGCCGCAGGTCGACGAGATCGAATTCCCCGACAAGCACCGCATCATCCTGCTGTCTGAGGGGCGCCTCGTGAACCTCGGCAATGCGATGGGCCACCCGTCCTTCGTGATGTCGGCGTCCTTCACCAACCAGACGCTGGCGCAGATCGAGCTCTTCGCCAACAACAAGGACGGCAAGTACAAGAAGGAAGTCTACGTGCTGCCGAAGTCCCTCGACGAGAAGGTAGCGCGCCTGCACCTCGCAAAGATCGGCGTCAAGCTCACCGAGCTGCGCAAGGACCAGGCCGACTATATCGGCGTCAAGCAGGAAGGCCCGTACAAGTCGGACCACTACCGGTACTGAGATCTGGAAACGAAAATGGATGTGCGAAGCCCCGGAGCGATCCGGGGCTTCGTCGTTTCGGGGAGCGGAATTCAACTCTCTTTACGGTTGCATCACGGCCGATCGCGGATTGACGCGGCGCGCCCGTGGGCTGACAATCCGCCGGTTCGGAGGAAACCATGCAACCAGAACATTTCGACGTGCTGATCGTCGGTGCCGGCCTGTCCGGCATCGGCGCGGGCTATCATCTTCAGGCCAAGTGCCCGGGCAAGAGCTACGTCATCCTGGAGGGCCGCGACTGCATCGGCGGCACCTGGGACCTGTTCCGGTATCCCGGCATCCGCTCCGACAGCGACATGTTCACGCTCGGCTATTCCTTCAAGCCGTGGACCGATCCGAAGGCGATCGCCGACGGCCCGCAGATCCTGAACTATGTGCGCGAGACGGCGGCCGAGAACGGCATCGACAGCAAGATCCGCTACCGCCATCGCGTCAAGCGCGCGGCATGGTCGACGAGCGAGGCGCGCTGGACGATCGAGGCCGAACGCACGACGGGAGAGGGCGCAACGGAGACGGTGCGCTTCACCTGCAATTTCCTGTTCATGTGCGCGGGCTACTACAAATACGAGCAAGGCTATACGCCGGAATTCAAAGGCGCGGCGGAGTTCGGCGGCCGCATCGTGCATCCGCAGAAATGGACCGAGGACATCGACTATGCGGGCAAGCGCGTCGTCGTGATCGGTTCGGGCGCGACCGCCGTGACGCTGGTGCCCGAGCTTGCGAAGAAGGCCGCGCAGGTCACCATGCTGCAGCGCTCGCCGACCTACGTGGTGTCGCGCCCGGCGCAGGATCCGCTCGCCAACAAATTGCGCCGCAACCTGCCGGCGCAGCTCGCCTATCACCTGATCCGCTGGCGCAACGTGCTGTGGGGGATGTATTTCTTCCAGCTCAGCCGCCGCAAGCCGGCGCGCGTCAAGCAGCTGATCCTTGGCGGCGTCAGGATGGCGCTCGGGCCCGACTACGACGTCGCGACCCATTTCACCCCGCGCTACAATCCCTGGGACCAGAGGCTCTGCCTCGTGCCGGACGGCGACCTGTTCAAGGCGATCCGCGAGCAGCGCGCCTCGGTCGTGACCAGCGAGATCGATACGTTCACGCACGACGGCATTCGCCTCAAGGACGGCAGCGAGCTTGCCGCCGACATCATCGTGACGGCGACCGGGCTCGTGCTCCAGGTCGTCGGGGGGCTGGAGGTGAGCGTCGACGGCCGCGCCGTCGATTTTGCGAACACCCTGACCTACAAGGGCATGATGTATGCCGACGTGCCGAACATGGCGTCGGCCTTCGGCTACACCAACGCGTCCTGGACGCTGAAATGCGATCTCACCTGCGAGTATGTCTGCCGGCTCATCAACTACATGGACCGGCATAATTTCCGTCAATGCATGCCGCACAATGTCGATCCGACCATCACCGCCCAGCCTTCGCTCGACTTCAGCTCGGGCTATGTGCAGCGTTCGGTGGCGAAGATGCCGAAGCAGGGCTCGAAGCGGCCGTGGCGGCTGTACCAGAACTACGCCCTCGACATCGTCTCCCTGCGCTTCGGCAAGATCGATGACGGCGTGATGAAGTATTCCTGATCTCCGCCGCTGCAACGGACCGCGCAATCGCTGAATTGTGAGCCGCGGGCGATGCGAAAGTAGGGCATGAAGTCGCGGCATCGCGCCGCGAACGGATCAACCATCCCTGTCGGTGAGTCGATGCGGCGCCAGACGCCCGCTCTCAATCCCAGAGATGACGATGCCCGACATGATCGACCACGACCGCCGCCGGTTCCTTGGCTCAGCCATGCTCGGTGCTGCCGCAGCTCCGCTGCTGTTCACGAGCCCGGCAGCCGCCCAGGGCGGTGGAACAGGTGCGGCCAAATTGCCTGCCATCAGGCCGGGCGCGAACACGGATTTTGGCGCGTTGAAGCAGATCGACGCGGGCGTGCTCAACGTCGGCTATGCCGAGGCCGGACCGGCCGACGGTCCGCCGGTGATCCTGCTGCATGGCTGGCCTTACGACATCCACAGCTTCGCCGATGTGGCGCCAGCGCTGGCGCAAGCCGGCCATCGCGTCATCGTTCCGCATCTGCGCGGCTACGGCACCACGCGTTTCCTGTCGCCCGACGCGATGCGCAACGGCGAGCCGGCGGCGCTCGCCGCCGACATCGTCGCCTTGATGGATGCGCTCGGCATCGGCCAGGCGACGCTCGCCGGCTATGACTGGGGCGCGCGGACCGCCAACATCGTCGCCGCACTCCGGCCCGAGCGCGTCAAGGCGATGGTCTCGGTCAGTGGTTACCTGATCTCGAGCCAGGCGGCCGGCAAGATGCCGCTGCCGCCGGGCGCCGAGCTGCAATGGTGGTATCAATTCTACTTCGCCACCGAGCGCGGCCGCGAAGGCTACGCGAAGAACCGGCACGACTTCGCCAAGCTGATCTGGAAGCTCGCCTCGCCGAAGTGGAATTTCGACGACGCCACCTATGACCGTAGCGCAGCCTCGCTCGACAATCCCGATCATGTCGACGTCTCGATCCACAACTATCGCTGGCGGCTCGGCCTCGCCGAGGGCGAGCCGCAATATGCCGAACTGGAGCGGCGGCTCGCCGCGCTGCCGGTGATCACCGTGCCGACCATCACCATGGAGGGCGATGCCAACGGCGCGCCGCACCCGGAACCCGCGGCCTACGCCAGGAAGTTTTCGGGCAAATACGAGCACCGCACGGTCAGCGGCGGCATCGGCCACAACCTGCCCCAGGAGGCGCCGCAGGCCTTCGCCCGGGCCGTGGCCGATATCGCCGCGGCGTGAGCGGGGCCTGACCGGCCCGAACGGTTAACGCCGGATTTACGGGTCCGGCCTAGCCTGTCTCGGCCGGAGTCACTCGCAAGGCCGAGGTGCCCAATGGAAGCCCAGAGAATCGCGGTCGACGCCGTCGTGGCGCTGACCGATTGCGACCGCGACGAGGTCGTCGCCTTCATCCGCCGGCTCTATCGCGCCGGCGTCACCGATCCCAAGCGCCTGACCTTCAAGGGCCTGCAGGCGCTGTCGCGGGCGTGATTCGGCGCCTATCGACCGGTTCCCCGGTTCCCCGCGCCCTTTTGGTTGACCGCAACCCACCGGTGAATACCTTGCCGCTACGGCCGGGGCGGGTTACACGACAGCCAGCTGGGTCATCTGGGATCGGGGAAATGCTGAAACAGCTTTTTGCGCCGCAACTCGTCATTCTCTACGTGCTTGTGGCGTCCACGATTTACGTTCATTTCCGGGGCAAGCAGCGGCTGCGCTTCGCGCGCCAGCTCGGCGATCACTCGACCTATCTCGCGCCCTACAACGTGCTGATGTATGCCGGCTCGGCGGTGCCGAACAAGCCGGTGATCTCGGTCGAGCAGTTTCCCGAGCTGAAATCCCTGAGCGAGAACTGGGAGACCATCCGCGACGAGGCCGTGCGCCTGTTCGACGAAGGCTTCATCCGCGCCGCCGCCAAGAACAACGACTGGGGCTTCTACTCGTTCTTCAAGAGCGGCTGGAAGCGCTTTTACCTGAAATGGTACGACGACTTCCTGCCGTCGGCGAACACGCTGTGCCCGAAGACGGTGGAGTTGCTCAAGTCGATCCCGAGCGTGCACGGCGCGATGTTCGCGATGCTGCCGCCGGGCGGCAAGCTCGGTGCGCACCGCGATCCCTTCGCCGGTAGCTTGCGCTATCACCTCGGCCTCGTCACGCCGAACTCGAACAAGTGCCGCATCCTGGTCGACGGCGTCGAATGCGTCTGGCGCGACGGCGAGGCCTTCATGTTCGACGAGACCTTCATCCACAGCGCCGAGAACCAGACCGACGTCAACCGCATCATCCTGTTCTGCGACGTCGAGCGCCCGATGAAGTTCGGCTTCATGACCGCGATCAACCGCTGGGTCAGCCACAACATCGTCAAGGCGTCGGCGACCCAGAACGTCGAGGGCGAGCATGTCGGCGTGCTCAACAAGGTGTTCGGCAAGCTCTACGAGATCCATCTGCAGAGCCGCAAGCTCAAGGAATGGAACCGCAACGTCTACTACATGCTGAAATACTCGCTGACGGCACTGATCCTCGGCCTGATCGTGATATCGGCGCTGCGCTAATCCGCCCTGCGATCTTTGCGCTTCTTCGCCCTCATCCGGCGGCAAAGGCGACGAGTTGAACGCCGGCCAAGCCGAGGACGGCCGCCAGGATGTAGCGCGTCGCTGTTTGCGAAAGCCATCGCAGGCCAATTCTCGTGCCGACGATGGCGCCGGCAAGCGCACCCAGGGCATAGAGCCAGGTTTGCGACGAGGGCGCCTGCCCGGCGTGAAGTGCGCCGACCAGTCCGACGGCTGAGTTTCCCAGGATGAATGGCGCGGAGAGTGCCGCGGTCTGCTTTGGTGATGCCCAGCGCATCCCGATCAGAATGGGAGCGAGGAAAACGCCGCCACCGACGCCGGTCAGCCCGGAGACGAAGCCGATAACGGCGCCCGTCGATATCGCAGCCCACAGTGGCGTCGTGCGATCCCGGGTGTCCTCATCGTTCCGTCCGATCATCAGGACGACAGCGGCGATCAGGAGCACGATCCCCGTCACCGAGTGATAGATGTCTTCGCTCAGAACAATGGACGCGCCGACCAGGGTAGGCGGCAGCGAGGCGATCAGAAGCGGCTTGAGCTTGGCCCAGTCGATGTGGCTGCCGCGATTGAACAGCCACGTGGAGTAGGTGGCCGCGACGATGTTCAGCAACAGGGCCGTTGGCCGCATCTCGCCTGGAG
Source organism: Bradyrhizobium diazoefficiens (assembly GCF_018131015.1). Taxonomy (GTDB): domain Bacteria; phylum Pseudomonadota; class Alphaproteobacteria; order Rhizobiales; family Xanthobacteraceae; genus Bradyrhizobium; species Bradyrhizobium diazoefficiens_B. Next base: position 51,931 of record NZ_JAFCJJ010000034.1, read on the forward strand.
GAAACGAGGCAAAGGCCATCAGGGCAAGAAATGCCGTTCCTCCAGCCTGACCTACCGTTGCATAGAGAAGCGAAACGACAGCGAAGCCGGCCGTCAGCATTTTCTAATGATGGTGCTTGTGACCTTTGGAGCCATCGGGGTGCTGGTAACCCCGCAGCTCCGCGTATCGCTGCATCTGGCCCGGATCGAGCAGGGCGGCGGTCGACAGATGATATTTGAGATGGCTTTCGCGCAGCAGCGCCTGGGTTTCCGAAATGGCAACGAGGGCCGCCTTGAGCGAGTCCGACGTCACGACGCGGGCGGAGAAGAGCCGGTCCAGCTCCGTCTCTTGCTCGACGAGCCTGTTGCCCAGCGGGACCGCCTCCTGCTTCATGGCATCGAAGAGACGCTGAACCTGGATGCGTTGATCCGGCGTCAGGTCAAGGCGATCACCGAGCTCAAGCACATGGCTCGGGCCGGGATAGCCATTGAGCTCGGCGGCAAGCGCCAGACCCATGCCCCGTCCGGCTTTGAGGTCGTCGATCTGCTGCTGCGACAGCGCCTTGATGGGGCGCTGCTCGAGCCCGGCATAAGGCTGGCTCGACTGCGCGCCGGCAGCGTTGCACATGACGACAAGCGTGGCCGTGATCAGCAGAATTCGTCTCATGTGACTGGCTCCGTGAAGTCCCAAGGCACTTATCTTGCTGGACGGTTCGCGCCGTGGCAACAAGAATGCCTTGATCGAGCGGCCAATCATGGAGCAGGCAATGGCCCCGCTGCCAGTTGCGAGCACCGACATCGTGCAATTCTTCCGCGCGTGGCTGGAGACCTTCGCGGGCTATGTCCGCGAGGTCGACTACGCCTCCGCACGGCCGCTCTTCCATCCGGATGTGCTGGCGTTCGGCACGCACAACGATGTCATTCCCGGTCTGGACCAATGGGTCTCAACGCAATGGAATAACGTCTGGCCGAAGACGGCCGACTTCCGCTTCGTGCTCGAGCAGACCGTGATCCTGGCGTCGGCGGACGGCATGATGGCGACGGTGATCGCGCCGTGGACGAGCACGGGCTATCATCCCGATGGCAGCCCGTTTCCGCGGCCCGGACGGGCGACCATGGTGTTTTGCCAAGATGCCGGGAATTGGCTTTGCGTGCACTCGCACATGTCGCTCAATCGCGGTGTGCCGCAGGCAAGCCACGCCGACCGGCCGGTGAAGGCCTGGTAGAAAACGCAAAAGGCCCCGGACAGATCCGGGGCCTTTTTCCATTTCGAGATCTCGCGCGGCCTATTCCGGCTGGCCGATGCTCACCTTCAGCGTGCCGATGCCGTCGACGCCGCATTCGAGCTTGTCGCCCACCTGGAGCTGCGACACGCCGGCCGGCGTGCCCGTCATGATGATGTCGCCGGCGGCGAGCTTCACCTGCTGGGAAAGCTGCCAGATCGTCTCCGGCACGTTCCAGATCATCTGCTCGAGGTCGCCGGTCTGGGCTTCCTTGCCGTTGACGGTCAGCCAGATCCTGCCCTTGGAGGGATGGCCGATCTTCGCGGCCGGCTGGATCGCGGAGGCGGGGGCCGAGCCGTCGAACGACTTGCCGATCTCCCACGGGCGCTCCTTCTTGCGCGAGGCGATCTGGAGGTCGCGGCGGGTGAGATCGATGCCGACGGCGTAGCCGTAGACATGGTCCAGCGCCTTCTCGGCGGGGATGTTGAGGCCGCCGCTCTTGAGCGCGACGATCAGCTCGACCTCGTGGTGCAGGTCCTTGGTCAGCGGTGGATAGGGAATGGTGGCGCCGTCGGGCACCAGCATGTCCGCGTGCTTGGCGAAGAAGAACGGCGGGGCGCGCTCGTCATTGCCCATCTCGCGGATGTGCTCGAGATAGTTGCGGCCGACGCACCAGATGCGGCGCACGGGATAGCGGCCGCTCTCGCCGACGACGGGAAGCGAAGCCTGGGGCGGAAGCGGGATGACGTAGGAGGCGGCGTTCATGAAGCGGTCTCGCTGCTCTTGAGGTGACCTTGGGGTGATCCTGGGGTGGCAAGAAACTCTATGCGGTTGCGCCGATCGGCGCCAGAGCGCCGGTGTCGTAATGCTGCAGGCGGAAGAACGAGGCGTAGCGGCCGCCGCGGCGCAGCAGCTCGTCATGCCGGCCCTGCTCGACGATCTCGCCGCCCTCGACCACCAGGATCGCATCCGCATGCATGATGGTGTGCAGCCGGTGCGCGATCACGATGGTGGTGCGGTTCTGACAGAGATGCTCGATCGCCTCCTGCACCTGCCGCTCGGACTCCGAATCGAGCGCGGCGGTGGCCTCGTCGAGCAGGATGATCGGAGCGTTCTTGATCAGCGCGCGCGCCACCGCGATGCGCTGGCGCTGGCCGCCGGACAGCTGCGTGCCGTGCTCACCGACCGGCGTGTCGTAGCCGAGCGGAAAGCCCATGATGAAATCATGCGCGCAGGCGGCCTTCGCGGCCTCGACGATCTCGTCCTCGCTCGCGCCCGGCTTGCCGAAGGCGATGTTGCTGCGGATGGTGTCGCGGAACAGATAGACGTCCTGGCCGACATAGGCGGTCTGCGACCGCAGCGATTTGCGCGACACCGCGCCGATCGACTGGCCGTCGATCACGATTGCGCCGTCCGTCACCTCATAGAAGCGCAAGAGCAGCGCCAGCACGGTGGATTTGCCGCCGCCGGAGGGGCCGACCAGCGCGGTGACCTTGCCGGGCTCGGCAACGAAGCTCATGCGGTTGAGCACGGTCTCGCCGGGGCGATAGCAGAAGCTGACGTCGTTGAGCTCGATGCGGGCGTCGGAGAGCTTCAGCGCCGGCTTGTCGTCGTCGGAATGCTCGCTTGCCGGGCTGTCGACGACCTCGAGCAGCATGCGCGCGCCGACGAGCTGGCTGTTGAGGTCGATGTTGAGCCGCGCCAGCCGCTTGGCCGGCTCGGTCGCCATCAGGAAGGCGGTCATGAAGGAGAAGAACGCGCCGGGCGTCGCATTGAGCGCGACCACGCTGTAGCCGCCATAGAGCAGGCAGCCGGCGACCGCGAAGCCGCCGAGCATCTCCATCAGCGGGTTGGAGCGGTTGGCGACGCGGGCCATCTTGTTGGCGTTGCGCTCGACGATCGCGATGTTCTCGTCGATGCGGCTCTGCATGGTGTGCTCGAGCGTGAACGCCTTCACCGTGCGGATGCCCTGCAGCGATTCCTGCATCGTCTCCAGGATGTCGGCGGTACCGGTGAACTGGTTGTAGGCGAGGCCCTTGATGCGCTTGACCAGCTTGCGCAGCACCAGCATCGCCGGCGGCACCGCGACGAGGCCGATGAACGACATCAGCGGGTCCTGCCACACCATCACGCCGATCATGGCGAGCAGCATCAGCAAATCGCGCCCGATGGCGTTGACCAGCATGTTGAGCACGTCGGTGATGGATTTTGCACCGGCGGTGAGCCGTGCCAGGAATTCCGACGAGTGCCGCTCGGAGAAGAAGCCGACGCTTTCGCTCATCAGCTTGGCGAAGAGCTGGCGCTGGTTGTTGGCGAGAATGGCGTTGCTGATCTTGGTCAGGATCACCATGTGGCCGTAGGTCGCCACGCCCTTGATGAAGAGCAGGATCACCGTGATCCCCGAGAACATCGCGATGCCCGGGATGTTCTTGTCGACATAGGCCTGGTTGATGACCTGGCCGAGCACGTAGGTCGCGCAGGCGGTTGCGCCGGCGGCAAGCGCCATCAGCGCGAAGGCTGCCAGGTAGCGCCGCCAGTAGACGATCCCCTGTTCCATGACCAGGCGCCGAACCAGCGCCATGGCCGCATAGGGGTCGTCGGTGATTTTCTTTGGAAACTGGGCCATCCGCAGTCCATTGACGGGGCAGGGGAAAGCCTGCCCGCGCGTCAGGGATCGAATGGCCTCTGTGCCCGCTAAACTTGCGCTTTTCAAGCCCCCTTAAGGGCTTGCGCGGGAAGGGAATCTAGGCCGAGGCGGCGTGGCGGAGCTCGCCATGGCGCTCGCGGAACAGCTTGTCCTCCCAGGCCAGCGCGTGGGCCGCGATGGTCTCGAGGTCCTCATAGCGCGGCTTCCAGTCGAGCAGGGAGCGGATGCGGCTGGTGTCGGCGACCATGGTCATGATGTCGCCGGGGCGGCGCGGGGCGTACTGCACGGCGAAGCTGCGGCCCGAGACCCGGCGCACGGCGTCGATGGTCTCCAGCACCGAATAGCCGCGGCCATAGCCGCAATTCAGCGTGGTCGAGGCGCCGCCATTGCGCAAATAAGCGAGCGCCGAGCGGTGCGCCTGCGACAGGTCCGTGACGTGGATGAAGTCGCGGATGCAGCTGCCGTCCTGGGTCGGATAGTCGGTGCCGAACACGTCGATCTTGGCGCGCTGGCCGGTGGCGGCCTCGACCGCGATCTTGAGCAGATGCGTGGCGCCGACCGTGGCAAGCCCGATCCGTGCCTGCGGATCGGCGCCGGCGACGTTGAAATAGCGCAGGGTCACGTATTGCATGCCGTAGGCGGAAGCGACGTCGTGCAGCATGATCTCGGTCATCAGCTTCGACGAGCCGTAGGGCGACAGCGGCCGCGTGGCTGCGTGCTCGGGCACCGGCACCTGGTCCGGATTGCCGTACACGGCGGCGGTCGAGGAGAAGATGAAGCGGTTGATGCCGCGCTTGACCGCGACGTTGAGCAGGTTGCGCGCGGTCGTGAAGTTGTTGCGGTAGTAGCCAAGCGGATCGCGCATCGAATCCGGCACGACGACGGAGCCGGCGAAATGGATGATGCTCTCGATGTCGTGCTGGGCGATCACGCCTTCGAGCAGGTTCTCGTCGCCGGCATCGCCAATGAACAGCGGCACACCTTCGGGCAAGTAGGCTGAGAAACCGGTGGAGAGATCGTCGATCACGACGACGTCCTCGCCGGCTTCCGCCAGCGCCAGGACCGTGTGGCTTCCGATATAGCCGGCGCCGCCGGTGACTAGCACAGTCATGGTCTCACCCGTCTTCTCCGACACTGATGTAGTCCCTGTGCGGTGAAGACGGGGTTTCGGCAGCCCTGAACTGGTCACTATGCTTAATGTTGCGTATAGGGGTTTTGCGAAACGGAGCATGACGTGGCGAATTCCCCCGGCGATCTGCAAGTGATCGTGCCAAATCTGCACAGGCGCTATTCCGGGGTCACCGCGACCAACCGGATGGTGGCGCCGCGTCTCGCAAGGCTGTTTCGTGCCGCGTGGTTCGGCTCGGACGCGCCGGCGGGGATCGCGCGGCTGGGCACGGCCGATCTGCTGAAATTGTGGCGCCGCAAGACGCCCCTGATCTGGCATGCGCGCCGCAACAACGAGATGATCGCGGGCGTCGTGCTGCGCGCGCTCGGCTGGCCCTTGAAGCTCGTGTTCACCTCGGCGGCGCAGCGGCATCACAGCCGGATCACGCGATGGCTGATCCGGCAGATGGACGCGGTCATCGCGACAAGCGAGATCTCGGCTTCGTTCCTGAAGGTGAAGGCGACCGTGATCCCGCATGGCGTCGACACCGATATCTATGCGCCGCCGCAGGATCGCGCCGCAGCGTTTGCGGACAGCGGCTTGCCGGGCCGCTACGCCATCGGCTGTTTTGGGCGCGTGCGCGCGCAGAAGGGGACTGACGTATTCGTCGAGGCGATGTGCCGATTGCTGCCGCGCTATCCGGATTTCACCGCCGTCATCGTCGGACAGGTCACGGCCGAGCAGACGGCCTTTGCCAGCGAGCTGAGGAAGCGGATCGAGGCCGCCGGCCTGCAATCGCGTATCGTCATCACCGGCGAGCTTCCGATCGAACAGGTGCAGCGCTGGTACCAGCGGCTGACGATCTACGCCTTCACCTCGCGCAACGAAGGTTTTGGCCTGACCTTGATCGAGGCGATGGCGGCGGGTGCAGCGCTCGTCGCCGCGCGCGCCGGCGCGGCCGAGCTCGTGGTCGAGGATGGCGTGAGCGGCGTGCTGGTCCCGCCCGGCGATGCCGATGCGCTCGAAGCCGCGCTGGAGCCGTTGATACGCGACGTGGCCGCCGCGACCGCAATGGGGGCGCGGGGGCGGGCAAGGGTGCTGGAAAGGTTCAGCCTCGATGCCGAGGCGGCGCGCATCGGCGAGGTCTATCGGCCGCTGCTCTGAACCGGCGGTTTCGTGGCCGCAAAACAAAAACCGCGAAAACAACCCCATGCACTGATGGTGGGGGCAGTGGAATCAACGGCTTGGCGGCGGGTGGGCTGGATTGCGGATTTTACGAAATTCAGATTGACACGTCGGGCAAAACACCGGTACGGTGTCATCATCGGCGCGAGCCTCGAGTGTCTCACCTCTCTGCTCCAGCCCCCGCCTCCCGCAACACCCGCTGCGCAAGCTCCGCCACCTCGCTCGCAGCGATATCGCGCATGCAGCGGTGGTCGTTCATCTTGCAGATCGTGCTCTGGCAGGGCTGGCAGGACAGCACGCTCCTGTTCTGGACCACGGTCGCGGCGAGGCCGTTGAGGGGGGCCCACAGATAGGGATCGGTCGGGCCGAAAATGCCCATGGTGGGCGTGCCGACCGCGGCCGCAATGTGCAACAGGCCGGAATCGTTGGAGATGGCGACGCCGGCCGCGGCCATGGCCAGAACGCCGTTGCGCAGGTCGTTGCCGGTGAGGTCCCGGACGCCCGGCCCGCCCGCCGTGACAATCTCCTGTGCCAGGGACTTTTCCGCGGGGCCGCCGACCACCCAGACCTCCAGGCCGCGCTCGACCAGGAGGCGGGCGGCCTCGGCATAGTAGGTCCAGCGCTTCGAGGCGCCGACCGAGCCGGGGGCCAGCGCCACGGCGGCGCCGGCCGTGAGTCCGTTGGCCTGCCGCCAGCGCAAAATCTCCTCAGCCGGGACCTGCAGTTGCGGCACCGGCCATTCCGGGGGAAGGGGGGCGCCGTCGGGCTGCGCCAGGGCAGCGTTCTTGTCGATGAAGCGGGGCAACTTCTTCTCGCCCCAGCGCCAGCGGTTGATCAGGCCGAACCGGAACTCGCCGACGAAGCCGACCCGCTCGGGGATGCCGGCCAGCGCCGGTGCAATCGCCGCCTTCCAGGTCCGGGGCAGCACCAGCGCGGTGCCGTAGTGCCGTTCACGCAGGAGTTTTGCCAAGGCGAGTTGGCGGGCCACGGCAAGCCGGCTGCGCGGCAGGTCCCAGACGATGCCCTCTCGTACGCCGGGCATGTAGTCGACCAGCGGAGCGCACAGCGACGTCGTGAGGAGATCCACCGGCCGGTTCGGCCAGCGCTCCCTGAGGACCCGCACCACGGTGTGATTCCTGACGAAATCGCCGATCCACATATAGGGAATGATCAGAATCGGGCTGGTTTCGCTCCGATCTGCTTCTCCGCTAAGTTGCGAATCTTTGTTCATTCGTTAAAAGGACCGATGCCGCGCTGATGTGGCGGATCGGTTAGCCGCTCTCAGCCGGCAGGTAAAGCCGCAGGGGAGCCCATTCCAAAACCGCTTACACTTTGGCGGATCATGCGCTAGGGCAGGACCGGGGCTCAAGACATCGGGCAGGTGGTGGAATGTTGCTGGTGACCGGCGGGGCCGGTTTTATCGGATCGAATGTCGTCGCCGCGCTGAACGAGGCCGGCCGCAGCGACGTCGTGGTCTGCGACCTGCTCGGCAACGACGGCAAATGGCGCAACCTCGCCAAGCGCCAGCTTGTGGATATCGTCCCGCCGGCCGAGCTGGTGGACTGGCTCGGGGGTCGCAAGCTCGAGGCCGTGATCCACCTCGGGGCGATCTCCGCGACCACGGCGACCGACGGCGACCTCGTCTTCGAGACCAATTTCCGTCTCTCGATGCGCCTGCTCGACTGGTGCACGGCGAATGCGGTGCCGTTCATCTACGCCTCGTCGGCGGCGACCTATGGCGACGGCGCGGCCGGCTTCGACGACGACGCCTCGGTCCGTGCGCTGAAGACATTGCGGCCGATGAATCTCTACGGCTGGAGCAAGCACATGTTCGACCTCGCCGTGGCCGAGCGCGCCGCGCGTGGGGACAAGCTGCCGCCGCAATGGGCCGGCCTGAAATTCTTCAACGTGTTCGGCCCCAACGAGTACCACAAGGGCTCGATGATGAGCGTGCTTGCGCGCCGCTTCGACGACGTCAAGGCGGGCCGTGCCGTGCAATTGTTCAAGTCGCACCGCGAGGGCATCGCCGACGGCGACCAGCGCCGCGACTTCATCTATGTCGACGACGTCGTGCGCGTCGTCATGTGGCTGCTCGCGACGCCGTCCGTATCCGGAATCTTCAACGTCGGTACCGGCAAGGCGCGCAGCTTCAGGGACCTGATGCTCGCGGCCTACGCCGCGCTCGGCGCCCGGCCCAACATCGAGTACATCGACATGCCCGAGACGATCCGCGGCGCATACCAGTATTTCACCCAGAGCGAGGTCGATCGGCTCCTTAGCGCCGGCTATAACGGCGGCTTCACGACGCTCGAGGACGCGGTGAAGGCCTATGTCGGTGATTATCTCGACCGGCCCGATCGCTTTCGCTGAGGTTCAAGGCGCTGAGGTTCAAGGACATGGTGACGCCCATTCTCGATTTCGATGCGCTTGCGCAAGACATCGCGCGCCGCACGGTGCTCTGCATCGGCGACATCATGCTGGACGAGTTCGTCTACGGCGAGGTGTCGCGGATTTCGCCGGAGGCGCCGGCGCCGGTGATCGCGGCGCAGCGCAGCGAGATCCATATCGGCGGCGCCGGCAACGTCGCCAACAACATCGCCTCGCTCGGCGCCCGCTGCATCTTCGTCGGTCTCGTCGGCGAGGACGATGCGGGCAAGCGGCTCGCCGCCGCCCTCGCCGAGCAGCCAGGCATCGAAAGCGTGCTGGTGTGCGATCCGTCGCGGCCGACCACGCGAAAGGTCCGGTTCGTCTCCGAGCATTTTTCCACGCATATGCTGCGCGCCGACTGGGAGCAGGCGCAGCCTGCCTCCGATGACATCGAGACCAGGCTGATCGAGGCGATCCTGCCGCTGATCGCGCGCGCCGACATCGTGCTGCTGTCCGATTACGCCAAGGGCGTCCTGACCGCGCGCGTGATCCGGCACACGATCGACGCCGCGCGAAAACTCGGCAAGCCCGTGATCGTCGATCCCAAGAGCCTGAACTGGGCGATCTATCGCGGCGCGACGCTGCTCACGCCGAACCGCAAGGAATTTTCGGAGGCCACGCGAAGCCGCGCAGACACGGCACAGAGCATCGTCGACGCGAGCGAGGAGGTGATGCGGCTCGCCGACTGCGAGGCGATCCTGGTGACGCAGGGCGAGAATGGCATGACGCTGGTGTCGCGCAACGGCGAGGCCGTTCACGTGCCGGCTTTCCCGGTGAAGGTGCGCGACGTCTCCGGCGCCGGTGACACCGTTGCGGCCGCGCTCGCGGTCGCGCTCGCCACGGGCGCGGACTGGGGTGCGGCGCTGCGCCTGGCGAGTGCGGCGGCCGCCGTCGCCGTCGGCAAGCAGGGCACCGCCAGCGTGAGCACGGCCGAGCTGCGGCGAAGGATCTTGCCGCACGCCTACCTCGCGGCCGAAGAGAAGATCGTGCTCGCGCCCGGCGCGCTCGACGCGCAGCTTGCCGAATGGAGGAAAGAGGGCCAGCGCATCGGCTTCACCAATGGCTGCTTCGACATCCTTCATCCCGGGCACGTCAAGGTGCTGACCGCGGCGCGTTCCGCCTGCGACCGCCTCATCGTCGGCCTCAACAGCGACGCCTCGGTGCGGCGGCTGAAGGGGGCCGATCGCCCGGTGCAGGACGAGCGCGCCCGCGCCGAGGTGCTGGCGGCGCTCGAGGCCGTCGATCTCGTCGCCATCTTCGAGGAGGACACGCCGATCAACCTGATCACCCGGATCCAGCCGAGCGTGCTGGTCAAGGGCGGCGACTACACCCGCGAGCAGGTGGTCGGCCACGAGGTCGTCGAGGCCGCAGGGGGCGTGGTCGTGCTGGTCGACGTCCTGCAGGGTTTCAGCACGACGGCGCTGGTGCAGCGCGCGCGGGGAGGGAGCTCGTGACGACGCTCGCCGCGGAGACGACCTTCCAGGTGCTGACGAGGCGCCTGCGCAGCCCGGCAACCTGGCAGGAAGCCGCCGACCTGTTCGCGATCCTGACCGTGGCCTCGCTGCCCTGGTCGACCTCGCTCGCGGGCATTTTCAATGCGCTGTTCCTGGTCTGCATGGTGCCGTTTCTCGATGTCAGGGCATTCCTGCAATCGCTGAAGCGTCCGATCTCCGCGGCACCGATCGCGCTGTTCCTGCTCGCGCTGGCCGGGACGCTGTGGTCTGAGGCAGCCTGGGGCGCGCGCTTCTATGCCGTCGGGCCGACCGTCAAGCTGCTCGTGCTGCCCGTCATGCTCTATCACTTCGAGCGCTCGCGGCGAGGGCACTGGATCTTCATCGCCTTCCTGGTGTCCTGCGCGCTGCTGTCGGTGATGTCGTGGCTTGTGGCCTTCCATCCGGGCCTTTCGCTCAAGCCCGCGGGCGACGCGGAACGCGGCATCTTCGTCAAGAACTACATCGACCAGAGCCAGGAGTTCACCCTGTGTGCGGTCGCGCTCGCCTACCCAATCGTGCTGCTGCTGCGCGAGAAGCGATATTGGCTTGCGGGGCTGCTCACGGCGCTTGCGCTCAGCTTCTTCGTCAACATGGCCTTCGTCGTGGTGTCGCGCACCGCGCTCGTCACCGTGCCGATCATGCTCGGCGTGTTCGCGCTGCTTCATCTGAGGTGGCGCAGCATCGCGGTCATCGCTGCCGCCCTGCTCGTCGGCGCGGCTCTCGCCTGGCAGGCCTCGCCGCAACTGCGCAAGACCGCCGACACGTTTTCCCGCGACTACCGGCTCTACATGCAGGAGAACGTTCCGACGTCGATGGGCGAACGCCTCGAATATTGGCGCAAATCGCTCCAGTTCTTCGCGCAGGCTCCGCTTGCGGGGCACGGCACCGGCTCCAGCCAGGGGCTGTTCGCGGCGGCCGCCAAGGGGGCCGATTGGGTCCCGGGCGTCAGGGTGTTTCCAAATCCGCATAACCAGACGCTGGCCGTCGCCGTGCAATGGGGCGCCATCGGGATCGTCGCGCTCTACGCGATGTGGCTCATTCACCTCTTGTTGTTTCGCGGCGACGGGCTCGCCAACTGGATCGGGCTCCTGGTCGTGGTGCAGAACGTCTTCACCTCGCTGTTCAACTCCCATCTGTTCGACTTCCACGAGGGCTGGATGTACGTCATCGGCGTCGGCGTCGCCGGCGGAATGGTGATCCGGGCGCAACGCGCCGGGCAGAAGGCAGCGGAAGCCGGTTCCTGAAGCGGTCGCGCCGCTGGCAAGTCCTGCCGAGATGGGCTATCAGCGCGATCAGGTTGCACCACGGGATATTCATCGGTCGGCGGATGACGCGTCTTTCGCATCTCACCTTGCGCAATTTCCTGATCGCGCTCCACGACCTGCTGGCGACCGCGGCGGCGCTGTTCGTCGCCTTCTATCTGCGCTTCGAGGGCGGCGAGGGCTTCTTCGACCGCCTGCCGCTGCTGTTCCAGATCCTGCCCTATTTCCTCGCCTTCAGCGTGGTCGTGTTCTTCATCTTCAACCTGACCACGACGAAATGGCGCTTCATCTCGCTGCCCGACGCGCTGAACATCATCCGCGTCGCCACCGTGCTGACGGTTGCCCTGCTGGTGCTCGACTACATCTTCGTCGCCCCCAACGTCCGCGGCGCCTTCTTCCTCGGCAAGATGACGATCGTGCTGTATTGGTTCCTGGAGATCTCCTTTCTCGGCGCCTTGCGCTTCGCTTACCGCTACTTCCGCTACACGCGGGTGCGGCGCCATGCGCGGCACGAGGATGCCGCGCCGACGCTGCTGGTCGGCCGCGCGGCGGATGCCGAGGTGCTGCTCCGCGGCATCGAGAGCGGCGCGATCAAGCGCATCTGGCCGGTCGGCGTGGTGTCGCCGTCGAGCGCCGATCGCGGCCAGTTCATCCGCAACGTGCCGGTCCTCGGCGACATCGACGATTTCGAGGACGTCGTCGCCGACTTCGCCAAGCGCAACAAGGCGATCGGGCGCATCGTGATGACGCCCTCGGCGTTCGAGCCGGACGCCCATCCGGAATCGGTGCTGATGCGGGCCCGCAGGCTCGGGGTGATCGTCAACCGCATGCCCTCGCTCGAAAGCGGCGACACGCCGCGGCTCACCGCGGTCGCGGTCGAGGACTTGCTGCTGCGGCCGAGCGAGAATATCGACCATGCGCGGCTGGAAGCGCTGATCAAGGGCAAGGCGGTGATCGTCACCGGCGGCGGCGGATCGATCGGCTCCGAGATCTGCGAGCGCGTGGTGGCGTTCGGCGCCGCGCGCCTGCTGGTGCTGGAGAATTCCGAGCCGGCGCTCTACGCGGTCACCGAGGCGCTGACCGCGCAGGGCACGGCAGCCGTGATCGAGGGGCGGATCGCCGATATCCGCGACCGCGAGCGGGTCATGCGCCTGATGGCCGAGTTCAAGCCGGACATCGTGTTCCATGCCGCCGCGCTGAAGCACGTGCCGATCCTCGAGCGCGACTGGAGCGAGGGGGTCAAGACCAACATCTTCGGCTCGATCAACGTCGCGGACGCAGCCCTTGCCGCCGGCGCCGAGGCGATGGTGATGATCTCGACCGACAAGGCGATCGAACCGGTGTCGATGCTCGGCCTCACCAAGCGTTTTGCCGAGATGTACTGCCAGGCGCTGGATCATGACCTTGCCGCAGGGGGCGGCGGCGGCAAGCCGCCGATGCGGCTGATCTCGGTCCGGTTCGGCAACGTGCTGGCTTCGAACGGCTCGGTGGTGCCGAAGTTCAAGTCCCAGATCGAGGCCGGCGGCCCGGTGACGGTGACGCATCCCGACATGGTCCGCTACTTCATGACCATCCGCGAGGCCTGCGACCTCGTCATCACGGCGGCGACGCACGCCCTTGGCGCCACACTTGGCGCCGCGCGGCCGGACGTCTCGGTCTACGTCCTCAACATGGGTCAGCCGGTGAAGATCGTCGATCTCGCCGAACGCATGATCCGCCTCTCCGGCCTGCAGCCGGGCTACGACATCGAGATCGTGTTCACGGGAATGCGGCCGGGCGAGCGGCTGCACGAGATCCTGTTCGCCTCGGAGGAGCCGACCCGCGAGATCGGGGTTGCCGGCATCATGGCGGCGCAGCCGAACGAGCCGCCGATGCAGACCCTGCGCAAATGGATCGCGGCGCTGGAGCAGGCGATCGCGCGCGACGACCGGGCGACGATCAGGACCATCCTGAAGGATGCGGTTCCGGAATTCGGATCGACCGCGGCCTGACCATGCAGCCCCAAAATAAGATCGCGGGCAAGATCGTGGGCAAGATCGTCGTCGCGAGCCAGCACTACCCGCCGGATCCGAGCACGACCGCGGCCATCATGGCCGAGATCGCCTGCCGCCTTGCCAGGGATCACGAGGTCGTCGTGCTGTCGGGATCATCCGGCGCGTTGCCGGCCGCGCAAGTGGGCCCAGGCAAGCCGCGCGTCGTTGCCGTCAAGAACCGGATGGCGGGCAAGGCGGCGCTGCTGCGGCGCGGCGCCTCCGAGCTGCTGTTCGCGGCCCGCACGTTCCTCGCGCTGATACGACAGCTTGGGGCAGGCGATGTCGTGCTCACCGTGACCGCGCCGTTCATGCTGCCTTACGCGGCGGCTGCGGCCGCGAAGTGCAAGCGGGCGCGCGCGGCGCTGATCATGCACGACCTCTTCCCCGACGTGCTGGTGACGGCCGGTCTCCTCAAGCCCGGTTCGATCGTGACGCGGGCGATGCGCGCCGCCAACACCCTGATGTTCGGCGCGCTCGATGCGGTCATCACCATCGGCCGCGACGCGGAGCGGCCGCTGCTGAGCTATTCCGGGATGCGGCGAAGCAAGATCCGCTTCATCCCGAATTGGGCGACGCTGACGCCCGCGGTGCGCCCGGCGTCGCCGGACAATCCGTTCCGCAAGAATCTCGCGGGCCGCTTCGTCGTCGGCCTGTCCGGCAATCTCGGCTTCACCCATGATCCGGAGATCGTGTTCGAGGCGGCGCGCCTGTTGAAGGACGAGCCCGGCATCCATTTCCTGCTGTCCGGCTGGGGCATCGGCTTCGAGCGGCTGCGGCAGTTGCAGGCGGCCGCGCTTCTGCCCAATGTCTCCTTTGTGGCGCGCGTCGCGGACGCCGAGCTCGAGGCGTTCCTGACCGCCGCCGACCTCTGGATCATTCCGTATCGCAAGGATGTGGCGGGCGTGTCGGTGCCGAGCCGGTTCTACAATCTGCTGGCGGTCGGCCGGCCGGTCGTGCTGGTCTCCGAGCCGGAGGCCGAGGCCGCGCTGACTGTGGTGGAGAACGGGCTCGGCTGGGTGGTGAGGCCCGGCCGCGCCGATGAGCTCGCCGCGGCGATCCGCACCGCGTCCGTGTCCCGCGACGGCGCAATCGCGGAGCGTGCAGTGAAGGCAGCCGGGAAGTTCGACCGCGTCACCGCGCTGAACGCCTACGCCGCGCTGATCGATGAATTGGTGCGCAACGGTGAACTGGAGCAGCGATGAGCGGGAGCAAGCCGGTCGTGCTGGTGACGGGGGCGAGCGGCTTCGTCGGCCGCCACCTCGTGCCGGCGCTGGCGCGCGCAGGATGGACGGTCCGCCGGGCCGTGCGCACCCCGCAAGGTCTCGACGACGAGGTCGTCATCAAGACGATCGGCGCCGACACCGACTGGCAGGCCGCGCTCGATGGCGTCGATGCCGTCGTCCATCTCGCCGCGCGCGTCCATCACAAGCACGAGGAACATGCGGTCACGCTCTATCGCAACGTCAACATCCTCGGCACGCTGCATCTGGCGGGCAGTGCAGCGACCGCCGGCGTGCGCCAGTTCATCTTCGTCAGCACCGTTCTCGTGCATGGCCGCAGCAATGAGGGAAGGGCGCCGTTCTGCGAGAACGACGTCCTCACCCCGCGCGGCCTCTACGGCCTGTCCAAGGCCGCTGCCGAGGCGGGCCTGAAGACGATCGCGTACGCCAGCGCCATGAATATCTCGGTGATCAGGCCGCCGCTGGTCTATGGGGCGGGGGCCAAGGGCAATTTTGCGCTGCTCAAGCGCGCGGTCGATCTCGGCGTGCCGCTGCCCTTTGCCGCGATCCGCAATCACCGCGCCTTCGTGGCGGTGCAGAACCTCTCCTCGTTCATCCAGCGCCGGCTCGCTTATCCAGATCCGGCGAGCAATTTCGAGATATTCCTGGTGGCCGACCAGGAACAGGTCTCGACGCCCGAATTCATCGAGCGCCTGGCGAGAGCGTCCGGCAAGCGCGCGCGGCTGTTCGGCGTGCCGCCCTCGCTGCTGGGCCGGCTGCTCGGCGCGATCGGACGGCAGGACACACGCGACAGCCTGATCAGCTCGCTCGAGCTCGACGTCTCGAAGGCAATGGCGACCGGTTGGCAGCCCGAAGTCTCGCTCGACGAGGGCCTGCGGCTGGCGCTGTTGGATCAGGACGCCTGAGGGCGGGAGAACCGCCGCAGCACGAGGCCGATCGCGATCGCACCCACAAGCAACGCGATCACCGTGATCGCCAGCGAAGCGGCGCGCACGGTGACGATGGCAAGGCCCGCGAGTACCAGATTGAGCGCGAGCACCTCTGCGATCACCCGCGGAACGGTATAGCCGTTGTCGGTGGCGCGCTGGTAGAAATGCGAGCGGTGTGCCGACCAGAACTGTTCGCGCCGGGCGATGCGCCGGCACAGCGTCACGGTGGAATCCACGAGGTAGTAGCCCGGCAGCAGCACGGCTACGGCCGGCAGCCCGTGCCAGGCTAGCTCGAGCAGGCACCAGCCGAGCAAAAGGCCGATCGGCAGGCTGCCGACGTCGCCAAGGAAAACCTTCGCGACCGGGCGGTTGAACGGCGCAAAGCCGAGCATGGCACCGCACAGCGCGGCGGCGACCACCATTGCAGGCCAGGACAGTTCACCCAGCCATCCGAGCAGCAGCAGCGCCGCGGTGACCGGCACCACCTCGGCGACCGTCATCAAATCGAGCCCGTCCATGAAGTTGACGAGGTTCACGAACCAGATTCCGGCGAGCAGGATCAGGCCGCGCTCCAGGGTGAGCGGCAGGGCCGGCACGATGCGCGCGGTCTCGGGCGCGGTGAAGACGACGGCGCCGACGGCGGCGGCCTGCAGCACGAGCCGCAGCAGCACCGGCAGCGACATGAGGTCGTCGGCAAAGCCGACCAGCGCGATCAGCACCGTCCCGGCCACCAGCGCCGGCGGGATCGCGATATCAGCGATGGCGGCCCAGACGGAGGCGACCAGGAGCGTCGCCGCGATCACCGCGATCCCCGCACCCTGCGGGGTCGGGATGCGGTGCGAGGACCGCGCATTCGGCCGCGCCAGCGCATAGCGCTGCAGTAGCGGCCGGCTGCTCCAGGTGACGAGCGCCGAAATCAGTGCGGCGATCGCAACGGCCGCCAGCGACGGCACGACGGCCGGCGCGTTCACTCCGGCACCCCGATCGGCGCCGACCCCTGCGCGGCCTTCTCGGCGCTCAGGATCCAGACCAGCCCGCCGAACGCGCCGACGATGAAGAACACGGCGCCGAACAGCAGCGAGACGTTGACGCCTTCGTTGGCGGCGAGCCCGGCGAAGCCGAAGGCCAGTCCCATGCTCGCCTCGCGCACGCCCCAGCCGGCGATCGAGATCGGCATCAAGGTGATCAGCATGACCGGCGGCACCAGCAGGAACACCTGGCCGAAGCTCACGGGCGCCGCGATCGACTGCACCACGCACCAGGCGATGACGACGGCGAGCACGTGAATGAGCAGCGACAGCACGGTGATCAGCGGTCCGCGTTTGGCGCTGAAGATGACGCGGTTGGCGATCACGGCGCAGGCATGGATGTGGTGGGTGGCCCACCAGGTCTTCAGCCACGGCCATTTCAGCGCGCCGAACACCAGGAAGCCGAGGCCGCCGGCCAGCGCCACGGTGTCGAGCAGCAGCAGCGCCGAGCGCCCGTTCTGGTCGGTGATGAGGCTGTAGCTCCAGGGCAGGCTCGCGCCGATGATGACCGCGAGGGCGATCAGCCCGATCGCGCGATCGACGAAGATCGAGTAGGTGGCCGCGCGCCAGCCGGCGCCGGCGCGCGCGACCAGCCACAGCCGCACCGCATCGCCCCCGATCGCGGACGGCAGGGTCTGGTTGAAGAACGATCCGATCACGTTGTAGCGCATGGCGCGGCCGAGCTCGAGCGGCGCGCCGCATTCGGCGCTGACCTCGCGCCAGCGCAGCACGCCGACGAAGATCTGCAGGAACGTGACCGCGATCGCCATGCCGATCCAGAACAGGCTGGTCGCGGTGAAGCGCGACAACAGCTCGGACAGGTCGACCTTGCGCAGCGCCAGGTAGAGCAGCGCTCCGGAAACCAGGATTTTGACCGCTGATAGCAGGATTCGGCGCATCTCGCCCGCATGAACAGGGTTAGGACCACCCGACGCGAGGCGCCGAATTCGGCCGCTTTGGTATGGTTTTGGCGCCGATCTTGCAATAGCTGTCATCGAGGCCGTCCTGACGGGCGGTGAGGGGCTATTGTGGCCCCCTCGCACGGCGGCTAAAGAGGCGCCCATTGCCGGCGCGGCGACGCATATCTCCGGGATATGCCCTTGGGAACAGGATGACGGATCAGGCGATTTTGGTCACGGGGGCCGCCGGCTTCATCGGTTTTCACGTCGCCCGTCAGCTCCTGGCCGAGGGCCGGCCGGTCGTCGGGCTCGACAGTCTCAACAGTTACTACGATCCGGCGCTGAAGCAGGCGCGCCTGCAACGGCTAGCGGCCGATTCGCGCTTCACCTTCGTGCAGGCCGATCTCGCCGACCGCGAGACCGTCGCCGCGCTGTTCGCCCGTCATCGCTTTGCCAGCGTCGTGCATCTGGCGGCGCAGGCCGGCGTACGCCATTCGATCGACCATCCGCAGGCTTATGCCGATTCCAACCTGCAGGCCTTCCTCAACGTGCTCGAGGGCTGCAGACACAACTCCTGTCGTCATCTCGTCTACGCCTCGTCATCCTCCGTTTACGGCGCCAATACCAAACTGCCATTCGCCGTAGCGGACCGCACCGACCATCCCGTGAGCTTCTATGCCGCGACCAAGAAGGCGAACGAGCTGATGGCGCAGTCCTACAGCCATCTCTACCGGCTGCCGGTGACGGGCCTGCGCTTCTTCACCATCTACGGGCCGTGGGGACGGCCCGACATGGCCCTGTTCCTGTTCGCCGATGCGATCATGGCGCGCAGGCCGATCCGGCTCTTCAACCATGGCAAGATGCGCCGCGACTTCACCTATATCGACGATGTGACCCGCGTCGTCTCGACGCTGATCGATCTTGTGCCTGCGGACAATCCTTCTGCCGCAAATGCGCCGTCTAGGGTCTACAATGTCGGCAATCACCGCCCCGAGGAGCTGACGCATGTCGTAGCACTGCTGGAGCGGGAGCTGGGTCGGACGGCGGTCAAAGAATTGCTGCCGATGCAGCCGGGAGACGTGGTGGAAACGTTCGCGGATGTCGAGGATTTGATGCGCGACACCGGTTTTGCGCCGTCAACGCCGATCGACGTCGGGGTCCACAATTTTGTCACCTGGTACCGGGACTATTTCGAGGTCTGAAATGACGATGGACAAACGCATTATCCCCCTGATCATGTGCGGCGGTGCCGGGACGCGGCTGTGGCCGGCCTCGCGCGAGGTGCGCCCGAAACAGTTCCTGCCGCTGTTCGGCGCGCGCTCGACCTTCCAGGACACGCTCTCGCGCGTGTCGGATGCATCGCTGTTCGACCGTCCGATCGTCATCACCAACGCCGCCTACCGCTTCATGGTGCTGGAGCAGCTTGCCGAGATCGAGATCGAGGCGGACGTGATCCTCGAGCCGATGCGGCGCGACTCCGGACCGGCCATCGCCGCGGGCGCGCTGTTCGCGCAAGGCCGTGACAGCGAGGCGATCGTGCTCGCGCTCGCCGCCGACCACGTGGTGCAGAACAACGCCGCCTTCATCGCCGCCTGCCGCGAGGGCCTTGTCGCCGCGGCGACCGGGCGCATCGTCACCTTCGGCGTCAAGCCGGAGCGCCCGGCGACCGAATACGGCTATATCAGCCCGGGCGAGGCGATCGCCGGCGAGGTGCACGCGGTCGCGCGCTTCGTCGAGAAGCCGGATGCGGTGAAGGCGGCCGACTACGTCAATTCGGGCTATCTCTGGAACAGCGGCAACTTCATGTTCCCGGCCAGCGTCCTGCTCGACGAATACCGCAAGGTCGATGCGGCAAGCGTGCAGGCGCTCTCCGACGCGGTCACTAACGCCGGCCGCGATCTCGGCTTCGTGACGCTCGAGCCCAAGGCGTTCGGCGCGGCGAAGGCGATCTCGATCGACTATGCGGTGATGGAAAAAACCTCGCGGGCCGCGGTGGTGCCGGTCTCCTGCGGCTGGTCCGACGTCGGCTCCTGGCACGCGGTGTGGGAGCTGTCGGACAAGGACGCGCATGGCAACGCCGCGCACGGCACCGCCGTGTTCGAGGATTCCCGCAACTGCAACGTCACTACCGACCAGGCGCTGGTCGCGCTCGAAGGCGTCGACGATCTCGTCGTGGTCGCCACCGCAGACGCGGTGCTGGTCTCGCGCCAGAAGGACGCCAACGGGCTGAAGCGCCTCGTGACCAAGCTCAAGGACGTTGCGCCGAAGGTCACCGAGGAGCACCTCAAGGTGCACCGTCCCTGGGGCAGCTATCAGTCCGTCGACAATGGCGAGCGTCATCAGGTCAAGCGCATCGTGGTGAAGCCGGGCGGGCGGCTGTCGCTGCAGAAGCATCACCATCGCGCCGAGCACTGGATCGTGGTCCGCGGTGCCGCGCGCGTGACCGTCAACGAGACGGTGAAGACGGTGCACGAGAACGAGTCGATCTACATCCCCATGGGCGCGGTCCACCGGATGGAGAACCCCGGTAAGATCATGCTGGAGCTGATCGAGGTCCAGACCGGCAGCTATCTCGGGGAAGACGACATCATC
Source organism: Bradyrhizobium diazoefficiens (assembly GCF_018131015.1). Lineage (GTDB taxonomy): Bacteria > Pseudomonadota > Alphaproteobacteria > Rhizobiales > Xanthobacteraceae > Bradyrhizobium > Bradyrhizobium diazoefficiens_B. The sequence continues at coordinate 71,977 of NZ_JAFCJJ010000034.1, forward strand.
CGGATTGAAGACGACTATCAAAGGTCGTAACCAGCACTCCGAATCGCGCGACCCGGGCCGGAAAGCGGGCCTGTTTTCAGCAGCTTAAGGCCCGGGAAACGTGTAACTTTTTGAATCAAATCGTGTCCGGACCGCAAGGGGGACATTCGCCACAAATGTGGCGTCCGTGCTAGAAGCGGCCCGGGGATTTGCGCTTGAATCGGGGTTCCACCAGATGAGTTCCAAAGGATCACAACCGGCAAAGGCCGGCTTGCGCGTCGGCGTCGTCGGCGCGGGCGTGATGGGCAGCAACCATGCGCGCGTGCTGAGCGGCCTGCCTGGCGTCAGCCTCGTGGGCGTGGCCGATCCTTCCACGACCCACCTTGAGCGCACTGCCGAGCTCGCTGCTTGCGACGGGTTCGAGACGCTCGACCAGCTCCTCGAAGCCGGCGTCGATGCCGTCACCATCGCCGCGCCCACCCATCTGCATCACGAGATCGCGCTCGCCTGCATCGCCAGGAAGGTCCATGTGCTGGTCGAGAAGCCGATCGCCTCGACGGTCGCCGAAGGCCGCGAGATCGTCGCTGCCGCGCAAAAGGCCGGCGTGACGCTGATGGTCGGCCATGTCGAGCGTTTCAATCCGGCGGTCGCCGCCGTCAAGCAGGCGATCGCGGGTGAGGATATCCTCTCCATCGCCATCACCCGCGTCGGACCGTTCCCGCCGCGCATGTCCAATGTCGGCGTCGTCATCGATCTGGCCGTGCACGACATCGACCTGATCCGCTGGTTCACCGAATCCGACATCGTCGAGGTGCAGCCGCAATTGTCGAGCGCGGTTGCCGAGCGCGAGGACATCGCGCTGCTGCAGTTCCGTACCGCCAGCGGCGTGCTTGCCCACATCAACACCAACTGGCTAACGCCGTTCAAGGCGCGCAGCGTCACGGTCGCGACCCGCGGCAAATACGTGATGGGCGACCTCCTGACGCGCCAGGTCACCGAGTGCTTCGGCTTCAAGCCGGACGGCAGCTATTCGATGCGGCATCTGCCGGTCGGCCACGACGAGCCGCTGCGCGCCGAACTGATCGCCTTCCTCAAGGCGGTACGCAACGGCGAGACGCCGGCGGTGACCGGTGACGAGGGCGTCGCCAGCCTCGAGATCGCCACGCAGTGCCTAGAGACGCCGTCGCGGCCCGCGGCCACCGCGCCCGCACGCACGGGCCCGCGCCGCGTCGCCGGCTGATCCCTTTCCATGCCGACCACGCAAGAAGGCGCCAAGAACCAGACCATGAACCAGCATCTGCGTTCCGAACCCATTCCGTTCATCGACGTCGGCGCGCAGCGCCGCCGGCTCGGCGCCTCGCTCGACGCGGCGGTCAAGCGCGTCATGGACCATTGCCAGTTCGTCAACGGGCCTGAGGTCTTCGAGCTCGAGAAGCAGCTCGCCGCCTATTGCGGCGCCAAACATGTGATCGGCTGCGCCAGCGGCACCGATGCGCTGCTGATGATCCTGATGGCGAAGAATGTCGGGCCGGGCGATGCCGTGCTGTGTCCGTCCTTCACCTTCATCGCGACGGCCTCGCCCGCGGCGCGGACCGGGGCGACGCCGGTCTATGTCGACGTGGACGAAGTCACCTTCAACATGAGCCCGGAATCGCTCAAGCGCGGCATCGCGACCGCGCGCAAGGCCGGCCTGAAGCCGGTTGCAGTCATTCCGGTCGACCTGTTCGGCCAGCCCGCCGATCACGATGCCATCGCCGAGATCGCCAGGGCCGAGGGCCTGTTCGTGATCGACGACGCCGCGCAAGGCTTTGGCGCCAGCTACAAGGGCCGCAAGCTCGGCACCTTCGGGCTCGCCACCGCGACCAGCTTCTTCCCCGCAAAGCCGCTCGGCTGCTTCGGCGACGGCGGCGCCATCCTCACCGATGACGACGAGCTCGCCTCGACGCTGCGCAGCATCCGTGTGCACGGGCAGGGCGTCGACAAGTACGACAACGTCCGCCTCGGCCTCACCGGCCGGATCGACACCATGCAGGCCGCGGTCCTGATCGAGAAGCTGAAGATCTTTGACGACGAAATCGCCGCCCGCAACAGGGTCGCGGAGCGCTACTCCCGCGGGCTCGGCAATGTGGTAACGGTGCCGCGTCTGGCGCCGGGCAACACCTCGGTCTGGGCGCAGTACACCATCCGCCTGCCTGATGGCACCGACCGCGACGGCTTCGCTGCCGCGCTGAAAGCCCAGGGCGTGCCGACCGCGATTTATTACGGCAAGTCGATGCACCAGCAGACCGCCTACAAGCAGTATCCGGTCGCCGACGGCGGCCTGCCTGTCTGCGAAAGCCTGTCGCAGGACGTCATCAGCCTGCCGATGCACCCCTATCTGAGCGAAGCCGACCAGGAGCGAATCATCGCCGCCGTGCAAGGCGCGGTGTCGGGCTGATTTTCTTACCCTCTCCCCCTGTGGGCTATCCGATTCACACATCGGTATTGTTCTGCTGCGAGTGGCGCATCATCAGATTGGTGCCGCGCTTCATGGCTTGGAACTCGATCCATCCCTGAAGCATAACGATAGGGCCCGGCTTGCCGTAATAGCCGGTCCATCCGCCGAGACGCGCGCAGACCCAGGCTGCGCGCGCGAGCGAGCCCCGCGGATGGGGGTTCTTCTGCCGCTCCGTCTTGCCTTCGAGGTCGGCGCAGCAGGCCTCGATCAGTGGAATGTCCTCGGGGTCAAATGCATCGCTCAGAGGCCGCAGCGTTCCCGGACCACCATCACGGGCGTGCACCAGTTGCTGGATGCACACCGCCGCGATCAGCGTTGCAGTTATCAGCCGGTCGCGGGGTGCCTTCTCCTCGATCTGCACATCTTCAATGTCGAAGCCTGCGCTCTTGAGGACGCGGAACAGCTGTTCAATTGCCCAGCGTTGCCGATAAAGGTCGACGATCTCCCAGGCTTCCGTCTCGCTGGCTACTGCGTGTGTCGTCAGAAGCCGCCAGTGAATCGGCGCCTCGCCAGCCGGCGGGTTGACCTCGCGGACATCAATCACGTTGACGGCTACGCTTTCCGGCAAGTCGGCGCGCAATCCACTCTTGGGACGGGCAACCCTGGCCGGCATGAAGCGTATTTCAAGCTGCGCAGTACGCCGCCTGCGCCCCGGCCTGGCAGGCAAATCCAGTTCCGCGCGCCCCATCGCTGGCATGCCGTCCGCTCGCGCAAACAGCGCATGGCCGTCGGCAAGCGCCCGGTCATGAGCCGCACGTACCAGCAGTTCGACGCGTTCCGGACGCAGCGCAAACGCTTCAAAGATGTCGCTCTCGCGATCGGCAATCACCGTGACAGAAGCGGCGCCCGCGCACACAGATGCTGCATGGTCGGCGCCTTCCATCCATCGGAAGCTCTCCTTTTGTTCAATCGGTACGGAGCGGCGCGCTGCCCGCCGACCCCCCTTGCGCTCGAGGAAGCAGCCTCCGATCAGCCCCAGGATCGCCCCGTCCTGCGCATCCAGAGCCAATACGGCATGCAGATACTCACCCCCGCCGCCTTCCGAGCGCAGCACGGTCGTGTCCTGGATCGCAAGGACATGCCGTCCCATGCACCGTTCTGCCGTCCGTTCGGCTGCCTCCGCCAGCATCTCCTCGCAGCTGAACGCTTCATTGCGCAAAAGCCGCGTCAGGCGGATCTCTCCTGCCCGAGAGCCGCCCAATCGACGCACCCGCAGCTTCCTGCCGCCCGAGGCAACCAGGCGGCCCAGAAGGAACGCCCCCCTTTTTGCAGGCGACGGTCACCAAACCGGCCCAGTCCAACCTCCATGCGGTCCTCCCATTCAGTCGGACCATACGGAATCAGACATCCTTCCCGTCTTCAACCGCGATGTGTGAATGCCATAG
>NZ_JAFCJJ010000035.1 GCF_018131015.1 Bradyrhizobium diazoefficiens
GGTTGCAGGGCGGGTCACTCCGTGAGCAACGCGCACGCGCACACGACCGGTGCAGCCTGCGTACGGCAAAATCGTGTGGTCCTGGCGCCCGGAGTCTGCGCGCCAAGTCCTGCGGTGACGTGCGACCCAACCGGGCACGCATGTCAGTCATCCGCAAGGCGACGGGGGCAATAGTGCATCGCTCCCCGGGGAGAGCACGACATAAGCCGTAAAACCACTGCGCAGGGAAAGGCCGGGATGTCCAGGCTGCCCTGTATGCCGCTGTGCACCTGTTTCCAGCGCATTTGCGCACAGCGGACCGCGGGTGCCAGCCGGCACCCCGGCCTTCCCTGCGCCCTCGGCACTTTCGAGGGCGGCAACTCCCGCAAAAGCTCGGGCACGATGTGCCGCGAGGACGTGAAATCATGTCCGGGTTTTCAGATACCGATGCGCGGTTGAAGCTTGCGCCAGGCTATCCATCGCGCGGTGGCGCTCTTGAGGAAAGCTTAAGATTGTAATCAGAATCGCAGTAGAATCATAAGCGCCCTTCTCTCTACTGGCATGAGGCCAGTTCCTACCCTGCGACCCGGCAATGATTGACGGAAATCCAGGACCCGCGGAGCCGTCAGGAATTTCCATGGTGTCGACCTATTCCAGCTACAGCTACGTCACGCGCAACCTCGCCCAGTCCCTGACGCGGGTGGCGCAGCAATCGGACGTCGCGAGCGATGCTGCCTATTACAAGGCCAACATCGGCAAGGTGAACAGCGTCGACGATCTGATGAAGGACTACCGCCTTTATCACTACGTGACGAAGGCCTATGGCGTGGAAGACATGGCCTATGCCAAGGCGTTCATGAAGAAAGTGCTGCAGAGCAATCTCACGGACTCCAAGAGCTTCGCCAACACGCTGGTCGACAAGCGTTACCGGGAATTCGCCGCGGCATTCTCCTTCGGCGGCGGTGAAACGAAGGTCGCGCAATCGAGCGGCCAGACCGACGACATGATCGGGCTGTACACGGCAGCCATGACGAGCAACGTCAATAAGGTCACCGCCGATACGAACTACTATAATGCCACGATCGGCAACGTGACCAGTGCCGACCAGCTCCTCAACGACGATCGTCTTCGCAACTACGTCGCCTCGGCATTCGGGATCGATCTGAGCAAGTGGCCGCGCGACACGATCAAGCAGGTGCTGTCCAGCGATCCATCCGATCCGAACAGCTACGTCAACACCACCTTCACGTCCCAGCTCGGCGGCCTCAACACCCAGCTCGCTCAAGCCAAATCGGATTTGAGCGATGCCAAGTCGAAGCTCGCCGACTACAAGGCTCAACTGTCGCAACCCGGCGCCGACGTCGGTCAGTTGAATATCCAGATATTGGTCGAAGAGTATCGCCAGAAGTCGGCCACCAGCAGCATATCCGGCATCAACGACACCATCACGAACATCGGTCATTTCGTCGACCTGGCCGGCGCGTTCGAGTTTTCGTCCGACGGATCGCTGCCGGCCGGCGTGCCGGCGCAGACGGCTGCAAACGTCACGAGCACGAACCAGAGGTTCACCTCCAGCAAGTCGGCGGTCTATTCGGCGGCCAACCCGTTGCTGGAAACGCTGGCGATCGGGCAATTCAAGAATGCCATCGCCAACGTGGATTCACTCAAGACGCTGCTGTCCACGCCAAGCGTGTATAATTTCGCACTGAAGGCCGTCGGCCTCGATCCCGCACAGGTCTCGCAGTCAACGGTCACGGCAGCGCTCGAAAGCGACCTCAACGACCCCAAGAGCTATGTCTATACGCTCAAGGACGATCGATACGTCAAGCTCGCGCAGGCATTCAACTTCGACGCAAAGGGAAATCTGACGACGCCCCTTGCGGCGCAGGATCCGGCCGAGATTCTTGACATCGCGAAGAACTACGTCATTGCAAAAATCAAGGTTGTGAGCGCTCAGGAACAGACGAAAGTCAAGGCTGACGCCCAGAAAGACGCGACGTACTATCAAGAGACGATGGCCAGCATCAAGAGCGTCTCCGATCTGCTCGCAAACAAGAAGATGGTCGACGTCATTCTCGTCTCCAAGGGCCTGGACCCCGCGAAGGTGACCACCGCCTATCTCAAGAAGATCTTCAGCTCCGACCTGAACGATCCAAAGAGCTTCGCAAACACGGAGAGCGACCCTCGCTTTGCCGAGATCGCGGCGTCGTTCAATTTCGACAAGGACGGCAACATCGCGCGCCTTCCGATGATGGGCCCGCAAAAGCGCGATCAATTCCTGGCGACGCAAAAGAACTTCGTCGAGCAAAACCTGGAGCAGCAGCAGGGGGACACGAATCCCGGCGTGCGCCTTGCGCTGTATTTCCAGCGCAAGGCGGGAAGCATCACGTCGCCCTTCGACATCCTTGCGGACAAGGCGCTTTCGGAAGTGTTCCGAACCACCTTCGATCTGCCCGACCAGATGGCCGCGATGGATATCGACCAGCAGGCCAAGGTCGTGGAGAAATACATCAAGATCAAGGATCTCGGTGATCCCACGAAGGTCGCGAAGCTGTTGAACCGCTTCTCCGCGATGTACGACGCGAAGAACGCCGACCAGACCTACTCGCCCGTGCTCGACCTCTACCAGGGATCGAACTCGGGGGTACAGAACCTGAGCGACTCCTCATACCTCGCCATCGCCAAGAGGAAATCCAGCCCCTGGTGATCGATCGCAATGTCCGCGATTTCCGACGCCGATTGAGGTCCAGGCACGTAGCTGCAAAGCGTCATTGCGAGCGCAGCGCCTCGGTCACTCCGCCAACGTCGCCTCGACGAAGCCGCGCGGATCGTCGCAGAATTCGCGCATGACCCGATAGTGATCGGTCTGCTCGACCGTTGTCGGCTGAAGGCCGTACTTGCCGAGGCGAAGCAACTGCGCGTTGGGATAGGCCATCAGCATCGGCGCGTGCGTCGCCATGATGACCTGACAATTGCCGGAACGATCCATGCGGTGCAGAAGCTTGAGAAAATCCATCTGCCGCGCCGGCGACAGCGCGGATTCCGGTTCATCGAAAATGTAGAGGCCCTGCTTCTGGCAGCGCTCCTCGAAAAAAACCAGAAAGCCCTCACCGTGAGAAAAGGAGAGATAGTCCGGCGCTTCCTGAACGCTCGCACCAAACACGCCTTCCATGAGCTCTGCAGCGCTGACGGCCGAGCGGTCCAGATAGCGCGCAATCGAAAAGAACGTCTCGGCGCGAAAGAACCAGCCGTCTGTCACCTTCGGCACCCAAGCCCCGCGAAAGACATCCGACAGCTCGCCGCCGGTGGTTTCGATGCCACCGCCGTCGATCTCGTGAAAGCCCTTACGGCCGCCCGTGCTGGCAAAGCCGGCTAGGCCCGCGATCCCTTCGAGAATGGTCGATTTGCCCGTGCCGTTCTCGCCGACGATGATCGTGACCGCGGAGTCGAAGCTGTGATCGAACTCGTCCCTGAACGCGGGGAGACAGAACGGGTACGCCTCCCAGTCCTCGACCCGCGACCGATCGAGCCAGACCCGCCTGAGGTAGGGCGCGCGCAGTGTGGTTTGACGGCGTCGTGTCCGGCTCATGCCTCTGCCCCGGTTGAAATCCACTCCGGAACATATCAGGAACAGAGCCGGCATGGAAGGGCATCTATGCCCTTACGCACGCTCTGATCGTGGCGCTAGTCCAGCGCCTCCAGCACCAGCTCCATCGTCATCAGCACCGGATTGCCGCCGCGGATCAGGCGACCCTCGGCGATGCCGCCGGTGTAGTCGATCAGTGCGACGTCGAGCGCCGCTTCGAGGGCGCCGGAATCCGCCGGCGCGATCGCACCGGCCGTGATCGCAAGCTCGGTGGCAAACGGCTTGGTCACCCCGCCATGGTCGAAGCGCGCGCCAATGGTCGAGCCGACGCCGCCGTGAATTTTCGCGCGAACGATGCCGTGCGCGCGACAAAACTCTTCGAGGCAGCCAGCAAAATCCTGATTGGGCCGCAGCCGCAGCGCGAAGGCGCGGCTCGTGGCGCGCGCGCCGGTGCTCGCAGCCGCGACCGGGCCGAACAGCTTGAAATTGGTCTCAGGATCGGGCTCGGCGGTGAACATCGCGCCATCGAGACCAAAGGCATGCACCTCGAACGGCTCGGCGACGACCGTCTCGTCCGGCAGCATGTGGCCGCCGCCGGCGCGGCCGTCCGCCTCGGTCCAGAGGCCATGGCAATGAAAGAACGGCGCACCGTCGCGCGTACCGAGCGTCATACTGCCGAGCTTCGTCCGCGTGATGCCGGCGGGCCGAAACGTCTCGCTGTAGAACGCGGCGTTCTCGCCGGTCTTCGACAGTGCCGGCATCACATAGCCGAACGGACCAAGCGCGCCGCCGGAAAAATTCAGCACGCCGCCGGCAAATCCCTCCGCGGCCAAGCCGCGCCGCGCGGCTTCGAGCAGCGGCAGGCCGGCGGCAAGCGTGAACGAAAAGGCGCGGCCCCTCGCCTCCACCCACTGGATGCGCTCGGCCACCGCCGCTCCCGGCTGCTTGATGCTGCGCATGACCTTCGCTCAGCCCGCCTTGGTCTTGTCGAGGTCTAGCAGCCCGCGCGCCTCGAGCTCGTCACGCACCATGCGCTTCGGGATCTTGCCATAGCCGGACTTCGGCAGCGCCTCCCAGAAGAAGAACCGTTTCGGCATCTTGTAGCGCGGCACCTTGGGGCCGAGGAACGCCGCCATCTCCGCCTCGCTCACCGGCTTCTCGCCCTCGCGCGCGACGCAGACGGCGACGCCGACCTCGCCCCAGGTCGCATCGGGCACGCCGAGCACGGCGACCTCGCCGACCGCGGGATGGGTCAAGATTTTCTCCTCGATCTCGCGCGGATAGATGTTGGAGCCGCCGGAGATGTACATGTCGGAGGCGCGCCCCGTGATGTAGACGAACCCCTCCTCGTCCATGTGGCCGAGATCGCCGGTGCGGAACCAGCCGTTGCGGAACGCCTTCGCATTGGCTTCGGGATTGTCGTAGTAGCCCGCCAGCACCGCAGGTCCGATCACGCAGATCTCGCCGCTCTGGTTGGCGGCGAGCTCGCGGCCCTCGTCGTCCTGGATCGAGACCTGCATGCCGGTGCGCTCGAAGCCGCAGGTGCCGATCTTCGCGTGCGGGCCATCCTCGGGATCGTGCAGCGCCGCCGGCAGCACCGTGATGTTGCCGGTGACCTCGCCGAGGCCGAAATACTGCACGATCACCTTGCCGAGCTTCTTCAGCGCGGCCTTCTGGTCCTCGCGATACATCGGCGCGCCGGCATAGATCACGTGACGCAGCGAGGAGTGATCGTATTTGTCGACGGCAGGATGCTCGACCATCATCTTCAGGATGGTCGGCACCGTGAAGAGATTGCCGACGCGATGCGTCTCGATCAGGCGGAACGCCTCGTTGATGTCGAACTTTTCCGTCGGCAGCAGCACGGTGCAGACGCCGCGCGCGGTCTGCACCAATTGATGCACGCCGGCGCCATGCGACAGCGGCGCCACCACCAGCGAGGCATCCGCCTCCGTCACGCCGGGAGTGAGATCGGCGAGATGGTTGGTGACGACAAAGCCCATCTGGCCGTGGGTCAGCACCGCGGCCTTGGAACGGCCGGTGGTGCCCGAGGTGAAGAAGAACCAGCAGGGATCGTCATGCTCGACGGCCACGTTCTCGACCGCCGTCCCCGCCTGCGAAGCGATGGCGTCCGCCACCGAGCGCTCGCCGAACCCGGCCTTGCCATCGACGCTCCAGGTGAATTCCAGCGCGCCGCCCGTCACCGCCGCCGCATGCTCGGGAAAATCGACATGGCACAGAAACGCCTTGGCGCCGGAGGCCTGCGCGAGATAGGTCACCTCGTCCGGCATCAGGCGGAAATTGGTCGGCACCCAGACCGCACCGAGCCGGAACGCCGCGAACATCGAGAAGAACATCTCGTCGCCGTTCTTGGCATGGACCAGGATGCGGTCGCCCTTGACGATGCCGCGCGCCCTGAGCGCTGCAGCGAGCGCCGAGACCTGCGCGTCGATCTCGCGCCAGGTCCAGGATTTGTCACCCCATACGAAGCCTGGGCGCGCGCCATGCCGTCGCGCATTCTGGGTCAGCATGTGAGCGAGATTCATGACGCGGCGGGACATGCGCAGGGGCTGCATCGGGCTTCCTCTTCGGCGGCGGCCGGCGCGCGAGCCGCCCACTCATTGCAGCCCATTTATCGCCATCCTCAGGAGTGGAGCAAGGCTCGCGGCCGCATACGCGCCCGCGCACACATTCAGGGAATTTTAAGCATGATCGAGGCAACCTCGATCCAGTTCTCGCCTGCAGAGTTGCCGCATCATGGTCAAAGCGCCCGGATTCCTCCTGCTCACGCTGGCGCTCGCCGGATGTGCGGCGGCTCCGCAGGCCCATCTCGCCCCGGATCCTGCCTCCAGGCCCGCGCGCTATGCCTGGGATGGCGCCGGCCAGGACCCCAATCAGCCGCGTTCCGCCGCCGTGCCATCGCGCGCAATGCGAACCGCAGCGAGCCCCGACAGGACCGGGTCGCAGGCCTCGCTCCAGCCCTATTCCAAGGAGTGGTGGCAGGCCCAGGACGGCATCGAGGCCGAGCAGGACGCCAGGGTCAACCGTTCCCTCGTCATCTGCCGGGGCTGCCTCTCCCCACAGAAACCGGGCGAAGATTCGCGCCTCGCCAAGGCGACCGATTGAACAGACCAGCCATGTGCGCTCTGGCAAGGAAGAGTTCAGGCGCCTAGATCCGGGGAAGAGACATCGCTTCGGAAGGAATCGAAATGGCGGCCCCAGTGCGCGACAACAAGGACAGGAGCCGCTTCGAGCTCGATGTCGGCAGCGAGCTTGCCTTCGCCAATTACCGGCTGACGCCGTCCGCGGTGATCATCACCCACACCGAGACGCCGCGCGCGCTGCGCGGCCGCGGCATCGGATCCGAACTGGTCAAGGGCGCGCTGGAGTTGATCCGCCGCGACGGCAGGAAGGTGATCGCCGGCTGTGGCTTCGTCGTGGATTATCTCGACAGGCACCCGGAGGATGCGGACCTCGTCGCTTGAAACAAAAGGGCCCGCGCGCTCGCGGGCCCTCTGCTTGACCGCGCCCCTATCGTCTCTCAGTGCTTGATCTCAGGCGGCAGCTTGCCGCCATTGGCCGCAAGCTTCGACATCACCTGCTTGTGCAGCCAGACGTTCATGCTCGCCGAGTCGTTCATGTCGCCGGTGAAGCCGAGCTCCTTGGCGAGGTCCTTGCGCGCGGCGAGGCTCGAATCGATTTCGAGCGCCTTCATGAGATCGACGATCGAGGTCCGCCACTCCAACCGCTCCTTGCGCTCGGCCACCAGCTTGTCGACGATCGCGGCAACATCGACGGTCGCCGCCGGCGCCGCAGCGGGTGCAGCTGCAGCCGATGCGCTCGGCGCAGCCCCCGCGGAGGCGCTGGGCGCAGCCGCGCCGCCCGCCGGCGCGGCCGAAGCCGGCGTGCTGCCGAAGATCGCGCCCATGATTTTTCCGAAAATGCTCATGTCTGCTTCCCCGCAAAGAATGTGGTGGGTTGAATGGACTATGACGTGCGTCGTGCCCGCTAAGTTCCGCGAAGCAGCGAGCAGCATGAGCTTATGTGCGGCGAAATGACGACTTAATGACCTTCCGGGTGCACTGCGGCATCGAATCTCACCCAAGCGTGTGGGACAGGATGGCGAATTGGGAGTACGATTCCAGCGTCAGTTCGCGATGCCATCCGATATTCGCGTCTGGTCGGGATCGCGATCACCAGAAGAAGCGGCCGCTTGCGCCGTTTGCCGGCGCCGAATACGGCCGTCCGGCAAGGGAGCTAGCGATCATGGCCATATTCTACCAGGGCAATGTCCCGACGGTGGCCCAGCCCGCGGATGCGGCTGGACCGGTGATCCGAACCATCCAGTTGTCCGACCTGCACGACGCGCTCAAGCGCGGCTGGGAAGATTTCAAGGCGGTTCCGAGCCACGCCATCATTCTCTGCGTGATCTATCCGGTGCTCGGCCTCGTGCTCGCCCGCGTGGTAATGGGATATTCGGTGCTGCCGCTGCTATTTCCCCTGGCCGCGGGCTTCGCGCTGATCGGCCCGTTTGCTGCCCTCGGCCTCTACGAACTCTCCAGCCGGCGCGAGCGCTATGAAGAGGCAAGCGCCTGGGATGCCATGGAGGTGCTGCGCTCGCCATCCTTCGGCGCCATGCTCGGCCTCGGCACGCTGCTGCTCGCTCTGTTCGTCACCTGGGTCGCCACGGCGCAGGCGATCTATGTGGCGGCCTTCGGCTATGAGGGCGTGTCCGGAATCTCGGATTTCGTGACGCGCGTCCTGACGACCTCGCAGGGCTGGTGGCTGATCGTGGTCGGTTGCGGTACGGGCTTCCTGTTCGCGCTTGCCGCGCTCTGCATCAGCGCCGTGTCGTTCCCGTTGATGCTCGACCGTCATGCCGGCGCGCTCGAGGCGATGGTCACCTCGCTCCGGGTCGTCGCAAGGAATCCGGTGCCGATGGCAGCCTGGGGCCTGATCGTGGCGGTGCTGCTGGCGCTCGGCACCATCCCCGCGTTCCTCGGCCTCGCCGTCGTGATCCCCCTGCTTGGCCACGCCACCTGGCATCTCTACCGCAAGGTGATCGTCTCCGATCCCGGCGCACGGCCGGTGCCGCCTCCACCGCAGCGTCCGCGCAAGCCCGCGGCCGATTTCCCTGCCAACCTGTTCCCCTGGCGTAATCGGACGGACGCCTGACGATCTCGCGACATCCGGTCCTGGCCGCGGCCTGCGGACAGGACCGGATTGCTGTCATACGCCTTGGTTTGGCCGCGGTTACAATCGAAATTGCGTCCGCCGGGCATACACTTTCATGGATTCAATTTAGTCGAATGACCCCGACGATTTCTCGTCTCGCCCTTGCTGCCCTCGCCATCACAGCGTCTCTGTCATCCGTCGATCCGGCGCGCGCCGCCGCTGCCTGCGGGTCAGGCAGTTTCGACGCGTGGCTTGCCGACTTCAAGACCGAGGCCGCGGCCAAGGGCATCGCGCAACAGGCCATCACCTCGGGACTTGCCGGCGTGACGCTGGACCAGTCCGTGCTCAACCGCGACCGCTCGCAGAAAGTATTCACCCAGACATTCGAAGAGTTTTCCGGCCGCATGGTCCCGCCGCGCATGCAGCGCGGCTCCAACATGATGAAGCAGTACGGCTCGGTCCTGTCTCGCATCGAGCAGACTTATGGCGTGCAGGGCGAGGTTCTGGTGGCAATCTGGGGCCTCGAGACCGATTTCGGCGTCAACACCGGCAAGTTCTCGACGATCCGCTCGCTCGCAACGCTCGCCTATGATTGCCGCCGCGCCGAGCAGTTTCGCGGCGAGCTGATGGATGCCTTGCGCATCGTCCAGCGCGGCGATCTTGCACCCGGCGAGATGAAGGGCGCCTGGGCCGGCGAGATCGGCCAGACCCAGTTCATGCCATCGTCCTGGATGAAATACGCCGTCGATTTCGACGGCAACGGCAAGCGCGACCTCTTGCACAACGCGCCCGACGTGCTGGCCTCGACCGCCAATTATCTCGCCGGCTATGGCTGGCAGCGGGGCAAGGATTGGGAGCCCGGCAGTCCGAATTTCGCGGTGCTGCAGCAGTGGAACAAGAGCGAGGTCTACGCAAAGACGGTCGCCTATTTTGCCACCCAGCTGGCGCGCGCCCCATAGCGCGCAGCCAACGCGTCGGGCCGATCGCGCGGCGACCGGCCCCTCGCTCGAACGTTTACTTGCCCATGGTGGCGTGCATCGCCTTGTTCAGGTGCGCACCGCACACACCCATCTTGCCGTTGAGTAGCGCGTCCTGCGCGGCCGTGATCTCCTTCTGCGCGACCAGCTTGCTGTCGCCGTCGGCCATATTCTCGATCGCGGTCTCCGTCTTCTCCAGATTGGCCGAGCTGCAGCCGCCCATGGCGTGCTTGGCCGCCTGAGCCGGCGCAACGGCGAAAGCGACGGCTGCGATGGCGATAACCCCGAGTAACTTGGTCATGACGTTACCTTCCTTCTCTTCTTCTTGGACAGAACCGGCGACATTGCCGGAATCCGCGTCATGACTTTGCTGCCGACGCGGCAACCCGCCGCCATAAATTTCCCCGCGAGAATTGCGTGATGTTGCGCACCACGCAGAGCCACATGCGGAATTTCCGATTTTCATTACAACTCTGTAATCCAGGACGCACGCTCGGCGTGTATGCATTGCATCACGCGAGACTTTTCGCGGCGCGATCCGATCACCGCGGTCTTTGGCACCCGATCGCCAGCCTCGCCATCGGCGCAATCATTATTATGAATTAATATTCAATTCTATTGTTCCTTTTCCATGCGATTCGCGCATGCGTTATTTGAGAGGGCGGGCTGACCCGTTGTCTTGCAGATCACGGAAACGCGACCCATCCCTGAGGGGCATCCGGCACTCGATATTTGCTATAAGCCAGTGTTTTAACGGTACTTTCCTCTATCACTGGGGGCGCCATGCCCAACGCTTGAGCGTCCCTGTCTGAAGGTTAATCGGCCCTTACTCAAGATATGCATTCTGAGCTTAGCTGCATCGCAACATCGGAACTTCCGCGATGCAATATATTCAACTATGTTCATTTCAACGATGAAGCCCGGGCAAGGGCTGAATCGAACTACAGGAGACTACCATGCTGCTCTCGCTCTTCCGTATGATCCAGGCGTTCCGGGACTATCAGCGCAATGTTGCCGAGCTGTCCCAGCTTAGCGATCGCGAGCTGGCCGACATCGGCCTCGATCGCTCGGATATCCCGCGCGTTGCCGCCGGCCAGTACCAGGGCTGATATCGTTCAGCCCTCGACCGGACGACCCGATTGCGCCCGCCTCGTGCGGGCGTTGTCGTTTCCAGAAGGCGGAAAACTCGATCTCGGCGATTCCACTGACCGCTGAAAAGCGCTACCTGTCCGCCCCATGACAGGACCTCAATCCAATACCGTGCACGTGATCGGCGCAGGCCTTGCCGGCTCCGAGGCCGCTTGGCAGGTGGCCAGATCGGGCGTGCCGGTCGTGCTGCATGAGATGCGGCCGACCCGCATGACCGATGCGCACCGCACCGACGGGCTCGCCGAACTCGTCTGCTCCAATTCGTTCCGCTCGGACGACGCTGCCAACAACGCGGTCGGCCTGCTGCACGCGGAGATGCGGCGGCTCGGCTCGCTGATCATGCGCGCGGCCGATGCCAACCAGGTGCCCGCCGGCGGCGCACTGGCGGTCGATCGCGACGGCTTCTCTGCGGCGGTCACCAAGTCACTCAATGACCACCCGCTCATCGAGATTGCACGCGGCGAGATCGCAGGCCTGCCGCCTGCGGACTGGAACAACGTCATCGTTGCGACCGGCCCCCTCACCTCGGCGAGCCTCGCCGACGCGATCCGTGAACTGACCGACGAGAACGCGCTCGCCTTCTTCGACGCGATCGCACCGATCGTGCACCGCGAGTCCATCGACATGTCGGTGGCCTGGTTCCAGTCGCGCTATGACAAGGTCGGTCCCGGCGGCAACGGCGCCGACTATATCAACTGCCCGATGACCAGGGAGCAGTATGACGGCTTCGTCGCGGCGCTCATCGCCGGTGAGAAGACCGAGTTCAAGGAGTGGGAGACCAGCACGCCCTATTTCGACGGCTGCCTGCCGATCGAGGTGATGGCGGAACGCGGCCCCGAGACATTGCGCCACGGCCCGATGAAGCCGGTTGGCCTTACCAATCCGCACGATCCCGCCACCAAGGCCTACGCGATCGTGCAACTGCGGCAGGACAACAAGCTCGGCACGCTCTACAACATCGTCGGCTTCCAGACGAAGTTGAAATATGGCGAGCAGCAACGCATTTTCCGAACGATCCCGGGGCTTGAGAACGCCGAATTCGCCCGCCTCGGCGGCCTGCATCGCAACACCTTCCTGAATTCGCCAAAACTGCTCGACGGCCAGCTGCGCCTGCGCGCCCAGCCGCGGCTGCGCTTTGCCGGCCAGATGACGGGCTGCGAGGGTTACGTGGAATCCGCCAGCGTCGGCCTGATCGCCGGCCTCTATGCGGCGGCTAACGCACGCGGCGAGCAGCTTGCTGGTCCGCCGGCAACGACGGCGCTCGGCTCCCTGCTCGGCCATATCACCGGCGGCCATATCGAGACCATCGAGCCGGGGACGCGCTCGTTCCAGCCCATGAACATCAATTTCGGCCTGTTCCCGCCGCTTGCAAGCGCGCCAACGAAAAAGCCCGACGGCTCGCGCCTGCGCGGCAACGAGAAGACGGTGGCCAAGAAGCAGGCAATGAGCGCGCGGGCGCTCGCCGATCTCGATCGCTGGATCGCCGATCACCTGCGTATTGCTGCCGCGGCGTGAGCTTTCGATGAGCCTTCCCAAAGACGACGCCGCAAAACTCTCGGCGTGCTGGATCGAGGGCGTGCTGCTCAAGCGCGACGTGTTCTCGACCGTCGAGCGCGGGCGCTTCCGGGACGGCACTAGCGAGGTCGACGCCGTGCTGCGCCGGCTGGACGAAGTGCCGTGGTGGTCCTTCCTGCTGGCGCGTCATCTGTTCGCGCGCGAGAAGCACGCGCTGGCCCTCGCCAAGGGCCTGAACGTCGGTCCCGAGCTGCTCTGGGCCGGCCGCCGGGCCCTAGTCCGCGGCTTCGTCGATGGCGTCGCGCTGCATCTGGCGAAGCCGCATGGCGACCTCGCCTATTTCCGCTCGGCCAAGGCGGCGTTGCGCCGGCTGCGCCGTGCCGGCATCTGCCACAACGATCTTGCGAAGGAGCAGAACTGGCTGGTCGGCCGCGACGGCCGCGCCTATGTGACCGATTTCCAGCTCGCCGCCTGCTTCGGTCGACGCGGCCGGCTCTATCGCATCCTCGCCTATGAAGACCTGCGGCATCTCCTCAAGCACAAGCGCTCCTACGCCCCGGAGGCGCTGACGCCGCGGGAACGAAAGATCCTCGCGAAAAAATCCTTTGCCGCAAGCCTGTGGCTTGCGACAGGCAAGAAGGTCTATCGCGCGATCACCCGCGGCCTGTTCAACTTCACCGACCGCGAAGGCGGCGGCCGCCGGCTCGTCAACGACGCGCCGGTGCTGGCCGAGTTGATCCGCAGGAACCCGGCCGTGCGCGACACTGCCATCGTTGCCTTTGCCGACCGCCGTTCGGGCGTCGGGCTGTACGCTTTCGTCGAGGCCGATCAGGCCGCGCTCGAAGGTGAACTCCGCAACGCGCTCGTCGCGGCGAAGGGACCCAAGCCGCCGGAACACATCCAGGTCGTGCACGCGCTGCCGCGCGATGCCGGCGGCAAGCCGCGCACCGAGATCCTGCAACTGGTCGCCATGAACCAGCTCGACCTGATCGAGCCGATGATGAAGAACGACCAGGACCGCGCCTTCCTCAAGGACATCCTGGAGCAGCGCAAGAACCTGCGCGACCGCTTCAATTTCGAGGCGGACCTGCCGGCGAGCTAGGGCATGGCGAGGCGCCTTGAAGCGTCCACATTGCCGATCCAGAAGCGGTCGGGCATAGGCAGGGTTTGGCGGGGTTATGGGCACTCGGGGGACGACGATGCATCGTGTAGCGAGCTGGATGATCGCCGGCCTGCTGCTGCTTGCTACCGCGCCCGCCATGGCCGAGTCCCCGGCCGAGCTGATCTCGAGCTTCCGCCTCAAGCACGGCGAGGTCCGCGTCGTCCGCGATTCGACCCTCGACCGCATCGCCATGGACCAGGCGCGCGCGATGGCGGCGAAGGATGATCTCAGCCACGACGCGCTCGGCCCGTTCAACCGCCGCGTCGCACCGGCTGGCGCAGGCCGCGCCGCGGAGAACATCGCCTACGGCTACGACAATTTCGAGAAGACCCTCGGCCAGTGGATCGACTCGTCCGGGCACCGCAAGAACCTGCTGCTGCACAACGCCTCCCGCGTCGGCATCGCCAGCGCGAAGAATGCCAGCGGCAAGCGCACCTATTGGGCCATGGTGATTGCCGGCGACTACGAGCCCAAAGACAAGAACAAGGGCAAGAGCAAGAAGGACAAGGAGCCGCTGGTCGCCGTGAAGCGCGAGAGCACGCCAGCAAGCAAGCCGAAATCCAGCGGCTGCCACATCAAGCTTCTCAGCCTCTGCATCTGAGGCGGGCAAACTCAGCCGCGGCGCGCAGCCTCGATCGCGGCGTCATTAATCTTCGTCATCCCCATCATCGCCTCGAAGGCGCTTGGCCTCGGCACCGCCAGCGGCGAGCGCATCGGTCAGCACGCGCGGCGTGATCTGCCAGGAAATGCCCCAGCGGTCCGTGCACCAGCCGGGGATCGGCAGGCTCCAGTTTCGCCGATCTTGCTCGCATGCGTCATTGTGTCTAATTCAGGAACCCCGATGGCGGAGACCTTCCCTTGATCGACATCGACCGAATTCGTGCCGACACGCCGGCCACCTCCCGCCTCGCCTATCTCCACAATGCGGGCGCCGCTCTCATGCCGGCGCCGGTCGTCGCCGCAATGAAGCAACACATCGATCTGGAAAGCGAGACCGGAGGCTATGCTGCCGCCGACCGTGAATCCGATCGGCTCGAGGCTGTGTATGGCTCGGTGGCGCGTCTCTTGAATGCCGGGCCCGACGAAATCGCGTTGGTGGAGAACGCGACCGTTGCCTGGCAGATGGCATTTTATTCGCTGACATTTCGCCCCGGCGACCGCATCCTCACGGCCGAGGCGGAATACGCCGCCAACTACGTCGCCTTCCTCCAGGTCGCGAAACGAACCGGCGCGACGATCGAAATCGTGCCGAGCGACGCCAGCGGAGAACTCGACGTGCATGCGCTTGAGCGCATGATCGATGCGCGGGTGAAACTGATCGCAATGACCTGGGTTCCGACCAATGGCGGGTTGGTCAATCCCGCCGCTTCCGTCGGCAAGATCGCACGCGCGCGCGGCATTCCCTATCTGCTCGATGCATGTCAGGCCGTCGGCCAGATGGAGGTCGACGTCGACAACATCGGCTGTGACATGCTGTCGGCGACGGGCCGCAAGTTCCTGCGTGGCCCGCGCGGCACGGGCTTCCTTTACGTCCGCCGGGCGATGCTGCAACAGCTTGAGCCGCCGATGATCGACCATTTCGCAGCGCCATGGGTCTCGCGCGATGAATATCGGCTCCGCGACGATGCACGCCGCTTCGAGACCTGGGAGAACAATTACGCAGCACGGCTCGGTCTCGGCGTTGCCGTCGATTACGCCCTCGACATCGGTATCGGTCCGATCGAGCAACGCTGCCGCCTGCTCGCCGATCGCCTGCGCAGCGGCCTCGCCAGCATTGGCGGCATCACCATCCGCGACCTCGGGCGCAGCCCGGGCGCCATCGTCAGCTTCACGATGGAGGGACATGAGGCGGACTCGATCGTCAGCAGCGCAGGCTCCGCCGGCATCACCATTGGTGCTTCGGATCCACCCAGCACGCGCATCGACGCTGAAATTCGCTCGCTGCCACTGCTCGTTCGTGCCTCACCGCACTACTACAACACGGAAGCCGAGATCGATCGCCTGATCGACCATGTCGCGGGATTGGCGATGCGATAGCTCGATCACGTGCAGCGCGCGCTCAATCCGGACGCGCCGAGCCGCGCCATGACCTCATCGAGATGCGCGCTGTCGCGGGTCTCGATCACGAGCTGCAGCAGGGTCGCCTTCGCCGGCAGGTCGGAGAAGGTGCGCTGATGCGAGACCTCGATGATGTTGGCGCCGGCCTCGGCCAACAAGGCCGCGACGGCCGCCAACTGGCCGGGCCTGTCGGGAATGTCTAGCGAGAGCTGGGTCAGGCGTCCCTCGCGCGCCAACTCGCGCGTGAGCACCGAGGCGATCAGCCGCGTGTCGATGTTGCCGCCGCTGAGAACCAGCCCGATCCTCTCGCCGGCGAAGCGCGACGGATCGGACATGAGCGCGGCAAGCCCCGCAGCACCGGCGCCTTCGACGACCGTCTTCTCGATCGAGATCAGGGTCGCGACGGCGCGCTCGAGCTCGGCTTCGTTGACGAGCGCGATGTCGTCGACGAGGCTGCGGACGATTTCGGTGGTGATCCTGCCCGGCGATTTGACCGCGATGCCTTCGGCCAGCGTGTCGCCGCGCACGGGAAGATTGCCGCCGTGGATGGCATTGTACATCGAGGGATAGAGCCAGGCCTCGACGCCCAGGATCCGCAATGACGGCTTGATCGATTTCGCGGCGATCGCGATGCCGCTGATCAGGCCACCGCCGCCGATCGGAACGACCAGCGTGTCGAGTTCCGGCACCGCCTCCAGCATTTCCAGCCCGACCGTGCCCTGCCCCGCGATAACGAGCGGATCGTCGTAGGGATGGACGAAGATCATGCCGCGGGCCTCGCCGTGGCTTCGCGCAAACAGCGCGGCCTCCTCGAGCGTGGCGCCCGTGACAATCACCTCGGCGCCGTGATGCCTGGTGTTCTCGACCTTCACCATGGGCGTGCCCACGGGCATCACGATGGTGGCGGGAATGCCGAGCCGCCTCGCATGATAGGCAACGCCCTGCGCGTGGTTTCCCGCCGACATGGCGATGACGCCGCGCGCGCGTTCCTCCGCCGTCAACGCCGTGAGCCGGTTGAGCGCCCCGCGTTCCTTGAACGAGGAAGTGAACTGCAGGTTCTCGAATTTGAGCCAGATGTCGCAGCCGCAGATGCTGCTCAGCGTGCGGCTGTAGCTGCAGGGCGTCTCGACCACGGCGCCGCGGATTGTGTCGGCGGCGGCGCGGATGTCGGCCGGTGCGACTGGAAAGCCGCTCAAATCGACCGATGCGGATTGGAACAAGTCGGCCATGGGACAGCATAGAGCATTCTGCCGGCTCAGGCGACAAGCCAGGCGCTACTTGGTAAATTCCCCCGACCGCGACGCCCGCCACAGCGTCCACAGCGTACGCAGCCGGGACGCCGGCTCTGGCACGAACGGATTGCGTCCTTCCCGTGACAAGCGCCCGAGATCGGCGCGTGTCAGGCTCAGAGGCAGGAACACGGACCGCACGGCCGGCGGCACTTCCGCCAGCAGCGACGAGGCGGTCGCGAGGTTCTGCCGTGCCTCGCCCATGAGTTCGTCGAGCATGGCACGGAGGCCGGGCGTGTCTCTGCCGGCAAACACGTCCTCCATGCGGCAACCGTGGCTTTCGAGGATCTCCTGCGGCAGGAACAATTGGCTGCGCGAGGCATCGCCCGGCAGGTTCGCGATCACCTGCACGATGCCCAGGGCGAGTCCCGCATGGCTTGCGAGATGCGCGACGGCTTCGGAGGCAGACCCCGCGATCCGCGCCGCGAGGATGAACAGCGCCGAGCAGGTCGCGGCCAGGTAGCCTTCCAGGGCCACCATGGTCGGCATCGGATCGTTGTAGAGATCGAACTGGTGCTCGTCGGCGAGGCGCGTCATCGGCTCCGTCGGCAGGTCGAAATCGCCGATCGCGCGGAGCAACTCGGCCGCTACCGGATTTGCCTCGGCGCTGCCATGGGCCTGGCCCGACAGCATGTCGGTCCACCATTGCAGGCGGATTTCGCCGGGCAGAGGCTGGCTCACCTGGTCGCGGACGCGGACGATCTCGACGTTGAAGGCATAGAGCGCCAGCATGGCGCGGCGCTCAATGGCGGGCATGAACAGGCAGGCCGCATAGCGCGGGAAATCGTGGCTGCGCACGAGGTCGGCGCAGAAGGCGGCCGCATCGGGCGGCGGGGCAGCGCTCATGGCACGGCGATCAGCGCGGCAGCGACGCGCCGCCGTTCGCCGATCATGATGTTGTAGGTACGCACGGCAGGACCGGTCTGCATCGTGTCCAGCACAACCCTCACCGCCTTCAGCGCCTGCCGCAGCTCGGGCGGCGGCAGCCACATGCCGGTTCCGGTGCCGATCAGGAGCGTGTCGATGCTGTTGGCCGCGGAGAACACCCGCTCCAGCGCATAGCGGTCGATCCTGGCGGGATCGGTCACGTCCCAGGCCCAGATCGCGTCAGGGAGGCAGAGCAGCGAGCCACGGTGCGACATGCCGGCAAAGGCAAAGCCGCCCTTGCCATAGGCTTCGATGGGCGCCGAGCGCGGGAAATGCGGAGCGTTGGAATCGCCGGCCATGAGCTCGGTCCGAAAAGGCTTACTGCCCTCGCAAACTCGTGCGAGGGCACAGGGTTCGGATCATGCCTTGTTTTTCTTCGCCGGCGTAGCGGTATCGGGGGCATCTTCGCGATGCTCGCCGACGCCGAGATAGATCAGGATCGGCGCCGCGATGAAAATCGAGGTGTAGGTGCCGACCAGCACGACGCCGAACATCATCACCGCGGTGAAGCTGTGGATGGCGTGGCCGCCGAACAGCAGCAGCGCGAGCAGTGCCAGCGTCACGGTGACGTGGGTGATGATCGAGCGCGACAGCGTCGAGTTGATGGACTCGTTGAGCAGCTGCGGCATCGGCATCTTCTTGTAGCGCCGCAGCATTTCCCGGATGCGGTCGTAGATGACGACGGTGTCGTTGAGCGAATAGCCCAGGATGGTCAGCAGCGCGGCGATGCTGGTCAGGTCGAAATCGACCTGGCTGATCGACATGAAGCCGATCGTGAGCACGATGTCGTGCACGTTGGCGATCATGGCGCCGAGCGCGAACTGCCATTCGAAGCGGAACCAGAGGTAGATCAGGATGGCGATGATCGCGAGCATCAGGCCGAGCATGCCGTACGCCAGGAGTTCGCCGGCAACGCGCGGGCCGAGCACCTCGGCGCGCTGGATGTCGACGCTGTCGCCGAGCGCGCCACGGAGCTTCTGCACGGCGGCCTGCTGCGCGGCGTCGCCGCCCGGCTGTTCCGCAACCCGGATCAGGACGTTCTCGGGACCGCCGAACTGCTGCAACTGGACTTCGCCGAGACCCAGCGCGTCGAGCGAGGTGCGCATCGCGGCGATGTCGGCGTGTCCCGACTTCGCCTTCACCTCCAGCAGCGTGCCGCCCTTGAAGTCGATGCCCAGGTTGAGGCCGTGGGTGAAGAACAGCGTGATCGCGACGATCGACAGCACCGCCGAAATCGGAAAGCTGATGCGGCGGAAGCGCGTGAAGTCGAAATGCGTATCGTCCGGGACGATGCGCAGCGACGGCAGCAGGCCCAGCGCCGCAACCACGGTGAGGACGGCAATGAGGATGCCAAGCCCGATGAGAACGTAGTGAGTCACGCCAAAACTCCTAGATCGGCACGCTCTGCGGCCGCTTCCACCGCACCCACCCGGCCACGATCAGCCGGGTCAGCGTGAAGGCGGTGAACACCGTGGTGATGATGCCGATGCCGAGCGTCACGGCGAAGCCGCGCACCGGGCCGGTGCCGATGTAGAACAGCACCGCAGCGGCAATGAAAGTCGTGATGTTGGAATCGAGGATGGTGGCCAGCGCCCGCTTGAAACCGGCGTCGATCGCCGAGATCGCGTTGCGGCCGCCGCGCAGCTCCTCGCGGATGCGCTCGTAGATCAGCACGTTGGAATCGACCGCGATGCCGACGGTGAGCACGATGCCGGCGATGCCGGGCAGCGTCAGCGTGGCGTTGAGCAGCGACAGCAGCCCGAAGATCATCGCGACATTGATCGCCACCGCGATGTTGGCGAACACGCCGAACAGGCGGTAGGTCACGAGCATGAAGATGATGACCAGGATCGAGCCGACGTAAGCCGCAAGCTCGCCCTTCTCGATCGAATCCTGACCGAGGCCGGGGCCGACCGTGCGTTCCTCCACCACCGTGAGCGGCGCCGGCAGTGCGCCGGCGCGCAGCAGGATCGCGAGGTCGTTGGCCGACTGCACGGTGAAACTGCCGGAAATCTGGCCCTGGCCGCCAGTGATCGGCTCGCGGATGACCGGCGCCGAGATCACCTTGTTGTCGAGGATGATCGCAAACGGCAGCCCGACATTCTCCTGCGTGGCCTGCGAGAATTTGCGCGCGCCCGAGGTATTGAACTTGAAGCTGACGACCGGCTCGTTGGTCCGCTGGTCGAAGGTCGCCTGGGCGTCGATCAGGTCGCCGCCCGCCACCAGCACCTGCTTCTTGACCACGTAGCTCGGCGGCGGCGGCGCGGCAGCCGGCAAGAGCTCGGAGTCCGGCGGCAGCCTGCCCTGCTGCGCCTGGTCCGGCGGCACCGAGGGGTCGACCATGCGGAATTCCATCTTCGCGGTCTTGCCCAGCAGTTCCTTCAGTCGGGTCGGGTCCTGCAGCCCGGGGACCTGCACCAGGATGCGATCGTTGCCCTGGCGCTGGATCACGGGCTCGACGGTGCCGAGCTCGTTGACGCGGCGTTCGACGATCTGGATCGACTGCTCGATGGTCTTGCGCATGCGATCCAGCATCGCGGCCTGCGGCAGGTTCAGGCGGATCACCCCGCCGCCGGCATCGCTCACCTCGAGATCGCGCTGGCCGCTGGAGCCCATGAGGCCGCCGAGCGGCTGGGCCAGCTCGCGCAGCTTGGCCAGCGCCGTCTGGGCATCGGTATCCTTGACCTTGACCTCGACATAGTCGCCGCGGGTTACGAGGCCGGTATAGCCGATCTTGGCTTCACGCAGGACGCGGCGGACGTCGTCGCGCACCTGGTCCAGCTTCTCCTTCTTGACGTAGCTGGAATCGACCTCGAGCAGCAGATAGGAGCCGCCCTGCAGATCTAGGCCGAGCACGAGCCGGCGCTGCGCCCAGGCCGGCCAGGTCTTGACCTGCGCCTCGGGGAAGAAATTCGGGACCGCGCAGAGGCACACGATCAGCGCCGTCAGGATGATCCCGAGCGCCTTCCACCGCGTGAAATACAACATCGACTGGACCTGTCAGATCAGGGGACTTGAGAAGCTCGCGGAAGCGCTCACTTCGCCGCGGTGTCGTCCTTGGAGCCTTCCTTCGCGCTCTCCTTGGCCGGCTCGCCCTTGGCGCGCACGCCGGAGATCATCTGGCGCATCTGGCGCACGCGGACGCCGTCGGAAATCTCGAATTCGATCTGGTCGTCGTCGACGACCTTGGTGACCTTGCCGACGAGGCCGCCGGAGGTGACCACGGTGTCGCCACGGCGGATGTTCTTCACGAGTTCGGCGTGGTCCTTCACCTTCTTCTGCTGCGGGCGCAGAATCAGGAAGTACATGATCACGAAGATCAGGGCGAACGGCAGCAGAGACATCAACATGCTGTTGGTGTCACCGGCGCCCGCAGCCTGGGCATACGCAGGGGTAATCAGCATTTCGGACGATCCTCGTGAGAACGGGGGAAGCCGGTCAGGCCCCTTAAGGCGACCGGTTCGGTCAAATTCGCGCGGACTATAGCGACCAGCGCCCCAATTGCAACGCTGCCAGGCCGTCGATTTGGCCACCTTGCGGCGCGCCCTCAGGCCCGATAAGGCTGCGTTCTCAGGAACTTCGGACATGCCCAGAAAACCAGGTAAAAGCCCGGCCGGCAAAGGCCCCCGCCCCCCTGCCAGGAAGCCCCCCCGCGTCGCGGCAAAACGTCCCAAGGTGGCTCCCAGGGCTGCCCCGGACCTCGCCCAGGAGCGCATCGTCCGTGCCCTGGAGACCATCGCGGCGCACCTCTCGGCCCAGGGCAAGCCTGCCGCGGAGGCTGAGTCGTTCGCCCGGGCGGATGCCTATGTCTGGCACCCCGACGGGCGCCTCTCGGCGGTGCCGCGGGTCAGCCGCGTCGAGCTGTTCCTGCTCAAGGGCGTCGACCGGATGCGCGACATCCTGATGGAGAACACCGAGCGTTTCGCCAATGGCCTGCCCGCCAACAACGCGCTGCTCTGGGGCGCGCGCGGCATGGGCAAGTCCTCGCTGGTGAAGGCGGCGCATGCCAGCATCAACGCGGACCGCAAGGCCGCCGACCGGCTGAAGCTGATCGAGATCCACCGCGAGGACATCGAGAGCCTGCCGGCGCTGATGGAGAAGCTCCGCGACGCCGACTTCCGCTTCATCGTGTTCATCGATGACCTCTCCTTCGACGGCAATGACGCGTCCTACAAGTCGCTCAAGGCGGTGCTCGAAGGCGGCATCGAGGGCCGGCCCGACAACGTCATCCTCTACGCCACCTCCAACCGCCGTCATCTGCTGGCGCGCGACATGATCGAGAACGAACGCTCGACCGCGATCAACCCGGGCGAAGCGGTCGAGGAAAAGGTGTCGCTATCGGATCGCTTCGGCCTCTGGCTCGGCTTCCACCGCTGCAGCCAGGACGAATATCTCGCCATGGTCCGCGGCTATTGCAGCCATTTCGGCATCAAGATCGACGACGAGGCGCTGGAACGCGAGGCGCTGGAATGGTCGACCACGCGCGGCTCCCGCTCGGGCCGCGTCGCCTGGCAGTTCGTGCAGGAACTGGCGGGGCGGCTCGGCGTGAAGCTGACGGCCCACTAGCTTCGCCCTGCATCGGCCATCGAGCAGCTTCCACCATGGCGGCTCGGTGCCCAGGACTCTGTGGCCGAGGTCGCCAGAGGCCACAATTTGCAATTGCATCCCGGGGCAACCCGTGGCTATTTTAATCCCGTTTTTGAATAATCCAGTTGATTTAATTAACCAATTCCGCGGGCGCGATGACCAATCAGGGCGGGGAGCAAACCAGGCAATTGGTGGTCACGGTGCATGGCATACGGACCTTTGGAAATTGGCAGGAGAGACTTGAGGACGTCACCAGGCAGGCGAGCCAAGCGGAAAACGTCGTCTTCTGCCACTATAAGTACGGCTACTTCTCGATCCTTGCCTTTCTCGTTCCTCCTCTCCGCTGGCTTGTCGTCCGGGCATTTCGCAACGAGCTACGCGCGATCGTCGCAGGCGGCGGCTATTCGCGAATTGACCTGGTCGGGCACAGTTTCGGCACCCACATCATTGGTTGGGCCTTGTTGGGATTGAAGCCCCACGACAACATTTCGATCCATACCGTCATCCTGTCCGGCAGCGTGCTCCGATCCAGCTTCCAGTGGTCACGGCTGATCGGATCCCGCGTCCGTCGGCTGATCAACGATTGTGGGACAGCGGATAACGTCTTGCTGTTGAGCCAATTTTTCGTCCTGTTCACCGGCATGGCCGGTCGTACCGGTTTCGTCGGGATGACGAACGATCATTTCCGTAATCGCTTCTCCATGTTCGGGCATAGCGGATACTTCCAAGACGACGAGGGAAATCCGTCCAACAGGTACATGGAGAGAAATTGGCTCGAGTTGCTCACCGGCGACAAGCCTGTTCGGCTGTTTGCAGAGCTTCCGCAGGGAGGCGCGGTAAGTGGCGTTATCCTGATGATGGCCAACAATGCCGAGCCAGTAAAACTGTCGGTCTATCTCTCCATCCCGTTCGCCATCGCCGGCACCATGTTGGTCCTCTACCTCAACGCCGAGACGGAACGCGTCGAGGCCGAACGCCTCAAGGACGTCGCAGTTGCGCAAGCCCAGCAAGCCCGACGTTCGGAATCAACTGCGTTCAAACTGGCGGCGCGCCAGAGCCTCGATGCCAACGCCCCGCAACAAGCCGTGCAGCTTGCCTTGCAGGGCCTTCCGTTGAGGCTGGACAAGCCTGAACGCCCCTTGCTCGAAGACCTCGTTGACGAGCTGGATGCGGGATTGTCCGACATCAACCCGAAATATCTAATACCGCGCCGCGCCAGCGTGATCGCAGTCGATCCGGGCGGGATTCACCTCGCCGTCGGCTTGGCTGACACGATCGAAATATGGGAGCTCGCAACTGGCAAACGAGCAGCCGTAATACCGGCGAGCAAGGCAGGTGTAGCCTACCTCGAGTTCAGCGCCGACGGCCAATTGCTCATGTCGCAAGATCGCGGGGGCGATCCGAAAGTTTGGCGCATATCCGAACTGCGGCAACTGTCCAGCTTTGAGCTCGGAGGACGCGAGGTGTTTGGCAGCCCGCATCTTTCTCCGGACGGCCGCCTTGGCATTACGGCGATTGCGGATGGAAGCGTCTTGCTCTGGGACACGTCCAGTGGACAGCTCCTCAAGGAATGGCAAGCACATCGTGTCGATCCGGCAAACCTTCCCGGCAAGACCGCAATCTCGTCCACGGCGGCCAGCCGCGACGCCGGATACTTCGCCACGGGCGGCGCAGACGGAAAGATAAACATCTGGTCCTTTCGCGATCCGGAGCACTATCGGACGATCGAGGCTCACGCCAACTGGGTGATCGCCCTCGCGTTGACACCCGACGGACGGACGCTTGTATCGTCCGGCGATGACCGGCTCGCCAAGGCATGGTCGACTGAGTCCGGACAACTGATCGGACAACCGCTTAAGCATGGAGCACAACCGCTCTGGCTCAGCATCAGCCCAGATGGACGCACCGCTGCCGTTAGCGATGGCAGCATCCACGTCTGGATTCTGCAGACCGGAAAGGAATTGGGAACTGTCTCGGCACAGCTCGGATGGGTCACGCAACTAACATTCAGCGAAGACAGCTCGCGCCTCATAAGCGGCGCAGAGGGCGATACCGCACTGCGCGTATGGCGTATCCAGGACCAGGCCCTAGAGAGCATCATGCGGTTTGGTGACCGCCCAGCGAGCGAGATCAGGACGACCGCGAATGATCTCCTGGTAAGCCGAACCGACATCTCAATTGCGGTGTGGGATTTGCGTCGCGACGAGACGATACGCTGGCCTGCCGCGACGGCCCCCGAAGAAGAACAGGGCCAAGCGGCATCAAGTCCCGAATCCGGGCTTATCGCCAGTCGTTCGACAAACAGACCGATTGTTAGTGTGCGCAACCTCAACCGGACCGATCAGGTGCCAATACAGTTGATTGGCCACCGCGGTCAGATCAACAGCATTCGCTTCGACCGCAGCGGTAAGAGAATCCTGACTGCTGCCAGTGACGGCATGGCCGTGCTCTGGGACGCCGGTTCTGGCAAGCCGATTCAGGTGTTCCCTTCGCGACGGGTGGTCGAGGGGGCCGAGTTTCTGGATGATCGCTTTATCGTCACGTTTCCGCGTGGTCCCAAAGCCTATATCTGGGAAACGGGAACAGCGGCCAATCCCATCGCGCTCGACGGCAAGGACACCTACGAAACGTTGACACCAAGCGATGACGGCACGCTACTGACGGGGGTCAATGAAGACGGCCAACTTGTTCTCTGGCGGCTTGATCATCCCGCCGAACCGCGGACGCTGCGCAATCCGGCAGGTGCGAATGCGGGTGTGAGCGCGCGCACCTTCACATCCGACGGAAGCACTCTTTTGGTCGGCTTCGAGTCCGGCTTGACAATTGCGTACGACGTCGCAACCGGTCTCGAGCGGAAACGTTTGGCAAAGCACACGACCAAGATTGTCAACATTAACATCAGCAAGGATGGGACGAGGTTCGCGACAACGAGCAATGACGGGCTGGTGATTGCCTGGCGCCTTCGCGATTTTTCAATAGTATCGACCATCTCGACTGATTTGGGGGGCATTTGGGGGACCGACCTGGATGACCACGGCGATCGCGCCCTCAGCTATTCGGCTGACAAGATCCTACTCTGGCGGCCGGATTCGGGCATCGTCGTTCGCAAGTTCGCGAACAACGGTGTGCGGCCAATCGAAGCAAATCCAAACTGGGACAGGCACCGGCTATTCGTTTTTAATGCAGACGCATCCGTACGAGAATTGAACTTGCTTGCCGCGAGCGATGTCGTTGCGGGACCATCACCCTCACCGGCTTCACGACGCCAGGCGCTGGTCGATTTCGGTCGTGTGATGACGCCGCTCGTGCTCCCACCAGGCGTTACCGATCAGCGTATCGCCGCAAAGCCCGCGGATCGATGCGATGTATTGGCGGCACAACCTTACGATCCGAACAAGCAGGCCATTGGAGCTGCCAGCGACCAGATGGAGACCGGGCCTGCGGAAGAAGCATGCAGAGCCGCAATCAAGAAATCAAGGAACGAGCCGCGGTTCCATTATCAGCATGGCCGCACCCTGCAGAATCTCGGGCTCTACAAGGCGGCACTTGCCGATTTCAAGACCGCGATCAAACTCGGCTATCCAATGGCCTATGTTGGCCGCTACTCCCTCTACGAGAGTGGTCACGACGCCGACTTGTCCCTGCCGCAGGCTATCGAGTTGTTGACGAAAGCGCTTGATCTCGGTGTAGGCATCGCGGGTTCAATGCTAGCTGATCGTTATTGGACGGGAGCCGGTGTCCCCGTCGACAAGGTGCGTGCTCTCGACCTTTACCAACGCGCCGCGGCGTTTGGGATACCCAATGCTCACCGCAAGCTCTCGGAGCTCTATGAGGACGGCGTCTTAGTCCCGCACGACATTGAACGGGCGCTCTATCATCAGATATTGGCAGCCTACGAGGCCGAAAGACGAGGATTGGGAAATCCAGCAGACGCGTTGCGCCGGGCATCATTGGCACGCCTGCTCGCGCCGGCCGACGTGGCCAGGCTTTGGAGCATGGCCACGCGAGGCACATCAGCCGAACAACCGGCGGGACCGCCCCTGGCGAGTCAGGAAGGCGTATCTCGCGGCGCCGAAGTCTTTACGGCTGCCAGGCGACAGCGCTGACGTCCGATCCCCAGCGGACGAGTCAACGGCCCCCGCCCGCGTCTCACGCCCCGTTTAGGAATTGAAGCGGGTCAACCGGGCTCGATCCCTTACGGATCTCGAAGTGGAGCTGCGGCGACGCCACCTCCCCGGATTGACCCGACTTGGCAATGACCTGACCGCGCTTGATGGTATCGCCGCGCTTCACCAACAGCTCACTCGCATGGGCATATGCGGTGACGTAGCCGTTGGAGTGCCGAACCAGGACCAGATTGCCGTAACCTTTGAGCTCGTTGCCGGAGTAGGCAACGACGCCATCTTCCGCCGCCTTGACCGGCGTCCCCTCGGGCACCGCGAGGTTGATGCCGTCATTGGACTTGCCGTTGGTCTTGGCGCCGTAGCTCGTGACCACCTTGCCGCGCACCGGCCAGCGGAAGGTCGGCAGCGCGCTGGTGACCTCTGCAGCCTTCGCCGGCGCCTCGGTGGGCTTCTCGTCGATATTGGTCGTGGCTTGGGCGAGCCGCGCGCTCTGCGGGGCGGCGGCCATCTTCATCGCGGGCGCGGGCGCGGCAGCAACCGGCTGCAGGGTTCCAGCGACGGGAGCAGCCGCGACCGGAGCCGGTGCCGCGACCGCAGCGGTCTTGGCACCGGGGATGGTCAGCCTGGTGCCAAGCTTGAGCTTGGCCGACGGATCGAGGCCATTGGCGCGAGCAAGCTCTGCGGTCGAGATGTGGTTCTTGCGGGCGATGCTGGCGAGCGTATCGCCGTGGTTGACGAAGTGCGTGCTCGGCGGCGCGGCGACGGCCGCGACCGGCTTGGCAGGTGCCAGCGCCGGAGCCGCCGCAACGGGGGCCTGCGCGGGCGCAGCTGCGGTCGCGCCCGGATGCGGAATGATGAGTTGCTGGCCGGGCGAGAGCGCGCGCGGGCCCTTGTAGCCGTTGGCGGCGAGGATCGCCTGCGGCGTGACGTGATAGCGCTTGGCCAGCACCTCGAGCGTGTCGCTGGTGCCGACGATGATCTTGGTTCCGCCGGCCGGCTGGGCCGCGGCCACCGAACGCGGCGGCACGGTCGCCGTCGTCTCGAGATGCGGCTGGGCCGGGGGTGCATAGGATCCCACGCCACGTCCGCCCCCGGACACCCCGCCCCCTGCGGCAACGGGAACGGATTGCGGCGCAGAAACGGCCGGCGGCGGCAAGGGCTGCGACTGATAATAGCCGGGCTGCGTCTGTGGCCGCGCATATTGCGGCAGCTCGCGCTGCGGCGGCTGGGCCTGCTGGACCGAACCGGTCTGTTCAGACGAGAAGGGATTGGAGAAGTTCTGCTGGGACAGTCGCGACTGCATGTCGGCGCTGCACCCGGCAAAGCTGAAGGAGATCAGCGCCAGCACCGCGACCTGCGGTACGCGGCGCGAGTAAAGCAACTCGGCGACGACGGACATGGTTACTCACTCGTACGCAACAGAACTGGTCTTTTAAGTAAACACGCACCGAGTAAATAACGGCTTAACCCTCCCGATTAAGATGTTGGCGGAACAGCCGATCCGGGAATCTACAGCTCCCGCGCGACCCCGGGCAGCGCGGGCACGAAGCGGACCTCGACGAGGTCCTTGCGCTCGATCCCGGCCGCGGTCCGGGTGAGACGGATCAGGGTCTGCACGCCCTGATGCGGGCCGACCGGCGCGATCAGGATGCCCCCGACCTCGAGCCGCTCGACCAGGTTGTCCGGAATCTGCTCCATCGCGGCGGTGACGATGATGCGGTCGAACGGGCCGATATTGGCGGGCAGGTTGAGACCGTCCCCAAGCATCACCTCGACATTGTGGCAGTCGAGCTTTTCAAGCCGGGCGCGCGCGGCATCCGCGAGCTTGCGGTAGCGCTCGACCGTCAGCACCTGGCCGGCGAGGCGCGACAGCACGGCGGCCTGATAGCCGGAGCCGGCGCCGATCTCGAGCACGCGGTGCTGCTTCTGGAGCTGGAGCTGCTCGGTCATGTAGGCGACGACGAATGGCTGGCTGATGGTCTGCCCGCAGGCGATCGGCAGCGCGCTGTCGCGATAGGCCGCCTCGCGATCGGACGCCTCGACGAACAGCTCGCGCGGCACCTCCTCCATGGCGCGCAGCACCGCCTGGTCGCTGATGCCCCGGCGCCTCAGCGTGAGCTGAAACATCATCTTTTCCGGCGGGTGCTGATTGGAGGCCATTGCTGCGGTGTCAGTCTCGTCTGGCGCGGATGAGTCGATTCAAGCCGCGGTGCAAAATCCTGTTCCTGCTCAGGAACCCATGATAGCCTTCGGCTGCACTATATGATCACAAATTGGCTTGCAACGGGCCGCCCGCGAAGGGCATTTTCTGGCATCCGTTGGCCGAAACGCGCATTGCTTCGTTTCGACTTATCTGCGAACGTTTTACGAAATGAGCAAGGGGACTCAACGCCAATGAGCGCGACAGGGCTTTCGGGCCGCTCTGTATTCCTCGTCGAGGACGAGGTCATGATCAGAATGATGGTCGCGGACATGCTCGAAGAACTCGGCTACAAGGTCGCCGCCGAAGCCGGCGACATCACCGAGGCGATGCGGCTCGCCCAGGCGACCGAGTTTGATATCGCCATCCTCGACGTCAACGTCAACGGCAAGGTCATCTCGCCGGTCGCCGACGTCATCAAGGCGAAGGGCTGCCCCTTCATCTTTGCAACCGGCTACGGCTCCTCCGGCCTGCCCGAGCAATATCGCGACCGACCGGCGCTGCAGAAGCCGTTCCAGCTCGACGCGCTCGGCAAGACCATCGAAGCCGCACTGCGCGGCAGTTAGCAGCTCATTTCAGAGTCGCGCTCAGTTCTTCGGAAAACGCTTCGTTGGTCCGGTCGAGCCTGAGCGGCGTCACCGAAACATAGCGCTCGCGCAAGGCCGCCAGATCGGTGCCGTCGGCGGGCGTGTCCATCATCGCTGCGCGCTCGAAGCCGATCCAGAAATAGGGATTGCCGCGGCCGTCCCTGCGCTCGTCGATCTTGAGAAAGCCGAGATTGCGCTTGCCCTGCCGCGTCACGCGGATGCCGAGAACCTCCTCCGGCGCGCAGGACGGGAAATTGACGTTGATGACGGTGTCCTTGGGAATGCCCGCGGCGATCACCTTGCGCAGGATGTCCGGACCGAACTGGCGCGCGGTGTCCCATTGCGGCCGCTCGCGCGTCTCGACGCTGAACTCCTGCGACAGCGCGAACGAGGGTAATCCCAGGATGGTGCCTTCGAGCGCGCCGGCGATGGTGCCGGAATAGACCACGTCCTCGGCGACGTTGCGGCCCTTGTTGACGCCCGAGAGCACGACGTCGGGCAGCTTGGCGCCGAGGATATGGCGCGCGCCCATGATGACGCAGTCGGTCGGCGTACCGCGCACGGCGAAGTGCCGCGGGCCGACCTCGCGCAGGCGGAGCGGATCGTTCAGCGACAGCGAATGCGACACGCCGGACTGGTCGAGCTCGGGGGCCACCACCCAGACATCGTCGGACAAGGCGCGCGCAATCTCCTCCACGACCTTGAGGCCGGGAGCGTGGATGCCGTCGTCGTTGGTGCAGAGAATACGCATCGTTCAGCTCGATTCCGTGGGCGTCTCAAGCCGGTCTTATCCGGCTATCGCCGAACAGGCAAACCGGCCGCGCAATCAATGGGATATCCCGTCAGCGACGGACCCTCCATTGCGGCAGGAACCGCGCGAGCTTGCCTTCCGCCCGCAGCACGAAGGCCAATGGAACCGGTGCCGGGGTCGGAAGCGGCCTCGCGGCGGGGGCCGGCGGAGCGTCGGCCAGTTGCGCCGGTTCACGCGGAAAGCGCGCGCGCGCCGTCGCCAGGGCCTTGTCGAAATCCTCGAGATTGACGCCGGGCTTGGCCCGCCGGCTTTGCACGTGGGCATCGTCCCAGAGCCGGGCGATCTCGATGTCCAGCACGCCGCGCAGGCGCTGATCGACGGCCTGGATGCCGGAGCCGGTCACCGCCCATTGTCTTCCGATCCAGAAGATATCGCGGTGCAAGGCCATGGGCGGAGGTTTCGCGTTTGCGGGCGGCCGTCAGGATAACCGGCCGCCCGATCTTCGCAACCAAACGTTTCTGCCGCAACAATGGGCAATCGCGCCCTACTCGCGCCCGATGACCTTCAGCCCGCCCATATAGGGCTGCAGCACGTCCGGGACCGCAATGGACCCGTCCTCCTGCTGATAGGTCTCCATCACCGCGATCAGAGCGCGACCGAGCGCGGTGCCGGAGCCGTTCAGCGTGTGCACGAAGCGCGGCTTGCCGTCGGGACCGCGCGAACGCGCGTCCATTCGGCGGGCCTGGAAATCGCCGCAGACCGAACAGCTCGAGATCTCGCGGAACGCGCCGCCGTAGCCCTGGCCCGGCATCCAGACCTCGATGTCATAGGTTTTTTGCGACGAGAAGCCCATGTCCCCGGTGCATAGCGTCATCACGCGGTAATGAAGGTCGAGCCGCCGCAGCACCTCCTCGGCACAGGCGAGCATGCGCTCGTGCTCGTCCTTGCTGGTCTCAGGCGTCGTGATCGACACGAGTTCGACCTTGGTGAACTGGTGCTGGCGGATCATGCCGCGGGTATCGCGGCCGGCGGCGCCGGCTTCGGCGCGGAAGCACGGGGTCAGCGCGGTGAGCCGCATCGGCAGCTGCTTTTCGTCGACGATGGATTCGCGGACGAGATTGGTGAGCGAGACCTCCGCGGTCGGAATGATGCCGAGACGCTCGGCCTGCAATCGCTCATGGTCGGGCGCGGCGAGCAGTTCACCCTTGATCGCCCAGAACTGGTCGTCCTCGAATTTCGGCAATTGCCCGGTGCCGAACATGATTTCGTTGCGCACCAGCAAGGGCGGATTGATCTCGGTATAGCCGTGCTCATCGATGTGCAGATTCAGCATGAACTGGCCAAGCGCGCGTTCGAGCCGCGCCAGCCACCTCTTCAGCACGACGAAGCGCGCGCCGGAGAGCTTCGCCGCCGTCTCGAAATCCATGTCACCGAGCGCGCCGCCGAGATCGTCATGAGGTTTCGGCGCGAACGCGTAGTTGCGCCTGTTGCCGAACACGTGGCGCTGCACGTTGCCGTGCTCGTCGACGCCTTCGGGCACCTCGCCGAGCGGAATGTTCGGGATCGCGGCGAGCTCCTTCGCAAGCTCCTCGTCGGCAGCCTTCGCGGTCGCTTCGAGCTCCGGCATTGTTGTCTTGAGTTCGGCAACCTCGGCCATCAGCTTGGCCGCGCGCGCCTCGTCCTTGGCCTTCTTGGCGTCGCCGATCTCCTTCGAGGCCGCATTGCGCCGCGCCTGCGCCTGCTCCGAGGCCAGGATCGCCGCCCGCCGCCTCTCGTCGATCGCGAGCAGCGACGCCGACAACGGCTTCAGGCCCCGCCGGGCGAGGCCGGAATCGAAGGCTTGCGGATTGTCGCGGATCGATTTGATGTCGTGCATGGCGGTGGTCCTGAAGCGGGCGCCCGAACGGCCGTTCGCGGCGGGCCTCCACTAGCACAGGGATCATGGGGCGACCACCCCACCGAAGCTTGCCGGAAATCGAACCTTCCGGGCCCTTCGCACCACTTACTGAAGCATCGGCCTCGGGTCCTCGCCCCTGGTCGCAAGCACCGGGGGTAACCGCGTGGGCGAGGACGCGATCGAGGTCATTTTCCACTACCTGCCCGGCGAGTATGCACGGGCCGTTCGCGTGCACATCCTTGCATCGGCCTCGACGCACGCGAACGCCATCATCGCCCTCCTCACCCTCGCGGCCGGAATTGCAATCGTGCAGGCGGATGATCCGCACTACTTCTGGCTGGGCGTCATATTCATCGGCCTGTCACTTGCCATTCCACTGTATTACGTCTGGGGTCTCCTCTCCTGGCGTGATGCGGCCAGAGGCGGGAGGCTCCTGCAGGAGTACCGGCTGACCTTCTCGGACAGCGGTATCCACTACGTCACCGACAGCATCGATTCCCGCATCAACTGGAAGCTCTACCGGTATGCGCGGCGCGTCCGGGGCTACTACCTGCTCTATTACGAGCAGCGGCAGTTCACGGTCGTACCATCCCGCGTCTTCAAGGATGCCGATCAGCTGACGCAGTTCGAAGACCTGCTGCGCAGGCACATTCGGCGCGTCGATCTGCCGCCGTGAGCTTCGTCCTACTCGGCCGGATTGGCGCTCGACGAGGTGCCGCCACTGGACGCCTGCGAGGCCGCCGCCTTCTTCTCCACCATCGCCACCGCGATGATCGAGCCCTCATAGAGCGCCAGCAGGGGAATCGCCAGCGAGCACTGGCTGAGCACGTCAGGCGGCGTCAGCACCGCCGCGATGACGAAGGCGATGACGATGAAATAACGGCGCTTCTCGCGCAGCATCTTCGAGCTGACGATGCCGATGCGACCGAGCAGCGTCAAAATCACCGGAAGCTGGAAGGCAATTCCGAAGGCGAAGATCAGCGACATCATCAGCGACAGATATTCGCCGACCTTGGGCAGCAGCTGAATCTGCGCGGTCTCCGCGCCGGCTGCCTGCTGCATGCCGAGCGAAAAACGAGTCAGCATCGGGAAAACGACGAAGTAGACCAGCATCGCGCCGAGCAGGAAGAAAACCGGTGTCGCGACCAAATACGGCAGGAAAGCATTGCGCTCATGTTTGTAGAGCCCGGGCGCCACGAACATGTAGATCTGCCCGGCGACGATCGGGAACGAGAGGAAGGCGGCCCCAAACATTGCAAGCTTGAGCTGGGTGAGAAAATACTCGAGCAGCGCGGTATAGATGAACTTCGAGTTTTCCGGTCCCGCCACCCAGAAGAACGGCCACGTCAGGACATTGAATATCTGCTTGGCGAAGAAGAAGCAGAAGATGAAGGCGAGGCCGAAGCCGAGCAGCGCCTTGATCAGCCGCGAGCGCAGCTCGATCAGGTGGTCCATCAGCGGGGCTTTGCTGGCCTCGATATCGGCGTCGGTCATGACGCTTTGGCGTCCTTGGTCGCCTCGGATGGCGCGGTGTCCTGGCTCACCGAGGATTGCGTAACCTGTGTCTGCTCGACCTCACGGGTGATGGCGAGCGGCTCGTTCACGGCCGCATGGGCCTCGGCTTCCACGAAGGTCGTCGGTGTCGGCGCTTCCGGCGTGGTTGGAGTTGCGGGTGGCTCGATCGCGGCGGTCGTGGACGTCTCGGCCGGCTTGTCCAGCGCATCGACGCGGAGCGCGTCGCTGACGTCTTTCTGGAGCGAGGTCAGCGGGTTGTTGCTGGCGAAACCGGTCGCGGCTTCCTTGACCTCGTCAAAGCTCTTCTTGAGGTCGGCCATCTCGGCCTCGCGCATGGCTTCCTGGAACTGGCCCTGGAATTCGGCGGCCATCTTGCGCGCCTTGCCCATCCACTGTCCGACCATGCGCAGCACGCCCGGCAGCTCTTTCGGGCCGATGGCGATCAGGGCCACGACCCCGATGAGGACCAGTTCACTCCACCCGATGTCGAACATGACGTCTTCCGTTCACGTGAAGCCGCGAACGGCCCAATCCCCAAATGCGCAGGATCGGGGCCGCTGCCCGCCTCTCGCGTGCTCTCTGGCTCAGACGGCCTTGCTGCCGACGTCGGACCGCGCCGCGGTCGGCGCGCCATTGTGCTCGATGGACTTGGCGGGCTCGGTTTTGTCGGCCGGCTTGTCGTCTTCCTGCATGCCCTTCTTGAAGGCCTTGATGCCCTGCGCCACGTCGCCCATCAGATCCGAAATCTTGCCGCGGCCGAACAGCAGCAGGACCACCGCGATCACCAGGATCCAGTGCCAAATGCTAAGCGAACCCATCCTGCAACCCTCCAAACGCGCATGGCCGGGGACCCGGCCGATCTTGACCGAAACCTAGGCTCGGCGGGTGTCAAAAACAAGGACCAAGGCAGCGCCAATTCGCTGTTGGCGCTACGTAATCTTGCTAGTGTTAACCGGTCGCAGGGGGCCCGTAGAAGGTCGGAGGATCACTCCTCGCTCCCGCCCTCGCCGCCCTCATTGCCGCCTTCCGGCGCTTCGGGCTCGACCGCAGGCGCCAGCGCCAGGTCGAGATCCTCACCCGGTTCCAGTGGATCCTCGTCCTCGCGCAGCGCCGGGTCATCCGACGGCGTCGGCACGCTGAATCCGGTCGGCAGACGCGAATCCAGCAGGCCCGTGCCCTTCAGTTCCTCCAGGCCCGGCAGGTCGCCGAGCTGTTCCAGGGTGAACTGCGACAGGAAGTCCTCGGTCGTCCCGAAGGTGAGCGGCCGGCCGGGCGTCTTGCGGCGGCCGCGCGGCTTGATCCAGCCGGTCTCCAGCAGCACGTCCAGCGTCCCCTTCGACGTCACGACGCCGCGGATCTCCTCGATCTCGGCGCGCGTCACGGGCTGGTGATAGGCGATGATCGCGAGCACCTCGATCGCGGCGCGCGACAGGCGACGCGTCTCGGTGCTCTCCCGCGTCATCAACCAGGCGAGATCGCCGGCGGTGCGGAAGGTCCATTTGTTGGCGACGCGCACGAGGTTCACGCCGCGCGAGGCATAGTCGGCTTGCAGCTGCTCGAGCGCGGCCTTCACGTCCACGCCCTCGGGCATCCGCTTGGCCAGGGTTGCGGTATCCAGTGGTTCACTCGAGGCGAACAGCAGCGCTTCCAGCAGCCGCAATTCCTCGGGACGTGCCTGGGATTCGTTCTCCATCGGCTCGGCCTCGTCTACCCGCGCTTCAGCCAGGCTTGCCATGGCAGATTCTCCTTCTTGCACTTAGCCGACCGGCGCATCGGGCGCAGGAGCTGCGTCCGCGACCGGTTTGGGACGCCCCTTCCGGAAATAGATGGGCGCAAACGCTTCTTTCTGATTCAGCTCGAGCTGACCTTCCCGCACCAGTTCCAGCGCGGCGGCGAAGCTCGAAGCGAACACGGTGGCGCGCTGCGTCGGATCGGCGACGTGCCGGATCAGGAAATCGTCGAGAACGCCCCAGTCATCCTGCTCGCTGATGCTGCCGACCAGCCGCTCCAGCGTCGCGCGCGCCTCGGCGAGCGACCACACCGTGCGCTTGGCGAGATGGACGCTGGCCAGCACACGCGACTGGCGCTGTGCGGCATAGGCGGTGAGCAGGTCGTACAGCGTCGCCGTGTATTTCGGATGCTTGATCTCGGCGATGCGCTCGGGCTCGCCGCGCGGAAAGATGTCGCGCAGCAATTGCTGCCTGTTCATCAGCCGGTTGGCGGCCTCGCGAATGGCTTCAAGGCGGCGCAGCCGGTTGGCGAGCGCGGTGGCCATCTGCTCGGCGCTCGGACCCTCCGCCGTCGGCGGCTCCGGCAGCAGCAGGCGCGATTTCAGGAAGGCAAGCCAGGCCGCCATCACCAGGTAATCGGCGGCAAGCTCGAGCCGGATTTTCCGCGCCGCCTCGATGAAGTGCAGATACTGGTCGGCCAGCGCCAGGATCGAGATCTTGGAGAGGTCGACCTTCTGCTGCCGCGCCAGCGCGAGCAAAAGGTCGAGCGGACCTTCATACCCCTCGACGTCGACCACCAATGCCGGCTCGCCCTCGGCGAGCTCTGCAGGCCGCCCGGTTTCAAACGATAGAATTTCTGCGGTCATGCCGATGCCGTGTTTGCCCGTGCGATCAATGCGTCAAGTTCCGCGCGCGCGGCCGCCCGATCGAACGGACGCGGTGCCTTGCGCGTGGCGAGCGCGGCGTTCGCCCGCGCAAGCGCCCTGCCCGACAATTCAGGTGTCTGGCCGGCGACCTCGCGCATCTCGTCGATGTTGCCGTTGCAATGCAGCGCCATGTCGCAGCCGGCCGCGAAGATGGCGCGCGTCCGCTCGGCGATGCTGCCCGCCAGCGCGTTCATCGACACGTCATCACTCATCAACAGACCCTGGAACCCGATTGCACCACGAATCACCTGCGCAATCATTGTCGCAGAAGTCGTCGCCGGATGGGCGGGGTCGACCGCGCTAAACACAACATGTGCAGTCATGGCCATCGGCAGGTCGGCGAGCGGCTTGAATGCGGCGAAGTCGGTCCGTTCGAGCTCGTCCCTCGACGTATCGACCGTCGGCAGCTTGTGGTGGCTGTCCGCGGTGGCCCGACCATGGCCGGGGATATGCTTGAGCACCGGCAGGACGCCGCCCTGCTCCAGGCCCTCCGTCACCGCACGGGCGATTGCCGCGACCTTGCCCGGTTCGGTGCCGTAGGCCCGGTTCCCGATAACGGCGTCGGCACCCGCCACCGGGACGTCCGCCAGCGGCAGGCAGTCGACGGTAATTCCGAGATCAGCGAGGTCGGCTGCGATCAATCGGGCGCTGAGGCGTGCAGCCGTGAGCCCCAAGCCCGAATCAATGTCGTACAGGGCTGCGAAAATCGCGCCCGGCGGATAGACCGGCCAGTGCGGCGGCCCGAGCCGCTGCACCCGTCCGCCTTCCTGGTCGATCAGGACGGGAGCATCAGTGGCGCCCGCCACCGTCCGCAATTCCGCAACCAATGCCGCGACTTGAGCAGGCGTTGCGACATTGCGCTTGAACAGGATGAAGCCCCACGGGCGCTCGGCGCGGATGAACTCCCGCTCGACGGCGGTCAGTTCGGTTCCGGATACGCCGGTGATGAAGGCCCGCGTGCTCATAACGGCCGATTAACCCTGCCCCGTCAGGGGGTCAAGGAAACGGCGGATAATACTACGGGATAAAGCACTGCCCGCCGGCAGCCTTCAGCTCGGTGCAGAACTGCGCAGCTTCCGCC
Source organism: Bradyrhizobium diazoefficiens (assembly GCF_018131015.1). Taxonomy (GTDB): domain Bacteria; phylum Pseudomonadota; class Alphaproteobacteria; order Rhizobiales; family Xanthobacteraceae; genus Bradyrhizobium; species Bradyrhizobium diazoefficiens_B. The sequence goes on from NZ_JAFCJJ010000035.1 coordinate 37,216, forward strand.
CGCGTCCGGTAAGGCCCGACCATGGCGCGGTATGTGACCTTGCCGCTCGACAGCGTGGTACGCTGGATTACCGGCGACCGCGAGCCGAGGACTGACTGGTACTTGCCCTGGGTGACGCGGAACGATTCCTTGGCCGCAGCCTCGCTGTCCTGCGACGAAATCGAGACCATGAAACCGCCGCCGCTCTCGGGCGCCGCGCCCGGCGCGATCTGCGTCGGATTGGTCGCAGCCATCCGCTGCGGCGGCTCCGCGGGCGCCGCCTGCGGGGCCAGCGACATCGGCTGATTGACGCTGGCATTGGCCGAGGTCGGCGGATTGCGCGGCGCGGCAGCCGGCTTGGGAGGCGCTGATGGCTTGGGGGCCGCCGCGGGTGCTGCAGCCTGCGGCGCCGCATCAGTCTGGTCGCCCTTCACCGTCACGACCCTGACCGGGCGCGGCGTGGTATTCATCGTGCCATTGCTGGAAACCGGGCCGGCGCTCGGCGGCGGAACCGTAGACGGCGACACGCTCGCGACCGGCGGCGGATTCGCATTCTGGTTCAGCGGCGGAAACACCACGCGGGGGCCGCCAACCTTGGCATTGACGTCGACGGGCGCCTCCTCGCGCGGCACGATCTTCTCGCTGCCGTCTCCGCTCACCATCCGATCGGGCACCTTGGGCGAGGCGTCGGTCGGTGCCGGCACGACCTTGGTCGGGGTGTTGTCGGCCTTGATGATCGGCGGTTCGCCGCTCCGCGGCGAGCCCATATAGGTCTTGTAGGCGAAGGCGGCCCCGGTCCCGACCACGGCAAGCGCCAGGATGGCCGCAACCGTCATCATGCCGCCGCGCGGCTTCTTCGGCTCGTCGAGGTCGGCCTCGGGATAGTCGCTCTGGAACGCATAGGGATCGTCCGGATAGGCCGGCTCGCGCTGAAAATCCTGCTCGCCAGACTCAAGGCGGCCATACAGCGCGTCGTCATAGCGCGACGGATCGGGCTGCTGGTAAGGCTCCTGATAGGCCTCGGTCTGATGCACTGGGTCCTGATGCGCCGGCTGCTGATAGGCCTGATCCTGATAGGCCTGCGGCTGGTGGAAATCGGACTCCTGGACGGCCGGCTGAGCCGCGTAGCGATGCAGCGGATGCACCGGATTCACGGTGGCGGCATAGCTGGGCTCCGGCGCGGGGGTTGGCTGCGGCTGCACATTGGCGCGCCGCATCCAGGACGGCGGCGAAGGCGGCGCCAGTTCGGCGTAGTCCTGGCCGTCCTGCTGATCGTCATAGTCCGGATAGTGTTGGGCCGGTTCCTGATAGGGCGCAGGTGCCGGTGCCGCCGGCGGCCGTGCAGCCGGGCGTCCCTGCGCGGCAAAGGGATCGGTCTGCCCGATCAGTCGGGCGAGTTCGGCCAGAGGATCACTCTCCGCCTTCCCATGCTGATCGCCACCGCGACCAAAGTCATCGGAAGGAAACGGTCTGTCCTGATATCGATCGGCCATCGTGATGATGCGTCCCTTCGGGAAAGCCGCGCGCCCCTCGACCAAGGCGCAGCTTTCGACCCACAAGGCTGTCAACCAAATCTAAGCGATCCGGCTTCTGCCGGTAGCCCCCACATTCCCCTTCAGCAGTCCGCCCCCGCAACTACCGCATCTCGTCCGGGGCATGGACGCCGAGGATGGCGAGGCCCGATGCCAGGACAGAGACGACGCCCTGGACCATCGCCAGTCGCGCCTTTGTAAGCTCTGCATCATTATTGATAATGAAGCGTAAATAGGGCAAGTCACGCCCCTTCGTCCAAAGTGCATGAAATTCGCTGGCTAAATCATAGAGATAAAAAGCAATTCGGTGCGGCTCGTGGGCGCTGGCCGCCGCTTCCAGCATGCGCGGATAAATTGCGAGCCGCTTGAGAAGGTCGAGCTCCACCGGGTCGGACAGCCGTTCCACCGCCGACTCACTGAGCCAGGCGATTCGGCTTGCTGTATCCTCCGGCAGTTCGGGGAACACCTCGGCGCGCGCGTTGCGGAAGATCGAGTGGCCGCGGGCGTGGCCATACTGGACGTAGAACACCGGATTGTCGCGCGACTGTTCCATGACCTTGGCGAGGTCGAAGTCGAGCACCGCGTCGTTCTTGCGGTACAGCATCATGAAGCGGACGGCGTCCTGGCCGACTTCATCCACCACCTCACGCAGGGTGACGAAGTCCCCGCTCCGCTTGGACATTTTCACCGGCTCGCCATTGCGCAGGAGTTTTACGAGCTGGACGATCTTGACGTCGAGCGCCCCCTTGCCGGAGGTCGTCGCCTTCACCGCCGCCTCCATCCGCTTGATGTAGCCGCCATGGTCGGCGCCCCAGACGTCGATCATCTCGGCAAAGCCGCGGTCGAACTTGTTCTTGTGATAGGCGATGTCGGAAGCGAAGTAGGTATAGGAATTGTCCGACTTGATCAGCGGACGATCGACGTCGTCGCCGTAGGCGGTGGCCTTGAACAGCAACTGCTCGCGGTCTTCCCAGTCCTCGACCGGCGCGCCCTTCGGCGGCGGCAGGCGGCCTTCATAGATATCGCCCTTGGCGCGCAGGAACTCGATGGTCTCGGCAACCTTGTTGTTGCCGGTCTCGATCAGCGAGCGCTCGGAGAAGAAGACGTCGTGGCGGATGTTGAGGGCGGCGAGATCGTCCTTGATCTCGTCCATCATCATCGCGATCGCCTTGGCGCGAACCGTCGGCAGCCATTCGGCCTCGCTCTTCGCGAGCAGCTTGTCGCCGTGCTCCTTCGCCAGCGCCGCGCCAACCGGCTTCAGATAGTCGCCGGGATAGAGTCCTTCCGGAATCGCACCGATGTCCTCGCCGAGCGCCTCGCGGTAGCGGAGGAAGGCGGAGCGCGCGAGCACGTCGACCTGGGCGCCGGCGTCGTTGATGTAATATTCGCGCGTGACGTCGTAGCCGCCGAACTGGAGCAGGCTCGCCAGCGCATCGCCGAACACCGCGCCGCGGCAATGGCCGACATGCATCGGCCCGGTCGGGTTGGCCGAGACGTATTCGACATTGACCTTGGCGCCGCCCCGGAGGCGGCCGTAATCGGCACCTTCGCGCAGCACCGTCCGCAGCGCCTCGGCCCAGGCGGCGGGCTTCAGCGTCAGGTTGATGAAGCCGGGGCCTGCGACGTCGACCTTGGCGATCAGCGCATCGGCGCGCAGCCGCCCGGCGATCTGCTCGGCGAGGTCGCGGGGCTTTGCCTTGGCCTCTTTCGCCAGCACCATGGCGGCGTTGGTCGCCATGTCGCCATGGGTGGCATCGCGCGGCGGCTCGACCACCACGCGCGAGAAGTCGATGCCCTCGGGCCAGCAGGCATCGGCCGCGAGCGCGCGGCAGGCGGCGTGCACGCGCGCGAGCACGTCGGCGAACAGGTGCAGGGCTGAGGATGTCTCGGGCATGGCCGCCGCCTAACGCAAATCGGGGGTCGAGTCAAAGAGCCGCTGGTGCTCGGTCAGGGCGAAACGGTCGGTCATCCCGGCAATGAAATTACCGATCCGGCGGGCGCGGTCACCCTGGTTGTCCGCCTCCGCCCCCGCGAGCCATTCCGGCGGCAATTCGTCCGGCGACTTCAGGTACTTCGCGAACAGGTCGAACAGAATCTGCTCGGCCTCCCCCATCACCCGCATCACCCGCTTGTGGCGGTACATGTGCTGGTAGAGATAGCGCTTGATGGCGGCCTCCTCCTCGGCCACCGCGGCCGGGAACGCGATCAGCGCCCGGCTCTGCTGGCGCACGTCCTGGGCCGATTGCGGCTTCACCGCGGCGAGGTTTTTCTCGGCCTCCGCAAACACGGCGCTGATCAAATGCGAGATCAGCTCGCGCACGAGCTCGGCGCCGCGCCTGACGTCCTCGAGCGCGGGATAATGCGCCGAGGTCTCGGCGATGATCTCCGCGGTGAGCGGCATCACCTTGAGATCGTCGAGGTGGAACAGGCCGGCGCGCAGGCCGTCGTCGATGTCGTGGGCGTCATAGGCGATGTCGTCGGCAATCGCGGCGACCTGCGCCTCCAGCGAGGCGAAGCTCCACAATTCGAGGTCATGGGCCCTGGTGTAGTCGGCAATGCCGACGGGAATGCCGTGCTCGCGATAACGCCCGACCGGCGCGCCGCTGCGGTCGGTCAGCGGCCCGTTGTGCTTGACGATGCCCTCCAGCGACTCCCAGGTCAGGTTCAGCCCGTCGAATTCGGGATAGCGGTGCTCGAGCGCGGCGACGACGCGGAGCGCCTGGGCATTGTGGTCGAAGCCGCCGAACTCCTTCAGGCAGGCGTCCAGCGCCCGCTCGCCGGCGTGCCCGAACGGCGGATGGCCGAGATCGTGGGCGAGCGCCAGCGTCTCGGTGAGGTCCTCATCCAGCCCGAGCTGACGGGCGAGCGCGCGGGCGACCTGCGCCACCTCCAGCGAATGGGTCAGCCGGGTGCGGTAGTGGTCGCCCTCGTGGAACACGAACACCTGGGTCTTGTACTTCAGGCGGCGAAAGGCGGTGGAATGGATCACCCGGTCGCAATCGCGCCGGAACGGGCTGCGGGTCCGGCTCGGCGGCTCGGCGACCAGCCGGCCGCGGCTGCGATCGGGGTCGCAGGCATAAAGCGCGCGGGGGGCTGCCATTCCGACGGACACGGCGAATTTAGTCCCGATCAATTGATTCTGCGTATTCTGACACTTAACTATGTCGGGCACGGGATACCAATGGGCAAGTGAAGTTGGTATGACCGCAGGGCCTATCGGAGACGAGCCATGACGACCGCCGTGACCATCAGTGACCGGGCCGCACGCCGGATCGGGGAGATCCTCAAGGGCGAAGGCTCCGGCGCGATGCTGCGCATCTCCGTCGAAGGCGGCGGCTGCTCCGGCTTCCAGTACAAGTTCGACATCGACCGCGACCGTACCGACGACGATCTCGTCATCGAGCAGGAGAACGCAGTGGTGCTGGTCGATTCCGCCTCGCAGCCGTTCCTGGCGGGGTCGCAGGTCGACTTTGTCGACGATTTGATCGGCGCCTCGTTCCGCGTCAACAATCCCAACGCGACCGCATCCTGCGGCTGCGGGACCAGCTTTTCGGTCTAGGGTGACTCAAAATCTGGAAAACAACCCCATGCACCGATGCCAGCAAGCTGGCACGATTACGCTTTTTCTGATTTAGCGAAATTCATTTGACACGTCGGGCAAAACAGGGGTAGTATAGGATCATCGCGAGGTCCCCAAGCGTTGGGGCTTGCCGGACCAACGCGCGGCGGCTTCGATACAACCTGACGGCGGAGCGGCTCCTATCGCAATCCAATCCTTCGAGACAGTTGAATTCTCATCGGCGGCGCAATTTGCATACAAACGGAACGTTAGGGCTCGCCTTTGAGAGCCCTGCGACAATGATTGCTTCTGAGAAGCGGTATTGGCTCCTAGAGGCACTTGGCATTACTTATCGCTTTCGTACCGGTGGCGACGAGGAACGAGCCTCAGGCCCTTGTCATCCTCCAGCACCTTCAAGCCCAATTTTGAAGAAATCGATTCGACCGCTTGGAAGACACTCGAGTAGGTGTCGTCAAATCGGCGCGATCTTTCCAAGAGGTATTCCAGCGCCGCCGGCGTGCCAATTGCGCCGATGTGATAGATTGCCCCCAGTTCGGCATTGGAATCGGAATTCTCAGCCAAGTGAATTGCGGTCTGGAGATCAAGATAGAGTCTCTGCCGCGCCAGTTCGTCGATCGCTGAGCGAATGCGATAGTTCAACGGATTCTCGTGCGTTCTCGTATCTCTCGTTCGAATGACATCGCCCGCCAGTTCGCGCAATCTATCTGCAGCTCTCGCCAGGCGATGGCGCGCCGCCAATTCGGTCATGGCGAGGTTGTCGGCGAGATCGAAATGCGTCTTGGTCCACCACTCTTCGAGCAACGCAAGTAAATCGGTGAAGGACGGGTGGGGCGGCACTGGCCGAAGTACACCGCCGTCGTAGGTCGGCCGCTCGTACTTATAAGTAGCACCGGTTAGGAATGCGCCTGCAAACCGGACCTTTTCTTCGGGAGTGAGCGTTCGCGCACGTAGCGCAGCGATAATGCGATCGCCCATAGATCGTTCTGGATAGAGAGAGAGCGCATTGAGCAAGCGCGCCGCGTGCGGCGTCGGCAGATCGGCGAACTGGTCGAGAAGATGCTCGAAGGCAGGGCGATGCCCGAAGTCGGCTGCCCGCACTAGCATTCGCGCGCGAACATCCGGCGACAAACCGGTATCCGTATAGAGACCTGCCAGAAATTGAGTCTGATAAGTTTCCTCAGGAAATACATCGCCTAGATGATCGATGATCCCGAAATGTGCTTCTCGAGGCAGTGACGCGTCGCGTAGCAAAGCTTCTACGTGAGTTGCCGCGCCGCTCATGCGCCCCAGCGCCCGAATTGCTGCCCAATGATCGCTGGCGCGCTCTTGCGAAAGCGCCTCGCGCGCTAGCATCCAGAACAAGGGCGTCGGGGGCCCGCCTAGCAGGCCGATCGCGGCGAGCCTGATGCCTACAGGAAGATCGATGTCCTCGATGGCTTGGCGCAGATCCTGCTGACTTATTCCACTGGGCTTCAATTGGCCGATCAGTGCCGCCGCGGCCCAGACGTCATCTCCATAAGCGCCGGAGCGGACCGCACCTAGGTATAGGCGAAATGCCTTATCCGGTATACGGTTCACGGCGATCTGAAAATCGCCAAGATGGGCGAGGTAGGTTGGGCGCTTTAGATAGCTTGAGAGAACGTCAAGCGTTAGGACGTCGTCGCTAAGCCGCGACAGGATTGCGTCGGCACCTTCGCGCAGCACGCTGCGGCGTCGCAGCGCCTCGCGAACCGCCGGCCCTGGGGGACTGCTCCATCCGTCGTCGATCAACTGCCCGACGCGTTTTGCCGTGCGGAAACTTTGCCGGTGCCATATCTTCGCGAGACGCTCTCCGACCGACGCACGTACGGTATCCGCGCACGGCATGCCATTGAGGATGCAATGGGCCAGAAGCCGCGTAGTCGTCGCGAACGCGTCGTCTTCCGCGTCGAGCAGGTCCTGCACGACCTGTGTGCTGTCCGGCAACCGCTCAAGTGCGAACTGAACGGCCTGGGCCCATGGACGCTGGACCGCTTGCGCCGCCCGTTTCGGTACTTCGCTCGAATGCTTGTCTGCCAGTTCCTGACCGGCGAGGTACTCTTGGACAATTGGGAATGGGAAGCCGAGCCGGCCGCTGACCGGCCTACTTAAGATCCCGCAGCGGAGGGCGTCGTCGAACAATGTCTCCGATGGGGCCGCCGGCGATGCGTAGGTTGCGAGCAGTCTACGGACGTCGCGCTCGCTTGTACCGATCGCGCCGGATTCGAGAAGCTTGTAGGCTAGATCCTGCATCGCGTCGCGCAACAGCTCGGGGTCGGCCGCGCGCCTTGCTTCCTTGTGCTCCTCTGGTCGGAACAGCGTCTTGAGGTAGGATTCGATCAACTCGGTCCTGCGCTTGGGAATCGGATCGCCCGACTTCCAGGTAGCAAGCAGAAGCGCAAGGAACAGCGGGATGCGGACCAGCCGCTCGAGTTCCGGATAGGCGGTCACCCGTCCGATAAGGCTCTCCGCTTCATAATCCCCGATGGCCGGCTGGACAACTTTGGCGAAGGCTGCGATCTCGCTGTTCTTCAGAGGTCGGAGTTCCAACTTCTCGGCCTCGAAGCCGGCGGGGAGCACAGCGAGATCGCGCACTGTCAGCATCCAGGGAATGGCGGGAAAGCGGTTGGCGAAGCGCTCGAACTTTTGAACGACGGCGACCCGCCCTGTGAGGGGCACCTCGTCGAGACCGTCGAGCATGATCAGCGCGGAGCCGGTTTCGCATAGGCGCGTCCAGTCTATGGCGACAGCGAACTGCGCGTTGAACGGGCCGTTCAGGTATTGCAAGATATCGAGGCCGCTCTCGCTGAGTGCCGAAAGCGGCAGTATCGCCGGAACAAGAGTGCTCTCACGCGCCGTTCTCTCAGCGAGGGCGACGAGCAGCGCGCTCTTCCCGAACCCAGGTCCGGCGTGGACGATGCATTGTGCCAGTTGAGGTGACGGAAAAAGCCGAAGGTCGAACTCCGCGGCGGCCGGATCATCCCGCTCAAAAAAAAGCTCGTCCTCGAAATCGACGTACTCGCGCCGGCTGCAAATCGCGCGTGGCCAATGAAACGCTCTTGCCGCATGTCCACCGATCGAAGTTCCAGGCACTGCGATCGTGTGCCGCGAAACCACCGTCAAATATGCTGGCAGCCCCCAATGCTTTGGCGGATCGAGGCGGACGGAATGCTCGCTCCTCAACCTCGCGCGCAGCGCCGCGGCCTGAAACTGTTGGCGCTTGGCGGCACCCTCGCCTGCAATCGCTTGTAGGATCGAAAGCAGCGTCGCTGGTGGCTGGTTCGACGGGGGGACGCGCTCGACAGCAAGCGATTGGATTTGCGTTAGGGTGAGTATCTCGACGTCCAAGCACTGAAAGATGGCGTAGGACGATCCGCCGATCACTGCATCGATGCTCTCGGCGAGTTTCAGCTGTGGCTTCGTAAGACGTGCGCGCCACTCGGCATCGGCCGAAGAGGTCGTTCTGGCTGCGCATTCGTGAAGGCTCTTGGCCAGCGCGCTGCCCTCTCCCATCGTGAGGCAGAGTCTGTCTGCCGGCGAAAACTCCTGAGCTTGTTGCTGCGCGTGAAATGCACACCAGAGCTTTTGCCATGCACCGCCATCGGTGGTCAGAGTGAGCTTAGCTTGAATCCAGCGCCGCTGTCCGTCGGCATGTTTTACGACGATGTCATCGACGTCGTCCGGCGCCTCTACGCGGACCGCGATCACTCGCACGGAGGTCTCGCTGTCGAGGCTCAGGAGGTCGCCGAGATAAAGCGCCGCAATCTTATTCTGATAATCGATGCCGGCCTGCGTCGCAGGGCCGCCGCTTTCTGTCATCTGGCTAGTCTGTAGCAAAGTCCGACACTCGCCAAGCATTGGATTCTAAAAGGACGGATTGTAGGAGGCCGAAGAGGCGCCACGCAGCGGCGAGCAACTGTTCACTTTAAAGGGCCAACATTTTATCTAGCGCATTCGGGCTTCAGACGCCTCTGGGGGCGAGCGTCCGCCCGTGCGCGCAGCCATCCGCCCCACAAATGGGAAATTATACAGTAATTTCAATGATATATATGTTCGCACTTCTATCCTGTGTGGTGCGCCATTCGATAGCGACACGTTCCGAAGGGTTTCCGACCGACGTTGCCAAAGTGCCCCGTTGAAAACTGGGTGCAGATGAACAACGCCCCAATGCTTGCGATTTCGTTGCGCTGCTGGGCAACCGACTGGAAGCTTTGCGAGGCGACTTGGCTGGCGAGCATTCGGTATGGCCTGGAACGGGCCGAGACGAATTGGGTGCCACGCTGCGCAAGCTCGCCCCGGTGCGCGTAGCTAAACTGGCAGCGTGATCGAGGTTCAGATATCCTCGCGCAATCATAGCGCCACGGCGAACAATGCTTATCTTCATTGGCCGTAGCGCGCCAATAGCGGTAGTCAATATCCCATGCGCATGATCGCTCGTCTGTTCTGTTGCCTCGTTCTTTTCCTCGCCATTGCAGCCGCCCTTCCCGCGCACGCGGCCGAAACCTGCCCGTTCATCAGCGCAAAGGAGCTCGGCGGCGCGATGCCGGCGCTCAAATGGTCGCTGATTTCAAATCAGGACGGCCGCGGCTGCATCTACTCGGCCGGGCGCGGCGACACGATGTTGCTGACCGTGTTCCGCAATCCCGACAAGGACCGTGCCAGGGAATTGTATGCGACCTTCGTCAACACGCTCGCAGAGCGCATGCCGCTTGGCGCGGTGTCCGGGATCGGCGAGGAAGGCCAGCGCGGGACGACCGCCGCCGACGCGCCGCGCCAGGAGGCTGCGGTCGTCGCCTTGTCCGGCGACTACATCCTGCAGATCAGCGTCACTCCGATCGGCCGGCGCGCCGACGACGCGCTGCTCGGCCCCCTCACCCAGGTCGCGCGAATTGCCATCGGCAACGTGACCAGGACCAGCGAGCGGTTCGGCGACTGCGAATGGCTTGACGCCGCCGATGCCGACGGCTTCCTCGACAAGAGCACGCTGCAGGTCCAGCGAACCGGCGCGGGCAGCTGCATGATGTTCGATCGCGAGGCCAACACCATGGTCGTCGCGGTGATTGCGATCTCGCGCGACACCGTCATCAGCATGATGAAGCGCGCAGGCCCGTGCCAGCACGTGGCGATCCCCGAGCTCGGCCGTGAAGCGTTCGGCGAGCATTCCTGCACCAAGGGCAACGGCAACGCCGTCAACATCTTTGTCTGGAAGAACGGCAGGCAGGCCTCGATCCTGTTCGCACCGGTCAAGCCGCATCCGGAGTCCGGCTCGGTCGAGCACCTGAAGGCGGTCGCCGGGCGGGTCTATGGAAAACTGTAAGGCGCCGCGTTGCGGCCGGTTGCAGTCCAGCACTGTCACCGAGCACTTTGTGGACCGCCGAGGACATCATTTCAGCCCTGCCGTACGACGTTCAGGCGGCTTCCGGGACATAGTGCAGGACGAGTAATTCGGCCCCCGGGCAGGGCGTAATCGCGTAGGCACGACCTTGGTCGTCGCTAAACTCCACGAGCAGCGTCTTGTCATCAAGCTGTTCGATGACAGTGCCGACCTGTCCACGAGCAAGCTGCTGCCCGGGAAGGTCCGTCAGCAATGCCACCACGTCCAGAATGGACGGTCCTTCGCTCCTGGCCTTTTTCGTTCTCATCACAACACCCAGCAGGTGACGAACCTCGGCACCCTCTCGCCGGTTCGTATGATCCAGATTGTTCTTACCACAACACTCTTCCCGTGTCGCCTCACGGTCGTATCGAGGCGCCAATGCGTCCCCCAAGCCCCCTCTCCATCCTGTAAGGCTTCGCCGGATTGTGCAGCTTCGAGCAGAGCATCGCGCAGCCACGATGCATCGCTCTGCCGAAGGCCAAGGGCCTCACGGAATACCCGGGCTTTGTGCCGGCCCCGCGGGTGCGAGGGGTCCAAACAATACTCCTCGATCTTGCGCATATCGAGGAGTGCCTGACCGCCGTTCGGCAGACGCTTTGTCATCGCGGCAGACTGGCTTCACATCCGGCGGAGCGCAAGCCCATCAGTCGTACGCCCCCCGCGGAGCGCAACTGATATCCGGATATCGAGGCGCGCTTTAGGCACGGCGAAGCTCGCCGTTCTCCCGATGCAAGCCATCGATCTCGCATATGACCCGGGGACATGTGGATTTCATATTTTATGAATCGGACCCTCCTGGGGTAACTTGCCCTGAGGGGGCGAAATGGCGCGTAAATCTGACAATTTCCCTTTAGTGCTCGGCGGCGGAACGTTGGCTCTTGCGCTCGCCTTTCACACCATATGGACCATCGTATTCGAGGATTGGGTCAAGCATCAGCTTGAACGCCTCGTCGGCCACACGGTGGCCGAAATGATCGAAAAGTTTGGAGACGTTGGCTTTTCGGTAATCGCCGCAATTGCGGTGGTTTGGTTTCTCTACTGGTATATCAAGCGCGCCCTGGAAGCCGAATTGAAGTCCGAAGCAGCAGAGCCAATCCAGGCACCGGCAAACCTGATCTTTGATTCATCGTTGGTCAAGGACGCCACGCTATTAGAGGCAATATGGCGCGTCACCCTGGGCAAATGGGGCGAGCGGCGCGAGTATGCGGAAAAAGATTTGGAGGCGATGAAGCCATTTTGGAATGCGACCATAGAAATCAGGCAAAGAGCCTTTGAGGGGAAATTGCCCATTTGGGCTAAGAGAAGGGGGAGGCCGAATTCCACCCTATTCGAGATAGTGCCTCCGCAGTTTTGGTTGAATCATGAGATTAATGAAGCGTATTGCCGGAAGTCTCCCGACGACGTGTGGGTGCATGTGACGCACCCGCTAGTGGTTGGCGAAGTACCTCATGCCCGCACCAATGTATGGACTGATTTTGTGACGAGCCGTGCGGCGATTGAGAAGCTTTGGCCTGGATCTCCTCTAGCGCAACACCCTCCAGCGCCAGCGTCCTAAGCCGCAGCGCCAGCTTCTCGATCTGACCGGCCTTAGGCGCCGGTCATCTGCCTTTCCTCATCCGTCCAGTCCGCCTCGACCGGCAGCAGCCCCGGCTGCAACGGCGCGTCCTCCGCCAGCATGGGGGCGGACGCAGGGTCCAACGCGCGCAGCAGCGCCGCGACCAGTGCCGGCTTGCGCAGCGGCTTGGCCAGAAAGTCCGACATGCCCGCTTCGCGGCAGATCCTGACGTCCTCGGGGAAGGCGTTGGCGGTGAGCGCGACGATGGGCAGGTGTTCGAAGCGCCCGCCTTTGGCGCGGATGGCGCGGGTCGCGGCAAGGCCGTCCATGTCGGGCATGCGCACGTCCATCAGCACGACGTCGTAGTCGCCTGCCGCGGCGGCTGCGACGGCTTCGACGCCGTCGGTGACGACGCGGAGCTCGACGTCGAAGGCTCCTAACATCTTGCTCACGACCATGCGGTTGACGGCGTCGTCCTCGGCGACCAGCACCTTCAGCGGCCGTTCGAGGGCGGCGATCCGCTGCTTGAGATCGTCGGTCTCGTCGCGGCCGCCCGCCTCGCCGGAGAGCTGCGCCTGGCTCCAGGGCAGCACCAGCGTGAAGCGGAAGGTCGAGCCCTCGCCCGGTGTGGAGGTCACGCCAATGGTGCCGCCCATCTGCTCGATAATGCGCCGTGAGATGGCAAGCCCGAGCCCGGTGCCGCCGAAGCGGCGGCTGATCGAGGCGTCGGCCTGGGCGAAATCACTGAACAGCTTGCCAAGCTTCTCGGGCGCGATGCCGATGCCGCTGTCGGTGACAGTCCATTCGACGGTCGCCAGCAGGTCGCGGCGGGCCTGGCAGGTGGCCGATATCGTCACCTCGCCGGAATCGGTGAACTTCACCGCGTTGGAGGCGAGGTTGAGCAGCACCTGGCGAATGCGCGCGACGTCGCCGCGCAGCGTCGGCGGCAGGTTCGGATCGAGCTCGACCCTCACCGCCAGCCCCTTGCTCTTGGCGCTCGCGCGCACGACGGTTGCGACCGTCTCGACCAGCGCCTGCGGGGCGAAGTCGATCGCCTCGAAGGCGAAGCGTCCGGCCTCGAGCTTACTGAGATCGAGGATGTCGTTGAGGATGCGCTGGAGGTTGTCGCCGGACTCGCGGATCGTGGTGACGGCTTCGCGCTGCTCGGGGTCGAGCCGGGTTTCGAGCAGCATGCTGGCAAGCCCGAGCACGCCGTTCATGGGCGTGCGGATCTCGTGGCTCATCACCGCCAGGAAGTCCGACTTGGCGCGGCTTTCGGCCTCGGCCTTCTCCGCGCGCCAGCGCTCGGTGACGTCGCGCCCGAAGCCGTGATAGCCGAGGAACTGGCCGTCGCGGTCATAGGCGGGCTTCGCGGTCAGCGACCACAGCCGCGCCTCGCCGCCGGCGACGACCCTGAGGTTCATCTCGTGCAGCGGCTCGGCGTGCTCCATCAGCCCGACAATGTCGTAGGCGGCGTTCTTGTCCTCGGGACAGAGCATGTCGAGCACGTCGGCGAAATGCGTGCCCCTCAGCAGCTGAAGCGGCAGTTGCGCGACTTCGGCGAAGCGCTCCGGCACGTCGGTGAGATGGCCCTCGGCGTCGGTCTGCCACAGCCAGTCGCTGGCGTTCTCCTGGAATTCCGCCAGCAGCAGCGAAATGATCTCGGTCTGCTGCTCCAGCTTGAGCTGGGCCTTGAGATTGCCGAGGAACAGATTGCCCTGCGAGACGATGTTGCGCGCCATGAAGAAGGCGAACAGCAGCAGGAATACCGAGGTGACGAGATAGGGCCCGGAGCCGCACATCAGCATCGCCCCGGCGCAGGCGATCGTCATGGTGGCGAGATAGACGAGGCCGGCGCGCGGAAAGGTCGAGAGCGTGAACGCGCCGGACATCATGCCGACCATCAGGCAGGCCAGGATGAGCTGGCTGGTCGGCTCGACGCGGCTGAACAGCACGAGCGGCAGCGTGCCCCAGATCGCGGCGAACAGGAATGCCTGCCGCATCATCTGCCGCGCCGCGCGGGGCGAGGCCTCCTGCTGCGGCTTCCGGCGGGAGCGCCGCCACGAGCGAACCGCGAGCGAGGCGCTGGCGAACAGCATCAGGCCCCAGATCGAGAGCAAGTCGTTCCAGCCCCTGCCCCAGAACAGGATCAGCACGATGGCGACGTTGAGCATGGCGACCGCGATGGTCACCGGGGTGAGTTGCGTCACCGCATCGATCTGCCGGGCGCGGATGCTGCGCAGCTCGCGCGCGCTGAGATCGGCGGTCAGGCCGTCCTCGATCTCGAAGCCGCCGAGCCAGTACAGGAACGCCCCGATCAGGCCGTCGGCCGGCTCTGCTCGCTCAGTTGATTTGTCCGGCCATGACATCCGAAAAACCCTTTTCCCATCAATGGCCCGGCGGGGGCTTAAGCCGGGTTAATTTTGTGGGAGAATTTGTGCCGTCCTTGACGGGCGCGTTTGCAGTTTGTTCTAACAATGGCCCCTGCCTAAAGCGCGATGAGATCAGGATGAATCGTCATCGCGCTTCAGGTTATTGTTTGCGCATGATCTTTCGGAAAACCGCTGCGCACTTTTCCGGATCATGCCCCAGGAGCCCGGACATGCCGATCAGAGTAGCCACCTGGAACGTGAATTCGGTCCGGCAGCGCATCGACCTTCTCCTGACCTGGCTCAGGGAGTGCCAACCGGACATCGTCTGCCTGCAGGAGATCAAATGCGTCGACGACGCCTTTCCGCGGCTGGAGATCGAGGCGCTCGGCTACAACGTCGTCACCCACGGGCAGAAGACCTTCAACGGCGTCGCCCTGCTCTCGAAGCTCAGGTTCGACGAGACCAAGTCGGGGCTCGCGGGCGACGATGAGGACGCGCATGCCCGCTTCCTCGAGGGCGTGGTGACGCTCAAGAACGGCGTGCTGCGCATCGCCTGTCTCTATCTGCCCAATGGCAACCCGGTCGGCACCGACAAATATCCCTACAAGCTCAAATGGATGTCGCGGCTTCTTGAGTATTCGAGGGAGCGACTTAAGGAAGAGGAGCCGCTGATCCTGGCTGGCGACTTCAACGTCATCCCGCACGCCCGCGACGTGCATAATCCGGCGGCCTGGACGGAGGACGCGCTGTTCAAGGCCGAGACGCGGGAGAGCTTTCAGTCCCTGCTCGGCCTCGGGCTGACCGATGCCTTGCGCGCGGTGACGGACGAGCCCGGGCTCTACACCTTCTGGGACTACCAGGCCGGCGCCTGGCAGAAGAACCAGGGCCTGCGGATCGACCATCTGCTGCTGTCGCCGCAGGCCAGCGACAAGCTCGCCAATGTCGGCATCGACAGCTATGTGCGCGGCTGGGAGAAGCCGTCGGACCACGTGCCGGTGTGGGCGGATCTGGATCTGGAGGCGGCGTAGGCCGGGCGCAGTCGGCGGGCGCGAGCGGCAGTCGCAACTGCCGTAGGGTGGGCAAAGCGCAGCGTGCCCACCATTCGCAATTGCGGAGAGAGATGGTGGGCACGGCGCCAAGGCACCTTTGCCCACCCTACGGCACTGCGTGGAGTGATTACTCCCGCCGGCCCTGCACCCACTGCTCCAGCATCTGGAGGCACATGGCGCGGTCGTCGTCGGAGGCCTTGGCGAAGGCGCGGTTGTAGTTTTCCTTGATCCAGGTCTCTTCGGGACCGGCGCTGTCACGCGCCAGCGTCAGCCACATCAGGCCGCGCGCGGCCTGCCGCGGCAGCTTGTCGCCGTTGAACAGCATCTGGCCGAGCAGCGCCTGCGCCTCGTGCTGCCCCTTCTGGGCGGCAAGGCCGAGCCAGCGGGCGCCGTAGCGGAAATCCTCGCGCGAGGCGTCCGGGGTCTTCAGATAGAGCCGGGCCAGGTCGTACTGGGCGTCCGCATTGCCGAAATAGGACGCGGCATAGGAGAACATCTCCCGCGCCCGGTCCGGGTCCGACTTGATCTTCGAGTTCGGAATGCCGCTCAGATAGTAGCGGCCGAGCGCGACGAAGGCGTTGGCCACGATCTGCGCCTGCGGCGCCGAGGGGCTGTCCTCGGCGTGGGCGTTGGCGATCCGGGTGAAATATTCGAAGGCGCGCAGATCGTCCTGGGCCACGCCGTCGCCATTGGCGTACATGCGGCCGAGCTTCCATTGCGCGATCGGGTGGCCGCCCTCGGCAGCATATTGCAACGCACTCAGCGAGGTTTCCTGGGGTGTGGTCGCCGGAGCGACCTTGCTGCGCACGGCACCGGCAGCGCCCGGCAGGGTGGTCACCACCGGGATGGCCGTGTCCTTCTGGTTCACGGGTGCGCCGTCGAAGGCAAGCGCGGGCGCAGCCAGCGCGCTAGCTCCCAAAACGAACGCTACGATGGTACGCCTAGATGTCCGCATAGCACTGTTTCTCGTGCGCGCCGCCCGGATGGGTCACTGCCCCACCGACCGCTGGTCCAACCTGCTGAGCATATTTCCAGAGCGCACCCGACGTGTGGTTAGTCGCACGAGCGCTCCATTTGGTCTTGCGCTGGGCGAGCTCGGCATCGCTCAATTTTACGTTAAGGTTTCCGTCTACCGCGTCGATCTCGATGATGTCGCCATCCTCGAGCAGCGCGATCGGCCCGCCCACGGCGGCTTCAGGTCCGACATGGCCGATGCAGAAGCCGCGGGTGGCGCCGGAGAACCGGCCATCGGTGATCAGCGCGATCTTGCCGCCCATGCCCTGCCCGGTCAGCGCCGCAGTGGTCTGGAGCATCTCCCGCATTCCGGGGCCACCCTTGGGACCCTCGTAGCGGATCACGATGACCTCGCCTTCGCGGTAGGTGCGGTTCTGGACGGCCGCGAACGCGTCCTCCTCCCGGTCGAAGCATCGCGCCGGACCGGTGAACCTCAGATTGGACATTCCCGCGACTTTCACGATCGCACCTTCTGGCGCCAGATTGCCCTTCAGACCCACCACACCGCCTGTGACGGTGATCGGCTTGTCTGCCGGGTGCACCACATCCTGGTGCGGATTCCATTTCACGCTCTTGAGGTTTTCGGCGATCGTGCGGCCCGTGACGGTGAGGCAGTCACCGTGCAGGAAGCCATTGTCGAGCAGCGTCTTCATCAGAAGCGGGATGCCACCTACTTCAAACATGTCTTTGGCGACATAACGGCCGCCCGGCTTCAAATCCGCGACATAAGGTGTCTTTTTGAAGATTTCGGCGACGTCGAACAGGTCGAACTTGATGCCGGCCTCGTGCGCGATCGCCGGCAGATGCAGCGCAGCATTGGTCGAGCCGCCGGAGGCTGCGACAACGGCTGCCGCATTCTCCAGGGACTTGAGGGTGACGATGTCGCGCGGACGGATGTTTTGCGCGATCAGGTCCATGACCTTCTCGCCCGCGGTCATGCAGAAGGCGTCGCGGATTTCATACGGTGCCGGAGCACCGGCGGAGTAAGGCAGCGCCAGCCCGATCGCTTCGGAGACGGTCGCCATCGTGTTGGCGGTGAACTGCGCGCCGCAGGCGCCCGCCGAGGGGCACGCCACGCGCTCGATCTCGTCGAGGTCCTCGTCCGACATGGCGCCGACCGAGTGCTTGCCGACGGCCTCGAACATGTCCTGCACGGTGACCTGCTGGCCGCGGAAATTGCCGGGCAGGATCGAGCCGCCATAGATGAAGATCGAGGGCACGTTGAGGCGGACCATGGCCATCATCATGCCGGGCAGCGACTTGTCGCAGCCGGCGAGGCCAACCAGGGCGTCATAGGCATGGCCGCGGACGGTGAGTTCGACGGAATCGGCGATGCATTCGCGCGACGGCAGCGAGGAGCGCATGCCGTCATGGCCCATGGCGATGCCGTCGGTCACGGTGATGGTGCAGAATTCGCGCGGCGTGCCGCCGGCCGACGCCACGCCCTTCTTCACGGCCTGCGCCTGGCGCATCAGGGCGATGTTGCAGGGCGCGGCCTCGTTCCAGCAGGAGGCGACGCCGACGAAGGGCTGGTGGATCTGATCGGTGGTCAGACCCATGGCGTAGAAATACGAGCGATGTGGCGCGCGCGCAGGGCCTTCCGTCACGTGACGGCTCGGCAGCCTCTGCTTGATGTCGGTCTTCGCGTCCATCGCGACCAGTTTCCTTGGCGACCCTTGTCAGACCCGGAAAATCAAACCCAAGATTTGAATCGACATTTGAGTCGACCCCTGGATTTCCCGCCGCCTGCCGTCGGGGCGCGCTCGCACCTTCAAAACATGACAGAGATTTTATTCATGTCAGGGTGTGGCCAAAAAGCGGCGCTGGGGCGAACGGGCGGCGATAAAGGTCAGATCGCCTTGAAATGTTGCACAGACAGCACAATCGTGGCCCGCAAGACACGGAAATAGCTACCGAGGTACCCCTCGGCCTCGGGTGTCATCCACAACGTCAGATTTCATGACCAATTGAGCGCGCCCGGCGCCGTGGCGTCGATTGGCCGCCCGACTGAGTCGCGTCCGAGACCGTCAACCCGTCATCCCCGCGCAACGGCGAAGCCGTTGTCGCTGGAGGCGCGAGGCATGGGACGCAACGCGTCCCATGCGGAGCCTCGAAGGATGAACGGCCCCGATGCAGCCGGGCCGTTCATCCTTCGAGGGCCGCTGAAGAAGCGGCCGCCTCAGGATGACGGGGACAGGGATGTCCCGCATCCCCCCTGCAGGATCACGCAGTCGGGCGCGGCGCCATCGCAACATGTCGTCTCGCAGCCGTTGACCAGCGCGGCCACGGTCGCCTCCAGTGCACGCAGCTCGGCGATCCTGGCCCGGATCGATCCGAGATGCTTCTCCGCAAAGGTTTTGGTTTCGCTGCAAGGCGAGCGAGCCTGCACCGAAGCCAGGACTGCACGGATCTCATCGATCGAAAAATCGAGCTCGCGGCAGCGCCTGATGAGGCTGAGCGCCTTGAGATCGTCGCTGCCATAGATGCGCTGGCCGCCCTGCCGCGCCGGCGGCGTCAGCAGGCCGACGCTCTCGTAATAGCGGACGGTGGGAACGGAGACGCCGGCGGCTTCGGCGAGGACGCCAATTCTCATGGAAGCTTTCACTTTTCGCTTGAACCTCAAGTGGCTTGAGGGCGTACCGATCCGGTCCTTGACGCACAAGATCGAGGAGAAACACATGAGCGTTATTGGACCGTCCTGCAACCTCCCGTCGGAGACGTCGCCGGCTTGCGGCTGCACAGCCAAGATCTCTGCCGAGACCGGGCCCGGCGGCGGCAAGGCCGCAGGCGCAGCCGTCGCGACGGCGACGATCGCCGTGGCCTGCGCGGCGTGCTGCGTGCTCCCTTTCGCGTTGCCTGCCGTCGCGCTCGCCGGCGTCGGCGGCGCGATCGCCGTGCTGGGCCGCGCGCACGGCCTGATGACAATCCTGTCGATCGCCGTGGTGCTGGGCGCCTGGGGCTGGATCGGCTGGCGGTCCCGCACGGCGGGCCTGAAAATCCGCAAGCCAGCGCTGGCTGCGATGGGCGCAGCAACCGTCCTCACGGCAATTGCGGCACTGGCGCCGATTCTCGGGCCCACCGTCCTCTGCGTCATCGGGGACTGAAGGTCGCCGATCTAAAGCGCGATGAGATGAATCATCATCGCGCTTTAGGTTGTTGTTTGAGCATGATCTTTTCGGAAAACCGCTGCGCACTTTTCCGGATCATGCTCTAGGCGCGCGCAACCCCGGAATCGAAACGGGCAAACAGCGCGCTCGTCACGGCGCCCAGCAGGGTCCAGAACACCAGGCTGGTCACCGTGACGGCGGTGACGAACTGGTGCAGCAGCGCGGCCGGCACGTTGGACTGGCCGTGCGCGAGCTCGGGCGCGCCGATCAAATGCGGCAGGATCAGGAGGACCACGCCCGCAATCGCCGCCGGCGCCGAGCGGCGGAACACGATCAGGGCAAGGCCCGCAGCCGTCGCAAGCACGGCGACCAGCCACCAGATCTGGCGCGACAGCAGCGGGGCCGCCTCCATGCCCGGAAGCTCCGGCGGCAGGCCGAGGCCGGGCGCGACGGTGAACACGGCAAAGCCCGCCAGTCCCCACATCAGGCCTTCGTGCCAGGACACGCCCTCGCCGGTGGCGCCGCTGCGGACGGCGAAGAAGCCGGCGAGCAGCATCGCAAAGCCAATGGCCGTCAGCACGTTGGCGGCGGCCGTGTAGGCGTTGCGCTCCAGCCCGTCGCGCGGCTCCCACGCCCCGGCGCCATGGTCGTGATCGGCGTGATCGTGGGACGCATGGTCGTGGCCCGCCGCCGGCGCCGCCGTTGCGGCGTCGTGCTGATGGGTCTCCCCAGCCTTCTCGAAGACCTCGGCCTTCAGGATCAGGGGGACGGTGCCGAATTGCTGGGCGACCGTGACGATGAGACCAACGATGAAACCGGCAATGACCGACGAGAAGACGATCGAGCGAAAAATGCTCATGCCATCCCGGCTAGTGGCAGGGGAACGCGTTCGAATGGCGCACATCGTGCGCGGCATTGTGCACGACGTCGATGTGCGAGAAGCCGACCACGCCAACGATGAAGACACCGAGCACCATGGCCATCAGGGCCTGCGAAAGCCGCCCCACCTGACCGGCTGCGACCGGCAGATGCGTAACCTGTGCATTGGTGAGCTGGGACGGGCTCATGGGGATTCTCCGTTGGCAATCTGGCGGTCTTCTAGCAGCTTCCGGGCGACATCGCGACTGGTAAGATGCAGGCTGGTCCCGGGCGGGATATTCCTCCGGGCGATCTTGGCCCCGGCGGCGGCGCGAAAGGCGGCTTCAAAGCGCCGGAAATAGCCGAGGCACTGCTCCGGCGTGGGCTCGGCGCCGAGCAGCGTCCGGAAGGCGCCCCGGTGCACGGCGCAGATCGCGCCATGCCCGGTGACGGCAAAGACCAGCGACGCGATGTCGTCGCGCCAATGGACCTCGTCGCTCAAGCGGGTCTCCTTCGTTTTCGAACTCTAGTCCATTTGGCAGCGGGTGACAGCCCGTCAGAACGTGGCGCCGGCCTTGAGCAGATAGGTGCGGCCGGGCAGCGGATAGGCGCTGAAGCGGCCGTCGGTGAAGGTGCTTGCGATGGCGTAGTCGTAGTAGAGCGCATTCAGGAGATTGTTGACGCTGAGCGACCAGAAGTAGCGCTCATATTGTCCGCTGAGCTTGAGGTCGATCGTGCCGTTGGCGGGGATCGGCCGCTGGGTTCCGGCCTGGTCGTTGTCCATGCGACGCTCGCTCCAGAAGCGCGCGGTGGCGTCGAGCACAAGATAGTTCTGCCAGATGTTCCAGGTGAGGCCCGCGCTCGCCGTGTAGCGCGACACCAGAGGAACGTCGTTGCCGGCCCAGATGCCTTCGCGGAAGATCGCCCGCGTAACGGCCATGCCGGAGCGCAGCAGCAGGGTGTCGTTGACACGATATGAGAGACTTGTCTCCGAGCCGTAACGGCGGGTCGGATCGAGATTGGTGTTGTAGAACAGGACCGGATTGAAATGAATCTCGTTGGTGAGATCCATCAAATAGAGGCTGCTCTGCACTTGCAGTCCGCCCCCTCTGATGCGCAGCCCGCCCTCGATGTCCTCTGAGGTCTGGGTCCTGAGCTGAAACGTCTGCGGCAGCGGATTGAAGAAGGGGTCGAATGACGGGCCTGACGACAGGCGCTCGTCGACGTCGGGCGTGCGGAAGGCGCGCGCAGCGCGGCCGAACAGCGAGACCATGCCGTTGAGGCGATGCTCGGCACCGAGATGCAGCGCGTATTGCGTCTCGTCGCTCCTGAGCGGGAGCGCCCCGATGTCGGCGTTGAAGGGAGCTGCGGGATCGAAATTGTCGCGCGCCGAGAGGCTGACGTTCTGCGCCCGCGCGCCGTAGGACACATCGGTCGCCGGCGTGACGCTCACCGTGTGCTGGAAGTATCCAGCGACCGTCTGCTGCCTGAGGTCGTAATTGTGCCAGGCGGCGAGACCCTGGCCGGCGCCGCGGTTCTGCTGAAAGTTCGCATCGGTATAGTCGATGCCGGTCAGGAGCTGCGACGGCATTCCGAGCAGCAGGCTCTTCACGCTGAGCCGCGGCGTGATCGACCACGTCGTCAGATGGGCGTCGACATAGGTCGACGTGAAGAAGGCGGGGACCGGCGTCGGGCTGAAGAAGAACGCGCTCTGCTGCTTCTTGTCGCGTACGCCGCCATCGACGATGAGGTCGACGCCGTTGACTAAGGACTTCGTGAAGCCCGCTGACGCGCCAAAACCCTGCTGGTTGGCGTAGTTGAAGGGCGTGCCGGTCCCCTTCCGGTTGGTCGCGAGCTCGTCGACGCCGATGGAGGGATCGACGGTGCGCCCGCCCGGCAGTCTCAGCTCCTGATTATCGCCGGTTACGTTGAAGAACGCGGTCAGGCCTGATGCCGTGTAGTTCAAATTGCCAACGCCGTTCTCCTGAACGTAGCGATTGTTGTCGCGGTAGCTGTCGGTCTTGACGGCATTGCCGTAGAACGAGGTCGACCACGGACCGGAGTTGAGCGACGTCGAGACATTGCCAAGCCGGGTGTTGAACGAGCCGAAGCCGGCTTCGATGCGCGCGGCCGCGGGCGGTCCGCCGGCGCCAGTCCTGGTGACGATGTTGATCACGCCGCCGACCGCGTTGTCCCCGTAGAGCACCGCACCGGAATTGCCGCGCGTGATCTCGATCCGCTCGACGGAATCGAGCGGGATGGTGGAGAGGTCCACCTGCGCCATGTCGATGTCGTTCAGCCGCCTTCCGTTGACCAGCACCAGCGTGTTGGCGGTGGCGAAGGCGCCGAAGCCGCGCAGGTCGACGGTGGTTTTTGCACCGACCGGCCCGCCATAGAACGTCGTGAGCTGGGCGCCCGGCGTCTGCGTCGCGATGATCTCGGCGAGCGACTGTGACGGCGAATGCGCGATATCCGCGGCCGTGATGACGGTGGTGGCGGCCCCGACGATGCCGCCGTTGCCAACGGCCGCTCCACCACCAGTGCCGGACGAGCCGGCCCCCTCGCCTGCCGGTCCGCGGCTCGGCTGCCTCTTCGTGTCGCCATCGCCTGTGGCCCTCGCGCGCGTGCGGTTCTGATCCTCAGGGCGCGTCACTTCGATCGGCGGCAGCTGCGCCTCGGCGGCCTGCTGCGCGCGGGCGATGGAAGGATCGAGCGAAGTCAGAAAAACGGACGCGAACAGGCCGACGCTCAGGCGCCTGGCGGCAAAGAGAACAAGGGACACAGTCGAAACCTCGGCATGACGTCAGTGGCACGTCACAGCGAACAAGGTTTCTCGGAGCGATTGCTCTGATGAAGCCGATGCCTGTACTCCCCGACCGACATCTTCGCGTGTGACCACGGCTGACGGCAGGTCTCCTGGCTCGCGGGTCGTTACCTCACCGTCGCCTTCCCGGGACCGAGATTCCCAGTGGCACAGGACGAAAGGCTCACCGCTTACAGTTGCGGGGGCAGCCATGGCGTTGGAAACATCCCGTCGGGACAATTCCGCACCACGTTCCCTTTTGATCTCCGTGAGGAGAACCGTCAGGCGTCATCTACGGGTCGTTTGAGCCATGAGTCAATCCGGAGGTCGCGCGAGGATCGAAACACCGCCCGCAAAGTTTGCGCCGGCGCAATCAGGCCGGCTCCGTCTCGCGGCGCGTCCGCACCACCGCCCGCTCGCCGGCGTCAACGAGCTGGCCGATGCCGGTTCGCCCTGCGAGCGCGCAGCGAATGATGTGCTCGGCCACCGACCTGCGGAAACCGTGATCCTCGCCGCCGGGCCGATTGCGACAGATCCGGTCGAGCGCCAGCTTCATGTTGATCCGTGTGCGGGTGTCGAAATGCTCGCTGATCATGCGCCCGGCCTCTGCTCGCGTTGGTTCGCCTGCGTTGATTCCTGGGCACAGAACGTTTTGCGACTGCGCGGGTTCCAATCGCGCGAGCGGGATTGGCGGCCTATGTCCGCCCACGCGGGCGCTGGGCCTGGGCCCAGGCCGCCGCCACGTCACGCGGCGGAACCTCGATGCGCTTGATGGGCGTCAGCTCGCCGCTTGGCGAGACGATCGCGGTCTCCTCACGATGGCAGCGCGGGCACACGAAGCGGACCTCATGCGGGGTCGCCGACCAGCTCGACCGCTTGAGATTGGCCGCCATCGGCCAGGCCGCGCAATGCGAGCACGACACCAGAAACCGACCGGGATCGAGCATACCCATTCCACTGGTCTCCGCGTCCCACCCACCGCTCAACGATTAACCCATGTGAATCGTTCCGGTGCCAAGACACCGTTCCAAGATACCACCGTTCCCCGGGGGCCGGGCCGTTGGCGGCGCCGGCCGGTCAGCGCGCCCCCTTGAGCGAGCAGGAGGTGGTGCAGGTGACCGTGGTGCCGCGGTCGCACGCCTTGCAGGCGGCGACGCACTGATTCATGTCGCGGGGATTGAAGGAGCTGTAGGTCCGCATCTCGCAGACCGGAGTCGAGCCCGTGATGTCTTGCGCCTGATTGCAGGCCGCCGTCATGAGTGCGAGGAGGATGAGCACGAGAGCGCGCATGCATCAAAGGATGCGCAACAGACGTTAAAAACGGCTTTCGGCCGCGCCCCGTAACCTCACGGTGGCTCCGTGCATCACACCCAAACAACAACCTCAGGCGCGATGATCGGTCCCCATCTCATCGCGCTCCAGTTGCGCAAATCAGCGCGGCCTCATGCCACCGCCCTGGTCGCGACGGCGCGGCGCGCCTCGTCCGCCATCTGGTCGTAGTGTCCGGCGAGCTTGAGATAGAAGTCCCGCTTTGCGCTGTCGGTGGTGAGCTTGGCAATGAGCTCGCATTCCGCGGTGAGTGTCTCGCACCGCTCGAGCCTGCTCTCGAGTTCTGTCATCGGCGTATCCCCATCAAAACGCCTCACGGACTCAAACCTAAGCCGGGAAAATGGGTCACGGCGAACATCGTTATGGACCAGAATCTTTTTTGTCCGGAAAGACACACTCGGCGGGCGCCTTGCATCCCCCGCACCGGTCGGATGTTGACGCACCTCGCACCAGATGCCAGTTTCATGACCGGTAGTGTCCGCAAGGACGTTTAAGGGAATGCGGTGCGTCCGTTTCGGCGGGCAATTCCGCGGCTGCCCCCGCAACTGTAGGCGGATAGCCGACGACCAGCAAAACCACTGGAGCCCGTTCGGGCCTCTGGGAAGGTGGTCGAAGGCCATGACCCGCGAGCCAGGAAACCTGCTGCCAGCCATGGTCACGCGCGAACGCATTGGGCGGGGTGCCCCGATGTCGGAAGAGTAGCCAACGCATCTGCCGCCTGGGGCGAAGGCAGAACTGCCAAGGCAACCGCGGTGACGGTTTGTTTGCGTCGCCGCAGAGCGTTGTCGTGCAAAATCCTTGTTTCCCGTCTGGCGCCACGCCGGGATTTTCCCGTGTCCTCTTGATCACCCTGCTCTCGTCGGTCCCGCTGTCGTCCACGGCAACAGCGCAGGGCACGGGTCAGGATCAGCCTTCCCGGGAGGTCGGCCCGGTGGTCGTCTCCCCCGCCAGCGCCAGGCCGGCTGGCGCCGAAAACTCCGGCCAGCAGCGATCGCGCGCGGCACGGCGTGCGACGGGTCGAAAGCCCGTCGCACCGGCCGCAGCAAGGCCTGCGACCCAGCCCGCAAACGTTCCGACGCCGCTGAACACGGCCGCCGTCACCGACGTCGGCTCACGCCTTGGCCTCACGGCACGGCAGACGCCGGCGACCGTCGAGGTCATCGACCAGCAGACCATGCAGGATCGCGGCATCCGGACCACGACCGACGTCGCCCGGGCGGCGGCCGGCGTGACCGGGGGCGATGCGCCCGGCGCGCCCGCCATCTTCTCGATGCGCGGCTTCACCGGCGACCAGCTCACCACCCTCTACAACGGCATCCCGATCGGGCCGTCGACCATGACCGGGCGCCCCATGGACGTGGCCGGCCTGCAGCAGGTGGAAATCATCAAGGGGCCGGACTCGCTGGTGGCGGGCCTGGGGGCCACCGGCGGCGCCATCAACTACGTCACCAAGGCGCCGCATAGCGGAGCAATCGTCAATGACGCCTTCACCTCCTACGATTCCTTCAACGGCTATCGCGCCGGCTACGGCTCGGGCGGCAGCACGCTGCTCGACGGCCTCGACTACCGCTTCGACATCAGCCATTTCAACAACCGGAGCTTCATCGACGACACCTATTCAAAACTCTCCAACGTCTCCGGCCAGCTCAACTATCGCGTCAGCGACAGCCTGAAGATCTGGGGCGCGGCCGAGTACAAGCAGGACAAGGACCGCTTCTACTGGGGCACGCCGCTGGTGCCCGCGAACGCGCCGGGCATCGTGCCGACGACGGGGATCGTGTCCGGCCCCTGGACCAACTACTATCCCAACGGCCATACCGGGACGCTCAATCCCGTCACCATCGACGCCCGCACGCTGACCACGACCTACAACGTTCTCGACAACCACAGCGGCGGCAGCGAGCTGTGGCTGCGCAGCGGTTTTCAGTGGGACATCAACAACGCCGTCTCGCTGCGCAGCCAGGTCTACGGCTACGACGCGCACCGGCACTGGTTCAACAACGAGTACAACGCGTTCGACGATTCCGGGCCGAACAACATCTATCGTGAGCGTCTGGCGCTGGATCACGCGCAGCGCCTCTACGGCAACATCACCGATCTCACCGTCAACTCCAATGTTGCAGGGATGGACAACCGCTTCGTCACCACCGTCATGGCGAGCAGCTCGCAGTTCAACGTCTCGCAGGACACGGAGTTCTTCTTCGACACCGTCAGCCTCATCAACCCGGATCGCGGCCTCTACGGCCCGCGCAGCGACGAGAAGATCTATACTCATCTCGACACCGCCTCGCTGTCATTCGAGGACCGGCTGAAGCTGACGTCGACCTTCGCCCTGATCGGCGGCATCCGGTTCGAGGATATCGAGCTGTCGCGGAACCGATTCAAGCCAGACGGCAGCCAGGTCACGAACTATCCGTTCTCGAAGGGGTTCAACCCGATCACCGGCCGCGCCGGCTACACCTGGGAGGTCGTTCCGGGCCTCATGCTGTACAGCCAATATGCGACCGCGGCCGATCCGACGGTGGCGAACATCTTCATCCTCAGGCCTACGCAGCCGCTGCTGCTCACGACGACGCGAACATATGAGACCGGGGCCAAGCTGCAATCGGCCGACAAGCGCGCCGAGGTCACGTTCTCGGCCTTCGATATCGAGCGCAGGAACGTCTACATCCCCGAGAGCGGAAACCTGTTCAACGTCGCGGGCAAGATCGCATCCAGGGGCGTCGAGATCTCCGCGGCGGCCAATCCGGTCGGCGGGCTGAAGCTGTGGGGCAACGTCGCCTTCGTGCAGTCGCGCTTCATCGACTTCAACTTCATCGACGACAATGGCGTGTTCCAGTCCTATGCCGGCAACACGCCGCCGAACGTTCCGAACTTCGTCGCCAATGCCGGGGCCTCGTACCGCTTCGACACGGGGCTGCCGGTGGAGATCGGCGGCTCGGTCCGCCACGTCGGCGACCGCTTCAACTTCCAGGACAATCTCATCACGATGAACGCCTACACGATCTTCGACGCGTTCGCGTTCGTGGATATCCCGAAAGCCTATTTTTCGGGTGTCGATCAGACGAGGATCAGTTTTCGCGTGCGGAACCTGACCAACAAGCTCTACGCCGCCTGGGGCGATCCCGGCTACAACGACCAGATCATCCTCGGCGCGCCGCGCAGCTATGAGGTGGCGGCCTCGTTCAAATGGTGAGGCCTATTTCTGCTCCAGATGCCAGGCGCCGTCCCAGTCCGCGCCCGGTGGATCAGCCTCGAACTGCGCAATGCGGGCGAGCAGCGTGCGCGCAGGACCATCACCGGGGACGGCCTCGAGCGCCGCGTTGAAGGCGGCGCGGGCATCGTCGAAGCGCCGGGCGCGATAGGCCGCAAGACCTTCGGCGTAGTGCGAGCGCAGGCTCGCTTGCGGGACGCTGAGGCCGTGCGCCTTGCTCATCACCTCGAAGATGGCTTGCGGCACGCTTTGGCCTGCGACCGTCAGGCGATCGATCTCGCGCAGCTCGCAGGCCGAGCCGATCGCGTCCGCCGTCGCCTGCGAGACCAGGATGCGGGTGCCGTAGACCTTGTTGACCATCTCCAGCCGCGAGGCGAGGTTCACGGCATCGCCCATCACGGTAAAACTCATCATCAGCTCGGAGCCGATGCTGCCGGTCAGGACCTCGCCGGTGGCAATCCCGATCCGCAAATCGCAGGGCGCCGGCATGGCGCGGATGCCGAGCAGGTCCGGCAATTGCTTCTGCAGCGCGGGCACCTGGTCGGCCATGTCGATGGCGGCGAAGCAGGCGTACTCCGCCGGCTCGCCCTCCTCGATGAACGGAGGCCCCCAATAGGCCATGATGGCGTCGCCGATATATTTGTCGATGACGCCGCGGTTGCTGCGGATCGGGCCGGACATCACCGTGAAATAGTGGTTCATCACCTTGACGAGGCCGCGCGGGGTCATGCCCTCGCTCATCGAGGTGAAGCCGCTCATGTCGCAGAACATGATGGTCATGACCCGGCGCTGGCCGTCAACGGCGACTTCCGGCTTGTCGATCAGGCCCTGCACCACCTTGGGATCGATGTAGCGGCCAAAGGTCTCGCGGATGCGCTCGTTGTGGCGCAACTGCTCGGTCATGCGGTTGAAGGCGGCGGCGAGCTCGCCGATCTCGTCCTTGGTCGAGACCGTGATGGTCTTGTCGAAGCGGCCGGCCTCGACCTCGCGCGTGCCTGCCAGCAACAGCCGCACCGGACGGGTGATGCCGCTCGAGACCAGCAGCGCGAAGACGAATCCGACAACCGCCGCAAGCAGCGTCACTATCCCGGAAACGATGATCGCCTGGTGCTGGTGGCCGATCACCTGCGAGGTGCTGGCGAAGACCTGCTTGAGCATGTCGCCGCGAACGGCGTCGATCTTCAGGTTGAACTGGTCGCGCAAGATGTCGATACGCTCCAGCGTGCCGCGCGCCTCCGCCATCTCTTTGGCCTCGATCTGCTTGAGGAGCCTGGCATGGTCCTCGTTCATGCCAGAGCGGAGCTCGGACACCGCGGTCTCGATCCTGGTGTCGATCCGCGCCAGCGCGGCATTGTCGGAGGGCGTCCTGCTATCGTCGATGATCGCGTTGATGAGCTTTCGCGCGGCCGAGGTCTCCTCCTCGATCCTGCGGTCGGCGTCCTCGAATTCGTGAAGGCGCGCCGCGTAAGCCTCCTCGTCCGGGACTTCCTGCATCTTCATCATCACCATCCGCCGCAGCGCCACCGATCGCTCCAGCGAGCGGATATTGGCGCGCGCCAGATCGCCATAGGCCGGGATGTAGCGGTTGGTCAGCTCATCGAGCAGGACGCCGACCTGGCTCGACATCACCATCGACAGGATCGAGGTGACGAGCATCAGGACGATCAATCCGAGGGCGATGCCGACGATCTTGCGCCGGATCGACTGGTTGAAAAGCGGCATGGGTGCGGGGCAAAGTCTGGAAAGGACGGGTTTTGGAACTCAATACACCGGATTTCGGTCCGGGAACACGTGCAATGGCACGGCGCCGTCCTCCTCGTTAACGAAGGTTAAAGGACCCATTCCATCCCTGGTTGCACAAGTTCCCCGAGTTCCAATCCGGATTTTGCCGCATTGTTGCGACAGCGTGACATATGCGAGGCGATGCCTGTGCCATCATCGCAGGTGTCAATTGAGTCTCGAACCGCATACGAGATCGCGGACCTGGGGTTTGTAGTGGTTTCGCGGGGGGACCATGGAAATGAACCAGTGCCTACGCTCGCTCGCGTGTGTCGTTGCCATGGCCGCAATGGCCCTCCTTCCGACGGAGCTGGCAGCCAAGAGCAAATCGTCCGCGCCGAAGAAGACGCTTGAGGCCAAGGCTGGCAACAAGACCGCCAACAAGGCTGCCGCCAAGGCGGGCAGCAAGTCTGCGAGCAAGGCCGGCAAGCAGCGTCATGCCGCAGCGAAGTCGCGCCATGGCAAGCATGCTGCGCGCAAATCGAAGCAGTCCGACGTCGAGGCCGCCGACACGCTGGCGGCGCCGCCGCTGAGCGGCGATCTCGCCGCGCTGAAGGACGCGATTACCCTCGCACGCAAGGGCAAGACCGAGGATGCGAGCGCCGCGCGCGACCGCATCGCCGATCCCGCCGGGCAAAAACTCGCCGACTGGTTCATGCTGCGCCATTCCGAAAGCACGGCCCCGTTCAAGCGCTACGCCGCCTTCCTCGCCGCCAACCCGGGCTGGCCGAGCAGCGCGCTGCTGCGCCGGCGCGCCGAGGCGCGGCTGTGGCAGGAAAAGAGCGACGCCGCCACCGTGCATGCCTTCACCATGGATCGGCCGACCAGCGCCAAGGGCAAGTTTGCGCTCGCCCGCGTGCTGATCGCAGAAGGCGACGGCGACAGAGCCGCCCGCCTCGTCCGCGACGCCTGGCGCACCGACGAACTGTCCGAGCGCAGCGAGGAAGATTCCTATGAGGCGTTCCGCGATCTCCTGACCGCCGAGGACCATCGCGCCCGCATGGACAAGCGCCTCGGCGCCAAGGACTACGGCGCGGCGCGGCGCGCCGCCAAGCGGCTCGGCGAGGATGCGCTCGCGATCGTCAAGGCCTGCGCCGCGGTCACCGGCAAGGCCAGCAAGGCGAAGGACTATCTCGAGGACGTGCCGGCTGATGCGAGGCGCGATCTCGGCTATGTGCTGTGCCGCGTGCAGTGGCTTCTGCAGAAGGACCGCATCGACGACGCAGCCGAGGTGATCCTGGCCGCCGCGCCCGACACCATGGCCGCGCAGGACACCGATGCCTGGTGGCGCGAGCGCCGCCTGCTTGCACGCAAGCTGCTCGACCAGGGCAAGTCTAGGACCGCCTATGACGTGGTGAAGAGCGCCGCCGTGCCGGCGATGGAGGTCTATCGCGTCGACTACCATTTCATGTGCGGCTGGATCGCGCTGCGTTATCTCGACGATCCCAAGGCTGCACTGACCCATTTCGCTGCCATCGACGAAGGTTCGGCCAACCCGATCGCGCTGTCGCGCGGCCATTACTGGCGCGGCCGCGCCGCCGAAGCGATGGGTGCGATCGCCGACGCGCGCATCAGCTATCAGGCCGCCGCGCGGTACTCGACCGCCTATTACGGCCAGCTTGCCCGCGCAAAGCTCGGCCTCGATCGCATCGAACTGCGCGCGCCGGCGCCCGTGCTGGCCGCAAGCGATACGCCGCCCGCAGACGAGCGGGTCCGCGCCGCCGACATGCTCTACAGCATCGGCGAACGCGACATGGTGTACTATTACGCCGAGGATTTCGCCAAGGAGAGCACCGACGTCGCCGCGCTCGAGGCGCTCGGCGAGCTCGCCGGACAGCGCAGCGATGCGCGGGTGATGCTGGAGGTCGGCAAGTCGGCGCTGGCGCGCGGCCTCGCGCTCGACCACTACGCCTTCCCGACCATCGGCATCCCCGAGCACAAGCAGGTCGCGCCCGCCATCGAGACCAGCGTGATCTATTCGGTGGCCCGCACCGAGAGCTCGTTCGACCAGCGCGATAAGTCGCCCGCCAACGCGGTCGGGCTGATGCAGGTGACGCCGGAAGCCGGCCGCGACACCGCAAAGCGCTTCGGCCTGACCTATGACTGGGACAAAATGGTCTCCGATCCCGTCTACAACACCCAGATGGGCGCGGCCGAGCTCAGCGCGCTCCTGTCGGAATATCGCGGCAACCAGATCATGACCTTCGCCGGCTACAATGCCGGACGCGGCCGCGTGCGCGAATGGGTGCAGGCGCGTGGCGATCCGCGCGACCCGAAGGTCGATCCGGTCGACTGGGTCGAGCGCATCCCGCTGTCGGAGACGCGCAACTACGTGCAGCGCGTGATGGAAAACGTGCTGGTCTACCGCGCGCGGTTCGAAGGTTCGGGCGTCGTGGCCGGAAAGAGCGACGAACGCGTGGTCGCGAAGGACGCGAGCGCACTGTTGCCGGCGGCGGCGGCCGCAGTGCCGATACAATAACCGATGTCGTCCCGGCGCAGGCCCTAGGGCATGCACATATCTGGTTGGCATGAAGTTGCCGGGGGATTCCCGAATCGGCACTTTGTGTGATTCCTATTGCAACACTTCGGCTTTGGCGGAGGTGTTGGCATGCTGTCTGGGATCGATTGGACATTGGGCCGGTTCGGGGACCGTCGTCTCGATAAAGGGGGGCGGCGCTCGTCGAACGCATGGTTGCGGGCAAGACGGTCTGCCTGCGGCGGCTTTCCAGGGGTGATCGCGCGCTGGAGGTGCGGTTCAACCGCTTTCTCGGCCACGACAAGGTGACGGCGGAGCGGATCATCGAAAGCTGGGGCGAAAGCACGGTCGGGGCGGTCGAGGGCCGCCATGTGCTGGCCATCCAGGATACCAGCGAGATCCACTTCAACACGACACCGCAACGGCGGCGCGGGCTCGGAGAAATCGGCAAAGGCAATAACCACGGCGTGCTATTGCATCCGCTGCTGGCGGTGGATGCCGACGATGGCACCTGTCTTGGACTTTTGAGCGGACAGATATGGACACGCCA
>NZ_JAFCJJ010000036.1:0-22500 GCF_018131015.1 Bradyrhizobium diazoefficiens
CCGCACATATGGATGCAAGCGATCCGATCAAATCTCTCAAAGCTCTTGTGCCACGGGGGCCGTCCACATATGGGTCCTGGCTTTCGCCAGGACGACACCGAATGTTCGGAACGAGCATCACGTCACGGTCGCCTCGCCGGCTACCCCTTCTTCGCCGCCAGCGCATCCGCCACCGCCGTGCGGATATCGGCGACCGAGAACGGTTTTGTCACGACGTCATGCACCAGCGCATTGAGGTTTGACGCGCGCTCGCGCTGGTCGGCAAATCCGGTCATCAACAGGATGGTCAGGTCGGGGAAGTCGCGCGCGGCGGAGAGCGCGAGCGCGATGCCGTCCATCACCGGCATCTGGATGTCGGTGAGCAGCAGATCGAAGGCGCCGTCCGCGCGGGTCAGGATCTCCAGCGCCTCGGCGCCGTCCTGCGCGGTGACGGTCTCGTGACCATCCATGGCGATGGCGCGCGCCACCAGCTGGCGCATCGAATCCTCGTCGTCGGCAATCAGGACTTTTGGCATGAGACCAACCTTCTGACCAACATCCCGCGCGAGACCCGCGAGGCCGATTATACGCTGCCGCCGGCAATGTCGCGCCGGTTGAAGAAGCGAACGTCGATATTGCGGCCCTCCGGCGGCGGCGAGGCCAGGCGCGACCTGAAGAAGGCGCGCTCGCCCGGCTGCAGCACGGTCTGTTCCAGCACGGTATTCCAGGCATAGATCTCCGCGCCCTGCGCGTCGCGCACCGCGAAGCGCAACCGCGGGATGTCGAGCGGCTTCTTGCCCTGGCCGACGATCACGCCCTCGATCACCAGCACCTGCTTGCCCTCCACCGTCTCGCTCGTGAGCTTGACGTCCTTGAAGGCCAGCCCGCGCAGGTTCACGTCGAACCCGACCATCTTGTAGAAGGCCGCGGTCTGCGGCAGCAGCCGCACCACGTCGCCGCGCCAGATCACCAGGGCCAGCACCAGCGCGCCCATGGCGGCGCAGGCGGTCGGCAGGCCGAAATGGGATTTGCGCCGCGCCGGGGGGGCGGCGGGGCGGCTGACCTGCGCGCCGCGCCGGCGGAACAGGCCGCGGAACCAGGACTGGTGCTCCGCACCGGTACCATCGTCCTCGGCCGAGCGGGCCGCCCTCGACCACTCGTCCTCGAGGTCCCTGGCATCCTCGCCCGGCCAGCCGCTGGCGATCGAGGGGCTGTCGATCACCGGGGTCTCGGCCTCGCTGTCGTCCCGGTCGTAGGAGCTCCACTGCTCGGCGAGATCGGACTGGTCGTCGCCCTGGCTTGCCGTGGCCATCGCCGGGACAGCCTCCTCGATGGCATCCTCCGGATGCGCCACC
Source organism: Bradyrhizobium diazoefficiens (assembly GCF_018131015.1). Classification (GTDB taxonomy): domain Bacteria; phylum Pseudomonadota; class Alphaproteobacteria; order Rhizobiales; family Xanthobacteraceae; genus Bradyrhizobium; species Bradyrhizobium diazoefficiens_B. The sequence goes on from NZ_JAFCJJ010000036.1 coordinate 1,335, forward strand.
CAGGTCTCCCTGCAGCGGGAGCACCGGACGGTCCTCCCGTTGGCCAGGCTGGCAAGCTGGATGGCGTAGGATGTCGTACAATGGGGGCAGACGATATGCATGGACGGGCCTTGATGCATGGACGAGCCGGGAACAAGTCTGGGGTTGAGTCTTGTCCCGGTTAGTTCGACCCGCGGAATCGGGCATCAAGGATGCTACAGGCCGACCGTTAACGAACCGGAAACCATAACGGCCGCAAAACCCGTGGATCGCGTCTGGCGGAGCATTGCGTCGCGACGGTCGTCCCCTCTCGAACGGAGCTGAGCTTGGTTCGGTTCGAAAATGTCGGATTGCGCTACGGACTTGGGCCGGAGGTCCTGCGCGACCTCTCCTTCCAGATCCCGGCGCATTCTTTCCAGTTCCTCACCGGCCCGTCCGGCGCCGGCAAGACGTCGCTCCTGCGCCTGTTGTTCCTGTCGCACCGGCCGACGCGCGGCCTCGTCAACCTGTTCGGCCACGACGTCTCGCAGCTCGGCAAGGACGAGATCGCGGACCTGCGCAAGCGCATCGGCATCGTGCTGCAGGATTTCCGCCTGCTCGACCACATGACAACCTACGAGAACGTCGCGCTGCCGTTCCGCGTCATGGGCCGCAGCGAGTCGAGCTATCGCAAGGAGGTGATCGACCTGTTGCGCTGGGTAGGCCTGGGCGACCGCATGGATGCGCTGCCGCCGATCCTGTCGGGCGGCGAGAAGCAGCGCGCGGCGATCGCGCGCGCGGTGATCTCGCGGCCGCAGCTCCTGCTCGCCGACGAGCCGACCGGGAGCGTCGATCCGACGCTCGGGCGACGATTGCTGCGGCTGTTCATCGAGCTCAACAAGTCCGGCACCGCCGTGATCATCGCGACCCACGACATCGCCCTGATGGACCAGTACGAGGCGCGCCGCTTCGTGCTGCATCAGGGACGGCTGCATGTCTATGAGTAGGCCAGACGAGCGCGGCGTGCTGGTCGACCTCGGACAGGAGCGCCCGCCGCTTCCGGCCAAGGCGCGCAACATGTCGCCGATCGTGCCGCGCGCCTCGATCCACGGCCGCGCGCTGGTCGCCGTCGTCGCCATCATGACCTTTCTCGCCTCGATGACGACGGGTACGGTGCTGCTGGTCAGCGCCTCGGCCGCGGAGTGGCAGTCGGACGTCGCGAGCGAGATCACCATCCAGGTGCGCCCGCAATCCGGGCGCGACATCGAGCGCGACACGGCCGCCGTCACCGAGGCGATGCGCGCGCAAGTCGGCATCGTCGAGGTCAAGCCCTTCACCAAGGACGAGAGCGGCAAGCTGCTCGAGCCCTGGCTCGGCACCGGCCTGTCGATGGACGAGCTGCCGGTGCCGCGCATGATCATCGCGCGCGTGCAGCCGGGCACGGCGCTCGATCTCGGCGCCTTGCGCGCCCGGGTGGCGCAGGTGGCGCCGAGCGCCAGCGTCGACGATCACCGCGCCTGGATCGAACGGATGCGCTCGATGACCAACGCCACCGTGTTCGCCGGTCTCGGCATCCTCGCCCTCGTCATTGTCGCGACCATCATCTCGGTCTCGTTCGCGACCCGCGGCGCCATGGCGGCGAACCGGCCGATCGTCGAAGTCCTGCATTTCGTCGGCGCCGGCGACCGCTATATCGCCAACCGCTTCCTGCGGCATTTTCTCCGGCTCGGCCTCGAGGGCGGCGTGATCGGCGGCGGTGCCGCCATGCTGCTGTTCGGCTTCTCCGAGTCGATCGCCGGCTGGTTCTCGGGCACGCCCGTGGGCGACCAGTTCGCGGCGCTGCTCGGCACCTTCTCGCTGCGGCCGTCTGGCTATGTCGTGCTCGCGGTGCAGGCCGTTCTGATCGGCGCGATCACCGCCGTTGCCTCGCGGCAGACGCTGTTCGCAACCTTGAACGACGTCGATTAGGTTTGGATACCGGACTCCACTTCGCTTCAAAACGTCCTAAAATCGACCGGGAAGGGATTTTCGACCTCACATGACCTCGCCGACCGACGATCGATCGCCGAACCCGCCGCGCGGCTGGCTGCGCGCGACATTGGTGTCGATGATTGCGTTCGCCTTCGTCGGCGCCGCGGCGGGTTTTGTCGCCTTCCTCTCGCAATTGCGCGGTGCCGAGGTCGCGCCGGGCCGCAAGGCGGACGGCATCGTGGTCTTGACCGGCGGCTCCTCGCGGGTGTCGGACGCGATGGAGCTGCTGGCGGCCGGCTACGGCAAGCGGCTGCTGATCTCGGGCGTGCATCCGACCTCGACGGCGAGCGACATCTCCCGGACCTTGCCGGAGAACCAGTCCTTCATGCATTGCTGCGTCGACCTCGACCGCACCGCGGTCTCGACCCGCGGCAACGCCGCGGAGGCGCGGCGCTGGGCCGAGGGGCGCGGCTTCAGATCTCTGATCGTGGTCACCTCGAACTACCACATGCCGCGCGCGCTGGTGGAATTCTCCCATGCGATGCCGGAGACGGCGCTGATTCCGTTCGCGGTCGTCGGCGACAAATGGCGCGAGGAGCCGTGGTGGACCTCGGCCTCGACGTTCCGCCTGCTGTTGTCCGAATATGTCAAGTACATCGCCGCCGAGACCAGGGTGCGGCTGGAGGATTTCGGGATTGACCTTTTGCCCGAAGTGTCGGAGCAGCCTCCCGGACTGCAGCCGAAGCGGCCCGCCACCGCGCAGGCCAACTGATCGGCAAATTGAACGGATCGTCGATGTTCCTGATTTTCCTGCGCTCGCTCCTGTTCAACCTGCTGTTCTACGCCGTGCTGGTGTGCCTCGCGATCGTGGCGCTGCCGACCTTCGCGCTACCGCCGCGCGCGATGCTGACGGTCGCGCAATGGTGGGCGAAGGCGACGCTGGTCCTGATGCGCGTGATCTGCAACATCAAGGTGGAATTCCGCGGCGTCGAGAAGATCCCGGCGGGACCGCTGGTGATCGCCGCAAAGCACCAGTCGTTCTGGGAGACCTTCGTGCTGCCCGGGTTCTTCGTGCACCCGATCTTCATCCTCAAGCGCCAGCTCATGCAGATTCCGGTATTCGGCCAGTTCCTGGTCAAGACCGGAATGATCGCGATCGACCGCAATGCCGGCGTCAAGGCGCTGCTGGACATGACGCGGCGCGCGCGCGAGGCGGTGCGCTCGGGCGGCCAGCTCGTCATCTTTCCGGAAGGCACGCGCCGGGCGCCGGGTGCGCCGCCGGACTACAAGACCGGCTTTGCCCAGATCTATTCCTCCTGCGGCGTGCAGTGCCTGCCGATCGCGCTCAATTCCGGCCTGTTCTGGCCGCGCCGCACCTTCATGCGCTATCCCGGCACGCTGGTGGTGGAGTTCCTCGATCCGTTGCCGCCGGGCCTGCCCAAGGACGAGTTTCTGTCTCGCGTGCAAACGGCAATCGAGGATGCGACCGGCCGCCTGGTCGAGGCCGGCCGGAGCGAGCAGGAGCGGCTGATCGGCGCTTCGCCGAGCTACGCGCCCTCGGAAGGCTAGCGGTTCTCCTGGTCCTCGACTCGAGCCGGAGCGTGCGAAGAATGCGCCTCACCATGCAGCATCGTCGCGAGCTGATGCAGTTGCGCATCGCGAAATCCTTCGGCCTCGATCGCCTTCACCGTTGCCGTGACGTAGTCGCGGTTGGCGCCGGACTGGCCGTGGCCCTGGATGACATGGCGGTGCTGCTCGGCGAGCGACAGCCGGCCGGCATATTGCGCATGGCCGCGGTCGACGACATAGACGAGCGCGGAGACGCGCTGGCGCGGATCGTTCTCCAGCCACACCGAGCGCATCACCTCGCGGTAGACCGAGGTGACCTGCTCGCGCGCCCGCAAATAGGCGACCACGTCGGCGCGGTTCGCTTCAGCGACGCGGAAGGCAATGCCGCGGCAGGCGCCGCCACGGTCGAGCCCGAGCACGAGGCCGGGCTTCTCCGGCGTGCCGCGATGGACGAAGGAATAGACGCACAGCGCGCGATGCTCGCCGACCAGCCGCGCCGAAACGCGCTCCTCGAATTCGAAGCCCGGCCGCCACATCAGCGAGCCGTAGCCGAACACCCAGAGGTCGCCCGTGGCGGTCGCGATGGAGGGGACGGTGATTTCCGACATGGCGGGCACGGCTACCAGAACCGCGCCCGGAGGCGAAGCGAATTCTCCGCCTTTCGGAGCAAGCCGACCTCGCTTACATTTGACAAAATCTGGGGTCAAAGGGTCGCCGCATGACCGACATGACCGCTGCCACGCGCCGGCGTTCGCGCCTTGGCCTTTTCATCGCGCCCGTCCTCCTGCTGGTCCTCGCTGCCGCCTGGAGCGGGTTCTGGTTCTATGCCGCCGCGCAGGCCGAAATCGCGGCCGACGCCTGGCGCGCGCAGGAGGCCAAGGCCGGCCGCATCTATGACTGCGCCAGGCGCTCGATCGCCGGCTTCCCGTTCCGCTTCGAGGTCCAGTGTTCCGGCGCCAGCGTCGCCCTGGTCGCGCAGAACGCGAGCAAGACGCCCTTCACCGCGAAACTCGACAACATCCTGGTGGTCGCCCAGGTCTATGATCCAAAGCTCGTCATCGCCGAATTTTCGGCACCCGCCACCCTCACCGACAACGTCACGCAAACCACCTTCATGGTGAACTGGAGCAAGGCCCGCGCGAGCGTTTTCGGCTTGCCGGCGGTGCCGCAGCGCGGCTCGATCGTGTTCGATGAACCCGGCATCAACCGGCTCGACGGCAGCGTGCAGGTGCCGCTCGCGCGCGCAAAGCAGGTCGAGCTGCATGGGCGGCTGGCGGATGGATCGGTGGCCGATCATCCCGTCATCGAGACCGTGCTCCAGGTCGCGCAGGGCAGCATCCAGGGGGTGCATCCGCTGCTCGCCGAGCCGTTCGAAGCCGATGTGCGCACCAAGATCAGCGGCCTCTCCGATTTCACGCCAAAACCATGGCCGCAGCGCTTCCGCGAGATCCAGGCCGCCGGCGGCCACATCGAGATCGTGCAGTCGCGGATCCAGCAGGGCGAGATGATCGCGGTCGCGGCCGGCACGCTTGGCATCTCGGCGAGCGGCCGGCTCGACGGCGAATTGCAGATGACGGTGACGGGCCTCGAGCGCGTGATCCCCGCTCTCGGCATCGAGAAGATGCTGGAGGAGGGCGTGCCGCAGGCGACGCTGGACCGCGTCGCCCCCGGCGTGAAGTCGCAGGATCTCAACAATTTGTTCGGCGCGCTCGACCGCGCCATTCCCGGTCTCGGCAAGGTCATCAAGCAGAACGCCAATGCAGGCGTTGCCGCCGGCATCAATTCGATCGGCACCGAGAGCACGCTGGAGGGCAGGAAGGCCCGCAGCTTCCCGCTGAAATTCGCCGACGGCGCCGTGCTGCTCGGCCCCTTCAAGGTCGGCCAGATCCCGCCGCTGTATTGAGTACTGTCAGTGCGGGCGCGTAGCCCGCATGAGCAGAGCGATATGCGGGGACTCGGTCCCGGGTGTCGCTGTGCTCACCCGGGCTACGCAACTGCGCCTTACGGTTTCTTCAGCGCCGCGTGCGGCCGGCCGAAGTCGGGCGCCGCCGAATCCTGGCCGATCTCGACGATGCCGCGGCGGATCGCCCTTGTGCGGGTGAAATGGTCGAACAGCGCCTCGCCGTCGCCGCGGCGGATGGCGCGGGTGAGTTTAGCGAGATCCTCGGTGAAGGTGCCGAGCATCTCCAGCACCGCCTCCTTGTTGGCGAGGAAGACGTCGCGCCACATCGTCGGATCGGAGGCGGCGATGCGGGTGAAATCGCGAAAGCCGCCGGCCGAGAACTTGATCACCTCGGACTCCGTCACCTGCGCCAGCTCGTCGGCTGTGCCGACGATGGTGTAGGCGATCAGATGCGGCAAATGACTGGTGATCGCCAGCACCAGGTCATGGTGATCCGGCGTCATGACCTCGACCTTGGCGCCCATCGCCGCCCAGAACGCGCGCAGATGGTCGGTGGCCGCGGCCTCGGTGCCCTCCGGCGGGGTGAGGATGCACCAGCGGTTGATGAACAGCTCGGCGAAGCCGGAATCAGGTCCCGAATGTTCGGTGCCCGCGACCGGGTGCGCCGGCACGAAATGAACGCCCTGCGGCAAATGCGGCGCCATGTCCCTGACGACGGCGCCCTTGACCGAGCCGACGTCGGAGATGATCGCGCCCGGCTTGAGATGGGGCGCGATCTCCTGCGCCACCGCTCCGCAGGCGCCGACGGGAATGCAGAGAATGACGAGATCGGCATCCTTCACGGCTTCCGCATTGGTTGCCACGACCTGATCGACGATGCCGAGCTCGGCGACCCGTGCGCGCGTCTTCTCCGAACGCGCCGTGGTGACGATCTCGCCGGCAAGGCCCTGGAGCTTCGCAGCGCGCGCGATCGAGCCGCCGATCAGGCCGAAGCCGATCAGCGCGACGCGTCGGAAGTGCGCCGGCGCGCTCATTGGCCGGCCATGAAGTCGCGCAAGGCCCCGGCGACGAGGCGGTTGGCCTCCTCGGTGCCGATGGTCATGCGCAGCGAATGCGGCAGGCCGTAGTTCTTCAACGCGCGCAGCACGAGGCCCCGCCTGGTGAGGAAGGCGTCGGCATCCTCCGCGGTCCTGCCCTTGTCGGTCGGGAAGTGGATCAGCACGAAATTGGCGACGCTCGGCGTCACCTTGAGCCCGAGCTTGCCGATCTCCGCGGTCAGCCAGTTGCGCCAGGTCTCGGTGAACTGCTTCGACATCGACTGGTGCGCGCTGTCCTCGATCGCGGCGACCGCGGCGTACATCGCCGGCGTCGACACGTTGAAGGGACCGCGGATGCGGTTGACCGCGTCGATGATGTGCTCGGGCCCGAACATCCAGCCGACGCGCAGCGCGGCGAGGCCGTGGATCTTGGAGAAGGTGTGCGTCACCACGGTGTTCTCGGTGGTGGCGACGAGCTCGATCCCCATTTCATAGTCGTTGCGTGAGACGTAGTCGCAATAGGCGGCATCGAGCACCAGCAGCACGTGCGAGGGCAGGCCGGCGCGCAGCCGCTTGACCTCGTCGAACGGCAGATAGGTGCCGGTCGGGTTGTTGGGATTGGCGAGCCAGACCAGCTTCGTGCGCGGCGTCACTGCCGCGAGGATGGCGTCGACGTCGGCGGTCAGGTTTTTCTCGGCCGCAACCACGTTCTTCGCGCCGACCGCCATGGTCGCGATCGGGTAGACCAGGAAGCCGTGAGTGGTCGAGATCGCCTCGTCACCCTGACCGAGATAGGTGTGGGCGAGCAGGTTGAGAATCTCGTCCGAGCCGGCGCCGCAGATGATGCGGTTGGGATCGAGGCCGAAAGAGCGGCCGATCGCTTCGCGCAGCACCCGCGAAGTGCCTTCCGGATAGTCCTCGAGATGGTCAGCCACGTGCTTGAACGCCTCGATCGCCTTGGGCGAGGGCCCGAACGGCGTCTCGTTGGCGGACAGCTTGAACACCTTGCGGCCCGGCTCCGGCGCCGGGGTCTTGCCGGGCGTGTAGGGCGCAATATCGAGAATGCCGGGGTTCGGCACGGGGCGGGACATCTTCAACTCCGGAGTGGCTTGAGCGGCTCGCGACTTACGATTTCGACCCGGTCGGGGGCACCGTATAGCGCGTTGCGTGGCTGCCGACGAGGGCCGTGGAGCGCACCGAGGCCCCCGCGTCGATCAGGGCAGCTTTGATTTTGTCGATGCTGGTCGCGCTCGTCACCGAGACCAGCAATGCCGCGCCGTCGAAGGCGGTATCGGGCACCGCCACGATCTCGGCGAGCGGCGACAGGGCGCGTGCGACCTCGGCGTTCCAGCCCGACACGCGGACGCTGAAGGTCTCGACCTCCGTCACCAGGGCGCTGTCGGCGACGCGCGAGACCGCGAACACGGGCAGCGCCGCCGGATGGTCGGCACGCTCGACGAAGGGCATCCGTGCGATGATCTTGGGCGCGCCGGTCTCCTCCAGCGAGAGCCACCACGGCGTGCGGCTCGAAATTGCCGAGACCAGCGCCAGATCGCCCTTGGACTTCGCCACCGCCTCGACCGCCGCCTGCGCACTGAAATGCGCGACATAGGGCACCGTGAAGCCGAAATGGAATCGCGCGGAATCGCGCATTGCCGGCTCGCTCACCGAGATGTCGGCATGCACCGAAAACGGCGCCTGCACATAGGTGAACGTCGAAATGATCACGCGCCAGATGCTCTCGACCGTGTCGAGCGGCAGGATGCCACGATGACGCTGGACCAGCTCACGCATCATGGAGGCCTCGCGCGCCGGGCGGAACGCCGAGCCGACTTCCTGCGTCTGCTTGACCTGGATCAGGCGGTCGATGATGTCGCCGCGCTGCATCAGCAGGCGATGCATGCCCTCGTCGATCGCATCGATCTCCTTGCGCAATTCCTGCAACGATGGTGGCGCGGGCGGACGTTGGGACATGTTTGCGAGATGCTGTTGGCTTTTTCCAGGGTGGACCGGCCACGGGCGGAAACGGCCGGGTCCGCTGCGGTCAGGGTCCTGATTAGGCAGGATAGGCCATGAAAGCAAAGAGAATTGACGGCCTTTCTGACTGACGTGACAGGGATGAATCCGGCTGATCCGGGCCGCGACTTGACGAAAACCGCCCAAGCCGGTAGTTTTTGCCTGTTCCGTGGTCATTTGAGCCGGCCGGCTTGCAGCCACGTTAAAAAACTCGCTAAACAGGCCGGGGACGCTTCCGATCCCGGCCGAACCTATCGTTCAGGCCGGGTTTTTCATGGCCTGATTGCAGTGGCGGCCCGACGGCCGTCGCAAATGAGGTCGATGATGGTTGTCGTCAAATCGGTCCCCAGTCCCGCGATCAGCGCCGATGAGCGCTCTCACGAGGTCGATCATCCGAGCTCGCTCGTCGCGCGTTTCGGCGCCGACCAGCCGCTGCGGCTCGATTGCGGCGTCGATCTTTCGCCGTTCCAGATCGCCTACCAGACCTATGGCGAGCTCAACGCCGACCGTTCCAACGTCATCCTGATCTGTCATGCGCTCACGCTCGACCAGCACGTCGCCAATGTGCATCCGCTGACCGGCAAGCCGGGCTGGTGGGAAATCATGGTCGGCCCCGGCCGCCCGCTCGATACCGACAAGTACTTCATCGTCTGCTCGAACGTGATCGGCGGCTGCATGGGCTCGACCGGCCCGGCTTCGACCAATCCCGCCACCGGCAAGGTGTGGGGACTGGATTTCCCGATCATCACCATACCGGACATGGTGCGGGCGCAGGCCATGCTGCTCGATCGGCTCGGCATCGAGACGCTGCTCTGCGTCGTCGGCGGCTCGATGGGCGGCATGCAGGTGCTGCAGTGGACCGCGGCCTATCCGCACCGCGTGTTCTCCGCGCTGCCGACCGCGTGCAGCACGCGTCATTCGGCGCAGAACATCGCGTTCCACGAGCTGGGGCGGCAGGCGGTGATGGCCGATCCGGACTGGCATGGCGGTCGCTATGTCGATCAGGGCACCCATCCGCATCGCGGCCTCGCGGTGGCGCGCATGGCCGGGCACATCACCTACCTCTCGGACGCGGCGCTGCACCGCAAGTTCGGCCGCCGCATGCAGGACCGCGAGCTGCCGACCTTCTCGTTCGACGCCGATTTCCAGGTCGAGAGCTACCTGCGCTACCAGGGCTCGTCCTTCGTCGAGCGCTTCGATGCCAACACCTACCTCTACCTGACCCGCGCGATGGACTATTTCGACATCGCCGCCGACCATGGCGGCGTGCTGGCGAAAGCGTTCACGGACATCAAGACCCGCTTCTGCGTGGTCTCCTTCACCAGCGACTGGCTGTTTCCGACCTCGGAATCGCGCGCGCTGGTGCATGCGCTCAACGCCTCGAGCGCGCGGGTGTCGTTCGCCGAGATCGAGACCGATCGCGGCCACGACGCCTTCCTGCTCGACGTCCCCGAGTTCTTCGATATCTCCCGCGCCTTCCTGCAATCAGCCGGCAAGGCGCGCGGGCTCACCGCGAAGGGCGGCTAACGATGTCTGTCCAGGAAGTGCTGCCGCTCAATGGCGCTGCGAAGGAGCAATCCGGCCAGTTTCGCGCCGACCACCTTCTGGTGGCCGAAATGGTCAAGCCCGGCTCGCGGGTGCTCGACGTCGGCTGCGGTGAGGGCGATCTGCTGCAACTGCTGGAGACCCGCGGCATCGATGGCCGCGGCATCGAGCTGTCGCGGGAGGGCGTCAACCGCTGCGTCGCCAAGGGCCTCGCGGTGGTGCAGGGCGATGCCGACACCGATCTCGTCAACTATCCCGACGACGCCTTCGACTACGTGATCCTGTCGCAGACGCTGCAGGCGACGCGGCAGCCGAAGGTGGTGCTGGAGAACCTGCTGCGCATCGGCCACCGCGCCATCGTCTCGTTCCCGAATTTCGGCTTCTGGAAGATGCGCCTGCAGCTCCTGATCGGTGGCCACATGCCGCGCACCGAGAACCTGCCGGCGACCTGGTACGACACCGCCAACATCCATTTCTGCACCATCAAGGATTTCGTGCAGCTCTGCGACGAGATCAACGTCAAGATGGAACGCGCGGTGGCGCTTGACCTCTACGGCCGGCCGGTGCCGCTGAACCTGCCCTGGTGGGTCTGGAACATGTTCGGCGAGCAGGGGGTGTTTTTGCTGAGCCGAGGCGGCGGGAAGTAGTCTCCGATCTCTCGAATGCTGGGTCGAGCACGTCGTTTCTCATCCACGGCGATTCTTGGCGTTTCAATAGCTCGGCCGCGATCGCGACGCTGTCGAGCGTCTTGATGCTCGTTGGTGCGTTGTTCGAGCCCTGTATCGGGAGCTATCCTACGGTTTCGCTCCATCCAGGCTACGCGACTATGTTGCGGGCAAGGGAGATCGGTGCAGATGGACGATCATCCAATCCGAGCCGCGCTTGGCAATGACGAAAGTGACGCGGCCCTTGCCAATTGTTTGCTGTCCATCCTTCGTTCCGGTGATGGTGTCAAACCCGGCAACAATAACGGTGTTGTCATCGATCACCAGTATTTCAGAATTGTCGAGCTTGGCAGTTCGAGGCTTGTCGCTGTTCAATGCTACATCGAAGTATTTTTGGATCTGCTCCGGCTTGGTGAGCACGACCTTCCCAAACGTGCCGATCATCAAGGCATCGGGCGCGTAGAGTTTGGCGATGGCATCGACGTCAGCGTTGGTGAACGCGTTGCCCCACTTCTCCACGACCCGGTAAGCATCCTCCTTCGGTCCCGCATGAGCCATTGAGAACGAAGCGATGACCGCGATCGCCGACATAAGAACTCGCATGAAAGCCTCCTCTTGAAAGGTCAAATACTAGCATTTTGGCAAGTATTGAGGAATCCGTTCACGGATCAGAAGGTGGCCGGTGGCACTCATTGCGAGGAGCTCTTGCGGCGAAGCAATCCAGGATCTTTCCGCGAGCGCGGTCTGGATTGCTTCTTCGCAAGAGCTCCCCGCAATGACGGAGCGCGTGGCGATATCGCGGCTTTAGTGCGCCGCTTGCGACCTCGGATCGCGCACCGGCCATCGTCCGGCTTCCACCAGCGCGATAAAGCGCTCCACGCTCGCGTTGAACAGCGCGGGTTCCTCGAGATTGAGCACGTGGCCCGATTTCGGGAACATCGCGAGGCCTGCCGCCGGCAGGTGTTTCTTCAGGAACAGGCTTGCCCCAACGCACGGATCGTCCTCGTCGCCGCAGATGATCAGCGCCGGCGTGGTGGCGCTCCTGATCGCGTCCGTCAGCGTGTAGATCGAGGGCCGGCCGCCCTGGAAACCGCGCATCGTGTTGGCCGATCCCTTTGAATCATGCCGGGCCAGCGCCGCGTAGAAATCGGCGTGCCCGCGCGGGTCCTTGACCAGGAAGGGAATCCGGCTCGGCGCCTCGCGTGTCACTTTGGCGACCTCGGCGGCGCCGAGCGTCTCGAACTGCTCGGCATTGGCGCGGCACTGCTTGCGCCAGGCCTCCAGGTTCTCGATCTCCGAGCCGGAGCCGACGCCGGCGAGCGTCATCGACAGCGCGCGCTGCGGCGCGTTCAGTCCGATCTGGAGCGAGGAATAGGCGCCCATCGAGAGGCCGACGAGATGAGCGCGCGAGATATCGAGGCGATCGAGCACGGCGAGCGCGTCGGTGTAGAAATGCTTGTAGCTGTAGACCTCGCCATCGGGCACGTCCGAGGGCGTGTAGCCGCGCGCCGAATAGGTGATGCAGCGGTGACGCCGCGAGAAATAGCGCATCTGCGGCTCCCAATTGGTGTAGTCGGCCGCGAATTCGTGCAGGAAGATGATCGGCGTGCCCGCGCCCGCCTCTTCGAAATAGATGCGGACGCCGTCCCTGGTTGTGGCATGGGGCATTGACTGTTTCCCTCTCGTTCAAGCCGTGACAAGAGGATTGCAGCTAATGCCGCCGTCTGCAACGCGGTGAGGTCAGATCAGCGCGGGCGCTTCCACCGCAACCTGATCGCCGATGCCGATCTCGCCGCCCGCGACCACCTCGGCATAGATGCCGCAATCCATGTGGCCGAGGTGGCGCGACAGCGTGGGCGGAATCTCGAGATCGCGCGCCGCGGTCTGGGGATCGACATTGGTGGCCGCGCAGCGGACGATGCGCTTGACCACCTTCAGCCGCGCGGGCCCGATCGCCAGCGTCCGGCCGACGAGGTCGAGCTCGGACCAGGCCGGCCAGCCCTGCAGGTAGAGATTGGCGCGGAAGCGCAGGGGGTGGACGGGGATGCCGCCGAGCATCTCCTCGATGGCGCGGACGCTGCTGAGATTGATGATGGAGACCACCTTGCGGGCGACGTCGGAAAAGCTGTGGTCGCGACCGGACAGCAGCCTTGGCGCGCCCCTCAACTCGGGCTGAAAATTCGCGGTGAAGTAGTCCTCGATCGCAGCGCGCCCGACCGCCGTCTCGAGATCGCCGCTGGCGACGACCTCGCCGCCCCTGCGGATGGTCAGGCAATTGGTGGCGTCCTCGAAGCGGCTGTCGAGCGCGGCCAGCCGCTCATTGCGCATCAGCATCAAAAACTGGGTTTTCGGCATCCAGGCCGGGGCCTCCGGATCGAACCCGCTCGGGCCATTCTCGATGGCGTAGCGGCGGTCGGCCGGCAGGGTCTGGCCGGCCCGCAAGGGGACGCGCTGCAGCGGTTCCGGGGTGAGGCCCTTGACCGGATAGCGGTAAAGGCCGGCGATCTCGGCGGTCTGATTGGCTGTCATGCCGCTCCTTACCGGCCGGCGCCGGGACGGCCAAGGCCGGTCAAGGCGCGCACGAAATTGTGAAGTCGCCTCTTTCCTTCTCGCGGCCCGCTTCCCACATCTGCTTCAGGCCGGCGGCAACGTCGGCAAGAGACGACCGTTACCGCTTGAGGAACGTCAATGCGGTGATCGGAAACCCAATGAAGATGCCGTTTGGAGTGCCTTAGAGGGCTCCAGGGGCAGGCCGAGGGACAGAAAAGCCATGAATATCGAAAAGTACACCGAACGCTCCAGGGGCTTCATCCAGTCCGCGCAGTCGCTGGCGATGCGCGAGGGGCACCAGCAGTTTTCCACCCTTCACCTCCTGAAAGTCCTGCTGGACGACAGCGAGGGCCTGGCCGGCGGCCTGATCGACCGCGCCGGCGGTAATTCCCGCGCGATCCTGAAGGCGACCGAGGACGCCCTGAACAAGGTGCCGAAGGTCAGTGGCGGCGGCGCCGGGCAGATCTATCTTGCCCCCGAACTCGCCCGCACCTTCGACGCCGCCGAAAAGGCCGGCGAGAAGGCCGGCGACAGTTTTGTCACCGTCGAGCGGCTCTTGCTCGGGCTCGCGCTGGAGAAGACCAGCGAGGCCGGCACGCTGCTCGCCAAGGGCGGTGTCACGGCGCAAAATCTCAATGCGGCGATCGAGGCGCTGCGCAAGGGCCGCACCGCGGACTCTGCGACGGCCGAGAACGCCTATGACGCGTTGAAGAAATATGCCCGCGACCTGACCCAGGCGGCGCGCGACGGCAAGCTCGATCCGGTCATCGGCCGCGACGAGGAGATCCGCCGTACGATTCAAGTGCTCTCGCGCCGGACCAAGAACAATCCCGTCCTGATCGGCGAGCCCGGCGTCGGCAAGACCGCGATCGCGGAAGGCCTTGCGCTGCGCATCGTCAATGGCGACGTGCCGGAGAGCCTGAAGGACAAGAAACTGCTCTCGCTCGACCTCGGCGCGCTGATTGCCGGTGCAAAATACCGCGGCGAGTTCGAGGAGCGGCTGAAGGCCGTGCTCCAGGAGGTCACCGCGAGCGAGGGCAATTACATCCTGTTCATCGACGAGATGCACACGCTGATCGGCGCCGGCAAGGCCGACGGCGCCATGGATGCCTCCAACCTGCTGAAGCCGGCGCTCGCGCGCGGCGAGCTGCACTGCATCGGCGCGACCACGCTCGACGAGTACCAGAAGCACGTGGAGAAGGACGCCGCGCTGGCGCGGCGCTTCCAGCCGATCTTCGTCAGCGAGCCCTCGGTCGAGGACACCATCTCGATCCTGCGCGGCCTGAAGGACAAGTATGAGCAGCACCACGGCGTGCGGATCACCGATTCCGCGCTGGTGGCGTCCGCGACGCTGTCCAACCGCTACATCACCGACCGCTTCCTGCCCGACAAGGCAATCGACCTCATGGACGAGGCGGCGGCGCGGCTGAAGATGCAGGTCGATTCCAAGCCGGAAGAGCTGGATTCGCTGGATCGCGAGATCATCCGGCTCAAGATCGAGCAGGAAGCCCTGAAGAAGGAGAGCGACCTCGGCTCCAAGACCCGTCTTGCGGCTCTGGAGAAGGAGCTTGCCGAGCTGGAGGAGAAGTCGGCGGCGCTGACGGCACGCTGGAGCGCGGAGAAGAACAAGCTCTCCAACGCCCAGAAGCTGAAGGCCGAGCTCGACGGCCTGCGCGTCGAGCTTGCCAATGCCCAGCGGCGCGGCGAATTCCAGAAGGCCGGCGAGCTGGCCTATGGCCGCATCCCGGCGCTCGAGAAGCAGCTCGCCGACATCGAGGCCCGTGAAGGCTCCGGTGAGATGATGGAGGAGGCGGTCACCGCCAACCACATCGCGCAGGTGGTCTCGCGCTGGACCGGCGTGCCCGTCGACAAGATGCTGGAGGGCGAGAAGGAGAAGCTCCTGAAGATGGAGGAGCAGCTCGGCACCCGCGTCGTCGGCCAGGCCGAGGCCGTGCGCGCGGTCGCAACCGCCGTGCGCCGTTCGCGCGCGGGGCTGCAGGATCCGAACCGCCCCACAGGCTCGTTCATGTTCCTGGGGCCCACCGGCGTCGGCAAGACCGAGCTGACCAAGGCGCTCGCCGAGTACCTCTTCAACGACGAGACCGCGATGGTCCGCCTCGACATGTCCGAATACATGGAGAAGCACTCCGTCTCCCGCCTGATCGGCGCACCTCCGGGCTATGTCGGCTATGACGAGGGCGGCGCGCTGACCGAGGCGGTGCGGCGCCGGCCCTACCAGGTGGTGCTGTTCGACGAGATCGAGAAGGCGCATCCGGATGTCTTCAACGTCCTGTTGCAGGTGCTCGACGACGGCCGTTTGACCGATGGTCAGGGCCGCACCGTCGATTTCCGCAACACGCTGATCATCATGACCTCGAACCTCGGTTCGGAGTTTTTGGTGAATCAACCCGAGGGCGAAGACACCTCGGCCGTGCGCGATCA
This sequence comes from Bradyrhizobium diazoefficiens, assembly GCF_018131015.1. Lineage (GTDB taxonomy): Bacteria > Pseudomonadota > Alphaproteobacteria > Rhizobiales > Xanthobacteraceae > Bradyrhizobium > Bradyrhizobium diazoefficiens_B. Next base: position 16,991 of record NZ_JAFCJJ010000036.1, read on the forward strand.
GGTGATGGGCATGGTGCGGGGACATTTCCGCCCCGAGTTCCTCAACCGCGTCGACGAGATCATCCTGTTTCATCGCCTGCAGAGGAGCGAGATGGGCCGGATCGTCGAGATCCAGTTCGCGCGGCTGCAGAAGCTTCTGACCGACCGCAAGATCGTGCTCACGCTCGATGCCGCGGGCCGCGACTGGCTCGCCGCCAAGGGCTGGGATCCCGCCTACGGCGCAAGGCCGCTGAAGCGGGTGATCCAGCGCTACGTCCAGGATCCGCTCGCCGAGATGATTTTGGCGGGCGACGTCAGGGACGGGGATGCGGTTGCGATCTCGTCCGAAGGCAATGTGCTGACCTTCAACGGCAAGGCGCCGCAGACCGCAGAGATCGCGCAGTTCGAGGTGCCGGTGTCGAAGCGCAAGCTGAACTGAGCCGGCGGCGCGCGCTGCAAAACGAAAACGCCCCGGAAAGGCCGTCCTCTCCGGGGCTTTTCATTCGGTATCGCCGGATTTCTGGGGAACTTACCGGTTGCTGACCTGCAGCGGCCCACCCGTCGCGTCCGACATGCGGGCGATGGCGCCGCCCCGGCCGCTCATCATGCCGTCGAGCCGGTCGCGCTCCTTCTCGAAGCCGGCGAGCATCGGGCCTTCCAGCGAACGGCCGCGCGGCAGCTTGACGCGCATCGGGTCGACGAAGCGGCCGTTGACGAGGATCTCGTAGTGGACGTGCGGGCCGGTCGACATGCCGCTCGAGCCGACGAAGCCGATCACCTGGCCCTGCCGCACCTTCTTGCCGAGCTCCATGCCCTTGGCGAAGGCCGACATGTGGCCGTAGGCGGTCTCGTAGCCGTTGGCATGCTTGATGCGGATATACTTGCCGTAGCCGCCTTCGGGGCCGGCCTTCTCGATCACGCCGTTGCCGGAGGCGAAGATCGGCGTGCCGTAGGTGGTGGACCAGTCGACGCCGGTGTGCATCTTCACATAGCCCAGGATCGGGTGGCGGCGGCCGCCGAAGCCGGAGCGCATGATGGCGTTGTTGACGGGCTTCCTGACCAGGAACTTCTTCGCGCTCTTGCCGGTCTCGTCATAGTAGTCCACGAGGCCGTCGTCGGGGCTCTGGTAGCGGTAGTATTTCTTGGTCTCGCCGCCGACCGTGAGCGAGGCGAACAGCACTTCGTTCTTCTCGCTCGCCGTCACGCCCTCGTCCTCGCCGGCGTAGAACACGTCGAAGGAATCGCCCGGCTGCACCTTGCGCTGGAAATCGACGTCGTAAGAGTAGATCTTGATCATGTCGTCGATGACCGGCATCGGCACCTTGTTGCGCATCGCGGTCTCGTAGATGCTCTGGTAGAGCCGCACGCCGGTGCCGTCATCGTCGTCATCGTCGTCGCTGTTGGCGTTGGCCGCGGTTCCGTTGACGGTGTTCATGCTGGAAACGTCGACCGCGACGTACTTGCCGAGGTCCGACAGCGCCGCGATCGCCTCGACCATGGTGTCGTTGGCGACGACGACGCGGTAGGGCTGCAGCCTTGCGCCGGGGCTTGCGGGCGCCATCAGGATGCGGAGCTTCTCGCCTTCCTTGAGGCCGCCGTCGCGGCCACGCGGGCCGAGCGTCGCGGCGATCGCCTTGGTTTCCTCAGCCGTTGCGCCGAGCTCGCGCAGGACCGACGTGACCGTGTCGCCCTTCTTGACCATGTGGACGCGTTCGCCGTTGGGATTGCCGCCGGTGATCTGCTCCTTGGTCTTCGGCAGCAGCGTGACGTTTTCCGGCACCACGCGCGTCTCGAAGCCGGCATAGGGGTCGGACGGCGACACTTCGGTGGCATAGGCCATCTTGATGTCGGACGGGCCGGTCGCGCCGGAGATGTCGGCCGTGGCGTTGGCGAGCGAGGCGTAGCGCACGCCGGCATTGCCACGCCAGTTGGCGGCGTCGCGGACCCGCATCAGGATGTCGTCGAGCGCCACCACCGCGGAAATCTTCGCCTTCGGCAGCACCGGCGACAGGTCCTTGGTGACGAAGGAGACCTCGGCGTCGGGCTCGACGGCTTCAGGATTGTTCGGATCGTCCGATGCCGTCTTCGGATCGGAGCCGACGTCGGTGAGCAGACGCTGGGCGTTGAACGGCGGGATCTTCGCTGACAGATCGCTCGTCGTCATCGACAGATTGCCGGCGATCCGGATGAAGGGACGCACCCGCATCACGTCGCGGTTGCCGACGCGGGCCACCGTCGAGACGCGGACGACGTTGCGCGATGCGGAGGATTCGTTCGGCGGCGGCAGGCGGTCGCTCTTGTGCAGCGTGGCGGCGCGATCGGCGGCGCCGAATGCACCGCGCAGCGCGCCCTCGACGCGCTCCGGCACCTTCGCAAACGTCATCTCGCCGTCAAGCGAAGCGAAAACGGCGCCGCCGATCAGGGCTGCGCCGCAGAGTCCGGTCAGAATCGTCCCGCTGAACCATTGTACGGAGACGCGGCGCCGATCGATGACGGCGGCCTCAGAACCATCGACGGAAAGCGGCGGCTCGTGTCCGAGATCGATGATCCCGGTCTCACGGCCATAACTTCCGCGTGACGTCCTGTGGCTCAATCCAAGTCCCCCAATCAACGACCCGAGATGCCTTGCCTCACGCCGATCCCTGGTCGCCCTCTTCAAGGGGGATCGCGGGAAACGGACATGCCGCACAGCCGTTCGCGCTCAGAAGGCCCCGATAAGGGCCCGGCCGAAATTACGAACAGCTGGGCAGGTGAAGGTCTCTCGATGTCTCTCGAATGTCTGAGGAAGGCCGCGCCATCGTAAGATCGCCCTCCTCTGACCCTATGAAAACCGCCGGCAGCCCCCACGGCACCCGACGATTCAAGTTTGTCTCTTATCAGAACGCCCGTGGATTGTGGCTCAAGTACGGCGCCTAATATGGAAAAAGTTTCCCAGGACAGAGCCACGTCAGCCCCGCGCCAGCTCCCGCTCGGAGGGGTGCCGAAGGTCCCCTTGAGACCCTCTCGGGCCCAAAACTTTTTTCGATTTTTTTACCAGGCCCGTCGGGCACCCGTTTGGCCCGCCCAACCTAAGCCCCGGAAAACACGGGCTTTTTGCTGCAGTGCACAGGCCGATTTTGCGTGCGACGATTTGTTGACAATGGGCGTTGACAATCCCGATCGGGGGGGACTATAACCCCGACCACTGAGCGCGGCGCCGCCGGGTCACTGACCAAGGCGAGCGAACGCGCCACTGATGCTCCTCACCTTGTTGAGTGACACAACAATCGACGCAAGTCGGTTGGAGTCCATTCATCGTCGGTAAGGGTGTCGGAACCCTTCCACTCCGGAAGGTTGGGGCCTCCACGGTCCCGGGCTGTTTGACAAGTGAAGATGAAGAAAGAGAAACGTGGACGGCGGAGTCCTTGCGCCTCTCGGAATACTTGAGAGCTTCGGCTTTTGAGTTCTGAGAGAGGACGAAAGACTTCGGCGGTACACGTTTTAAAGGAAACACCATCGTTGCCAGCGATGTGAATCGCAGGCAGCTCGTCGACTTCGGTCGACAATGGTGGGACCTCGTCAAACGTTGTGATCAGCCGGTTCAAAGTTCAAGTCCAACTTGAGAGTTTGATCCTGGCTCAGAGCGAACGCTGGCGGCAGGCTTAACACATGCAAGTCGAGCGGGCGTAGCAATACGTCAGCGGCAGACGGGTGAGTAACGCGTGGGAACGTACCTTTTGGTTCGGAACAACACAGGGAAACTTGTGCTAATACCGGATAAGCCCTTACGGGGAAAGATTTATCGCCGAAAGATCGGCCCGCGTCTGATTAGCTAGTTGGTAGGGTAACGGCCTACCAAGGCGACGATCAGTAGCTGGTCTGAGAGGATGATCAGCCACATTGGGACTGAGACACGGCCCAAACTCCTACGGGAGGCAGCAGTGGGGAATATTGGACAATGGGGGCAACCCTGATCCAGCCATGCCGCGTGAGTGATGAAGGCCCTAGGGTTGTAAAGCTCTTTTGTGCGGGAAGATAATGACGGTACCGCAAGAATAAGCCCCGGCTAACTTCGTGCCAGCAGCCGCGGTAATACGAAGGGGGCTAGCGTTGCTCGGAATCACTGGGCGTAAAGGGTGCGTAGGCGGGTCTTTAAGTCAGGGGTGAAATCCTGGAGCTCAACTCCAGAACTGCCTTTGATACTGAAGATCTTGAGTTCGGGAGAGGTGAGTGGAACTGCGAGTGTAGAGGTGAAATTCGTAGATATTCGCAAGAACACCAGTGGCGAAGGCGGCTCACTGGCCCGATACTGACGCTGAGGCACGAAAGCGTGGGGAGCAAACAGGATTAGATACCCTGGTAGTCCACGCCGTAAACGATGAATGCCAGCCGTTAGTGGGTTTACTCACTAGTGGCGCAGCTAACGCTTTAAGCATTCCGCCTGGGGAGTACGGTCGCAAGATTAAAACTCAAAGGAATTGACGGGGGCCCGCACAAGCGGTGGAGCATGTGGTTTAATTCGACGCAACGCGCAGAACCTTACCAGCCCTTGACATGTCCAGGACCGGTCGCAGAGATGTGACCTTCTCTTCGGAGCCTGGAACACAGGTGCTGCATGGCTGTCGTCAGCTCGTGTCGTGAGATGTTGGGTTAAGTCCCGCAACGAGCGCAACCCCCGTCCTTAGTTGCTACCATTTAGTTGAGCACTCTAAGGAGACTGCCGGTGATAAGCCGCGAGGAAGGTGGGGATGACGTCAAGTCCTCATGGCCCTTACGGGCTGGGCTACACACGTGCTACAATGGCGGTGACAATGGGATGCTAAGGGGTGACCCTTCGCAAATCTCAAAAAGCCGTCTCAGTTCGGATTGGGCTCTGCAACTCGAGCCCATGAAGTTGGAATCGCTAGTAATCGTGGATCAGCACGCCACGGTGAATACGTTCCCGGGCCTTGTACACACCGCCCGTCACACCATGGGAGTTGGTTTTACCTGAAGACGGTGCGCTAACCGCAAGGAGGCAGCCGGCCACGGTAGGGTCAGCGACTGGGGTGAAGTCGTAACAAGGTAGCCGTAGGGGAACCTGCGGCTGGATCACCTCCTTTCTAAGGATGATCCTTCAGCGAGCTCACGCTCACTATCGGATCGTTTTAGAAACATCAGGGGCCAACAGATCGCCAGATCGTTGAGCTCCATTGGCGGGATTTCGCCGTCTACGTTTCTCTTTCTTCGCGGACGAACACGCGCTGGGCCTGCAACGGCAGGATCCGGGGTCCTTGACGGGATATGCGTTAGGGGCTTGTAGCTCAGTTGGTTAGAGCGCGCGCTTGATAAGCGTGAGGTCGGAAGTTCAAGTCTTCCCAGGCCCACCACTTTCATCGAGTGAGCATTCGTCTTCTGGTTACGGGGCCATAGCTCAGCTGGGAGAGCGCGTGCTTTGCAAGCATGAGGTCGTCGGTTCGATCCCGTCTGGCTCCACCAGCCTTCGCTGGCAGCGCCAGCTACGGCTAGGTGAACCGACCGGTGCGAAGGCTGCCACGTCGAAGCTCGTAAGA
>NZ_JAFCJJ010000036.1:27500-68307 GCF_018131015.1 Bradyrhizobium diazoefficiens
ACCGAGCTTCTCGTCGTCGTAGGGGCCGACCCATTCGGCGGCGTCGATCGTGCCCTTCTCCAGCGCCGGATAGATGTCGCCGCCTGCGATCTGCTGCGGCACGCCGCCGACCTTGGCGATGATCGTGCCGGCGAAGCCGCCGACGCGGAATTTCAATCCCCTGAAATCCTCCATCGACTTGATCTCCTTCCGGAACCAGCCGCCCATCTGGGCGCCGGTCGAGCCGGTCGGAATGCCGACGGTGTTGTATTCTTTCAGGAGGTCGTTGAGCATCTCCGTGCCGCCGCCGAAATGCAGCCAGGCGATATGCGCCCGCGTGTTCAGGCCGAACGGCAGCGACGTGCCGAAGGTGAAGGCGGGGTTCTTGCCCCAGTAATAATACAGCGCCGTGTTGCCCATCTCGACGGTGCCGTTCGACACGGCATCCAGCACCTGCAGGGCCGGGACGATCTCGCCGGCGGCAAAGGGCTGGATCTGGAATTTGTTGTCGGTGGCCTCGGCCACGCGCTTGCAGAAATATTCGCAGCCGCCATAGAGCGTATCGAGCGACTTGGGCCAGCTCGCGGCGAGCCGCCATCTCACCTCCGGCGACGACTGCGCGATGGCGGGTGCCGCCACTGCGGTGCTCGCCGCCAGCCCGGCGCCGGTCACTTTCAGAAAATCACGACGTTTCATGTTGATCCCTCCGTTGTGCCGATCCTCTCGACGAGCGGTGACGATCTTCGTGTCGTCTTTGGCTTCGCCGATAACCGACGTTGTCTGTGGTGAAGGTGTGAGCGTTTCCGACGGCCCTTCAGGGCTCTTCTTCTGGAGTCCGAGCGTTGCGGTTCCAACGGTCAGGATGACCGGTCATCCGGCGATAATCAAGCGGCGTCGCGCCGCTCGCAGTTGCGAAGCCGATTGCGGGGCAGCTCGAAACGAGCGCCCAAAACATGCAAAACCCCGGAGATCGCGGCATCTCCGGGGCGTCTTCGTCTTTAGTCGAGTGGTCGCTGCCGCGTCAGGTCTTGGTCCGCATCCGCGCCATGAAGCCGTCGTAGCTCAGCTCCGCCACCTGCATCCAGGGCAGCGAGTCGTTCTTGAAGGCCATCATGCTCGCATGCATCTTGCCGAAATGCGCATTGGTCTTGGACAGATCGGCGTAGATCTCGTTGGCCGCATTGTAGCAGGCCTCGAGCACCTCCTGCGGGAAGCCCCTGACGAGGGCGCCGTTCACGATCAGCCGCTTCAGCGCCGGGGCGTTCACCGCATCGTATTTCCCGGTGATCCAGGTGAAGGTGTCGCGTGACGCTGCATCGATCGCCGCTTGGTAGTGCTTGGGCAGCGCGTTCCACTTCTCGATGTTGATGATGTTGTGGCCCTGGCTCGTGCCTTCCCACCAGCCGGGATAGTAGTAGTACTTCGCGATCTTGACGAAGCCGAGCTTCTCGTCGTCATAGGGGCCGACCCACTCGGCCGCGTCGATGGTGCCCTTTTCCAGCGCTGGGTAGATGTCGCCGCCGGCGAGCTGCTGCGGGACGCAGCCGAGCTTGGCGAGGATGGTGCCGGCAAAGCCGCCGATACGCATCTTCAGGCCCTTCAGGTCCTCGACGGACTTGATCTCCTTCCTGAACCAGCCGCCCATCTGGGCGCCGGTGGATCCGGTCGGGATGCCGTAGACGTTGTGCTCCTTCAGCAGGTCGTTGACGAGATCCTGTCCGCCGCCCCACAGCAGCCAGGAAATCTGCTGGCGGGTGTTCAATCCGAACGGCAGTGCGGTCGCGAAGGTGAAGGCGGGGTTCTTGCCCCAGTAGTAGTAGAGCGCGGTGTTGCCGATCTCGACAGTGCCGTTCGACACGGCATCCAGCACCTGCAGGCCCGGGACGATCTCGTTGGCCGCAAAGGGCTGGATCTGGAATTTGTTGTCGGTGATGTCGGCGACCTGCTTGCAGAAATATTCGCAGCCGCCGTAGAGCGTATCGAGCGCCTTCGGCCAGCTCGTGGCGTAGCGCCACTTGATCTCGGGCGACGACTGCGCGATCGCGGGCGCGGCCACGGCCGTGCTTGCGGCGAGGCCGGCGCCGGTCACCTTCAGGAAATCACGACGTTTCATCAAAAAAGTCCTCCGTTGTGCCGATGCTTCGGGCCAGGGACGATCTCGTCATTCCCTTCGCCGAGGCTCGACATTGTTTTGTTGAAGCCTGTCGAGGCTTGTTGGGCGTATCCGAACGGCCCTGATGGGCTCTTGTTGCTGGAATTCCGATCGTGTCGGTTCCGCGTGCGAGGATGGACGGGCGGCATGCGAGAATCAAGCCTCATGCCGTCTCGCGGCCGCAAAGCCTGGCCAAACGCAAGTCGGGGCGGCCGCGTGCTGCTATTGGATTAGGCAACAACAAGGGAGGCTCGCGCATGACGGGCAAGAAGGTCGTGGTCGCCGGAGCGACCGGTCTCGTCGGCAACGCCGCCTTGCGGCATTTCGGCACGTCCTGCGAGGTTGTCGCGCTGTCCCGGCGCAGGCCGCGCGACCTCTACGGCGCGCGCCACGTCCCGATCGACCTCACCGTTGAGGCCGATTGCCGCCGTGCCGCGGCCGAGCTGCGGGGCGCCACCCACCTGGTCTACGCCGCGCTCTACGAGGCGCCGCAGCTCGTCGACGGCTGGCGCGACCCGCAGCAGATCAGGACCAACGATTTGATGCTGCGCAACCTGATGGGCGCGCTCGAGCCCGTCGCGCCGGATCTGCGGCATGTCGCCCTGCTGCAGGGCACCAAGGCCTATGGCGTTCACGTCCGCCCCCTGACCGTGCCGGCGCGCGAAGGCCGCTCGGAAATGTACGAGCAGCCCAATTTCTACTGGGCGCAGGAGAACTTTTTGCGCGAGCTCCAGACCGGCAAGGCGTGGCACTGGAGCATCCTGCGGCCCGTGCTGATCGTCGGGCTCGCCATGGGCGGCGCCATGGACCTGATCCCGCCGCTCGGCGTCTACGCCGCGATGCTGCGCGAAGCGGGCCGGCCGCTCGATTACCCCGGCGGCGCCGCGCGGGTGTCGCAGGCCGTCGATGTCGATCTGCTGGCCCGCGCGATCGCCTGGTCGGGCGAGGCGCAAGCCGCGCGGAACGAGGCCTTCAACGTCACCAATGGCGACGTCTTCACCTGGGAAAACATCTGGCCGGCGCTGGCGGACGCCCTGGAGATGAAGCCCGGCAGGCCGGTCCCGCTGTCGCTCGCAAAGGAGTTTCCGAACTGGGTCGCTCCCTGGGACGCGTTGCGGCGCAAGCACAACCTCATGTCGCCAGGCCTCGCCGAATTCGTCGGCCTGTCATTCCAGTACGCCGATTACAGCATGCGCCACGGCCACACCGAATCCGGTCCGCCCTCGATCGTCTCGACGGTCAAGATCAACCACGCCGGCTTCACCGAGATGATGGACACCGAGGACATGTTCCGGAAATGGTTCCGGCAGGCGAAGGAAGAGCGGCTGCTGCCGTAGCCTATTTCGCGAACGCGGCTTCCATCGCCTTCCGCGTCTTCACCGTCTCGTTGCCGGCGTCGAATTCGACGTCGCTCCAGCGCACGATCGCGCCATGGGCGACGTCGTGTTTCAGCTTCACGCGATGCGCAAGCCCGATCGGCAGTGCGCCGGCCTTCAGGCTCGCGGCCGCCGGCATCAGCTTGCCCCACACCGTGTAGCCGCCTTCGCCGTCCAGCATCTCGCCGGCGCGCAGGGGCCGCTTGGCGACGGCTGCGACGTCGCCGCGGAAGCCGAAAGCCTGTCCGGTCGGCTCATTGCGCAACGCCGTCGACAGCACGGAGATGCCGAGCTCGAGCCCGATCAAATGGTAGGGCTTGTACATCGCCGCATAGCGCCCGCTGGGGTCGGTCTTCAGGCCATATTGCCTGAAGCAGTCTGCGGCATAGTCGTTCGGCGCCTCCAGCACGACATAGACGCCCCAGCGCAGGTCGCGGAACACCGGCCGTCCGTCGCGCTCGAGCGAGGAGACCACCTCCACCACGCCGGCTCGCTCCAGCACGCCGCCGTGCGATCGCGGCCGCATCACATGCGGCAAATCGTCGACGCCGCAGGGCGGAAACAGCAGGCCGTCCGCGGGCACATCGAGGGTGCAGGCGTTCGCGATCGCCGCCATCTCGATCGCCGATTTGGTGCCGTCGAGGAAGGAGTTGAACATCTGCGGATTCATGCCGGCCGACTGCGCCTCGCCCGCGGTCAGGCCGTAATGCTGCCAGACGCCGTCGGGCGTGACGTCGTGATAGGCCGGCAAATATTTGGTGCCCTTGCCGGCGGCGACGACGCGAAAGCCGGTGGCGCGGGCCCAGTCTACCATCTCCGTCGTCAGCGCCGGCTGGTCGCCATAGGCGAGCGAATAGACCACGCCGGCTTTCCGCGCTTCCTCGGCGAGCAGGGGGCCCGCCAGCACGTCGGCCTCGACATTGACCATCACGATATGCTTGCCGGCCGCGATCGCGGCGCGCGCATGGCGGATGCCGACGGCCGGATTGCCGGTGGCTTCGACCACGACATCCACGGCGCTGCCGGCAATGGCGCGGGCGCCGTCGTCGGTGAAGGTCGTGGCCGCGATGCGCTCGCTGTCCCATCCGACGGTGCGGCAGGCCTCGCGCGCACGGTCGCGGTCGAGGTCGACGATGAGTGGCACCTCCAGCCCGGGCGTGTGCGGCACCTGCGACAGAAACATCGAGCCGAATTTGCCGGCCCCGATCAGCGCGACACGGACAGGCTTTCCGCCCGCCGCGCGGGCCTGGAGGAGGCGGTAGAGGTTCATGGGGACATCCGATGTGATCGTGTCCCGGACGCGGTGCAGCGCGTAGCGCTGCTCCGCAGAGCCGGGACCCAGTGAGAGAAGTGCGTGCGGCCTGGGCCCCGGCTCAGCCGCGCACCGCTGAAGAAGCGCTGCGCTGCGTCCGGGGCACGAGACCTTACTCCGCCGCCTGCCGCGGCGCACGGGCAAGGCGCAGCAGCGCGTCGTCCTCCACGGTCTTGATCGGCGCAAAGTCGCGGTGGGCGATGTACTCCGGCCGCGTCGGGGTGCGGATGTAGTTCGAGACCGCGTTCAGCGTCAAATACACGATCTTGCGCGGATAGGGCGTGATGTTGCCGCTGGAGCCGTGCACGAGGTTGCCGTGGAACATCAGCATGCCGCCGCCCTTGCCGGTCGGCGCGACGATGCCGCCCTGCTTGACGAGGCGCGTCACGGTGTCCTCGTCCAGCGTCCACAGCGGATAGGAGGTTGTGGCGAGGTCGTGCGAGGCCTCGAGGTCGCCGGCGTTCTGGCTGCGCGGCACCAGCATCAGGGGACCGTTGATCGGCATCACCTCGTCGAGGAAGATCGCGATGTTCATCGCGCGCGGCTCCGGCATGCCGTCGTCGCGCTTCCAGGTGCCGTAGTCCTGGTGCCATTGCCAGACATCGCCGGTGAAGGCCGATTTCGCGTTGATCTTGAACTGGTGCATGTAGACCTTTTCGCCGAACACCTGCTCGACCGGCTCGATCATGCGCGGATGCGCGCCCAAAATGCCGAAGGCCTCGTTGTAGAGATGCGCGGCAAAGGCGGTGCGCGGCGCGCCGCTCTTCTCGCGCCAGACCTCCGGCCGGTTGGCGTCGTAGATGCCGACCGCCTCGCGCGCGAGGAAATCGACCTCCTCTTGGGCAAACAGCTCGGGCAGGAACAGCCAGCCCTCGCGGTGGAAGAACTCCAGTTGCGCCTGGGACAGTTTCATGGGTCGTCCTCCTGATCTGCTTGTTATTTTCTCTGTCGTCATGCCCGGGCTTGTCCCGGGCATCCACGTTCTTTCTTCAACGTCCAACAAGGACGTGGATGGCCGGGTCAAGCCCGGGCATGACGGTGGTCTGCGGCTACGCCGCTTCCTCCGTCGCCTTCAATCTTTCCTCGGTCATCCGTCCCGCCGTCTGCGCATGGGCGAGCGCGGCGTGCTCGGCCGCGTTCGCGTCACCTGCGAGAATGTGGCCCGCGATGGTCGCATGCTCGGCCCAGGCGCTGCCGCGATAGTCGAGCTCCGACAGCACCGTTGCCATCGAGCGGCGCATATGCGGCCATTGCGGCGCGATCGTCTCCTCGATCACGGGATTGCCGGCGAGCTGGTAGATCGCGCGGTGAAACGCGACGTCGAGCGCGATGAGCTCGGCAAGTGGCGTGTTGCGGTCAATGCCGCGCCCGGCGGCGAGCGCCGCCTCGAGCCGCGCGCGCCCCGTGGCGTCGCTCGGCCCTCGCATTGCGGCGAGCCGGGCGGCGAGCGCATCGATGGCGCCGCGCACCTCGTAGAGCTGGCGGATGCGCGCGGGGTCGAGCTGGGTGACTTCGAAGCCGCGCCGGCCGCTCTCGGCGACGAGACCCTGGCGGTGCAACAGATGCAGCGCGTGCGACACCGGCTGGCGCGAGACGCCGAGCTTGTCGGCGAGCTCGTTCTGCCGGATGCGCTGCCCGGGCCGAAGGGTGCGGTCGGAGATCGCCTCCAGGATCCGGGCATAGACCTGGTCGATCAGGTTCGGGAGCGGGTCGAGGGGGATCACGCCGGCGGCTCCGGAAATATAAATCGGAATACGGAATTCCGTATTCGAAGGGACCGCGGGAGTCAAGGCGGTTGCCAGGTGCGCTCAAGCCGTCGTCTGGAGCTCCACTAAGCCATTGATATAACTAAGGTAGGCCAGTCTAGCGCTCCAGCACCTCCACGTCGAACGCGGCGATCCGCTCCGCATCGGCCACTGCTTCGATCTCCGCGATCCGTCCGCCGTCGAAGGTGACGCGCAGCGCGATGCGCAGGCGTCCGCCGAAGATGACGGCGACACCCATCTCGCCATCGACCAGCGCGGGCCGCGCGGCCTGGGCACGTCCCTTGAAGGTCTGGGCCACGGCGTCGGCGCCGCGGATTTCGGGAAGCGAGCCGAGGCGTACTGCGGCCTGATCGGCGCGGAACACGACGTCGGGGTCGAGCACGGCCAGCAGGCCCTCGAAATTGCCCTCGCGCGATGCCCTCAGGAAGGCGTCGACGATCGTGCGCTGGCGGGACAAATCCGCCTCCGGCACCGGCGCGCCCTGCACGCGCCGCCGCGCGCGGCTCGCAAGCTGGCGCGAGGCGTCGACTGAGCGACCGACGATCGGCGCGATCTCCTCGAAGGGAACTGCGAACATGTCGTGCAGCACGAAGGTGAGCCGCTCGGCCGGCTGCAATGTTTCGAGCACAACCAGCAGCGCCGCGCCGACGGAATCGGCCATCTCCGCCTCGCGCTCCCGCGTCTCGTCAACCGGTTCCGGCACATGTGGACCCATCGGGTCTTCCTTGCGAGACTTCCGCGCGCGCAGCATGTCGAGGCAGATGCGCGCGACCACGGTGGTCAGCCAGCCCCGCAAATTCGCGACCTCGGACGTATCGCTCCGGCTCAGCCGTAGCCACGCCTCCTGAACGGCGTCATCGACCTCGCTGCGTGCGCCCAGCATCCGATAGGCGACGCTGCGCAAATGGTTCCGATTGGCCTCGAACTGTTGGCTCAGAAAATTTTCGTCCGTCATCGGTCACATCCCTTCATCGCGACCCGTCATGCCCATGACGAAGCGGATCCGGCCGATGTGACCGGAACCTTCGAAATCCACAGATGGAGACACAAGATGATGCACGCCCGCATGAAACACCCGGTCATGGTCCTGCCCGAGGCCATGAATGTCCTTCAATCGCTCGGCAACCTGACCAAGCAGGGACTGCCGGAAAAGCTCCTGGAACTGGTGCATCTGCGCGCAAGTCAAATCAATGGCTGCAGCGTCTGCGTCGACATGCATCCGAAAGTCGCGCGCAAGCTGGGTGAGACCGACGAGCGCCTGTTCTCGGTCTCGGCCTGGCGCGACACCCCCTATTTCACCGACGCCGAACGCGCCGCGCTGGCGCTGACCGAAGCCGTCACGCGCATCGCCGATCGCGAGGATCCGGTGCCGGATGAAATCTGGAACGAGGCCGCCAAGCATTTTGACGAGCGCGAGCTCGCAACGCTGGTCCTCTCCATCGCGACCATCAACGTCTGGAACCGCCTCAACGCGACCATCAAGATGCCGGTCGGCGTGTGGAAGGTGTGAGTGAGTTCTTTGCCTCTCCCCGCTTGCGGGGAGAGGCCGGAATTTGCGCGAGCAAATTCCGGGTGAGGGGGGCTCTCCGCGAGTCTCGCTCCCACCGTCTTCGTGGAGACTCCCCCTCACCCCGCCCTCTCCCCGCAAGCGGGGCGAGGGAGGACAGCGACCGTGCGCTCCTTACTCCGCCAGGAACGCGCTCACCACCTCGCCAAACTCCAGCGGCGCCTGTTCGAACATCCAGTGGCCGGCATTGGGGATCACCGCTGTTCTGGCTCCTGCGATGTGCTGGGCCAGCACGCGCCAGATCACCGACAGGCCGCCGGTGGTGGCGCCGCCGCCGATCAGCAGCGTCGGCGTCCTGATCGCCTGCGCGTCCGCAAGCGTGAAGGGGCGGCGCTGCTCGTTGATCTGGCCGAGGAAGGTGAGCGCGTTGTCGCGCAGTTGCTGCTTGGCGGCGGCCGGCACCCGCCGCCAGGAACCGTCGCCCTCGATGCCCTCGTAGAAATTCTGCAGCGCGGCCTCGATGTCGCCGGCGCGGATCATCTCCACCGAGCGCACGGTGCGCGCGGCGAGCGGCGGATGCGCGGGCGTGCCTTCGGGCACCGGCAGGCTGGCATCGAGATCGCCGCCGGGCTCCGCCAGCACCAGCTTTCGCAGCAGATCGGGCCGCGCCTGCGCCACGCGAAATGCGATGTGGCCGCCGCGCGAATGCCCCATCAGGTCGACCGGCCGGGGCTCGACCTGCTGGATGAAGGCGATCGTGTCGGCCACATGCTGGGCCATCTTGTAGTCGTCGCCGGCGGCGTCCCAGTGCTCGGGAAAGAAATGCCGCAGGCTGACCGAGATCACCCGATGGGCCTTCGACAGCGGTCCGAGCACCGAATACCAGGTGCGGAAATCCCCGAGCGTGCCGTGCACGCAGACCAGCGGCGGGCCCTCGCCGATCTCGAGATAGGCCATGTCGTAACCGTTGACGCGCAATGTCTGCATGCTCAGCTAACCTGCCAGGAAATCCAGCACCACCTCGGAGTATTTTTGCGGCGCCTGCTCGAACATCGGGTGCGTCGTGTTCGGGATCACCGCCGTCTTTGCATCGGGCACATGCGCGGCCAGCGCATGCAGCACCTTTGGCAAGAGGCCCTTGGTCCGCGCGCCCAGGATGAACAGCGTCGGCATCAGGATCTGCTCCGCGTCGGCCTTCGAGAAGGGCGGGCGGTTGTCGCGAACCTGGCCGAGCAGCGTGAATGCGTTGTCGCGCAGGTTCTGCTTCACCATGGCCGGCAATCGCGGCCAGGTGCCGGGTCCCTCCAGCGTGTCGACGAAGACGGCAAGGCCGCCGTCGACGTCGCCGGCCGCGATCTTCTCGGCCGAGGCGGTGAAGCGCGCCAGCAGGGGCGAGGGGCCGCCAACGTAATCCGGATCGAGGCTCGCATCGAGCTCGCCGCCGGGCTCCGCGAGGATCAGCCGGCGCAGCAACTCCGGCCTCCTCTGCGCCACGCGGAAGCAGATGTGCCCGCCGCGAGAATGGCCCATCAGGTCGACAGGGCCGAGGTCGAGCTTTTCGATGAAGGCGATGACGTCGTCGACATGCTGGGCGATCGAATAGGTGTCGCCGACGCCGTCCCAGCGGTCGGGGAAGAAGTGCCGCAAGCTGACGACAATCATCCGGTGCCGCTGCGTCAGCGGGCCCAGCACGCAGCCCCAGATGCGGAAATCGGACAATGAGCCATGCACGCAGACCAGCGGCGGCCCCGCTTTGTCCCCGCCCAATTCGAGATAGGGCATGTCAAATCCGTTGACGTTGAGGCGCTGCATTCTGGGCTCACGAGAGAGGCGGAACTCCTGTGCAAGATTCCCGGAAACCGGGTGGATCGCAACTATTTCCAAGCCTAGATTTGGCTTCAATGCACAGTGGGGGCCGAGCGACGCGGTCGCAAAGCCAGGAACCAAGCCATGACCGACCAGCATTTCGCCCTGTTCGACACCAAGATCGGCCTCTGCGCCATTGCCTGGGGTCCGCGTGGCATCAACGGCACGCAACTGCCGATGGGCGGTGAGCAGAAGATCCGCACCCGCATCAGCCAGCGCCATGCTGACGCCAGCGAAGCCGAGCCGCCCGCCGCCGTCCAGCAGGCGATCGACCGCATGACGAAGCTGCTCGCGGGCGAGCCGGACGATCTCACCGACATTCCGCTCGATCTCGACGGGGTGCCCGACTTCAACCGCGGCGTCTACGAGATCGCCCGCGCCATCCCGCCCGGCAAGACCCTGACCTATGGCGACATCGCAAAACGCCTCGGCGGCGTCGAGCTGTCGCGCGACGTCGGCCAGGCGCTCGGCCGCAACCCGTGTCCGATCGTGGTGCCCTGCCACCGCGTGCTGGCGGCCGGCAACAAGCCCGGCGGCTTCTCGGCGAATGGCGGCGTGGTGACGAAATTGAAGATGCTCGAGATCGAAGGCGCGCTCGTCAACCACACGCCGAGCCTGTTCGACTGACTTCTCAGTCCACCAGGATGACCCGGATGTCGTTGACGTTGGTCAGCGTCGGGCCGGGCAGCAGGAGATCGCCGGTCGCCTCGAAAAACGTCGTCGCATCGTTGTTGTCAAGATAAGCCTGCGGCACCAGCGACTGCGCCTTCATCTTCGCGAATGTCGCCGCGTCGATCAGCGCGCCGGCGGGGTCGGTGGGATGGCCGGCACCGCCATCGGCGCCGTCGGTGTCGCCGGCGAGCGCCGAGATGCCGGCCGTATCCTTCAAGAGGCCGGCGAGCGCCAACGCATATTCCTGGTTCGGGCCGCCGCGGCCATTGCCGCGCACGGTCACCGTGAGCTCGCCGCCGGAGAGGATCGCGATGCGCTTGCCCTGCGCGCGCGCGTCGAGCGCCATCCTGGCGTGCCGGGCGGCGACCTCGCGGGCCTCGCCTTCGAGATCGGCGCCGAGATCGATGGTCTCGTAGCCGGCGTCTTTCGCAAGCTTCACCGCAGCGTCGAGCGATTGCTTGGGCCGCGCGATCAATTCGAAATGTGCGCGCGCAAAGGCCGCATCGCCCGGCTTGCAGCTTTCATTGGCGGGATTGTCGAGCGCGCGGGCTACGGCATCGCCAATGGCGAGCTTGTACTTCGCAACGATCGCGCGTGCATCCGCGAGCGTGGTCGGATCCGGCACGGTGGGGCCGGAGGCGATCGCGGAAGGGTCGTCATGCGGCACGTCGGAGATCGCGAGCGTGACGATCTCGGCAGCGTTTTTGCCGGCGCGCGCCAGCCGCCCGCCCTTGATGCGCGACAGGTGCTTGCGCACGACATTCATCTCGCCGATCGGCGCGCCCGAGCGCAGCAGCGCCTTGTTGACCGCCTGCTTCTGCGCGAAATCGATGCCGTCCACCGGTGCGATCCAGTTCGCCGAGCCGCCGCCGGTCAAGAGCACCAAGAGGAGATCGTCGGGCCCGGCCTGCGCCGCCAGTGCGAGCGTGTCGGCCGCACCCTTCAGGCCGGCCTCATCCGGAACCGGATGGCCGGCCTCGACCACGCGGATGCGGCGGGTCGGCACGCCGTAGCCGTGGCGGGTGGTGGCGATGCCGACCAGGCGCTCCGGCGCAAGGCCGAGCGTGTCGAGATAATGCCGCTCCGCGGCCGCCGCCATCGCGCCGGCGCCCTTGCCGGCGGCAAGGCAGATCACGCGCCCCTTCGGAACGGGGCGCAGATGCGGCGCCAGGATCGTGCTCGGATGGGCCGCGGCGACGGCGGCGTCGTAGAGCGCGCGGAGCAGGGGGCGTCGGTCGGTCATGGCGATGCTTTCGTCAGGGAGCGGATGGGCCGGCGACCTCGATAGGAGTTCGCCGCTCCCCTGGCCTAGCGCATCGCCGCGCAAAGCGTAAGCAGGCTTTGCCATCATTCGATTATGCAATCGCGTGATGTAATCGCTGCTGCAACGAAAAGCCTCCCGCACGGGTGGTGCGGGAGGCGTCGTCGTGGATGCGGCCAGCGCATGATCCGGAAAAGTGAAGCGGTTTTCCGAAAAGATCATGCGCAAACAGCAAGCTAAAGCGCGATGCCGATCGCGCTTTAGCCGCCGACGTCGGCGCTGATGACGTCGCCGAACAGCTCCCAGCGTTCGCCCTTGAACTTCTCGAGCCGGAGCTGGCTGATCGGCGCGAAATCGGTCGCGGACGTGTTGATCGTGATGCCGGGCAGCAGCGCCTCGGTGCGGAAGTCCTTCAGGCTGGCGGCCTGCTTCATGATGTTCGCGCGGGTGAGATCATCCCCGCACTGCTTCAGCACCTGGACCAGGGTCTGCGCCACGGCGAAGCCGACGATGGTGCCCTTGTCGAGCTTGTCGCCTTCGGGGAAGTGCTTGGTCATGAAGGCGAGGAATTCCTTCATGCCGGGATCGTCCTTCCACTCCGGATCCGACACATCCTTGAGATAGTCGGCCGAGATGATGTCCTGGCCGTTCTCGAAACCGGCGGGCTTCATCACGCTGCCGACGGAGGCGGAGACGTTGTTGAGGAAGTGCAGCGGCTTCCAGCCGATTTCGGCGTTCTTCTTGATCGCCTGCGCCGCGAATTTCGGCGTCGTGATGTTCATGAAGACGTCGGCGCCGGTCGACTTCAGCTTGACGATGTGGTTGTCGATGGTCGGCTCGGAGGTCTCGTAGCTTTCCTCCGCGACGATCATGGTCGCGGCCTTGGCCCCGAGGCCGTCCCTCAGGCCCTTGAGATAGTCCTTGCCGTAGTCGTCGTTCTGGTAGAGCACGGCGATCTTGGCATCCGGCTTGTTCTTCAGGATCCACTTCGCGTAGATCTGCGTTTCGCTCTGGTAGTTGGGCTGCCAGCCCATGGTCCAGGGGAAATCCTTCGGATCGTTCCACTTGGTGGCGCCGGTGGCGACGAACAGCTGCGGCACCTTCTTCGAGTTCATGTATTTCTGGATCGCCGAGTTCGGCGGCGTCCCGAGCGAGTTGAAGATGAACAGCACCTCGTCGCTCTCGACCAGCTTGCGGGCCTGCTCCACCGTCTTCGGCGGCGAATAGGCGTCGTCATAGGAGACGAAGTTGATCTTGCGGCCGTTGATGCCGCCCTCGTCGTTGATCTTCTTGAAATAGGCGGCCTCGGTCCGCCCGATGATGCCGTAGGCGGAGGCCGGTCCGCTGTAGGGCATGATGTTGCCGATCTTGATCTCGGTGTCGGTCGCGCCGGTGTCGTATTTCTTCTGGGCCGATGCGATGGAAGTCGAGGCTGCAATGAGCGCGAGCGCCAGTGACGCGGCCGCAAGCTTGCCGGTAACAGCGGGCATTCCTGTCTCCCTGTTTTCTTGATGTGTGTGCGTTTCTTTTCTTGTCTTGATCGTTTTTGGCGACGCGCTGCCAATTCAATACGATTTGCGGAGGTGCTTCAAGGAAAAGCCCCCGCGGCAGGACCGCGGGGGCTTCGTCTTTAGTTTGAGCGGCTGCTTCGCCTTTAGTCGATTGGCTGTGTTTAGCCGCCGACGTCGCCGCTCAGGATTTCACCAAACCGATCCCAGATTTCGCCCTTGAACCTGATCAGCTGCAGCTGCGAGAGGGGCGCGAAATCGGTGGGCGAGGTGTTGACCTTGATGCCCGGCAACAAGCCGCCCGGTTCGTAGTCCTTCAGGCTGGCGGCCTGCTTCATGACGTTCTCGCGCGTCAGGTCGTCGCCGCAGGCCTTGAGCACCTGCACGAGGCCCTGGCTCACGATGTAGGCATACATCACCGAGGCGTCGGCGCGATTCGCTTCGGGATAGTACTTGTCCAGGAACTGGTTCCAGGCGATCATCGCCGCGTCGTTCTTCCACTGCGGGTCGGTCGGATCCTTCAAATATTGCGACGAGATGATGTCCTGCGCGTTCTCGAAGCCGGCCGGCTTGATCACGCTGCCGATCGAGGCCGAGACGTTGTTGAGGAAATGCAGCGGCTTCCAGCCGAGCTCGGCGTTCTTCTTGATCGCCTGCGCCGCGAATTTCGGCGTGGTGATGTTCATGAAGACGTCGGCGCCCGAGGCTTTCAGTCTCACGATGTGCGAGTCGATGGTCGGCTCGGAGACTTCGTAGCTGTCCTCGCTGACGATCATCGAGGCCGCCTTGGCACCGAGCCCGTCCTTGAAGCCCTTGAGATAGTCCTTGCCGTAATCGTCGTTCTGGTAGAGCACGGCGATCTTGGCGTCCGGCTTGTTCTTCAGGATGTACTTGGCGTAGATGATGGTCTCGCTCTGGTAGTTGGGCTGCCAGCCCATGGTCCAGGGGAAGTTCTGCGGATCGTTCCACTTGGTGGCGCCGGTGGCGACGAAAAGCTGCGGCACCTTCTTCTGGTTCAGATATTTCTGGATCGCCGAGTTCGGCGGCGTGCCGAGCGGATTGAAGACCAGCAGCACCTCGTCGCTCTCGACCAGCTTGCGCGCCTGCTCCACCGTCTTCGGCGGCGAATAGGCGTCGTCATAGCTGACGAAGTTGATCTTGCGGCCGTTGATGCCGCCCTCGGCGTTGATCTTGCGGAAATAGGCTTCCTCGGTCTTGCCGATCACGCCGTAGGCGGAGGCCGGTCCGCTGTAGGGCATGATGTTGCCGATCTTGATTTCGGTGTCGGTGGCGCCGGTGTCGTATTTCTTCTGCGCCGAAGCTGCCGTGGACAGGGCGGCAGCGAGCAGGAGGGCAGCCGAGAAGGCCCCCAACCGCACATGCATTGCAGGCATCTTGATCTCCCTGGAACAGGTTTTTGAATGTGTCGCTTGTTCTTGTTGGGAGCGCTCGTTGTGCGTCGCTCCGACGCGCATTCAATACCGTTCGATTGCCGCCAGCAAGAAAAACGCCGCGGCGCAACTGTCGCAGGACGCGTAATTTATTGGCGGGACGTGCGGAATATTCCGGCGCACGAGATTTTCGCGGGCCGCGGTGGGGGCGCGGAGGTTGCCTTGCGGCCGTAAAGCGATTTTTGATTGTCCGGCAGAATGTTGATCGTGACGCGATCATCAAGGTGAAAGCCCCTGCGACCAGGTCGCAGGGGCTGCTCCTCCTTGGCGGAGAAACCGTCAGCCGTTCACGTCGCTGCTGATCACGTCGCCGAACCGCTCCCAGGTATCGCCCTTGAGCCGCATCAGCTGCAGCTGCGAGATCGGAGCAAAATCCGTCTCGCTGGTATTGATCTTCACCCCGGGCAGCAGGCCGGCGACCAAATAGTCATGCATGCCCGCCGCCTGCTTCATGATGTTCGCGCGCGTCAGGTCGTCGCCGCACTGCTTGAGCACATGAACCATGTTCTGTGCCACCGCATAGCCGTAGATCACGAAGGCATCGGCGCGATTGGCCTCGGGATAGTATTTGTCGAGGAACGCGTTCCATGCCTTGATCTCCGCATCGTCCTTCCATTGCGGATCCGTCGGGTCCTTCAGGTAGGCCGACGAGATGATGCCTTGCGAGTTGTCGAAGCCCGCCGGCTTGATGGTGGCGCTGATCGACGAGCTGACGCTGTTGAGGAAGTGGGCCGGCTTCCACTGGATCTCGGCGCTCGTCTTGATCGCCTGCGCCGCGAACTTCGGAATCGAGATATCGACGAACACGTCGGCGCCGGCCGCCTTGAGGTTGACGATGTGCGATTCGACCGTCGGCTCCGTCGTCTCGTAGCTCTCTTCCCGCACGATCATGGAGGCTGCCTTGGAGCCCAACCCGTCCCTCAGGCCCTTGAGATAGTCCTTGCCGTAATCATCGTTCTGGTAGAGCACGCCGATCCTGGCATTCGGGTAATTCTTCAGGATGTACTTCGCGTAGATCTGCGTTTCGCTCTGGTAGTTGGGCTGCCAGCCCATGGTCCAGGGGAAATCCTTCGGATCGTTCCACTTGGTGGCGCCGGTGGCGACGAAGAGCTGAGGCACCCTCTTCGCGTTCATGTACCTGTGAATCGCCGAATTCGGCGGCGTACCGAGCGAGTTGAAGATCAGCAAGACCTCGTCGCTCTCGACCAGCTTGCGCGCCTGCTCCACCGTCTTCGGCGGCGAGTAGCCGTCGTCATAGGTGATGAAGTCGATCTTGCGCCCGTTGATGCCGCCTTCGGCATTGATCTTCTTGAAGTAGGCAGCTTCCGTCTTGCCGATCACGCTGTAGGAGGACGCGGGACCGCTATAGGGCATGATGTTGCCGATCTTGATTTCGGTATCGGTCGCGCCGATATCGTATTTCTTCTGGGCGAGTGCCGCCGTAGACAGCGAAACCGCCAGCACGAGGGCAGCCGAAAGGGCTCCCCTCCGCATGTGGATGGAATCCATCTGTTGATCTCCTTGGATCCGTTGAATGTGTCGCTGCTTGCTGATCGGGAGCTCTTTGTCGGCTCCAGGCAACATTCAATGCCCTTCCCGGATCGCTGCCAAGGAACGGGCCCGTGAGAAGGCCGCGCCGAGAATCTATCTTTAGTCGAATGGGTGCGGCCGGCGTCGAGGCGGCCGGGACGTCATTGTCGGGCGAGTGAACGCCGCGGGGTGGCTGTGGAGCTGCAGCGTGCTCTCCTCTTGCCCTGCGGCAAGTCTCTCAGCCAGCACGGAATTCCGGGCGCCACGAGACGATGACGGGGCTCGGGACGCGATCGGTGAAAGTGGCTTCGCCCTTCTCGCGTCTATTTTTGATTGTGAAGCGCGGAATGCGCGCTGTTGAGCTCGCTGGAAATGACGTCGCCGAACAGTTCCCAGCCCTTGCCCTTGAAACGCATCATCTGGAGCTGCTCGATCGGGGCGAAATCGTCCGGCGCCGTGTTGATCGTGATGCCCGGCAGCAGCGTGTCGGGCGCGAAGTCCTTCAGCTTCGCCGCCTGCTTCATGACGTTCTCGCGCGTGAGGTCGTCGCCGCACATCTGCAGCACCTTCACCAGGGTCTGGGCCGCCGCGTAGCCGAACACCACGCCGGCATCGAGCTTGTTGGCCTTGGGATCGTACTGCGCGAGGAAATTGTAGAACTTCTTCATGCCGTCGTCGGCGTTCCACTGCGGGTCGGAGCCGTCCTTGGTGTAGGCCGAGGACAGCACGCCCTGCGAGATCTCGAGGCCCGCGGGCTCGATCACGCCGCCGACCGAGGCCGAGACGTTGGAGATGATGTGGACCGGATGCCAGCCGATCTCGGCGGCCTTCTTGAGCGCCTGCGCGGCGAATTTCGGCGTGGTGACGCTGACGAAGACGTCGGCGCGGGCGGCCTTCAGCTTCACGACGTGCTCGTCGATCGCCGGCTCCGAGGTGTCGTAGCTGTCCTCCAGCACGATCATCGAGGCCTTGGCCCCGAGGCCGTCCTTCAGCCCCTTCAGATAGTCCTTGCCGAAATCGTCGTTCTGGTAGAGCACGCCGATCTTCGCGTCCGGCTGCTCCTTCATGATGTATTTGGCGTAGATGCGCGCCTCGCTGGCGTAGCTCGGCTGCCAGCCCATGGTCCAGGGATACTGCTTTGGATCGTTCCATTTGGAGGCGCCGCTCGCCACGAACAATTGCGGCACCTTCTTCTCGTTCATGTATTTGCGGATGGCGCTGTTGGTCGAGGTGCCGAGCGAGCCGAAGATCAGCAGCACCTCGTCGCTCTCGACCAGCTTGCGCGCCTGCTCCACCGTCTTGGCCGGCGAATAGCCGTCGTCATAGGAGATGAACTTGATCTTTCGGCCGTTGATGCCGCCCTCGGCGTTGACCTTGTTGAAATAGGCCTCCTCGGTCCTGCCGATCGCGCCATAGGCGGAGGCCGGGCCGCTGTAGGGCATGATGTTGCCGATTCTGATCTCGGTGTCGGAGGCGCCGCTGTCGTATGTCTTCTGCGCCAGCGCCGCGCCGCTCATTGCAGTGCACAAAGCGAGCGCGGCGGACATGGCCGCAAGGCGAAATCGAACGGCCGTCATTGCATTCCACCCGGCTGAACCCACGCCATTGAACAAGATTGGCGGGCGACGTCAACAAAAAGCCCCCGCGATCGCTCGCGGGGGCTCCTCGTCCCGGACTGTTGCGTCAGCGGATCACTCCGAGGCGACGTCGCCGCTGATGATCTCGCCGAAGAGTTCCCACTTCTCGCCCTTGAAGCGCTGCATCTGGAGCTGCGCAATCGGGGCGAAGTCGGTCGCGCTGGTGTTGATCTTGACGCCGGGCAGCAGGGTGTCCGGTGTAAAATCCTTCAAGCTGGCGGCCTGCTTCATCAGGTTGGCGCGGGTGAGGTCGTCGCCGCACATCTCCAGGACCTTGACCAGCGTCGAGGCGGCGCCATAGCCGTACACCATGCTGGTGTCGGTCTTGTCGGCGCCCGGCATGTACTTGTCGACGAACTCGTTCCAGCGCTTCATGCCGGCATCGCTCGCCCATTGCGGGTCGGTCGAGTCCTTGGCATAGGCCGCCGACAGCACGTTCTGGCCCGCCTCGAAGCCGGCCGGCTTCATCACGCTGCCGACCGAGATCGACACGTTGGTGAGGATCTGCAGCGGCTTCCAGTTGAGCTCGGCGGTCTTCTTGATGGTCTGGGCGGCGAACTTCGGCGTCGTGTAGATCAGCAGCACGTCGGGATTGGCGGCCTTGATCTTGACGATGTGGCCGTCGATCGACGGCTCGGAGATCTCATAGCTCTCCTCCATGATGATCATGGACGAAGCCTTGGCGCCGAGGCCGTCCTTGGTGCCCTTGAGGTAGTCTTTGCCGAAATCGTCGTTCTGGTAGAGGATCGCGATCTTGGCGTCCGGCTTTTCCTTCATCAGGTACTTGGCGTAGATCTGCGCTTCGCTCTGGTAGGAGGGCTGCCAGCCGATGGTCCAGGGGAAGTTCTTCGGGTCGTTCCACTTGGTGGCGCCGGTGGCGACGAACAGCTGCGGGATCTTCTTGGCGTTCAGATACTTCTGGATCGCGGTGTTCGAGGGCGTGCCGAGCGGATTGAATACGGCGAGCACCTCGTCGCTCTCGACCAGCTTGCGGACCTGCTCGACGGCCTTCGGCGGCGAATAGGCGTCGTCATAGCTGACGAAGTTGATCTTGCGGCCGTTGATGCCGCCCTTGTCGTTGATCATCTTGAAATAGGCTTCTTCGGTCTTGCCGATGATGCCATAGGCCGAGGCCGGACCGCTGTACGGCATGATGTTGCCGATCTTGATCTCGGTATCGGACGCGCCGGTGTCGTACTTCTTCTGGGCGAGGGCTGCAGTGGAGGCGAGGGTCGCGACCGCCGTTGCGATTGCGGCGGTTCGCAGGGTTGTTCCGAAAGGCAAAATTGGGTCTCCTTGGTTGACGACAGTCTTGACGAAGGTACTTCAGTTCTTCCTGAGCTTTCCGGCGAGCTGGTGGCCCAGGATCGCGGCCTGCCTTGCGCCGTGCGGCACGAGGTAGATGACGAGGAACAGCAGCACGCCGAACACCGCGCCGGAGAGGCCCTTGGAGATGCCCTCGGCGATGTTCGGGACGAAGATGATGAAGGCGGCGCCGACGATCGAGCCGGGCAGCCAGCCCACGCCGCCGACGACCATGCCGAGGAACAGCGAGATCGCGAGCGTGATGGTGTAGCTGTCGGGCGCGACGAACTGCACCGCGATGGCGCCGAGCGAGCCCGCGATGCCGGTGATGGCGGCGGAGACGCCGAAGGCCAGCGTCTTGTACAGCGCGACGTCGACGCCCATGGCGGAGGCCGCGATCTCGTTGTCGCGGATCGCCATGAAGGCGCGGCCCGAGCGGGAGCGCAGCAGGTTCACCGAGAAGATGTAGATCGCGAGCGTGACGACGAGCGTGAAGTAGTACAGCCACATGTCCTGCGACATCGGCAGGCCGAACGGCGCGTCCGGCTTGGTGACGACGAGGCCCTGCACGCCGCCGGTCCAGTGCTCCAGGAAGTTGAGCTTGAGCAGCTGCGGCATCGCGGTGGCGAGCGCGAAGGTCGCCAGCGCGAGGTAGACGCCCGACAGCCGCAGCGCCGGCTTGCCGAACAGATAGCCGAAGCCGAAGCAGATCACGCCGGCGATCGGCAGCGTCAGCGCGTAGTTGATGTTGAAGTGCTCCATCAGCACCGCGGTCGTATAGGCGCCGACCGCGTAGAACGCGCTCTGGCCGAGCGAGAACTGGCCGCTCCCGCCGGTCAGGATGTTCAGCGCCAGCACCGCAAGCCCGTAGATCAGGAGCATCGTCATCTGAAAGATGATGAAGTTCTTGACGAAGACCGGGGCGATCAGGAGCGCGGCGAGCACCACCAGCGAGGTGCCGGTGCCCAGCGTCATGGCCCGCTTCGGAACGGCCTCGACCGCCTCGTGGCCTTCGGCGACGACTTCTTCTGCTGCGCTCATGATCAAACTCGCTTGACGATTTGCCGGCCGAACAGGCCAGCGGGTTTGACGACCAGGACGGAGATGATCAGCGCGAGCGCGATCGGGAGTTTCAGCTCGTTGCCGACGCCGGGAATGTAGGTGCCGGCGAGGTTTTCGAACACGCCGACGAGGAAGCCGCCGACCACCGCGCCGAACGGGCTGGTCAGCCCGCCGAGCACCGCCGCGGCGAAGCCGTAGATCAGCACGCCGCCCATCATGTTGGGCTCCAGGAACACGACCGGGGCGATCAGCATGCCGGCGATCGCGCCGATCGCGGTCGCCATGCCCCAGCCGAGCGCGATCATCCAGCTCGTGTTGATGCCGACGAGGCGCGCCGATTCAGGCAGCGAGGCGGCCGCGCGCATGGCGAGACCGATCCTGGTGTACTGGAAGAAGAAATAGAGGGCGACCAGCAGCAGCACGGTGACGCCGATCATGCCGGCCTGGTGGGTCGAGATCAGCTGGCTGCCCAGGAACGGCGAGGAGCCGAACGGGGTCGGATACTGCTTGATGGTGAAGTCCCAGATCAGGCCGGCCGAGGAGTTGACGATCGCAAACAGCGCGATGAAGCCGGCGACGTTGGTCAAGACCGGCGCCTTGGCGAGCGGCTTGAACAGGATGCGCTCGATCGCGATGCCGGCGACGAAGGAAAACGCCAGCGTGATCAGGAAGGCGGCCCAGTAGGACAGGCCCCACTGCATCAACTGCCAGGAAATAAAGGTCGAGAACATCGCCATCTCGCCCTGCGCGAAGTTGAGATGGTCGATGGCCTGGTAGATCATGACCACGGCGAGCGCCATGCAGGCGTAGATCGCGCCAGTCGCGATCCCGGCCAGCACTTGATTGGTGAAAAGCTCCATCGTGCCGGCTCCTCAGTAGCCCAGGTAGGATTTGCGGATTTCCTCGTTGGTCGCGATGTCCTTGGCGGCGCCCGACATCACGATGCGTCCGGTCTCGATCACATAGGCCTTGTCGGCGAGCTCCAGCGCCAGCTGCGCGTTCTGCTCGACCACCAGGATCGACACCTTGTCCTCGCGGTTGATCTTGCCGAGGATGCCGAACAGGTCGCGCACCACCAGCGGTGCGAGGCCGAAGGACGGCTCGTCCAGCAGCATCAGCCGCGGCCGCAGCATCAGGGCGCGGGCGACCGCGAGCATCTGCTGCTCGCCGCCGGAGAGCGTGCCGGCTTGCTGGGTATGGCGCTGCTTCAGCACCGGGAAATGCGAATACATGCGCTCGATGTCGGAGACGATGCCGGCGCTGTCCTTGCGGGTGATGGCCCCGAGCTGGAGGTTCTCCTCCACCGTCATGGTGGTGAAGGTGCCGCGGCCCTGCGGCACATGGGCGATGCCGAAGCGCACGATGCTCTCGGTGGAGCGGTTGTTCAGCGGCTTGCCGTCGAACTCGATGCCGCCGGTCGAGCGCACCATGTTGCAGATCGCGCGCAGCGTGGTGGTCTTGCCGGCGCCGTTGGCGCCGAGCAGCGTCGTCAGCGAGCCCTCGTTGAGCGAGAAGGACAGGCCGTGGAGCGCCTGGACCTGGCCGTAATAGGCGCGCAGGTCCTTGACGTTGAGCAGTACGGTCATTGATCCTTGCTCCCGAGATAGGCCTTGATGACGTCGGGATCCGCCTGCACCTGGGCGGGCGTGCCTTCCGCGAGCTTCTTGCCGAAATTCAGCGCGACGACGTGATCGGCGATCGACATCACGAGGCCCATGTGGTGCTCGACCAGGAGCACGGTCATGTGGCGGTCGTCGCGGATGCGTTTGATGAGGTCCGCAAGAACGTGAACCTCTTCATGGTTGAGACCGCCGGCCGGCTCGTCGAGCAGCAGGATCTTCGGATCGGCCGCCAGCGCCCGCGCCAGCTCGACGCGCTTCTGGGTGCCGAACGGAAGCCCGGCGACGACGGTGTGCGCGACGTCCTCGAGGTCGAGATAGGCGAGGATCTCGTGCACCTTCTTGTTGACGTCGCCCTCGCTGCGGCGAATCCAGGCGAGACGCAGCGAGTCGCTGATGATGTCGCTGGAGGTGCGGGCATGGGTGCCGACACGGACGTTGTCCATCACCGAGAGGTTCGGAAACAGCGCCACGTTCTGGAAGGTGCGGCCGATGCCGATCTCGGCGATCCGGTGCGGCGGCCGCGACAGGATGCTCACGCCCTCCATCAGGATGTCACCGGACGACGGCTGATAGAGCCGCGAGAGGCAGTTGAAGAGCGTGGTCTTGCCGGCGCCGTTGGGGCCGATCAAGCCGAGGATCTGGCCCTTGTGCATGTCGAATGACACGCCGTTGAGCGCGACGATGCCGCCGAACACGACGCTGACGTCGCGAACCGCGAGCAGGGGCGATGTCCCCTGCGCGAGTTGTGCCTGCGTCATCTCGTCTCGCCCACGCTGTTCAGTGGGCAACGGGGCGATGCGAGCCGCTCCCTATGATGATGATGGCTATCTGATCCCCTCGGCCACACGTGCAACTTTTCCTCCTGATTTCAGCTTTTTGCTGACATCTTTCTTGGATTGCGGCATCAGACCCCCGAGCGCCGCTTCGATGTTCCTTACCATCGCCAAGAGACGCGGTCCAATGTCGTTGATCAGACGCTCTTCCGTGAAACGGAATGCCGGCGCGCCGCAATTGAACGCGTAGGGCCCGGTTCCGTCGTTCAGTCTGAGCGCGACGCCTGCGGCGCCGATGTCGTCGTGCCAATCGCCGACCGAAAGCGCAAAGCCGTATTTTGCAACCGTCTCGCCGGAGCGCTCCAGGCCATCGCGCATCTTGGGCCAGCGGCTGCCGTAATGTTCGCGCAGGATGCGGGAGACTTCGGCGCGGCCGTCGTCGTCGAGGGCCCAGAAATAGGCGCGGCCCATTGCACTGGTCGCAATCGGAACCCGGGAGCCGACGTCAAGCTGAACGCCGACCGTCTCGCTGCCGCGGCTCTGCCCGAAATAGATCATGCTGTGACGATCGCGGCCGCCGACGGCGACCGCGCCGCCGGTTGCGCGCATCATTTCCTCGCGGAACGGCTCGGACAAATGCCGAACACCGAGATTGGCCAGCGCGGCGTAACCGAGCGCCATGGCGGCGGGAGCAAGCTGGTACTTCTCGAAGCGCGGAACCGGCGTCAGATAACCCAGCTTCGTCAACGTGTAGGTCAGCCGTGAGACGGTTGGCTTCGGCAGATTGGTGCGCGAGGCAATCTCCTGATTGCCGAGCAGCCCGTCGCTGGGTTGGAAAGCGCGCAATACATCCAGTCCGCGGGAAAGCGCGACGACGAAATTCCGATCGGTCGCGGTCTTCTTTCCTGTACGCTTCATCCCTGATCTGCTTCTTGCGCGGAGTCGTTGACAACTTGCGTGCTTCAAAATAACCCTGCCGTCAAGATGCGGAATTAAATTCCGCACCGCGAAACCAAACAAGAAGTTAATCCCCACAAGGAGGGAAGCCGTGAGCGAAGTGGTCAAGCTTGAGCGTCATGACGAAGTCGGGATCGTCACGGTCGACAGCCCTCCGGTCAATGCGCTGAGTGCCGCGGTCCGTGGCGGTATTCTCGAATGCATCAAGGCCGCGATCGCCGATCCCGCCATCAAGGGCATCGTGCTGACCTGCGGCGGGCGCACTTTTATTGCCGGTGCCGACATCACCGAATTCGGCAAGCCGCCGAAGCCGCCGGGCCTGAACGAGGTGCTGGCCGAGATCGAGAATTCGCCCAAGCCTGTGGTCGCCGCCATTCACGGCACCGCGCTCGGCGGCGGTCTTGAAGTTGCGCTTGCCTGTCATTTCCGCGTCGCTACCAAGGAGGCCAAGCTTGGCTTGCCGGAAGTTAAGCTTGGGTTGCTGCCGGGCGCCGGCGGCACCCAGCGCCTGCCGCGCGCGGTGGGACCGGAGCTGGCGGTCAAGATGATCGTCGGCGGCGACCCGATCGGTGCCGCGGAAGCGCTCAAGAACGGCCTGATCGAGGAGATCGTCGAAGGCCCGGCCGCCGGTGGCGAAGCCTTCGTCCGCAAGCTCATCGCCGAGAAGCACCCGCTGCGCCGCCTGCGCGACGACGATTCCAAGCTGGCTGCCGCCAAGGCCGACCGCTCCATCTTCACCAATGCCGTCGCCGCGATGACCAAGAAGTCGCGCGGCCTGGAGGCGCCGTTCGCGGCGGCCGACGCCGTCGGGGCTGCGATCGACCTGCCATTCGACGAAGGTCTAAAGAAGGAGCGCGAGGGTTTTCTCAAGCTCGTCTCCAGCGACCAGTCCAAGGCGCAGCGCTACGCCTTCTTCGCCGAGCGTGAGGCCAACAAGATCGCGGGCGTTCCCGAAGGCACCAAGTCGCGCCCTGTCAACCGCGTCGCCATCCTCGGCGCCGGCACCATGGGCGGCGGCATCGCGATGTCCTTTGCCAATGCCGGCATCCCCGTCACGCTGATCGAGACCGGCGAGGAGCAGCTCAAGCGCGGCATGGGCATCATGCAGAAGAACTGGGAAGCGACTGCCGCGCGCGGCGGCATTCCCGCGGATGCACCGGCCAAGCGCATGGCGCTGATCAACGGCGTCGTCGGCATCGAGAAAGTCGGCGATGCCGACCTCGTCATCGAGGCCGTGTTCGAGACCATGGCGGTGAAGAAGGACGTGTTCGGCAAGCTCGACCAGTACGCCAAGCCCGGCGCCGTGCTCGCCTCCAACACCTCCTACCTCAACATCGACGAGATCGCGAAGTCGACCAGGCGTCCGCAGGACGTGCTCGGCATGCACTTCTTCTCGCCCGCCAACGTCATGAAGCTGTGCGAGATCGTGCGCGCCGACAAGACCGCGCCTGATGCGCTCGTTACCGCCGTCAGCATTGCGCGCAAGATCGCCAAGGTGCCGGCTGTCGTCGGCGTCTGCGACGGCTTCGTCGGCAACCGCATGCTGGCGCAGCGCGGCAAGCAGTCGGAGAAGCTGCTGTTCGAAGGTGCCCTGCCGCAGCAGGTCGACGCCGTGGTGACAAAATTCGGCATGCCGATGGGGCCGTTCGCGATGGGCGATCTTGCCGGCCTCGACATCGGCTGGCGCTCGCGCAAGGACCGCGGCATCAAGTCGGAGATCGCGGACGCGCTGTGCGAAGCCGGCCGCTTCGGCCAGAAGACCGGCAAGGGCTATTACAAGTACGAGGCGGGCAGCCGCGCGCCGATGCCCGATCCGGAGGTCGAGAAGCTGATCGACGAGACGCTGCTGCGTCTCGGCCGCAAGAAGCGCGTCGTCAGCGACGAGGAAATCCTCGAGCGCATGATGTACCCGATGATCAACGAAGGCGCGAAGATCCTGGAGGAAGGCATCGCCGCGCGTCCCTCCGACATCGACGTGGTCTGGCTTTATGGCTATGGCTGGCCGATCTACCGCGGCGGTCCGATGTTCTGGGCCGACAGCGTCGGACTCAAGCACATCGCCGATCGTCTCTCGTTCTACGCCAGGGAGACCAACGACCCGAGCCTCGAGCCCGCGCCGCTCCTGAAGAAGCTCGCGGCGGAGGGCAAGACCTTCGCCTCGCTCGCGGCTGCCTCGAAGGCGGCGTGATTGACCTGGTCGCCATGACTGCGACTTTCTCTTCCGAGGCACGCTCTCTCAGTTCCCTCCCCCCTTGTGGGGTAGGGTCAGGGAGGGGGGGTAGCCCCGGGCGAGAGCAGAGTTTGTGGCTACCCCTCTCCCCAACCCTCCCCCACAAGGGGGGAGGGAGCCCATCCGCCGGTGCTCGCCTCACACGACCCGGCTGCTATCGCCTTCCAGAGTAACGACCGCTAATGCCCCATCCCGGCGAACAGTTTTACCCCGAGGGCGTGCATTGGGACGACACCATCGTCCAGGGCACGCTGCCCGACCTCTTGTCGAAGGCCGCCGCGGATTACGGCGCGCGCGCCGCGCTCGAATTCCGCGACCGGCCGATCAGCTACAGCGAGCTCGCCGGCATGGCCGAGCGCGCGGCTTCCGCCTTCCTCCGTGCCGGCTGCGGTAAGGGTACGTCCGTCGCGCTGTTTCTCGGCAACACGCCGGACCATCCGGTGAATTTCTTCGGCGCGCTGAAGGCCGGTGCCCGCATCGCGCATCTGTCGCCGCTCGACGGCGAGATCGCGCTGACGCACAAGGTGTCCGACTCCGGCTCGCGCCTGCTCGTTACCTCCAATCTGGCGGCGCTGCTGCCGACTGCCCTGAAGTTCCTGGAGAAGGGCCTGATCGATCGCCTCGTCGTGTGCGAGGACGATGATTGGGGCAAGGTCGGCACGCCGCAGGCGCCGATCCCAAGCGACCCCCGCATCGTCACCTTCAAAGCCTTCGTCGAGGGCGCGGCCGCGCCGGCAGAGTGGCCGGAGGTCGCGATCGACGACGTCGCGCTGCTGCAATATACCGGCGGCACCACCGGCCTGCCCAAGGGCGCGATGCTGACGCACGGCAATCTCACTTCGGCGGTGTCGATCTACGACGTCTGGGGCAAGCCGACACGCGCCGCGCGCGGCGACGTGATCGAGCGCGTGATCTGCGTGCTGCCGCTGTTCCACATCTACGCCCTCACCGTCGTGCTCTTGTCCGCGCTCCGCCGCGGCAATTTGATCTCGATCCACCAGCGCTTCGACGTCGAGGCGGTGATGCGCGATATCGAGGTCAAGCGCGCCACCTATTTCCCGGGCGTGCCGACGATGTGGATCGCGATCGCGGCGCTGCCCGACCTGGACAAGCGCGATTTCTCCTCGCTCAACGCGATCGGCTCGGGCGGCGCGCCGCTTCCGGTCGAGGTCGCAAGGTTCTTCGAGAGCAAGGTCGGCAAGAAGCTGAGGAGCGGCTGGGGCATGACCGAGACCTGCTCGCCCGGCACCGGCCATCCGCCGACGGGGCCGGACAAGCCGGGCTCGATCGGGTTGATGCTGCCCGGCATCGAGCTCGACGTCGTCTCGCTGGAGGATTCCACCAGGGTGCTGGCGCCGGGCGAGGTCGGCGAGATCCGCATCAAGGGCCCGAACGTCACCAAGGGCTACTGGAACAAGCCGAAGGAATCGGCGGAGTCCTTCTCCGACGGCCGCTTCCTCACCGGCGACATCGGCTATGTCGACACCGACGGCTACTTCTTCCTGGTCGACCGCAAGAAGGACATGATCATCTCCGGCGGCTTCAACGTCTATCCGCAGATGATCGAGCAGGCGATCTATACACTTCCCGGCGTGCACGAGGTCATCGTGCTCGGCATTCCCGACCAGTACCGCGGCGAGGCCGCCAAGGCCTTCATCAAGCTCAAGCCGGAAGCAAAACCGTTCTCGCTCGACGAGCTGCGCGCGCAGCTTGCCGGCAAGGTCGGCAAGCACGAACTGCCGGCGGCGGTCGAGTTCGTCGACGATCTGCCGCGCACGCCGGTCGGAAAACTGTCGCGTCACGAGCTGCGCCAGCAGCAGAAACCACGATAAGATAGCGTCATTTTGAGAGGAGGATCCGATGGATCTCGCATTTACGAAGGAAGAGCAGGCGTTTCGCGAGGAAGTGCGTACCTTCTTCCGCGACAACGTGCCGCCGGACACGCGGCGCAAGCTGGTCGAGGGCCGCCACCTCTCGAAGGACGAGATGGTGACGTGGTGGCGCATCCTCAACAAGAAGGGCTGGGGCGTCAGCCACTGGCCGAAGCAGTATGGCGGCACGGGCTGGACCAGCGTGCAGCACTACATCTTCAACGAGGAGCTGCAGTCCTATCCGGCGCCGCAGCCGCTCGCTTTCGGCGTCAGCATGGTCGGCCCCGTCATCTACACCTTCGGCAACGAGGAGCAGAAGAAGAAGTACCTGCCGC
The DNA here is from genome assembly GCF_018131015.1 of Bradyrhizobium diazoefficiens. Lineage (GTDB taxonomy): Bacteria > Pseudomonadota > Alphaproteobacteria > Rhizobiales > Xanthobacteraceae > Bradyrhizobium > Bradyrhizobium diazoefficiens_B. Next base: position 55,673 of record NZ_JAFCJJ010000036.1, read on the forward strand.
GCATCGCCAATGTCGACGACTGGTGGTGCCAGGGCTTCTCTGAGCCCGGCTCCGGCTCCGACCTCGCCTCGCTGAAGACAAAGGCCGAGCGCAAGGGCGACAAGTGGATCATCAACGGCCAGAAGACCTGGACCACGCTCGCCCAGCACGCCGACATGATCTTCTGCCTGTGCCGCACCGACGCCAACGCCAAGAAGCAGATGGGCATTTCCTTCATCGTCTTCCCGATGAAGTCGAAGGGCGTCACCGTGCGCCCGATCCAGACCATCGACGGCGGCCATGAAGTGAACGAGGTGTTCTTCGACGACGTCGAGGTTCCCATCGAGAACCTGATCGGCGAGGAGAACAAGGGCTGGGACTACGCCAAATTCCTGCTCGGCAATGAGCGTACCGGCATCGCGCGGGTCGGCGTCTCCAAGGAGCGGCTGCGCCGCATCCGCGACCTCGCCGGCAAGGTCGAGGCCGGCGGCAAGCCGATCATCCAGGACTCCGCCTTTCGCGACAAGCTCGCGGCCTGCGAGATTGAGCTGAAGGCGCTCGAGCTCACCCAGCTCCGCGTCGTCGCCGACGAGGGCAAGCACGGCAAGGGCAAGCCCAATCCGGCTTCCTCCGTGCTGAAGATCAAGGGCTCCGAGATCCAGCAGACCACCACCGAGCTCTTGATGGAAGTGATCGGCCCGTTCGCCGCGCCCTACGACGTGCACGGCGACGACGGCTCGAACGAGGCCATGGACTGGACCGCCCAGATCGCGCCAAGCTACTTCAACAACCGCAAGGTCTCGATCTACGGCGGCTCCAACGAGATCCAGCGCAACATCATCGCCAAGGCGGTGCTGGGGCTGTGATTTCTGCCCGTCACTACACACTCGCCGTCATGGCCGGGCTTGACCCGGCCATCCACGCCTAGCGGCACGAAGAACGTGGATGCCCGGCACAAGGCCGGGCATGACGAAATCAGATATCGGAGAATAGAGAAACATGGATTTTGACCTGAACGAGGAGCAGCGGCTGCTCAAGGAAAGCATCGACGGCCTGCTGACCGATTCCTACGATTTCGAGAGCCGCAAGAAGTACATGAAGGAGAAGGGCGGCTGGAGCCGGTCGGTCTGGGGCAAGCTCGCCGAGCAGGGCCTGCTCGGCCTGCCCTTCAGCGAGGCCGATGGCGGCTTCGGCGGCGGCGGCGTCGAGACCATGATCGTGATGGAAGCGCTCGGCAAGGCGCTGGTGCTCGAGCCCTATCTCGCAACGGTGGTGATCGGCGGCGGCTTCCTGCGCCACGCCGGCTCCGATGCGCAGAAGGCCGCGCATGTGCCGGGCATCATCGACGGCAGCAAGACGCTGGCGTTCGCCCAGGTCGAGAAGAACTCGCGCTACGATCTCTTCGACGTCTCGACGACCGCGAAGAAGAAGGGCGGCGGCTGGATCATCGACGGCGAGAAGTTCGTCGTGCTCAACGGCGAGAACGCCGAGACCCTCATCGTCACGGCCCGCACCGGCGGGGGCCGCCGCGACAAGACCGGCATCGGCGTGTTCCTGGTGCCGGCCAACGCCAAGGGCGTGACGAAGAAGTCGTACCCGACCCAGGACGGCCTGCACGCCGCCGACATCACCTTCACCGGTGTCGAGGTCGGCGCCGATGCCCCGATCGGCAATCCCGACGATGCGCTCGCGCTGATCGAGCGCGTGGTGGACGAGGCGCGCGTCGCGCTGTGCGCGGAAGCCGTCGGATTGATGGACGAGTCGCTGAAGACCACGGTCGAGTACATCAAGACGCGAAAGCAGTTCGGCGTCGCGATCGGCTCGTTCCAGTCGCTGCAGCACCGCGCCTCCGACATGTTCGTCGCCGCCGAGCAGGCCCGCTCGATGTCGATGTTCGCGACCATGGCTGGTGATTTCGAGGACGCCAAGGAGCGTTCCAACGCGATCGCCGCGGCCAAGGTGCAGATCGGCAAGTCGCTGAAGTTCGTCGGCCAGCAGGCGATCCAGCTCCACGGCGGCATCGGCATGACCATGGAGGCGAAGATCGGCCACTACTTCAAGCGCCTGACCATGATCGAGAACACCTTTGGCGACACCGACTACCACCAGCGCCGCGTCGCCGACGCGGGCGGGTTGATCTAGTCGCCGTATCGCGGGCCTACTGCCGCACCAAGATCGTCATGCCCGGGCTTGTCCCGGGCATCCACGTCTTGGCGGCAAGGAAGAACGTGGATGGCCGGGACAAGCCCGGCCATGACGGCGGAGCAAGCGGAAACAGGAGCCCGGCAACAATGAAAAACACCCCGTTCGATCTCACCGGAAAAGTCGCCGTGGTCACCGGCTCCAGCCGCGGCATCGGCCGCTCCTCCGCCGAGCTGCTGGCCAAGCTCGGCGCAAAGGTCGTGGTCTCCTCCCGCAAGGCGGACGCCTGCAAGGAGGTCGCCGACGGCATCAATGCCGCGGGTGGCGACGCCATCGTCATCCCCTGCAACATCGCGCGCAAGATCGAAGTCGAGGCGCTGATCTCGGGCGCGACCAGGCATTACGGCAAGATCGACATCCTCGTCTGCAACGCCGCGGTGAACCCCTATTACGGCCCGCTGCTCGACATCACCGACGAGGCCTTCGACAAGATCATGGGAAGCAACGTCAAGAGCAACATCTGGCTCTCGGCGCTTGCGATCCCGCAGATGGCGGCGCGCGGGAACGGCTCCGTCGTCATCATCTCCTCGATCGGGGGCTTGCGCGGCTCCACCGTGATCGGCGCCTACGGCATCTCGAAGGCTGCCGATTTCGCGCTGTGCCGCTCGCTCGCCGGCGAATGGGGCCCGAAGGGCGTGCGCGTCAACTGCATCGCGCCCGGCCTCGTCAAGACCGACTTCGCCCGCGCGCTGTGGGAGGACGAAGCCAATCTCAAGCGCCGCACCGCCACCACGCCGCTCCGCCGCATCGGCGAGCCCGACGAAATCGCCGGCGCCGTCGCCTACCTCGCCTCGGACGCCTCCAGCTTCATGACCGGCCAGACCATCGTCATCGACGGCGGCGTGACGACGGCAGCGGTGTAGGTGGTCTCGTGTCCCGGACGCGGCGCGGCATGAAATGACGCGACGCAGAGCCGGGACCCAGAGTCGTGGGCCCCGGCTCTGCAGCGCACCGCTGAAGTAGCGCTGCGCTGCGTCCGGGGCACGAGACCTGCCTTGACCTTCCGCCTCCAATCCGCTCCCTTTGGCGCGACACACTCCAGGAAACGCCAAGGTAAGCCGCCATGTCTTTCGTCCTCGCCGTCGACCAGGGCACCACGTCCTCGCGCGCCATCGTGTTCCGCAGCGACATCTCGATTGCGGCGACCGCGCAGGCCGAGTTTCCGCAGCATTTTCCGGCCTCGGGCTGGGTCGAGCACGAGCCCGAGGACATCTGGACCTCGACGTTGATGGTCTGTCGCGAGGCGATCGAGCAGGCCGGCATCACGGCAAAGGACATCGCCGCGATCGGCATCACCAACCAGCGCGAGACCACCGTGGTGTGGGACCGCGTCACCGGCCAGGCCGTGCACCGCGCCATCGTCTGGCAGGACCGCCGCACCGCCGACGTCTGCTCGCGGTTGAAAGCGGAGGGCCGCGAGGGCGTGATCTCGGCGAAGACCGGCCTGATCATCGATCCCTATTTCTCCGGCACCAAGGTCGCCTGGATCCTCGACCACGTCCCCGGCGCGCGGGCGCGCGCCGCGCGCGGCGAATTGATGTTCGGCACCGTCGACTGCTATCTGCTCTGGCGCCTCACCGGCGGCAAGGTGCACGCGACCGACGCCACCAATGCCTCGCGCACGCTGCTGTTCAACATCCATACCGGCGCGTGGGACGACGAGCTGCTGGAGATCATCGGCGTGCCGCGCGCGATGCTGCCCGAGGTGAAGGATTCCTCCGCCCGCTTCGGCGAGACCGTGCCGGACCTGTTCGGCGGGCCCATCGCAATCTCAGGCATTGCCGGCGACCAGCAGGCCGCGACCATCGGACAAGCCTGCTTCCGCCCCGGCATGATCAAGTCGACCTACGGCACCGGCTGCTTCGCGTTGCTCAACACCGGCACCACGCCGGTGGCCTCGAAGAACAAGCTGCTCACCACCATCGCCTATCAGCTCGACGGAAAACGCACCTACGCGCTCGAAGGCTCGATCTTCGTCGCCGGCTCGGCGGTGCAGTGGCTGCGCGACGGCCTCGGCATCATCAAGCACGCCGCCGAGACCGGGCCTCTTGCTGACAAGTCGGACTCGATGCAGAGCGTCTATCTCGTGCCGTCTTTCGTCGGCATGGGCGCGCCCTACTGGAATCCGCGCGTGCGCGGCGCGCTGTTCGGCCTCACCCGCAACACCGGCCCCGCCGAGCTCGCTCATGCCGCGCTGGAGAGCGTCTGCTACCAGACCTGGGATCTGCGCGAGGCGATGCGCGCCGACATGCCGGGCGAGAAGGCGGAGAACGTGCTGCGCGTCGACGGCGGCATGACCGCCTCCGACTGGACCATGCAGCGCCTCGCCGATCTCCTGAACGCGCCGGTGGACCGTCCCGTGATCCAGGAGACCACCGCGCTGGGCGCCGCCTATCTCGCCGGCCTTCAGGCGGGCGTCTATCCCGAGCCGACGAAATTCGCCGACAACTGGCGCCTGGAGCACCGCTTCAAGCCGAACATGAGCCAGGCGACGCGTGAGCGGAAGCTTGCGGGCTGGGCGCGCGCGGTGAAGGGCGTGCTGGCGAGCGACGAGGGGGAGGGATGATCCTCCCCGACGGCTATTCCGACGTGCCGCGCGGGAAGATTGCCGCCGTCGTCACCCACCTGGAGATGACGATGCGACCTGCACGCCGTGACGATCCAGAGGGGGCTTGGGGCTTGCGCAAGGTCGATGCTCCCGTGCCCGGCTGGTACCGCGACCTCTACCGCCGCGTCGGCGAGGAATGGCTGTGGTTTTCGCGGGCGCGCATGAGCGATGCGAACCTCGCCGCGGTGATCCACGCACCGGGGATCGAGGTCTATTCACTGGTGGTGGACGGCCGCGATGAAGGCCTGCTGGAGCTGGATTTCCGCAAAACCCGTCAGTGCGAGCTGGTCTATTTCGGTGTCACGGGCCGCTTGATCGGCACCGGTGCCGCGCGCTTCTTGATGAACCGCGCTCTCGAGCTTGCCTGGTCGCGCGATCTCGACCGCGTCTGGGTGCACACCTGCACCTTCGATCATCCCTCCGCCGTCGCGTTCTACCAGCGCTCCGGCTTCCGCCCGTTCCGCCGCCAGATCGAGATCGCCGACGACCCGCGCCTCGATGGCACCGCGCCGCGCGCTGCCGCGCCGCATGTGCCGATGATCGAGTAGGTGCGGTTATCTCCCGCGTGCCTCCTTCGCTCACATCGTCTTCAGAAACTCCACCAGCGCCCGCCGCTCCTCCGGCTTCAGGAGGCGCCCGATCACGCCGTTCTTTAGATTTTCCTTGCTCCCGTCGCCATTGAACTCGTGCCCGGTGTTGTAATTGCCGCGGATGCTCGTATCGAGCTCGAATCCGCCTTCCAGCCTGTCATGGCGATATCCGACATTGACCGGGTCGTATTCGCGGTTGCCGAGGTAGAACTTTTTCGGCCGCTCGCTGACCGGCGACAGCAGGGCATAAAGATTGGGCACCGAGCCGTTGTGCAGGTAGGGCGGCGTTGCCCAGATCCCGTTGAGCGGCCGCGCCTTGTAGGCCAGCGGCGCCTGGATGCCGTTGTTCCGGTATCCGTTCAGCTCGTCGCGCTGTTCCGGCCCGACCGGCGGCGTTTGGCCGTCGTACCAGTGCTTGATGGTCTTTTCGGTGACTTCACCGAGCGCAAAGCCGAAACTGTCGGAGGAAATAGCGAGCTCCGGTGGAACCGTGACCTTGCGGTCGAGCATGTCTTTTGCCTGCGCCGGGTCGGTGCCGATATGCGTGATCGGGACGGCCTCGAGGCGGAGATAGCGCTCGCCCGGATAACGCTCCTGCGTCCGCTTGTCCGGCAGCGACCAGCGGTCGGACGTCCAGAACTCGGGACTGCCCACCGGCGCCTGGTGACATCCCTGGCAATTCTCCTTGTAGAGCGTCGCACCCTGCCCGGCGAGTTTCTGGTCGATGGGAGGAAGCTCGGCAGGCCATTGCGGCGACTTCAATCCGGTGAAGCCGGTGCTTTGGTTCGGCTGTTTCCCGGCCAGCGATTTCTCGATCCGGTCCAGGTTCATGAATTCGATGCCGGAGTTGTACAGGCCGCCTCGCGCGCTCGTCAGATTGACCATCGCGGAGACGCCCATGGCTTCACCGGCATTGCGCACCATGGGCTCTTCGATCGATGCGTTGTACTGGACCCAGTCGAACCACGAGGCGTCCCAGATGCGCGGGAAATGCACCGGCGCCGATGTGGCGGCATAGTTGGCGGGAATCTTGAGGTCGACCGCAAAGACCTCGTTGCCGATGCGGTTCAACGCGTCGAGCCTGCCGAATCCCTCGACCACGTTCTGCGGTGCGACCATGGCGTCGAGATTGGAGAGGCCCTGGCCTTGCGCCAGCACCTTGCCGAGCTGCGCAAGCAGCTGGCTTTTTTCCACCTCGCTCGCGTCTTTCCCGATCACCCTTTCGGCAAAGCGGTCGAAGCGGTAGGGCACGAAGCGCGTGAACGCCAGCGAGAGGCCGAGCGCGGTCCTGAACTTGCCGAGATCCGTAAGCGCCGGGCCGCCGTCGACCAGTAGCTCTGTCCCCTGGTAGGTGAAACGTCCGGTGTGGCAGGCCGCGCAGGTCAGCCCGATCCGTGTCATGTCATTGTAGGGCGGCCGTGGATTTTTCCAGGGTTGCGCGGTGGCGTCGACCATGGCCTTGCCGCGCGCCATGCCGACGGGCAATCCGAGCTTGGGATCTGACGGATCGGGAATGAATCCGAAGCGGTCGAGATAGGCGGGGTCGCTCAGGAGTCCCACCGATGTCAGCGACAGCACCGGCTGTTCGAGGGCCATGAACCATTCGTAGGGAACGTGGAACGTCGCTGTGCCCTGGTCGGCATGATGAACCCAGTCGCGCTGATCCTTCCAGTTCTGGTCGAGCCAGCGGGTCTTCTGCACGGCAGGATATTCCGGCAGCTTCACCTTGATGCCGTCATAGACCTTGGCGACATAGGGATAGGCCACGGCCCCCGCGATCACGACGACCGCGGCAACCGTGACGGAGAAGAGCAGCGCCAGCTTGGCGACGATCGCACCCGATTCCCCCACCATCTTGCTCATCTTGTTCTCCTTGGCAGAGTGTTGAAGATCTCAGCTAGAGCGGAATGGCTTCAGCTTGAATCGCCTGAGCAGCCGCACGTTCGGTGCAACCTCTCCCGCTTGCGGGGGAGGTCGGCGCGAAGCGCCGGGTGGGGGCTCTCGCCTCATTGGGAGCGTCCATTGCGGAGACACCCCCACCCCAGCCCTCCCCCGCAAGCGGGAGAGGGAGCGCATCTGCATGTGTGGACCCATCAAGCCTAATCCCATCATGCTCCAGCACCTGGCAAAGGTCTTGAATCGATCATGATGGAGTTTCCGCCAGGAAGCGCAGCGCGGCGATGCCGGGCAGGAAAAAGTATTCTCCGCCGCGCGTGCTCACGAACGCCGGCAATCCGGTCAGGCGACGCCGCGGTGCTCCGCTGCGCGGGATGGTGAAACTTCCGCTCCCGTCATTGCCGCCGATCATCGGATCCTTGTCATTCCCGAGGCCGGCGAAGTCGCCGTCATTGATCCAGACCTTCTGGACGAACTCGAATTGACGCGCGATGTCGGCGTTCACCAGCAGCATGACGGCGCCGCGCGCAGCGCCGTCATCGGCGCTCGCATCCGCGGGCAGGTGCGAGCCATAGGGCAAGCCCTGGCGCAGCAGCCGGTGCCGATGCACGGACGAACCATTCGGGCCTGCTATCCCGGAGCGCGGATTGAGGCGGCGCGCGTGCGCCCCCAGCGGGCAGTTCATTCCCCGCAAGTCGTCGAGATAGGTGAATTGATTGTTTCGCATGGCGTCGGCGGCGAGCACCGGGTCGTCGTGCTCTGCCGCCAGCGCCAGCGGCGCGCCGCTGCGCCAGCGTCCCATCATCTTCGCCGCCAGCAGCGCGGCGTCGGCCTCGTCCCTGGCGGAGCGTTTCAGGAAATCCCGGAACGCAAAGACATGCTGGTGCAGCTTGCGCAACACCACGAAGCTGCCATTGCCGGCAAGGCTAGCCGGGCTCGGCAGGTCGGGGATCGTGCCGGTCTCGTCAGGCCGCCCGAGCACGAACTCGCCGGTCTTCAGCGCGCGCCAGCCATCCGCCTCCGGAACGCCCGCGCCAGGCAACATCGGCTCGCCGCTACCCTCGATGGCGGGTTGGGTAATTCCGTCACGATAGCCGAAATGCTCGATCGGCACCGGCCTGCCATCCGGCCCGGGCAGCAATTTCGCGTCGATGGTATCGGCCAGGGTCAGGCCGTTATCGCGAAAATCAGACAGCAAGGCTGCCGAAGCGGCATCGCGATCCGCTGGTGTCATCGCGCTGACGACAACGAGCATATGCACGCCCTTGTCGAACGGGGCGTCCCAGTGCACTGGGGCGCTGTCGCCGACATCGCCGAGCCGGTCGGCGCGCGCAGCCATGCCTTGCTGGAATTCCTGCGGGAAACTCGACAGGCTGGCCTGCGGCGTGCCGATCGCCGACAGGCCCTGCCACGAGAGGGCGACGTTGAGGGCTTGTGAGGACGGTGCGTCCAGTCCTGCCACCGTCGTGCATCGCCCGGCAACGCCACCTAACCATCGCCGAACGCGAGCGGGGTCGCTCACATCAAGCAGATGATAGTGCGCAAACGGGAAGCGATACGGACGCATCGCCATTCCCTGGATGTCGGCCCGATCCAGGTCGCCAGCGACCGACGGGGCAGGCATTTCCCGTCAACCGATCTGGTCGAGGAACTTGTCGAATTTGGCTTTCCAGTCCAGCGCCTTGTTGGTGTCGGCGACGGTCACATCCGGATTGGCGCAGTAATAGCCGGTGGTTTCGATGGCGCTTCCGAGAATGTAGTCGCGCAGCTTTGGATAGTCGCGCGCGCCCGGATATCCTTCGCAGTGGCCCCAGATCGCGTCGATGCCGTCGGGCGCGCGCTCGGCGAAGTCGCGCATGTAGTCTTCGACGTCGCCGTCGAAATTGGTGGCGAAGAACAGGCGCGTGTCGTTGTCGAAGATGACCCAGCGCACGATATGGATCGTCCCGAGCGAGGCGATCTTGCCGCCGTTTGCAGCGGTGAGCCCCTGAAGCGTCCGGCGCAGCGCGTCGGCGTGATCGGGGAGAATTTTGGTGATGGCGGTAAGAGCGCTGACCTTACCCATTTTCAGTACGACACCCATGGCAAATTCTCCCTGTTGTCCGCGAGCATCGTCGCGGGAACGGCTCATTCTCGGTATGGCTGCATGCATTGTCTCGACGAACTCACGCCGGTGTCGTTATCATGAATTACAACTACAATTTGTGACCTGCTTCACTGAAGTCCCGCGGTGCTCGGCCGGCCCAATGACAAACGCGCGATCAAGGATGAATTTGGGGCGCGGCTGTTCCCGGCGCGAAGCTCGCCTGCGGCAACGCCGGCTTTCCTGTTGCGGCGGGTGGATGAGAACGCGGTACCTCCCACTCGGGGTCATGCCCCGGCTTGACCGGGGCATCCAGTACGCCGCGGCGCTGATTGCAGGAGCGAGTTCTCCAACACGGGCCTCTGGAATACTGGATCGCCCGGTCGAGGCCGGGCGATGACAGCGGAGATCGCGGCGCCCCGCCTGCCTTGAACACGCGCGCGAACACATGATGGCAGTGGCTCGGGCGTTCGGTTCGTCGTCGGCTTCGCACGCCTCGACCTCGCCCTGAATCCGCGATGGCAGAAACTGCCGGGTATTCGTCATTGCGGCCATCGGGGGGGCGTGCCTAGCATCTCCCCATGTCGAGACGCATCGCAATCCTTCTCTACCCCGGCTGCCAGAGCCTGGATGTCAGCGGCCCCTGTGAGGTCTTTGCCGGCGCCAATCGCTATCTGCAGGCGCAGGGAAAGGCGGCGGCCTATGCGCTGAGCCTGCTTGCGGGGACGCGCGAGGTCGTGACCGAGAGCGGACTGCGCCTGGTTGCGGATGCCACGCCCCGCAGCGTCAAGGCACGGCTGGATACTCTCCTCGTTCCCGGCGGCTTCTGCAGCGCCGAGGCAAAGCACGATCCTCGCCTGCTTGCGGATGTGCGTCGCCTCGCGGCGCAATCGCGGCGGGTGGCCGCCGTCTGCACCGGCTCATTCGTGCTTGCGGCTGCCGGCCTGCTCAACGGCCGCCGTGCCACCACGCATTGGGCGTTCTGCGAGCGCCTCGCGCGGCGCTATCCCAAGGTCGAGGTCGATCCCGAGCCGATCTATGTGCGCGATGGCCGCATCTTCACGTCGGCCGGGGTGACGGCCGGCATCGACTTGTCGCTCGCCCTGGTCGAGGCCGATCTCGGCCGCGAAGCGGCGCTGACGGTTGCACGCTGGCTCGTTCTGTTCCTGCGCCGGCCGGGGAGCCAGCGCCAGTTCAGTGCGCATCTGCGCGGCCAGATGGCGGAGCGCGACGGCCTGCGTCGTGTCCAAGGCTACATCGCCGATCACCTCGACGAGAATCTCGGCGTCGAGGCGCTTGCCGCTGTCGCCGCGATGAGCCCCCGCCACTTCGCGCGCCTCTTCAAGGCGGAGGTGGGGCTGACGCCGGCGCGCTATATCGCCCAGTTGCGCCTGGAGGCCGCGCGCCGGCAGCTCGAGGAAGGGCGGCAGTCCATCGAGCGCGTCGCCGCCGCGTGCGGCTTCGGAACGGCCGATACGCTGCGGCGCTGCTTCAAGCGCGAGCTCAAGACCGAGCCGAGCGAGTATCGGCGCCGGTTCCAGAGCTCCGGCCCCGCCCACACCCTGCAGTGAAATCCTGTCTGTCGAGGAGTTGCCCATGAAATCCGTCACGCGCCTTTCCATGCTGATCTATGACGGCATCACAACGCTCGACGCGATCGGCGGCTACGAGGTGCTGGCCCGCTTGCCGGGCATCGAGCTCGAGTTCGTCGGGCCCGAGCGGGGCGTCGTGGCGGCCGACACGCGGCGTCTGGGTCTCGTGGCCTGGCGAAGTTTTGCGGAGGTGCAGAGCACAGACATTCTTTACGTGCCGGGCGGGCCGGGCGGTCGCGTCCTCGAGCAGGACGAGCGCTTCCTCGACTATTTGCGCCTGCTCGATCGCAGCTCGACCTGGACGGTCGGGATCTGCAATGGCGTGACCCTGCTGGCCGCAGCCGGGCTGCTGAGGGGCCGGAAGGCGACGACCAACTGGTTCGACCAGAAGCGCATCGCGGACTACGGGGTCACTTTCGTCCCCGAGCGCTATCACCGCGAGGGGAAATATGTGACCGGCGCCGGCGTCTCGGCCAGCATCGATACCGGCCTCTATCTCGCAAAACTTCTGGCCGGTGACAGGGTGGCGCAGGTCCTGCAGCTCGGCATCGAATATTATCCGGCCCCACCGTTTCCGGAGAAGTCGCCCGCCGAGGTGCCGGCGGCGCTTCAGCAGGTGGTCGCGCAATTCGAGCAGAGCGGCGGCCAGGAGATCCTGCGCCAGCGTCCGCCGTTCGAGGCGCTGCTGCCGCACGCCGGCGCGGCGTTCGGCACATGAGTGCAACTCTGCCCGCGCTGACCGTCGAGACCGTCGATGACGTGCTGGACACGCAGTGGCGCGGCGATCGGTCGATGCTTGCACCCTACCGCAACCACGTGCTGCGCGTGGCGAGCTTCTGCCAGGCGCTGACCGGCGCCGTCGATCCCTTCGAGCTTGGTGTTGCAGGCGCCTTTCACGACCTCGGCGTCTGGAGCGTGCCGACGTGGGATTACCTCGCGCCGTCGCGCCGGATGGCGCGCGAGTGGCTGGCAGCGCGCGGGCGAACGGATTGCGCCGATCGCATCGAGGCCATGATCGAGCACCATCACAAGCTGACGCGCTATCACGGCTTGCACGAGGTCGCGGTCGAGGCCTTCCGCCGCGCGGACTGGATGGACGTCAGCCGGGGACGTCTGCGCTTCGGCGTGCCGGCCGGGACCATCGCCACGATCAAGCGGGCCCACCCCAACCTCGGCTTCCATGCCTTTCTGCGCAAGCGCACGGCGAGAGCCTTCATCGAGACGCCGCTCCGTCCGCTTCCGATGTTTCATTGGTGAGGCATCCGACCGCCATGCCGGCCGGAGCGTTGTTGCATCCGGCGCAATGCTCTGTTTCGAAAGATTTGCTTGCGCGCCGCGCGCATTCCCGATGAACTGGACAGCCCCGCTGCCATGATCGAGAAGAGCTGAGCCATGTTCCTGATCGGCCAATATGACTCCCCCTTCGTCCGCCGCGTCGCGATTGCGCTGCGGCTCTACGGCATCGCCTTCGAGCACAAGCCGTGGTCGACCTTCGGCGATGCCGACAGGATCGCGCCCTACAATCCGCTGCGCCGCGTGCCGACGCTGGTGCTCGACGACGGCGAGGCGCTGATCGAGAGCACGATCATCCTGGACTATCTCGACGAACTCGTCGGCGAGGGCAAGGCGATGCTGCCGCGTAGCGGCGCCGAGCGGCGCAAGCATTTGCGCATCTGCGCGCTCGC
>NZ_JAFCJJ010000037.1 GCF_018131015.1 Bradyrhizobium diazoefficiens
ACGGCTCCTGTGAATGGGTGTGTGACAACCTCATTCTGGCACACTTGATGCCGTAGGGGGCCGTCCACCCCATCACCACAGGCCGCGGTTTTTGGCTAAGCTGGCGGCTCCAGTCATCGCAAGACTAGCTGCGGTGGCTATGGGTCCCGGCCTTCGCCGGGACGACGGATTCTTAGAAACACGATGACCATCCCCTCACCCTGGCGCGCGACGGTGTTGACGCTGTTTCCGGAGATGTTTCCGGGACCGCTCGGCGTGAGCCTGGCCGGGCGGGCGCTGGCGTCCGGGCTCTGGGAGCTCGAGGCGCGGGACATCCGGGCCTCCGCCACCGACCGCCACCGCAGCGTCGACGACACCCCTGCCGGCGGCGGCCCGGGCATGGTGCTGCGGGCGGACGTCTTGGCGGCGGCGATCGATGCGGCCGGAATCGGGCCGGATCGGCCGAAACTGCTGATGAGCCCCCGCGGTCGGCCATTGACCCAGGCCCGGGTCGCGGAACTCGCTGATGGTCCCGGCCCCCTGATCGTCTGCGGGCGGTTCGAGGGGGTGGACCAGCGGGTGATCGACGGGCGGGGCCTCGAGGAGGTCTCGATCGGCGATTATGTGCTCTCAGGCGGCGAGATCGCGGCGCTGGCGCTGATCGACGCCTGTGTCCGGCTGTTGCCGGGGGTGATGGGCAAGGAGGCCTCCGGGGCCGAGGAGAGCTTTTCGGAGGGCCTGCTCGAATACCCGCAATATACCCGTCCGCAGCTGTTCGAGGGGGTTCCGATCCCGTCCATCCTGACCTCCGGCGACCATGCCAAGGTCGCGGCCTGGCGGCGGGCCGAATCCGAGGCCCTGACGGCGTCCCGGCGGCCGGATCTGTGGGAGAAAGCCCCGAAACGGGCCGGTCGCCAAAAAACGCCAAAAAACAAGACAGACGGGTGACAAACGCTCCGGCTTGCCTTATAGCAGCGGCCAAATCCGCAATGGCTGGATCAACGAATTCTACGCAGCCCCCGATTCTCACGGCTGGGCGCGCCGATGGAGATTTACCCCATGAACCTGATCAAGCAGCTCGAGCAAGAGCAGTTCGACAAGCTGACCGCCGGCAAGGAGATTCCGGAGTTCGCCCCCGGCGATACCGTGATCGTCAACGTCAAGGTCGTCGAAGGCGACCGCACCCGCGTGCAGGCCTATGAGGGCGTCTGCATCGGCCGTTCCGGCGGTGGCCTCAACGAGAGCTTCACCGTTCGCAAGATCTCCTATGGCGAGGGCGTCGAGCGCGTGTTCCCGCTGCTCTCCCCGATGATCGACTCGATCAAGGTGGTGCGCCGCGGCAAGGTTCGTCGCGCCAAGCTCTATTACCTGCGCAACCTGCGCGGCAAGTCGGCCCGCATCGTCGAGAAGCAGGACCGCCAGGCTGCCGTCGGCGAGTAATCCTCACGACAATCCGGTTTTGAGAAAGCGCGGGGCAACACCCCGCGCTTTTTTGTTGCGTCAGCACTGCGCGTCAAAGCTCTCGCTCTTCCAATTCGGCCTGCTATATATTCCTGGAATGTTTCCAGATTTGACCCGCTTCGCACCCGTCCGGCGCATCGTCATCGACGATCGCTCGCGGCTGCCTGGCCGGTTCTTCGGACGCTTCGCGACTTCGGCAACGTCAGCGCTTACGCGCGCAGCCTGAAAGGCTGCGCTGACGATTTTGTTGCCCGCGCGGCATGCCCGCGCACATCCGCTCACATCACATTCTTTCGGAGCTGACGCTCATGTCCAAGCCGACCACCCTGTACGACAAGATCTGGAACGACCACCTGGTGCACGAAGCCGAGGACGGCACCTGCCTGCTCTATATCGACCGCCATCTGGTGCACGAAGTGACCTCGCCGCAGGCGTTCGAAGGCCTGCGCGCGACGGGGCGCAAGGTCCATGCGCCGGAAAAGACGCTCGCCGTCGTCGACCACAACGTGCCGACCACCGACCGCACCAAGCCGAACCCGGATCCGGAGAGCATCGAGCAGATCAAGGCGCTGGCCGAGAACGCCAGGGAATTTGGCATCGAATATTACAACGAGTTCGACAAGCGCCAGGGCATCGTCCACGTCATCGGCCCCGAGCAGGGCTTTACCCTGCCCGGCACCACCATCGTCTGCGGTGACAGCCACACCTCGACGCATGGCGCGTTCGGCGCGCTCGCGCACGGCATCGGCACCAGCGAGGTCGAGCACGTGCTGGCGACGCAGACGCTGATCCAGAAGAAGGCGAAGAACATGCGCGTCACCGTCGACGGCAAGCTGCCGGAGGGCGTGACGGGCAAGGATATCATCCTGGCCATCATCGGCGAGATCGGCACCGCGGGCGGCACCGGCTACGTGCTGGAATATGCCGGCGAGGCGATCCGCGCGCTCAGCATGGAAGGCCGCATGACGGTCTGCAACATGTCGATCGAAGGCGGCGCCCGCGCCGGCCTCGTCGCGCCGGACCAGAAGGCCTACGACTTCCTGCGCGGACGTCCGATGTCGCCGAAGGGCGCGGCCTGGGACGCGGCGATGCGCTACTGGGAAGGCCTGCGCTCCGACGAGGGCGCGCATTTCGACCACGAGCTGCGCCTCGATGCGGCAAAACTGCCGCCGATCGTGACCTGGGGCACCAGCCCTGAGGACGTCATCTCCGTGACCGGCATCGTGCCCGATCCCGACAAGATCGCCGACGAGGCCAAGCGCATCTCCAAGCATCGCGCGCTGAAATACATGGGCCTGACGGCGGGAACGAAGATCACAGACATCAAGCTCGACCGCGTCTTCATCGGCTCCTGCACCAATGGCCGCATCGAGGATCTGCGCGCGGCGGCGAAGATCGCCGAAGGCAGGACCGTTTCAGGCCACGTCAACGCCATGGTCGTGCCGGGCTCCGGCATCGTGAAGGAGCAGGCGGAGGCTGAGGGTCTCGACAAGATCTTCATCAAGGCCGGCTTCGAATGGCGCGAGCCGGGCTGCTCGATGTGCCTTGCGATGAACCCGGACAAGTTGGCTCCGGAAGAGCGCTGCGCCTCGACCTCGAACCGCAACTTCGAAGGCCGCCAGGGTTTTAAGGGCCGCACCCATCTGGTGTCGCCGGCGATGGCGGCCGCCGCCGCGATCGCTGGTCACTTCGTGGATGTTAGGGATTGGCGCTGAGCTTCGTCTCTGCAATTCGATCCGACACGGCAAGCGGCTGTTAACCGGCCGCGCCCACACTGTGTCCTCGCGAGGGTTTCGCGAGGACACGCCTCATGGCCAACAAGCCTGAATATGTCGATCTGATCGGCGAGGCGACCCGCCAGCACCGGCGGCGCCCGGCGCGGCTGCGTCTCGCTGCCAAGCCGGAGGTCGAGCAGACCTCGAAGCTCAGCCGCTGGCCACCCGCGATGTTCAAGCAGTGGAAGATCGACACGCTGATGCGATGGCCGGCGTCGTGGAAGCTGAAGGATTAGCTGTAGTCACATCAGCCGTCATGCCCGGGCTTGTCCCGGGCATCCACGAACTTTCTTCATGGCCCGAAGAACGTGGATGGCCGGGACAAGCCCGGCCATGACGCTCCAGGAATAGCTGTCGTCACCAATATCGATACGGATAGTGCCAGCGGCAGACGCGGCGCGGGCCGTAATAGGTCCAGATGATCCGGCAGCGGCGCGGATAGTGGTAATAGGGATAGTAGCCGCCGTAATAATGGCGCCGGTGGAAGTGGCGGTAGCCGTAATAGGGGCGGTGATAGCCGAAGTGGCGATGATATCCGCCGTAGTGACGGAAACCGCCATAGCGATAGCCGCCGATATGCGCGGCGCGGAAGCCGCCGCCGTGAAAGCCACCGATATGCCCTCCGCCGCGGAAGCCGCCGAAATGTCCGCCGCCATGACCACCATGTCCGCCACCACCGTGGCGAACCTGCGTGATCATGTCGTCGCTGGCAGTCTTGGCCGCCGGCAGTGCCGACGGATTGATCGGCGTCATCGCATCGGCGCGGCGAGCCGTCCCGGCCGACAGCATCAGCGCGGCGACGGCCGCAAGCCCGAGCAGGCGCAGCGGGATAGACCCGAGACTCAAAATCCTCGACATGGAATTTTCTCCCTGAATTCGGACAGCGCGATTGCGCGTCGCGCGTCGTCCATTTGCGGTCGCTCCCGAAATCAAGCTAGGGACAGCGAGGTGAACGCGTCATGAATGAATGACGTTCCCGGCAACGCGCTGCGGCGCAGTGCCGCGAGGTGAGGATTTTGAAATGACCGTCTATGCGATTGCGCAATTGAAGATGACGGACCGCGCGGCCTACGACCGCTATCAGGCGCGGTTCTTCGAAGTGTTCAAACAATTCAACGGGCGGCTGCTTGCCGCCGACGAACAACCGAGCGTGCTCGAAGGCGCGTGGCCGTTCGACAAATTGGTGATGATGTCGTTTCCCGACGAGGCTGCGTTTCTCGCCTTCTCCAACTCACCCGGCTACGAGGAAATCTCGCGCGACCGCAAGGCGGGCGCGCAGGCGACGGTGCTGCTGGTCAAGGGATTTGTGCCGGGCGCTTAAGGACTAGCGCCACCACGGCCCGAAACCGAACACGAAGGGTGCGGGCACGCCATAGGGATACGGCCGGTAGGTGACGGGCCGTGCGAAATAGTGGGGATCACGGCGCGTGGCGTACGGCACAAGATCGTCATGCCGCGCGCCGCGTCGCGCATCGAAAACGGCGCGCCCCGCCGAGGCCTCCGGCTTCACCGCCACTCGTGCAGCGGACGCATCAGGCAAACCAGCGACAAGCCCGAAGGCAACGACCGATGCGATCCATTTCGCCATGACAAACCTCCGCTCGCGCGTGACCGGGTCCGTCAGCCGCGGCGCCAGTAGCAGTGCATGTGCGGCACGATCACCGTGCCGCTCGGCCTGAATTCCTGCACGTAAGTCGCATTGCACTCACGGACCGCATCGGGGCCGGGGTTGTAGCGCGGGTAGACGCCATCAGGCAGGTAATAGGGCGTGACGCGGAGCCGGGCCGGCGGCCGTCTGCGCGGCGGCGGGGCGTCGGGCGAGATCGCTTGTGCCAGGCGGATTTCGGTCTGGGCCTGAACTTGAGCCTGGGCCTGGGTCTCGGTGCCGACACAAAAAGTCGAAAACAACCCCATGCACAGTAGAACCGCTGTTCCCGCCCGCATCTTGCCACCCACCTGAAACG
Organism: Bradyrhizobium diazoefficiens; assembly: GCF_018131015.1. GTDB lineage: Bacteria > Pseudomonadota > Alphaproteobacteria > Rhizobiales > Xanthobacteraceae > Bradyrhizobium > Bradyrhizobium diazoefficiens_B. Next base: position 5,180 of record NZ_JAFCJJ010000037.1, read on the forward strand.
TCCCCATCGAGGTGCCGTACGCTCCCCGTTTTGACCGCGCCCGTCAACCTCGGCCCTCGCTTATAAAGGCTGATGCATCAGCGGGGAACCCGCGCTAAGAGAAGCCGATGTGGACCGACCTGAAGGCGCCCTCACTGGCCGAGATGGAGGTGATGGCGCATGACATCTTCGAGCGCCTGCCTTTGCGGTTTCGCAAGCTCTGCGAGGGTGTGATCATCCGCGTCGACGACTTCCCGACCGAGGAGGTCATGGACGAGATGGAATGCGAGACCGAGTTCGACCTGCTCGGCCTGTTCCAGGGCATCGGCCTGCCGCACCAGAGCTCGGGCGACATTCCCCGCCTGCCCAACATGGTCTGGCTCTACCGCCGGCCGATCCTGGACTACTGGGCCGAGCATGAGGAGACCATCGGCCACATCGTCCGCCACGTCCTGATCCACGAGATCGGCCACCATTTCGGCCTCTCGGACGACGACATGGAAGCGATCGAGGCTCAGGCGGAGTAGGGTTCGGACTTGTCAGGGCGCGGCGAGAGCAGCATCGTCAGCCGATAGTCGGGCCAACCCGCGAGCGACAGCGACACCTGCTGATAGTGCAGCAGCCCCATGGCCGGATGATTGAACGCACGGTCGCCGCCTTCGCGCGCCAGGACGCCCTGCGTGTCCCAGCAGCGTTCGAAGTCGGGGCTTCCAAGTCTCAGCTCCTCGACCAGCCGGCGAATCTCCGGATCGTCGGAATAGACCGTCACCGCGGCGCGGAACTCGGCGACGACGCGGCGGGCCCGGGAGGCCCAGTCGAGGATCAGGGTTCGCGCCTCAGGCCGGAGGAAGATGTAGCGCAGCAGATTTTTTTCGCCGTCGGCATCGAGCCATCCCTGAAACAGAAGCGAGGCCTTCGCGTTCCAGCGCCGCGCCCGCCAGGTGCGATCGAGGATGTAGGCGGGACCGTCGATCGCATCGACACAGGCCAGGATCTCCTCTGGCGGATCATCCCTGTTGCCGGGACGTTCGGGGTCGCGCCTGCCCGCAACCTCGAACAAATAGCTTCGCTCGGCCCGTGACAGGCGCAATCCGTTTGCGAGGCGCGCAAGTACTGAGCCGGAGACGGACACATCGCGGCCCTGCTCGATCCAGGTGTACCAGGTGACGCTCAATCCGCAGAGCTGAGCGACCTCCTCGCGCCGGAGGCCGGGCGTGCGCCGTCGCGGTCCAGGGGGGAGACCGAATTCTGCCGGAGACTGGCGCTCCCGGAGCGCCCGCAGGAAGGCGCTGAGCGAGAGAGCCGGGGGGTCCTGACCTTTCATGGTAGTCTTTATACCAGCATAAGTTAGGTGCTTAAACTGGTATCTTGGCCGTGCTAGCTTCGTGCTTCCTCGCCGCAAGAGACGCACGGACATGGGCAAGCAATTCGCGACGATCGAACCAGAGCACCGGGCCTTCATCGAGCGGCAGAAGATCTTCTTCGTCGCGAGCGCCCCGCCGAAGGGACGCATCAACGTGTCCCCCAAGGGCCTGGCCTCGTTCCGGGTGCTCGGAGACAGCGATGTCGCCTACCTCGATTGCACCGGCAGCGGCAGCGAGACCCGCGCGCACCTGGCCGCCTCTGACGACAAGCGGTTGACGATCATGTTTTGCGCCTTCGAGGGCGCTCCGATGATCTTGCGGCTTTATGGCCAGGGTCGATCGCTCATGCGCGGCACGCCGGAATACGACGGTCTCGTCCCTCGGTTCGAAGATATGACCGGGGCACGCCAGATCGTTCGCCTCTCGGTCGATCTCGTGCAGACGTCGTGCGGTATGGGCGTGCCCCTGTTCGACTACAGCCGAGAGCGTGGCAGCCTCGTGCGCTACTGGACGGCGCAGGGCGTCAATAATTTGCGAAAATACTGGGGCCTGAAGAACATGAAAAGCATCGACGGTCTGCCAACCGGCTTTGTCCCTGACAGCATGGCACCGCAAGGGCTGACAGATCAGGCTGACAAACCAAGATTGCCGAATCCGGCCTAGGATTTGTGCGCCAACCGGGCTAAACAGCCCTCCCCTGACTTCGAACCAGGAAGCCCAAGATGGACAAGTTCACCACGCTGGAAGGCGTCGCGGCGCCGCTGAAGATCATCAATGTCGACACCGACATGATCATTCCGAAGCAGTACCTCAAGACCATCAAGCGCACCGGCCTGGGCAAGGGGCTGTTCTCCGAGCAACGCTACAAGGACGACGGCAGCGAGAACCCGGACTTCGTGCTGAACCAGCCCGCCTATCGCAAGACCAAGGTGCTGGTGGCCGGCGACAATTTCGGCTGCGGCTCGAGCCGCGAGCATGCGCCCTGGGCGCTGCTCGATTTCGGCATCCGCTGCGTGATCTCGACCTCGTTCGGCGACATCTTCTACAACAACTGCTTCAAGAACGGCATCCTGCCGATCCGCGTCAGCCAGGAAGACCTCGACAAGCTGTTCGACGACGCCGAGCGCGGCGCCAACGCGACGCTGACGATCGACCTGCCCAACCAGGAGATCCGCGGTCCCGACGGCGGCAAGGTCAAGTTCGAGATCGATCCGTTCCGCAAGCACTGTCTGATCAACGGCCTCGACGACATCGGCCTCACGATGGAGAAGAAGTCCTCGATCGACGCTTACGAGGACAAGCTGAAGAGCGAGCGCGCCTGGGCCTGAGATCGCGATCCGGTTCGAGCCCCGGCGTCACGCGCCGGGGCTTTTTCTTTGTCCTGTTGATCCCCTAAAATCACCCGCATGCTGCCCGAGATCGTCACCTTCTGGCATGGAACGATGGACCCGCTGCGCCAGACCTGTCTGCGCTCGCAGCTCGCGGCCGGCCACAAGGTCACCGTCTACAGCTTTGACACCATTCCGGGCCTGCCGGCCGGCGTCGAGAACGCGGATGCCGAGGCGATCCTGCCGCATGCCTTCTCCGAACGCTTGCGGCCGCCGGAGCCGGACGGAAGCTGGCGCGACTGGACCAAGCTGCAGTTCAGCGATTTTTTCCGCATGAAGCTGATGGCGAAAGGTCTCGGGCTCTGGCTCGACGCGGACGTGCTGCTGCTGAGGCCCGTCGAGATCGATCCGGCCAAACCCTATTTCGCCTGGGAGCGGCCGCGCCAGCTCGGCAACTCCGTGATCTACCTGCCGAGCGAGCACGGCATCGTTGCCGCCTTCGAGGGGCTGATCGAGCAGGAGGAGCTGACGCCGGACTGGCTGTCGCTGCGCCATCGCATCACCTTCATGATGCGGCGCCTGCGCGGCGGCTCGAACCGCATCTCCGACATCCGCGTCGCGATCTTCGGGCCGGCGGCTCTCACCGCGCTCGCCCGCCGCACCGGCGAATTGGGATGCGCGCTGCCGAAGCGGTCGTTCTACGCCGTACATGCCGAGCCAAAGCTGTTCTTCGAGCCGTCGAGCTATCTCGGCCTCGTCGCCGATCCCGACGTCATCGGCCTGCACGTCTCGCCGAAGGGCCGCGGTGGCGAGAAGCCGATTCCGGGCAGCCTGTATGCGTGGGCGGCGGAGCGGTTCAGCTAGCCAGATCCAGCTTCGAGGCCACCGTCGAATCCGCGTTGAGGCGGTAGATGATGGGAACCCCGGTGGCGAGCTCGCGCTTCAAAATGCCTTCGGGCGAGAGCTTTTCCAGCACCATGATCAGCGCGCGCAGCGAGTTGCCGTGGGCGGCGACCAGCGTCCGCTTGCCGTTGAGCACGCCGGGCAGGATCTCCTGCACGTAATAGGGCAGGGCGCGCGCGAGCGTGTCCTTCAGGCTCTCGCCGCCGGGCGGCGGCACGTCGTAGGAGCGGCGCCAGACATGCACCTGCTCCTCGCCCCACTTCTTGCGCGCGTCGTCCTTGTTGAGGCCGGAGAGATCGCCATAGTCGCGCTCGTTCAGCGCGAGGTCTTTCGAGGTCGGCAGGCCTTCCTGGCCGAGCTCGGTCAGGATCAGGTCGAGCGTATGCTGCGCGCGGGTCAAAACCGAGGTGAAGGCGACGTCGAAGACGAGGCCCTGCGCCTTCAGCTTGCGACCAGCGTCCCTGGCTTCCTTGACGCCAAGCTCGGTGAGATCGGGGTCCTTCCAGCCCGTGAACAGGTTCTTCAGATTCCATTCGCTCTGGCCGTGGCGCACGAGCACGAGAAGACGTTCGCTCATTGAATGCTTTCCGTTAGGTTCGCTTAGATGTCGGCAAGGCCGAGCACGTCGGCCATCGAGTAGTGCCCCGGCGACTTGCCATGCGCCCACAGCGCCGCCTTCAGCGCGCCGTGGGCGAACAGGATGCGGTCCTCGGCGTGGTGCGAGAAGGTCAGGCGCTCGAACGGGCCGAGGAAGCTCACGCTGTGGTCGCCGGCCGCGGTGCCGCCGCGCAAGGAGGCGAAGCCGATATTGCCCGGCTTGCGCGCGCCGGTGATGCCATCGCGGCCGCGCTCCGAATGGGCGTCGAGCGGGACGCCGCGGCCGCTAGCCGCCGCCTGGCCCAGCATCAGCGCCGTGCCCGAGGGCGCATCGACCTTCATGCGGTGATGGGTCTCGACGATCTCGATGTCAAAACTCTCGTCGAGCGCTTTTGCAACCCGCTTGACCACGGCCGCGAGCAGATTGACGCCGAGACTCATATTGCCGGACTGCACCACCACCGCGCGGTTGGTGACGCTCTTGATCACGGCGTTGTCGGAGCCCGACAGGCCGGTGGTGCCGATCACATGCACGAGCCCGCGCTCGGCCGCGATCGCGACATTGGCGATGGTCGCCGCCGGCACGGTGAAATCCAGGATGCCGTCGGCGTCCTTCGACATCGCCCAGAGGTCGGCGGACAGCTTGATGCCGTTGGCCGGAAGCCCTGCGAGCACGCCGGCATCCTTGCCGAGCAGCTCCGAGCCCGGCGCCTCCAGCGCACCCGCCAGCACGGCGCCTTTGCTGTCGGCAATCGCCCGCGTCAGCGCACGGCCCATCCGGCCGCCGGCTCCAGCAACAATCAGGCGCATGTCGGACATGATGTGATCCTCTCAGCTGCCTTGTAGCGGGGGGATGCAGTTCCGGCAACCGAGGGGGATCGAACGACCGCCGCGCTTACCCTTCCCTGGAGGGGGAGGGTCAGAGAGGTCGCGCCTCAACCCTCCGACGGCTGCGGGCCGACATAGCCCTCGATGATGATGAGGTCGGCGACCGAGTGCGGCTGGCGCACCTTGATGTTGGCCTGGTATTCCGGGGAGTTGTAGCAGGCGATCGCAGTCTCGTAGTCCGGGAATTCGATCACGACGTTGCGGGTGCGGCTGGCGCCTTCGGCAGTGGTGAACCTGCCGGCGCGGACGACGAAGCGGGCGCCCCATTTCTTGAATATCGGACCGTTGGCGACGGCGTAGGGCTTGTAGCCCTCGTCGCTGTTCACGTCGACGCGCCCGATCCAGTAACCTTTTGCCATTGTTCTTCTCCCGGTTTTTTCGGTTAGCCGAGTGCCTGTGCGATCTCGGCGTGGATGGATTCCGCGATCGCCCTGGGGTCGGCGGCTTCCACCACCGGGCGTCCGACGACGAGATAGTCGGCACCTGCGGCAATCGCACGGCCCGGCGTCATGATGCGTTTCTGGTCGCCGGTGGCAGAGCCCGCAGGCCGGATGCCGGGCGTGACGAGGCTCATCTGGTGGCCGACGATCTTGCGCAAGGCCCCCGCCTCTTCCGGCGAGCAGACCAGCCCGTCGACACCGAGCACCTGTGCCTGCTGCGCACGGGCCTCGACCAGCTCGGAGACGCCGAGCCGGTAGCCGGCGGCGTGGAGATCATCGTCGTCGTAGGAGGTCAGCACGGTGACGGCGAGGATCTTCAGGCCCGCGCTGCCGCGGCCTTCGACCGCGCCCTTCATAGTCTGCGGATAGGCATGCACGGTGAGGAAGGTCGCGCCGAGCTTCGCAACGCTCTCGGTGCCACGCGCCACCGTGTTGCCGATGTCGTGCATCTTGAGATCGGCAAACACCTTCTTGCCCTTGTCGGCGAGCCTGCCGATCAGCGGCAGGCCGCCGGCATAGGCGAGCTGATAGCCGATCTTGTAGAAGGTGACGCTGTCGCCGAGCCTTGCGATCATCGCCTCCGCGGCTTCAACGCCCGGCAAGTCGAGCGCGACGATCAGGCGGTCCTTCGGAGCGATTTCAGCGGGCTGCATGTCACCTCACATCATGCGTTGGGAAACGTCGATCAACTGCCGCACCATCTCCTTCAGCGCGTCGACATCGGCCTGGTTCTTCAGCCTGTCCATATCGTCATAGGCCTCGGCGGCAAAGGCGAGCGCGAGCTGGCTGGCGATCACGTTGGCGTGGCAGGAGGTCAGGATCAGCCGCAACGCCCCGAGCGCGCGGGCGGTGCCGAGCCGGCTCTGCGAGGCGCCGGCGAGGGCGAAGGCGCGATTGCGGAACACCTCGCCGCGCGCCTCCTGCAGCTCCTGCACGCGGCTGACCCAGTCGATCGCGTTCTTCAAGAGCGGCGGCACCGAGGCATTGTATTCGGGCGAGACGATCAGCACGCCATGATGCGCGCCGATCATGCGCTTGAGGTTGACCGCGTGCTTGGGCACGCCGGACCTGGCCTGGAGATCACCGTCATAGATCGGCAGCGGAAAATCGGCGAGCGAGATGCGGGTGACGTCGACGCCGGCCAGCGCAAATTCATAGGCGGCCACCGCCGCCAGCTTCGCATTATGCGAGCCGGTGCGGAGCGAGCCGGGAATGATCAGGATCCTGGGGGCTGGCATCCAATCCAATGCGTTCGGCGAAACGAGCCCGCCGCGCAAAAGAAGAAGCCGGCGGAATTAGTCCTTGCGATACACCCAGACGCGGGCCGGCGGAAGGTTCATCCAGATCCGTTCCGAGGCCTCTGTGGACACGCCGGGCAGGGATTTGGGGATCGGCGGCACCACCGCATAGGTGAACTGGACGAAGGGCGCGCCGGGCGCGAGCGCCGTGAAGGCGTCGCGCATCAGCCGCAGCCGCGTCAGCATGGGTTTCGTCACCAGCGGCAGGCCGGAGACGACGGCCGAGGCCGGCGAGCTCAAGACGTTCCAGATCGTGTCGCGCAGGCGATAGGCGTCGCCCTGCACCACCTTGGCCTGCGGGTAGCGGTCGCGCAGCAGCGCGCAGAAGCCGGGATTGTATTCGACCAGCACGAGACGCTTCTGGTCGACGCCGCGCTCGACCAGGGCCGAGGTGATGGCGCCGGTGCCGGGCCCGAGCTCGACCACGGGTGCATCGGAATCGATGTCGACGTAATGGGCCATGGTCCGGGCCAGCAGCTTGCCCGACGGCATCACCGCGCCCATGTGCAGCGGCTTTTCGATCCACGACCTGAGAAAACGCACCTCGTCGTCAAGACGAGGCTTCTTCAACGCACGCGCGGACGATGGCAATGGCATGTCGGAACCGGACGGGACCGCGCGAGTGCGGGGTGTCAGAAAATGGTCATAAAGACGTATCGCCCGCGGGCGATACGGTCAAGACGCGTCAGCCGGCCCGATTACCGAACAGATCCTTAACCTTGGCGAAGAAGCCGGCCGATTCCGGCTGGGTCGTGCCGGAGGAAAGCTTCTCGAACTCGGCGAGCAGCTCCTGCTGCTTCTTGGTGAGGTTCTGCGGGGTCTCGACGGCGACCTGGACGTACATGTCGCCGGTCTGGCGCGAGCGCAGCACCGGCATGCCTTTTGATGCAATGCGGAATCGGCGGCCGGACTGGGTCCCTGCCGGCACCTTCACCTTGGTCTTGCCCTTGTCGATGGTCGGCACCTCGAACTCGCCGCCAAGGGCGGCTGTCACCATCGAGATCGGCACCCGGCAATGCAGATCGGCGCCGTCGCGCTGGAACAGCTGGTGCTGGGCCAGCGACAGGAAGATGTAGAGGTCGCCCGGCGGGCCGCCGCGGACCCCGGCCTCGCCCTCGCCGGCGAGCCTGATCCTGGTGCCGTCCTCGACGCCCTGGGGGATGTTGACCGACAGGGTCCGTTCCCTCGTGACGCGGCCCTGGCCGGCGCAGGACGGGCAGGCGTCCTCGATCATCTGGCCGCGGCCTTGGCAGCCGTGGCAAGTGCGCTCAAGCGTGAAGAAGCCCTGCGACTGACGGACGCGCCCGGCGCCGCCGCAGGTCGAACAGGTCTTGGGCTTGGTGCCGGCCTTGGCGCCGGTGCCCGAGCAGCCCTCGCAGGTGACCGAGACCGGAATCTCGATCTGCGCGGTCTTGCCGCCGAAAGCTTCCTCGAGCGTGATTTCCATGTTGTAGCGCAGGTCGGCGCCGCGCTCGCGGCCGCCGCGGCCGCGCTGGCCGGCCATGCCGAACAGGTCCTCGAAGATGTCGGAGAAGGAGGAGGCGAAGCCCGCGCCGAAGCCGGCACCGCCGCCGGGACCACCCTGCTCGAAGGCGGCATGGCCGAAACGGTCATAGGCGGCGCGCTTGTCCTTGTCCTTCAGGACCTCGTAGGCCTCGTTGATTTCCTTGAACTTGACTTCGCTGGTGTCGTCCCCGGGATTGCGATCGGGGTGGAATTTCATCGCCAGCTTGCGAAACGACGTCTTCAGCTTGCCTTCGTCGGCATCGCGTTCGACTTCGAGCGTTTCGTAGTAACAGCGCTTGGTGGACATGCTGGGCTCGGTCTATCCAATCGCAGGTCAGGTCGGGGTTGAGCGGCGTCGCCACGCGGCGATATGGGCATCCCGCTGCCTCGCGGCAAAGGGCTGCATGGAAGCGTCGATCATAACGGCCGGGAATTGATCGTTCGTAACGGGGCCGCGCCCCGTGAAGCCCGGCACGCCGGCCTCCTCCGCGAGGGAGGAGGCCGTTAGCGCGTGTGGGGTCCAAGCCGTCCGCATCATCACCCTCTCGGGGTTCAGGCGGACTTCTTGTTGTTCTTGTCGTCGTCGACTTCGGTGAACTCCGCGTCGACGACGTCGTCCTTGGCCGCGTCCTTCTTGGCGTCGGCCTCGGCCTGCTGCTTGTACATGGCCTCGCCGAGCTTCATCGAAGCCTGGGCCAGCGTCTGGGTCTTGGCCTTGATCGCCTCGGCATCGTCGCCCTTCAGCGCTTCCTTGAGGTCGCTGACGGCATCCTCGATGGCGCGGCGCTCGGTCTCTGCGACCTTCGAACCGTGCTCGGCCAGCGCCTTCTCGGTGGAGTGCACCAGGCCGTCGGCCTCGTTCTTGGCGGTCACCGCCTCGCGGCGCTTCTTGTCCGCCTCGGCATTGGCCTCGGCGTCCTTGACCATCTTCTCGATGTCGGCTTCCGACAGGCCGCCGGAGGCCTGGATGCGGATCTGCTGCTCCTTGCCGGTGGCCTTGTCCTTGGCCGAGACGTTGACGATGCCGTTGGCGTCGATGTCGAAGGTCACCTCGATCTGCGGCATGCCGCGCGGAGCCGGCGGAATGCCCATCAGGTCGAACTGGCCGAGCATCTTGTTGTCGGCCGCCATTTCACGCTCGCCCTGGAAGACGCGGATGGTGACCGCGTTCTGGTTGTCCTCGGCGGTCGAGAACACCTGGCTCTTCTTGGTCGGGATCGTGGTGTTGCGGTCGATGATGCGGGTGAACACGCCGCCCAGCGTCTCGATGCCCAGCGACAGCGGGGTCACGTCGAGCAGCAGCACGTCCTTGACGTCGCCCTGGAGCACGCCGGCCTGGATCGCAGCGCCGATCGCCACGACCTCGTCCGGGTTGACGCCCTTGTGCGGCTCCTTGCCGAACAGCTGCTTCACGACTTCCTGGACCTTCGGCATGCGCGACATGCCGCCGACCAGCACGACCTCGCCGATCTCACCGGCGGTGACGCCGGCGTCCTTCAGCGCCTTGCGGCAGGGTTCGACGGTCTTCTGGACGAGGTCGTCGACCAGCGCCTCGAACTTGGCGCGGGTGAGCTTCATCGTCAGATGCTTCGGGCCGGTCTGGTCCGCGGTGATGAAGGGCAGGTTGATCTCGGTCTGCGTCGTCGACGACAGCTCGATCTTGGCCTTTTCAGCGGCTTCCTTCAGGCGCTGCAACGCGAGCTTGTCGTTGCGCAGGTTGATGCCCTGCTCCTTCTGGAACTCGTCGGCGAGATAGCCGACCAGGCGCATGTCGAAGTCTTCGCCGCCGAGGAAGGTGTCGCCGTTGGTCGACTTCACCTCGAACACGCCGTCGCCGATCTCGAGAATCGAGATGTCGAACGTGCCGCCGCCGAGGTCATACACGGCGATGGTGCCGGCCTTGGTCTTGTCCAGGCCATAGGCGAGCGCGGCCGCGGTCGGCTCGTTGATGATGCGCAGCACTTCGAGGCCCGCGATCTTGCCGGCGTCCTTGGTCGCCTGGCGCTGGGCGTCGTTGAAGTAGGCGGGAACGGTGATGACGGCCTGCTCGACCTTCTGGCCGAGATGGGCTTCCGCGGTCTCCTTCATCTTCTGCAGGATGAACGCGGAGACCTGCGAGGGCGAGTAGGTCTGGCCGTCGGCCTCGACCCAGGCGTCGCCGTTGGAAGCCTTCACGATCCTGTACGGAACGAGCTTCTTGTCCTTCTCGACCATCGGGTCGTCGTAGCGGCGGCCGATCAGGCGCTTCACTGCGAAGAAGGTGCGCTCGGGATTGGTAACCGCCTGGCGCTTGGCGGGCTGGCCGACGAGGCGCTCACCGTCGTCGGTCACGGCGACGATCGAAGGCGTGGTGCGCATGCCTTCGGAATTCTCGATGACTTTGGCGTTCTTGCCGTCCATCACGGCGACGCACGAGTTCGTGGTGCCGAGGTCGATCCCGATGACCTTTCCCATGGTCCTCATATCCTTCTTTTTGCGGCAGGTTGGTTGGGCCCAAGAGGCACCCGATCCAAAACCCCCTAAGATCAAACATCCGCGATATTGCGATGGTTGAGGCTCATATAGGAGGGGGGGAGGGGCCCGCAAGGACCGAACGCATGTTTCGGCCGCGAAAACATCGGGTTTTTGGCAGATCATGTCCGGGCTTCACCGCCCTTGCGGATGAGGAATTATTAACAGGTTCAGCCTTCAGCCCGGCCCCGCCGCCGCCCTGTTGCGGCAGCGCCAAACCCGCTAAAAGGCGGGCCCGGACTGCCCTGCGGCCGCGCCGACCATCGAACGGCCTCAATGCGAACCAAGTAGAGTCCCCATGACGCTGATCCGCCCCCTCGCCGCGCTCGCTTTGCTCGTCGCAACCGTGCTTCCGGCGCTTGCCGCCGACGCCGTTTTCCCGCCCGGCCTGCGCCTCGGCATGGTGCCATTGATCGGCCTCAACACCGCAAAAACCTTTCCGGGCTTCGAGAGCGAGGACGGCAACGTCAAGGTCCTGATCACCGAGCTGCCGCCGGCGGCCTATGGCGAGGTCGTCAGCGCCTTCAATTCCAATCCGGCGGGCACTGGTGGCGTCAAGCAGGACAAGATCGAGACCCAAGCGGGGCTCGCCTATTTCACCACCGAGAGCGGCAAGGCCGGCGACACTCCCGTGAAACGCTATTCGATGATCGTGCCGGGCGCCGGTTTCTCCGGTTATGTGGCGGTGCAGATCCCCGAGAACGCGACCAGGATCTACACCGACGAGGCGGTGCGGCAGATGTTCGCGAGCACCGTCACCCGCAAGGAAGTGTCGGCCGAAGAGCAACTCGCGCTGATGCCGTTCAAGATCACCGATCTCGCCGGCTTCAAGGACGTCCGCACGCTGGCACCGGGCTCCAGCATCATCCTGGCCGACGGCGACGAGGGCACCGGCTACGAGTCGAAGCCGTTCATGATCCTCGGCCTGATCGGCGCCACCCCGCAAGCCGCCGACGATCGCGCTCGCTTCGCCCAGGAAGCGGCGCTGCAGATCCCCGGCCTGCGCGAGTCGCGCGTTACGATGTCAGAGCCGATCCGCATCAACGGCCAGCAGGGTTTCGAGACCCGGATCGACGGCGTCAGCGGCAAGAGCAAGACGCCCGTGACCGTGGTGCAGTGGATCCGCTTCGCGGCCGGCGGCGCCTCGCTGCGCATCATCGCCAGCGCGCCGCGCGACCAGTGGGCGGCCGCCTTCACCCGCTTCCGCGCCGTGCGCGACGGCATCCAGCCGAAGGGCTAGCGGCACACGCGGTGTCGTCCCGGCGGAGGCCGGGATCCATCACCACAGGGAGTGGTTGCAGGATCAGCCGGTAACTCCGGGTCTTCGCAAAACTATTGCTGCGGCGTGTGGGTCCCGGCCTCCGCCGGGGCGACGATGATTTCGGGTTCGCCAGCCCAGCCCCTCATCAAAACCGGCTGCATTTTCGGGCTTCTGTTCGCACGCGAGCGGAACTAGGCTCTGCGTCGGGTTCATCCTGAAGGGGAGGCGAACGATGCTGGATCGGCGACAAATCCTGGCGGCACTCGGAACGACGGCACTCGCGACCCTCGCGCCGGGCGCGCTGCTCGCGGCGGCGGTCATCAAGCCGGACGATGCCTCTGCGCTGCTCGTGATCGACGTGCAGAACTGCTTTCTTCCGGGCGGCAGCCTCGCGGTGAAGGACGGCGACCAGGTGGTGCCCGTCATCAACAGAATCGCAAAAGCGTTTTCGAACGTGGTGACGACGCAGGACTGGCACACGCAAGGCCACGTCTCGTTTGCGTCGGTGCATTCCGGCAAGAAACCGTTCGAGACCGTCGATCTTCCCTACGGCAAGCAGGTGCTGTGGCCCGACCATTGCGTGCAGGGCACCGACGGCGCCGCGCTGTCGAAGGATCTCGCGATCCCGCATGCGCAGCTCGTCATCCGCAAGGGCTTTCACAAGGACGTCGACAGCTACTCGGCCTTCCTCGAAGCCGACGGCAAGACCTCGACGGGCCTTGCCGCCTATCTCAAGGCCCGCAAGATCAAGCGCGTCTTCGTCGCCGGCCTTGCGACGGATTTCTGCGTCGCCTGGACCGCGCTGGACGCGCGCAAGGCGGGGTTCGAAGTCTATGTCGTGGAGGACGCCTGCCGCGGCATCGACACGCAGGGCTCGCTGGCGAAAGCCTGGGCCGACATGGCCAAGGCCGGGGTCAAGCGGATCCAGTCCGCGGACATTGCGGTGAGCGCGTAAAAACGCCTACGGCCGCTCAGTTCGCCTCGTTGCTGTTCGCGGCGGCGGGGGCGGCCTTGGCGCCGCCCTTGGCGACGCCGACGAGGGCCGGGCGCAGCACGCGCTCGCCGATCGTGTAGCCGGCCTGCATGACCTGCACGACGGTGCCGGTGGGCACCGACGCATCCGGCACCTCGTACATCGCCTGATGGAAGTTCGGATCGAACTTCTGGCCCTGCGGATCGAGTTTCTTCACGCCGTGCTTTTCCAGCGCGTTGAGCAGCGAGCGCTCGGTGAGCTCGACGCCCTCGATCAGCGCGACCAGCCCCGGATCGGCCGCGGCACGGGCCTCGGCCGGAACGGCATCGAGCGCGCGCTGCAGATTGTCGGCGATGTCGAGCACGTCGCGGGCAAAGCCGGTGATGCCGTAGAGGCGGGCGTCGGCCACTTCCCTGGTGGTGCGCTTGCGCAGATTTTCCATCTCGGCCAGCGTCCGCAGCATGCGGTCGCGCGCCTCGGCGGCTTCCTTCTGCAGCGTCTCGACCGCACCCGGCTCCGGATCGTCGGGCATGATGTAGGGCTTGGACACCACGGGCTCGCCGGTCGGCGGGGTCGTGTCGTCGGGCTGCCGGTCTCGATCGGTCATGGGCTCTGGTCTCGAACTCGTTTCAGGGAATTGTTGGCCCGGATATCGTGCCTCGCGTCACGAAAATCAAGCGCCCGTGATCGCGGGAAATGCCGGTCAGCCCCCCAGCAGGCGGCTGACGATGCGGGCGGCATAGTCCACGGTCGGGATCACGCGGGCATAATTCAGCCGCGTCGGCCCGATCACGCCGAGCACGCCAACGATGCGGCCGGCGGCATCCCGATACGGTGAGATGATGGTGGAGGAGCCGGACAGCGAGAACAGCTTGTTCTCGGAGCCGATGAAGATCCTCACCCCTTCGGCGGTCTCGGCACGGCCGAGCAGGTCGATCACGCCGCGCTTGGTTTCGAGGTCGTCGAACAAGAGGCGCACGCGCTCCAGATCGTCCAGCGCATGCAGATCCTCGAGCAGATTGGCGTGGCCGCGCACGATGAGCTGGCGGTCCTCGCTCTCGCCGCCGGACCAGCTCGCAATGCCGGCCGCGATCACCTTCTGGGTGAGCTGGTCGAGCTCGGCGCGCGCCTGCCCGAGCGCGGTCTCCAGCTCGAGCCGGGCCTCGGCCAGCGTGCGGCCGCGGATCCGCGCATTGAGGAAATTGCCGGCCTCGGTGATCGCTGCGGAGGGAACTCCCGGCGGCAGCGCCAGCACGCGGTTTTCGACCTGGCCGTCCTCGCTGACCAGGATCACCAGCGCTCTCTCCGGTTCCAGGCGGACGAATTCGATGTGCTTCAGCCGGGCGTTGGATTTCGGCGTGAGCACCACCGCGGCGGCCCGGGTCAGCCCCGAGAGCCGCGTCAAGGCCTCCTCCAGCGCCGCCTCGACCGACTGGGCGCGGCCGACGGAGGCGAGCTGGCCCTGGATCGACTGCCGCTCCGCCTCGTTGAGGTCGCCGACCTGCATCAGGGCGTCCACGAAGAAGCGCAGGCCGAGTTCCGTCGGCAGCCGGCCGGCGGAGGTGTGCGGCGCATAGATCAGGCCGAGCTGTTCCAGATCGGCCATGACGTTGCGCACCGAGGCCGGCGACAGCGGCAGGGCGATCAGGCGGGAAATGTTGCGCGAGCCGACCGGCTCACCGGTCGCGAGATAGCTTTCGACAATTTGACGAAAGATGTCGCGGGAACGCTCGTTGAGCTGGGCGAGGCCTGCATGCGGCGCGATCAGATGGATCGGATCGTGATGGGCCACCTAGGTTTAACTCCTCTCAGACGCTCATAATTTGTCGATCCCGACCGGTTCTGACAAGCGGGGTTTTTGCGAGGGGATTTTAGAGGTGGAAAAAGCCTTGTTCTTCCCTCTTGCCGCCTCCCCTCACGCCACCTACAAGCACCCCGCGAACAGCCTTTTTCCGTGAGTTTTGGAGGATTTCCCATGCGGCCAAGCCGCCGTGCGCCCGACCAATTGCGCCCCGTGACGCTGGAGCGCGGCGTGGTCAAATATGCGGAGGGATCCTGCCTCGTGAAATTCGGCGACACCCATGTGCTGGTCACCGCCACGCTGGAGGAGCGCCTGCCGCCATGGCTCAAGGGCCAGGGCCGCGGCTGGGTCACCGCCGAATACGGCATGCTGCCGCGCGCCACGCTGGAACGCACCCGCCGCGAGGCTTCCGCCGGCAAGCAGAGCGGCCGCACCGTCGAGATCCAGCGCCTGATCGGCCGCTCGCTTCGCACCATCGTCGACCTCGAGGCGCTCGGCGAGCGCCAGATCACGGTCGATTGCGACGTGCTCCAGGCCGACGGCGGCACGCGCACAGCCTCGATCACCGGCGCCTGGGTCGCGCTCGCCGACTGCATCAACTGGATGAAGTCGCGCAACATGATCAAGGCCAACGTGATGCGCGACAACGTCGCCGCGATCTCCTGCGGCATCTATCAGGGCACGCCGGTGCTGGACCTCGACTATGCCGAGGATAGCGAGGCCGAGACCGACGCCAATTTCGTCATGACCGGCGACGGCCGCATCATCGAGGTGCAGGGCACCGCGGAACGCGAGCCGTTCACGCAGGACGAGTTCCTGGCGCTGATCGCGCTGGCGCAAAAGGGCATCGCGCGTCTCGTGGACTTGCAGAAGCTGGCTGTCGCGTAGTCAATAGGCCCATGCACCGCCGAATCACCGACAAGCTGGTCATCGCCACCCACAATCCCGGCAAGCTCGCCGAGATGAAGGAGCTGCTTGCGCCCTTCGGCATCGAAGCGGTGTCGGCCGGCGAGCTCGGCCTCGGCGAGCCCGACGAAACCGGCAACGACTTTCGCAGCAACGCCGCGATCAAGGCGATCGCGGCGGCGCAGGCGACCAAACTTCCCGCCTTCGCCGATGATTCCGGCATCGTGGTCGACGCGCTCGACGGCGCGCCCGGCATTTTTTCCGCACGCTGGGCGGGCCCCAGCAAGGATTTCGCCGCGGCGATGGCACAGATCGAGCGGCTGCTGCAGGAGCGCGGCGCCACCACGCCGGACAAGCGCAAGGCGCACTTCGTCTCTGCGCTGTGCGTCGCCTGGCCCGACGATCATCTCGAAGAGGTCGAGGCGCGCGTCGACGGCACGCTGGTGTGGCCGCCGCGCGGCACGGCCGGTTTCGGTTACGATCCGATGTTCCTGCCTGACGGCCACAAGCGCACCTTCGGCGAGATGACCAGCATCGAGAAGCACGGCCTGCCGCCGCTCGGCCTCGGCCTGTCGCATCGCGCCCGTGCCTTCGTGAAACTGGCGGAGATCTGCCTTGAGAAGCGCTAAAGCGTTTTCGAGCGAAGTGGGTACCGGTTCGCGCCAGGAAAACGCGTCAAAACAACAATCTGAAGCTTTCGGCGTCTACGTGCACTGGCCGTTCTGCCTGTCGAAGTGCCCCTACTGCGACTTCAACAGCCATGTCCGCCACGCCGCGATCGACGAGGCGCGCTTCGCCGCCGCCTTCGCCCGCGAGATCGCGACGACCGCCGCCCGCGCTCCCGGCCGCGAGGTCACCTCGATCTTCCTCGGCGGCGGCACGCCGTCGCTGATGCAGCCCGCAACCGTCGGCGCGGTGCTCGATGCCATCGGCAAGCACTGGCATGTCGCCGGTGACGTGGAAGTGACGCTGGAGGCGAACCCGACCAGCGTCGAGGCCACGCGTTTTGCCGGCTATCGCGCCGCCGGCGTCAACCGCGTCTCGCTCGGCGTGCAGGCGCTCGACGACGCCTCGCTGAAGGCGCTGGGCCGCCTGCACAGCGCGCGCGAGGCGCTCGACGCCGTCGCCATCGCGCGCCGCTCGTTCGACCGCTACTCCTTCGACCTGATCTACGCCCGCCCCGACCAGACACCGGCGATGTGGGCCGACGAGCTGCGCCACGCGATCGACGAGGCGGCCGAGCATCTGTCGCTCTACCAGCTCACCATCGAGGAAGGCACGCCGTTCTTCGGCCTGCACCAGGCCGGCAAGCTGAAAACGCCGGACGAAGCGGTCGCGCGCGCGCTCTACGACGTCACGCAGGAGACCTGCGACAAGCTCGGGCTGCCCGCCTACGAAATCTCCAACCACGCGCGGCGTGGTGCCGAGTGCCGGCACAATCTGGTGTACTGGCGCGGCGAGGAATATGCCGGCATCGGTCCCGGTGCGCATGGCCGTCTCGACATCGACGGGGTGCGCCATGCCACCGCCACCGAGAAGCGTCCCGAAGCCTGGCTGATGCGGGTCGAGAGCAATGGCCACGGCGTCGTCACCGACGACCTCCTCAACAGCGAGGAGCGCGCCGACGAATTCTTGCTGATGGGATTGCGGCTCGCCGAAGGCATCGACCCCGAGCGTTACAAAGTGCTGTCCGGCCGCCCGCTCGATCCCGGCCGCATCGCGCTGCTGCGCGAGGAGGGCGCGATCACGGTCGACGCCACCGGCCGGCTGCGCGTCACCAGCAGCGGCTTTCCGGTGCTGGACGCCGTCGTCGCGGATCTCGCGGCGTAAAGGTTTCGATAAGCGAACCGCCGGGATTTGCGGCGGTGACCAACCTGCCGTGCTAAAATACCTCGCGCGTCATTCCAGCCCCCTGGACGGCCATGAACGAGCGAGCCAATCCGCCTGCGATCCATGATCCCGAGCTCGACCGGCGCGTGAAGGCTGCCGGCGCGAGCAAGACGGTCTACGCCCTGGTGACGCCGGAGACCGAGGCGGCCAAGCACGCCATCCTCGGCAACAGCCTGTCATCGCCGGACGCCGCGCGCCGCCACTATCTCGAGCAATTCCGCGACGCCTGGACCGGCAAGCAGTTTGCGCTTCACGAGGCCTTCCTCGCGCGCTGGATGGAATGGGCAGGCCCGGTGGTCGCGATTCCGGGCGCGAATTTTCCCTGGCGCTATCCGACCGCCGGCGGCAGTGAAGCGCTGTTTCACGTCATCACCGCCTACGGCAACCGCGCGCGCAGCGAGCGATTTGATCCCGAAGTCCACGTCTTCCGCGGCGAGTACGAAGGCTACAAGGCCTACGCCGAGGCCTGCGGCATCGCGGTCGTCGAGCATGACCGCGCCGGTTGGGAGACGGTCGGGCGCTCGCTGCCGCCGACCGCGCTGTTCTGCATCAGCCAGCCTTCCGCGATCGACGGCAATGTCTGGCTTGAGGCCAACGCCTTCCTCGGCCTGCTGTCGGCGGGCGCGGCAAGACCCCGCCTGCTGCTCGACGTCACCTATGTCGGCAGCGTCGCTGACGCGCTCGCCTCGCGCATCGCGGCGGACAGCCCCGCGGTGCAGGCCATTGCGTTCAGCCTGTCAAAACCGTTCGGGGTCTATTACGACCGCATCGGCGGCATCCTGTGTCGCGAGGCCATGCCGTCGCTGTTCGGCAATCAATGGTTCAAGAACCTCACCTCGCTGCAGCTTGGCCTCAAGCTGCTCGAACGCCACGACGTGTTCGACTTGCCGCGGCGCTACAAGAGCGTTCAGCGCGAGGCGGCCGCAGGGGTCGGCGAGCGACTCGGCATCGCGCTCGAACCCTGTGACGTCACGATCCTTGCCGGGGCGTCCGGTGCCGCCGACCCCGCGCTCGCCAGCTTCCTGCGGCGACCCGCCAACAATCCGCAGGCACGCCTGCGCGTCTGTCTCACGCCCGCGATGGCGGCCATGATCGGCACGGCCGGCCCGATTTCCGGAGGCGCGTCTTGAAAAATCTGGTCGCACTGACCGATCGCGAAGACATCCACCGTCACATGCACGGGCTGTGGCGATGCGAGCCGATCCGCCATTCGCACGAAAGCCACGGTTTCATCCACGACATCGTCGAGCAGTTTGCGAGCCTGCCGCGCCTGTTCTGCGACACCAGCAATGACCGGCTCGAACGCGCCCATTTCTGCTCCTGGTGGGGCGTGAGCATGAACCGCACCTACGACAATCCCGCGATCGAGGATCTCTACCGCCTGCACGAGATGTTTCATTCCGCCTTCATGCCGTACTTTCCGGGCATCGGCTTCGACGCCTTTCACCGCAAGATGGAGGACAACGAGCTGAAGGCGAGCGTCTGCTCGGAGATTCGCGTCTATTTCGAGCTGCCGCATCTGCGCGAGCTCGCGTTCGAGCATCCGATCTATGCCGACCGCTTCCTGTCCGACACCTCGATGCAGACGCTGTGGCAGAAGAACAGGCCCGTCGCCATCGAGACGCTGCAGGAAGCGCGCCGCGACGTGATGTTCTCCAAGCCCGAACACGAGATGGACCTGACCGAGCGATGGATCCGGCGCTTCGCCCTGCAAAACCGGCAATGGTCGACTTGCTGGTACGACCGCTATCTGGAGATCGAGCAGCACATGTACGAATTCCAGATCCGCGCCTTGCAGGGCGACCGGCGAGGTGCCATAGCGGAGCACGTCGCCTGGATCGAGGCGCAGGCCGATGCGGACAGCGACGATCACATTCCCTGGCGCCAGGAAGCCGCGCTGTTCGCCAACATCTATTGGAGCAACAGGCGCCGTTACGACGCGCAGGTCGCGGCCGGCGCCTGAGACCCCGAACAGAGTAACGTTCAAACCCGGGTGACGACGAGCTTCAACAGCAGAAAATAGCCCATGACGACAAAGCTCGAGGCAATCGCCTCCCAGCCGCTTTGATTGTCGAGCGGCAATGCCGGTCCTGCGGCGTATATAAACAGCGGGATGGCCAGCAATGCCGGGAATACGATTCCGAAGACGAGCACGAGCAAGGGTAGTCCGAGATGAGACCTCGCGAGCGGCACCAGCCATTGCGCCCGTGACTTGACGAAAGCGGTTGACGGCAGTTCAGGCGGTACTGTGCCATGAACGATGAAGCGCGCAATATGCTCCCACTGGCTCTCTGCAATCGCCGCACTGTGCTTGCCATTGGCAAACAGGGTCGGCTGCGTGAGATCGGGATGCTTGCCTGCCTGATCGAAGCCATCGAAACCAGCGCCGCCAAGATCTATCTTCTTCCAGCCTTCGACGCTCTTCGGAAGCAGCGCAACGACCCAATCGGCGGCAGCGGGAACATTGTGTATTTTTTTGACGCGCGCGGCCGACAATAGATCGAGCC
Organism: Bradyrhizobium diazoefficiens; assembly: GCF_018131015.1. Classification (GTDB taxonomy): domain Bacteria; phylum Pseudomonadota; class Alphaproteobacteria; order Rhizobiales; family Xanthobacteraceae; genus Bradyrhizobium; species Bradyrhizobium diazoefficiens_B. Next base: position 25,332 of record NZ_JAFCJJ010000037.1, read on the forward strand.
AGTCATAATCCCGTCTGACCACACTGCCGGCAAAGAAGACGTGTTTGAAGTGCGCGTCGGCATAATCCTTGAGGGCCCGAGCCGCCAAATAGGTCCCATTGGAGTGGCCGACATAGCTGAAGTCTGCGTTTGGGAATTGGGTCGCAGCGGCGACATATTGATCCATGAACCATTCGACCTTTTGCCGCCTGATCCAGGGCAACACGAATGGTAGCATCGCGAAATAGCCGTAACTTGGCGTGCGTGCCCGAATGACCGGTGCCTTCGCGGCCTGCTCGCGCACGACTTTGGCAATGTGATGCGTCCAAAATCCGTCATCACGAATGCCGTGCATGATGAATATGACGTCAGTCACGCTCGGGTCCGACTGCGGAATGTCATCTGCCAGCAACGACGGATCGCTTGCGATGACGGCGAGGGCTTGCGGAGGTTGAGCGAGCGCCTCGGCGAGCATTTCTTTTCGGGCCGTCGCACCGGTCAAGACAATAGCACGTTCGTGGTTTGTGTCGGGCATCTCGATGTAGAAGTAGCGCGGGTGCGGTGAAGACGGGTCGTGGCCATCCACGGCGATGTCAACCAGATCAAGCGGCGAGGTGAAACTGTCTTGTCTACCGACAAGCTGGACCACGATCGGATCCCTGGTGCGTGACACCGGCAGCCCTAGATCTTTATCAACAATCTTGCTGCTTCTGATGTCTGCGTGCCAGCGACGATACGCCATCCAATGCAGCCTGGTTTGCACGGTGAATGGTGAGCCCAGGCGCGCGTCGAACAGAGTTGGACGCCAATCGTGGGGCGACAAGTGACCGATCAATCCGAGCAAATTGAGAATGAAGGACGAGTACCAATCGGTCCGCCCGGTGACCTGCCAACCGCGATTGAACGCGCTGATCGTGACCAGGCGCTCCACTTGCGGCGCCCAGGCTCGCGGGTGAGCGCTCTCGAACGGCTTCTCAAGCTGAAAACCCGGAGGATTGCCCGCAGCGATCAGAAAGAGGCGTCGCGCAAATATTCCGCCAAGGCTGAAGCCGACAAGGACGATCCGCTCGTAGGCGCCGTGCAAGGCAACGATGGGGTCGATCGCATCCAGCAGATCGACGATGATCTTCTCCGCGCGGACGGATCGCAAACGGTTGGCGTACGGCAATTTCGGCGCATAGACGTCGACGCCCTCGGATTTGAAGGCGGATTGGGCCACCGCAATGACGTCTTTCATGCGCTTGGGGCTACCGCCCCATCCATGAAGGACGACGACCAACACCTTGGCAGAGCCGCCAGTCCATGGATGAAAACCCTTCGTTCTCGTGGATTCCCCGGGTTGGCGCCCCGACCAACGAAGGACTGAGCGCCGCACCTTGGCAGAGCCGTCATTCCACCACTGGCGAAGTCTCTCCATCATTTGCATCACTTCCCATATGAGGCGGTCGGCGATCAGCTGGGGTTCGCTACAACTATCAGGGGCATCGTAATCTAGATGCCACCGGATAGGGCCGCAACAGGAAACGCCGGTGATTGTCTCCCGCACCGGCCTTGATCGCGTCAAACGAATGGACCGGCGCAGATTGACGCGGGCCACGACCGTATGGGACAGCCGGCGCGCATCTGATAGGAAGTGGCGAAGGCAAGTCCTCAGTTAGTGCATTCACCGGGACGCACGTCATGGACAAGAATCAAGTCAAACTTCCGCTCCTTGGCGGGTGTTTTTGCGCCGCGGTTCGCTACAGCTTAAGCGGCGCACCTGTCCTGGTTTACGTCTGTCACTGCCATAATTGCCAATCGCGTTCAGGTTCAGCCTATAGCTTGACCGTGCTGGTTCCCGCTGCAGCGTTGGCACTGACCGGCCCCGTCGAAACATTTACGCGGATAACGCCGAACGGTCGTGAAGTCCGGCATACCTCATGCGCCCATTGCCGCGCCGGTTTGACATCGACTGACGTTGCCCGGCCGGACTACATGGGTCTACGTGCCGGGACTCTCGATGACGCCAGTTGGGCGGTCCCCATTGCTCAGACGTTCGTGAGCAGCGCGATACCGTGGGCTGTGATCCCAGGCGTCCAGCAGGTCGATCCCAAGGACTTCAGCTACGTGAACATGAGCGCCGCGTGGCGCGCCACGGCGCCGGTCTTTTACTAGATCTGGCCGCGGGCTCAATGGCATCAGCCACCGTCAACTTCGCAGGCTACGAGGCGTAGGTCGCGGCTGGAGCCTGGGCCGGGCTGAGGTGCGTCCTCATCAAAGCGCGATGACGATTCATCCCGATCTCTAATGCCGCGGCGTTCGTCCGCGTATGCGGTCAAAGCCCTGCTTGATCGCTGCGAAGCGCCTGTCGATGAACGGTTCGTGCTCAGTATCGGTGAAAATGTAGGGCCAGTCGTTTTCGATGGCCTCGCGAACCAGCTCGCCCACATAGAGCGGATCAATGCCGTTGTTGATCCGCTCCCGCAATGCCTTGATGAACTCGGCGCGGAGGCCTTCGGTCGGCGGAGGCTTGCCGATCGCCCCGACAAATCGCTGCGGCACGTTGCGCCGGGAGTTCATGATCTGCGTGCGGATGACGCCCGGACACAGAACGGATACCCCAATCTTCCTCGGCGCGAGCACGTTGCGCATCCCCTCGGACAGCGCCACCACGCCATATTTGCTCACATCGTAGGCCGGGCTTGGTCCCGTGATCAGACCGGCGACGGACGCCGTCGAAACAATCTGCCCTCCTTCGCCGTGCGCTTCGATCAGCGGACCGAAAATCTCAAAACCCCAGATCACCGACATCAGGTTGACGCCGAGGACCCAGCTCCAGCCTGCATCCGTCCACTCGCCATAGGTGCCGCCGCCGCCCACGCCCGCATTGTTGACCAGGATGTCTACTCTGCCATATCGCGCGACGGTCGCGTCCGCTGCCGCCTGAAGCTCGCCCTTGAGCGAGACGTCGGCTTTCACGCCATCGACATCGACATTGGTCCGTGTCTTCAGGTCCGCGACCGCATTTTTCAGCGCCTCTTCCTCGATATCGCAGAGCATGACCTTCACCCCCGCCTGTGACAGCGCGGTCGCGATTCCCAGTCCGATCCCCGTGGCAGCGCCTGTCACGAATGCGGTCCGTCCAGCCAATTCTCTCATGCGCTTCCCCCTTGCTTTCACGCAAAACATTCGCCCGCCAGATCGCAGGGAATGGCGAGGGTTGCAAAGCAAGTTAAGTTGGCTTGCGTCGGTCCAATCCCGCTGGCATGCTGACGGCCGACGGTTGCAGTATGCACCGCTGGTTCAGCGGGCGGGGCTACGCCCCAAAGCTCTTCGGCGAGCCCGCGACCGCGACGCCGCCGCCGGTCGTCACCTTCATCACCGCAAGGCCGCGTTCGTTGGTGCCGTCGGCGCGGAATCTGAACAGGCCGTCGATGCCGGCAAAGCCGGAAGGGTTGGTGAGCACGTCCGCCGAGAAGCGCGTGGGCCCTTGCGTGCGCGCGAGCGCAGCGACGAGCGCGACCGCGTCGTAGGCGAGGGTGGCGGTGCGCACCGGCTCGCCGCCGAACTTGGTGCGATAGCGGCCGGAGAAACCGCGGAAGCCGGCCGGGTCCGGCGCGGCATAGAGGCCGCCCTGCAGGTTCGGACTGGCATAGACGCGCGGATTGTCCCACAGCCCGGTGCCGAGCAGCTGGATGTTGCGCAAATTCGCACCCGCAGATGTCATCGCGTCCGCTACCGCGACCACGGCATCGCCGTCATCGGCGATGAACAGCGCGTCCGCGCTGCCGAGGGCTTGCGCCACCGTGCGCGCAGGGTTGGCGCGATCCGCGCCGTATTTCTCGAATGCGACGATGCGCCCGCCACGCCGCGGCACCGCCGCCTTCACCGCGGCCTCGACGACGTTGCCATAGGCATTGTCGGGCACCAGCACCGCGACGGAGCGTTTTCCGATGCCGGCGGAATATTCGACGATGCGGTTGACATCGGACTCCGGCAGGAAGGAGAGCAGGTAGACACCGCGGCCGGCGATGCTGGAATCGGTCGAGAACGCGATCACCGGGATGCCGCGCGCGCGGGCGACCTGCGCCACCGCCGGCACCGACTGGGCGAACAGCGGTCCCAGAATGATCTCGGCGCCTTCCTCGACTGCCTGCTGCGCGCCTGCCTGCGCACCCTGCGGGCTGCCATTGTCGTCCTTGATCAGGAGCTGGATATTGGGGTTCTGGAACTCGGCCAGCGCCATCTCGGCGGCGTTGCGCATGGATTGCGCGGCGAGGCCGGCATTGCCGGCGGCCGAGAGCGGCAGGATCACGCCGACCTTGACGCCGCCGGTGCCCGCGGTTGAGGCCTGTTGCTGCGGGCCGGCCGGCTGGGCCGGGGGCGATGAGCTGCTGAACGGGTTGGAGAACTGGCTGAGGCTCTGCTGCACGCCGGCGCAGGCCGACAGCAGCGGCGCGCCGAGCAGGACCCCAAGCGCGCTTCGCCGGGTCGCCCCCGACGAACGGGGCCCCGGACCAGAAGACTTCGGATTACGCGGGCCCACCATGGCAGCTCATCTTTTGACCGGCCTTTTCGGTCGGTCAGACCTCGTCGTTCCGCGGCAGAGGTCGCGGAGTCATGCATATTGTCGATAAATAGTTAACCAAAACAAAAAGATAATACCCGCCTCACGCCGCAATCAAGATTTCCCGGCCACCCCTTCGCCGTCCGTGGCCCCGCGCGATCTTTTTCGGAAGGACTGGTTCCCAGCCTCGGGGATCATGCCTAAGTTCGTTTCATTATGCGCGCAAAGCCGGCCCCGATAAATACGCCTGAAGGCACAGACGCCGCTTCGCGCGGCTTCTCCATCGACGCCCACCGCCTCGCCGCGCCGAAGCCGGCGCCGGGCCTCTATCTGGTCGCGACCCCCATCGGCAATCTCGGCGACATCACGCTGCGCGCACTCGAGACGCTCGCCGGCGTCGAATTCATCGCCTGCGAGGACACCCGCATCACGCGGCGCCTGACCGAGCGCTACGCCATCGCGGCACAGCTCAAGCCCTATCACGAGCACAATGCGGAAGCCGCGCGGCCAAAAATCCTGGAGGCGCTGGCGCAGGGCGGCGCGGTCGCGCTGGTGTCCGACGCCGGCACGCCGCTGATCTCCGATCCCGGCTTCAAGCTGGTGCGCGAGGTCTGCGCGGCCGGACATTCCGTGTATGCGCTGCCCGGCCCGTCCTCGGTGCTGGCGGCGCTGTCGGTGGCGGCGCTGCCGACCGACCGCTTCTTCTTCGAGGGTTTTTTGCCGGCCAAATCCGCCGCCCGCAGGTCGCGCCTTGCCGAGCTCGCGCGCATCGACGCGACGCTGGTGATGTTCGAATCCGGCAACCGCGTGCAGGACACGCTCGCTGAGCTCGCCGAGATCATGGGCACGCGCGAGGCCGCGATCTGCCGCGAGCTGACCAAGCTGCACGAGGAGGTTTCGCGCGCGCCACTCGCCGAGCTGGCGCGCGAGGCCGACACGCTGGAGACGCGCGGCGAATTCGTGCTGGTGATCGCTCCGCCAGCGGCCGACGCCGAGGTGATGACGAGCGATGCCCTCGACGATCTCCTGCGCGCGCAGCTTGCCAACCACAGCGTCAAGGATGCCGTCGCCCACGCGGTGGCGCTGTCCGGGCGACCGCGCCGCGAGGTCTATGCCCGGGCGCTGGAGCTCGCAAAGCAGGTGCGAGGCGATGATGGCGAAGACTGAAGCCGATGCGGAACCGAAAACCGCCGCGCCCGAGCGCGTCGCCGCGTTCCGCACCGGGATCTCGGCAGAGAGCCGCGCCGCCGCCTTTCTCATCGCGAAGGGCTACCGCATCCTGGCGAGGCGCTACCGCACCCCGCATGGCGAGATCGACATCGTGGCCCGCCGCCGCAATTTGATCGCCTTCGTCGAGGTCAAGGCGCGCGCCACGCTGGATGACGCCGCCTTCGCCGTGACGCCGCGGCAGCAGCAGCGCATCATCGACGCCGCGCAAGGGTGGCTCGTCGCGCATCCCGAGCATGCCGAATTCGAATTGCGATTCGACGCGATGCTGATTGCACCGCGGTCACTTCCGCGCCATGTGTTGGCGGCATTCGACGCCTCGACCTGAAAGGCAGACCATGAAACTGAACGTCGCCGTCCAGATGGACCCGATCGCCCGCATCAACATCAAGGGCGATTCCACCTTCGCGCTGCTGCTGGAGGCGCAGAAGCGCGGCCACGGCCTGTCCTATTACACGCCCGACAAGCTCTCGATGGTCGGCGAGGAGATCGTGGCGCCGGTCCAGGCTCTCACCGTCCGCGACGAGCCCGGCAACCACTTCGCCCTGGGCGAGCCCGTGCGCAAGGCGCTCAGCGGTTTCGACGTGGTGCTGCTGCGCCAGGATCCGCCGTTCGACCTCGCCTACATCACCTCGACGCATCTGCTCGAGCGCATTCACCCCAAGACGCTCGTCGTCAACGACCCCGCCTCGGTGCGCAATGCGCCGGAAAAGCTGTTCGTGATGAATTTCCCGCAGCTGATGCCGCCGACGCTGATCTCGCGCGACCTCGACGAGATCAACGCCTTCCGCGACAAGCACGGCGCCGTCGTGATGAAGCCGCTGCACGGCCATGGCGGCGCGGCGGTGTTCCGCGTGATGCCGCAGGACATGAATTTCGGCTCGCTGTTCGACATGTTCTCGGTGACCTTCAGGGAGCCCTGGGTGATCCAGCAGTTCATCCCCGAGGTGAAGCACGGCGACAAGCGCATCATCCTGGTCGATGGCGAGTTCGCCGGCGCGGTCAACCGCGTGCCGGCCGCCGACGACCTCCGCTCCAACATGGTGCGCGGCGGCGCGGCCAAGGAGACCGAGCTCACGGCGCGCGAGCGCGAGATCTGCGCGACCGTCGGCCCGGCGCTGCGCGAGCGCGGCCTCTTGTTCGTCGGCCTCGACGTCATCAACGGCAACCTCACCGAGATCAACGTGACCTCCCCGACCGGCATCCGCGCCATCGCACGCCTCGGCGGCCCCGACGTCGCGGCCAAGATCTGGGACGTGATCGAAGCGAAGCGGAAGAAGTAGCGGCTCTCGATTCTCCCTCGTCGTCCTGGCGAAAGCCAGGACCCATTACCCCGACGGCCGGTTTGGCGACGATCGGAGCGGACATCTCCTGTAACGATTCTCATCGGTGGTTATGGGTCCTGGCCTTCGCCAGGACGACAATGGTGATGTGGCAAGCAAGCGTCCCACTAACCATCCATTCACCATGACGCTGCGCCTCGCGCACGTCGCCGCACGTGACTCTACGGGGCCACTGGCCGAGTGGCTAACGCGGCGTTCACCATCTGCCTAAAACTCGCGACGTGACCGGCCATCACACTCGGCCTCGCAACACCCCTTATACTTTTACTCCCTACTCATCGACGCTGGGGAACCCGCCAAATGCGGGTCGTGTGCCCCGCGTAAGAGTAGAGGCGTATGAACACCGCACGCATTGTCGTTCTGGTCATCGCGCTGGGTGCCGGCGGCGTCGCCGCGTATCTGGCGAGTGGCGTCGACAACAAGCCCGCACCCGTGCTTCCGGTGGCGGAGAAGCTGCCGACCACCGAGGTGCTCGTCGCCAGGGTCGACATCCAGCTCGGCCAGTTGGTGAAGCCCGAGGACGTGCAGTGGCAGGCCTGGCCGGCCGCGAGCGCGAGCGCCGCCTTCATCCGCCGTGACAACAGGCCCGAAGCGCAGAGCCAGGTCGCAGGCTCGATCGCGCGCATCCCGATGATGCAGGGCGAGCCGATCCGCGAGCAGAAGCTGGTGAAGGCCGAGGGAAGCGGCTTCATGGCCGCGATCCTGCCCACGGGCATGCGCGCCGTGTCGACCGAGATTTCGGCCGAGACCGGCGCCGGCGGCTTCATCCTGCCGAACGACCGCGTCGACATCGTCCTGACCCGCCGCGAGAAGGCGACCGGCGGCGGCAACGGCCCGAACACCAGCGACCGCGTCTCCTCCGAAGTCATCCTGTCCAACATCCGCGTGCTGGCGATCGACCAGCTGCCGAAGGAGAAGGACGGCCAGAACAGCGTGCTCGGCAAGACCGTGACGCTCGAATTGAAGCCCGAGCAGGTGGAGACGCTCTCCCGCAGCCGGCAGAGCGGCACGCTGTCGCTCGCCCTGCGCAGCCTGGTCGACGCCAACGTGATCGACAAGACGGACGAGGAACAACCGCTGAAACGCGGCACCAGCGTCAACGTGGTGCGCTACGGCGTTCCAACCATGACGTCGCAGAAGTGATGGGGACAAGATGACGGACGGGGGTAAGCGGATGGGCTTGCGCATTCGGGGGAAGCGCGCAGGCACGTTCTGGGCAGGGGCGATGCTGATGCTGGGGCTGGTTGCGGCCCCGCATTTGACCCGCGCCGCGGATGCGCCGGTCGGCGACCAGGCGCCGATGCAGGCGGCTGATCTCGACCTCGTGCCGGTCGCGTCCATTGCGGCGGCGAAGACGCGTTTTCTCTCGCTTGGTGTGGGCAAATCCGTCGTCATCGACCTGCCGCGCGAGGTCAAGGACGTGCTGGTGGCCGATCCCAAGATCGCCAATGCGGTGATTCGCTCGTCGCAGCGCGCCTACATCATCGGCGGCCAGGTCGGCCAGACCAACGTCGTGTTCTTCACCGCCGATGGCCAGCAGGTCGCCTCCTATGACATCGCGGTGAAGCGCGATCTCAACGGCATGCGCACTGCGCTGCGCCAGGCGCTGCCGGGCGTGCAGATCGAGGGCGTCGGCGACAGCGTGATGCTGACCGGCTCGGTGTCGAGCCCGGTCGAGGCGCAGCAGGCCGGCGACGTCGCCGCAAAGCTCGTCGGCGGCGCGGAAAAAGTCGTCAACAACATCGTCGTGCGCGGCCGCGACCAGGTGATGCTGAAGGTCGTCGTCGGCGAAGTGCGCCGCGACATCGTCAAGCAGCTCGGCGTCGACCTCAGCGCCAGCCTGAACGCCGGCACCGCTGTCGTGAATTTCAACAACGCCATGCCGTTCTCGCTCAGTCCGCCGGTCGGCAATGGCGGGATCAACGTATCAGCCACCAAGGGCATCGCCACGGTCAACGCGACGTTGAAGGCGATGGAAAGCGCCGGCGTGATGCGAACGCTGGCCGAGCCGAGCCTGACGGCGATCTCGGGCGAGTCCGCGACGTTCACTGCCGGCGGCGAATTCCCGGTTCCCGCGGGCTATTCCTGCGACCTGGCCAACCGCTGTACCACCCAGATCAGCTTCAAGAAGTTCGGCATCTCGTTGAACTTCACGCCGGTCGTGCTCAGCGAGGGCCGTATCAGCCTGCGCGTGATGACCGAGGTCTCGGAGCTGTCGAACCAGCAGGCCATCACCGTGTCGAACGGGATCACCGTTCCCTCGCTGACGACCCGCCGCGCCGAGACGACGCTGGAGATTCCCTCGGGCGGCTCGATGGCGATGGCCGGCCTGATCCAGCAGCAGACCAAGCAGGCGGTCAACGGCATGCCCGGCCTCGACCAGATCCCGGTCTTCGGCCAGCTGTTCCGCAGCCAGGACTTCGTCAACAACGAGTCCGAGCTGATGGTGATCGTGACGCCCTATGTCGTGCGTGCGGTGGCCCAGAAGGACCTGTCGCGGCCCGACGACGGCTTCGCGCCGGCCGCCGATGCGCAGACGGCGCTGCTCGGCCGCATGAACCGCCTCTATGGCATCGCGCGCCGGGTCGATCCGGTCGAGGGCGTCACCGGCGATTTCGGCTTCATCATCGATTGACGCGAACGGACGGTTTGGGGACCGCGGCAAGGCAGGGGGCAAGAGGGGACCGATGACGAAGACGACAACCGATCGACGTCGCAACTGGCGCATCGCGTTTGCGCTGACGGGGCTCTCCGTCATGCTGGCTGCGTGCAACACCACGGCCGAGGTGGCCACCACCCAGACGGTCCCGACCGATTATCGCCAGCGCCATCCGATCGCGGTGCAGGAAGGCAAGAAGTCGATCGTGATCTTCGTCGGCAAGGCGAGAGGCGGGCTCTCGTCCACGCAGCGCGCCGACGTTGCGGGCATCGCCCGGGACTGGGTGCGCGAAGGCACCGGCTCCGTCGTCGTCGACGTGCCCATCGACACCGCGAATTCGCGCGCGGCGGCGGCGACCTATCAGGACATCCGCTCCGTGCTCGCATCCGGCGGTGTGCCGTCGCGCGCCATCGTGCAGCGTCCCTACCGGCCCGACGATCCCGGCCTGCTGCCCACCATCCGGCTGAGCTATTCCAGAATCCAGGCGGTCGCCGGCCCCTGCGGCCTTTGGCCGGAGGACGTCGGTCCGAACCTCCTCGACCCCGGCTACAACGAGAACCGGCCCTACTTCAATCTCGGCTGCGCCAGCCAGCGCAACCTCGCGGCGATGATCGACAACCCGGCCGACCTCGAGCAGCCGCGGGCCGAGACCCCCGTCTACACCGCTCGCCGCGACATCGTCTTCGACCGCTACCGCAAGGGTACGTCGACCGCGACCACCTATCCCGAGGCCGACAAGGCCAAAATCAGCGAAACCGGCAAATGACAAGTCTCCAGGACGAAGACGCAGACGCAGACGATCCGCGGCACCCCGAGGAGCACATTGCCCCGGTGCCTCGCATCTCGGTGCAGGCTTTCTGCGAGAACGAGCAGACGCTCGCCGCGGTGACCGCGGCGGGAGAGGATCGCCGTCTCGCCAAGGCGCATCTCACCGCCAAGGGCGGCGGGCTGGCCGCGGCGATCGAAGTCTACGACACGATGCCGACGCCGAACGTGATCGTGATCGAATCCGACGGCACGCGCGACATCCTCGAGGGTCTCGACGACCTCGCCGGCGTCTGCGACCCCGGCACCCGCGTGGTCGTGATCGGCAGCCCCAACGACACCGCGCCCTATCGCGAGCTGGTGCGCCGCGGCGTCAACGACTACGTGGTCGGGCCGGTCGAGACCATCGACGTGGTGCGCTCGATCTGCAGCCTGTTCTCGGCCTCCGAAACCATCATCACCGGCCGCGTCATCGCGGTGGTCGGCGCCAAGGGCGGCGTCGGCGCCTCCACCGTCGCGCACAACGTGGCCTGGACCATCGCGCGCGACCTGTCGCTGGATTCCGTGGTGATCGACCTCGACCTCGCCTTCGGCACCGCGGGCCTCGACTACAACCAGGATCCGGCGCAGGGCATCGCCAACGCGGTGCTGTCGCCGGACCGGCCCGACACCGCGCTGATGGAGCGCCTGCTCGCCAAATGCTCCGATCATCTCAGCCTGCTCGCCGCGCCTGCCACACTCGATCGCGTCTATGATTTCGGCGCGGAGGCGTTCGACGCGATCTTCGACACGCTGCGCATGACCACGCCCTGCATCGTGCTCGACGTGCCGCATCAATGGTCGGCCTGGACCAAGCGCGCGCTGGTCAACGCCGACGACATCGTGATCGTGGCCGAGCCCGATCTCGCCAATCTGCGCAACACCAAGAACATGCTGTCGGTGCTCAAGGCGGCGCGGCCGAACGACCGGCCGCCGCTTTACTGCATCAACCAGGTCGGCATGCACAAGCGGGCCGAGATCGACGTCAAGTCGTTCGCCAAGACGATGGAAAGCCAGCCGCTCGCGGTGATCCCGTTCGATTCGAAACTGTTCTCGACCGCGGCGAACAACGGCCAGATGATCGCCGAGGTCTCCAAAGGCCATCGCACAACCGCGCTGTTCCAGAACATGGCGAACCGGCTTGCCGGGCGCGGCGAGGTGAAGAAGCCGAAGTCCTCGCTGTTCGCCCCGCTCCTCAAGCGCTTGAAGGGCAAGGGCGCGCGTCCCGCGCATCGCAAGGCGTCGTAGGGCGCCGCAAGCGCAACAGCGTTTTCGAGCGAAGTGGATACCGGTTCGCGTCAAGAAAACGCGTAGAACAAACCGCGCGGCGGATTACTTGTCCGTCCGCTGCTGCTTTTTGCTGAGCAGCTGCCGCAATGCCGCGACCTTGGCCGCCGCCTGGTCCGGCGGCAGGTCGGCCTTCACCAGGATTTCAGCTTCGGCTTCGCGGCCCTGCAATCCCAGCACGAGCGCGAGATTGGCACGCACCCGCGGATCGTTCTGATTGCGCTGATAAGCGCGGCCGAGCACCTGTTCGGCCTTCGGCAGATTGTTTTGCAGCACGTAGGACAGGCCGAGATTGGACAGCACCTGCGGCTCGTCCGGCACGATCTTCAGCGCCGTCGCATAATATTGCTGCGCCTCCTCGTTGCGGCCGAGCTGGTCGAGGGCTGCGCCCTGCGCCGACAGGATGCGCCAGTCGGGATCTTCCCGCGTATGCGCACGGCTGAGCACGTCAAATGCCTGCTGGAATTGGCCGTTGTCGGCGAGCGCGCGGCCGTAACCGGCGAGCAGCGGCCTGTTGTTGGAATGGGCGAGCACGGCCTGCTCCAGCACCGCGACCGCCTGGGCGCGCTGGCCGCTCGCGCGCAGCGCCTTGCCGTATTCGAGTGCGACGACGGGATCGCCGGGGTTGGCGCGATAGCGCTCGCGCAAGGCGTCCATCTCCGGCTTCGCCTCGGCCTTGCCTGCGCTTTCCTGCTTGCCGCCGAGCGCGCCGGTGACGTCCTCGAGGCTGGTCGTCTGGCAACCACCGAGGGCCAGGATCAAAAGCGCGGGAAACAGGTATTTCGCCGGGGGAAAGGCACGGGACAAACGCTTGGGCATACTCTGATCACTCGGCGACTGATCAGAGATGCTTACTCATTAACGCTAAAGTCCCGTTAAGGACCCGCGCCCGCTCGGCTTGTTTTGCCTAGCATAATCCGGAAAAGTGCGAAGCGGTTTTCCGGAAAGATCATGCGCAAACAACAATCTAAAGCGCGATGACGATGCATCGCGCTCTAATCGGTGAACTCGGCGCCGAATTCGCAACCGATGCGCCAGCGCAGCCGGCACTGGCGGGAATAGTCGGGGGCGAAGATGATGGTGAATTGCGGCGGCACCTCTAGGAATTCCGCCACCACCTTCACGCCGCCATCCGAGATATCCGTGATCGTGCAGTCCCGCGGCAGCGAGCCCGCGCCAAAGTGGATCTTGGCGAGGCGGCTGCACACTTTACGTTCGCTTCTCCGGCGATTTGCAAGCATTTGAATTGTTCACCCGTTAGACCACGGCCCATCCCGCGCACCCATCATTAGCGAACATTCGTTGGAATACGCTGACGGGATAAGCTCGCATTCGAGGCGTAGTTTTCGCGCCGCGTTTACGGCTGGTTAGGGATTACGGGCCATCCGGGAGTGTTCCCGTATTGTTCTTGCAGGACACGCCCCTCTCTGCTACCCTTGAGTGTGGAACAGGGCAGGCTTGGGTACGCATGGTTCAGCGGGTTTCCACCGTCGCCTTTGAGGGGATCGAGGCCCGCGCGGTCGACGTGCAGGTGCAGGTCGCGCCGGGCCTGCCGGCCTTTGCCATCGTCGGCCTGCCGGACAAGGCGGTGTCGGAGGCGCGCGAGCGGGTGCGGTCGGCGCTGATCGCCTCGGGGCTGGCGCTGCCGGCGCGGCGGATCATCGTCAATCTGGCGCCGGCCGACCTTCCGAAGGAAGGCAGCCATTACGACCTGCCGATCGCGCTCGGCCTGATGGCGGCGATCGGCGCGATCCCGCCGGATGCGCTGACCGGCTTCACCGTGCTCGGCGAGCTCGGCCTCGACGGCTCGATCGCGCCGGTGGCCGGGGTCCTGCCCGCCGCGATCGGCGCCAACATGCGCGAGGAGGGATTGATCTGCCCGGCGGCCTGCGGCTCGGAAGCGGCATGGGCGAGCCCGGACATCCAGATCGTCGCGGCGCGCTCGCTGATCCAGATCGCCAACCACTTCAAGGGCACGCAGGTGTTGTCGCGTCCCGCGCCGAAGGTGCACGAGGCCGTCGCCTCAAAGCTCGATCTGCGCGACATTAAGGGCCAGGAGAGCGCCAAGCGGGCGCTGGAGATCGCCGCCGCCGGCGGGCATCATCTGCTGATGGTCGGCGCGCCCGGCGCCGGCAAGTCGATGCTGGCGGCAAGGCTGCCCTCGATCCTGCCGCCGCTGTCGCCGGGCGAATTGCTCGAGGTCTCGATGATCGCCTCCGTCGCCGGCGAGATCGAGGGCGGCGCCCTGACGTCGGCGCGGCCGTTTCGCTCGCCGCATCACTCCGCCAGCATGGCCGCGCTCACCGGCGGCGGCGCGCGCGCAAAGCCCGGCGAGATCTCGCTCGCGCATCAGGGCGTGCTGTTCCTCGACGAGCTGCCCGAGTTCGATCCGCGCGTGCTGGATTCGCTGCGCCAGCCGCTGGAGAACGGCGAGGTCTCGGTCTCCCGCGCCAATCACCGCGTCACCTATCCGGCGCGCTTCATGCTGGTCGCCGCGATGAATCCGTGCCGCTGCGGCAATGCCTTCGAGCCGGGCTATGCCTGCAAGCGCGGCCGCATCGACCGCTGCACGAGCGATTACCAGGCGCGCATCTCGGGGCCGCTGATGGACCGCATCGATTTGCGCATCGAGGTGCCGGCGGTGACGGCGGCGGATCTGATCCTGCCGCCGCCGGCGGAAGGATCGGCCGAGGTCGCCGCGCGCGTGGCAGCCGCGCGCGACATCCAGCTCGCGCGTTACGCGGATGCGGGCCTGCCGCGCGTGCGCACCAATGCCGAGGCGCCGGCCGCAGTGCTGGAGGAGATTGCAAAGCCCGACGCGCAAGGCGCCAAGCTGCTGCGCGACGCCGCCGAAAGCATGCGGCTGTCGGCGCGCGGCTATCATCGCGTGCTGCGGGTGGCGCGCACGCTCGCCGATCTCGACGGCGCCGACAAGATCGGCCGGCTGCACCTCGCCGAAGCCCTGTCCTACCGCGCGCTCGCAGAGGATGTGCGGCAGATCGCCTGACGGCCAACCCCGGGGAGATGCGGGCTGGCGCGTCAACCCGGTGGTAACGAGTATCCTTTACCCTCTGCAAACCATAAGGCCCAAGTCTCACGCAAGTGAGTTTCCACGACGTCCTGTCGGGGGCCGGCAAGCAGAGTGTCCATGTTGCGTTTCAAGATCCTGGCCTCGGTGGTCCCCCTGATCGCGGCGGCGGTGTTCGCCCGCAGCGAGATCGGATCGGTCTCGCACCCCTGCATTGCCCTTGGCGAGACCAATGTCGAGCTCACCTCCCTGTTCTGGACTGCCGGCGTCCAGGTCGCCTTCACCGACGATCCCGCGACGGCGACCGTCCGGGTGCAGATCACCGACGATGCGGACGCCGCCGATTTTGTCGTGGTGGACGACGGTGCGAGCGAGGAGTCGGGTGCCTGCCAGTCCAATGCCGCCACGCGTCTCGTTGCGATCTCCGCGCAGCCGGGTGAGGGCCGCCCGCTGATCTATCTCTCCAAGGATGGCCCGGCGGACTACCGCATCTACGTGCAATCGAGGACATTTTCGCAGCGCGAGGCGGCGGCATTGATCGTCGGCGCCCGCACCGGCCATCGTCACCTCCAGGCGGCCTCGCTCTGAGCACCCGCTTGAGCCGTTAACTTCCCGTCAACCCTGTTTGGAAGCGGCAGCTCAGCCTCAAGCTGTTCGCAAGGACGGCCGGGACATCGTCGCGGCCGGCGGCACGGGGTTCGAGAGTCGGGGTCGGTTTCAATGGGTGGGACGTTCCGGATCAAGGTACGCATGCGCCGATTCAGGCGCCGGCATCCCAGGATAGCCTTCGCGATCCGCTCTTTCGTGATCTTCTCGGCGACGTTCGGCGCCGCCTATGGCTTCGTCACCGGCAGCCGCTCCGAGAATTCCGGCTACGACCCCAACGCCTTCGCGGTCGGCGCAAGCTTCCTGTTCGCGCTCGCCTGCCTCGGCCTTGCGACGCTGAGCATGCGGCTGCGCTTCGTCAACAAGCGGCTGCGGACGCTGGCCGCCCACAACGAGACGCTGATCGACCGCAATTGGGAGCTGAAGGAAGCTGAGGAGCGCGCCCGCAGCCTGTTCGAACAGCAGGGCGACCTGATCGTGTTGCGCGACCAGCAGGGCCGCATCATTTTTGCCAACGAGGCCTATTGCGCGCTGGCCGGACAGGCGCGCGGCGCCCTGGTCGGCACGCGCTTCGATTTCGACGTGCTGGAGCAGGGCGACAGCGCGCGCGAGAGCAGCGGCACGCGCGTCCACGACCAGAAGATCGCAACGCCGCTCGGCCCGCGCTGGATCGCCTGGCGCGAGGGCCTGGTGCGCCTCGATGCGGGCGAGCCCGCCCAGTTGCAGAGCGTCGGGCGCGACGTCACCGACCGCACCGAGAGCGAACGCGCGCTGTCGGACGCGCGCGACCGGGCCGACGCGGCGAGCCGCGCCAAGTCGCGCTTCCTCGCGATGGCCTCGCACGAGATCCGCAACCCGCTCAACGGCATCATCGGCATGAGCGCCCTGCTGCTCGACACCATTCTGACGCCGGAGCAGGCGACCTATGCGAGGGCCGTGAAATCCTCGGGCGAGGCGCTGACGGCACTGATCGAGGAGCTGCTCGACTATTCCAAGATCGAAGCCGGCAAGCTCGACCTCGAGCAGCGCCCGTTCACGCTTCCGACCCTGATCGAGGAGATCACCGAGCTGCTGGCGCCGCGTGCGCAAGCCAAGAATCTCGAGATCGCGGCCTATGTCGACGAGTGCCTGCCGCTCGAGCTCATTGGCGACGCCGCACGGCTGCGCCAGGTGCTGCTCAACCTCGCCGGCAACGCGATCAAGTTCACCGCTCACGGCGGCGTCGCGCTGATCGTCGAGCCCGGCATCTGGCCGAACGAGATCAGCTTTCTGGTGCGCGACACCGGCATCGGCATTGCGCCCGAGGCGCAGGCGCGCATCTTCCGTGAATTCGAGCAGGCCGACGAAGCCGTCGCGCGCACCTATGGCGGCACCGGGCTCGGCCTTGCCATCAGCGAACGCATCGTCAAGCGCATGGGCGGCCGGATCGCGCTTCAGAGCGAGCCGGGCAAGGGCTCGACCTTCGAGGTCGCGATCCCGCTGGCCCCTTCGCAAGGCAGCGCCGGCCACGCCGCGCTTCCGACTCCCGATCTCAATGGAAAATCGATCCTCCTGGTGGCCGGCGGCATCGAGGCCTCGCTGATCGCGCGGCGGCTGGAGCGCTGGGGCGGCCAGACCTGCCTGGTGGCGGATGCGGCGGTCGCCGAAGCATTGCTGCCGGAGCGCGCATGGCACGCGGTGCTGATCGATCGCGCCCTCGGCCCCGTCGTTGCCGATCACCTCGCCGAGGCGGCCCGCGCGCATGCAACGCAGCGGCTGGTGCTGCTGACGCCCTCCTCCCGCCACGACAAGATTTCGCCGTCCTTCACCGGCTATCTGGTGAAGCCGCTGCGCACGGCCTCGCTCGCCGCGCGCCTCGCGCAGGCGCCGGAGATCGCCTCTCCCGATCTTGCGCCGGAGCCGACCACTGAAACCAGGACATTGGCGAAGACAACGACGGGTCTGTCGGTCCTCGTTGCCGAAGACAACGAGATCAACGCGCTGCTCATGCGCTCGCTCCTCACAAAACTCGGCCACCGCCTCGTCATCGCGGTCCACGGCGAGGCGGCGCTGGAATCCTGGCTGGCCGCGTCATCCGCCGGCACGCCCTATGATCTGGTCCTGATGGACATCCAGATGCCGCAGCTCGACGGCATCGCCGCGACCAGGCGCATCCGCGCGCACGAGACCGGCACCGGCGGCCGCCATACACCGATCCTGGCGCTGACGGCGAACACGCTGGTGGAGGACCGCTACGCCTGCTTCGAAGCCGGCATGGACGGTTTTCTGATCAAGCCGCTCGATCGCGAGAAGCTGGACGAGGCCCTGGCGGGCCTGGCGGCGGCGCGGCACCTCGCGGTCTGATCACGGGAATCTCATTTCCGCCCCGGCAATCGTCAATTGCATTCGATCGCGCCGCACGTCAGCGTCCTCCGCAGCCGCAAGCTCTGGGAGGACGCCGCCAATGCAAGTGCTTCGCCGCCTCGCAATCATTGTCCTGATCGCCGCAGTCAGCCCAGCCGCCGCGGCTGACAGTACTGCGCTGATCGACGCGCTCAAGCAGGGCGGCTACGTGCTGGTGTTCCGGCACACTGCCACCGACGACAGCCAGAAAGATGTCTACCCCTTCAAGTTCGCCGACATGAGCGCCCAGCGCCAGCTCAGTGACAAGGGCAGGGACGCGGCACGGCAGATCGGCGCGGCGATGACGCAGTTCGCCATTCCGGTCGGCGATGTCTACAGCAGCAGGCTCAACCGCGCGATCGAGACCGGCAAGCTGCTCACGGGCCGCGACGTGACGCCCGTCGATGCGCTGACGGACAGCAGCAACGCCAGCGCATCCGGAATGGCAAATCCGGCGGCTGCAAATGCAAAGGCGGGACAGGCGGTGCGCCAGCTCGTCGATGCGCCGCCCAAGCCGGGCACCGACACCGTCCTCGTCACCCACAAGACGAATATCGCCGATGCGTTCGGCAAGGACGCCGGCGATGTCGGGGAGGGCGAGGCGTTCGTCTACAAGGCCAACGGCTCCGGCCCCGCCACTTTCGTCGGCCGCATCAAGGCCGCTGACTGGATCGCAACGGCCGGGAAGTAAACTGCGGTAGGGTGGGCAAAGCGCAGCGTGCCCACCATCATGTTCAACGATGCGGAGAGATGGTGGGCACGACGCGCAAAGAGCGCGTCTTTGCCCACCCTACGATTCCAGGCCGTTACAGCCTTCGCAGCGCCACGCTCTCCACCACGTGGTCGGCGCCCTTCTTCAGGATCAGCGTCGCGCGGGGCCGGGTGGGCAAAATGTTGTCCTCGAGATTGGCGAGGTTGGTGCGCTCCCAGATCGCGGTCGCGGTGGCGATGGCTTCCTCGTCCGACAGCAGCGCATAGCGGTTGAAGTAGGACTTTGGATTGGTGAACGCGGTGTCGCGCAGCGCCAGGAAGCGCTTGATGTACCAGCGCCGCAGCGCGGCTTCGTCGGCGTCGATATAGACCGAGAAGTCGAAGAAGTCGGAGACGACCGGCACCGCCTTGCCGTCGCGCGGCAGCTTGCCGGTCTGCAGCACGTTGACGCCCTCGACGATCAGGATGTCGGGCTGGTCGATCTCGGCCCACTGGTTCGGCACGATGTCGTAGGTCAGATGCGAGTAGACCGGCGCGCGGACATGGCGGCGGCCGGACTTGATGTCGGAGAGGAAGCTCAAGAGCAGCGGCAGGTCGTAGCTCTCGGGAAAACCCTTCTTCTGCATGATGCCCTGCCGGTCGAGCACCGCGTTCGGATAGAGGAATCCGTCGGTGGTGATCAACTCGACCTTGGGACGTGGCGACCAGCGCGCCAGCAAGGCCTGGAGCACGCGGGCCGTGGTGGACTTTCCGACCGCGACCGAGCCGGCGACGCCGATGATGTAGGGCACCTTGCGGTCGCGGATGTTGAGGAACTGGCGCTCCGCGTAATACAGGCGCTGCATGGCGTCGACATAGATCGACAGCAGGCGCGAGAGCGGAAGATAAATGTCCTCGACCTCCTGCAAATCGAGGCGGTCATGCAGCGAACGCAGCCGGTCGAATTCGCCCGGCTCCAGCGTCATCGGCGTGTCGTCGCGCAAGCGCGACCACTCCTCGCGCGTATAGATGCGGTAGGGGTTATATTGCTGCTCGGGTGCGCGAATATCCATGACGCGACCTTTCCATTAATCAGCCTTGCGCGACGCCTTCTCTTCCAACCCCGACATCGAGGTCCGCTTGTCCAGCGCAGCCTCGACCTCTTCCAGCCTGATGCCGCGCGCCTTGAGCAGCACCAGGAAGTGGTAGAGCAGGTCGGCACTCTCGGCGATCAGATGGGCGCGATCGTTTTCGACGGCCGCGATGACGGTTTCGACCGCCTCCTCGCCGAACTTCTTGGCGCAATGCTCCGCGCCCTTGTCGAGGAGCTTGCGGGTGTAGGAGGCCTCGCCACCGGCTGCCGCGCGGGCATCGATGGTCTCGGCAAGATCGTGGATCGTGAAACGCGGCATAAGAACACTCGAAACGCGCCCGGCTGAACCTGACCGATGTAGCACTTTTATGAACGTGAGTCGTCAGGCATCCAGGCGCATTGGTAGCCCGCGCCGGGACATGTGCTCCTTGGCCTCGCGGATGGTGAATTCCCCGAAGTGGAAGATCGAGGCGGCCAGCACGGCGGTAGCATGCCCGTCGCGGATACCGTCGACGAGATGATCGAGATTGCCGACGCCGCCCGAGGCGATCACGGGAACCGGAACGGAGTCGGCGATCGCCCGGGTCAGCGGGATGTCAAAGCCCTGCCGCGTGCCGTCGCGGTCCATCGAGGTGAGCAGGATTTCGCCGGCGCCCAGCGAGACCACCTCCTGGGCATATTCGATGGCGTCGATCCCGGTCGAGTTGCGGCCGCCATGGGTGAAGATTTCCCAGCGGTCGGAGCCGCCGGGACGCTTGACCCGCTTGGCGTCGATCGCAACCACCACGCACTGCTCGCCGAATTTCTCGGCGGCTTCCTTGACGAATTCGCGGCGCGACACCGCGGCGCTGTTGATCGAGACCTTGTCGGCGCCGGCGCGCAACAATGTCCTGATGTCGTCAACCTTGCGCACGCCGCCACCGACGGTGACCGGCATGAAGCAGGCTTCCGCCGTGCGGCGGACCACGTCCAGCATGATGCCGCGGTTCTCATGGGTCGCGGTGATGTCGAGGAAAGTCAGCTCGTCGGCGCCGGCAGCATCATAGGCGATCGCCGCCTCGACGGGATCGCCGGCATCGCGCAGATCGACGAAGTTGACGCCCTTGACGACGCGGCCGTCCTTGACGTCGAGGCAGGGGATCACGCGCACCTTGAACATCTGAAATCTCCTAGGCGGCGCGCGCGTTGCGGATCAGGGTGAGGGCAGCCGCCGGATCGAGCCGGCCGTCATAGAGCGCCCGGCCCGCGATCGCGCCGGCCAGCTTTTTCGCGCGCGGCGTCAGCATGGCCTTGACGTCCTCGATCGAGGCAAGGCCGCCGGAGGCGATCACCGGGATCGAGATGCTGTCGGCCAGCGCAATCGTGGCGTCGAGGTTCAGGCCCTTGAGCAGGCCGTCGCGCGCGATGTCGGTGAAGATGATGGCGGCAACGCCGGCATCCTCGAACCGCTGTGCGATTTCCAGCACCGTCACTTGCGAGGTTTCGGCCCAGCCCTCCACCGCGACCTTGCCGTCACGGGCATCGAGCCCGACCGCGACGCGGCCGGGGAATTTTTTCGCAGCAGTCTTCACCAGCTCGGGATCGCGCACCGCGGCGGTGCCGATGATGACGCGGGTGATGCCCTTGTCGAGCCAGGCTTCGACGGTTGCGAGATCGCGGATGCCGCCGCCGAGCTGCACCGGGATTTTGATCGCCTTCAGCATCGCCTCGACGGCGTGCGCGTTCACCGGCTTGCCGGCAAAGGCGCCGTCGAGATCGACGACGTGGAGATATTCAAACCCCTGCGCAACGAAGCTCGCGGCCTGCGCTGCGGGATCGAGGTTGAACACGGTCGCGCGCGCCATGTCGCCCTGCTCGAGGCGCACGCACTGGCCGTTCTTGAGGTCGACAGCGGGAAAGAGAATCATGATTGAGCCAGGTTTTTTCGGCACACGCAATGCGCTCCCTCCCCCCTTGTGGGGGAGGGTTGGGGAGGGGGGTAGCCACGAGCACCGCCGTCGGGGCTTACCCCCCTCCCGAACGCTACGCGTTCGACCTCCCCCACAAGGGGGGAGGGAACAAGAGAGAGCGGGGCGAGCATCACGGCTTCCATCGCAAAAAGTTCTGGATCAAGGCCAGGCCGAAGCGCTGGCTCTTCTCGGGGTGAAACTGCGTGCCGATCGCGGTGTCCTTGGCGACGATCGCGGTGACCGGCCCGCCGTAGTCGGCGCGCGCGAGCACGTCGGCCTCGTTGGCGGCGTTGAGGTGGTAGGAGTGCACGAAATAAGCGTGCTGGCCCTTGGGACCGAGCGGTAGCTTGTTGAGCACCGGGTGCTCCTGCAGCACCTCCAGCGTGTTCCAGCCCATGTGCGGGATCTTCAGGCTCTCGTCACGCGGCGTGATCTTTTCGACGTCGCCGCCGATCCAGTTCAGGCCTTGCGTGATGACGTGCTCCTTGCCGCGGGTGGCGAACAGCTGCATGCCGACGCAGATGCCGAACATCGGCCGCGCCTTGACCCGCACGGCTTCCGTGATCGCCTCGACCATGCCGTTGACGGCATCAAGCCCACGCCGGCAATCGGCGAACGCGCCGACGCCCGGCAGCACCAGACGGTCGGCGCTGTAGGCTTGGTCCGGATCGCTGGTGACGAAAACCTTTTGCGGATTTTCCAGGCTGCGCGCGGCGCGCTCGAAGGCTTTCGCGGCGGAATGCAGATTGCCGGAACCGTAATCGATGATGGCGATGCTCATCTTGACCCTCCCGGTTCAGGAAACAACCCGATGATGCCGCCCGCCGGTAGTGGCGGCGGGCTGGAAAACGGCTGACCCTGCTCCTTGCGGGTCGGCGGCGGACCGCCGCGATCGACGGCCCGTTGATCGTTGACGATGCCGCGCTGCGTCTTGCTCCAGCGCTCGAAGAAGCGGCGTTCCGCGGTGTCCCCATCGTCGGCAACGACGATATCGAGCTGGCGCCATTTGCCGCGCGACAGCGTCCAGCGGCGCAGGCTCGAGGCTTCGAAGCCCATCAGCAGCGCGACGATGAGATCGGCGAAGAAGATCGAGGAGCGCCCGATACCGAGGCTCGACAGCCCGGCGTTGAACGCGGCCACGAAAATCAGATAGCCGATCAGCGCCAGCCACAGCCTGTTCCAGAGCAGCCAGAACGGACCAAAAATCATCGCCCAGAAGTGGAAGCCGTCGCGCACGAACACGAACTTGTCGGTCGCGCGCAGATCGGCTCCGCCAGGGGAGGGAGCATGAACTGTGTAGACAGGCATGGAGGATGCCCCGTTGCTCGAGAATTCAGGTTTGCGGCCGGCGGCGCATCGCCGCCGAGACGGAAAGGTCAGCCGCCGAGCGAGCCCTTGGTGGACGGGATCTCGCCCGCCGCCTTCGGATCGATCGCGACCGCGGTGCGCAGCGCCCGCGCCAGCCCCTTGAAGCAGGACTCGGCGATATGGTGGCTGTTATCGCCATATAGGGTCTCGACGTGGAGAGTCACGCCGGCGTTGATGGCGAAGGCCTGGAACCAC
This sequence comes from Bradyrhizobium diazoefficiens, assembly GCF_018131015.1. Classification (GTDB taxonomy): domain Bacteria; phylum Pseudomonadota; class Alphaproteobacteria; order Rhizobiales; family Xanthobacteraceae; genus Bradyrhizobium; species Bradyrhizobium diazoefficiens_B. The sequence goes on from NZ_JAFCJJ010000037.1 coordinate 48,488, forward strand.
TCGCGCACCAGCTCGGTGTCGAACTCGCCGATCTTGTCACGGGGGAAGTCGGCCTTGAACACCAGGAACGGGCGGCCCGAGATGTCGATGACCACGCGCGACAGCGTCTCGTCCATGGGCATGTGCACGCCGGCATAGCGGGTGATGCCCGCCATGTTGCCGAGCGCCTGCCTGACGGCCTGTCCGAGCGCGATGCCGGTGTCCTCGGTGGTATGGTGGTGATCAATGTGCAAATCGCCCACCGCCTTGACCGTGAGGTCGATGCGGGAATGGCGGGCGAGGAGATCGAGCATATGGTCGAAAAAGCCGATGCCGGTCGCGATATTGGCCACGCCGGTGCCATCGAGGTTCACGGTGACCTCGATGTCGGTTTCCTTGGTCTTGCGCTTGATCGTCGCGGTGCGCATTGAAAACTGGTTTCCATCCTGGCTGGAGCGCCGAAAACGGCGGTCTTTTAACAGCGAAATGACGCCTTCGCTACTGCGGGAACGCGCCAGCAGGGCACCACTTCCGGCTATGGTGAGCGAAATCTAGGACCGGAACGGCCCGTTGTGCCCTCGCCCCCGACCGCCTAAATCAGGCCGGAGAAAGAGGTCCATTCATGCAGGATTCCCAGAACAGCTCGCCGGGCTGGCACGGCACCACGATCTTGACTGTCCGCAAGGGCGGCAGGGTGGTGGTCGGCGGCGACGGCCAGGTCTCGATCGGCCAGACCGTGATCAAGTCCAACGCCAAGAAGGTCCGGAAACTCGGCAAGGGCGACGTCATCGGCGGCTTTGCCGGCGCAACCGCCGACGCCTTCACGCTCTTTGAACGGCTCGAATCCAAACTCGAGCAGTATCCGGGGCAACTGACCCGGGCCGCGGTCGAGCTCGCCAAGGACTGGCGAACCGACCGCTATCTGCGGCGGCTGGAGGCCATGATGATCGTGGCCGACAAGGACGTCTCCCTGGTCCTGACCGGCACCGGCGACGTGCTCGAGCCCGAGTCCGGGGTGATGGCGATCGGCTCCGGCGGCAACTATGCCCTGGCCGCGGCCCGCGCCCTGCTCGACACCGACAAGGACGCCGAGACCATCGTCCGCCGCTCCCTCGACATCGCCGCCGACATCTGCGTCTACACCAACCGCAATCTGACCATCGAGAGCCTGACGACGGGGTAGCCTAGGTTGAGAAGGACTCAACTGCCGCTCCGACGCCGGTACGTTCCCTCCCCCCTTGTGGGGGAGGGTTAGGGAGGGGGGTAGCCCAGCAAGAGGTGCCGGTTGTTGATGATGCACCGAGTGCGGTTGCGCGACGGAGAGAAACCCCGTGTGGCACCCCCCTCCCTGCCCCTCCCCCACAAGGGGGGAGGGAATGGAGAGAGCGCGGCTGCCGATCGAACTCAATTCGACTTCAGCCCGTCACGCTCTAGATTATGACGCTCCTCTACACCTTCCGCCCAATGACCACGGCCGATTTGCCGCTGATCCGGCGCTGGCTTGGGGAGGCCGAAGTGCGGGAATGGTGGGGCGATCCGGACGAACAGTATTCGCTGGTAAGTGGCGACCTCGATGAGCCTGCGATGGACCAGTTCATCGTGTTGGCCGGGAACCGGCCCTTCGGCTATCTTCAGTGCTACCAGCTCACCGCCTGGAATACGGGTTTTGGGCCGCAACCGGAGGGCACGCGTGGCATCGACCAGTTCATCGGCGAAGGCGACATGATCGGGCGCGGCCACGGCTCGGCGTTCATCCGCCAGTTCGTTGACGAGCAGTTGCAAAACGGCCTGCCGCGGATCGTCACCGATCCCGACCCCAACAATTTGCGGGCCGTGCGCGCCTATGAAAGGGCGGGCTTTGTGCGCGACCGCATGGTCGAGACGCCGGACGGGCCGGCGCTGCTGATGGTGCGCGAGCCGTGACGGTGACCCAAACCCGCGAGAGCAAGGCCGCGTTTCCGCCGCTCGCCTTCCTCGGCATCGCCTTGGCTCTGCTGGCGCTGCAGGCCTCGATCCTGTTCGCGATGGGGCGGGTGCCGATCTGCACCTGCGGCTACGTCAAGCTCTGGCATGGCGTGGTGAACAGCTCGGAGAATTCGCAGCACATCGCCGACTGGTACACCTTCTCGCACATCCTGCACGGCTTCCTGTTCTATGGCCTGACCTGGCTCTTGTTCGTGCGCCTGCCGTTTCTGCCGCTGCCTCTTCCAAGCTTGTCCTGGCCGGCGCGGCTGATCATCGCCATGCTGATCGAGGGCGCCTGGGAGATCGTCGAGAATTCGCCCTTCATCATCGAGCGTTACCGCGCCGGCACGATCTCGCTGGATTATTACGGCGACAGCATCGTCAATTCGGTCTCCGACACGCTGTCCATGGTGCTGGGGTTCCTCGCCGCACGCGTGCTGCCGGTCTCCGTGACCGTCCTGCTCGGGCTCGCCTTCGAAATCATGCTGGCCCTGCATATTCGCGACAATCTGACGCTCAATATCCTGATGCTGATTCATCCGATCGACGCCGTGAAGGCGTGGCAGTCCGGTCCGCCGATCATCTGACGGCCAAAAAAGCGGCTTGTCCCGGCCCGCTTCTGACCCTAGCTAAGGTGCCATGACAGACTTCTCTCCCCGCGAAATCGTTTCCGAACTCGACCGTTTCATCGTCGGCCAGTCCGACGCCAAGCGCGCCGTCTCGATCGCGCTGCGCAACCGCTGGCGGCGGCAGCAGCTCGAAGGCTCACTTCGCGAGGAGGTGCTGCCGAAGAACATTTTGATGATCGGCCCGACCGGCGTCGGCAAGACGGAAATCGCGCGGCGGCTGGCAAAGCTCGCCAACGCGCCGTTCCTGAAGGTGGAAGCGACAAAGTTCACCGAGGTCGGCTATGTCGGCCGCGACGTCGAGCAGATCGTGCGCGATCTCGTCGAGGTCGCGATCGCCCAGGTGCGCGAGAAGAAGCGCAAGGACGTGCAGGCCCGCGCCCAGCTCGCCGCCGAGGAGCGCGTGCTCGACGCGCTGGTCGGCGCCAATGCCAGCTCGGCGACGCGGGAATCCTTCCGCAAGAAGCTGCGCGCGGGCGAGCTCAACGACAAGGAAATCGAGATCGAGACGCAAGGCGGCGGCGGCGGCATGCCGATGTTCGAGATCCCGGGCATGCCGGGCGCGCAGATGGGCGCAATCTCGATCGGCGACATCTTCGGCAAGTTAGGGGGCCGCAGCAAGACGCGGCGACTCACGGTCGAGGGCTCGCACGAGATCCTCGTCAACGAGGAATCCGACAAGCTGCTGGACACCGACCAGTTGACGCTGGAGGCGATCAGCGCGGTCGAGAACAACGGCATCGTGTTTCTGGACGAGATCGACAAGATCTGCGCCCGCGACGGCCGCGTCGGCGGCGACGTCTCGCGCGAGGGCGTGCAGCGCGACCTGCTGCCGCTGATCGAGGGCACCACGGTCTCGACCAAGCACGGCGCGGTGAAGACCGACCACATCCTGTTCATCGCCTCCGGCGCCTTCCACGTCGCAAAACCGTCCGACCTGCTGCCGGAATTGCAGGGGCGGCTGCCGATCCGCGTCGAGTTGCAGGCGCTGACCCGCGATGACATGCGCCGCATCCTGACCGAGCCCGAGGCCTCGCTGATCAAGCAATATGTCGCCCTCATGCAGACCGAGGGCGTGACGCTGGACGTCACCGACAGCGCCATCGACGCGCTCGCCGACGTCGCGGTCGCCGTCAACTCGACGGTGGAGAACATCGGCGCGCGGCGGCTGCAGACCGTGATGGAGCGGGTGCTCGACGAAATCTCCTTCAGCGCGCCCGATCGCAGCGGCGAGACCGTCCGGATCGACGCCGATTTCGTGCAGAAGCACGTCGGCGACCTCGCCAAGAACGCGGATTTGAGCCGGTTCATTTTGTAATTTCCGCTCAGTCAGCTATCTATCCGCCGTCGTCTCGGCGAAAGCCGGGACCCATAGCCACGACCGGTTATTGTTGGAAAAGATAGCGGCCCCAGCGTTGCCTCAAAACGAACATTCGTGGTTATGGGTCCCGGCTTTCGCCGGGACGACGGTGGAGTTTGGCGCGCTGCGGGTGCCACGTGCCCGCTAGTATCTGGCAAAACCCCTGGCGCATCCTGCTCGCGATCAATGCGGCGGTCATCGCCGGCGTGTTCATCCACAAGATCCAGCTGCCGCCTTACGTCCCCTACATCCATCTCCTCGTCGACTATCATTTCGGCTTCATCAAGCGCGCGCTGATCGGGGCGATCGTCGCGCTGTTCACGGCCCAGGTGCCGGTGTGGCTGGTGTTCGCGCTCGGTGGCTTGACCTGGCTGGTGACGGCCGCGCTGTTTGCGAGGTTGTTTCAGAAGACGTTCACCTTCACCCACAAGACGCTGCCGCTGTTCGTCTTCATCGCGGGCTCGCCGTTCTTCCTGAAGAATTTCATGCACACGCTCGGCCATTTCGACATCTATGGCTGCGCGCTCTCGATCGTCCTGCTGCTGATGCCGGCGGGCTCGCTTCTGTTCGTGGCGACGGCCGCGCTGTTTGCGATCATCCTCGTGCTGATCCACCACATTCATCTCCTGATGTATGTGCCGACGATCGTCACCATCGTCGTGATCAGGCACTACCTCGCTTACGGCATCAATCGCGGCAACGTCGCGTTCGGAGCCGTCGCCTTCGCGATCGTCTGCGCGCTGTTCTTCGCCGCGCAATTTTTGGGGACGATGCCGATTCCGGAAGCGGATTTCGTCGCCTATCTGAAATTCCGGATGGCCGATCCGTCCCGCACCGACCTCTTGCAGTTCGCCTATATCTGGTACCAGCCGCTGGCGAAGGAGGTTTCGGACACCTGGGGCCGCCTGCCCCACAACATCCTCGGCGTGCCCGTGTTCGCGCTGCTGATCTGGCTGCACACGCCGCTATGGCGCTTTTTCGCAGGACTGATCGGCGCACTTGCGAGCGACATGCATCGCCGTCTCGTCGTCGCGGCGCTGATCGGCATCAGCCTCGCCTATCTCGTGATGTTCGCGATGGTGTTCGACTATTCGCGCTGGATCTCGAACTGGGCGGTTTGCATGTTCCTGGTCCTGCATGCCGTGAAGATGCTGCCGGCCGCGCGCGAGACGCCGCTGATTCCGGCGGAGGACCGCAAGACAAATATCTTCGGCCTGATCATCACCCTGATCCCGCGCGTCGGAATCGTGCGGCCGTTTTAACGCGACGGTCGAAGCCAATCGAGTTCGGCCGACGGCAACACTCTTTCCGTTCCCTCCCCCCTTGTGGGACCCCTTGTGGGGGAGGGGCAGGGAGGGGGGTGCCACACGGGGACTCTTTCCGTCGCGCAGGCCCTCGGCACATTGTCACCAACGGGTACCGTTTCCTGGGCTACCTCCCTCCCTAGCCCTCCCCCACAAGGGGCTATCCGATTCACACATCGGTATTGTTCTGCTGCGAGTGGCGCATCATCAGATTGGTGCCGCGCTTCATGGCT
>NZ_JAFCJJ010000038.1 GCF_018131015.1 Bradyrhizobium diazoefficiens
CAGCCACAAGATGCTCCAGGCCAGATGGAACAACGACTTCCTTCTCTCCGCACTGGCCCATCTGCGATAGCCCTACCTTGTGGGGGAGGGGCAGGGAGGGGGGCCACACGGGCACTCTCTCGATAAGCCCAAGCAACGCACCTTAACGACAACACCAGTTCCCGCCGCGACCGGGCATTTCGCTGTCGCTTGCGCCGGTCCAACGCGCTAGATTTGCAGGGAAAACGAGATGGGGCGCCGTCCGCGCCCCCGGGAGAAGCGCGCTCGCCATGCTGCACGACTGGGGCGTGATCGCCGCCGCCTTCGGCTATATCGGCTTCCTGTTCCTGGTGGCGAGTCATGGCGACCGCCGCTCGGCGGCCAAGCCCGGCCGCGCCTCCGGGCTGATCTATCCGCTGTCGCTGGCGATCTATTGCACCTCCTGGACCTTCTTCGGCTCGGTCGGCTTCGCCACCCGCACCTCGACCGACTTCCTCGCAATCTATGTCGGCCCGATCCTGATGATCGCGCTCGGCGCCGGCGTCCTGCGCCGGGTGATCCAGCTCGCCAAGGCCCACAACATCACCTCGATCGCCGACTTCATCGGCGCGCGCTACGGCAAGAGCCAGGCGGTGGCGGCAACCGTGGCGCTGATCGCGATCATCGGGTCGGTGCCCTACATCGCGCTGCAGCTCAAGGCCGTCGCCTCCTCGCTCGAAGTCATCCTGAGCGAGGACCAGGCGTTCTCCCACATCCCGATCCTCGGCGACATGGCGCTGATGGTGACGCTGGCGATGGCCGCCTTCGCGGTGCTGTTCGGCACGCGGCAGACTGACGCCACCGAGCACCAGCACGGCCTGATGCTGGCGGTGGCGACCGAATCCATCGTCAAGCTCGTTGCCTTCCTCACCGTGGGCATCTTCGTCACCTTCTGGATGTTCTCGCCGCATGAACTGATCGAGCGCGCGCTGAAGACGCCGGAGGCGGTGCGCGCCATGAACTATTCGCCGTCGATCGGCAACTTCCTGACCATGACGCTGCTGTCGCTCTGCGCGGTCATGCTGCTGCCGCGCCAGTTCCATGTCAGCGTGGTCGAAAACTCCTCGGACGACGAAGTCGGGCGCGCGCGCTGGCTGTTTCCGCTCTATCTCGTCGCCATCAATTTGTTCGTGATCCCGATCGCGATCGCCGGCCTCGTCAGCTTCCCGTTCGGAGCCGCCGATCCCGACATGTACGTGCTGGCGCTGCCGATGGAGGGCGGCGCGGAATTGCTCAGCGTCGTGGTCTTCGTCGGCGGCCTGTCGGCGGCGACCGCGATGGTGATCGTCGAATGCGTCGCGCTCTCCATCATGGTCTCCAACGACCTCGTGGTGCCGCTGGTGCTGCAGCGGCGGCCGGAGGGACGCACCGGCGGCGCCGATTTCAGCGACTTCCTGCTGCGCTCGCGCCGGCTCGCGATCTTCGCCATCATGGTGATGGCCTATTTCTACTACCGCGCGCTCGGCAACACCCAGCTTGCGGCGATCGGCCTGTTGTCCTTTGCCGCCATCGCGCAGCTCGCGCCGAGCTTCTTCGGCGGGCTGCTGTGGCGACGAGCCACCGCGCGCGGCGCGATCGGCGGCATGCTGGTCGGCTTCGCGGTGTGGGCCTACACGCTGTTCCTGCCGAGCTTCCTCGACTCCTCGACCTCGGGCATCCTGCTGCTGCAGCACGGACCGTTCGGCATCGAGGCGCTGCGGCCCCAGTCGCTGTTCGGCGCCGAGCTGCCGCCGCTGATGCATGGCGTCGTCTGGTCGCTCGCGCTCAACATCCTCACCTACGTGCTGCTGTCGCTGGCACGGCAGCCAAGCTCGATCGAGCTCGTCCAGGCCGACCTGTTCGTGCCCAACACGCTCGCCCCGATCGCCCCGAATTTCCGCCGCTGGCGCACCACCGTCACCGTGCAGGACATCCAGACCACGGTCGCTCAATATCTCGGGCCCGACCGGGCGCGGCAGTCCTTCGAGGCGTTCTCGGCGCGGCGCAACGTGCGGCTCGAGCCGGCGGTGCCCGCCGATTTCGAGCTGCTGCAGCACGCCGAGCACCTGATCGCCTCCTCGATCGGCGCGGCCTCCTCGCGGCTCGTGATGTCGCTCCTGCTGCGCAAGCGGACGGTGTCGGCGAGGGCCGCGCTGAAGCTGCTCGACGATTCCCATGCGGCGCTGCATTTCAACCGCGAGATCCTCCAGACCGCGCTCAACCATGTCCGCCAGGGCATCGCGGTGTTCGACGCCGATTTGCAGCTGATCTGCTCCAATCGCCAGTTCGGCGATCTCCTCAACGTGCCGCCGCATTTCATCCAGTTCGGCACGCCCTTGCGCGAAATCCTGGAATTCATGGGCGCGAGCAATCCGACCGATCCGGCCGAGCACGAGGCCATGCTGGAGCGGCGGCTCGCCGCCTACACCACCGACAGCGAGCCGTATCTCGAACGCCTGCCCGACCGCCACATGGTGATCGAGGTGCTGACCAACCGCATGCCCGGCGGCGGCTTCGTCATCACCTTCACCGACGTCACGCCCACCTTCGAGGCGGCCGAGGCGCTGGAGCGCGCCAACGCGACGCTGGAAAAGCGCGTGCGCGACCGCACCGAGGAGTTGACCCGGCTGAACTCCGAGCTGGCGCTGGCCAAGAGCACGGCGGAGGATGCCAGCATCTCCAAGACGCGCTTCCTTGCCGCCGCCAGCCACGACATCCTGCAGCCGCTGAACGCGGCGCGGCTCTACGTCACGAGCCTGGTCGAACGCCAGCACAACGGCGAGGAGACGCGCCTGGTCGAGAACATCGACGAATCGCTCCAGGCCATCGAGGAGATCCTCGGCGCGCTGCTCGACATTTCCAGGCTCGATGCCGGCGCGATGACGACCTCGATCTCGAGCTTCAAGATGGCCGACCTGATGCGCTCACTGGAGATCGAGTTCGCGCCGATCGCCCGCGCCAAGGGCCTCGATCTCACCTTCGTGCCCTGTTCCCTGCCGGTCGAATCGGACCGGCTGCTGCTGCGCCGCCTGCTGCAGAACCTGATCTCCAACGCGATCAAATACACTCCGCGCGGACGCGTGCTGGTGGGCTGCCGCCGCCGCGGCCCCTCGCTCAGGATCTGCGTCTACGACACCGGCGTCGGCATCCCCCCGGTCAAGCGCGGCGAGATCTTCAAGGAGTTCCATCGCCTCGAGCAAGGCGCGCGGATCGCGCGCGGCCTGGGGCTCGGCCTGTCGATCGTCGAACGCCTCGCGCGCGTGCTCAAGCACGGCATCGCCATCGACGGCAATGCCGGCGGCGGCTCGGTATTCTCGGTGACGGTGCCGACCGCGAAGGCGATCACGCACACCGCCGCGGTCACGAGCGCGACGCCGCTCGCGCGCACGCCGATCTCGGGCGCCCTCATCGTCTGCATCGAGAACGACGCGGCCATCCTCGACGGCATGCGCACGCTCTTGAAGGCCTGGGACGCCGAGGTGATCGCGGTCGCCGATCCCGAGGGCGCGGTCGCCGCGATCGAAGCCGCCGGCAGACCCGTGACCGGCCTGCTGGTCGACTATCATCTCGATCGCGGCAACGGCATCGCCGCCATCCGCGAGGTCCGCCGCCGCTTCGGCGACAAGATCCCCGCGATCCTGATCACCGCCGACCGCAGTCCCGCCGTGCAAATTGCCGCACGCGACGAGAACGTCGCGGTGCTCAACAAGCCGGTGAAGCCGGCCTCGCTGCGCGCCCTGCTCGGCCAGTGGCGGACGCAGCAGATGGTGGCGGCGGAGTAGGGCTGGCCAGCTTCACGCTCTGCGTCCAGCCGGGGCGCGACAACAAAATCGGCGAAAACAACCCCATGCACTGATGCCGGCCGCAGTAATATCAAGGGCTTACGGATTTACCGAAATCTTGTTGACGCGTCGGGCAAAACAGGGGCATAATGCCATCGTCGCCAAGCTCGCGATCGAAGCGAAGCTCGGCTAGCCCCCTCGCCCTCGAGCCGCCTGTTAACACCGCGCGCCGTCAGTGCGCGCCTCATCGCAGCAAGCAAGCTACCCCGTCGGGGTGCCCTGCTTCCACTGCCCGCCGGCGATTTTCGCGGCCGCGATCACGGCCTGGGTGCGGCTCTCGACGCCGAGCTTCTGCAGGATCGCCGAGACATGCGCCTTGATGGTGGCCTCGGACACCCCGAGCTCGTAGGCGATCTGCTTGTTGAGGAGACCCTCCGACAGCATCATCAGGACCCGCACCTGCTGCGGCGTCAGCGTCACCAGGCGATCGCGCAGGCGGGTCATGTCGGGGTCGGCCGCGGCCGAGAGGTCGGTGTCGGCGGGAACCCAGACGTCACCCTCCATCACCTTGAGGATGGCATCGCGTAGCGTCTCGACGCCGAAACGCTTCGGGATGAAGCCGGAGGCGCCGAAATCGAGCGAGCGGCGAATCGTGGCGCTGTCGTCCGAGGCCGAGACGATCACCACCGGGATCGCCGGATATTGCGCACGCAGATAGATCAGACCGGAAAAGCCCGAGATGCCGGGCATCGAGAGGTCGAGCAGGATGAGGTCGACCTCGGAGGTCTGCTCCAGGAGCTTCGTCAGCTCCTCGAACGATCCGGCCTCGTCGATCTTCGCGGCGCTCAGGACGCTCGCGACCGCCTGCCGCAGCGCATCGCGGAACAGGGGATGGTCGTCGGCGATCACGAGATGGGTTGAGGGAGCGTTCATCGATCTCTTGCTGTCGTTAAAGCGCGATGAGATTGGGATAAATCGTCATCGCGCTTTAGGTTGTTGTTCGCGCATGATCTTTTCGGAAAACCGCTACGCACTTTTCCGGATCATGCGTTAACGACCGCGCCAGTAGTCCGGACTGGCGCCGCGGTCAATTCTTCCCCGGCCGGCCGTGGCATGCAAGCGCACATTATGCCTTTGCAGGAAAGGGGTTAATCCAAAGTCGAAGATCTATCGTGCCGGATCGGGGTCCGTGTGTCAGCTGCGCGTCAGTGCGCAAGGCCGAAAGTCGTATTGGGGCGGGTTTCACGCCGATGTTACCTTGGCAACCAAGACTTGGGTTGATCCGGCATGACCGGACATCCAGGGCGCGAGGAAACGCATTTCGGGGAGCGACTCAACATGTCGACAATGGCAGTGTCTCAAGCAGGCGCAGGAGGGATGACGAAGGACGAACGTTTCGTCATTCTCGCCTCCTCGCTCGGTACCGTCTTCGAGTGGTACGACTTTTACCTCTACGGTTCGCTGGCCGGCATCATCGGCGCCCAGTTCTTCTCGGCCTATCCGCCGGCAACCCGCGACATCTTCGCGCTGCTGGCCTTCGCCGCCGGCTTCCTGGTGCGCCCCTTCGGCGCCATCGTGTTCGGCCGCATCGGCGACATCGTGGGCCGCAAATACACCTTCCTCGTCACCATCCTGATCATGGGTCTGTCGACCTTCATCGTCGGCCTGCTGCCTAATGCGGCGACCATCGGCATCGCGGCTCCGATCATCCTGATCGCGCTCCGCCTCGCCCAGGGTCTGGCGCTCGGCGGTGAATATGGCGGTGCGGCGACCTACGTCGCGGAGCACGCGCCGAACGGCAAGCGCGGCTACTACACCTCGTTCATCCAGACCACGGCGACCCTCGGCCTGTTCCTGTCGCTGCTGGTGATCCTGTTCACCCGCACCGCGACCGGCGAAGCCGACTTCGCGGCCTGGGGCTGGCGCATTCCGTTCCTGGTCTCGGTGCTGCTGCTCGGCATCTCGGTCTGGATCCGGCTCCGCCTCAACGAATCCCCGATCTTCCAGAAGATGAAGGAAGAAGGAAAGAGCTCGAAGGCGCCGCTGACGGAAGCTTTCGGCAACTGGCAGAACGGCAAGCTCGTGCTGCTCGCCCTGCTCGGCGGCGTGATGGGCCAGGGCGTGGTGTGGTACACCGGCCAGTTCTACGCGCTGTTCTTCCTGCAATCGATCCTGAAGGTCGACGGCTATACCGCCAACCTCCTGATCGCGTGGTCGCTGCTGCTCGGCACCGGCTTCTTCATCGTGTTCGGCATGCTCTCCGACCGGATCGGCCGCAAGCCGATCATCCTCGGCGGCTGCCTGATCGCGGCGCTCACCTTCTTCCCGATCTTCAAGATGATCACCACCAACGCCAACCCGGCGCTGGAAAAGGCCATCGAGTCGGTCAAGGTCGAGGTGGTGGCCGATCCCGCAGGCTGCGGCGATCTGTTCAACCCGGTCGGCACCCGCGTCTTCAGCGCGCCGTGCGACACCGCACGCGCTTATCTGTCGCAGTCGTCGGTCAAGTACTCGACCACTTACGGCGCGGCCGGCTCCGGCGTGAAGGTGATGGTCAACGGCAAGGAAGTTGCCTACGCCAACGCCAAGGACGGTAATCCGGCGATCCTCGCCGCCGTGCAGGCGGCTGGTTATCCGAAGGCCGGCGATACGGGCATCGTGAAGATGTCGAATCCCTTCGACATCTTCCGTCCGCAGGTGGCCGCGGTCATCGGGCTGCTGTTCATCCTGGTGGTCTTCGTCACCATGGTGTACGGCCCGATCGCCGCGATGCTGGTCGAGCTGTTCCCGACCCGCATCCGCTACACCTCGATGTCGCTGCCCTACCACATCGGCAACGGCTGGTTCGGCGGCCTGCTGCCGGCGACCGCCTTCGCCATCGTGGCCTCGACCGGCGATATCTATGCAGGTCTCTGGTATCCGGTCATCTTCGCCTCCATCACGGTCGTGATCGGCCTCCTCTTCCTGCCCGAGACCAAGGACGTCGATATCAAGGCGACCTGATCGACAGCACGATCAACCAACACCAGCCGGCCGCGGTCTCCGCGGCCGGTTTTGTTTTGGGGGAAAGCTTTCTTGACGCGTTTTCTTCACGCGAACCGGTACCCGCTTCGCTCGAAAACGCTTTACTGATTGCTGCCGATGAATTGCAGCACGATCTCGCGCCGGTGCGGACGGGCGCGATGCTCGATCAGGTAAATCGCCTGCCAGGTGCCGAGCGCGAGCTTGCCGTTCAGGACCGGGACCTGAAGCGAGGTTTGCGTCAGCATGGTCTTGACATGCCCGGGCATGTCGTCCGGGCCCTCGGCGTCGTGCGTCCAGGGCGCATCTTCAGGGGCGAGGCGCGCCAGCGCCGTAGTGAGATCGACGAGCACCGAAGGATCGGCGTTTTCCTGGATCGTCAGCGAGGCCGAGGTGTGACGGATGAACAATGTCAATGCGCCGTCACGCGCATGGACGTCATCGATGAACTTCGCGGCTTCGCTGGTGAGATCGGTGAAGCTGCGGCCCTGTGTCTGCACGGTGAGCAATGACGACGAGATGATGGTGGCCTGCACCGTCGATGGCGCCGAGCGGGTAACAGACCTGGCTGGTGTCATGAAATGTCTCTCGTAACGTCGTCCTGGCGAAAGCCAGGACCCATTACCCCGAATGCTCGTGGCTCCAAAAGGTGGCAACGCGCGTCGAGAAAAACCGGGAAGCCGCGGCGTATGGGTCCTGGCTTTCGCCAGGACGACGACTCAAATCTTCCCCGAGACGTCCTTCTGCACGCGGTTGGCCAGCTCGATCAGCCGCCGCCACGCCCTCTCGAGGAACGACATCACTCGCTCCATGTCCTGGTCGCTCGGCAGCGGGATTTCGAGTTTGCGGTCGCCCTCGGCGGCTTTCGGCTGCGCCTTCTTCAAGGAGTCCGATTTCGGCAGCGCCTCGTCGATCTTCCCCGAGACGGTCGGGCCTGCGGCGAGCTGCTGCTTGAGCTTCTCGACCTCGGCCTGGAGCCGGCCGATCTCGGCATCAAGCGCCGAGCGCTCGTCCGGCACGGCATAGCAGGCCCAGCCGGTCCCGTTCCTGGTGCAGGTCGACACCGTTCCGGTGCGGGTATCGAGCCGCAGCACGCCCTCGGGAATGGGCGTCATGCTGTAACGCCCGTTTTCGCTCTCAGGCGCGGATTGTGCCGCCACCGGCCCGCCGCTGACGGCCATCGCCACGGCCAGCACGGCGGCGGCCCGCCATGATGTTGTGGATGACGTCGCTGGTCTCATCGCGCTCTCCGCCACGACGCGCAGGGGTGGCCTATCCGTTGAATTCTACACCCCGGCGGGCAGCGGCGCACCCGCCCGGCGCGTCGATTCCGCTGCCAAAACCGTGTCCGGGACATCAACGATCGCCGCGATCCCATCGATCCCGGCAGCACGGCGAAATGTCGCCCGCATCGCCGATCCGGCGGAGAGCTGCTGCGGTGCGGTGCCACGCTGTGTGCAGGGCTCGCCGGTACGCCAATATTCCAAGTGAAATCAAATAGATAACCGAGCACGACGCAATCGTGACTTGGCTTGACTTGATTATGGCCCATCAGTATGGTCCGCGCGGCTTTTGAGGGTGGCGGGCGTAATTTCCATTCAGCCGCGGCGTTTCGGGTCTTCGTTGCATGGCACAGGGCACGGGACACGGCGGGAATGGAGATCGCGATAAATCGCCCGAGGAAGCTGCGCTTTCCGAACGGCTCGGAAGTCTCGACCAGCGGTTGTCCGAATTTCGCGACCGCCGGGTCAAGGCCGAGCAACCCGCAGGTGACGGTGAAGACCCAGCGGCCAGAGCCTCGGCGATGGCGCTTGGTTTCCGGTTATCCTCCGAGTTGATCGCCGGGGTCGTGGTCGGAGCGGGGATTGGTTGGGGTTTCGACCGCTTGCTGTCGACGTCGCCCTTCGGATTTATCGTGTTCACGCTGCTGGGCTTCGTGGCCGGCGTGGTGAACGTGGTGAGATCGGCAGGCGCGGGTCAGAACAGGCGCGGTGGTTCGTAGCCGATCCCTGCAGAGGAATTGATCGCGCCGGCGCCGCCGGTGCGGGCCGGCCCGGCCGGCAGACCGAGACACGCCGGCTCGCCCGGCAGACCAAGAGATGCCGCGCCGATGAAAATCGATCCGATACACCAGTTCAACATCGAGCCTCTCTTCACCCTGGGCCATATCGGCAATCACACGATCGCCTTCACCAATTCGTCGCTTTACATGCTGGTGGCCGTCGCCATCATCTCGATCCTGATGCTGGCCAGCGGCACGCAGCTCGTCCCCGGCCGCCTGCAGTCGGTCGCCGAAATCTCCTACGAGTTCGTCGCCTCGACCATCCGTTCGACCGCCGGCGCGGAAGGCATGAAGTTCTTCCCGCTGATCTTCTCGCTGTTCATGTTCATCTGCGTCTCGAACCTGGTCGGCATCATCCCCTACACCTTCACGGTCTCGAGCCACCTGATCGTCACCGTCGGGCTGGCGCTGCTGGTCTTCTTCACCGTGCTGATCTACGGCGTCGCCAAGAACGGGCTGAAGTTCTTCTCGATCTTCGTTCCCCACGGCGTCCCCGGCTACATCCTGCCGCTGGTCATGTTCATCGAGATCCTGTCGTTCTTCCTGCGGCCGGTCTCGCACAGCATCCGTCTGTTCGCCAACATGCTGGCCGGCCACATCGCGCTGAAAGTGTTCGCGGGCTTCGTCGCCATGCTGGGCTTCTCGCTCGGCGCCATCGGCTGGGTCGGCGGCGTGCTGCCGCTGGCGCTCACCATCGCGCTGTACGCGCTCGAGATTCTGGTCGCGTTCCTGCAAGCCTATGTGTTTGCGATCCTGACCTGCATCTACCTCAACGACGCCCTTCATCCCGGACACTGAGCGGTCCGGGGAATTTCCACCCACAACCCAATCTTTCTTCCAAGGAGTCTAAAATGGATCCGGCAGCAGCAAAACTTATCGGCGCGGGCATCGCGTGCATCGGCATGGGCGGCGCGGGCGTCGGCGTGGGCGTGATCTTCGGCAACTACCTCGCCGCGGCCGTCCGCAACCCGTCGGCTGCTCAGGGCCAGTTCGGCAACCTGATCTTCGGCTTCGCCGTGACCGAAGCGCTCGGCATCTTCTCGCTGCTGATCGCGCTGCTTCTGCTGTTCGTTTTCTAAAGAACGACTTCTTTCGCGCCGCTTCATCCGAAGCGGCGCGTGACAGCAACAGGAGTACTCCATGGCCGAGAGTCATGGCGGGGCGAAAGGTCCGGCGGCGGGCGCCCACACCGAAGCCGATGGTGGTCATCACAGCGGCGGCTTTCCGCCGTTCGAGAGCAGCACCTTTGCTTCGCAGCTGGTGTCGCTCGCGATCTTCTTCGTCCTGCTTTACGTGATCGTGGCCAAGCTCGCCCTGCCGCGCGTCGGCGGTACGATCGAGGCGCGTCAGAACAAGATCGAGGGTGACCTCGCCGAGGCGCAGACGCTGAAGGACCAGTCCGACGCAGCGCTGAAGGCCTATGAAGCCGAGCTCGCCGCGGCCCGTACGCGGGCACAGGCGATCGGCAACGAATCCCGCGAAAAGGCGAATGCGCAGGCGGAAGCCGAGCGCAAGACGCTGGAAGAGCAGTTGGCGGCCAAGCTCGCCGAGGCGGAGAAGGCCATCGCCTCGACCCGCACCGCCGCCATGAGCAACGTCCGCGGCATCGCGGCCGATGCGGCGGGCCAGATCGTGCAGCAGCTCACCGGCGTCGTTCCGGATGCGGCCTCGGTCAATGCCGCCGTTGACGCGTCCTTGAAGGGTTAGTCGATATGTTCTTCGATCCTGAAACCTGGGTCGCCGTCGCCTTCGTCATCCTGATGGTCGTGTTCGGCTATCTCGGGGTCTTCAAGTCGGCGATGACCGCGCTCGATCATCGCGCCGAGCGCATCAAGGCCGAGCTCGACGACGCAACGCGCCTCAAGCAGGAGGCAGCCAAGGTGCTCGCCGACTACAAGGCGCGCAGCGCCACGGCCGAGCGCGAAGCCGCCGACATCATCGCCAGTGCCAAGGTCGAAGCCGAGCGCATCGCGGCCGAGGCCAAGGCGAAGATGGAAGATTTCGTCGCCCGCCGCACCAAGACCGCCGAGAGCAAGATCGCGCTCGCCGAGGCCCAGGCGCTGGCCGATGTCCGCGCCGCAGCCGCGGAGGCCGCCGTCCAGGCCGCCTCCACGATCCTGTCGCAGTCGGTCAAGGGCCAGGTCGCCGACAACCTGCTCGCCAAGGGCATCACCGAGGTCCGGCAGAAGCTGAACTGAGGGGCTTTGCCTACCCAATCAAAAAGCCGGCGCGATGAGCGCCGGCTTTTTTGTTTGTATCGAGAACTCTCGTGTCCCGGACGCGGCGCGGCATGAAATGACGCGACGCAGAGCCGGGACCCAGAGTGCCGCGGCATGGGCCCCGGTTCAGCAGCGCACCACTACGTGCTGCGCTGCGCCCGGGGCACGAACCCCGCCTACTTCTTCTTCCCCCGCGCCTTCGGCTCGGGCGACAGGGCCTGCGGATCGAAGCCGACATAGAAGATGTAGGAATCGGCGGTCGCGGCCGACGGCACCGGATAGGCCAGGTCCTCGGCGACGAAGGTGAACGGCACGCTGCCGCCCTCGCTCATCTCGACCGTGGTCCGGTAAGCCTTCGAGGCGATCACCTTCTCGCCGACGCCGCCCTGCACGACGGCGACGCGCAAGGGGACCTCGACCGAGTTCGGGGCACCGGCGGGGCCGGCGATGACGCGGCCCTGGATGCCGATGCGGGCGGTGATCTCGCCTCCGTTGCGGACGCATTCGCGCGCCATCTTGGTGATCGAGGCCTGGAAGCGGACGTCGTTGCCGGTGGCCGGCTTGCCGGCCGCCCCGACCGCATAGGTGGAGGCTCCGGCGCGCACCGTGACTTGCGGACAGTCGACGTCGTCATCGGCCTGCGGCTGGCCCGGGGCGGGCGCAGGCTTGGCCGGAGCGGGCTCGTCGGACTTGCCGCCGAACAGGCTCTTGAAACGGTCGGTCAAGGACTGCGCCGCCACCGGCGAGACCGCCGCACCCGACAGCGCCAGCGCCAGCGCGATCACCGGCCCCCGCCGCAGCGCGTTTCGCAATGATCGATGCTCCCTCATGAACGCCCCGTACTCCATGACACGTCCCGGCCCGTTGCCGGCCGGCCCAGCGCGTTATATCGCCAAAATCGGCGAACCCAAGGCAACATCAGGCGGCATCAGGCAGACTTTGGTCACATGAATGGACGGCTCAGCCGCGAAAATCCTCGTGCAGCAGGCCGAACAGCAAATGGTCCTGCCACACCCCGTTGATGCAGAGATAGCGGCGCGCCAGACCCTCGCGGGAGAAGCCGCACTTTTCCAGCACCCGGATCGACGGGGCATTGGTGGGGATGCAGGCCGCCTCGACCCGATGCAGGTTGAGCTCGCCGAACAGCGTCGGCAACAGCACGCGAAGCGACGCCGTCATGTAGCCCCGATGGGCATGGGGCTGCCCGACCCAGTAGCCGATGGTGCCGGCCTGAACGATGCCGCGCCGGACATTGGCGAGCGTAATGCCGCCGACCATGGCGCCGTCGAGCTCACGGAAGATCAGAAACGGATAGGAGCGGTCCGCGGCGATGTCCTCGGAATAGCGGCGCAGGCGGCGGCGGAAGCCGGATCGCGTCAGGTCGTCCGACGGCCAGATCGGCTCCCAGGGCGTCAGGTAGTCGCGGCTGGTTTCGCGCAGATGCGCCCATTGCAGGAAATCCGACATCTGCGGCGCGCGCAGCAGGAGCCCGTTGCCGCGCGGGGCGAGGGCGGCGGGTCCACTGGACGGCAGGCGAAAAAGGGCCATGGTGATGCTTCCCGGGGCGGGTCAGCCGGTGCGCGGCTCCTAGTGCAGCCGCGCCTTGGCGCGCGCCCGGGTCAATCCTTCCGCAAAAGACACCGCCGTGTCCAGACCCCTGCCGCTGCCCAATGCAACCACCGCAGGGCGGCTGCGCGAAAGCAGCGCACGCGCCGCGTCCCGGGTCGATTCGACGCTGACCGCGTCGATCCGGGTCACCAGCTCCTGCACCGTCTGCGGCCGTCCATAGGCCAGCACATGGCGGGCAAGCTGCTCGGCGCGGGACGAGCAGCTCTCCAGCGCCATCAGCAGGCCGGCCTTCATTTGCGCCTTGGCGCGGGCGATTTCGGCCTCGGTGAGCGTCTCGACCGATTCGTTCATGATGTCGACCACGACTTCCATCATCTCGGGCGCATCGGCGGGATCGGTCCCGGTGTAGAGGCCGAAGAAGCCGGTGTCGGTATAGGGCGCGTGGAACGAGTAGATCGAGTAGCACAGGCCGCGCTTCTCGCGCACCTCCTGGAACAGCCGCGACGACATCCCGCCGCCCAGGATGTTGGTGAACACCTGGAGCGAAAAAAGAGACAGGTCGGTCTGCGGCACGCCTTCCAGCGCCAGCGTCAGGTGCGCCTGCTCGAGCTCGCGGTGGACCACCTTGGCGCCGCCCTTGCCGAACATGGCGACTTGCGGCTTGGGACCCGGCGTCGCATCGAAGCTCGCAAAGCGCTTCTCGACCTCGGCCACCACCTGCTTGTGATCGACGGCGCCGGCGGCGGACACCACCATGTCGGGGCCGCGGTAATGCGTCGAGAGATAGCTGCGCAGCATGTCACGGTCGAAGCCGCGCAGCGTCTTGGCGGTGCCGAGCAGCGAGCGGCCCATCGGCTGCTCGGGATAGCAGAGCTCGTTGAGGTGCTCGAACACGACGTCGTCGGGCGTGTCCTGGGCCGCGCCGATCTCCTGCACGATGACGTTCTTCTCGCGCTCGAGCTCGTCGGGCTCGAAGGCCGGATTGGCGAGGATGTCGGCGAGCACGTCGAGTGCGAGCGGCACGTCGGCCTTCATCACCCGCGCATAATAGGACGTCGTCTCGGTCGATGTGCCGGCGTTGAGATCGCCGCCGACCGCCTCGATCTCCTCGACGATCTCGCGCGAGGAGCGCCTGGTCGTGCCCTTGAACGCCATGTGCTCGAGCAGATGCGAGATGCCGTGCTCGTTCGGCTTCTCGTCGCGGCCGCCGACGCCGGCCCAGACCCCGAGTGCGGCGGTCTCGACATGGGGCATGTTGTCGGTGACGACGGTCAGGCCGGAGGCAAGCTTGGAAATCTCGACGCTCATCCGGCAACTCCCTGTCTTGCGGCGCGGCTGACCGACAGCACGAACCGCTCCACCTCGGCCTGATCGTTCTTCATCACCTTCATGTGTTCGGATTTGGTCATGAGACCGTCGAGCCAGGCCGGGAGTTGCGGCCGCTGGCCGCAGGCCGCCTCGACGGCGTCCGGGAATTTGGCCGGATGGGCGGTGGAGAGCACGATGCCCGGCACGGTCGTGTCGGTGGTGTCGCGGTCGGCGACGGCCAGCGCCACCGCGGTGTGGGGATCGACGAGCTCGCCCGCCTCGCGCCAGGCGGCGCGGATCGCCGCGGCGGTTTCGGTCTCGTCGGCGCGGCCGGCATCGAACTCCTCGCGGATCGCCGCGAGCGTCGCATCGGGCAGCACGAAGCGCCCGGACTGCTTGAGCTGCTCCATCAGCCGGCGGACGAGGGCGGCATCGCGCCGGCTCGCCTCGAACAGCAGCCGCTCGAAATTCGAGGAGATCTGGATGTCCATCGAGGGCGAGGCGGTCGCGTGCACCTCGCGGACCTCGTAGATCCCGGTCTTGAGCGTGCGGGCGAGGATGTCGTTGACGTTGGCGGCGATGCGCAGGGTCCGCACCGGCAGGCCCATGCGCTTGGCGACGTAGCCGGCGAAGATGTCGCCGAAATTGCCGGTCGGCACGATGAAGTCGACCGCGCGCGCCGGCGCGCCGACGGCAACGGCCGAGGTGAAGTAGTAGACCACCTGCGCGACGATGCGCGCCCAGTTGATGGAATTGACCCCCGACAGCGAGGTCGCATCGCGGAAGCGATGGTTGTTGAACATCCCCTTCACGAGCGCCTGGCAGTCGTCGAAATTGCCTTCGATGGCGAGGGCGTGCACGTTGGCGGCCCCGGTCGTCGTCATCATCCGCTGCTGCACTTCGGAGATGCGGCCGTGCGGAAACAGCACGATGAGGTCGACATTCTCGAGCCCTGCGAAGGCTTCGACGGCGGCGCCGCCGGTGTCGCCGGAGGTCGCGACCACGATGTTGGTGCGCTGGCCGCGCTTTTCGAGCACGTGGTCCATCAGCCGCGAGATCAGCTGCATCGCCACGTCCTTGAAGGCGAGCGTCGGACCGTGAAACAGCTCCAGCACGAACTGGTGCGCCGACATCTGGCGCAGCGGCACCACTGCCGGATGGCGGAAGGTCGCATAGGCCTCGTTCGCCATGCGGCCGAGGTCGGCGTCGGAAATCTCACCGCCCGTGAAGGGCCGGATCACGTCGACCGCGACCTCCCAATAGGGGCGGCCAAAGAAGGCGGCGATCGTCTCGGCCGACAGGTGCGGCCAGGTCGCCGGCACATAGAGACCGCCGTCGCGCGCGAGCCCGGTCAGCATCACGTCGCAGAAGCCAAGATCGGGGGCCTCGCCCCGGGTCGAGATATAACGAGTCAAACTGCCCTCCAAAGGCCAGGGCGGCCTCAAATCAGGCCTTAAGCCTTTGATTTTACGATGATCCTAGTTCGCCTGCCGAGGCGTTTCCGGCACCATAGAGTGTTTTGCAGCGTGGGGAAACCGCTTCCCCGACACGTCTCGCCAAACAAAAAAGGCTGCGGCGATGCCGCAGCCTTCTCCTGGAAGGTCTGTCGTTGATGTGTGCAGACCGGTTTCCTCGTCCGGGGCGCCTCCCCCTGGAATTGTCCGGCGAGCTTTCGTCGCCGGTCATGGAATCGTCAAGGGCAAAAACGGCGTGCGCCGCCAAATGTTCCTGTTTTTCCCGATTCGGTTCGGCCGTGCCGACCACCACCCGGGCCGGCCCCCGGTCGTCCTGCCGCTTTTTCCCGATCCATCGCCACCGACATGGAACGAACGCCGCTCCGGCCCATTGTGTCGGCGGATGGGTGTGAAGCCGCGGTCCATGCATTGCCCGGACGAATGGCGGCGCCGATCCGCCGGCCGAACCGGCTGCATCCTCGGAGCAACCGGTTCGGTCGCTGTTCGGGTCCTTGGGCGGGATCAGTTCATGCCGATTTCCACCGCGATCCGGATCAGGTCGGAATGGTTCTTCGCGCCGAGCTTCTGCTTGAGCAGGGACGTCGTGTTGGCGACCGTCTTGTAGGAAATGCCGAGCGCCTCGGCGACCTCGACGATCTTGTTGCCGCGCCCGAGCAGGCGGAGAATCTCGAGCTCCCGCGGCGTCATCTGCGAGGCCGGATTGGCCTTGATCGCGGCGCCGGAGAATGTCACGGCCTCCGCAAGCTGCGGCGAGATGAAATTGTCGCCCGCGACCACCTTGCGCACCGCCTTCAGCAGGATCCTCGGATCGTCGCCCTTGGAGACATAACCCTGCGCCCCCAGCTCGACCGCCCGCACCACGAAGGCGGGGTCGTCGTTCATGCTGAACATGATGATCTTGGCGTCCGGGTCGTCCTTGCGAATCCGCCGCATCAGCTCGAAGCCGGACACGTCGGGCAGGTTGATGTCGATGACGGTCACGTCAGGCCGCTTGCTCACATAGGCACGATGGCCGGATTTGGCGTCGGTCGCCTCGTCGATGCGGATCGAATGGTCCGAGGCGAACAGCGTCCGGCATCCGGACAGGACTACGGGATGGTCGTCGACGATGAGGACCCTGGTTGCCGGCTTGGCCGTATCTTGCATTCGCGCACTCTCTTGTTTTCTCAACTCATAGACCGGCGGGAACAAATGGAAAGGGAGAAATCCGCCGGGATGCGTTAGAATTGACCTAATGTGGCAACGACTCTCCTTCAGCACACAATTGCTGCTTCCGCTCGGGGCGATGTTCATCGCAGCCCTTTTCATGGGCGGCGTCCTGCTGCACGTTTTCACGACCGGCCAGCTCGCCAGCGAGAACGAGCCGGCCCAGCGATCGACCCGGGCGGTGGCCGATGCCCTCAACAACGCCCTGCGTGCGTCCGACAACCCGCAACGGACGCTCGACGAATTTGTCCGGGCGCTGAACGCGTCCTCGGATATCCAATTCCATCCTACGGAAGCCGGTTCTCGTCCGTTTACGCCGAGGCCCCTGCAAGGACCGCATGGCCCGCCGCAATGGTTCGTCAACTTCCTCAACATCCCGGACCTGCATATCGCGTTTCCCGTCACCATCAATGACCGGCGCGTCGGCGAGATCGTGTTCTCGCCCGACCTGTCGGCTGCGCTGTTTGAGACATGGGTCGGCTTTCTCGCGCTGGCCGGATTCGTCATCGCGCTCGCGGCGCTGACCGCCATGGTCGCCCGCGTCGTCGCAGGATCGGCACTGCGCCCCCTGCAGAATCTCGGCGATGGCCTGACGCGGATGCGGCGCGGCGATTACGCACGGCCGATCCCGGTCGAAGGACCGCCGGAGATCCGGTTGAGCTGCGAGGAGGCCAACGCGCTTGCCGCGACGCTCGCGCGGCTGAACCAGGACAATCGCGACCTGCTGCACCGCCTGGTGTCGCTCCAGGACAACGAGCGGCGCGACCTCGCCCGCGAGTTGCATGACGAGCTGGGGCCGCTGCTGTTCAGCATCCGCGCGGGCACGATCGCCCTGATCGAGGCCGCGCCGCAGCAGGGAAATCTCGGCAACCCGGCGCAGCAGGTGCTGCAATCGGTCGAGGCGCTGCAGCAGACCAACCGCCGGATCCTGGACCGGCTGCGGCCGCTCTACATCGCGGAATTGGGACTAGGCAGCAGCGTGCAGACGCTGCTCGGAAATTTTCGCCGGCAGGCGCCGCATATCGGCCTGACCGCCACGATCGATCCGGCGCTCAACGCGATCGAGGGACCGCTGGCACAGACCATCTACCGCGTGATCCAGGAAGCGCTGACCAACGTGCTGCGCCATGCCGGGGCAAGCAGCGCCCATGTCCAGGCGGTCATCGTCGGCGAGGCGCTGGCGGTCGAGATTTCCGACGACGGCGGCGGCTTTCCCGCCGAGAACGTGTTCGGCCGCGGGCTCACCGGCATGCATGAGCGCGTGCGCGCGCTGAGCGGGTCGCTGTCACTGCTGCGCGCGGATCAACGGACCTATGTGCGCTGCAGCCTGCCACGCGAGCCGACGCGGAACGAGCCGGCGTCCAGCTAAAGCGCGACGAGATTGGGATCTAGCACGCGCAGCCGCCGTGCGGGGCCTGCCGTGCCGGCTCGCACAGCGTGCTGTGGATCTTGCCTTCGGGGCTGAAGCGAAACGAGGCGCGGATGCGCAGCGCGCCCGCGACGGAGTATTCGAGGTCGATGCCGTGCGGCACGGGCTTGATCTCCTCGAGGCCGAAGCCCGCCGACGAGAAGGTGCTGAGCCGCGGCCCCCAATAGGTTTCGAGCTCGCGCCGTCCGCGATAGTGCTGCGTGCCGTTGCAGGAACATTCGACCTGGGCATCCTCCGCGTAGAGGTCGAGCAGCGTCGCGAGGTCGCCGTTCCGGCAGGCATCGACCCAGTCGACGACAATTCCCATCTGATCAATATTGCTCACGCAGAAATCCTGGCTGCCGCGAAAAATTTGCGCGCGGCTTAGGCCTACACTCGTGAATGCTCGCTGAATAATAAACCCCGGAGAACTGCGGGTTTCTCCCGGGGAACCTGCGGCCGCTTCAGCCCGGCCGCCGCCCCCTCACCCAGACCGCGAATGCGATCAGCACCGCGCCCGCGAGCGCGAACCAGGTGATGGCGTATTGCAGGTGGTCGTCCTTCAGATGCACGTCGAGCGGTCCCGGGCGCGGAATGCCGTTCTCGGGCGCGGGCTGCTCCAGGTCGATGTAGAACGGCGCGACCGAGCCCCAGCCGAGCGCGCTCGCGATTAGCAAATGATCGCGCACGAACCACAGCCGCCTGTCGCGGTTCTCCGCCGGCGTGAGTAAGCCCTGCGCTTCCGGGAAACGAAGATAGCCGGTGAGCGCTACCGGCACGCCGGTCACGAGCTTCTTCACCGCGCGATCCTCGACGCCGCGATCCTGCATCGTGTTCTCGACGAAGCCCGCGTCGATCACGACCATCGCGCCGCCCGGCAGGCGCGCCGGCAGGAAGGCCCAGGTGCCGGGCCCCGAGGCGTCCTTGCGCACCGCGGACCCGGACGAATAGACCATCGCATCGGGCAGCGGCGCATAGGTCGCCGTGAGCTCGACGCGTCGGAATTCATCGCGCGCAGGGTTCAGCGCGGCCCATTGCGACGGCGGCGGCAGCGCAACCGGCGCAGCCGCAAGCCGCTCGGTGAGGGCCGCGATCAGTTCGTGCTTGGCGGCGCGCCGCTGCAATTGCCAGGCGCCGAGCGTCACAAAGGCCGCAGCGAGGAGCAGCGTGAACAGCGCGAAGCCGGCCACGCGGGGCTTGCGCAGGGTCTCGTTCATTTCGTGCGGTCGACCAGCCGGCCCGGCGCCGCCTTGTGGTGGAATTGCAGCGCGATCAGCAGCGACTTCATGGCGCGCAGCGGCAGCAGCGTGGTGGCGAGGATCAGCGGCAGCCACAGCACCGCGTGCAGCCAGAACGGCGGCTGGTACTTGACCTCGACCACGAGCGCGCAGCCGACCACGATCGCGCCGGCCAGCATGATGATGAAGATCGCCGGGCCGTCGCCGGAATCGATGAAGGCGTAGTCGAGACCGCAGCGCTCGCAGGCGGGCGCGAGCGTCAGGAAACCCGCATAGAGCTTGCCCTCGCCGCAGCGCGGACATTTGCAGGCAAGCCCGCGCAGCGCGCTTTGCAGGACGGTGGTCTCGGTCTCGGGCTCGGGAGTGCCTGCGGCGTCGTTCATGTGGCGGACTCTAGCACAGTTTCCGCCGAAACCTCCGGCGGCAGAAAACGAAAGGGCGGCCCTGCGGCCGCCCCTTCTGATCGATTCGCAGCGGCTCAGTGCGCGCCGTGGGCCATGGCCTCGGCGCCGTGTCCCCAGACATAGATGCAGAGGAACAGGAACAGCCAGACCACGTCGACGAAGTGCCAGTACCAGGCGGCGAACTCGAAGCCGAGGTGCTGCGTCGGGGTGAAGTGACCGGCATAGGCGCGCGCCAGGCAGACGGTCAGGAAGATGGTGCCGACCAGCACGTGGAAGCCGTGGAAGCCGGTCGCCATGAAGAAGGTCGCGCCATAGACATTGCCGCCGAACGAGAACGCCGCGTGGCTGTACTCATAGGCCTGCACGCAGGTGAAGAGCGCGCCGAGCACGATGGTGAGGATCAGGCCGTACTTCAGGCCCTGGCGATCGTTCTCGAGCAGCGCGTGATGCGCCCAGGTCACCGTGGTGCCGGAGGTGAGCAGAATCAGCGTGTTGAGGAGCGGCAGGTGCCAGGGATCGAAGGTCTCGATGCCCTTGGGCGGCCAGGTGCCCGGCACCGCGCAAGCGCCGGCCTGGGTACCAAGGCCGCAACCGAACACCGCATCGCGGGTGGCGTGGACGGCGTCGGCCGGGAACAGCGCCGCGTTGAAATAGGCCCAGAACCAGGCAACGAAGAACATCACCTCGGAGGCGATGAACAGGATCATGCCGTAGCGGTGATGGAGCTGCACGACGCGGGTGTGGTCGCCCTTGTACTGGGCTTCCTTGATCACGTCGCCCCACCAGCTCGCCATGGTGTAGAGCACACCGATGGTGCCGACACCGAACACGATCGGCGCGGCCGAGAACATGTGGTGCATCCAGGCGATCGCACCGACCGCCATGACGAAGGCCGAGACGGCGCCGACCGCCGGCCACGGCGAGGGATCGACCAGGTGATAGTCGTGATGCTTTGCGGTCGCCATGTGCGGTCTCTCTCCTCAATCCCGTGCCTGTCCGGCACTTATCCCCTTGTTCCGACTGCCGGACCGTGATCCCGGCGATCAGAGATTTCCTTTGCGCTTGTCGTCATCGCCGGATGCGAGCGGTTTCACTGCCGGCTCGCGCACCGGATAGAACGTGTAGGACAGCGTGATGGTGCCGAGCCCGTCATTGTCGTGATCGTCGGCGATCGACGGATCGACATAGAACACCACGGGCATCTCGCGCTTCTCGCCGGGCGCCATGGTCTGCTCGGTGAAGCAGAAGCAGTTGATCTTCTGGAAATACGACCCGACCGTCAGCGGCGCGACGTTGTAGGCGGCCTGTCCGGCGGTGGTGCGCGCGGCCTGGTTGGTCACGGTGTAATAGACCGTCGTGACCTGGCCGATATTGACCTCGATCTCGCTTTGCTCCGGCTCGAACTTCCAGGGCAGGCCGGGCGCGACGTTGGAATCGAAGCGCACCGCGATTTTCCGCGCGATCGGCCCGGTTGCGGGCGCCGAGGTCGCGACCTGGGTGGTGCCGTTGAAGCCGGTGGCGCGGCAGAACCAGTTGTAGAACGGCACCGCCGCGTAGGAGGCGCCGACCATGAGCGCGACCACGGCGCCGCAGATCGAGGCGACCAGCGCGTCGCGGCCGAGGCGCTTTTTGGCCGCCCGGCTCTGATCCCGCGATATGGTCGGCTCCCGATCCATCTTTCCTACATCGGCCTGACGAGTACGGCCGGTCCCTTGACCATGGTGACGGCGAAGAACAGCACCACGAGCACGCCGAGCGCGAGCGCGATCGCAATCGAGCGCTGACGACGGCTCTTCTTCTGCGCCTCGGTGAGGACGATTCCGTCTGGCTCGGGTTTGTCGGCCATTCCCGCGATCATGCGCCCCCTGCCATCGAAACGAGCGACCGGAACACGACCTCTGCAAGCAGGGTCGCAAACAGTGCGAAGAGATAAAGGATGGAGAAGGCAAACAGCTTGCGGGTCGCGCGCAGCGACTGGCTGCGTTCACGGCGCAGATAGACGTTGATGGCGAGCACCAGCATGCCAGCGCCGAGCACCAGCGAGGTGACGCCGTAGATGGCGTCGAAATAGCCGAGCGCCCAGGGCGCCGCGGCCACCGCGATCAGGACGATGGTGTAGAGCAGGATCTGCAGACGGGTCGCGTCGGGACCGGCGACGTTGGGCAGCATCGGAATGCCGGCGCGGGCGTAGTCGTCCGAGCGGAACAGCGCCAGCGCCCAGAAGTGCGGCGGCGTCCAGAAGAAGATGATGGCGAACAGCAGCAGCGGCTCAACGTCGACGGAGCCGGTCACCGCGGCCCAGGCCACCACCGGCGGCAGCGCGCCGGCGGCGCCGCCGATCACGATGTTCTGCGCGGTCCAGCGCTTCAGGCCCATCGTGTAGATCACGACATAGAAGAAGATGGTGAAGGCGAGCAGCGCGCCCGCGATCCAGTTGACGAGGATGCCGAGCGTCATCACCGAGAAGAAGGCGAGCGTCATGCCGAACGCCATCGCCTCGGGCCTGGTGACGCGGCCGCGCGGAATCGGCCGGTTCGCCGTGCGCGACATGACGGCGTCGATGTCGCCCTCGAGCGCCATGTTGAGCGCGCCGGAGGCGCCGGCACCGACGGCGATGCAGAGCAGCGCGGTGATCGCCAGCACGGGGTGGAAATGTCCAGGCGCCATCGCCATCCCGACCAGGGCGGTGAAGATCACCAGCGACATCACCCGCGGCTTCAAGAGCGCGATGTAATCGCCGACCTCCGCTTCGGAGATCCTTGGATTGATGTCGATGGCGTTGTGGTCGAGGACGGACACTGAATTCAACTCGCTTCGTGATAGAGCCGCGGCGCCCGTCACGGGCGCCGCGGGAGTTTCGGCTTACTGCACGCGGGGCAGCACTTCGAACTGGTGGAAGGGCGGCGGCGAGGGCAGCGTCCATTCCAGCGTGGTCGCACCTGCACCCCAGGGGTTGTCGCCCGCCGGCACCTTCTTCATGAAGGCCTCGATCACGCAGTAGAGGAAGATCAGCACGCCGAAGCCGGAGATGTAGGAGCCGACCGACGAGACCAGGTTCCAGCCCGCGAAGGCATCGGGATAGTCGACATAGCGGCGCGGCATGCCCGACAGGCCGAGGAAGTGCTGCGGGAAGAACACCAGGTTGACGCCGACGAAGGTGACCCAGAAGTGCGCCTTGGCCAGCGTCTCGTTGTACATGTAGCCCGACATCTTCGGGAACCAGTAGTACCAGCCGGCGAAGATCGCGAACACCGCGCCAAGCGACAGCACGTAGTGGAAGTGCGCGACGACGTAGTAGGTCTCCTGCAGCACGCGGTCGACGCCGGCGTTCGCCAGCACGACGCCGGTGACGCCGCCGACCGTGAACAGGAAGATGAAGCCCACCGCCCAGATCATCGGGGCGCGGAACTCGATCGAGCCGCCCCACATCGTAGCGATCCAGGAGAAGATCTTCACGCCGGTCGGAACCGCGATCACCATGGTGGCGGCGACGAAATAGGCCTGCGTCGCCGACGACATGCCGACCGTGTACATGTGGTGCGCCCACACCACGAAGCCGATGCCGCCGATCGCGACCATGGCGTAGGCCATGCCGAGATAGCCGAACACGGGCTTGCGCGAGAAGGTGGAGACAATCTGGCTGATCATGCCGAAGCCGGGCAGGATCAGGATGTACACCTCGGGATGGCCGAAGAACCAGAACAGGTGCTGGAACAGCACCGGATCGCCGCCGCCGTCGGGCGAGAAGAACGTGGTGCCGAAATTGCGGTCGGTCAGCAGCATGGTGATCGCGCCGGCGAGCACCGGCAGCGACAGCAGCAGCAGGAACACCGTCACCAGGATCGACCACACGAACAGCGGCATCTTGTGCAGGGTCATGCCCGGCGCGCGCATGTTGAAGATCGTGGTGATGAAGTTGATGGCGCCGAGGATCGAGGAGGCGCCGGCAAGGTGCAGCGACAGGATCGCGAAGTCGACGGCCGGGCCCGGATGGCCCGAGGTCGACAGCGGCGCGTAGATGGTCCAGCCCGCGCCGACGCCGTTGGCGCCCGGCTCGCCCTCGACGAAGGTCGAGAGCAGGAGCAGCGCGAAGGAGGCCGGCAGCAGCCAGAACGAGATGTTGTTCATGCGCGGGAACGCCATGTCGGGCGCACCGATCATCAAGGGCACGAACCAGTTGCCGAAGCCGCCGATCATCGCCGGCATGACCATGAAGAAGATCATGATCAGGCCGTGGCTGGTCACGAAGACGTTGTAGGTGTGCGTCTCGTGGAAGATCTGCACGCCCGGATACATCAGCTCGGCCCGGATCGCGACCGACATCGCGGCGCCGATGACGCCGGCGATGACCGCGAAGATCAGGTACATCGTGCCGATGTCCTTGTGGTTGGTCGAATAGACGTAACGCCGCCATCCGGTCGGATGGGCGTGCTCGTCATGTCCGTGGTCTTGCGCGTGATCGCCGTGTGCCGCTGCGCTCGTTGCCATTTTCAAATCCTGCCTTGCGTCCCGTTCGGACCGTGTGCGGTCCCGCCCTTTATCTCGCTTCCAGTCCCCGCGCCGTCACCCGACGCTTACTGCGTCGGGCCGGCCGCGGAGGCGTAGGTGCTGGTGCCGCCGCTCGCGAATTTCTTCTTCGCCGCCTCGACCCAGGAGGCGAACTCCTGGTCGCTGACCACGCGGATCGCGATCGGCATGAAAGCGTGATCCTTGCCGCACAGTTCCGAGCACTGGCCGTAATACATGCCGGTCTTGGTGGCCTTGAACCAGGTCTCGTTGAGCCGGCCGGGAATGGCGTCGATCTTGACGCCGAAGGCCGGCAGCGCGAAGGCGTGGATGACGTCGGCGCCGGTGGTCTGGACGCGAATCACCTTGTTGACCGGCACCACCATCTCGTTGTCGACGCCGAGCAGCCGCGGCTGCTTGTCCTGGGCCATCAGCGAATCGAATTCGAACTTGCCGTTGTCGGGATAGGCGTAGGACCAGTACCACTGCTTGCCGGTCGCCTTGACGGTGACATCCGCCTTCGGCACGTCGAGCTCGAGGAACAGGAGGCGGAACGACGGCACCGCGATGCCAACCAGGATCAGCACCGGAACCAGGGTCCACACCACCTCGATCAGGGTGTTGTGGGTGGTCCGCGACGGCACCGGATTGGCCCTGGCGTTGAACTTGACCACCACGACCACGAGCAGCGCCAGAACGAACAGCGTGATCACCGTGATCAGCACGGACAGGAAATTGTGGAACCAGACGATGTTGTCCATCACCGGGGAGCCGGATTCCTGAAGCTTCCACTCCCACGGCGCGGGCTGCCCGAGCTCGGCGAATGCCGCCCCGCCCGTCGCCAACGTGACGCCAGTCGCCACCAAGGCGATGGTGGCCAATCCCAGCAAATGCCGGCCCACCCGACCCATCGACATCCTCATGCCGTTCGCGCTCCCCTTAGGTAGTCACCCCAGATGCATTCCCTATGTCCGGGACATGCTTATTCGACCCGCCCGTCCGACAAACCGCCACTCGAGAATACCTCTAAGAGGAATTGGGGCCAGATCGCTGGAACGCCGAAATCAAGCCTCTCAAACCATAATTCTTGATCTATCGCAATGCAGTCTTGCCGCTCTTCTGTCAGCCATCAAGCGCAAGATATTTCCTGGAGCCTTTCCCGTTGCGATGGAATCGGAACGGGGCTCTAGATTCTTGTTTTGACGCGTTTTCTAGACGCGAACCGGTGTCCACTTCGCTCGAAAACGCTCTGGCAACATCAGACAAAAATACCGCTTCCCGGGATGCCGCAGCTTGACAGCGGGATTGCCCGTTGTAGGCACAGGCGGAGATCCGCACAGGAACCTGATTCGTGCCGGCGGTGGCGGTCGGGGCGGCGTGGAATTTGCTTGGGAATCGCCTTCAAGACGCCGTCATTTCCGTATCAGTCCAGTGCAAGCGACCCAAGCAAGCAGAGGGACCGACCCCGATGGGGCTTTCGAGATGCATGGCAGGGTGCTTGGCAAGGTGCCTGGCAAGCCCGGATAACAGCCGCAGGGCGCTGGCCGGCCTTCTGGCCGCGGCTCTCCTCGCCATGCCCGGTGTTTTCCTGCCCGGTTTCGCCCATGCCCAGGGCGCGGTGCGCTCCGTCCATGGCGACTGGCAGATCCGCTGCGACACCCCGCCGGGCGCCCAGAGCGAGCAGTGCGCCCTGATCCAGAGCGTGGTCGCCGAGGACCGTTCCAATGCCGGCCTCACCGTGATCGTGCTGAAGACCGCCGACCAGAAGAGCCGCCTGATGCGGGTGGTCGCCCCCCTCGGTGTGCTGCTGCCCTCGGGCCTTGGCCTCAAGCTCGACAACCAGGACGTCGGTCGCGCCGGCTTCGTCCGCTGCCTGCCCAATGGCTGCGTCGCCGAGGTCGTGCTGGAAGACAAGCTGCTCGGCCAGCTCCGCAGCGCCAAGACCGCCACCTTCATCATCTTCGAGACGCCCGAGGAAGGCATCGGCTTCCCGCTCAGCCTGAACGGGCTTGGCGAAGGGTACGACAAGCTGCCGTAGGGGCTGCCGCCGCTTCTCAGTCGGCGTAACGGATGGCGATCTCCCTGAACTGCTCGGTCATTTCGGCGAAGGCGTCGACGACGGCAGGGTCGAAGTGCCGGCCGCGGCCGTCGAGGATGATCGTGATCGCTTCCTCGTGCGACATCGCCTCCTTGTAGACGCGGCGCGTGGTCAAGGCATCGTAGACGTCGGCGACCGCCATCAGACGCGCCGAGACCGGGATTTTGGTGCCCGCGAGCCCCGCCGGATAGCCGCTGCCGTCCCATTTCTCATGGTGGTTGAGCGCAATTTCCTTGGCGCAGGCGAGGAAGTCGACGCTGATGCCGAGCTGCCGCTCGGCCTTCTCGATCGCCTCATAGCCGAGCGTGGCATGGGTCTTCATGATCTCGAACTCGGCCGGATCGAGCCGGCCCGGCTTCAGGAGAATGCTGTCGGGAATGCCGACCTTGCCGATGTCATGCAACGGCGCCGACTTGAACAGCATGTCGATCTGCTGCCCGGCCAGGTGGCTTGCGAAGGCTGGATGGAATAGCAGCTTCCGGGCCAGCGCCCGCACGTACTGCTGGGTGCGGCGGATATGGTTGCCGGTCTCGTTGTCGCGGGTCTCCACGAGCGAGGCCAGGACCACGATGGTCGCATCCTGCGTTTCCTGGATCTCGCGGGTGCGCTTTTCGACCTCGATCTCGAGCAGGTGATTCTGGTTCTTCAGGACGTCCCTGGCGGACTTCAGCGCGGTCTGCGTGGAATAATCCTTGCGGACCAGAAACTCGCGCCACCAGCCGATGCCCGCGGCCAGGATGAACAGGGTCACGACGTGATAGGACCAGTAGCAGAAGGCCGCGAAGTCGGTGCCGAGCGCGGCGTGCATGGCAGCCTCGAACATCAGCAGGATCGCGATCCCCGCCGGCAGCGCAATGCGGAACTGCACGCCCAGAATGACGAAGCAATAAAACTCGAGGAACGTGAAGTTGAGGATTCCGACCCACGATTTGAGGCCCATGCCGCCGTCGCGGTCGATCAGCGACAGCACCCAGAACAAGGACCAGGCCACCGCCACGATGAAGGTGGACATGACGGATTGCCAGTGCCGCCGCGCGAGGTCGGTGAAGGAGACCGCGAGCCCGCTTCCGAGCAGCGGCAGGCAGAGCTGGATGCGATAGAAATTGGCGGGCCCGTTGAAGGCCATGCGGTCGACGAGGTAGTCGCCAAGGATCAGGGCCATGCCGACCGCAAGGCTGGCCTGGGCATAGCGATAGTAGAAGCCGTGATAATATTGGCAGAACCTGTCTTCATAGGCCGCGCCGGCGAAGGACAGCTTTGGCCGTAGCGGCAGGCTATCTGCTTGATCGAGAGTGGTCACGGTACACGCTTCCCTACGCGGGCCCGAGCTCGGGGCCGCGAGGGCACGGTTCCATCTTGTGGCTTAAATAGCCGTGAAGTCACGGTGCCGTAAAACTACGGCTCACGGCCGGCGCGACGGTGCCAGCTCAGTAGATCTCAAGACACGTCGCCCACTCGTCGTCTTGGAAAGATCGGATTGTCTCCGCATGGCGCCGCAGCAATTCAGCAATTGCTGACGTCGTCTGATTGCCCGCCCGCAACCAGATCACCTTGGGGGGAGCTCCTAACAAGCCGGCCATATCGGCGAAGTCGACATCCTGCGTCACGACCGTGAAGCCATTTGCCTTGGCAAAGTCTCACAGCGCGCGGTCCGCGGCTTCGGACAGACCCACCAATCGCACGTGACTGGAGCCCGGAAAGACGTCAACCATGATATGGCAAAGCTTGAAGCTGAGATTCTGGTCAAACAGAAGCTTCATTATTTCGGCACGGTGACCAGCCGCCTCTCGCGATCCGCCGCATAGGCCAGGCACGCCCGGATGTCGTCCTCGGTCAATTCTGGAAAATCATCGAGGATTTGAGCATGGCTTTGGCCCGCAGCCAGCCAACCCAGCACGTCTGCCACCGCGATCCGCATGTGTCGGATGCAGGGTTGGCCTCCGCGCTTGCCCGGTTCGATGGAAATGACGTCCCGATAATCCATGCCGGCAGCATAGCACCGATCCACGCCCGATGCAGCATCGAGCTGGTCGTCGAATTCATCACGAGCCAGACGCCCTGCCTGTCGGGTTACGGCCCGTCGATTCGATAAAGCTCCGTGTCACACCAGCCGCAGCGATAGATGTGGCGCCGGCCCGCGACCGGGCCGACCAGCGCCTTCCGCTGACAGGTCGCGCAGCGCACACCGTCCACAGTGTCGCAGCCGGGGTGAGCGGCAAGGTAGGCCTCGCGGGTGGGATAAGACGTCCAGCGCCGGCGCCAGACCGACTGGTTGAAGAGCAGGACCGCCCCCAGCGCGGCAAAGCCGATGACCAGGCCGTGATACTGATCCCAGAACGCAAGCAGGGAATTCCACATGCCTAGAGCATGATCCGGAAAAGTGCGAAGCGGTTTTCCGGAAAGATCATGCGCAAACAACAACCTAAAGCGCGATGACGATTCATCCCAATCTCATCGCGCTTTAGGCCTGCGGCTCTCACCCAAGGGTTCGTCCCGGATAGCCCGAAATCCTGAAAGCCCGCTTAAAGCGAAGTCGCACCTATCGTTTCCGTAATGTGACGCCCCGCCCCCTCGCGGAACCGTTTCGAAACCATTATCTTGCCCCACATCCCCCGATAATGGACGGACGCATGACCAACCCTGCCACAACCTCCCTGCTCGACCGCGCCAATCTCGACCGCGACCAGGTTCGCCACGAGGTCGCGCGCGGGCTTGCCGGCGCCGACGACGGCGAATTGTTCCTCGAATACAGCCAGACCGAAGCGCTGATGTTCGACAATGGGCGGCTGAAGCAGGCGACCTACGACACCTCGCAGGGGTTTGGCCTGCGCGCCGTCAAGGACGACGCAGTCGGCTACGCGCATTCCTCCGACGTCTCGCTGCCGGCGCTGATTCGCGCCGCCGACGCCGTCGCGGCCGTGCGCGGCGGCTATTCCGGCAGTTTTGCCGCGCCGCCGCCACACACCAATGTGCGCCTCTATGCGGATGATAACCCGCTCGATGCCCCCGGCTTCGAGACCAAAGTAAAACTGCTCGCCGAGATCGACGCCTATCTGCGCGACAAGGATCCGCGGGTGCGGCAGGTCAGCGTCAGCCTGGGCGCGACCTGGCAGGTGGTCGAGATCCTGCGGCCCGACGGCGAGAGCTATCGCGACATCCGCCCGCTCGTGCGCGTCAACGTCTCCGTCGTCGCCGGACAGGGCGACCGGCAGGAGAGCGGCAGCAAGGGCTATGGCGGCCGCGCCGGCTATGCCGAATTCATCGAGACCCGGTCCTGGCGCGATGCCGCCGACGGCGCGCTGCGCGAGGCGCTGGTCAATCTGGAATCGATTCCGGCCCCCGCCGGCGAAATGGATGTCGTGCTGGGCGCCGGCTGGCCCGGCGTGATGCTGCACGAAGCGGTCGGCCACGGCCTCGAGGGCGACTTCAACCGCAAGAAGACCTCGGCGTTTGCCGGCCTGATGGGCCAGCAGGTCGCCGCCAAGGGCGTCACCGTGGTCGACGACGGCACCATCGCTTCGCGCCGCGGCTCGCTCTCGATCGACGACGAGGGCACGCCGACCAACCGCACCGTGCTGATCGAGGACGGCATCCTGGTCGGCTACATGCAGGACCGCCAGAATGCGCGGCTGATGAACATGAAGCCGACCGGCAACGGCCGCCGCCAGGGCTATGCCCACGTGCCGATGCCGCGCATGACCAATACCTACATGCTCGCGGGCGACCGTGACCCGGCCGAGATCCTGGCTTCGGTCAAGAACGGCGTGTTCGCCGCGAATTTCGGCGGCGGCCAGGTCGACATCACCTCGGGCAAGTACGTGTTCCAGTGCACCGAGGCCTACAAGATCGAGAACGGCAAGGTCGGCGCGCCGCTGAAGGGCGCCATGCTGATCGGCAACGGGCCGACCGACCTGCATCGCATCCGCATGATCGGCAACGACCTCGCGCTCGATACCGGCATCGGCACCTGCGGCAAGAACGGCCAGGGCGTGCCTGTCGGCGTCGGCCAGCCTTCGCTTCTGATGGAACGCATCACGGTGGGTGGAACGGGCGCATGAGTGTCGAGAAAGCAACCGTCACCCCCAGGCGGAAGAGCAGCGGCTGGGCCGGCCAGATCATGCAGCTCGCCGGCATCGTCGCCGCGGTGTTCATCGCCAAGGGCGCGCTGGCCGAGCCGTTCTACGTGCCGTCGGGCTCGATGGAGCCGACGCTCCTGATCGGCGATGCGCTGCTCGCCTCGAAATTCCCCTATGGCTACGGCACCTCGTCGCTGCCGATCCAGATCAACCTGCCGGAGACCGGCCGCGTGTTCGCGGAGACGCCGAAGCAAGGCGACGTCGTGGTGTTCCGCTGGCCGGGCGACCGTTCGCAGGCCTGGGTCAAGCGCGTGGTGGGGCTGCCCGGCGACCGCATCCAGATGCGACAGGGCCAGCTTTTCATCAACGACCGTGCCGCCGAGCTGAAGCCGGACGGCATTGGCGCCGCCGAAGACGACAATGGTGGCAGCGAACCCGCCCACCGCTATGTCGAGACGCTGCCGAACGGTGTCTCGCACATGATCTTCAAGATGCGCGACAACGGCCCGCTCGACAACACGGATGAAGTCAGGGTGCCGCCCGGCCATCTCTTCGTGCTCGGCGACAACCGGGACAATTCCGCCGACAGCCGCGTGCCGCTGCGCTCGGGCGGCGTCGGCCTCCTGCCGATCGACAACCTGGTCGGACGCGCCGATGCCGTGCTCGGCTCCTGGGATCTCGGCATGCGCAACCAGCCGGTATGGACGTGGCTGTCCGGGTTCAGAATGGCGCGCTTCTTCACCGCCGTGCACTGAGCCGGTTCCAGGACCTTGGGCAAATGACCTTCGACGACGTCAGGACATTCGCGCTGACGTGGCCGGAGGTCGAGGACGGCACCTGCTACGGCACGCCGGCGCTGAAGGTGCGCAAGAAGATGCTGGCGCGCCTGAAGGCGGACGGTGACAGCCTGGTGATGCCGGATGTCCCCCTCGACGAGCGCGCGATGCTGGTCGAGAGCCAGCCCAAGGTGTCCTATTTCACCGATCACTACGCCGACTATCCGATCGTGCTGATCCGCCTGTCCAAAGCGAAGCGCGCGGCCGTCGAGCCGTTCCTGCAACGGCGATGGCGCGCGCTGGCCTCGAAGGCGGCGCGCACGCAGTATGACGCGCGCGAGGGCGCGTGAGCTGCGCCATGGACGAGGCGCGCTTCCTCGCGCTGGCGCTGAAGAATCCGGTCAACCTTACCATCGTCGATGAACTTCAGCGGCTCGCGCTGCCGGATGCGTGGCTGGTGTCGGGATGCCTGGTGCAGACGGTGTGGAACGCGCTCACGGGCCGCGCGCTCGACCACGGCATCGCCGATTACGACGTGTTCTATTTCGATCCTGACACGTCATGGGAAGCCGAGGATGCGGTGATCCGCAGCCTGCAGGCGCGGCTTGCCCATCTCGGCGTCACGGTCGAGGCGCGCAATCAGGCGCGCGTGCATCTCTGGTACCCCGGCAAGCACGGCCTGCCTTATCCGCCCCTGACCTGCTCGACCGATGGCATCGACCGCTTCCTGACGCAGAACACGCAAGTGGGCGTCAGGCGCATCGGCGACCATTTCGATGTTTATTCGCCGCACGGCTTCGGCGACGTCGCAAGCCTCATTGCGCGGCCCAATCCGGGCCCGAACTTCTCCGCCGCGAATTATGCCGTGAAGGCCGCGCGATGGAAGGCGCTATGGCCGGAGCTCACGGTGATCGCGGCGGAGTGATCCGAACCTACCGCACCACGCCCGACGTGAACCCCGCCTTGCGGCGCGGTGGCTTGATCTCCTTCTTCAGGAAGCAGCGCGCTTCGCGGCCGGTATAGCCGGGGCGGGCATAGGTGAAGGCGCGGCACTTGTTGTCCGCGGTGCAGGCGGCCTTGCAGGCCTCCTCGCCATCGCCGTCCTTGAGCTCGAAGTTACGCAAGTCGCCGCCGGGCCGATCGATCGAGGTCTCCACGCCTTCGACCCGCGGCTCGATCACGCCGGCGCCGCGCACGCCGGAGATACAGCAGCTGCCCGGCACGCGCGGAGGCACGGTGTTCTTCAACCAACACACCGCCGCGCCGCCTTCCCTGTCGGGATAGCTGAAGCTCCAGGAGCGGCAACGGCGATCGCGCTCGCACAGCAGCGCGCAATCCTCGGGGTCGCCGGACGCCACCGGGTTGCTGAAATAGTCGCCGCCGGGCCTGTCGAAGGCGGTCTGGGCGCGCGCAGGCAGGCACGCAAGCACCAGCGCCAGCAGCGCGATGCATGCCACCATGCTTGCCGTGACGGCTCCGGGCAGGCGGCCCTTCCCCATCGGAACTGCTTTCGAACTATTGACGACGCTCAGGTTTTTGCAGCCGTCATTTGATCGCCGCAAACCTGTATGGGCGATGAACAGCCCAAAGCCGCGTCGTTGGCCTATCGAACTAGAACGCGTATTCCGCGTAGGCCGGTTCCACTGAGTTCTTCCAGGGACCGTTGAATTTCTCGAGCAACTCCTCGGCCGGCGTCCGGCCGGAATCGATGATGCGATCGAGCGGTTCGAGGTGCCGCGTCTCATCGCGGCCGAGCTGGTCGACCCGGCCGCGCCGCCGCAAACCGGCATGTGCCAGAACGAGGCACTCCCTGGCGATCTCGAAAAGATAGCGGTCCTTGATCCGCGACTTGAAGCCGAAGCGGGGCACGTCGTCCCGCAGCGCCTGGCGCTCACAAGCGGTCCAGTTCTTCACCATGTCCCAGGCCGCATCCAGACACGTCTCGTCGTAAAGCAGCCCGACCCAGAACGCCGGCAGCGCCGGCAGCCGGCCCCACGGCCCGCCGTCGGAGCCGCGCATCTCGAGATAGCGCTTGAGCCGCACCTCCGGGAAGATGGTCGAGAGATGGTTGGCCCAGTCCGACAATGTCGGACGCTCGCCGGGAAGGTTGTTGTTGCGGCCCTCGAAGAAGGCACGGAACGACGAGCCCGACACGTCGATATACTCATCGCCGCGCTTGACGAAATACATGGGCACGTCGAGGGCGTAGTCGACATAGCGCTCAAAACCCATGCCGTCCTCGAACGCCCACGGCATCATGCCGGCGCGGGCATTGTCGGTATCGCGCCAGATCTCGGAACGGAACGACAGGAAGCCGTTCGGCTTGCCTTCGGTGAACGGGGAATTGGCGAACAGCGCGGTCGCAACCGGCTGCAGCGCCAGCGAGACGCGCAGCTTCTTGACCATGTCGGCTTCCGAGGAGAAGTCGAGATTGGTCTGCACCGTGCAGGTCCGGTACATCATGTCGAGGCCGTATTGGCCGACCTTCGGCATGTAGTTGGTCATGATCTTGTAGCGGCCCTTGGGCATCACCGGAATGTCGGCGCGGGACCAGGACGGCGTCATGCCGAGCCCGAGAAAGCCGATGCCGAGCGGGGTCGCGATCTCGCGCACCTGCGCCAGGTGCGCCATCAACTCGGCCTGGGTCTGGTGCACGGTCTCGACCGGCGCACCGGACAGCTCGAACTGTCCGCCGGGCTCGAGCGAGATCGCGCCGCCGCCGGTGACGTCGTAGAGGCCGATGATGTTGCCCCTCTCCATGATCGGCTCCCAGCCGAGCAGGAGCTTCATGCCCTCGAGCAGCGCGCCGATGCCGCGCGGGCCCTCATAAGGCACGGGACGGTGCCCTTCGAGCGTGAACGGCGTCTTCTCGTGCTCGGTGCCCATTCGCCACTCGGACGCCGGCTTGCAGCCGGCCTCGAACCACGCGACGAGCTCGTCGCGCGATTGCAGCGGTGTCATGTCGATCTGGTCTCGCGCCATATCAAACTCTAATCAAAAGCGCTTCGACCGAAGGCGCGCGGGGTGAAAGGGATGGTCCGCCAACCCATCGGTTGCGGCGGACGGCTGGTTCGCCGCGAATTTCATCGCGACGGCGTATTTTCGTTGGCGTTGACGGCGGGCGGCAGCTTCATCTCGCCGCACGAGCAGCCCAGCCGGTCGAGCAGACCGCTGAGCTTGACGGCGTCGGTATCGGACAGCTTCGAGCCGACATATTTCTCGATGGCAGTCGAATAGGCGCCCCACATCCGCTTCTGCAATTCGCGGCCCGCTTCCGTGATCTCGACGAACTGGCCGCGCTTGTCGATCTTGCATTCGCGCCGCGAGGCGAGCCCCTCGTCGACCAGGCGGTCGATCAGCCGCGAGGTCGAGTATTGCGGGATCAGCATCTGCCGTTCGAGTTCCACCGGCCGCAGCTCGCCGCTCGGCGCGCGCGACAGTTCGAGCAGCGCGTCGTACCATGCCAGCGGCGGGAAGCCGGCCTTCTTCAGGTCCTGCTCGACGCAGTCGAGCACGCGGCTCTGGACCCGCATCAGGCGGATCCAGGCGGCGGTTGCCTCGGTCGATGGTTTGCGTTTCATGATCCCGCTCAAACTCGTCGCCCGCTTCTTACCCTATTTGATGCACCTGCATCAATCTTGACTATTTGATGCAGGTGCATGTAGGCGTAGTTTGACCGCAGCCAAGTCAAAAAGAGGAGGAAATTCCATGAAGCTGTATTATTCGCCCGGCGCCTGCTCGCTGTCGCCCCATATCGCGCTCCTGGAAGCCGACCTGCCCTACGAGCTGGTCAAGGTCGATATCCGGGCGAAGAAGCTCGAGAATGGCGACGACTATCTGAAGGTGAATCCGAAGGGCCAGGTTCCGGCGCTGGGCCTCGACAGCGGCGAGATCGTGACCGAAGGCCCGGTCATTGTCCAGATGATCGCCGACCAGGCATCGGCCAAGGCGCTGGCGCCGGCCCGCGACAGTTCCGAGCGCTACAAGCTGCTGGAGTGGCTGAACTTCCTCACCTCGGAGGTGCACAAGAGCTTCGGCCCGCTGTTCGCCCCGGCGCTGGCCGACGACGCCAAGGCCTTCTTCAAGGACCGCGTCATGGGCAAGCTGAAATACATCGACAGCCAGCTCGCCGGCCGCGACTACCTCATGGGCAAGCAG
The DNA here is from genome assembly GCF_018131015.1 of Bradyrhizobium diazoefficiens. Taxonomy (GTDB): domain Bacteria; phylum Pseudomonadota; class Alphaproteobacteria; order Rhizobiales; family Xanthobacteraceae; genus Bradyrhizobium; species Bradyrhizobium diazoefficiens_B. The sequence goes on from NZ_JAFCJJ010000038.1 coordinate 35,304, forward strand.
TTCACAGTCGCCGACGGCTATCTCTTCACCATGCTGACCTGGGCCGACCGGATGAAGTTCGACCTGTCGGCGATGCCCAACCTCGCCGCCTACAAGGCTCGCGTCGCCGCGCGGCCAAAGGTGCAGGAGGCGCTGAAGAAGGAAGGTCTGGCCCAGGCCGCGTAAGCCCATCAACATGCAAAAGGCCGGATCGACGATCCGGCCTTTTTGCCCTGGACACGGGAATGCGCCGGGCGGAAGGCGTCTTGAGAACTACTGTTTACTGACTTGCGGAAGAATTATCTTGTGACCGCCTGTGAAGCGGGGCAATGCTGGTTGCAGCGTGCCTGCACGCTCATTGGAGTTGAACTTTGACGATTGTCCTGTTGCTCTTGCTGGCAAGTGCATTGGTGGGAATGGCGACCGGTTTCGTATTCAGGATCTGGGCCCTGGTCCTGATCTCGCCGCTCGTTGCCGTATTCTCCGCAATCGTTTTACGTTCCTGGGAATTCGGCCTCGGTGCTGGCGTCACCGTCGTCGCGGCCTGCCTTGCCATTTGTCAGCTCGCCTATCTCGCCGCGACCTACTTCCTGCACGCGCCGGACATCTCAGCTCATGACCAGATCGACGGCGAGCCAGGCGAGCAGCGCGAGCAGAAAATCGGACGCCAGCACAAGTAGCGCCAAAGCCGCCCAGAACACCGGCCCCTTGCGCCGCAGACGCGCCGGCCTTTGCGCCGGCATGAGGCGCCCGATCGCAGGCGTAGCGACATATTTCGCGGCGAGCTCGCGATCGATCGCGATCTTCCGGAGTGCAAGCGAGTCCATTGAGGAACACTTTCTTCGTGATTTTCAACTTGCCGGTGACCGGCAAGCGTTCCAGCAAGATTGATTGGCAGATAACCGAGCAAGAGTAATGCCAAGGCCGAGCAAAAGAACGGCGCCCCCTTGACGTCCCCTTGGCGCGCCGATGACAATTGCGCGGCAAGATGACACCGCCATCATGCATTGGTTTCACGCCGGATTTTGTGACGGGTTCCACAAAAGGCAAAAAACCTGACGCGCCCACCCAGATAAAACGAAAGGCCGGATCGAGGATCCGGCCTTTGCCATTTGCGGGCGATCACATCGCGAAACGCTCACGGCGACCCCGTGAGCGGCCTGCGGCGAAGCGTCAGGCGGCCTTCTTCGGCGCGAAGCGGCCGTAGAACGTCTCGCCCTTGGCGGCCATCTCTTCCAGCAGTTTCGGCGGCGTGAAGCGCGAGCCGTACTTCGCCTCCAGCCTGTGGCAGAGCTCGACGAACTTCTTCGGGCCCATGAAGTCGATGTAGGAAAGCGTGCCGCCGGTGAACGGCGCGAAGCCGAAGCCGAGGATCGAGCCGACATCCGCCTCGCGCGGATCGGTGATGACGTGGTCCTCGACCGTGCGCGCGGCCTCCACCGCCTGCACCACCAGGAAGCGCTGCTTCAACTCCTCGACGTCGAGCGTATCGGGATCGAGCTGCTTCGGCTGCAGCGCGGAAAGACCAGGCCACAGGCTCTTCTGGCCCTTGCCCTTCTCGGGATAGTCGTAGAAGCCCTTGCTGTTCTTGCGGCCGAGACGGCCCTGCTTCTCGACCATCTCCACCATCAGCTTCTTCTGGTCGGGATTGATCGCGTTCGGGCCGAGATCGGCTTCAGTCGCCTTCATGATCTTGAGGCCGAGGTCGAGTGCGACTTCGTCCGACAGCGAGAGCGGGCCGACCGGCATGCCGGCCATCTTGGCGCAGTTCTCGATCATCGCCGGCGGCACGCCTTCGAGGAACATCTCGTTGCCCTCGGCGACGTAGCGGCCGACGCAGCGGTTGGCGAAGAAGCCTCTGGAGTCGTTGACCACGATCGGCGTCTTGCCGATCTGACGGACGTAGTCGAGCGCGGTCGCGAGCGCGACATCACCGGTGTTCTTGCCCTTGATGATCTCGACCAGCATCATCTTCTCGACCGGCGAGAAGAAGTGGATGCCGACGAACTTGCCCTGGTCCTTGAAGCTCTCGGCGAGCGAGGTGATCGGCAGCGTCGAGGTGTTCGACGCGAAGATCACCTCCGGCTTCATGTACTGCTGCGCCTTGGCGAAGGTGTCCGCCTTGACCTTGCGGTCCTCGAACACGGCCTCGATGATGAGGTCGACGTCCTTCAGCGCGGCGTAGTCCGCGGTCGGCGTGATGCGCGCGAGCAGAGCTTCGGCGTCCGTGGGCTTGGCGCGGCCCTTCTTGATCTGCTCCTCGATCACCTTCTGCGCATGCGCCTTGCCCTTGTCGGCGCTCTCCTGGTCGCGGTCGATCAGGATGACGTCGAGGCCGGCGCGGGCCGAGACGTAGCCGACGCTCGCGCCCATGAAGCCGGCGCCGATCACGGCGATCTTCTTCACCTTGGTTGCGGGCACGTCCTTCGGACGGCGCGCACCCTTGTTCAACTCCTGCATCGACAGGAACAGGCTGCGGATCATCGCGGCCGCCTCCTTCGAACGCAGCACCGAGGCGAAGTAGCGCGACTCGACGCGGAGCGCGGCGTCGATCGGCAACTGCAGGCCCTCATAGACGCAGCTCATGATGGCGCGCGCGGCCGGATAGTTGTCGTAGGTCTCGCGGCGGTAGATGGCGTTGCCGGCCGGGAACATCATCATGCCGGCCTTGGAGAACACCGGACCGCCCGGCAGCTTGAAGCCCTTCTCGTCCCAGGGCGCGACGGCCTTGCCGCCGCCCTTGATCCACTCCTTCGCAGCCTTGACGAGGTCGGCGGCCGGCACGATGGCGTGAATCAGATTGAGCTGCTTCGCCTTCTCGACCGTGACCGGATCGCCCTTGAGCAGGATGTTCATGGCGTCCTGCGGCTGCACCAGGCGCGGCACGCGCTGGGTGCCGCCCGCGCCGGGGAACAGCCCGACCTTGACCTCGGGCAGGCCGAGACGGGTCTTGGGATTCTCCGCCGCCACGCGATAATGGCAGCACAGCGTGATCTCGAAGCCGCCGCCGAGCGCAAGGCCGTTGATCGCAGCCACCCACGGCTTGCCGGAGGTCTCGATTCCGCGCAGCACCAGCGAGAACTGGCGGCTCTGGTCGAACAGCATCTGGTTCGCGGCGGTCTCGCCCTGCTCCTTGAAGACCTTCGCATAGGCCTGGTTCATGCCCTCGAGCATCGACAGGTCGGCGCCGGCGCAGAACGCTTCCTTGGCGGAGGTGATGACGACGCCCTTCACCGCGGCGTCCGCCGTGGTCGCCTTCACGATCGCGTCGAGCTCGCTGGTCGAGGTCTCGTCGAGCACGTTCATCGAACGGCCCGGAATGTCCCAGGTGACCAGTGCGATGCCGTCGGAATCGGTCTCAACCTTGAAATTCTTGTAAGCCATGTTGGTTGCTCCCTACCCTTAGACGCGCTCGATGATGGTCGCGGTGCCCATGCCGCCGCCGATGCACAGCGTCACCAGCGCGGTGGACTTGTTGGTGCGCTCGAGCTCGTCGAGCACGGTGCCCAGGATCATCGCACCGGTGGCCCCTAACGGATGGCCGAGCGCGATCGCGCCGCCATTGACGTTGATCCTGGCGTTGTCGATGTCGAAGGCCTGGATGTAGCGCAGCACGACGGAGGCGAAGGCCTCGTTGAGCTCGAACAGGTCGATGTCCGACTTCTTCATGCCGGAGCGCGCGAACAGCTTTTCGGTGACGTCGACCGGTCCGGTCAGCATCATCGCCGGCTCCGAGCCGATGTTGGCGAAAGCGCGGATCTTTGCACGCGGCTTCAGGCCGTACTTGGCTCCCGCCTCCTTGCTGCCGAGCAGAACGGCGCCGGCGCCGTCGACGATGCCCGAGGAGTTACCGGCGTGGTGCACGTAGTTGACGCGCTCGATCTCCGGATGCGACTGCACGGCGACGCCGTCGAAGCCGCCCATCTGCGCCATCATCGTGAACGACGGCTGCAGCTGCGCCAGCGACTGCATCGTCGTCGAGGGACGCATGTGCTCGTCCTTGGCGAGGATGGTGAGGCCGTTGATGTCCTTCACCGGCACCACCGACTTGTTGAAGCGGCCCTCGTCCCAGGCCTTGGCCGCGCGCTGCTGGCTCTGCACCGCATAGGCGTCGACGTCGTCGCGGGAGAAGCCGTATTTGGTGGCGATCAGGTCGGCCGAGACGCCCTGCGGCATGAAATAGGCCGGCACCGCCATCGACGGATCCATCGGCCAGGCGCCGCCGGAGGCGCCGATGCCGACGCGGCTCATCGATTCGGCGCCGCCGCCGATCACGAGGTCATGCTGACCGCTCATCACCTGGGCTGCGGCGAAATTCACCGCATCGAGGCCGGAGGCGCAGAAGCGGCTGATCTGCACGCCGGGTACGGCTTCGCCGAGCCCCGCCTTCAGCGCCGCGAAGCGGGCGATGTCCGAACCGGCCTCGCCGACCGGATCGACCACGCCGAGCACGACGTCGTCGACGGAATCCTCGGGCAGGTTGTTGCGGTCCTTCAGCGCCTTGAGCGGCACCGTTGCGAGCGCGAGCGCGGTGACTTCGTGCAGCGCGCCGTCCGCCTTGCCGCGGCCGCGGGGGGTGCGAACGTGGTCGTAGATGAATGCCTCAGGCATGACGCCCTCCTGGTCTGATGTCCAAAATTCGATGGCGCGGAAGCGAGCTCAGAAAGCTTCCGCGGGCAGTTCCATGACGGTGGCGCAGCCGGACTGGATGCGCGCGAGGTTGGCCGCGGTCTCCGGCAGCATCCGCTCCATGAAGAAGCGGCCGGTGACGAGTTTGGTCGAGAGATAGGGGGTGGCGCCGCTTTCGGCAATCTTGGCCTGCGTCACCTTGGCCATCTTCGCCCACATGAAGCCGAGCGCGACGAAGCCGAAGAGATGCATGTAATCGGTCGCTGCAGCGCCCGCATTGTCCGGCTTCGCCATCGCGTTCTGCATCAGCCAGGTGGTGGCCTGCTGGAGATGGCCGAGCGAGGTCGAGAGCGGAGCAATGAACGGCTTCATCGCCTCGTCGCCGCCGTTCTCCTTGGCGAAGGCCATGACCTCGCCGAAGAAGGCCATGATGGCGCGGCCGCCGTCGCGCGGCAGCTTGCGTCCGACCAGGTCGAGCGCCTGGATGCCGTTGGCGCCCTCATAGATCATGGCGATGCGGGCATCGCGCACGAACTGCTCCATGCCCTGCTCGGCGATGTAGCCGTGGCCGCCATACATCTGCTGCGCCTGCACCGCGTTGGCGAAGCCGTACTCGGTGAGGAAGCCCTTCAGCACCGGCGTCATCAGGCCCATGTGGTCGTCGGCGGCCTGGCGGTCCTTGGGATCTTCGGAGCGATGGGCGACGTCGCTCTTCAGCGCGGTCCACATCACGAAGGCGCGCGCGGCCTCGTTGAAGGCGCGGATCGACAGCAGCGTGCGGCGCACGTCGGGATGCACGATGATCGGGTCGGCCTGCTTGTCCGGTGCCTTGGCGCCGGTGAGCGAGCGGCCCTGGATGCGCTCGCGGGCATAGGCGACGGCGTTCTGATAGGCGACCTCGGACTGCGCGAGGCCCTGCACGGCGACGCCGAGGCGGGCCTCGTTCATCATCACGAACATGCCCTGCATGCCCTTGTTCTCTTCGCCGATCAGCCATCCGGTGGCGTTGTCGTAGTTCATGACGCAGGTCGAATTGCCGTGGATGCCCATCTTGTGCTCGATCGAGCCGCACACGACGCCGTTGCGCGCGCCCACCGAACCGTCGGCATTGACCAGGAACTTCGGCACCACGAACAGCGAGATGCCCTTGACGCCGGCCGGTGCACCCTCGATGCGGGCGAGCACGAGGTGGATGATGTTGGAGGCGAGATCATGCTCACCGGCCGAGATGAAGATCTTGGTGCCCGTGATCTTGAAGCTGCCGTCGCCCTGACGCACCGCCTTGGTGCGGAGCATGCCGAGATCGGTGCCGCATTGCGGCTCGGTCAGGTTCATGGTGCCGGTCCACTCGCCGGCCACCATCTTCGGCACGTAGGTCTTCTTCTGCTCCGGCGTGCCGTGCACCAGCAGCGCAGCGGTCGCGCCCATGGTGAGGCCGCCATACATCGCGAACGCCATGTTGGCGGAGCACTGGAATTCGTTGACCGCCTGAGTGAGCGTCACCGGCAGGCCCTGACCGCCGAACTCCTGCGGCGCCGACAGCCCGAGCCAGCCGCCCTCTGCGACCTGCTTGAAGGCGTCCTTGAAACCCTTCGGCGTGGTGACGCTGCCGTCGTCGGCGCGCTTGCAACCTTCGAGATCGCCGACGCGGTTGAGCGGCTGCAGCACCTCTTCGGAGAGCTTGGCGGCCTCGCCCAGGATCGCCTCGCGCACGTCGCTCGACGCATCGGAGAAGCCCGCCAGATTGTCGTAGCGATCGATCTGGAAGACGTCGTTGAGCAGGAAGTTCACGTCTTCGACGGGGGCTTTATAGATCGGCATGGCGTTCTCCCGGCATGAGCCTTGAAGGGTGGAATTTCTGAATCGGTCCCTGCGGCGCAGTGCTTGCGTGCGAGCTTAGCTGCTTCTGCAACCTCAGGGCAGTGTCATGACTGTGCGGCAAGCTGCTCCGCCATCAGGCGATGCAGCATGTTGATGGCCTTGAGCGGACGCACCATCACCTTGAAATGCGTGATGCGGCCATCGGTGTCGAAGCTGATGAGGTCGACGCCATTGATCTCGATGCCATCGATCATGGTCTTGAACTCGAGCACGGCGCCGCTCTCGTTGGTCCACTCCCCGACATAGCTAAAGCCGGGACCGCCGAGCACCTTCTCGGCGGTCGCCAGATATTTGAACGTGATGTCGCGTCCGCGCTGCGGCGCGTGCACGACCGGACTTTCGAACACGGCGTCGGGATGGAGCAGGTCCCAGAGCGCGGCGCGGTCGTGAGACTTCATGAAGCTGTACCAGGAATCGAGGCCGGTCATTCTCGGATGCTCCCTCAAGGCCTGGGACAAAAACCGCGAAAACAACCCCATGCACTGGTGCGCGAGGCTTGATTCCGCTGGGTTTTCTGTGGCGAGCTTTTAGCCATGCACGGGCTCTATCCATATGCACATTGACGCATATGCGCTAATGCGCATAAAGTCAAGTTCGTTGGTCAAGGGGCGAAGGGAGGCCGAACATGGCGCTGGGCGACGCAATCCTCGCATGCCTGACGGAACGTCCGATGACGGGCTACGAGCTCGCCAAGACGTTCGACTCCTCGATCGGCTTCTTCTGGAAGGCCGACCACCAGCAGATCTACCGCGAGCTCTCCAAGCTGCGCGACCGCGGCTACATCCAGGGTCGCGAGGTCGTTCAGTCCGGCAAGCCCAACAAGCTGGTTTATACGCTCACTCCCGAGGGCCGAACAGCGCTGCGGCACTGGGCCGCGCGCCCCAGCACGCCGCCGTCGATCAAGGACGATCTGCTGGTCCGCCTCCATGCGCTCGACAGCATCGACATCGATTCCATGCGCACCGACTTCATGGCTCGCCTGGAGCATCACCGCGACCGCCACGCCAATTACGAGCGCATCCTGAAGAAGCGCTTTCCGGACGGAACGGCGTCGGCGGCCGCCGACGTCGGTAACATGCTCCTGCTCCGCCTCGGCGCCCGGCACGAGCAGATGGTGGCCGAATTCTGCGAAGAGGCCCTCGAGGCCATGTCGGCGATGAGCGGCCCGGGCACGGTGGTGCCGCTGGAGGATGGCAAGCGCGAGGGCAAGGGCTAGGCGGGCACCGGTTTCGCGCAGCTCTTAGCTGTCATCGTCCGCCTTGTGCGCAATTGCGCACTGGGGCGGACGATCCAGTATTCCACCAGCGCCGATGAAAGAACCGAGAGGCCGCGGCGTACTGGATGCCCCGCCTACGCCTACGCGGGGCATGACACCGGGGGTGCCGGCCGCCCTCAACTTTAAGACACCGGTACCCCTATTCCTTAACCGCTTATTTACCGTAACAGGAAAAAGTCGGCTTTCGAGGCAGACGCCCCGCGCCGTGTTCGATTGCCCTGCAACCGGACGCGTGGGGAGGCTGGAGGCGCCGGGTGGGGCGCCGGAGTCGGAACCGGACAGAGTCATGAATTCGCGCGTACCGTGGAGCGTCGACGGCATCGATCCATCCGTCAGGGAGCGGGCCGAGGCTGCCGCGCGCCGCGCCGGCATGTCCCTCAACGACTGGCTGAACTCCACGCTCGGCGATTCCGCGGCACCGAATTTCCGCAATCCCTACGACCAGCACCACGGGCAGCGCCCCGATCCGCGCGCGGCGCAGATTCCGGTCCAGGAGAGCCGCGAAGTCGCCGACATCCACCAGCGGCTCGACGCGATCACCCAGCAGATCGAACGGATTTCAAAACCCGCGCCGCGCCAGGACGCTTCACGACAAGAGGCCTCGCGCGAGCAGGGCGTCGCGCGCCAGCTCAACGACGCCATCTCGCGGCTCGATGCAAGGCTGTCGCAAATCTCCCGGCCGCAACAGCCTCAACCGCCGCAGCCTCAGCGCCAGGCGCCGTCACCGGTGGAAACGCGCCAGCGCCAGGCCGATGCGGTCGAACGCGCCGCCGCCCAGGTCTATCGCAGCTCGCCCCCCCTGAGCCCCGCCTCGTTCGACGTCGCGGTCGCCGAGATCACGGCACGACAGAACGAGCTCGACAATTTCGCGCCGCGCCAGGTGCCGCCGCGCGCCGCGCCGCCGATGGCGCCTGCGACCGCTCATTGGACGACGCCCTTGCCGCCAATGGCGCCGCCTGGGCCCGCCTACGCGCCGCCTCCAGCGCCGCCGGGGCCGGATTTCTCGGCGCTCGAACGCCATCTGCTCAAGATCACGAGCCAGATCGAGGCGATGCAGCGGCCGGACCATACCGAGCAGGCGATCGCGGCCTTCCGCAGCGAGCTCGCCGAGATCCGGCACGCCATCACCGAGGCGATGCCGCGCCGCGCGATCGAGTCGATCGAGACCGAGATCCGCTCGCTGCACCGTCGCATCGACGAAAACCGTTCCTCCGGCACCGACGCGCAGGCGCTCGCCGGCATCGAGCGCGCGCTGTCCGACATCAAGCAGGTGCTGCGCACGCTGACGCCCGCCGAGCAGCTCACCGGCTATGACGAGGCGATCCGCAATCTCGGCGCCAAGCTCGACCTGATCCTGCGCGCCAGCGACGATCCGTCGACGGTGCGCCAGCTCGAAGGCGCCATCGCGGCGCTGCGCGGCATCGTCTCCAACGTCGCCTCCAACGAGGCGCTGGCGCGGCTTTCCGAGGACGTGCAGCTGCTGTCGGCCAAAGTCGACCAGATCACCCGCGCTTCGGGTCAGAGCGACAGCTTTGCCGTGCTGGAGCAGCGCATCGCGGCCCTGACCGCGGCGCTGGAGACGCGCGAGCCGCCGCGGCCATCCGAAAGCACCGAACATCTTGAAATCGCGATCCGCGCGCTCTCGGACCGCTTCGACCGCATGCAGGTCGGCAACGATTCCGCATCGACCTTCGCGCATCTCGAGCAGCGGGTCTCATACCTGCTGGAGCGGATCGAGGCTGCCTCGGATCCGCGCAACAACAATCTCGGCCGCGTCGAGGACGGGCTGCACGACATCCTGCGTCATCTGGAGCGCCAGCAGGCGACCTATTCCGCGCTCGCCGAGAGCCGCAATTCCGCGCCGCCGCCGTCCGATTCCGGCGTCGTCGATCTCGTCAAGCGCGAGCTGTCCGACATCCGCTTCAACCAGGCCGAGACCACCCGGCACACCCAGGATTCGCTCGAGGCCGTCCACAACACGCTCGGCCATGTCGTCGATCGCCTGTCGATGATCGAGGGCGATCTGCGCGCGGTGCGCAGTGCACCGCCGGCCCAAGCACCGCAGCCCGCACCGATGCCGATGGGCACCCCGGTCGAGCCGGCGCCGATGGCGCGCGAGCCGCGCCCGCAGCCGCCGCAGCCGAGCTACGATCCGAAACCCGAGCTTCCGAACCCCGCCGCCGCACAGGCCGCGCAGGCCGCCTTCGTGGCCGCGCCGCGCGAATTCCACGCCGCGGCCCCGGCCGCGCCGCCGGCCGTGCCGATGGCAGCGCCGGTGCCGCCGCGCGCGATCAGCGAAATCCTGGAGCCGCACACCGCGCGCGCCGCGCTCGCGCCCGAGCTGCCGCCGGATCATCCGCTCGAGCCGGGCACGCGCCCGGGCGGCCGCCCGACCTCGCCGTCCGAGCGGATTGCGGCGTCCGAGAGCGCGATCAGCGAAATTCCTGCCGCGCCGAAGGAGCCGGTGTCGTCGTCGAGCTTCATCGCGGCCGCGCGCCGCGCTGCGCAAGCTGCCGCCGCGCAACCGCCCGAGAAGCCCGGCCGCAGCGCCAAGGCAACCGCTAAGGCGGCAGCCGCGATTCGCAACAAGGAGAAGGGCGGCGACGGCGGCTCGACGATCACCTCGAAAATCCGCTCGCTGCTGGTCGGCGCGAGCGTCGTCGTGATCGTGCTCGGCACCTTCAAGATGGCGATGAACCTGCTCGAGGGCGGCAGCGCGCCGCCGCCGCAGGCGATGGAGAATACATCGAGCGCGCCCGCGCCCCAGGCGCCGCCGCCGGTCGAGAGCCGGCCCGCCACGCCCGAACAGGTCACGCCGTCGATGACGTCGCCGACGCCGATCGGTCGGCAGTCGCAGAACAATACCGCGCCGGTGACCGTGACGACCCCCGCAGGCACCGCATCGGTCGAAATCCCGCAGGCCCCGGCCGCAGCAGCGCCCCCGCCCGCGGCAGCGAACGACGTCACCGGCGCATTGTCGGGGACGAGCCGTGCGAAGCTCGGCCAGGTCCAGGTGCCGCCGAGCGAAAAACTGCCCGACGGCATCGGCGGGCCAGCCTTGCGCACCGCCGCGATGAAGGGCGATGCGACCGCGGCCTACGAGATCGGCGTGCGCTTTGCCGAGGGCAAGGGCGTCGCGGCGAATTACGACGAGGCCGCCAAATGGTACGACCGCGCGGCGCAGGCCGGCGTGGTGCCCGCGACCTTCCGCCTCGGCACGCTCTATGAGAAGGGCCTCGGCGTGAAGAAGGACGCCGACATCGCCCGCCGCTATTACACGCAGGCCGCCGAGCGCGGCAACGCCAAGGCGATGCACAATCTCGCGGTGCTCGACGCCGACGGCGGCGGGCGCGGCGCCAACTACAAGAGCGCGGCGCAGTGGTTCCGGAAAGCTGCCGACCGCGGCGTCGCCGACAGCCAGTTCAACCTCGGCATCCTCTATGCCCGCGGCATCGGCGTCGAGCAGAACCTCGCCGAATCCTACAAATGGTTCAGCCTCGCGGCCGCCCAGGGCGACGCGGATTCGGCCAGCAAGCGCGACGACGTCGCCAAACGCCTCGACCCGCAGTCGCTCGCCGCCGCCAAGCTCGCGATCCAGACTTTTAGCGCCGAGCCGCAGCCCGACGACGCCGTCAACGTCGCAACGCCCGCCGGCGGCTGGGACGGCGCACCGCAGGCGAGCGCAAAGCTCGCACCGAAGCCGGTCGCGACCAAGCGCTCGGCCTCCGCGGCGCATTGAAGCGGCCGCCGCTGCTCTGACGACAGATCTCTCCATGTCGTCCTGGCGAAAGCCAGGACCCATTACCACAAGAAGTCGTTGTTGAAAGACGCTGTGGCTCCAGCTTGCCGCGATCACAGCCAGTCGGGATAATGGGTCCTGGCTTTCGCCAGGACGACGTTTGGAGAGCCTCGGCGCCTCGAACGCCCTCGCCACACCCATTCACCACGCCAAAATTTCCTGATCCCTCCCGGCGGCGAATCCCGCTATTGAGGAACGCGAAATTCGTTCCGTCTCGCCGGCGCGTGGTTCAATGCAGCTCTACCTTCCGATCGCCGATCTTCCGGTCAACGTCTTCCTGGTGCTGGCGATGGGCGCGGCCGTGGGCTTCGTCTCCGGCATGTTCGGCATCGGCGGCGGCTTCCTGATGACGCCGCTTTTGATCTTCATCGGCATCACGCCGGCGGTGGCGGTCGCCTCGGTGGCGAGCCACATCGCTGCTTCGTCCTTTTCCGGCGCGCTCGCTTACTGGCGACGGCGGGCGATTGATCCGGCGCTGGCGAGCGTCCTGCTCTGCGGCGGCGTGGCCGGCACGGCGCTCGGGGTATGGACCTTCACGCAGCTCCGCGCGCTCGGGCAGCTCGATCTGATGATCGCGCTGTCCTATGTCGTGCTGCTCTCCACGGTCGGCAGCCTGATGTTCTCCGAGGGCGTGCGCGCCTTGATGCGGACGCGGCGAGGCGCGGCGCCGCCCCGCCGCACCCACAACTGGATTCACGGCCTGCCGCTTAAGATGCGGTTCAAGCGCTCGAAGATCTATCTGTCGGTGATCCCGGTCGTGATCGTCGGCATCGTGATCGGCTTCATCGGCGCGATCATGGGCATCGGCGGCGGCTTCATCCTGGTGCCGGTGATGATCTATCTGCTGCGGGTGCCGACCTCGACCGTGATCGGGACCTCGATGGTGCTGACGCTGGTCACCATGCTGTTCGCGACCATGCTGCATGCGATCACCAACCATCTGGTCGACGCGGTGCTGGCGCTGATCCTGATGGTCGGCGGCGTCACCGGCGCGCAGTTCGGCGCGCGCGCGGGCCAGAAGATCCGCGGCGAGCAGCTGCGGCTGCTGCTGGGACTCTTGATCCTCTCGGTCGGCGTCCGCTTCGCCGTCGAGCTGGTGATCCGTCCCGAGGACCTCTTCACGATCCGTGAGCTCGGGGTGAACGGATGACGCGCGCATTGCTCGCAGCCCTCCTGGTCCTGCTGCTCGGCGACGCCGCGCGGGCCGAGCGGCTGATCGTCTCGGTCTCCAACCACCGCGTCACGGTGACGCCGAACTATTCCGGCGAGGAGCTGGTGCTGTTCGGCTCGGTCGAGAAGGATGCCACCACCCCCGCCGATCGCACCGCCTACGATCTCGTCGTCACCGTGATGGGGCCGCGCGCCGACATGGTGACGCGGCGCAAGGAGCGCACCTTCGGCATCTGGATCAACACCGACTACCGGCAATTCCTGCAGGTGCCGAGCTATCTCGCGCTGTTCGGCAACCGCCCGTTCGAAAGCGTCACTTCGCCCGAGATCGCGCGGCGGCAGCAGATCGGGCTCAACAACGTGCTGTTGACCCAGCGCGTCAGCGGCGATTTTGCCGACGTGGTGCCGGACGACGCCTTCCGCTCGGCCTTCATCCGCCTGCGCACCCAGCGCGGGCTCTATCGCGAGGATGCGAGCGCGGTGACGTTCCTGACGCCGACGCTGTTCCGCACCGGCATCCCGCTGCCGGCGGAGGTGCCGATCGGCACCTATGAGGTGGAGATCAAGCTGTTTTCGAACGGCGCGTTCCTCGGCAAGACCGAGACCGCGTTCGAGATCGTCAAGGTCGGCTTCGAGCAGTTCGTGGCGACGGGCGCCCGCCAGCACGGCTTCATCTACGGCCTCGCCGTGGCGGTCATGGCGCTGATGACGGGCTGGATGGCGTCGATCGTATTCCGGAAGGATTGAGGGACGTTGACCGTGAGCGCAAGCCGCCGACAACATCTCCGATGTCGTCCTGGCGAAAGCCAGGACCCATAACCACCGTCGGGTGTGGTTACGGGGATTCGGTGTTACCAGCTCTCGCCAAACCACTCCCTGGGGTAATGGGTCCTGGCTTGCGCCAGGACGACGTTGGGGCTACGGCGCCTCGACCACCGTCGGCAGGCCCGGCTCCAGCAGGCGCAGCCGCGGGCCGAAGCCGAGCACGTCAAACGTCTTGCGCAGATCCTCGCTGTTCTGGCGGAAATGCGCCCAGCCCTCGGTGTGGAGCGGCACGATCATCGCATCGGGAAAGGCGCGCGCGGTCTCGATGGTGTCGTTGGTGTCCATGGTGAGATGGAACGGTCCGCGCGTCTGCGCGGCGCCCGCAAACGGCAGCACCACGCCGCATTTGAAGCGGCGCGCAACTTCTGCCACGCCATCGAACCAGGTGGTGTCGCCGCTGATATAGACCGGCCGCGTATCCCTGCGACTCGACGACACCACGAAGCCGATGACGTCGCCGGACAACGGCTCGATGCCGGCCGGGCCGTGACGCGCGGGCGTCGCGGTGATCGTCAGGGAATTGCCGTCGCCGTCCTTCAGATGCGTGGTCGCCCAGGGCGCGAGGCCCTCGACATGGCCGCCGAGACGTTTCGCGCCGGCCTCGGTCGTCAGCACGCGCTTGACCTTGTGGAGGAACTCGCGGCCGGAATTGTCGAGATTGTCCGAATGCTGGTCGTGGCTGAGCAGGACCGCATCGACCGGCGGAAGCGCGTCCGGCTTCACGGCGGGTCCGGTCTTCTTCTCCAGCTTCACATGCGGGAGCTGATAGGCGCCGGGCGCATCGAAGGTCGGGTCGGTGAGCAGGCGAAAGCCGTCGATTTCGATCAGCGCCGTGGGGCCGCCGATCAGGGTGATGGAAACGGGCATGGGGGAACTCCTTCTTACGCGGTCGGCGTTGCGGGGCGCGTCACCAGATAAATGCCGAGCGCCACCGGAACGATCCCGAGGAGGTCGCGCAACTCGACGTGCTCGCCGAGCACGATGAAGGCGAACAGCATGCCGAGCGGCGGCATGAGGAAATGATAGGCGCTGGCGGCGGTGGCGCCACACACTTTCAGGAGATGAAACCAGAGCCAGTAGGCGAGGATCGAGCCGCCGAGCACCAGGAAGGCGAAGGCGCCGAGAAGGCTCGGCGTAACATCGATCGCGTGGATATCGGCGAAGGTCAGCGCGAGCGGCGTCAGCACGATGCCGGCCGCGAGGTTCTGCACGCCGTTGCCGATCCACAGGGATCCCTTCGGCGCGAAGAGCTTGAACAGGATGGTGCCGGCGACGATGGAGGCAAGCGAGGCCAGCGTGAAGACGATGCCATGAAGGGAATCGGTGCCGACCGAGAGGCGGTGCCAGACGATCGCCGTCACGCCGATGATGCCGAGGGAGAGGCCGCCCGCCTTGCGCCAGGTCATGCCTTCGCCGAGCAGCAGCGCGGCGAGCGCCGCCGTGAACACCGGGTTGGCCGAGACGATGAGTCCGCCGAGGCCGGCGGACACCGATTGCAGGCCGGTGTAGCCGAGGCCGAGATAGAGCGCGTTGTTGGCGATGCCGAGCACCGCGAAGACGGCGGCATCGCGCCACGACAGCGACCAGTCCCCGCGGACCAGCGTGGCGCCAAGGATCAGGATGCCGGCAAGCGAGAAACGTGCGGCGAGCAGGATCAATGGCGGGCAATGGGTGACGCCGATCTTGCCGGCGACGAAGGCATAGCTCCAGAGCAGGCAGAACAGGACGATGGCGAGCGGCAGGGCGTTGAAGCGGCTGGTGGAGACGGAAATCGAGGTGGCGAGCGACATGAGGCATTCTCCTGTCCCTCGATCTAGGGAGCCGGCTTGCCATTTGGAAATTAAATGATTAACTGCCAATCAGTGGGTTTTCGAATGGAGGTGCCCATACTCGATCTGGAGCTCCTGCGCAGCTTCGTCTCGGTGGTCGAGGCCGGCGGCTTCACCCGCGCCGGCGAGCGCGTCCACCGGACGCAATCGACCGTCAGCCAGCAGATCAAGCGGCTGGAGGAGGATATCGGCCAGGTGCTCTTGCACCGTGACGGCAAGGACGTGCGCCCGACCGAGGCCGGCGAGCGGCTGCTGTCCTACGCAAGGCGGCTGCTGTCGCTGGCCGAGGAGGCGCGCGACGTGCTGCGCGAGCCCGACAGCGAAGGCGCGATCCGGCTCGGCATCCCCGAGGATTTTGCGGCTTACCGGCTGGCGAAACTGCTCGGCACGTTCGCGCGCTCGCATCCCACCCTGCGGCTCGACGTGCGCGCCGACCAGAGCAAGAACCTCGCCCGCGATCTCGAACGCGGCGAGCTCGATCTCGCGCTCTACAAGCGCGAGGCCGGCGCGAACGGCGCAATCGCGGTGTGGCCGGAGCGGGTGCACTGGGTCACCAGCAAAAGCCATCCGGTTCAGGCCGACGCCGCCTCGGTGCCACTCATCGGCTTTCCGCCCGGCTGCCTCTACCGCGCCGGCGCCATCCACGCGCTGGAAAGCGCGGGCCGCCCCTGGCACATGGCCTTTTCGTCGTCGAGCCTCGCCGGCATCCAGGCGGCCGTCGCCGCTGGCCTCGGCCTGTGCATCCTCTCGGAAATGTCGATCCAGGCCGACCACCGCGTGCTGACCGCGAAGGACGGCTTTGCGCCGATCAACAAGACCGAAGTGGCGCTGATGGCGTCACCGGGCGCCAGCCCCGCGACGCTGCGCTTGGCCGACCGGCTCGCGGAGTTTTGCGACAATTTGCAGGCGAAGGCGGCGTAGCCAGCCACAACGTCGGCGCGTTCCCTCCCCCCTTGTGGGGTAGGGGAATCGCATATGGCGCTAGAGGGGCGTTGCAAGGCGGTTGGAACTGGATT